>NZ_JASBRE010000023.1 GCF_029960815.1 Pseudomonas sp. AL03
ATCGGATTTTCGGTGAACCTCGGCTTGGACTCAAATGCTTAAGTGAACAGCATTACGACCAAAGTCGGGGCGTTTTCATGTGCAGCTAATGCTTAGCGCGGGAATGCTGGCGGGTTTACACCGGCCATGTCTTCCATCACGCGAACCACCTGGCAGCTGTAACCGAATTCGTTGTCGTACCAAACGTACAGAACAACGCGGTTGTCTTGGGTGATGGTTGCTTCAGCATCCACCACGCCTGCGTGGCGCGAGCCAACGAAGTCGGTGGAAACCACTTCCTGCGAATTGACGTAGTCGATTTGCTTATGCAGATCGGAGTGCAGCGCCATGTAGCGCAGGTACTCGTTCATCTCTTCACGGGAGGCGGCTTTCTCAAGGTTCAGGTTGAGAATGGCCATCGACACGTTTGGCGTCGGAACGCGGATCGCGTTACCGGTCAGCTTGCCGGCCAGTTCAGGCAGTGCCTTGGCAGCAGCGGTGGCAGCACCTGTCTCGGTGATCACCATGTTCAACGCGGCGCTACGGCCACGGCGATCGCCTTTATGGAAGTTGTCGATCAGGTTCTGGTCGTTGGTGTACGAGTGAACGGTTTCGACGTGTCCATTGATGATGCCGAACTTGTCGTTAACCGCTTTCAGCACCGGCACGATGGCGTTGGTGGTGCAAGAAGCGGCAGAAACGATCTTGTCATCAGCGGTGATTTCACCATGGTTGATGCCGTGAACAATGTTCTTCAGCTTGCCTTTACCCGGCGCGGTCAGAACAACGCGATCGATACCAGGGCAAGCCAAGTGCTGGCCCAGGCCCTCGGCGTCACGCCACACACCGGTGTTGTCCACCAGCAGCGCGTCTTTGATACCGTACTGGGTGTAGTCGACTTCGGTCGGGTTTTTCGCGTAGATAACCTGGATCAGGTTGCCGTTGGCGGTGATGGTGTTGTTGGCTTCATCAATGGTGATGGTGCCATCGAACGGACCATGAACCGAGTCGCGACGCAGCAGGCTGGCACGTTTCACCAGGTCGTTCTCGGCGCCCTTGCGGACGACGATGGCACGCAGGCGCAGGCCGTCGCCACCACCGGTTTTCTCGATCAGGATGCGCGCCAGCAAACGGCCGATACGACCGAAGCCGTACAGAACAACGTCGGTGCCTTTGCGGGCGGAAATGTTTTGCTGACCAACGACGTCAGCCATTTCCTCACGGACGAACTGCTCGGCAGTGCGGCCATTGCCTTCGGCCTTGAACTTGACTGCAAGCTTGCCCAAGTCTACCGAAGCGGCGCCGAGCTTGAGCTCGCTCATGGCCTTGATCAGCGGAAATGTTTCGTGGACGGACAGTTCGCTGTCGTCGGACTGGCGATGGCGGGCAAAGCGGTGGGCTTTGAGAATCGCAATGACTGAACGATTGATCAGGCTGCGGCCATAGATCGAGCTCACCACGCTGTTGTTGCGGTAGAGCTGACCGATAAGCGGAATCATCGCTTCTGCGAGTGCTTCACGGTCGATCCATTCACCAAGACACTGGTCGGGCTTCTGAGTCACGGGAACCTTCCACATGTAGGGGCAGAAAAAAGGGGCTACATTATGCCGCCGAGTGCCTCCCGTAGCAATGCGCGCCTGTCGCGCGGCCAGTAACAAAATCCTCTTCAAAAAAACCACACACCGCTAAAGCCCATTAAAACCGGGGCCTCCAGCGCCGTCAATTTTTTGGGGGCAGCGCTGCCTTATCCGTAACCATCCGTAACACCTGTTCGTTTTGCCACTACATAATCGGTAGTTTTCACTAAAAAACGGCCGGATTTTGTCTTTACCACTACATTTCGCCCAACCCGCGTAATAGACATATCTGCAACTGACAGCCGGCACCTGAGACCGCTACAATTACCGACTTTGTCGCAACGCTTGGAGCTCAACCTTCCGTGCCCGTTCTGCGTCTACCGCTTCTCCCTGCCGCGGCAGGTAAACAGCACTGGGGCAATCTGCCCGGTGCCGCCCTGAGCCTGGCCATCGCCGAGGCCGCCAGCGCGGCCAAGCGCTTTACCCTGCTACTGACCGCCGACAGCCAAAGTGCCGAACGGCTGGAACAGGAGCTGAGCTTCTTCGCCCCGGATTTGCCGGTGCTGCATTTCCCGGACTGGGAAACCCTGCCCTACGATCTGTTTTCGCCGCACCAGGACATTATTTCCCAGCGAATTTCCGCGCTGTATCGATTGCCGGAGCTGAGTCATGGCGTTTTGGTCGTGCCGATCACCACGGCCCTGCATCGCCTGGCGCCGACCAAATTCCTGCTCGGCAGCAGCCTGGTGCTGGACATCGGCCAGAAGCTCGATGTCGAGCAAATGCGCACCCGGCTTGAGGCCAGCGGCTATCGCTACGTCGATACCGTCTACGAGCACGGCGAATTTACCGTACGCGGCTCGCTGATCGATCTGTTCCCGATGGGCAGCAAATTACCTTTCCGCATCGACCTGTTCGACGACGAAATCGAGACCCTTCGCACATTCGATCCGGAAAACCAGCGCTCCATCGACAAAGTGGAAACGGTTCGCCTCCTGCCAGCTCGCGAGTTCCCACTGCAGAAAGACGCTGTCACCCGCTTCAAGGCGCGCTTCCGTGAGCGTTTCGATGTGGATTTTCGTCGCTGCCCGATCTTTCAGGATTTGAGCAGTGGGATCACACCGGCCGGTATCGAGTACTACCTGCCGCTGTTCTTCGATGAAACCTCCACGCTGTTCGATTACCTGCCGCAGGACACGCAAGTGTTTTCCTTGCCGGGCATCGAGCAGGCGGCGGAAAACTTCTGGAACGACGTACGCAATCGTTATGAAGAGCGCCGCGTCGATCCGGCCCGTCCTTTACTACCGCCAGTCGAGTTGTTCCTGCCGGTGGAAGATTGCTTCGCTCGACTGAAGAACTGGCCGCGCGTGGTCGCCAGTCAACAAGACGTTGAAACCGGCGTCGGCCGCGAGCGCTTCCCCGCCCGGGAGCTGCCGAACCTGGCCATCGAAGCCAAGGCGACTCAACCGTTGGCGGCGCTGGCGGGTTTCCTCGACGAGTTCCCCGGTCGCGTGCTGTTTACCGCCGAGTCCGCGGGCCGTCGTGAAGTGCTACTGGAATTGCTGGAACGCCTGAAGCTGCGACCGAAAACCGTCGACAGCTGGCCGGACTTCGTCGCGAGCAAGGAGCGCTTGGCGATCACCATCGCGCCGCTCGACGAAGGTCTGGTGCTCGACAACCCGGCGCTGGCCCTGGTCGCCGAAAGCCCGTTGTTCGGCCAGCGCGTGATGCAGCGCCGTCGCCGCGAGAAACGCGCCGACGCCAACAACGATGCCGTGATCAAGAACCTCACCGAGCTGCGCGAAGGCGCGCCGGTGGTGCACATCGATCATGGGGTCGGGCGTTACCTCGGGCTGACGATTCTGGAAATCGACGATCAGGCCGCCGAATTCCTGACCCTTGAATACGCCGAAAACGCCAAGCTTTACGTGCCGGTGGCCAACCTGCACCTGATCGCTCGTTACACCGGCAGCGACGATGCCCTGGCCCCACTGCACCGTCTCGGCTCCGAGACCTGGCAGAAAGCCAAACGCAAAGCCGCCGAACAAGTGCGCGACGTCGCCGTCGAGCTGCTCGACATCTATGCCCGCCGCGCCGCTCGCGAAGGTTATGCGTTCGCCGACCCGAAAGCCGATTACGCAACCTTCAGCGCCGGTTTCCCGTTCGAAGAAACTCCGGACCAGCAAACCACCATCGAAGCGGTGCGCACCGACATGCTCGCGCCGAAACCGATGGACCGCCTGGTCTGCGGCGACGTCGGTTTCGGCAAGACCGAAGTGGCGATGCGTGCAGCGTTTATTGCGGTACACGGCGGTCGTCAGGTGGCGATTCTGGTGCCGACCACCCTGCTCGCGCAGCAGCACTACAACAGCTTTCGCGACCGCTTCGCCGATTGGCCGGTGAGCGTGGAAGTGATGAGCCGATTCAAGTCGACCAAAGAAATAAATGCTGCGGTCGCGGATCTGGCCGAAGGCAAGATCGACATCGTCATCGGCACGCACAAGCTGCTGCAAGACGACGTAAAAATCAAAAACCTGGGGTTGGTGATCATCGACGAAGAGCACCGTTTCGGTGTCCGTCAGAAGGAACAGCTCAAGGCCCTGCGCAGTGAAGTCGACATCCTCACCCTGACCGCCACGCCGATTCCGCGCACGCTGAACATGGCGGTTTCGGGCATGCGCGACTTGTCGATCATCGCCACGCCACCGGCCCGTCGCCTGTCGGTACGGACGTTCGTCATGGAGCAGAACAAGAGCACGGTCAAAGAGGCCTTGCTTCGTGAGCTGTTGCGTGGCGGTCAGGTCTATTACCTGCACAACGATGTGAAGACCATCGAGAAATGCGCCGCCGACCTCGCCGAACTGGTGCCGGAGGCGCGGATCGGCATTGGCCACGGGCAGATGCGCGAACGCGATCTCGAACAGGTGATGAGCGACTTCTACCACAAGCGCTTCAACGTGCTGATCGCCTCGACCATCATCGAGACCGGCATCGACGTGCCGAGCGCCAACACCATCATCATCGAGCGCGCTGACAAGTTCGGCCTGGCGCAGCTGCACCAGTTGCGCGGCCGAGTCGGTCGCAGTCACCACCAGGCATACGCTTATTTACTGACGCCGCCGCGTCAGCAGATCACTCCCGATGCGGAAAAACGTCTGGAAGCGATCGCCAATACACAGGACCTTGGCGCGGGCTTCGTGCTCGCCACCAACGACCTGGAAATCCGTGGCGCCGGCGAATTGCTCGGCGACGGGCAGAGCGGGCAAATCCAGGCCGTCGGTTTCACGCTGTACATGGAAATGCTCGAGCGCGCGGTGAAGTCGATCCGCAAGGGCGAACAACCTAATCTCGATCAACCGCTGGGTGGCGGCCCGGAAGTCAATCTGCGAGTACCGGCGTTGATTCCCGAGGACTACCTGCCAGACGTACATGCTCGACTGATTCTCTACAAACGCATCGCCTCGGCCACCGATGAGGAAGGCCTCAAGGACCTGCAAGTGGAGATGATCGATCGTTTCGGCCTGTTGCCGGAGCCGACCAAGAACCTGATGCGCATCACCGCACTGAAATTGCAGGCCGAGCTACTGGGCATCAAGAAAGTCGACGGCGGCCCGCAAGGGGGTCGAATCGAGTTCGCGGCGCAAACCCCGGTTGACCCGCTGACGCTGATCAAGCTGATCCAGAGCCAGCCCAAACGTTACAAATTCGAAGGCGCCACGATGTTTAAATTCCAGGTGCCGATGGAACGCTCGGAAGAGCGCTTTAATACTGTAGAGGCGCTGTTTGAGCACCTCATTCCGAAAACTGCTTGAAGGACGCCGCATGCGCCTGTTTCGCTCACTGACCTTGTTGATAACCTTGGTCGCCCCTACGGCATTTGCCGATGACCTGTATCAGATTGAAATGATTCTGGTCCGCCAAAACGCCGTGCCCGCCATCGTCAGCCGCGCCGCACCGGAAGACTGGGCGGCCGGAGCGCAGCCCATCAGCCCCGACAGCCTGCGCACGCCGAGCCTCAATGGCGAAGTGGAAAAACTCACCGCCAGCAATGAATACACGGTGTTGCTGCACAAGGCCTGGCAACAGACTCTCGGTGAAGAGACCAGCAAAGTCGCGATCAGCGAGGGCAAAGAACAGTTCGGCCAATTCCCGATCGAGGGCACGCTGAACCTGACACTGGGACGGTTCACCGACGTCGACGCCGACTTCTGGGTCAACCAGATCGACGCCAACGGCATGGTCACCGCCAGCGAACGCCTGAAGCAGGAAAGCCACACCAAGAACGGCCAGCTGAACTTCCTCGACAACGGCCACCTCGGCTTGCTGATCAAGATCACGTCCTTGACCGCCCCTGCGCCTCGGCCAGTCCCCGATGAAATTCCGGACTGATTGAAGTCCTTATGCCTGCGACCCTGAGCAAACCCCTGGCCCCTTCCTGGGTCAGCCGATTCAAGGAACAGAGCCTGGAGCGTGGCCGCCGCTACGCGCTGGAGAACCGTGTCAGGATCGTCGAGGCCGGCGATGCCACGATCATCGCCGCCTGCGAAGGCTCTGGCGGTAACGTTTACCGTCAGACCATTCGCTTGCGCGAGTCAGCCAAAGCCACCTTGCTGATGATTGACGCCACTTGCACCTGCCCGGTCCACAGCAACTGCAAACACTGCGCGGCGGTGCTACTGAAAGTGCAGGAAACCCTCGCCTACCCCGCTGCGGCGCAAGACGCGGAGCTACTGGAAAAACTTCAGGCGGTGTTGGAAAACCGGAGCCCGAAAGCGCCGCCGCAGGTGCTGGTGGATAACGTGCAACCGGTGCCGCGCTTGTGGCTGGCGAGCATCGAGTTCAGCGCCTTCGAACCGCGCAATGGCAAGATGCAGCGTTATATTCAGCATCGCGCGGCGTTGTCATTCAGCTATCTGGATGAATACGTTTCCGGGCAGAAGAACGCCGACATCCTGATTCGTCAGGAGACGCAAACGTTACGGATAAAACGCCACCCGGAAGTCGAACAGACCTACAGGGAGCAGCTGCGAATCCTCGGCTTCAAAATTGCCACCCGGCAAAGCAAGGCCTTGCCGGAAAGCGCTGGCGAGCTCTTCGAGATGGTCAACGACAGCGCCTGGCTGACCTTCACCCTCAATGAACTGCCGAAGTTGCGCACTCAGGGCTGGGAGCTGCAGATCGACGAAGACTTCGGTTTCGACTTGACTGCCGTGGATGATTGGTACGCCACTGTCGAACAAGCGCCGGAGCGTGACTGGTTCGATCTGGAACTGGGAATCATCGTCAACGGCGAACGGTTGAGTCTGCTGCCGATCCTGTTGAACCTGATGCGCTCCCACTCCGAGATCCTCAACCCGGAACGCCTCGCACGACGTCGCGACGATGAGTTGATCCTGGTGAACATCCCCAACCGCCCAAACTCAGAGTACGGCCCGCTGCAAGTCGCCCTGCCCTTCGGTCGATTGAAACCGGTGCTGGCGACCCTCGGCGAGTTCTACCTGCAAGGGCCCGGCGAAACGACGCTGCGCCTGAGCAAGGCCGATGCCACGCGATTGAATCCGCTGGAAGACCTGCCGTTGCTCTGGGAGGGTGGCGAGCAAATTCGCACCTTTGCCCAGCGGCTGCGGGACATCAAGGACTTCACCACGACCGCACCGGAAGGCTTGAACGCGACCTTGCGCCCGTATCAGCTGGAAGGCCTGAGCTGGATGCAGTCGTTGCGGCAACTGGAAGTTGGCGGGATCCTCGCGGACGACATGGGACTGGGCAAAACCCTACAGACCCTGGCGCACATTCTCAGTGAGAAGAACGCTGGACGCCTCGATCGGCCGTGCATGGTGGTGATGCCCACTAGCTTGATTCCTAACTGGCTCGACGAAGCGGCGCATTTCACACCGCAACTCAAAGTGTTGGCGCTGTACGGTGCCAGTCGCAAAAAGCATTTCGACAACCTGACCGATTACGACCTGATCCTGACCACCTATGCGTTGCTGCCCAAGGACGTCGAACGTCTGGCGGCGCAGCCATTGCACGTGTTGGTTCTGGATGAGGCGCAATACATCAAGAACCCCAACAGCAAGGCCGCCCAGGCTGCCCGCGAGTTGAATGCTCGTCAGCGCCTGTGCCTGAGCGGCACACCGCTGGAAAACCACTTGGGCGAGCTGTGGTCGCTGTTTCACTTCCTGCTGCCCGGCTGGCTGGGTGACGTGAAAAGCTTCAACCGCGATTACCGTGTGCCGATTGAAAAGCGCGCCAGCGAAGTACGACTCCAGCACCTCAATGGCCGGATCAAACCGTTCCTGCTGCGTCGAACCAAGGAACAGGTGGCGACCGAGCTGCCGCCGAAAACCGAAATCATCCATTGGGTCGAGCTCAACGAAGCCCAGCGCGACGTGTACGAAACCATGCGCTTGGCCATGGACAAGAAAGTCCGCGACGAGATCACCCGCAAGGGCGTGGCGCGCAGCCAGATCATCATTCTTGAGGCGCTGCTCAAACTGCGTCAGGTGTGCTGCGATTTGCGCCTGGTCAATGACGCCGCCCTGCCCACTCGCGGCAGCACGTCCGGCAAGCTCGACAGCCTGATGGAAATGCTAGAGGAATTGTTCGATGAGGGTCGGCGGATTCTGCTGTTCTCGCAGTTCACTTCAATGCTGTCGTTGATTGAAGATGAGCTGAAAAAACGCGGAGTCGATTATGCCCTGCTGACCGGGCAGACCCGCGACCGGCGCGCCCCGGTAAAAGACTTCCAAAGCGGCAAGCGTCAGATCTTTCTGATCAGCCTGAAGGCAGGTGGCGTTGGCCTGAACCTGACCGAAGCCGACACGGTGATTCATTACGATCCGTGGTGGAATCCGGCGACGGAAAACCAGGCGACTGATCGGGCGTATCGCATTGGTCAGGAGAAGCCGGTGTTCGTCTACAAGCTGATTGCCAGAGGCACGGTGGAAGAGAAGATTCAGCATCTGCAGAAGGAAAAATCCGACTTGGCGGCCGGCGTGCTGGATGGGCGCAAGACCGGGGACTGGAAGTTGCAGAGTGATGATATTGAAGCGTTGTTTGCGCCGCTGCCGGAGAAACTCGAAAAATAGCGGCGACTGTAAGATCGCTATCGCGGGCAAGCCTCGCTCCTACAGTTTTGTATTGACCACAAATGTCGCGATCAACTCAAAACGCGTAGGAGCGAGGCTTGCCCGCGAAGGGTTCAACTCGGACTGACTGAAGTAACCCTTTATCAGGATTTCACATCTGGCAATGGCGCAAACAGCGCCTCAATATCACTCTGCTCAAGCTTCCATCCACCCGACGTCCCACCCTCAAGCACCGCCCCGGCCAACGCCGCCTTCTCTTGCTGCAGCGCCTGTATTTTTTCTTCCACCGTGCCGCGCGCAATCATCTTGTAGACGAACACCGGCTTATCCTGACCGATACGATAAGCACGGTCCGTCGCCTGGTTTTCAACGGCAGGATTCCACCAAGGATCGAAGTGGATCACCGTGTCCGCCGCTGTCAGGTTCAGTCCTGTCCCGCCTGCCTTGAGGCTGATCAGGAACAACGGCACCTTGCCGCCTTGAAAGTCTTTGACCGGCGTGCGCCGATCCGTCGTTTCACCCGTCAACAATGAATAACCGATCCCTCGACGCTGCAGTTCTTCCTCAATCAATGCAAGCATCGACGTGAACTGCGAAAACAGCAAAATCTTGCCGCCTTCGCTGAGCAACTCTTCAAGCATCTCCATCAGGCCGATCAACTTGCCGCTGCCCGCACGAAGTGCTTTCGCCGTCAGGGGCATTTTGATCAGCCGCAGATCGCAGCACACCTGACGCAGCTTGAGCAAGGCATCGAGAATAATGATCTGGCTAAGCGCAACGCCCGCTTCGGGCAATTTCGTCACGCACCTTCTTGTCCATCGCCACACGCACGGTTTCATAGACATCCCGCTGCCCATCGCTGAGTTCGACCCAATGCACAATCTCGGATTTAGGCGGCAACTCGGTGGCGACCTGTTCTTTCTTGCGACGCAGCAGAAAGGGTTTTATTCGAGCCGTCAGGTGCTGCATCCGTTCGATATTGCCGTGCTTCTCGATCGGGGTACGGTAGTCACGATTGAAGGTTTTACTGTCGCCAAGCCAGCCGGGCAACAAGAAGTGAAACAGTGACCACAACTCGCCAAGGTGATTTTCCAACGGCGTGCCGGACAAGCACAAACGCTGCCGAGCTTCCAGATCCCGGGCAGCTTGAGCGGCCTAGCTGAGCGGATTTTTGATGTTTTGCGCTTCATCGAGAATCAGCACGCTCCAGACCTGTGGTTGCAAAACTTCAAGATCACGCGGCAGCAACGCATAGGTGGTCAGCACCAGATCGTATTCGGCAAGGTTGATGAAGTCCTTTTGCCGAGTGGCGCCATGCAGTGCCAGGACTTTCAATTGCGGCGTGAAGCGTGCCGCTTCGTCTAGCCAATTGGGAATCAGGCTGGTCGGCATCACCGCGAGCGCCGGCCGATCGAGTCGACCCGACTGCTTTTCCAACAGCAGATGAGCCAGGGTTTGCGGGGTCTTGCCCAAGCCCATGTCGTCGCCGAGGATACCGCCGACCTCCAGCTCACGAAGGGTTTGCATCCAGTTCAGGCCTTCAAGCTGATAAGGCCGTAGTGTGGCGTTGAGGCCTTGCGGAGCAGCAACGTTTTGCTGAGTCGATTCACGCAAGCGTTTTGCGAAACCGCGCAAGCGCTCGCCGCCCTGCCACACTAATGGCAGGCCTTCAAGCGCACTTAAGCGCGCCGCATCAGGGCCACTCAAGCGCAGCGAATCACCGCTGGTCACGTTTAAATACAACTCGCTGAGCGTAGCCATTAACGGCTTGATCCGCCCGAGGGACAGCGCGACTTTGATGCCAGGTTTGGCACCGAGTTGACCACTGTTGAGATCGATCAGCACCTGATCGTCATCGTCGCGCAAGGCCAGGTTACCCGGATCCATCAACTGCGGTTGCCTGCGCAACAGTTGCAGCAGGATCGGCAGCAAACTGTGTCGCTCGCCATTGACCACGATGCCCACCTGCAGATCGAACCATTCGCGCCCCGGAGACTCCTCGACGTCGGCATACCATTCATCCACGGGCTGAAAATTGAAATGAAAGCCGTCGGTTATGCTGATCTGCCAATTAGCCTCTCTGAGCACGGGCACTCCGGATTGCACGAAGGCAATCCACGCCGAGTCATCCGGCATACCAAACATTTCACCCGCGCTATCGGGCAACGCATCACTTTTACGGGTAGCTTTTTTGAAACCTTGTTTTTGCAAGGCCAGGCGTAAGGCTTTTTCAGCCGCGGGTTTGCGTTGAGTGCGTTGGGTTTCGGTGCCGGACAGAATCAGTAGTTCCGCGGATTTCTTGTCCGCCGCCACATGGCCGTTGTAGGTAAACGCCAACGCGGCGCGGTGCTCGGGCTCATACTTCCAGTGTCTGAAACGGTTGGTACTGGCAAGCGTCAGAAAGGCTTGGGGTTCGATGTCATCGACTATCCGCTCGATCAGTGCATGCGGAGGGGGCACAACGCGAGTCACAGCACTGATGCGATGACTGAACTGCATGGCCTGGCGCGCCGGAATCTCAGGCGCCAATGACAAATGGCAAGCCAGTTTCTCGTCCAACTCGCCTTGCAGCAGTCCGATCTCCATCCGCTCGCGGTCCAGGTAGTACAAGGGCTCCAGTGCAAGAACCGTTTCTTCTGGTGCGTGGTCGCCCCGCCATTGAGGCCGGAAGCCGCCGCTTTGAGTTTGTATACCCAGCACGTGCCGGCACTCTGAGCAACCCCATCGCGATTTTCGGTCTCAAGGGGAATACCATCGAGCCAGCGCTCTAACTCAAGATTCAGCTTGGCCGGAGCGTCACTTTTGAATGAGTCCCCGGGGAGTTCTTGCAAGCTGTAAAGCACGGTTGCGCAGTGCTTGCAATTGACCACCACAGGACAAGAGCAGCTGCAGGCCAGCTCAAACTCACCGACAACCTGGATAAGCTCAATGATTTGCTCGTAGACGTTTCCTTGGGAGCCGTTGCACGTCGCGAAGATGAAAGTGTCCTCGACTTTGCGGATCTGCACCCTGTTGTCCTGCGCGTATCCGCAAGCCTTATCCAGAGAGCGACGACTGAACGCCTCCGTCCACGGCAGTTCATGAAGCTGCTCAATAATTGTCAGCATAAAATCAACGCTTCTTAAAGTGACTGAAGTTTACCGGTACCCAACTCAGCTTTTCAGCACTCGCGCCAACGTCGACTTCACCTTGCCCATCCCGTCATGCAACGCTTGCTCGATCTCGGCCATGGTGATCACCGACGTGGACTTGCCCGCTGCCGGATTCACCACCAACGCCAGACAGGCGTAATCCAGTTCCAGCTCGCGAGCCAATGCCGCTTCAGGCATCCCGGTCATGCCGACGATGTCGCATCCGTCGCGCTCCAGTTTCGCAATTTCCGCTGCGGTTTCCAGACGTGGCCCCTGGGTGCAGGCGTACACGCCTTGACTGCTAAAACCAACGCCTTCAGCCGCCAATGCCGCGATCAGCTGCTGACGCAGGGCTTCGCTGTAGGGATAGCTGAAATCGATGTGGGTGACCTGTTCGAGATTATCGGCGAAATAAGTGTGTTCGCGACCGCTGGTGTAGTCGATCAACTGATGCGGGACGCAGAAATGTCCGGTGCCCATCGCGGCATGAATCCCGCCCACGGCGTTGACCGCGAGAATCGCTTCGGCACCGGCCTGCTTCAGCGCCCAGAGGTTGGCGCGGTAGTTCACCTGATGCGGCGGAAAACGGTGAGGATGACCGTGGCGCGCAAGGAACAGCACTTCTTTGCCGGCGTACTCGCCGATCTGCACTTCAGCCGAAGGCGCGCCGTAAGGGGTGTCCACCGCCAATGACTGACGAATGCTCAGGCCTTCGAGTTGAGTCAGGCCGGTGCCACCGATAATCGCGTAAACCGTCATATCGAAAAGCCCTTATTCGATCAGTTGAGCTTCTTTGAGCGCGCCGACCGCTGCGAGCCAGCGCGGGTTCTGACGGTATTCGATGTTGGCGTATGACTGGCCGCGCATCCGCGCGATGCGCTCGGACGGTTTTACCTTCAGACGCTGGGCGGCGCTCAGGGCCAGTTCGGCGGCCGCGCGATCGTTGCACACCAGGCCCATGTCGCAACCGGCCGTCAGCGCCGCTTCGATACGGCTGGCAGCATCGCCGACCACGTGGGCACCAGCCATGGACAGGTCGTCGCTGAAGATGACGCCGTCAAATTGCAGCTCACCGCGCAGAACCTCCTGCAACCAGCGGCGAGAGAAGCCGGCGGGCTGGGAATCGACTTGCGGATAGATAACGTGGGCCGGCATGACCGCAGCCAATTGTTTGCTCAATTTGGCGAACGGCACCAGGTCGTTGGCGCGGATCTCGTCAAGGCTGCGCTCGTCACTAGGGATTGCGACGTGGGAGTCCGCTTCGGCCCAACCGTGACCGGGGAAGTGCTTGCCGGTGGCGGCCATACCGGCGCTGTTCATGCCACGAATAAATGCACCGGCCAGCAACGCAGCGCGCTCGGGGTCACCTTCGAATGAACGGGTGCCGACCACGGCACTGCGCTGATAATCGAGGTCCAGCACCGGAGCGAAGCTCAGGTCGAGGCCGACGGCCAGCACTTCAGTCGCCATGATCCAGCCGCACTGTTCGGCGAGGTATTCGGCATTCGGGTTGTCAGCGATGGCGCGCATGGCTGGCAGCCTTATAAAGCCCTGACGCAAACGCTGAACCCGGCCACCCTCCTGGTCGACGGCCAGCAGCAAATCAGGGCGAATGGCGCGGATTGCGGCACTCAACTCGCGCACCTGGCGCGGGTGTTCGATATTGCGGGCGAAAATGATCAGGCCGCCCACTTCAGGTTGGCGCAATAATTGGCGATCTTCAGCCGTCAGCCAGGTACCGGCGACGTCCACCATCAACGAGCCTTGCAGGCCAGCAGTCATAGAGATTCCTTGATAACGATAAACCCGGCTCGCACGAATTCACCGCCACGGGCTGTACCCGGCAGGTCGGCGACATAAATGGGGAACAGGTTCAGAACGAGAGTCGGCATGGGCGGCTAGCTTAGCGGATGTCAGCTGCCGCGCCCACCCGTGCGCGGTTAAACCTTGGCGGCAACCGGGGTCGATTTGCTGCGCGGCCGCAACTGCGCAGTGGCCATGGCCGTGTCGGTGACGCCGGTTTCGGCACGCATGCCGGCAGCCAGGAACGGTACCATCAGGCGCATGACCTGCTCGATGGAGGTGTTGACGCCAAAGTCGGTCTCGGCAATTGCGCGCAGGGCTTTGATACCGGACATGCTGAACGCGGCGGCACCGAGCATGAAGTGCACGCGCCAGAACAGCTCAATCGGCGGAATACGCGGTGCCGCTTCGTTGACCAACATCATGTAGCGGCGGAACACCTTGCCGTACATGTCTTCCAGATAACGCCGCAAGTGCCCTTGGCTCTGACTGAAAGCCAGACCCAGCAAACGCATGA
The DNA here is from genome assembly GCF_029960815.1 of Pseudomonas sp. AL03. Lineage (GTDB taxonomy): Bacteria > Pseudomonadota > Gammaproteobacteria > Pseudomonadales > Pseudomonadaceae > Aquipseudomonas. Next base: position 14,099 of record NZ_JASBRE010000023.1, read on the forward strand.
AAATCGACAGATCGTTACCGCTGCGTGGTTGCACCACCAGGGCTTGCTCGACGAGGATTTCCAGCAGTTCTTCAAGTGTCGGCTTGTTCTCTGGCTTGGCCTGACGCCGCTCCAGCTCTTTATCAAGGCTTAAGCAGAACGGCCCGAGAAAGCGCGAGAAAACGGCCTGGATCAGCGCCTTCTTCGAGCCGAAGTGATAGTTCACCGCCGCCAGATTGACACCGGCCTTGCTGGTGATCAGACGCAATGAGGTTTCAGCGAAACCTTTTTCCGCGAACAATTGCTCGGCAGCATCAAGAATGCGTTCAACGGTTTCCGACTGGGCCATGGCTACTCCGCCTGACAAACACTTGTTTGAAACATACGTTTCAGCCTGTGCAATGTCAAGCCTGCCCGTTCGTTTTGGGAATGGTCGGTCAGCTATTTAACCATACAACTTCCAAGCGTGAATCAGCAGGCTGATCGACCGTCTGGCGGTCGGCAAAAAAAGGGGCATTGCCAATACTGTTTCACTGTATATAATCCCAGTCACTGTATAAAAAGACAGAGCGATCAATATGCTAAAGCTGACGCCACGCCAAGCAGAGATTCTGGCCTTCATCAAACGTTGCCTCGAAGACAACGGCTACCCGCCCACCCGTGCGGAAATCGCTCAGGAACTGGGTTTCAAGTCACCCAACGCTGCGGAAGAACACCTCAAGGCGCTGGCTCGCAAGGGTGCGATCGAGATGACGCCCGGCGCTTCCCGTGGCATTCGCATTCCCGGCTTCGAAGCCAAAGCCGACGAGTCCACCCTGCCAATTATTGGCCGAGTGGCTGCCGGTGCTCCGATCCTAGCCCAGCAACACATCGAAGAGTCCTGCAACATCAACCCGTCGTTCTTCCATCCTCGCGCCGATTATCTGCTGCGGGTTCATGGCATGAGCATGAAGGACGTGGGCATTTTCGACGGTGACCTGCTGGCAGTGCACACCACCCGTGAAGCCCGCAACGGCCAGATCGTAGTGGCGAGGATCGGCGACGAAGTGACCGTCAAGCGCTTCAAGCGCGATGGCAGCAAGGTCTGGTTGATTGCGGAAAACCCTGAATTCGCCCCTATCGAAGTGAACCTGAAAGATCAGGAACTGGTGATCGAAGGCTTGAGTGTCGGCGTCATTCGCCGCTAAAGGAGGCTTTATGCAGTTCCCACACACATCACAGCAAGCCCAACTGCCGCTGTTCGAGGCTTTCATGGTGCAGCCGTTGGCGCCGATCCTGAAAGACGTGGTCGAGTCACCCTGGAGCGCCGAGCCCGAAGTCTTCAGTGAGCTGTCGCTGCGTGGTGCAGCCGGGAACTGCCTGAACCTTCTTGCGCCGATCCTCAGGGAACTGAGCCAGGAACTGGACGCGCGCTGGTTGACGCTGATCGCCCCGCCCGCCAGCCTCACCCAGACCTGGTTGCGGGACGCCGGCCTTAACCGCGAACGCATCCTGCTGCTGCAACCACGTGGCGCTCAGAGCGCACAGCAGTTGACCTGCGAGGCCTTGCGCCTGGGCCGCAGCCACACGGTGGTCAGTTGGCTCAACCCATTGAGCACAACTTCACGGCAACAGTTGATCAGCGCCGCCCGGATCGGGGACGCACAAAGTCTGAATATTCGATTGGGCTAACTGACAAACAATATGCGCTTTGAATAGCGCAGGGCTTCTCCAAGGATAGAGAAGCCGACCTGTAGCAATACCAGCAAAAAAACGACGAGCGGTATCAATGAAGAACCCGTGATCCCTCATCTGTATTGAATTCGCCTTCAACCAGGCGCCCGGCCATCTGAACGCCGACACTCAGCATCGCCTTCGCGACCTCAACGTGCTGGCCTTGCAGGAACGCTTTGGCATCCTCGGAGAAATCCAAAGTAACCAGAGAACCCTCGTCCTCGGCCCTGCGCAGCTCGATACGGCCGTCTGGTAACTCGACAATTTCTAGAAAGGACGTTGGCATAAAGGTCTGTTCTCCACGAAAGGCGGGGATTATATAGGCATCGGCCAGGCTCCGCTCGGGATCTTGACCAGATGCCACTACAAAGAGAAATTTCCGACAGCTCTCATCCCTGAGCGAACAACCCACAGGGCCATCCGTTATTCCGCTCGATCCTTCAGCATTCGTTCAACCCTTCGCGAAAGCGAATCGCCAGGCCTTTGAGGTTCTGACGCCAACTCTCCAGCTCTTCCCGGCTCAGCTCTTGCGAAGCCTCTTCTTCATCCAGGTTAACGGCCAGGATCAGCGGTTGCGTCACGTCACCCTTAGGCTTGTGCGGCGCCCGTGGCGGCTGAAACAGCGCAGCATGAGCCGCGAGCAGTTTGGCCAGCCAGGTTTCAGAATTTTGTGCCAACTCGACCATCTCGGCCAGTTCTGGAATCGCGATGGCTTCCAGTACTTCGCGAGTCAGCAGCAACTCGGCCCGAGGTGCATTGGCCTGAGGCAAGCGATAGAAACCGGCGATTTCATGGCACAGCCCCAGCAACGCACCGTACAAGTGAAATAACGCCGATTGGCGTCCGGCCTGAATCAGCGCCAGCGAGTTCATCGCACGCCCCTCTTCTGCAGTGGCGAGCGCTTCCAGCGACAGGCCGGCGAAGTAAATCTTCTGGTTGGTACGGGTATAGAGTTCGTGGGCCATGACGGCAGCCTCCACAACGAAATAATTGCTTCACGCAGGTCAGACAGTGTCATGGATCACCCAAGTACACCGCAAGCACAAAACAAAAGGCCGCATGAAAACCCGAGGGTTGTCATGCGGCCTTTTGTACAGCGCCTTTTAAGCCTTGGCTGATGGACGCTTGTCTTCAACCTTCCACTTGCCGCCGTCGTAGTACGCCTTCCAGCCAGTCGGCTTACCGTCGACCTCAGTCTGCACGTACTGCTCTTTGGTCTTGCGGCTGTAACGGATCACAGCGGGGAGGCCGTCCGGATCTTTCTTCGGTGCATCACAGAGGAAGTGATACTTCGGATCGATCTCATCCTTGTGCGGCACAATTTCCATGACCAGCGGAGCACGCGTCTCGCGGTTTTTCGGGAATTGGCTGGCCGCCAGGAACAAGCCGGAAGCTCCGTCGCGCAGGATGTAGGTGTCGTTGACCTTCTCGCATTTCAGCTCAGGCATCTTCACCGGATCCATCTTCGGCGGCGCTGCATCACCGCTTTTCAGCAGTTTGCGGGTGTTCTTGCACGTCGCATTGGTGCAACCGAAGAACTTGCCGAAACGGCCGGTCTTGAGCTGCATCTCGCTGCCGCACTTGTCGCATTCCAGGCTCGGACCTTCATAGCCTTTGATGCGATAAGTGCCCTCTTCGATTTCGTAACCTGAGCAATCCGGGTTGTTACCGCAGATGTGCAGCTTGCGCTTCTCATCCAGCAGGTAAGCGTCCATCGCTGTGCTGCAGATCGGGCAGCGGTGCTTGCCACGCAGCACCAGCGACTCCGATTCACCCTCGTCGTCCGCCGCGATTTCGTCGCCCGGCACCAGGTTGACGGTGGCCTTGCAGCGTTCTTTTGGCGGCAGGCTGTAGCCCGAGCAGCCGAGGAACACGCCGGTCGATGCGGTACGAATCTGCATCGGACGACCGCACAACACGCACGGAATGTCAGTCATCACCGGCTGGTTGGCGCGCATGCCGCCTTCGGCGCTTTCGGCTACTTCGAGTTTCTTCTTGAAGTCGCCATAGAACTCGTCGAGCACGCTTTTCCAGTCGCGTTCGCCTTGGGCCACGTCATCGAGGTTCTCTTCCATGCCGGCGGTGAAGCCGTAGTCCATGAGGTTGGAGAAGCTCTCGGCCAAACGCTCGGTAACGATGTCGCCCATCTTTTCCGAGTAGAAACGACGGTTGTGCAGCGCCACGTAGCCACGGTCCTGGATGGTCGAAATAATCGCTGCGTAGGTCGAAGGACGACCGATGCCGCGTTTTTCCATTTCTTTAACCAGGCTGGCTTCCGAGTAACGCGCCGGCGGCTTGGTGAAGTGCTGGGTCGGATCAAGCTTGATCAGCTTCATCGCATCGCCCTGAGCCATGTCCGGCAGCACGTCGTCATCACCAGGCTTGGCGATTTGCGGCATGACGCGGGTGTAACCGTCGAACTTCAGGATGCGGCCCTTGGCACGCAGCTCGAAATCACCGGCACCCACGGTCACCGTGGTCGACAGGTATTGGGCCGGCAGCATCTGGCAAGCGAGGAACTGGCGCCAGATCAGCTCGTAAAGCCGCTCTGCGTCACGCTCCATGCCCGACAGTTTGCTCGGCTCGGTATTGGCGTCGGAAGGACGAATCGCTTCGTGAGCCTCTTGTGCGCCTTCTTTGCTGCTGTAGACGTTCGGGTTTTCCGGCAGGTACTTTTTGCCGAATTCGCCTTCAATATAAGTACGCGCCATCGTCACCGCATCAACCGAGAGGTTGGTGGAGTCTGTACGCATGTAAGTGATGTAGCCGGCTTCGTACAGACGCTGGGCCATCATCATGGTTTTCTTCACGCCGAAGCCGAGGCGGTTACTCGCAGCCTGTTGCAGAGTGGACGTGATGAAAGGCGCCGACGGCTTGCTGCTGGTCGGTTTGTCTTCGCGCTTGACGATGCTGTAGCTGGAAGCCTTGAGCTTCTCCAGCGCGGCCATCGCTTGGGCTTCGTTGAGCGGCTTGAAGGCTTCGCCTTTCTCGCGAGCCACGTCAAAGCGCACGGTTGCGCCCTTGGCGGTGCCGAGGTCGGCGTGAACTTCCCAGTATTCTTCCGGGTTGAACGCGCGGATTTCGCGCTCACGCTCGACCACCAACTTCACGGCAACCGATTGCACGCGACCAGCGGACAAGCCACGGGCCACTTTGGCCCACAGCAGTGGCGAAACCATGTAACCCACCACACGGTCGAGGAAACGACGCGCCTGCTGGGCGTTTACACGATCGATATCCAGCTCGCCCGGCTTCGAGAAGGCTTCCTGAATCGCCTTCTTGGTGATTTCGTTGAACACCACGCGCTTGTAGCGGCTGTCATCACCACCTATGGCTTCGCGCAGGTGCCAGGCAATGGCTTCCCCCTCGCGATCCAAGTCGGTTGCGAGATAGATGGTGTCAGCATCTTTGGCGAGCCGGCGCAGCTCTTCGATGACCTTTTCCTTGCCCGGGAGGATCTCGTACTTGGCTTTCCAGCCATGATCGGGATCGACACCCATGCGCGAGACCAGCTGCTTGCGCGCCTTCTCTTTCGGCGTGAGCACCGGACCCTCACCCGCGGCGGCCTTGCCGCGCTTGGCGGCTGGCTCTTTGCTGGCGCTAGCCGAACCGCTGGTGGGCAGGTCTCGGATATGGCCGATACTCGACTTCACCACGTATTGGTTACCCAGATACTTGTTGATGGTCTTGGCCTTAGCCGGGGATTCCACAATGACCAGCGATTTGCCCATGGATCAGAAAATTCCTGAATTCTAGAAGTGAAAGGCGGTTGGCGCCTGACGCGGCACCGCTATATATAGTGGCTACAAGGTGAGGTCAAGCGCAGGGTTTTGCGCGCACTCAGCTTATGGCTTCGAAAAAAGGCTCGGTTCGGCTTGCACCAAAGCAAAGCGTGGCACCTGTTCACCGTCAACCTCGACCGACTCCAGGAACATGCTCAAGGGACGCACCCAAAAGCCGTAATCGCCATACAGGGCTTGGTAGAAGACCACTTCTTCTTCGGTTTCAGAATGCCGTGCAACGCTGAACACGCGGTACTGCGGACCTTTGTAATGTTGGTAGAGCCCAGGTTGTATCGGCATGCTTTGGCCCTCACTCAAATCTTTTCAAAATAAAAAAATAAAATCAGAAAAACAAAAACCGGGGCACTTGGCCCCGGCTTCCTTCAACGAAACGCTTAAACGCGTTCGAAGACGGTGGAGATGCCTTGGCCGAGACCAATGCACATGGTAGCTACCCCGAAGGTACCGCCATTTTGCTTCATCACGTTCAGCAGGGTGCCGGAGATACGCGCACCGGAGCAACCGAACGGGTGACCCAAGGCGATCGCGCCGCCGTGCAGGTTAACCTTCTCGTTCATCTTGTCGAGTACTTTCAAATCTTTCAGCACTGGCAGGGCCTGTGCGGCGAAAGCTTCGTTGAGCTCGAAGAAGTCGATATCGTTAATGCCAAGACCTGCGCGCTTCAGTGCTTTCTGTGTAGACGGTACTGGACCATAGCCCATGATTGCCGGGTCCACACCTGCTACCGCCATCGAACGAATCACCGCCAAAGGCTGGATGCCCAGGTCCTGTGCACGCTGTGCCGACATCACGATCATGCACGAAGCACCGTCGGTGATCTGCGACGAAGTACCGGCTGTCACGGTGCCGCCCTTAGGGTTGAAAGCAGGCTTGAGAGCCGCCAGGCTTTCCAGGGTAGTTTCCGGACGAATGGTTTCGTCGTAGTCGAACAGTTTCAGGAAACCGTTCTCGTCGTAGCCCTGCATCGGGATGATTTCGTCTTTGAACTTGCCCTCCAGCGTCGCTTTATGAGCGAGCTGGTGGGAGCGCACGCCAAAAGCGTCCTGTTGTTCACGAGTGATGCCGTGCATTTTACCCAGCATTTCAGCGGTCAAGCCCATCATGCCCGAGGCTTTCGCCGCGTACAGCGACATATGCGGGTTCGGATCGACACCGTGCATCATGCTCACATGGCCCATATGCTCGACGCCGCCCACCACGAACACGTCACCGTTGCCAGTCATGATCGCTTGCGCGGCAGTGTGCAATGCGCTCATCGACGAGCCACACAGGCGGCTGACAGTCTGACCGGCAGCGGTGTGCGGGATCTGAGTCATCAGGGACGCCATGCGAGCGATGTTCCAGCCCTGCTCCAGGGTCTGGTTCACACAGCCCCAGATGACGTCTTCGACTTCGTTCGGATCAACCTTGACGTTGCGTTCCAGCAATTTGCTGATCAGGTGCGCTGACATGTCTTCGGCGCGGGTGTTGCGGTGCATGCCGCCCTTGGAGCGGCCCATCGGAGTACGACCGAAGTCGACAATCACGACGTCTCTTGGATTCAAGCTCATAAAATTTCACTCTCGCTCAAGTGTTTGGACGCTTAACCGAAGAACCGTTGGCCGGTTTTGGCCATTTCACGCAGCTTCGCGGTCGGGTGGTACAGCGCGCCCAAATCAGAGTACTGGTCAGCCAGGGCAACGAACTCTGCAACACCGATCGAATCGATGTAGCGCAGCGCACCGCCACGGAATGGAGGGAAACCAATACCGTAGACCAGACCCATGTCGGCTTCGGCAGCGGTTTCGACAATGCCGTCTTCCAGGCAGCGCACGGTTTCCAGGCACAGCGGGATCATCATCCAGTTGATGATGTCTTCGTCCGTGACTTCGCGCTGCTCGTAAACGATCGGCTTGAGCACTTCCAGCACCGACGGGTCGGCGACTTTCTTCTGCTTGCCGCGCTTGTCGGTCTCGTAGGCGTAGAAGCCCTTGCCGTTCTTCTGGCCCAGGCGCTTGGCTTCGTAGAGCACGTCGATAGCCGAACGACGGTCGTCTTTCATGCGATCAGGGAAGCCTTCAGCCATCACGTCACGACCGTGGTGACCGGTGTCGATGCCGACCACGTCCATCAGGTAGGCCGGGCCCATTGGCCAGCCGAATTTTTCCATGACCTTGTCGATACGGACAAAGTCCACACCGGCGCTGACCAGTTTGGCGAAACCGCCGAAGTACGGGAACAGCACGCGGTTGACCAGGAAGCCCGGGCAATCGTTCACGACGATCGGGTTCTTGCCCATTTTCTTGGCGTAGGCAACGGTGGTGGCAACGGCCAGCTCGCTGGACTTCTCGCCACGGATCACTTCTACCAACGGCATCATGTGCACCGGGTTGAAGAAGTGCATGCCGACAAAGTTTTCCGGACGCTTGAGGGCTTTCGCCAGCAAGGTGATGGAAATGGTCGAGGTGTTGGACGCGAGGATGGTGTCCTCTTTGACCTTGTCTTCGACTTCGGCCAGAACGGCTTGCTTGACCTTAGGGTTCTCGACGACAGCTTCAACCACCAGGTCGACGTGACCGAAATCACCGTAGGACAGGGTCGGACGAATGCCGTTAAGCACTTCAGCCATTTTCGCCGGGGTCATGCGACCTTTATCAACGCGGCCTACCAGCAGTTTGGCGGCTTCCGCCAGACCTTGCTCGATGCCGTGCTCGTTGATGTCCTTCATCAGGATCGGCGTCCCTTTGGAAGCCGACTGATAAGCGATGCCGCCCCCCATGATGCCGGCGCCCAATACGGCAGCCTGCTTCACGTCTTTGGCGATTTCGTCGTAGGCCTTGGCCTTTTTCTTCAGTTCCTGATCGTTCAGGAACAGACCGATCAAGCTCTGCGCGGCAGGGGTCTTGGCCAGTTTGACGAAGCCGGCGGCTTCGACTTCCAGCGCCTTGTCGCGACCGAAGTTCGCCGCTTTCTGGATGGTCTTGATCGCTTCAACCGGCGCCGGGTAGTTCGGGCCAGCCTGCCCTGCCACGAAACCCTTGGCAGTTTCGAACGACATCATTTGTTCGATGGCGTTGAGCTTGAGCTTTTCCAGTTTCGGCTGACGCTTGGCCTTGTAGTCAAATTCGCCGGAGATGGCGCCCTTGACCAGGTTCAGCGCCGCTTCGTGCAATTTCTCTGGGGCGACCACGGCGTCGACTGCGCCGACTCTCAGCGCATCTTCAGGGCGGTTTTCCTTGCCGGCGGCAATCCACTCGATGGCGTTATCGGCACCGATGATCCGCGGCAGGCGCACGGTACCGCCAAAGCCCGGGTAGATGCCCAGTTTGACTTCCGGCAGACCGATCTTGGCCTTGGTGGACATGACGCGGTAGTCCGCCGCCAGGCACATTTCCAGACCGCCACCCAGGGCGATGCCGTTGATCGCGGCGACAGTCGGGACATTGAGGTCTTCGAAATCGCTGAAAATCTTGTTGGCTTCCAGATTGCCAGCAACAAGCTCTGCATCAGGCAGCTTGAAGTTTTCGACAAATTCGGTGATGTCGGCGCCGACGATGAACACGTCCTTGCCACTGCTGACGATCACACCCTTGATCGAAGCATCTGCCTTGATAGTGTCTACGGCCTGACGCAGTTCGTTCAGGGTTAGACGGTTGAACTTGTTGACGGACTCACCCTTGAGGTCGAATTTCAATTCGACGATGCCACTTTCAAGAGCCTTAACCGTGATGGCTTTACCTTCGTAAATCATCAACTGATCTCCACGATATGGAAGCTGAACAGTACACGTCGGACGCAGGCGAATGGCTCGGCAGAGACGTTTATCGTCGATGCTAACGCCAATCCACCCGGCACACCCGCCAACGCGATAGTCGGGATTCTGTAGGAGCGGTCTGTAATACAAACGCTCAATTCATACGCCCGTTTGATTTGGGTATGTCACCTTCACGGAATTTCCGACAATTGTCAATCGCCCAAAATACTGGTTGAAAAGCGACTTTCCGGTCATTTCCGTACCGCGAAGACCTGCAACACGCCGCTGCATGTGAGGCTATTCATAGGATCAATAGTTAGAAAAGTCGCCCTAATTCGCTGCAGCCTTTGTTTAACAAGCTACGCCGGCGGGACCTTGAGGAATAAACATCAACGCTTTTGGCGAGTGCCCAGCGTAAGATCAGCTCCACACCGAATTACCGGCCTGCCTGGCCAACTCCAGCCCGATGATTATGCCGGGCTTTTTATTGCCTGCCTGCCGGACGTTTCGCGCCATTGCGGCGCGAAATTTCCGCGATTTATGCCAGCGCTTTCAGCAGCGCATCAATATCCTGCAAAACCGTCGCTTCGCCCTTTTCACCCCAATACAAAGTGATCATCTGCTTGTCCGCTTCGATTTTGTAAACGTTAGCTGGTAATTTTTCGAAATGATTAAGCAGCGCTCGATCCTCGCAGACCTCCTGCCACTGATTGACCCATACACCGGGTGCTTTTTGCCAGTAACTCCAGCACGCCGGCTGATTGCCACGCCGCGGCCGATGGTACTGCGCGCAAGGGCTCGGCGGCTCCTGGCTCAGCCAGTGCGGCCACTCCTGGGGCGCCAGCTGCATCGCCAATCCGATGCGTCGCGCCTCCATGCGCAGGGACATGCGACCGCTCTGGTGGCGTGACGGCCGCAACCATGCCAGCGGACTCAGAACCACCAGCAGGATTGACACCACTATCCAGACCGTCATATGTGTACTCCCGATTTTTGATGAGCGCATTGAATCACTTTGAAACCAATGCGCTTGAAACCAGCCATACTTACCAATATTGCAATCCTCAGGAGGAGCACCTCATGCCCTACACCCACATTCTGGTCGCTGTAGATCTAACCGAAGAGTGCGATCCTGTCATCCACCGCGCTCGCGAACTGTCGCTGAGCAACGGCGCGAAATTGTCCCTGGTGCATATTGTCGAGCCGATGGCCATGGCCTTTGGCGGCGACGTCCCCATGGACCTGTCACAACTGCAACAACAGCAGTTTGATCAGGCCAAGGAACGCCTGGATCGACTGATCGTGAAGTATCCGGTGCTTTCCAAAGAATACAGCCACCTGACCTACGGCCAGCCACGCCAGGAGATCCACCACCTGGCCAAGGAACAAACCTGCGACCTGATCGTAGTGGGTAGCCATGGCCGACATGGCCTGGCATTGCTGCTGGGTTCGACCGCCAATGACGTGCTGCACGGTGCGCCATGCGATGTGCTCGCGGTGCGCCTGCTCAGAAGCTAAACGACTCCTACGAAAAGCCCGGCGCTCATCACTGAACGCCGGGCTTTTTTATAGCAGGATCAATCAGGCATCCAGCTCGGCCCAGCGCTCGACCATTACATCGTGCTCAGCCTGCAACTGCTCCAACTGGGCGATCACTGCAGCGGTCTCGGCAGCAGGACGCTGATAGAAACCGGCATCGGCCATTTGCGCCTCAACGGTAGCGATCTGCTGTTCCATGGCTTCGATCTGAGCCGGCAACATTTCCAGCTCACGCTGCAACTTGTAGCTGAGCTTCTTCTTCGCCACCGGCGCTTCTACCGCAGCAACGGGCGCAGCTTCGGCTGTCACGACCGCGGAGGTCAGGTCGGCTTTGCCAGACTTGCTCTCGGTCACGCCCAGCAGGCGCGGCGAGCCGCCCTGACGCAGCCAGTCCTGATAACCACCGACGTATTCGCGAACCTTGCCTTCACCTTCGAAGACCAGGGTGCTGGTGACCACGTTGTCGAGGAATGCCCGGTCGTGACTGACCATCAGCACGGTACCGTTGAAGGTCAGCAAGACCTCTTCAAGCAACTCGAGGGTTTCGACGTCGAGGTCGTTGGTCGGTTCATCGAGGACTAACAGGTTCGCTGGCTTGCTGAACAGTTTGGCCAACAACAGACGGGCGCGCTCACCACCGGACAGCGCCTTGACCGGCGTGCGGGCACGCTGCGGGCTGAACAGGAAGTCGCCGAGGTAGCTCAGCACGTGACGGCTCTGACCATCGATATCGATGAAGTCGCGACCTTCTGCGACGTTGTCGATTACGGTTTTTTCCAGGTCCAGCTGATGACGCAACTGGTCGAAGTAGGCCACGTCGATACGCGTCCCCTCTTCCACTGTGCCGCTGGTTGGCTGGAGCCCGTTGAGCATCAGTTTCAGCAAGGTTGTCTTGCCGGTACCGTTGGCGCCGAGCAGACCGATACGGTCGCCGCGCTGCAGGACCATCGAGAAATCCTTGATCAGGAACGGGCCGCCCGGGTGAGCGAAGCTCACGTTGTCGAGGACCATTACCTGCTTGCCGGACTTGTCAGCGGTGTCCAGCTGAATATTGGCCTTGCCGCTGCGCTCACGACGCTCGCTACGCTCGTTGCGCAGGGCTTTGAGGGCGCGCACGCGGCCTTCGTTACGGGTGCGACGAGCCTTGATGCCCTGGCGGATCCAGACTTCTTCCTGGGCCAGTTTTTTGTCGAACAGCGCGTTGGCCGTATCTTCAGCCGCCAGAGAGGCTTCTTTGTGAACGAGGAAGCTGGCGTAGTCGCCGTTCCAGTCAATCAGGCCACCGCGATCCAGTTCGAGAATGCGGGTGGCAAGGTTCTGCAGGAATGAACGGTCGTGCGTGATGAACAGCACGGCGCCCTGGAAATCCTTCAGCGCTTCTTCGAGCCAGGCAATTGCTCCGATGTCCAGGTGGTTAGTCGGTTCATCGAGCAGCAGCAGATCGGGTTCGGAAACCAGAGCCTGAGCCAACAGGACGCGACGACGCCAGCCGCCGGACAACTCGGCGAGGGTCTTGTCGGCCGGCAACTGCAGACGGCTCAAGGTGCTGTCGACTAATTGCTGCAAACGCCAGCCGTCACGGGCTTCGAGGTCGTGCTGGACGTGCATCAGTTTGTCCAGGTCGGCGTCGGTGACGATGTTCTGGCTGAGGTGGTGATACTGCGCGAGCAGCTCGCCGACACCGTCCAGGCCTTCGGCCACCACGTCGAACACAGTCCGCTCGTCGGCTACCGGCAATTCTTGCGGCAATTCGCCAATTTTGAGGCCGGGTGCACGCCAAACAGAACCGTCATCAGGCTTCTGGTCGCCCTTGACGAGCTTCATCATGCTGGACTTGCCAGTGCCATTGCGGCCGATGATGCACACCCGCTCTCCACGGGCGATCTGCCAGGACACCTTGTCCAACAACGGCATAGAGCCGAAAGCAAGGGACACATCGCTGAATTTGAGCAGGGTCATGAGCTTCTCCAAAAACCGGGCGCGCATTCTACCTGACTTGAGGCTTCAGAAGGCCGGCAATTTCACCTTCGTGGCACTCTGCATGATAAATGTTGCGAACTGATGCTGACAGGCCGGCAAAGCTTTCGCCCGCTGCTGGCAAAAGGCTAAGCTACAGATAATTCAGCGCGGGCATTGCCCGCGCTTGTCATGATTTCTCTGCCCGGACGTCTCATGCGCAGTCGCCTTTTCAGTCTTTTATCCTGTTTTCTTCTTTCTGCCACTGCCGTTCAAACCGCCCAGGCGGTGGACCTGTCCACCCAGCGCCAGTATTACGATGAAGCCAAGCGTGCCCTCGCCAAGGGGGATACCGGTCCTTATTTCCGTTACAGCCAGGCCCTCCGCGATTACCCGCTTGAGCCGTACCTGGCGTATGACGAACTGACCGCCCGCCTTAAAACCGCGAGCAATGCCGAAATCGAGAAATTCCTCGCCGAGCACGGTGACCTGCCCCAGGCCAACTGGATGAAGTTGCGCTGGTTGCGTTGGCTGGCCGAACGCGGCGACTGGGCGACCTTCGTCAAGTACTACGACCCCAAGCTCAATTTCACCGAACTGGACTGCCTGAACGCGCAGTATCAGATCGGGCATAACCAGAAATCCGAGGGTTACGCCAACGCCAATAAACTCTGGTTGACCGGCAAATCCCAACCCGCCGCGTGCGATGCGCTGTTTGGTATTTGGGCCGCCGAAGGTCAACTGACCGAGCAGAAACGCTGGGAGCGCGCCAAGCTTGCCGCCCAGGCACGCAACTATCCGTTGGCCAACAGCTTGGTCAACGGACTGACCACCCTCGCCCCTCGCGGTCGTTTGCTGGTGGAGGTGGCGCAGAAACCCGAACTGCTCAACGCTCCTTCACGGTTCATTCCGGCCGACGAGCCGATGTCCGACGTGGTCAGCCTTGGCCTGCGCCGTCTGGCGCGGCAGGATCCTGACCGGGCGATGCAGATGCTCGATAGTTATGCCAGCAGCATGCACTTCTCCCGTGACGAAAAAGTGGCGATCGCCCGGGAAATCGGCCTGTCCCTGGCTAAACGGTTCGACAGCCGCGCGCTGGACATGATGACTAAATACGACCCGGAACTGCGTGACAACACGGTGTCCGAATGGCGCTTGCGTCTGTTGCTGCGCCTGGCCCGCTGGGACGATGCCTATCAGTTGACTCGCCGCCTGCCGCCGGATCTGGCGACCACCAATCGCTGGCGCTATTGGCAGGCCCGTAGCCTGGAACTGGCGCAGCCGCAGAACCCGGAAGCGCAGACGCTTTATAAGGGCCTCGCCCGCGAACGTGATTTTTATGGGTTCCTCGCGGCGGATCGCTCGCAGTTGCCCTACTCGCTGAACAACAAACCGCTGGTGCTCAGTCAGACGCTGATCAACAAGGTCCGCAATACCCCAGGCGTGCGTCGGGCGCTTGAGTTTCACGCTCGCGGACAGATCGTCGACGGTCGCCGCGAGTGGTACCACGTCAGCCGCCACTTCAGCCGCGACGAAATGGTTGCCCAGGCGAAACTGGCTTACGACCTGAAATGGTATTTCCCGGCAATCCGCACCATCAGTCAGGCGAAGTACTGGGACGACCTGGACATCCGTTTCCCGATGGCCCACCGCGAAACCCTGGTGCGCGAAGCCAAGGTTCGTGGCCTGCATTCGAGCTGGGTGTTCGCCATCACCCGTCAGGAAAGTGCTTTCATGGTCGACGCCCGTTCTGGTGTCGGCGCCAGCGGCCTGATGCAACTCATGCCCGGCACCGCCAAGGAGACCTCGCGCAAGTTCAGCATCCCGCTGGCCTCGCCGCAGCAAGTGTTCGACCCGGACAAGAACATCCAGCTCGGCGCCGCTTACCTGAGCCAGGTCCACAGTCAGTTCAACGGCAACCGCGTCCTCGCTTCCGCCGCCTACAACGCCGGCCCGGGCCGCGTGCGTCAGTGGCTGCGCGGTGCGGACCACCTGAGCTTCGACGTGTGGGTGGAAAGCATCCCGTTCGACGAAACCCGCCAGTACGTGCAGAACGTGCTGTCGTATTCGGTGATCTACGGCCAGAAGCTCAACTCACCGCAGCCACTGGTGGATTGGCATGAGCGCTACTTTGACGATCAATGAGTCTGCTGTGAAGCGCTGACAAAAATGCCCGCGTCGATTGATGCGGGCATTTTTTTGGGAGCTCTACTGGGTCGGTTACTTAGTCGGTTACTGGGTCGATTGGGGCATGGCGCCCGTCACTGAACTGCAACGCCGCCAACCGCGCATACAGCGCGTTGCTCGCAATCAATTCCTGATGTGTGCCCACCGCTACCAGTTTCCCCTGATCCATCACCGCGATCCGGTCAGCGTTTTTCACCGTAGCCAACCGGTGGGCAATGACCAGCGTGGTGCGGTTTTTCATCAGGCTCGGCAGGGCTTGTTGGATCAGGTGCTCGCTCTGTGCGTCGAGGGCGCTGGTGGCTTCGTCCAGCAGCAGGATCGGCGCATCGACCAGCAGCGCCCGAGCAATGGCCAAGCGCTGGCGCTGGCCGCCGGACAAACCGAGGCCACCGTCGCCAAGATGGGTCTGGTAGCCGTTGGGCATTTGCTCGATGAAGTCGTGGGCGTAAGCGATTTTCGCCGCGTCCTGAACCTGGGCCAGGGTTGCCGTCGGATTGCCGTAGCGGATGTTCTCTTCGATGCTGCCAAAGAACAGTGCCGGCGTTTGCGAGACCAGGGCGAAGCAGCGGCGCAGGTCCAACGGGTCGAGTTGAGTCAGCGGCACGCCATCGAGCAGGATGCGTCCTTCGACCGGGTCGTAAAAGCGCAGCAGCAAGTCATACACCGTCGACTTGCCGGCACCGGAGGGTCCTACCAATGCAACAGTTTCGCCAGCATTGATGGTCAGATTCAAACCATCAACGGCATAGCTCTCGGGACGCGAGGGGTAGGAAAAGCGCACGTCTTGCAGCACCAGGTCACCCTTCACCCGTTCAGGCAAGGTCACCAGGCCAGTGGTCGGTGGCTGGATAATGTTCTCCGAGCGCAGCAACTCGGCTATCCGCTCGGCGGCGCCGGCGGCACGCTGCAGTTCGCCGATCACTTCGCTCAACGTGCCGAATGCGCTGCCGACGATCAGGCTGTAAAACACAAACGCTGCCAGCTCGCCCGCGGAAATCCGCCCGGCGATGACATCCATTCCGCCGACCCAGAGCATCACCCCGACCGCGCCAAGCACCAGCACGATCACCAGAGTAATCAGCCAGGCCCGCTGGAAGATCCGCTTGCGAGCGGTGCTGAAGGCGTCCTCCACCGTTACGGCAAAGCGCTGTTCGTCCTGGACCTGATGGTTGTAGGCCTGCACGGTTTTGATCTGGCCCAGGGTTTCGGAGACATAGCTGCCAATATCGGCAATCCGATCCTGACTCAGGCGCGACAGGCTACGCACCCGACGGCCAAAGATCAGGATCGGCGCGATCACCAACGGCAACGCGACCACCACGATGCTAGTGAGCTTGGGGTTAGTGATAAACAGCAGGACGATCCCGCCGATCACCATCAACAGATTGCGCAGAAACAGCGACAGCGAAGAGCCGATCACCGATTGCAGCAACGTGGTATCGGCAGTCAGGCGCGACTGAATTTCGGAGCTGCGATTGTCTTCGTAAAATCCTGGGTGCAGGTAGATCAGATGGTTGAACACCTGACGGCGGATGTCCGCGACAACGCGCTCGCCGATCCATGAGACCAGGTAAAAACGCGCAAAGGTGCCAATCGCAAGGCCGACCACCAGCAGCATAAACAGGCCGATGGACTGGTTGAGCAAATGCGGTGACTGAGTCATGAAACCCTGATCCACCAGCAGGCGAATCCCCTGCCCCATGGACAAGGTGATGCCCGCCGTGACGATCAATGCGAGCAAGGCACCGAAGGCCGGCAATCGATAGGGCGCGACGAAACGCAAAGCCAGGCGCATGGCGCGCCGTTGACGGGATGAGAGGATGGAGATCATTCGATGGCGCAACCAATAGGGTTTGACGCGAAGCGTACACCGGTCGATGGGATTGAACGCTGTAAATCATAATGAGTCAGGTTAATTATGACCGCAAAGACTAGGCCCTAGACGGTATTGGTCTAAAGTCCGGGTGGCAACACCGCGGTATTTCTGGTGGACTGATGTCGCCGTCCAGAAAAGATCGCAGGGAGTTGTCACAGCCCGGTCACTTGGCGGTTCTACAGTAAGCACACAACCTGATGAGGAGACAGGCCATGTCCTTGCAAAACAGCAGTGATGACAAGATTGAAGTGATCCGCACACAGCCAGACCAGTCTCTGGGTTGCTCAATGATCGATAAGGATGGGCACGAAGTACCGATCACTGAAGGCATGATCCAGGACGCTTGCCGCGAACTGGAGCAGCGATTGGTCAAGCCTGCCGAACAAAAGTGATATAGCCACCTTCTTCTTGACCCGGCCCCTGACGGCCGGGTTTTTTATGGTTGGTTGGTTGTTTTGTAGCTTTTGCAGGGGCCCGGTCAGGATCTTTAGATTGCTGTTGCGCCTAAGGCTGCTACGATCTGCCGCAATACCGCAGAATCCCCGTCAATCTGCACCTTCAACCCATCAATCTCCCGTCGTTGCGGATAATGCTTGCGCAGTGAATCAAACGCCGCACGCTGCTCGTTCACGCTGCCTACAAGGCTGCGACGGAAATCCGCATCGTCGCGGCGCGGGTCGTACACGCCACGGCACAACATGGCCAGCGCCCAGGCCGGATCGCTTTCAGCGTTCAAGGTCACTTGCGACAACCACGGCGACGGCAGCAAATCGCTCAAGGCGACCTGGGCCGGTTGCCCGATAAATGTGCAATACGCCTCATAGATCTGCGCGGTCCCGCGCTGTTTGCCATCAAGGCTGTAACCGGCGATATGCGGGGTCGCCAGCACGCAGAGATCGGCCAACGCCACATCGACCTCAGGCTCGCCCTCCCAAACGTCCAGCACCGCTTGCAGGTCTTCACGTTGCAGCAGCACCTGGCGCAGGGCGGCGTTGTCCACCACCGGACCGCGACTGGCGTTGATCAGCCAGGTACCGGATTTGAGCCGGTTCAATCGGTTTTTATCGAACAGATGCCAGGTCGCCTGAGCGCCGTGTTTCTTCAACGGCGTGTGCAGACTGATGACATCGCACTGCTCGATGATCTGTTCGAGGCTGACGTAATCGCCACCTTCAGCGGCCTGTCTTGGCGGATCGCAGACCAGCACCTTCCAGCCCAGACCTTGCAGAACCTTGACCAAACGGCCGCCCACTTCACCGACACCGACGACGCCGTAGGTGCGCTGCGTCAGGTCAGCGCCTTCGATTTCGGCCAGGGTCAGCAGACTGGCGAGCACGTAGTCGACCACGCCGCGGGCATTGCAGCCAGGTGCGCTGGACCAGGTGATGCCGGCCCGCTGAAAGTAATCCAGGTCCAGGTGATCAGTGCCGATGGTGCAGGTGCCGACAAAGCGTACCTTGCTGCCTTCGAGCAACGCGCGGTTAACGTTAGTCACCGAACGCACCAGCAGCACATCGGCCTGTTCGACGGTGGCGCGATCAATGGAGCGTCCCGGCACTTGGCGGATTTCACCGAAACCTTCAAAGAAGGCATCGAGCAGCGGGATATTTTCGTCGGCAACAATCAGCATGGCAGGCTCCTTTGGCGGATCGGCAGTGTAGGCGGAGATGACCAGTGTGAGCCAGCAAGCATTGCACAGTCTCTGTAGCAGCTGGCGAAGCCTGCGTTCGGCTGCGTAGCAGTCGTGAAATCAGGCTCTGCGGTGATTCAGGAAAATCGCATGCTCAGGTCTCGCGACTGCTACGCAGCCGAACGCAGGCTTCGCCAGCTGCTACAGGGACTGCGTCGTACGTCGATTACAAATCCGCAACACAGCTCTTTTCCTGACCACTGCGTCAGGGCGTAGAATGCGCCGCCTAGCGCATCAATATCTTTGGACGTTTCGCCCTTGAATTCCGTGACTGACCGCCTCGCCGCTACTTCCCTCACCCGCCCGGCCCGGGTTCGCCTGGAGCTGAAAAACCTGCTCGGCCTGGCCCTGCCGATCATGATCGCGCAACTGGCGACCACTGCCATGGGCTTCGTCGATGCGGTGATGGCGGGTCGGGTCGGGCCACGGGATCTGGCGGCCGTGGCACTGGGCAACTCGATCTGGGTGCCGGTGTTTCTGTTGATGACCGGCACTCTGTTGGCCACCACGCCCAAAGTCGCCCAGCGTTTCGGCGCCGGCAACCACAGCGAGATCGGCCCGATTGTGCGTCAGGCGCTGTGGCTGGCCTTGGTGGTGGGGTTGATGGCGACCGGCATGCTCATCGCCGCCGAACCCATCCTGCACATCATGAAGGTCGACCCCGAGCTGATCGGCCCGTGCATGCAATACCTCCACGGCATTGCCGCCGGTTTACCAGCGGTCGCGTTCTACCATGTGTTGCGCTGTTTCAGTGACGGCATGGGCCGCACTCGCCCGGCGATGATCCTCGGTTTGTGCGCCTTGGCGTTGAACATCCCGCTGAACTACGTCTTCATTTATGGCCACTTGGGCGTGGCCGCCATGGGCGGTGCCGGTTGTGGCTGGGCGACGGGGATTGTGATGTGGTTCATGGCCCTCGGCATGATGGCCTATACACGCTGGGCGCCGTCCTACCAGAAAAGCGAGCTGTTCAGCCGCTTCGACTGGCCACAATGGTCGGTGATCAAACGCCTGCTGGGCATCGGCCTACCGATCGGCATTGCGGTGTTCGCCGAATCGAGTATCTTCGCGGTGATTGCCCTCCTTATCGGCAGCCTCGGCGCGACTGTCGTGGCGGGCCACCAGATTGCGCTGAACGTCAGCTCCCTGGTGTTCATGATCCCTTACTCGCTGGGAATGGCCGTCACCGTGCGCGTCGGCCAGGCACTGGGCCGTGGTGAACCTCGTGAAGCACGCTTCGCCGCCGGCGTCGGCATGGGCACGGCGCTGGCTTATGCGTGCGTTTCCGCGAGCATGATGCTGTTGCTGCGTGAACACATCGCAACGATCTACACAGCTGATCCGACGGTGATTCAGGTCGCGGCAATGCTGATTGTGTATTCGGCGCTGTTCCAGTTCTCCGATGCGATCCAGGTGACTGCAGCCGGTGCGTTGCGCGGCTATCAGGACACTCGGGTGACGATGATCCTGACGCTGTTCGCTTACTGGGGGATTGGTTTGCCGGTGGGTTACGCGCTGGGCCTGACCGACTGGTTTGGTACGCCGGGCGGCCCGAGCGGGCTGTGGCAGGGTTTGATCGTCGGCTTGAGTTGCGCGGCGCTGATGCTGTCGATCCGCCTGACGCGCAGCGCACGCAAGCGGATTCGTATCAGTCATTCGGCAGGTTAAGCGAGTTTCTTGCGGATCCAGTAGAGGTAGGTGCCTGCCTCTTCGTGCTGCGCGACCAGTTCGTGGTCGAGAAACACGCAAAACTTGGGAATGTCGCGACGGGTCGACGGGTCGGTGGCGATCACCTTGAGCAAACCGCCGGGCGCCAGGTCACGGATGTGCTGGTGCAGCATCATCACCGGTTCCGGGCAGTTGAGGCCGGTGGCGTCGAGGGTGCCGTCTACCGGCGCATCTATCATTTCACTCATGAGTCACTCCTGAAACGTGCCGGCATTGTCGCGCATTGCCGGGTGTCTAGTCACTGACAGCTGATCGTTCCCACTCTGCGTGGGAACGATCAGTGCACAAAATCAGCGGGACTTGGGTTTCTTCACATCGAGCCGGCGCAAGTGGCACGTCACTTCTTCACGGTCGTGGTACAGCTGCTTGCAGCCGATCTCGACCCGAATACCGCGCTCCTTGAACCCGTCGGCAATGCGCTCCAGCAATCGCTTCACTTCGGCGTAACGCTGTTTCATTGGCAGCTTGAGGTTGACCACCGCTTCGCGGCAATGCCCCTCGCCAATCCATTCTTCCAGCATCGCGGCGTTGCGCGCCGGTTTCTCGACGATGTCGCAGACCATCCAGTCCACCGGTTGCTTGGGCTTGAAGGTGAAACCGTCAGCCATCAAGTGTTGCACCAGACCGGTGTCCATCAGGCTTTCGGCCATCGGACCGTTGTCGATCGCGGTCACCAGCATGCCGCGATTGACCAGTTGCCAGGTCCAGCCGCCGGGCGCGGCGCCAAGGTCGACGCCAGTCATATCACTGTGCAGACGCTCATCCCACTGATCGCGCGGGATGAAGTGGTGCCACGCCTCTTCCAGTTTCAGCGTCGAACGGCTCGGCGCCTCACGCGGAAACTTCAGGCGCGGAATGCCCATCGGCCACATCGCCGAGTTATTCGACTCGGCCAGTCCCATGAACACTTCGCGGCCACTTTTGAAAGTCAGCAGCAGACGCGGTTTATGGGCATCTTCAACCAGTTTGCCAGCCGCCATCAGCGCCTTGCGCAGGTGGCCTTCGAACTTCTTGCAGAAGTTCGACAGTTCCTTGCCATCATTGGTGTCGACCATTTCCAGCCATAGGCTGCCGCACAGCGGGAAGTCTGCCATGTGGGCGAGGATTACGCTGATGCGGTCGGTTTCCGGCAGATCAATGAAGATCCCGCGAGCCCATTGGCGCGGGAAGATCAGATCGGCGAAACGCTGACCACGCATCAGGCGCTGGGCGCCGTCTTCTTCGGTGCAGATAAATTCAGCGCAGGCGCTGGCAGTCTTGGCCTTGGCATAACCGGCCACGTTCAGCCGCGCGGCGTGTTCGGCAATCTCGGAACAGACTTCGCTTTCGAAGCCCGGCCGGCAATGCATAAAGAGGGTGTTCATTCTTACTCCTGGGCAGTTGGCGAAGAATTCAGCCACTGCGCGATGCCCAGACTTGCGTTGAAGCAAAGCCTGTCACGAAAACCGGCGCATGATAGCCGAGTTCGCAACCTTGGACTCGGCCATAGAGTCCAGTTATTAGCTTTAACGAATGAACAGGGCTAGGTTAAAGGCTCTGTCTGTCCCGTCAGTCCGTAGCCGTGCGGACCCAAAGGAGTTATTTCAATGCCGTCCCTCGATAGCCTGAAAACCCTTAAAACCTTACAAATCGACGACAAGACCTATCACTATTTCAGCTTGCCGGATGCCGCCAAAAGCCTGGGCGATCTCGACAAGCTGCCCATGTCGTTGAAAGTGCTGCTGGAAAACCTGCTGCGCTGGGAAGACGAAAAAACCGTCACCGGCGCCGATCTCAGGGCGATTGCCGCCTGGCTCAAGGAGCGTCGCTCCGACCGCGAAATTCAATACCGTCCCGCGCGGGTATTAATGCAGGACTTTACCGGCGTGCCTGCCGTGGTCGACCTCGCCGCCATGCGCGCCGCGATGGCCAAGGCCGGCGGCGACCCACAGCGGATCAATCCGTTGTCGCCGGTAGACTTGGTGATCGACCACTCGGTGATGGTCGACAAATTCGGCAGTTCAAGTGCCTTCGAACAGAACGTCGACATCGAAATGCAGCGCAACGGTGAACGTTATGCGTTCCTACGCTGGGGCCAAAGCGCCTTCGACAACTTCAGCGTGGTGCCCCCGGGCACCGGGATCTGCCACCAGGTGAATCTGGAATACCTGGGGCGCACGGTCTGGACCAAGGAAGAGGACGGCCGCACGTATGCCTTCCCGGACACTCTGGTCGGCACCGACTCCCACACCACCATGATCAACGGCCTCGGTGTGCTCGGCTGGGGTGTCGGCGGGATCGAAGCGGAAGCGGCGATGCTGGGCCAACCGGTGTCGATGCTGATCCCGGAAGTGATCGGCTTCAAACTCACCGGCAAGCTCAAGGAAGGCATCACCGCCACTGACCTGGTGCTGACCGTCACCCAGATGCTGCGCAAGAAAGGCGTGGTCGGCAAATTCGTCGAGTTCTACGGCGACGGCCTCGCCGACCTGCCGCTGGCCGACCGTGCGACCATCGCCAACATGGCCCCGGAATACGGCGCCACCTGCGGCTTCTTCCCGGTGGACGACATCACCCTGGACTATCTGCGTCTATCCGGTCGCCCCAGCGAAACCGTGAAACTGGTCGAGGCCTACAGCAAAGCTCAGGGCCTGTGGCGCCTGCCGGGCCAGGAACCGGCGTTCACCGACAGCCTGGCGCTGGACATGGGCAGTGTTGAGGCCAGCCTTGCCGGGCCGAAACGCCCCCAGGACCGGGTATCGCTGCCAAATGTCGCGCAAGCGTTCAGTGACTTCATCGAACTGCAATTCAAACCCACCAGCAAGGAAGTCGGTCGTCTCGAAAGTGAAGGCGGCGGTGGCGTCGCGGTGGGCAATGCCGATCTGGTCGGCGAAGCGGACTACGAGTACGACGGTCAGACTTATCGCCTGAAAAACGGCGCGGTGGTGATCGCCGCGATCACCTCCTGCACCAACACTTCCAATCCGAGCGTAATGATGGCCGCCGGCCTGGTGGCGAAGAAAGCCGTGGAGAAAGGCCTCAAGCGCAAACCGTGGGTCAAGAGTTCGTTGGCCCCAGGCTCGAAAGTGGTCACCGACTACTACAAGGCTGCCGGCCTGACCCAGTACCTTGATGAACTGGGTTTTGCACTGGTCGGCTACGGCTGCACCACGTGTATCGGCAACTCCGGCCCCTTGCCGGAGCCCATCGAGAAAGCCATTCAGGCAGCCGACCTGACCGTCGCCTCGGTGCTGTCGGGCAACCGCAACTTCGAAGGTCGCGTGCATCCTCTGGTGAAAACCAACTGGCTGGCCTCCCCACCGCTGGTCGTTGCTTACGCGCTGGTCGGCACGGTGCGCATCGACATCAGCAGCGAGCCTTTGGGTACCGACAAAGAGGGCAATCTGGTTTTTCTGCGGGACATCTGGCCAAGCACCCAAGAGATCGCCGACGCGGTGAACCAGGTCAACACCGCGATGTTCCACAAGGAATACGCCGAAGTGTTTGCCGGCGACGAGCAGTGGCAGGCGATTGAAGTGCCGCAAGCGGCGACCTATGTCTGGCAAGACGATTCGACTTACATCCAGCACCCGCCATTTTTCAATGACATCGGAGGCCCGGCGCCGGTGGTCAAAGACGTCGTCGGTGCAAAGGTCCTCGCGCTGCTCGGCGACTCGGTGACGACCGACCACATCTCCCCGGCCGGTAACATCAAGGCTGACAGCCCGGCGGGCCATTACCTGCGCGAGAAAGGCGTAGAACCGCGGGACTTCAACTCCTACGGCTCGCGTCGCGGCAATCATGAAGTGATGATGCGCGGCACCTTTGCCAACATCCGCATCCGTAACGAGATGCTCGGCGGCGAAGAAGGCGGCAATACGATCTACATGCCCACCGGGGAGAAAATACCGATCTACGACGCGGCCATGCTTTATCAAGCCTCAGGCACGCCGCTGGTGGTGATTGCCGGGCAAGAATACGGCACCGGTTCGAGCCGCGACTGGGCGGCCAAGGGCACCAATCTGCTGGGTGTGAAAGCGGTCATTGCCGAAAGTTTCGAACGGATTCACCGTTCCAATCTGGTGGGCATGGGCGTGTTGCCCTTGCAGTTCAAGCTGGATCAAAACCGCAAGAGCCTGAACCTGACCGGCAAGGAGACGCTGGATATTCTGGGTTTGACAGGCGTCGAGCTGACACCGCGGATGAACCTGACGCTGGTGATCACCCGTGAAGACGGCAGCCGCGAGAAAATCGAGGTGCTGTGCCGGATCGATACCCTTAACGAGGTGGAGTACTTCAAATCAGGGGGGATTTTGCATTACGTGTTGCGGCAGTTGATTGCCTCGTAACAGCCTGCTGACACAGACACCGCCTTCGGGCGGTGTTTTTGTTTGTGTGCTGCTTATAATCGCCCCCCTCGCAACATCCACTGATCTGCGGCCGACTCGGCTGGTGGGCCGGGATCACTGTCGTGCTGGGTTGGCGGCCGCCATCGCCACCCATTTCGGCTCGAACTTGCTGCACTTCGGCCTGTTCACCTATCCGATGCTCGCCGGCTGACGCAATGGCCGTTTTGCGACGCAATGCTGATTACTGAAAAAAAATTTCAACTAATTCCTGACAGCGCCGACAACCAGTCAAAGCCTTGCGGATTGAAACTGCCATGCGTAACAACCAACCCAATACACAACGCGAACGGACCTTCCCGGCTCAGCAACGGTTGATTTCCACCACCGATGCCAAAGGCGTGATCACCTACTGCAACGATGCGTTCGTCGAGATCAGCGGGTTTTCTCGTGAAGAGCTGATCCGTGCGCCGCATAACCTGGTCCGTCACCCTGACGTTCCGGCCGCGGTGTTCGCGCACATGTGGGGCACACTGAAACAAGGCTTGCCATGGATGGGCATCGTCAAGAATCGCTGCAAAACCGGTGATCACTACTGGGTTAACGCCTACGTCACACCGGTTTTCGACGGCAACCAGGTGGTCGGTTACGAGTCGGTGCGGATCAAACCCACCGCCGAACAGATCCAGCGTGCCGAAGCACTCTACCAACGCATCAACCAGGGCAAGTCGGCGATTCCTTCAACAGACAAATGGCTGCCGGTGCTGCAGGACTGGCTGCCGTTCATTCTGGTCAGCCAACTGAGCTTCATGATCGGTGCGTCGCTCAACTCCCAATGGGGTTTTGCGTTGGCCGCCGGTCTCTCTGTGCCATTGGGCTTGCTGGGTTTGAGCTGGCAACAGCGCGGCCTCAAGCGTCTGCTGCAACTGGCCGGACAGACGACCTCCGACCCGCTGATCGCGCAGATGTACACCGACAGCCGTGGCGCTCAAGCACGTCTGGAGATGTCGATCCTCAGCCAGGAAGCCCGCCTGAAAACCTGCCTGACCCGTCTGCAGGACACCGCCGAGCACCTGACCGAGCAAGCGAAACAGTCCGACACCCTGGCGCACAAAAGCTCCACCGGCCTGGAACGCCAGCGCGTCGAAACCGAGCAAGTGGCCACCGCCGTCAACCAGATGGCGGCTACCACTCAAGAAGTCGCCAGCCACGTGCAGCGCACTGCCGACGCCACCCAGGAAGCCAATCGCCTCACCGGTCGCGGCCGCGACATCGCCGGGGAAACTCGCGAAGCCATCCAGCGTCTGTCGGTGGTGGTCGGTGAAACCGGTATGACCGTGAACCAACTGGCCAAGGACAGCGACGAAATCGGTGGCGTGGTCGATGTGATCAAAGGCATCGCCGACCAGACCAACCTGCTGGCCTTGAACGCCGCCATCGAAGCGGCCCGTGCCGGCGAGATGGGGCGTGGGTTTGCGGTGGTTGCCGACGAAGTCCGTCAACTGGCGCAACGCACCAGCGAATCCACCGGGCAGATCCACGCGCTGATCGCCAAGCTCCAGCAAACCGCCAGCACCGCGGTGCAAACCATGGAAGCCGGGCATCGCCAGGCCGAAGAAGGTGTGGCGCGGGTACTGGAAGCGGACCAGGCACTGGTGGGGATCAGCGAAGCGGTGGCCAACATCACCGACATGACTACCCAGATTGCCGCCGCAACCGAAGAGCAAAGCGCTGTCGCCGAAGAAATCAGCCGCAACATCAGCAACATCTCGCAACTGGCGGATCAGACGTCGGAACAGGCTCAACACTCGGCGTTGTTGAGTGAAGAGCTGACGAAGACGGCGAATACTCAGTATTCGTTGGTGGAGCGGTTTAACCGCTGATCGTCCTGATCGTTCCCACGCAGAGCGTGGGAACGATCACTTAACCAAGGAAATCAGCTACCTTTTGCGCCGCAGCTTCCAAATGCTGCTCATGCGTAAACCCCGAAGCCTTCAACGGCTTCAAGTCATGATCCCCCGCCACCAGCCAGAACACCTCGATACTCGGTGCCAACGTATAAGCCTCGACGGCCTCACGATTCCCCAGCGCATCCCGCTCACCCTGCACTATCAACGTCGGTGTCTTGAGCGCGGCCAGATGCTCGACCCGAGGTTTCTCCGGTTTGCCCACCGCATAAAACGGATAACCCAGACACACCAACCCATCCACCCCTAACTCATCGGCCAGTAAACTCGCCATCCGCCCGCCCATGGACTTGCCGCCAATGGCCAGACGTCCAGCGACATGGCGTCGCACCACGGCATACACCTCACGCCAGCACTCCAGCAACTTTGGCGCAGGGTTCGGTGGACGTTTTCCACCATCGATGCGTCGTTGTGCCATGTAGGGAAACTCGAAGCGCAGCACATTGACGCCTTGAGCAGCAAGGCGCGCAGCCACGTCGTTCATCCAGCCACTGTCCATCGGTGCACCGGCACCGTGAGCCAGAATCAGCGTCGTCGATGACGGCGCCGAGGCGGCGTCCCACAGCCAGCCATGTTCCGCCACACACTGCGCCCATTGACCCCCGTCAATACTGGCCTTGTGCTCTTTGTCCATGCTTGCCTCGCTTTTAGTCTGCCTATAACTCCAGGCGAAGGGAGCGTCTGCCTTGCGCAAACGCCTTTCACTTCGGCTGAACCGTGGATGGGGAACCATGAACACTTCTATCAGTACCGCCTACAACTACAAGGTGGTCCGCCAATTCGCCATTATGACGGTGGTGTGGGGCATCGTCGGCATGGGCCTCGGGGTTTTTCTCGCGGCTCAATTGGTCTGGCCTGAACTTAACTTCAATCTGCCGTGGACCAGCTTCGGGCGTCTACGCCCGCTGCACACCAACGCAGTGATCTTCGCTTTTGGCGGCTGCGCCTTGTTTGCGAGTTCTTTCTATTCGGTGCAACGTACTTGCCAGACCCAGCTGTTCGCGCCGAAAATTGCCGCGTTTTGCTTCTGGGGTTGGCAAGTGGTGATCCTGCTGGCGGCCATCAGCTTGCCGCTGGGTTACACCAGCTCCAAGGAATACGCCGAGCTGGAATGGCCGATCGACATTTTGATCACCATCGTCTGGGTCGCTTACGCCGTGGTGTTCTTCGGCACGCTGGCGACGCGCAAGACCAAACACATCTACGTCGGCAACTGGTTCTTCGGTGCATTCATCATCAGCGTGGCGATTCTGCACATCGTCAACAACCTTGAGCTGCCGGTGAGTTTCACCAAGTCCTACTCGGTGTATGCCGGTGCGACCGATGCCATGGTTCAGTGGTGGTACGGGCACAACGCCGTAGGCTTTTTCCTTACCGCCGGTTTCCTCGGGATGATGTACTACTTCGTGCCGAAACAGGCCGAGCGTCCGGTGTATTCCTACCGCTTGTCGATCGTGCACTTCTGGGCGCTGATCACCCTGTACATCTGGGCCGGCCCGCACCACTTGCACTACACCGCGCTGCCGGACTGGGCGCAGTCGCTGGGCATGGTGATGTCGCTGATCCTGCTCGCGCCAAGCTGGGGCGGGATGATCAACGGCATGATGACGCTCTCGGGCGCCTGGCATAAGTTGCGCAGCGACCCGATCCTGCGCTTCCTCGTGGTCTCGCTGGCGTTCTACGGCATGTCGACCTTCGAAGGGCCGATGATGGCCATCAAAACGGTCAACGCGCTGTCTCACTACACCGACTGGACCATCGGCCACGTTCACGCTGGCGCCCTCGGCTGGGTAGCGATGATCTCCATCGGCGCGCTGTACCACATGATCCCGAAAATCTTTGGCCGCACGCAGATGCACAGCATCGGCCTGATCAACGCGCACTTCTGGCTCGCCACCATCGGCACCGTGCTGTACATCGCTTCGATGTGGGTCAACGGCATCGCTCAGGGCCTCATGTGGCGCGCAGTCAATGAAGACGGCACGCTGACCTACTCCTTCGTCGAAACCCTGGTGGCCAGCCACCCAGGCTTCGTCGTGCGACTGGTGGGCGGTGCGATCTTCTTCAGCGGCATGTTGCTGATGGCCTACAACACCTGGCGCACCGTGCGGGCCTCACAGCCTGCCGAAGTCGCCGCTGCCGCGCAGATCGCCTGAGGAGGCCGCCATGAAACACGAAACAATCGAGAAAAACGTCGGCCTGCTGATGTTGTTGATGGTGCTGGCCGTGAGCATTGGCGGCCTGACCCAGATCGTCCCGCTGTTCTTCCAGGACGTGACCAATAAGCCGGTGGAAGGCATGAAGCCCTACACCGCGCTGCAACTGGAAGGTCGCGACCTCTACATCCGCGAAGGCTGCGTCGGCTGCCATTCGCAGATGATCCGCCCGTTTCGCGCCGAGACCGAACGCTACGGCCACTACTCGGTGGCCGGTGAAAGTGTCTGGGATCACCCATTCCTGTGGGGCTCGAAACGTACCGGTCCGGACCTGGCTCGGGTCGGCGGTCGCTACTCCGAAGACTGGCACCGCGCGCACTTGTACAACCCGCGCAACGTGGTGCCGGAATCGAAAATGCCCGGCTATCCGTGGCTCGTGGACAATCAACTCGACAGCAGCCACACCGAAAGCAAGATCAAGGCGATGCGCACCCTCGGCGTGCCGTACACCGACGACGACATCGCAGGCTCAGTCGCCTCGCTCAAGGGCAAGACCGAAATGGATGCACTGGTCGCTTACCTGCAAGTGCTTGGCACATCCATCAAGAGCAAGAGGTGAGTCATGGCCATGTTCTTTGGAATAAGTAGCGAATTGAGCAGTGGAATGATCCGCGGCCTGGGCACGGTCGTGGTGTTCGTGGCCTTTGTCGGCCTGACGCTCTGGGTGTTCAATGGCAAGCGCAATCCGGAATTTGCCGAAGCGCGTTTGCTGCCGTTCGCCGACGAGCCGCAGCCTGACAGCGTCATCACCCAAGAACCTGCAACAACAAGGAGTACCCGGCCATGACCACCTTCTGGAGTACGTGGATCTGCGTACTGACCATCGGCAGCCTGATCGGCCTGACCTGGCTGCTGATCGGCACCCGCAAGGGCGAAACCAAGGGCAGCGTCGACCAGACCATGGGCCACAGCTTCGACGGCATCGAGGAGTACGACAACCCGCTGCCGCAGTGGTGGTTCATGCTGTTCGCCGGCACGCTGGTGTTTGCCGTGGGCTATCTGGTGCTTTACCCAGGGCTGGGCAACTGGAAAGGCGTTCTGCCGGGTTACGAGGACGGGTGGACCGGCGTCCACGAGTGGGAAAAGGAAATGGCCAAGTCGGATGCGAAGTTCGGACCGATCTTCGCCAAATTCGCGGCGATGCCCGTGGAAGAAGTGGCCAAGGATCCGCAAGCGCTGACAATGGGCGGTCGCCTGTTTGCCTCCAATTGCGCGGTCTGCCACGGCTCTGATGCCAAGGGCGCCTTTGGCTTCCCGAACCTGGCTGACAACAGCTGGCGCTGGGGCGGTCATGCCGACACCATCAAAGCCACGATCATGGGCGGTCGTATGGCCGCGATGCCGGCCTGGGGTGAAATCCTCGGTGATGCCGGAGTGAAGAATGTCGCGGCGTATGTGCGGCATGACCTGGCCGGCCTGCCGTTGCCTGCCGACAGCGGTGCCGATCTGCACGCCGGACAGCAAGCGTTCAGCACCCTGTGTGTAGCCTGTCATGGGGCAAACGGCCAGGGCACTGAAGCCATGGGCGCGCCGAATCTGACGCAACCAGCCGGTTTTATCTATGGAACAGGCCTGACGCAGCTTGAACAAACGATTCGTCATGGCCGCCAGGGCCATATGCCGGCGCAGAACGAACTACTCGGTAACGACAAGGTGCAACTGCTGGCCGCTTACGTTTACAGCTTGTCTCAGGGTCTGAGCACCGAGCGTTTGCAGGCTGAAGGCAAACACGAATAAATCTCGACCGCTCTGCTGCCGCATTCTCCCGGATGCGGCAGTTCCCTGCCCCTTTGCGACCCATTGTCGCACCCTCCGTTAGTCCTCCTTTCAGTTCCCCAGATTCGGGGCTAAGCTTGCTTCGATGCGGACTGGCGTGAGCCGGTTCCAGGTCGACCCGACCCGATGTGTTTGACGAATCTGCTCGATGACAAGCCGCAAAGGCTGGTAGATACCGGCTGTCCTGCCAATTGCCATCTGTCACCCGATCGTTGGGTTTGAACACACCTCGTTACATCCGACCTGAACCCCTCACCAATTTCGTCTGCCGCGACATTTTGCCCTTGGGCAATTTTGTCCCTACGCGGCGCATGGAAAGGCCGCAGAATCAGCTTTTGAAAGCATTGACCCAGGTCATGGCGCGTTGCAATGACCCCTCGCTTTCTCCATACTTGCGGCCGATTTTTACTCCTAATAAAACACCCAAACCGTGGAACCTTAGAATGAGCACAGCAATCAGTCCGACTGCTTATAACTATAAGGTAGTCCGCCAGTTCGCCATCATGACGGTGGTCTGGGGGATCCTTGGCATGGGGCTCGGTGTCTTCATTGCCTCGCAACTGGTCTGGCCGGAGTTGAACTTCGGTCTGGAATGGACGAGCTTTGGACGCCTGCGCCCGTTGCACACCAACCTGGTGATTTTCGCCTTCGGTGGTTGTGCACTGTTTGCCACTTCTTATTACGTCGTGCAGCGAACCTGCCAAACGCGACTGATTTCCGACAGTCTCGCGGCCTTCACCTTTTGGGGTTGGCAAGCGGTGATCGTCGGCGCAGGCATTTCCTTGCCGCTGGGCTACACCACGTCCAAGGAATA
Organism: Pseudomonas sp. AL03; assembly: GCF_029960815.1. Taxonomy (GTDB): domain Bacteria; phylum Pseudomonadota; class Gammaproteobacteria; order Pseudomonadales; family Pseudomonadaceae; genus Aquipseudomonas. Next base: position 45,401 of record NZ_JASBRE010000023.1, read on the forward strand.
CGCAGAACTGGAATGGCCTATCGCCATTTTGCTGGCCATTGTCTGGATCACCTACGCCGTGGTGTTCTTCGGCACCATCACCAAGCGCAACACCAAGCACATCTATGTGGGTAACTGGTTCTACGGTGCCTTCATCGTTGTGACGGCGATGCTGCACATCGTCAACCACGCTTCCCTGCCGGTCAGCTTGTTCAAGTCCTACTCGGCCTACGCCGGTGCGACTGACGCGATGATCCAGTGGTGGTACGGCCACAACGCGGTGGGTTTCTTCCTGACCACCGGCTTCCTGGGAATGATGTACTACTTCGTTCCGAAGCAGGCCGAGCGTCCGATCTACTCCTATCGTCTGTCGATCGTGCACTTCTGGGCGCTGATCACCCTGTACATCTGGGCCGGTCCGCACCACCTGCACTACACCGCTCTGCCGGACTGGGCTCAGTCGCTGGGTATGGCAATGTCGATCATCCTGCTGGCGCCAAGCTGGGGCGGCATGATCAACGGCATGATGACCCTGTCGGGCGCCTGGCATAAGCTGCGCACCGACCCGATCCTGCGCTTCCTCGTTGTATCGCTGGCCTTCTACGGCATGTCGACCTTCGAAGGCCCGATGATGGCCATCAAGACCGTCAACTCACTGTCTCACTACACTGACTGGACCATCGGCCACGTGCACGCCGGTGCGTTGGGCTGGGTGGCGATGATCTCGATCGGCGCCATCTACCACATGATCCCGAAACTGTTCGGTCGTGTGCAGATGCACAGCATCGGCCTGATCAACACGCACTTCTGGCTCGCGACCATCGGTACCGTTCTGTACATCGCTTCGATGTGGGTCAACGGCATCACCCAAGGTCTGATGTGGCGTGCAATCAACGACGACGGCACCCTCACCTACTCGTTCGTCGAAGCGCTGCAAGCCAGCCATCCTGGTTTCATCGTTCGCGCCCTGGGCGGTGCGTTCTTTGCCAGCGGCATGTTGTTCATGGCCTACAACGTATGGCGTACCGTACGTGCCTCGAACCCGGCTGAAGCCGAAGCCGCGGCTCAGATTGCTGTAGTTGGAGCTCACTGATGAAGCATGAAGCAGTCGAGAAGAACATTGGCCTGCTGGCCTTCTTCATGGTTATCGCCGTCAGCATCGGCGGCTTGACCCAGATCGTTCCGCTGTTTTTCCAGGACGTCACCAACAAGCCGGTCGAAGGCATGAAGCCTCGCACCGCCCTTGAACTGGAAGGCCGCGACATCTACATCGCCAACGGTTGTGTCGGCTGCCACTCGCAGATGATCCGCCCGTTCCGTGCTGAAACCGAACGATACGGCCACTATTCGGTTGCCGGTGAAAGCGTCTGGGACCACCCGTTCCTGTGGGGTTCCAAGCGTACCGGTCCGGACCTGGCCCGTGTCGGCGGTCGTTACTCCGATGACTGGCAGCGTGCGCATTTGTACAACCCGCGCAACGTGGTGCCTGAGTCGAAAATGCCGGCCTACCCGTTCCTCGTGGAAAACAAGCTCGACGGCAAAGACACCGCCAAGAAAATGGAAGTCTTGCGCACGCTCGGCGTCCCTTACACCGACGAAGACATCGCCGGTGCCCAGGATGCTGTGAAGGGCAAAACCGAAATGGACGCGCTGGTGGCCTATCTGCAAGGCCTGGGCACCATCATCAAAAGCAAACGGTGATTTAGATGGATATCGGGATGATTCGTGGCCTGGGCACCGTTGTTGTGATGGTGGCCTTCATCGGTCTGGCGTTGTGGGTGTTCAGCCCCAAGCGCAAGTCGGAGTTTGAAGACGCGACCTTGCTGCCTTTCGCGGATGATCCCGAAGCCATCAAGCACGTCGAGCAAGCTTCTAGGAGTAACAAAGAATGACTACGTTCTGGAGTCTGTACGTCACAGTCCTCAGCCTCGGCACAATCTTCACCCTGACCTGGCTGCTGCTGTCAACCCGCAAGGGCCAGCGCAGCGAAGCCACTGAAGAAACGGTTGGCCACTCCTTCGACGGGATCGAGGAGTACGACAACCCACTGCCGAAATGGTGGTTCATGCTGTTCGTGGGCACCATCATCTTCGCCCTGGGCTACCTGGTTCTGTACCCAGGCCTGGGTAACTGGAAAGGCCTGCTGCCGGGTTACAACTACCTCGATAACGACAAGCAGACCGCGTTCGCCAACGGCCAGAGCGGCTGGACCGGCGTTCACGAGTGGGAAAAGGAAATGGCCAAGTCGGACGCCAAGTTCGGCCCGATCTTCGCCAAATTCGCTTCCATGCCCATCGAAGAAGTGGCCAAGGACCCGCAAGCCCTGAAGATGGGTGGCCGTCTGTTCGCCTCCAACTGCTCGGTCTGCCACGGTTCCGATGCCAAGGGCGCTTATGGCTTCCCTAACCTGACCGACGCCGACTGGCGCTGGGGCGGCGAAGCGGAAACCATCAAGACCACCATCATGGGCGGCCGTCATGCGGTCATGCCGGCATGGGCTGAAGTCATTGGTGAGCAAGGCGTTGCCGACGTTGCCGGCTACGTGCTGACCAACCTCGATGGCCGCAAGCTGCCGGAAGGCACCAAGGCTGATCCGGTTGCCGGCCAGAAGCTGTTCGCCGCCAACTGCGCGGTGTGCCACGGCCCGGCAGGTAAAGGTACCCCCGCGATGGGCGCACCTGACCTGACCCACCCGGCCGCGTTCATCTACGGTTCGAGCTTCGCTCAACTGCAGCAGACCATCCGTTACGGCCGTCAAGGCCAGATGCCTGCGCAAGAACAGCTGCAAGGCAACGACAAGGTTCACTTGCTGGCGGCTTACGTTTATAGCCTGTCTCACGGTGAGAAAGCGCCGGTGGCGGACGCCCAATAAGGCAAACGCTTGATGCAATACCAAAAGCCCCGCCAGGGAACTGGCGGGGCTTTTTTTTACTGGATGCCTGACCAGACCGATTTGACCGGTACCGTCTCTATCGTGTTGCGACTCGACCAGTCATTGTTCTCGACCCTATTGATGTGCAAGGCCTTGCGATCCTCGGAAAAGCTGGCGATCAGGTAGGTCTGCTGCGACGCGCCACCGCTGAGAAAGACCGGAACCTTGCCGTAGTACCACGAACTCCTGAAGCTGCCCGCATCGCTATGGTAATGACCGGCAAACACAGCCGTGACGCCATACTGATTAATGATCCGGTTGAAACGCTCGACCTGCTGCGGGTTGCCCCAGCGATCGGGCTCATGCAGGTTGACGATGATGATGTAGCCCTGTGCTCGTGCGAGCCGCAAATCAGTCTCCAGCCAGTCCAGCGCCTGAGTGATGCGGAACGAGGTCGGATTAAGAAAGTGCGAGATTTCCACCTCGTACGTCGGTTCATTGTTGAGTTGCACCATATGAACATCGCCGACCGTAGTTGAATACGCCAGGCTGCCGTTATATTTATTAACCAGACCGCCACCACTCACGCGCAAATCAAAGTTATCTACTTTGCCCCAGTGATGTTCCTTGTAATCGACAATGCTCCCAGCCGCACAACTTTCAGAAAAACAATCACCCACGTTATTTTTATAATCGTGATTACCCAAGCCATACAAAAAATCTTTTCCGAAGTACTTATTCAGTGCCGTCCGAATATACGAACGCTCGGAAATATGCCCGAAGGCAGTCATATCACCATTGATCATCAAGGGCACAGGCCCCTGACCGGCGTGCCGTCCGCGGAAATCCGCGATATTGGCAAACTGGCTTTCGATCAACCCTTGGGAACGCTTGTCACGGTCCGATGCCGATTGCTCTTCACCACTGTCGGACTTCTCCGTCCAAGGGTATTGCGGGTCAGAGGCAAAGACCATATGACGAGGTGCGTTTTCAATAGAATGCGCAGCAGGCGCCATCGACAACACCCATAGACACGCAAGAAAACCTGCGCGCTTCTTGATATTCATAGAATTCCGTTTCCGTTAATAACTGATAGATGCACCACAACTTTGCAGCGCACTCGCCACAACTTATTCGAAGAACACAAAAACCACAAACATCACATCCAAGCCAATTAAATTAATATATTTCCGCCCCCAATACTTGAGACTAACAACTGGCGATTATTGTTTGTAATGTTCCTGTGGAGCAGGACATGCCGACATGGATGGTGGTCACGGGCAACGTGTCGGATTCCAGGCGAGTGGCGTTGCGCTGCTCAACCCTTTGAATGATTGATCCCCAAGTCGGGAAAACCGTCCATAATTCACAAGTCAATTGATTCAAGTCATTACACCGTCAGTAGATTTCCACCAACGTGACCAAAGGTCGCACCCTTGAGCCAGAGCGACAGGCGTATCATTGCGCCACTGCAACACCTCTTTTTGACCGCGGTCGGCATGTACTGACCGAGGCATTTTTCCACTGCCGTGGGATGCAATGATGAGCAACCAGATTCCGGTACACGACGTCACACCTGCCAAGAACAAAAGCGTCGACCTCTACGCCTCTCGAGAAAAAATCTACACCCGCGCCTTCACCGGTCTGTTCCGCAACCTGCGGATGATGGGCGGTGCCGGGCTGTTTCTGCTGTATTTCGGTACGGTCTGGCTGAGCTGGGGCGGCCATCAGGCCGTCTGGTGGAACCTGCCGGAGCGCAAATTCTTCATCTTTGGCGCAACCTTCTGGCCTCAGGACTTCATCCTGCTCTCGGGGATCCTGATCGTCAGCGCCTTCGGCCTGTTCTTCATTACCGTGTACGCCGGGCGAGTCTGGTGCGGCTATACCTGCCCACAGAGTGTCTGGACCTGGATTTTCATGTGGTGCGAGAAGGTCACCGAAGGCGACCGCAACCAGCGCATCAAGCTCGACAAAGCGCCCATGAGCGCCAACAAATTCTTGCGCAAACTCAGCAAACACTCGATGTGGCTGTTGATTGGCTTCGTGACCGGCATGACCTTCGTGGGTTACTTCTCGCCCATTCGCGAACTGACCATCGACTTCTTCACCGGTGAAGCCGACGGCTGGTCGTATTTCTGGGTCGGCTTCTTCACCCTCGCCACCTACGGCAATGCCGGCTGGTTGCGCGAGCAGGTGTGCATTTACATGTGCCCGTACGCGCGCTTCCAGAGTGTGATGTTCGACAAAGACACCCTGATCGTTTCCTACGACCCGCGTCGTGGTGAAAGCCGCGGTCCGCGCAAGAAAGGCGTCGACTACAAGGCCATGGGCCTGGGCGACTGCATCGACTGCACCATGTGCGTCCAGGTTTGCCCGACCGGTATCGACATCCGCGACGGCCTGCAAGTCGAATGCATCGGCTGTGCGGCCTGCATCGATGCCTGCGACAGCATCATGGACAAAATGGATTACCCGCGCGGCCTGATCAGTTACACCACCGAGCACAACCTGTCCGGGCAAAAAACCCATAAACTGCGCCCGCGCCTGATCGGCTATGCCACGGTGCTGCTGGCGATGATCGCTTTGCTGATGACCGCGTTCTTCATGCGTTCGCTGGTCGGTTTCGACGTCAGCAAGGACCGCGTGCTGTACCGTGAGAACGCCGAAGGCCGGATCGAAAACGTCTACAGCCTGAAGATCATGAACAAGGATCAACGCGACCACACCTACCTGCTCGAAGCCGCTGGCCTGCCGGACCTCAAACTGCAAGGCAAGCGCGAGATCAAGGTCGCCGCCGGAGAGATTTTCAGCCAACCGGTCGAACTGTCCATCGCTCCGGAAAAACTGCCATCGAGCACCAACGAGGTGAAATTCATCCTCAAGGATGCCGATGACGACAACGTCCACATTGAAGCCAAGAGCCGGTTCATCGGCCCACAAGTTCGTTGAGAGAAGTGATCATGCCCGCACCAACTGCCGCAAGTCCCTGGTACAAGCACCTTTGGCCGTGGATCATCATCGCCATCCTGGCGTGTTCCGTGACCCTGACCTTGTCCATGGTGACGATCGCGGTGAAAAACCCGGACAACCTGGTCAACGACAACTATTACGAGGCTGGCAAAGGCATCAACCGCTCCCTCGACCGTGAACTGCTGGCGCAGACCCTGCTGCTGCGCGCCCGCGTTCATCTGGACGACGTGACCGGCGAAGTCGATTTGCGCCTGAGCGGCAACAGCCAACCCAAAACCCTGGAGCTGAACCTGATCTCGCCGACCCAGCCCGAGAAGGATCGCAAGATCACCCTGGCGCGCAGCGAAACCGAACAGGGCCGCTACATTGGCCAGTTGAGCGACAAGGTCGACGGTCGCCGCTTTGTAGAACTGCTGGGCGTACAGGACGACAAGACCTGGCGCATGTTCGAAGAAGAACAGGTCAGCCATGACAAGGATTTGCTGCTGGGTGATGAGCCGCTGCAGGGTGCGGAAGACCTGAAGAAGTAAGCCTTACCCTGATCGTTCCCACGCTCTGCGTGGGAACGCAGCCAGGGACGCTCCGCGTCCCAGCCGAAGCGGACGCGGAGCGTCCGGGGAGGCATTCCCACGCAGAGCGTGGGAACGATCATCGGACAACGCCTCATGACCACCCAACTTTCCTGCTACCACTGCGCCCTGCCCGTCCCGGCCGGCAGCCGCTTCACCGCTGCCGTCCTCGGTGAAGCCCGCGAGTTCTGCTGCCCGGGTTGCCAGGCCGTGGCCGAAGCAATCGTGGCTGGCGGCCTGGAAAGCTATTACCAGCATCGCAGCGAGTCATCGGCCAACCCCGAAGCGCTGCCGGTGCAGTTGGTGGACGAACTGGCGCTGTACGACCGCGCCGATGTACAAGCACCCTTCGTCCGCCACGAAGGCGACCTTGCCGAAACCACTCTGTTGATGGAAGGCATCAGTTGCGCGGCTTGCGGCTGGTTGATCGAGAAACACCTGCGCGGCTTGCCGGCGGTGGCCGAAGCGCGCCTGAACCTGTCCAACCATCGCCTGCACGTGCGCTGGGCCGATGCGCAACTGCCGCTGAGCCAGGTACTCAGCGAATTGCGCCACATCGGTTACGCCGCGCACCCGTATCAAGCCGACCGCGCCAGCGAACAACTGGCCAGCGAAAACCGCCTGGCCCTGCGCCAACTCGGCGTGGCCGGGCTGCTGTGGTTCCAGGCGATGATGGCGACCATGGCCACCTGGCCGGAATTCAACATTGATCTCAGCCCCGAGCTGCACACTATCCTGCGCTGGGTCGCGTTATTTCTCACCACCCCGATCGTGTTCTACAGCTGCGCGCCATTCTTCAAAGGCGCGATGCGCGATTTGCGCACCCGCCACCTGACCATGGACGTCTCGGTCTCGCTGGCCATTGGCAGTGCTTATATCGCCGGGATCTGGACTTCGATCACCGGCGTCGGAGAACTGTATTTCGATGCGGTGGGCATGTTCGCGCTGTTCCTGCTGGCCGGACGGTATCTGGAACGCCGTGCCCGCGAACGCACCGCCGCCGCCACCGCGCAACTGGTCAACCTGTTACCCGCCTCGTGTCTGCGCCTGAATGCCGACGGCCAGAGCGATCGGATCCTGCTCAGCGAACTGCGCGTCGGCGATCAAGTGCTGGTGCATCCCGGCGCAATCCTTCCGGCTGACGGTAAGATCCTCGACGGTCAGTCGAACATCGACGAATCCCTGCTGACCGGCGAATACCTGCCACAGCCGCGCACACCGGGCGATGCCGTCACCGCCGGCACCCTGAATGTCGAAGGTGCATTGACCGTGGAAGTCCTGGCGCTGGGGCAAGACACCCGACTGTCCGCCATCGTCCGCCTGCTGGACCGTGCTCAGGCCGAGAAGCCGCGACTGGCGGAAATAGCCGACCGCGCCGCGCAATGGTTCCTGCTGCTATCGCTGATTGCCGCTGCCGTCATCGGCCTGATCTGGTGGGAACTGGATTCGTCGCGGGCCTTCTGGATTGTGTTGGCAATGCTCGTTGCGACATGCCCGTGTGCCTTGTCCCTCGCCACGCCGACCGCCCTCACTGCCGCCACCGGAACACTGCACAAACTCGGTTTGCTGCTGACTCGCGGTCATGTGCTGGAAGGCCTGAACCAGATCGACACGGTGATTTTCGACAAGACCGGCACGCTCACCGAAGGGCGCTTGGCGTTGCGCTCAATCCGCCCGCTCGGCGCACTCAACAGCGATCAGTGCCTGAGCCTGGCCGCTGCTCTGGAAAACCGCTCTGAACATCCGATCGCCCGCGCATTTGGCCGCGCACCGCTCGCTGCCGAAGAAGTCCACAGCACACCAGGGCTAGGCCTCGAAGGGTTGGTCGGTGAGCAACGCCTGCGCATCGGCCAACCGGGTTTTGTCTGTGAACTCAGTGGCGCTGCCGTGCCGTTGATGCCGGATGAAGCCGGTCAATGGCTGTTGCTCGGCGACAACCAGGGGCCGTTGGCATGGTTTGTTCTCGACGACCGTTTGCGTGCCGACGCACCCGCGCTACTCGCCGCCTGCAAGTCTCGCGGCTGGCGCACGCTGTTGTTGTCCGGTGACAGCTCGCCGATGGTCGCCAGTGTCGCCGCGGAACTCGGCATCGATGAAGCCCGTGGCGGCTTACGTCCGGACGACAAATTGCAGGTCCTGCAACAGCTCCACAAGGAAGGCCGCAAGGTGTTGATGCTCGGTGACGGCGTCAACGACGTGCCAGTGCTGGCCGCCGCCGACATCAGCGTGGCCATGGGTTCGGCCACCGACCTGGCGAAAACCAGCGCCGACGCGGTATTGCTGTCGAACCGCCTCGACGCACTGGTACAAGCCTTCAGCCTGGCGCGGCGCACCCGTCGGGTAATCATCGAGAACCTGCTGTGGGCCGGGCTGTACAATGGCCTCATGTTGCCGTTCGCTGCCCTCGGCTGGATCACTCCGGTGTGGGCCGCGGTCGGCATGTCCATCAGTTCGTTGACCGTGGTGCTGAACGCTCTGCGCCTGACTCGCATGCCAAAGACGCCTGCGGTCAGCGCCACGCCAGAAACCCGCCCGCTGCCGGCCTGAGCCGCGTGGGCATGGAGTCCAGATGCCAGCTCTCTATGTGATGATCCCGGCCGCGCTGCTGATCGTGGCCATCGCTATTTACATCTTCTTCTGGGCAGTCGACAGCGGTCAGTACGATGACCTCGACGGCCCGGCCCACAGCATTCTGTTCGACGACCAGGACCCTAACCACAAGGCGGCCGTCGACGAAGCCAGCGGCCATCCGGCCAAACCGGACGACAAGGCCCCTCCCCATGCTTGAGTTGGCGCCGCTGCTGGTGTCTGCGGTGATTCTCGGTCTGCTCGGTGGCGGGCATTGCCTGGGCATGTGCGGCGGTTTGATGGGCGCGCTGACCCTGGCGATTCCCAAGGAACAACGCAGCCGACGCTTTCGACTGCTGCTGGCCTACAACCTGGGGCGAATTCTCAGCTATGCAACGGCCGGCCTGCTGATCGGCCTGGCCGGCTGGGCGGTGGCCAACAGCCCGGCGGCGATGTTCATGCGCGTCATCGCCGCATTGCTGTTGGTCGCCATGGGCTTGTACCTCGCCGGTTGGTGGAGCGGCCTGACCCGCATCGAAAGCCTCGGTCGCGGCCTGTGGCGGCATATCCAGCCGGTTGCCAATAAACTGCTGCCGGTGTCGAGTGTACCCCGTGCGTTGCTGCTGGGCGCGCTCTGGGGCTGGTTGCCGTGCGGGTTGGTTTACAGCACGTTGCTGTGGTCGGCGAGTCAGGGCAATGCGCTGGACAGTGCGCTTTTGATGCTCGCGTTCGGGCTCGGCACCTGGCCAGTGTTGCTCGCCACGGGGCTGGCGGCTGAACGGGTCACGGCGTTGTTGCGCAAGCGTAGCGTGCGCATGACTGGCGGATTACTGGTGATTCTGTTCGGCATCTGGACCTTGCCGGGACCGCATCAGCATTGGCTCATGGGCCACTAAATTTGCGGCGCGCCCCTGTAGCAGCTGCCGAAGGCTGCGTTCGGCGGCGAAGCCGTCGTAAACCCTCCACCGCAGATCCCCGGATCAACCGCGTGCACCGTATTGGCGAGGACTGCGTCCTCGAACGCAGCCTTCGGCAGCTGCTTCAGGTTCACGCTGCCCACCCGACCAACTTTGATGCAAATCAAGATGCCCCACCGCGCCTCCCCATAGACTCGCTGACACTGCCAGCCTATCCGGGGGAATGCCCGCATGTTGCTCGACGCCATTCGTTGGGATACCGATCTGATCCGCCGTTATGACCTGGCGGGACCGCGTTACACCTCGTACCCGACCGCCGCGCAATTCGACGGTCATGTCGGTACCTTCGACCTCTTCCATGCACTGCGCGAAAGCCGTAAGGCCCTGCGTCCGTTGTCGCTGTACGTGCATGTGCCGTTCTGCGCGAACATTTGCTACTACTGCGCCTGCAACAAAGTCATCACCAAGGATCGCGGCCGGGCCCTGCCCTATTTGCAGCGTCTGGAGCAGGAAATCCAGTTGATCGCCTGCCACCTCGACCCCGCGCAGGAAGTCGAGCAACTGCATTTCGGCGGCGGCACCCCGACCTTTCTCAATCACGATGAACTGCGCCAGTTGATGGCCCAGTTGCGCAAAAGCTTCAACTTGCTGGACGACGATTCCGGCGACTACGGCATCGAAATCGACCCTCGCGAAGCCGACTGGTCGACCATGGGCCTGCTCCGTGAACTGGGCTTCAATCGGGTCAGTATCGGCCTGCAAGACCTCGACCCGGCGGTGCAACGGGCGGTCAATCGCCTGCAAAGCCTGGAAGAAACCCGCGCGGTGATCGACGCTGCCCGCACGCTGCAGTTTCGCTCGATCAACATTGACCTGATCTACGGCTTGCCGAGACAGACGCCCGAGAACTTCGCCCACACCGTCGATGAAGTCATCAACCTGCAACCGGACCGCCTCTCGGTGTTCAACTACGCGCACCTGCCAGAACGCTTCATACCGCAACGACGAATCAACAGCGACGAACTGCCGACACCGGCGCAGAAACTGGAAATACTCCAGGGCACGATCGAGCAGCTGACCAAGGCCGGTTACCGCTACATCGGCATGGACCACTTCGCGCTGCCCGACGATGAACTGGCGATTGCTCAGGAAGAATCGACCCTGCAACGCAACTTCCAGGGTTACACCACCCACGGCCATTGCGACTTGATTGGCCTGGGCGTCTCCGCCATCAGCCAGATCGGCGACTTGTATTGCCAGAACAGCAGCGACCTGAATCAGTACCAGAACACGTTGGCCAGCGCGCAGCTGGCCACCAGCCGTGGTCTGCTGTGCACCACCGATGACCGGCTGCGACGTGCGGTCATCCAACAACTGATCTGCACTTTCAGCCTGGAATTCGCCCAGATCGAACAAGCCTTCAACATCGACTTTCAGGGCTACTTCGGCGAACTCTGGCCACAGTTGCAGGGAATGGCCGACGATGGACTGATAGAGCTTGATAACGAACGGATTACTGTACAGCCCGCCGGACGATTGCTGGTGCGTTCGGTGTGCAGGGTGTTCGACGCGTACCTGGAGCAGCAAAATCGCCAGCGGTTTTCACGGGGGATCTAGCAATCACCTCACTGCCGGTCTACGAAACGCTGATTTACGACCCTGCGACAAAATCGTCGCGTGCCTGAACGTCCTCCCGTGGGTTACCCTTACGGCTTATGTGTGTTTTCCCACAAGGATTGAAGAAATGTCCGAGCCAGTAAAACTGCGCGCTCATAACCAGGCCCATTGCAAGGATTGCAGCCTGGCCCCCCTTTGCTTGCCACTTTCTTTGAATCTGGAAGACATGGATGCGCTGGACGAAATCGTTAAACGTGGCCGCCCGCTGAAAAAAGGCGAATTCCTGTTCCGCCAGGGCGACACGTTCGATTCCGTTTATGCAGTACGCTCTGGCGCCCTGAAGACCTTCAGCCTGAGCGATGGCGGCGAAGAACAACTCACCGGTTTCCACCTGCCGAGTGAACTGGTCGGCCTGTCGGGCATGGACACCGAAAAACACCCGGTCTCGGCGCAAGCCATGGAAACCACATCGGTGTGTGAAATCCCTTTCGAACGCCTCGACGAACTGGCGCTGCAACTGCCGCAACTGCGTCGTCAGTTGATGCGCGTGATGAGTCGCGAGATTCGCGACGACCAGCAAATGATGTTGCTGCTGTCGAAGAAAACCGCCGACGAGCGCATCGCCACGTTCCTGGTCAACCTGTCGGCCCGTTTCCGCGCCCGGGGGTTCTCGGCCAACCAGTTTCGCCTGAGCATGTCGCGCAACGAAATTGGTAATTACCTGGGCCTGGCGGTGGAAACCGTGTCCCGGGTATTCACTCGTTTCCAGCAAAACGAACTGATCGCCGCTGAAGGCAAGGAAATTCATATCCTCGACCCGATCCAGCTCTGCGCCCTGGCCGGCGGTTCGCTGGAAGGCTGATTTCGGCGATTGCGGCTGAGCGAAACGGTTCAGCCGCCGTTATACTGCGTCGTTTGCAGCCTGCCAGGATTCTTCGACTATGGCCTTCGACTCCTTCGACATCAAATCCCTCATACGCCCCGTGATCGACTTTCCCAAGCCGGGTGTGATCTTTCGCGACATTACCCCGCTGTTCCAGTCCCCCACGGCCCTGCGTCTGGTGATGGACAGCTTTGCCCATCGTTATGTCGAGGCCGACTTCACCCATATCGGTGCGATGGACGCGCGTGGTTTTCTGATCGGTTCGGTCCTGGCCTATCAACTGAACAAGCCACTGGTGCTGTTCCGCAAGCAAGGCAAGCTGCCCGCCGACGTGCTGGCCGAGGGTTATGCGACCGAGTACGGCGAAGCGTTCCTCGAAGTCCACGCCGACAGCCTGTGCGAGGGCGATTCGGTGGTGATGTTCGATGACCTGATCGCCACGGGCGGTACGCTGATTGCGGCAGCAAACCTGATTCGACGCATGGGTGCCCGGGTTCATGAAGCGGCGGCGATCATTGATTTGCCGGAACTGGGCGGGTCGCAGCGTCTGGAAGACATGGGGATTCCGACGTTTTGCCTGACGCAGTTTGCCCTGGACGATAAGTAAGGCAGCTGGGCTTGATTGATCGTTCCCACGCTCTGCGTGGGAATGCCTCAACGGACGCTCCGCGTCCGCTTTTGGGACGCGGAGCGTCCCGGGCTGCATTCCCACGCGGAGCGTGGGAACGATCAGCTCACCGTAAAACTCACAGTCCCATCTGCTTACTGATGATCTCGTTCATCACTTCCCGCGTTCCGCCGCCGATCGACAAAATACGGTTATCGCGGTACAGCCGCTCCACCAGACTCTCGCGCATATAACCCAGACCACCAAGAATCTGCACCGCATCGGTAGTCATGCGATCAGCCGTGTCGGTAGCAAAATTCTTGGCCATGGAAATCTCCTTGATCACACTCTGCCCCGCCGCCATTTTCGCCGCTTGACGGTAGGTGAATTCCCGTGACACTTCCAGCGCCGTGGCCATTTCGGCAAGGCGATGCTTGAGCACCTGAAACTTGCCGATGGGTTTACCGAATGCTTCGCGTTGGCGAGCCCATTTCAGGCTCTCTTCCAGCGCAAGTTGCGCGGTCATGTTGGCCATTAGCGCCAGCGCCAGGCGTTCGCTCTGGAAGTTGCCCATGATGCAGGGGAAGCCCATGTTTTCGGCGCCGATCAGATTTCCTACAGGTACCCGGCAATCGTCGAAGAACAGCTCGGCGGTGTCCGACGCCCACCAGCCCATTTTCTTTAAGCGCCGGCCGACCGTGAAACCGGGCGTGCCCTTCTCGATCAACAGCAGGCTGATGCCACCGAAACCCGGCGCACCGGTGCGCACCGCGACAGTGTAGAAATCCGCGCGGACGCCACTGGTGATAAAGGTTTTGCTGCCGCTGACCCGGTAGACGTCGCCGTCACGCACAGCGCGGGTTTGCAGGTTGGCGACGTCAGAGCCACCACTGGGCTCGGTAACCGCCAGGGCGCTGATTTTCTCGCCGGCGAGCACCTGCGGCACAACGCGATCGCGCACTTCAGGCCTGGCCCACTTGAGGATCGGCGGCAGGCCGATGTCCAGCGAGCCGAGCCCCGCCACCAAGCCGCCGGAGCCGCAGCGCATCAGCTCTTCGCTGGCGGCGACCTTGGCGAACAGATCGCCTTCGTGGCTGCCACCCAGGGCTTCGGGATAACCGATCCCCAGAATCCCCGCCGCTCCGGCCTTTTGGTAGAGCTCACGGGGAAAGCTTTCGGCTTCTTCCCACTGGTCGATGTCCGGTAAGATCTCGCGCTCGACGAAGCGTCTGACGCTGTCGCGGACCAATTGGTGGCTGGGGTCGAAGTATTCCTGAAAGGCAGGCATCGGCAAGCTCCACTGAAGGGTCAGCGAAAGTTAACCGAGCGCTTGCTTGGTTTTCAAGAGGTGACACGGTAGAAGCTACAAAACGATCGGCTTACGCCCGGCAAACGAATGCGCCAACGTCCCACCATCCACCAATTCCAGCTCGCCGCCCAATGGCACGCCGTGGGCGATGCGCGAGGCGATCAGGCCTTTGTTGCTAAGCAATTGGGCAATGTAATGCGCTGTGGCTTCACCTTCCACGGTCGGGTTGGTCGCAAGGATGACTTCAGTGAACGTGCCCGCCTCCTCGATCCGCGCCAGCAGTTGCGGAATACCGATGGCTTCCGGCCCGAGCCCGTCGAGCGGTGACAGATGACCCTTGAGCACGAAGTAGCGACCACGGAAACCAGTCTGCTCCACCGCGTAGACGTCCATCGGTCCTTCCACCACGCAGAGCACGGTGTCGTCGCGACGGGTATCGGCGCATTGCGGGCAGAGGTCATCTTCCGTCAGCGTGCGGCACAACCGGCAATGGCCCACCCCTTCCATGGCCTGGCTCAGTGCCAGGGCCAACCGCGAGCCGCCGCTGCGATCACGCTCGAGCAACTGCAATGCCATGCGCTGGGCGGTTTTCTGACCCACACCTGGCAAAATTCGCAGGGCGTCGATCAGTTGGCGAATCAAAGGGCTGAAGCTCATGGGGAAAAGTCCGACAAAACAACGAGACGCGGTTTATACCCGCGCCTCTGTTTAGCGTCAATTACTCAGTCCTGGGCGAGCCGCACAACCAGTTTGCCGAAGTTGCGTCCTTCCAGCAGACCGATGAACGCTTCGGGCGCCTGCTCCAGGCCATCGACCACGTCTTCGCGGAACTTTACCTTGCCGTCGCGCACCCACGGCGCCATGGCACTGACGAACTCCGGCTGACGGTCGCCGTAGTCGTCGAACACGATGAAGCCCTGGATTCGCACGCGCTTGGTCAGCAGCGTGCGCTGCAATTGCGGCAGTCGATCCGGGCCGGTCGGTGCTTCGTGAGCGTTGTAGGACGCGATCAGCCCGCAGAGTGGAATTCGCGCCTTGGGCTTGAGCAGCGGCAGCACTGCATCGAACACCTTGCCGCCGACGTTTTCGAAATAAATATCGATGCCCTCGGAGCATGCCTTGGCCAATTCATCGGCGAAGTTTGGGCTCTTGTGGTCGATGCAGGCATCGAAGCCCAGCTCTTCAACCACATAACGGCATTTGTCCGCGCCACCGGCCACACCGACCACGCGCAGGCCTTTGATCTTCGCCACCTGACCGACCACCGAACCCACCGCCCCGGACGCCGCCGCAACCACCAGAGTTTCGCCAGCCTTGGGCTGGCCGATGTCCATCAGCCCCATGTAAGCGGTTAGGCCCGGCATGCCCAGCACGCCCAGCGCCATCGACGGGCTCGGCAGCCCGGGCGGCACCGGCATAATGTCGCGACCGTCGCTGATGCTGTGGCTTTGCCAGCCAGTGGCGCCAACCACCAGATCGCCTTCGTGGAATTTCGGATTCAGCGAGCGCTCGACCCGACTGACAGCGCCACCGGTCATCACTTCGCCGATTTCAACCGGTGCGGCGTAGGACGGCGCGTCACTCATGCGTCCGCGCATGTAGGGATCGAGAGACAGAAAAAGGGTCTTGAGCAGCACCTGACCGTCGGCCAGGTCCGGCAGCGCAACGCGCTCCAGGCGGAAATTCTCCGGCGTCGGCGCGCCTACCGGGCGGGACGCCAGGACAATACGTTGGTTGAGGGTCAATGCGTCTGGCATGTGAGCGTCTCCTTTGATCGATGAATTCGGCGGTATAGGGAGCAGACCGTTGTGGCGGTTTCGCGTTCGATGTTTCTGTCCACAGACTGAGTTGACTTGCCCGCGAAGGCGGCCTCCCAGGCCCCTATCCCTAATAGCCAGAAACAAAAATGCCAGGCGCGATGCCTGGCATTTTTTTTTAGCCCTTCCGACGCGCTTTAGCGAATCAGAATGGCAGTTTCATACCCGGTGGCAGTTGCATGCCAGCGGTCATGCCGGACATTTTGTCCTGGCTGTTGGCTTCGATCTTGCGCACGGCATCGTTGACGGCGGCGGCGAACACAGCCTCCAGCATCTCTTTGTCGTCTTCGCTCAAGCCTTCGACCAGGCTTGGATCGATGGTCACGCGCTTGACGTCGTGACGACCGGTCATCACCACGGTGACCATATCGCCACCGGCTTTACCGGTGACTTCGGCGTTGGCCAGCTCTTCCTGCATCTTGGCCATTTTTTCCTGCATCTGCTGTGCCTGCTTCATCAGGCCGGCCATGCCACCTTTCATCATGGGAATCACCTCAAAAGTACTTGGATAAAAACAGCGCCCGGCCCGTTCGGCCGAACGTCTTCAGTATTAGCCCTGAGTGACCAGGGTCTCGACAGGTTCAATAGTATCGTTACGGACGACCGCACCGAACTGCTGCATCATTTGCTGGATGAACGGATCACCGTGGATCGACTCTTCCGCCTCGCGCTGACGGTTCGCACGGCGCCGGGAGCCAGCCTGGGCCGGGGTTTCCTGCTCGGGCTTGATCAGCTCCATGCTCAGGTTCAGCGTACGCCCATGAAACTGATTCAACGCATCGTTCAAGCGACGCTGTTGAGTCGCGTTGAACAACGCGCTGTGGGCCGGGTCCAGGTGCATCAGCCAATTGTCACCCTCGACGGCGATCAGCGTGCAGTTGGCGGCGATACTGCCGGTCATGCCGGAGATCGGCAGTTTCGGGAACAGCTCCAGCCATTGCAGCGCCAGACCGGTGGCCGGCATGGCGGCCGGCTCTGGCTCCGGTTCCGGTGCTGGCTCGGCGGTGTGTTCGCTGGCCAGTTCGTCGAGGTAGCTGTAGGCCGATTCCACATCCGGCTCGATGTAATCCTCGTCCAGCGGCGGCTCGTCGTCCAGGTCCATGCCCGGCGTCGCGGCATCGACTTCGGCCACCGACGGCTCTGGAATCGGCGCAGCGGCCCACTCAGGAGCGTCCAGCACCACGCTGTCGGGGGTCGGCAATGGCATCGGCGCCAATTCGGGTTGTTCGGCGGCAGTTTCCAGCACCGGCTCGACGGCGGGTTCCTGAACGACTTCGGGTTCTATCGGGTCGTTCCAGGGCAGATCGACGATTGCTTCGACCGCTACGGCCTCAACCACAGGCTCGGGCACGACGACGGGCGCAACTGGCTCAGGCGCTTGCACTGGAGCAACCACCGCCGCAACCGGCGCAGGCGCAACTGTTGCCACTGGCGGGGCAACTGCCGCAGCGACTACCGGCGCAACAACGGGCGCGGCAGCCACTGAGCGTGCGGAATCAACTGTGGCCTGGCTGATCCCCACCGGCTTTAGCGGTTGCCTCGGAGCGTCCGCGGTGTCTGCCGGTCGGAACGCGAGCATTCGCAGCAAGACCATTTCGAAACCACCGCGCGGGTCCGGCGCCAGCGGCAAGTCGCGGCGGCCGATCAGGCCCATCTGGTAATAGAACTGCACGTCTTCGGCCGGCAGCGCCTGAGCCAGCGCCAGCACCCGATCACGGTCGCCGTGACCGTTGTCGACGCCTTCAGGCAGGGCCTGGGCGATGGCGACACGGTGCAGCACGTTGAGAATTTCCGAGAGCACGCCGTTCCAGTCCGGGCCTTGTTCGGCCAGATGACGGACGGCTTCGAGCAAGGCCTTGGCGTCGCCTTCGATCAGCGCATGCAGAACGTCGTAGACCTGACCGTGATCGAGCGTGCCGAGCATCGCCCGTACGTCGGCAGCCATGACTTTGCCTTCACCGAAGGCGATCGCCTGGTCGGTCAGGCTCATGGCGTCGCGCATCGAACCGTCAGCAGCACGGCCCAACAGCCACAGCGCGTCGTCCTCGAACGGCACGTTCTCGACACCCAGCACGTGGGTCAAATGCTCGACCACCCGCTCCGGCGTCATGTTCTTCAGAGAGAACTGCAGGCACCGCGAAAGAATCGTTGCAGGAAGTTTCTGCGGATCGGTGGTCGCCAGGATGAACTTGACGTAGGGCGGCGGCTCTTCAAGGGTTTTCAACAGCGCATTGAAGGAATGGCTGGAAAGCATGTGCACTTCGTCGATCAGGTAGACCTTGAAGCGCCCGCGGCTCGGCGCGTACTGCACGTTGTCGAGCAGTTCGCGGGTATCTTCGACCTTGGTCCGGCTCGCGGCGTCGATCTCGATCAGGTCGACGAAGCGGCCCTCATCGATCTCACGGCACACCGAGCACTCGCCACAAGGCGTTGAAGTGATACCTGTTTCACAGTTCAGACATTTGGCGATGATCCGCGCGATGGTGGTCTTGCCGACCCCGCGTGTACCGGTAAACAGATAGGCGTGGTGCAGCCGCTGGCTGTCCAAGGCATTGATCAGAGCCTTGAGCACATGGGTCTGGCCGACCATTTCGCGGAACGAGCGCGGACGCCATTTACGTGCAAGAACCTGATAACTCATCGAAAACCGTCGCAACGAAGGAACATAAGCGGCTAATGCTAGCGGAGCAAGGCCAAAATTGCATCCGGTGCGCTCGTCTAATCTGGCTAAGAGGGTCTTTGCTGCAGGAACACAGCGTCGGTTGCTATGTACGCAACGATCCCGAGGTGCCCGTGCAGCGCATTTTGCGCACCTTGCTGCGAATGAAACTGTCCGGTGAAATCGACGACATTATCCGGCTCTATGTTGGCGCGGAGCCGCCCAACGAGCACAATGGCAAGCCTTAGCCCGCCTGCTCCAGAATCTGCCATTGCGCCGGCGCGACAAACCCCGCGACCCAGCCCGGCACGTCTGCGGGCGGCATCGGCCGGGCAATGAAATAGCCTTGAGCAACTTCGCAGCCCAGACGCAGCAGCAACTCACCGTGCTCGATACTTTCCAGCCCTTCGGCGATCACTTGCCGACCAAAGGCCCGAGCCAGGCCAATGACCGCCATGGTCAGGGCCAGATCATCACGATCATTAACGATATCGCGCACGAACGACTTGTCGATCTTGATGGTTTGGGTTTGCAAACGCTTGAGGTAGCTCAGGGACGAATAACCGGTGCCAAAGTCCCCCAGTGAAAACTGCACCCCCAGCGCCTGACAGGCCTGTAAACATTCACTGACATGTTGAATGTTCTCGATCGCCACCGACTCGACAATTTCCAGATCGAGCATCTGCGGAGCCACTTGGGCATGCCGGGCGAGCACGTGTTTGAGCCGGTCGACGAAATCCGCGCGCTGAAAATGTCGCGCCGCAATATTAATGCTGACTGGCCAGCCCTGCCCGGCCTGCTGCCAATGGTGCAACTGCGACAGGACCTGATCCATCACCCATTCACCAATATCGATGATCAGGTCCGTCTCCTCCACCAGCGGCAAAAACTCCCGGGCCGGTACCATGCCCTGTTGCGGATGCTCCCAACGCAACAACGCCTCGAGGCCGACAACCTCACCACGACGCATATTCACCTTGGGCTGGAAATGCACGCGAAACTCACCGGCAGCCAGCGCCTGGCGCACTCGCTCGACCGTCTGGTGAGTGGCCTTGACCTCCTGATCCCGGGACACGTCGAACAAATGAAAGCGATTGCGACCCCTTTGTTTCGCCACGTACATGGCCTGATCGGCATGACGCAACAAGGTTTCGGCATCTTCATTGTCGTGAGGGAACAGGGTGACGCCGATACTGGCAAAAACATTGATGCCCTTGCCATGCAGCGAGTACGGCGCCGAAATGGCGCCGAGCACCCGGTTCAACGCCGCACGCAGTTCCGGCAGATCACGCACGTAACGCAACACCAGCACAAACTCGTCGCCGGCCAGCCGCGCCACCACATCTTCGCCGCGCACAATGTCGCGCAAACGCTTGGCTACCTCGACCAACAGCAGATCGCCACTGGCATGCCCGTAGCCATCGTTGACCGCTTTGAAGCCGTCGAGGTCGAGCATGCACACCGCCAGCGGGATGTTTTCGTTCCGGGAGAACTCCAGCGCCTGATCCAGCAAATCCGAGAGAAACGCGCGATTCGGTAGCCCGGTCAGCACGTCATGCCCCACCCGCCATTGCAGTGAATGCAGCAATTGGCGTTTCTCGCTGATGTCGAAACGAATCGAAAGATAACGGTCAACTCGCCCAGTGGCGTCATCGAGCACCGGCACCATGGTGCTCTCGACCCAATACAGGCTGCCATCCTTGGCGCGATTACAAATCTCGCCTTTCCAGACGTTGCCCAAGGCGATGGTGCGCCACATAGCAGCGAAGAAATCAGCGGAGTGCAGACCCGAGTTGAGGAGACGATGGTTTTGCCCGAGCAGTTCTTCGCGGCTATAGCCGGACACGGCGCAGAATTGATCGTTGACGTGGGTGATCCGGCCGCTCAGATCGGTCTCGGAAAAAATCGCGGCGGCATCCACGGCCCTGCGGTATTTCTCATCCATGAGTCAGGCTCGCGGTGGCTAGCGGTGGTACCGCTCGACCAGTGCAGGATGCCCGGAAGAGATGTTTTTATAGGTAATGCGCAGCAACACGATATCACTCCATGAACAGCGATTGATGGCCTCCTGACAGCAGAGATCAACTAACCTTAAAGACCCCAAATACCCTTTTTGAGCGGCGATTCTACGAAATGCATCACATTTTGCAAAGCAAGGTGATGGATCATGCAGTTGTCTAATGCAAAAATCTATCGTTAAGTTCTTGATTCTAAATGGGAATTAAGCGATGCAAATTTCAAGTTTGGGTGCGGCCATTCGGCGCTACCGCAAGGTCGCAGGGCTTACTCAGGCTGAACTCGGCGAAAAAACCGGTTTTGACCCCAAAACCATCAGCCGCTTCGAAACCGGCACCTACACCCCCAGCGTGGAAGCCTTGTTCCTGCTTGCCGATGCACTGGGCGTGAAGCTGAAAGCCTTCTTCGCAGACTTAGGCGATGAAGAAGAACAGCGGGCGTATCTGTTCGGTGTCATACATAAAGCCACCCCGAAGGATCTGGGAAAGCTGATTGCAGCGGTTGACCAGGCCTTGTCCACGCCTTAGTGCCAGAAATAAAAAAAGAGGTCGAGTGTCGCATTCGACAGCTCGGCCTCCTTTATAGGTTCGTTCTGAAAAATCGGAAACGAAAAAACACCGCCCTGGACAAAGTCCATGGCAGAGCAACAAGAACGTATTTTTAGACAGATAACGCGAGAGAGGACTCGCGGTGCGTTATGGAGGCAACCCCACCAGCCACACCCCGGCACACAATGTTCCCGCTGTGGCTGCTCCCTTCCAGGTCTGACCAGGTTCACGGGTAATCGTTGCGGGGGGACCGATGGGGTCACCATAACGACGCTCACCTGACGGCGAACGGCGCCATTGTACCTATCTGAGACGAAGTTACAACCGTTCGAGAGGATTAAAAAATATGTGCTGCTTCAAGGACATGCATATCTCTTGAAAAGATCGCGACCTGTAGCAGCTGGCGCAGCCTGCGTCCGGCTGCGCAGCAGTCGTAAATCCGATACTTGCGGTTTACCTGCACAACCGCGCTAACTGATTTTACGACTGCTTCGTCCGATCGCGGCCCGAACCGAACGCAGCCTCGCAAGCTCGACAGCTGCTACAGGTCTTGCAACACCTCATCCGCCCGGCCGCCCTCCTGCTGGATCACCAGGTGGATGAAGTGCAGCTTGGCGATCACTGCTGCCGGCAGGACAAACGGATAGAAATCCGGCTGACCCATGCTGCGTGACAGTTCATTCAGCATGCCCGCCAGTTCGATCCACGCATTGACGAACGACAGGAACGCCGCGCCGCCGGGATGCTGCGGGTCGAAGAGCGTGCTGGCGGGGAATGGCTTGTAGTCGAAGTCCATTTCCCGCGCGCTCATGCCGAATCCCAACGCCGTATCCACCGCGTCCATCATGTGCAGGTAGTGAGCCCAGGTTTCGGCCCAGTCCTCCCATGGATGCATGGTCGCGTAGGCGCTGACGTAATGTTGCTGCCAGTCGAGCGGCGCGCCTTGTTGGTAATGCCGTTCGAGGGCGTCGGCATAGCTGGCGCGCTCGTCGCCGAACAGGCCGCGGAACGGTTCCAGCCAATGGCTGTTGGCGACCAGCCGATCCCAGTAATAATGCCCGACCTCATGACGAAAATGCCCGAGCAGCGTGCGATAAGGTTCATGCATCTGCACCCGAATCTGCTCGCGATGGGCGTCGTCTGCTTCTTTGATATCGAGGGTGATCAGACCGTTGGCGTGACCGGTGGTCGGCGGCTTGCCTGCGAGGTCAACACCCATGAAATCGAAAGCCAGGCCAGTCTCTTCGTCCACGGTTTTTGGAATCACCTGTAAACCAAGGCTAACCAACTGTGCGACCAGACGACGCTTGGCCGTTTCGACCTTGCGCCAGCGTTCGTGATTTTCGGCAATCGACAAGTCGGGGATGGCGTGGTTCAGGCTACAGGCAATGCATAACGCATCGTGGTCATTGGCGGGGAGCAGCCAATTGCACGCTGCCGGGGAATCGAGGTTGGCGCAACGGCGCAAGACACCCGCTTCGGGATCGGTGTCGAGTAACCAGGTGTCGGCCTGCAAGCCGGGCTGCAGCGACGACAAGCGACTTTGCTCCGGTTGATAACCCAACGCCGCCGAACAGGCCAGGCACTGACTGTTGCGAAAAAACAGCGACTGCCCGCAACGGCACTGCCAGACCTTACTGTTGCGCGAGCTTTCGCCAATGAAGGGCGCAGCGATGCGTGAACTGAGCTGTTCGAAGAAACGGTACATGGCGATCTCTCCCTGGGGCTTGCCAAGACTAGATCATTCCCTGACAACGATCGTTCCCACGCGCGTGGGAACGATCAACTAAACCGCAATTCCGTGCTTACTCAGAAACCCGACAAAAGCCTCTTCATCGAGAACCTTCAATCCCAGCTCATTAGCCTTCGTCAACTTGGAACCTGCACCCGGCCCAGCGACCACGCAATGTGTCTTGGCCGATACCGAGCCCGCCACCTTGGCACCGAGGCTTTCAAGCTTGTCCTTGGCGATGTCGCGGCTCATCAATTCGAGCGAACCGGTCAGCACCCAGGTCTGCCCGGCCAGCGGCAAGCCTTCGACGACTTTCTTTTCGCTCTGCCAGTGCATGCCGAAATCGCGCAGCTGCTTCTCGGCGGCTTCAGCAACTTGACGATTTTGCGCAACCGCGAAGAACTCCCGAACGGAACTGGCCTGCTTCTCCGGCAGTGCCTGACGCATATCCAGCCAGTCGGCGCTGAAAACCCTTTCAAGCGAACCAAATTTGTCGGCCAATTTCTGCGCCCCACCCGGTCCAACCGAAGGGATGTGCAACTTGTCGAGGAAACCACCCAACGTGGTGCTCGCGGCAAACTCGGCACCCAGCTCGCCCTGATCCTGAATCTGCATACCGTGCCTCAGCAGATCGGCAATCACCTGCTGGTTATGCGCATCTTCAAAGAAGCTGTGAATCTCATGAGCCACTTCCAGGCCAACGTCCGGCAAGTACGTGAGCACCTGCGGCAACGCCTGCTGAACCCGCTCCAGAGCGCCGAGGGAACGCGCCAGCACCTTGGCCGTCTCTTCGCCGACATCCGGAATCCCGAGGGCGTAGATGAAGCGCGCCAGGCTCGGCTTCTTGCTGTCTTCGATGGCACTGAGCAGGTTCTTGCTCGACAGCTCGGCAAAGCCTTCCAGGTCGACAATCTGCTCGAACGTCAGGGCGTACAGATCGGCCGGTGAATTCACCAGGCCTTCGTCCACCAGTTGCTCCACGCTCTTCTCGCCCAGGCCTTCGATGTCCATGGCGCGACGGGAGACGAAGTGAATGATCGCTTGCTTGAGCTGCGCACCGCAGGCCAGACGACCGACGCAGCGATACACCGCGCCTTCGCTGACGGTTTCGCGACCCTTGCTGCGCTTGACCAGTTGCGTGCGCTCGACATGGGAACCGCAGACCGGGCACTTCTCGGGAATCTGCACCGGCCGCGCGTTATCCGGGCGACGCTCGGTGACCACTTGCACCACCTGCGGAATCACATCGCCGGCGCGACGGATGATCACGGTGTCGCCGATCATCAAGCCAAGGCGGGCCACTTCGTCCATGTTGTGCAACGTCGCGTTGGCCACGGTGACGCCGGCCACCTTGACCGGTTTCAAGCGCGCTACGGGCGTCACCGCACCGGTGCGACCGACCTGGAATTCCACGTCGAGCAGTTCGGTGAGCTCTTCCATCGCCGGGAATTTGTGAGCAATGGCCCAGCGCGGTTCACGCGCGCGAAAACCGAGTTCACGCTGGGACGCGATGCTGTTGACCTTGAATACCACGCCGTCGATTTCATACGGCAGCGAATTGCGACGCTCACCAATGTCACGGTAGTAATCCAGGCATTCATCGATACCCTGCGCCAGCTTCAGCTCATGACTGATCGGCATGCCCCAGGCTTTGAGTTGCTGCAGGTTGCCAATGTGCGTGCCGGCAATGTCGGCCGAAATCTGACCGATGCCATAGCAGCAGAATTCCAGCGGACGATTGGCGGTAATCTTCGAATCCAGCTGCCGCAAGCTGCCGGCCGCCGCGTTGCGCGGATTGGCGAAGGTCTTGCCGCCGACTTCCAGTTGCGTGGCGTTAAGGCGCTCGAAACCGGCCTTGGACATGAACACTTCGCCACGCACTTCCAGGGTCGCTGGCCAGCCAGTACCGTGCAGCTTGAGCGGGATGTTGCGCACGGTGCGTACGTTGACGCTGATGTCTTCGCCAGTAGTGCCATCGCCGCGAGTGGCACCGCGCACCAGCACGCCGTCCTGATATAGCAGGCTGACCGCCAAGCCATCGAGCTTGGGTTCGCAGCTGTATTCCACCGCCGCGCCGCCGCCGAACAGATCGCCGACCGGCAGGTCCAGCCCTTCGGTTACGCGACGATCGAACTCGCGCATGTCAGTTTCTTCGAAGGCGTTACCGAGGCTGAGCATCGGCATTTCGTGACGCACCTGAGTGAACGCCGACAGCGCCGCGCTGCCGACGCGCTGGGTCGGCGAATCGCTGGCGATCAATTCGGGATTGGCCGCTTCGAGGGCCTTGAGCTCATTGAACAACCGATCGTATTCGGCGTCCGGAATGCTCGGCTCGTCCAGCACGTGGTAGCGATAGTTGTGCTGATCCAGCTCAGCGCGCAGCTCTAGAATGCGGTTTTTGGCGGCGGTCATGGGTGTTCTCTCATAAAGCAAAAGAGCAGCCGAGGCTGCTCAATCTATTTTGCTGATCGTCCCGCGCACAGCGCGGGAACAACCTTTTGAATCAACGCTTCTGGGTCAGGGCGCGACGTTCAAACTCAACGATGCGCTGACGGTAGTGCTCGATGGTCTGGGCGGTCAGCACGCTGCGCTGATCGTCTTTGAGCTCACCGTTCAGCTCCTGGGACAGTTTGCGCGCTGCGGCCACCATCACGTCGAAGGCTTGCTTGGGATGACGCGGGCCTGGCAGACCGAGGAAGAAACTCACCGCCGGCGTGCTGAAGTGGTCGATGTCGTCCAGATCGAAGACGCCCGGCTTGACCGCATTGGCCATCGAGAACAGGACTTCGCCATTGCCGGCCATGCTTTCGTGACGGTGGAAGATGTCCATCTCGCCGAAACGCAGACCGCTTTCCAGAATGTTCTGCAACAACGCCGGGCCTTTGAAGCCAGCGGCGTCGCGGCAGATCACGCTGATCACCAGCACTTCTTCGGCTTGCGGGTGTTCCTTGTCGCTGGTCGAACTGGACGCCTTGGTGTCATCCGGGAAATCGTCGTCACGGCTGCTGAAGCTCGGGCCGCCGTCCAGATCCAGGTTGAGGTTCAAATCACCCTGGGAAGGCTCGCCGTGGCCACGTTTGCCGCGCTTGGAACCCGACTCACGCGGTTCACGGGCAGGCATGCTCACCGATGGCAGATCGTGCTCGTCCAGTTGCGGTTCTTTATGGGCATCCAGCACGCGGGGCGGGCCCAACAGCTCGGCGCTGGTGTCCTCGTCCGGCAAATTGGACAAACTCCGATCAAGACGGAATTTCAGTTTTCCCTTGCCGCCGCGCATACGGCGCCAGCCATCGAAAAGAATACCGGCAATGACAATAATGCCGATGACGATCAGCCACTCGCGCAGACCGATTTCCATGTAATCCCGTGCCTCTATAAAAAATGCTGAAAAATAAGGGGTTTACAACTCGTAAACCGCTTTAAAACGTGGCGCCAACTCTATGTTCTGACAGGCGTTTTGCCCACGTATACGAAAAATTGACATTAAACTAGCACGACCAAAGGCAACTTTACACCGTCTGTCACAATGGCTTGCGCGAATATGTCGATTGGCCAGCAAGTAGAGGTGGGTAAAAAAGTCCTACAGACCAAAAATACTTGCCCTACAAGTGCCCCCCTCACGCATCCACCATCGCCATCGCCTCCTCGACATCCACTGCCACCAGACGCGAGCATCCCGGTTCATGCATCGTCACCCCCATCAGTTGATCAGCCATCTCCATGGCGATCTTGTTGTGGGTGATATAGATGAACTGCACCGTCTCGGACATCTCTTTGACCAGCCGTGCGTAGCGTCCAACGTTAGCGTCATCCAGGGGTGCGTCAACTTCGTCGAGCATGCAAAACGGCGCCGGATTCAACTTGAAGATCGCAAAAACCAGGGCCAGTGCGGTCAGGGCTTTTTCGCCACCGGAGAGCAAATGGATGGTGCTGTTCTTCTTTCCGGGCGGTTGCGCCATGATCGTCACCCCTGTATCGAGTAGATCTTCGCCCGTCAGTTCCAAATACGCGCGGCCTCCACCGAAAACTTTTGGGAAAAGCGCCTGTAATCCGCCATTGATCTGATCAAAGGTATCTTTGAAGCGGTTACGGGTTTCCTTGTCGATCTTGCGAATCACGTTTTCGAGGGTATCCAGTGCTTCCACCAGATCGGCGTTCTGTGCATCAAGATAACGTTTACGCTCGGATTGTTGCTGGTATTCGTCGATGGCCGCGAGGTTGATCGCGCCGAGACGCTGAATGCGTGCGGCAATGCGTTCGAGTTCTTCTTCGGCGTCCTTCTCGTTGGCCTCGGCCGTCAGCGTGGCGAGCACGCCGTGGAGGTCGTAGCCGTCCTCGAGCAATTGATCTTCGAGGGTCTTGCGGCGCACGGTCAGGGCTTGCCATTCCATGCGTTGCTGTTCGAGTTGGCCGCGGATCAATTGGGATTGCTGCTCGGCCTGATTGCGGCGTTTCTCGGCGTCGCGCAATTCGCGATCCGCATCTTCCAGGGCGATCTGCGCAGTCTTGAGTTCTTCGTCGACCGTCATGCGCTTGTCGAGCAGCTCTTCAAGTTTCAACCGCAGCTCTTCCAGCGGCGCCTCGCCCTCCTCCAGGTTGAGACTCAGCTGTTCGCGTTTTTCGGTCAGGCGCTCGGACTGCATTTCCAGACGTTCCAGCGCCTGACGCGTGGAATCGTGCTGGGCCTTGAGCGAGCCCAGGCGCACCGCCAGTTGATGCGCGTGATCCTTGTGCTGCCGGGCTTCCTGACGCACTCGATCGAGGCGCTCGCGCAGGCTGTCGCGTTGGGCCAGCAGCAATTCGCGCTGCTCGGTGTCCAGCGCCATGCTGTCGAGGGCTTCCTGCAATTGCAGGCGCGCTTCGCCGATGTTTTCGTGTTCAAGTGCGCGCTGCTCGCCCAGCTCGGTCAGCTCTTCGTCGAGACGGGTACGACGTAACTCAAGCTGTTCGGCCTTGGCTTTACCGGCGGATAACTGGGCTTTCAACTCACCTTGCTGACGCGCTTCGTCTTGCAGCAGACGACGCAAATGTTCGCGACCGTTTTCTTGCTGACGCTGCTGCGCCCTGAGATTTTGAAGTTGGGTTTCCAGGGTTTCGACCGTGGCTTCGCGCTCATCGCGCTCAAGGCCCAGGCGCTGGATTTCCTGACCACGAGCCAGCACACCGCTTTGCGCTTCGCTGGCCCGACGTACACGCAAAAAGTGCCGACCGACCCAGTAACCATCGCGGCTGATCAGACTCTCGCCGGCGCTCAATTGACTGCGCAGGGCCAACGCCTGTTCTAGGCTGTCGACCGGTTTAACCTGCCCCAGCCATGGCGACAGATCGATCTGCGCTTCCACTTTATCAAGCAAGCTGCCGGGCACCCGCACGCCATCACTGGCCGGGCTGAGCAAGCGCAAATCGCCTTGGGCAAAACCGGCCAGATCGAAATCGCCGAAGTCATCCACCAGCACCGCTTGCAGGTCGGCGCCGAGCACGGTTTCCACCGCCAGCTCCCAACCGGCTTCGACTTTCAGACCTTCGGCCAGACGCGGACGGTCCGCCAAATGTTGTTCGCGCAGCCATTCAGCGGTGCCGGTGCCCGGATCGAGTGCGGCTTGCTGCAAGGCTTCAAGCGATGCGAGACGACCGTTGAGGCGCTGCAAATCACCTTGGGCTTGCTGCTGCGCCGAGAGCGCTTGTTGCAATTCCTGACGCAGTTGCTCAAGGCGTTCGACCTGGGCTTCTTCGCTGGCCTGCAAATCTTCGAGGGTCGCTTCACTCGCGGCCAGTTGCTCGCTGAGTTCCATGATCGCCGCGTCTTCCGGGTCCGCCGAGAGCAACGCGCGCTCCTCGCCAAGACGCTTCTGGCGATCGGCCAGGCGCTCCATGCTGGTTTCCAGCTGCTGGATGCGCGACTGCTGCACTTCAGACTGACGACGAGGCTCGGCAGCGGTGAGGTTGAACGTGTCCCACTGCTCCTGCCAGCCGTGCATGGTGGTTTCGGATTCTTCCAGCGCGGCGGCGGCCTCTTCGGCGGCGGCGCTGGAGACTTCCTGTTCCGGGGTGAGCAAGTCCAGCTCTTCGCCGAGTGTCTGCAGCAAGGTGCGGTCGAGGCCCAGATGAGACTCGGTTTCCAGACGCGCACGCTCGGCCTCTTTCAGGTCGTCCTGCAATTGGCGCAGGCGCTGCTGTCCGTGCTGAATGCTCTGCTCGACCCGGGCGATGTCGCCGCCAACCGAATAGAAGCGCCCCTGCACCAGATTGAAGCGCTCGGACAGGTCGTGGTGACCGTCGCGCAGGCGTTCGATGGCCGCGTCGGCATTGCGCTGCTCCGCAACCAGGGCTTCGAACGTGACTTCCTGAGTGCCGATGATCGCTTCGCGCTGACCGACCTGTTCGTTCAACGCCTGCCAGCGCAGCGCCGACAGTTGGGCCTTGAGCTGACGCTCCTCGCCCTTGCATTCCTGATACTTCTTGGCGGCCTCGGCCTGGCGGTGCAAGCGTTCGAGCTGACGCTCGAGCTCTTCGCGCAGGTCGGTCAGGCGGGCGAGGTTTTCATGGGTGCGACGGATGCGGTTTTCGGTCTCGCGCCGGCGCTCCTTGTACTTGGAGATGCCGGCCGCTTCTTCAATAAAGTTGCGCAGGTCTTCGGGCTTTGACTCGATCAGCTTGGAGATCATCCCCTGCTCGATAATCGAATAGCTGCGCGGGCCCAGGCCTGTACCGAGAAAGATATCGGTGATATCGCGGCGGCGGCATTTGGTGCCGTTGAGGTAGTAAGTGGTCTGGCTGTCGCGGGTTACTTTGCGGCGAATGGAAATTTCCGCATAGGCGGCGTATTCGCCAATCAAGGTGCCGTCGGAGTTGTCGAAAACCAGCTCGATACTCGCCTGACTCACCGGTTTACGGCTGGTGGAGCCGTTGAAGATGACGTCGGTCATCGACTCGCCGCGCAGGTTCTTGGCCGAGCTCTCGCCCATCACCCAGCGCACGGCGTCGATGATGTTCGACTTGCCGCAACCATTGGGCCCAACTACGGCCGCCATGTTACTGGGGAAGTTCACCGTGGTCGGGTCGACGAAGGATTTGAACCCCGCCAGTTTGATGCACTTTAGCCGCACGCTTAAGCGTCCGTCAGGGCAGAAACCACCAGATCGCAGCTGCGCTTGGCGTACGCCGTCAGCACGATGCGGATCTGCGGAAAATCACGGGCCAGCACGGCGGCGAGCAAGCGTTCGAACAGCTCGAGGAACTCGCTCATCGAGGCCTTGCGCTGTTCCAGGGCGAGAAAATACGCGCGGCTCATGGCCGGCTGCAGGTTCTCGACGGTTTCCTGCAAGTACGGATTGTTGGCGAACGGATACGCGGCGCGCATCACACTGAAGCTGTCGTCGACGAAGGTGCGAATGTCCTGACGTTCGTAGCTGGCGGTCAGACGC
This sequence comes from Pseudomonas sp. AL03, assembly GCF_029960815.1. Taxonomy (GTDB): domain Bacteria; phylum Pseudomonadota; class Gammaproteobacteria; order Pseudomonadales; family Pseudomonadaceae; genus Aquipseudomonas. Next base: position 75,888 of record NZ_JASBRE010000023.1, read on the forward strand.
TGCTGGATTTGCACGAACGGCGCCATGTCGGCCTGGACTTGCCAGCCGCTGGCCACTGCATTGCCGAGCAGGATGTAAAGCTCGCTCATCAGCGTGCACAGGCTCCGGACCTTGTGGACCGTGAGCTCAGTCACGTGGGCGCCACGTCGCGGCAGGATCGCGATCAGGTGGCGGCGCTCGAGGATCAGCAAGGCTTCACGGACCGAACCGCGGCTGACATTGAGAGCCAGCGTGACCTTCTGTTCCTGGATGCGCTCCCCGGGCTTCATTTCGCCACGAATGATGCGTTCGGCGAGGTGGTGAGCAATTTGCTCGGCGAGGCTGTCCGGCGCCTTGAACGTCATGGTTGTCCTTCAAACTCTTCGATTTGCACAAGCGGCGCAGTGTACCGCACATAAAGGGTCATGGCGGAGTGCCCACTTGGCGGTTTTTGGCACGATTCAAGCAAAAAGCAGGCTATCCCGTGAGGGTCAATAATGAAGGAACGAGTCGTTGATCGACAAAATGCCATTTCCTGACCTTTAAGTCAGAAAATCATTGACCGAAAAGTCAGACCTGATAAATTCGGTTCAAGTCGGTTAACAACAATAATGAGTCTGCGAGGCCTTCCGTGATCCAGTTTTTACTTAACCAGGAACTCCGTAGCGAGCACGCCCTGGACCCAAACCTGACCGTGCTCAATTATCTGCGCGACCATGTGGGCAAACCCGGCACCAAAGAAGGCTGCGCCAGCGGTGACTGCGGTGCGTGCACCGTGGTGGTCGGCGAGCTGCAAACGGATGACGATGGCCGCGAACACATTCGCTATCGCAGCCTCAACTCGTGCCTGACGTTCGTTTCGTCACTGCACGGCAAACAACTGATCAGCGTCGAAGACCTCAAGCACCAGGGCCAACTGCACAGCGTGCAGAAAGCCATGGTCGAATGCCATGGCTCGCAATGCGGTTTCTGCACGCCAGGCTTTGTGATGTCGCTGTTCGCGCTGCAAAAGAACAGCGATCAACCGGATGCTCATAAAGCTCACGAAGCCCTGGCCGGCAACCTCTGCCGCTGCACCGGCTATCGGCCGATTCTGGCTGCCGCCGAACAATCCTGCTGCGGCAAGCAACCGGATCAGTTCGATGTTCGCGAAGCCGACACCATCGTTCGACTGAAAGCCATCACACCTACCGACATCGGCGAACTCAACAGCGGCGACAAACGCTGCCTGGTGCCGCTGACCGTCGCCGATCTGGCTGACCTCTATGACGCTTATCCACAGGCTCGCCTGCTGGCCGGCGGTACGGACCTGGCGCTGGAAGTCACGCAATTCCACCGCACTCTGCCGGTGATGATTTATGTAGGCAACGTCGCCGAGATGAAGCGCATCGAACGCTTCGACGATCGCCTGGAAATCGGCGCCGCCACGGCCCTCTCCGATTGCTACGAGGCCTTGAAGGCCGAGTACCCGGACTTCGGCGAATTGCTGCAACGCTTTGCTTCCCTGCAGATACGCAACCAGGGCACCCTCGGCGGCAACATCGGCAACGCCTCGCCGATCGGTGACTCCCCACCCCTGCTGATTGCACTCGGCGCGCAGATTGTCCTGTGCAAAGGCGAAGTCCGCCGCACCATGGCCCTGGAAGATTACTTCATCGATTACCGGGTCACCGCGCGTCAGGAAAGCGAGTTCATCGAAAAGATCATCGTGCCGCGTGCCAGCGCCGAACAACTGTTCCGCGCCTACAAGGTGTCGAAGCGTCTGGACGATGATATTTCCGCGGTCTGCGCCGCGTTCAACCTGCGCATCGACAATGGCGTGATCGCCGACGCCCGCGTCGCCTTCGGCGGCATGGCGGCTACACCAAAACGTGCCAAGGCCTGCGAAGCTGTATTGCTCGGCGCCACGTGGAACAACGACACCGTCGAACGCGCCTGCACCGCATTGGCCGAAGATTTCACGCCGCTCTCGGACTTCCGCGCCAGCAAGGAATACCGCCTGCTCAGCGCGCAAAATCTGCTGCGCAAATACTTCATCGAACTGCAAACACCGCACATCGAGACTCGGGTGACCGCTTATGTCTAATCATCACGCTGTAGAGAAGACCCAAGCCGAACTGGCTGAACTGTTTGCCAAGGACCTGACCACCGGCGTCGGCCGCAGCGTCAAGCACGACAGCGCCGACAAGCATGTGTCCGGTGAAGCGCAGTACATCGACGACCGTCTGGAATTCCCGAATCAGCTGCACGTTTACGCACGGCTGTCGGACCGCGCCCACGCGAAAATCATCAGCATCGACACCAAGCCCTGCTACGCCTTTGAAGGCGTGCGCATCGCTATCACCCACGAAGATGTGCCGGGCCTGAAAGACATCGGTCCATTGCTGCCGGGCGACCCGCTGCTGGCCATCGACGATGTGCAATTCGTCGGTCAACCGGTGCTCGCCGTCGCCGCGAAAGACCTGGAAACCGCACGCAAAGCCGCCATGGCCGCGATCATCGAATACGAGGATCTCGAACCCGTTCTGGACGTGGTCGAAGCCCTGCGCAAACGCCACTTTGTACTCGACAGCCACACCCATCAGCGCGGCGATTCGGCCGGCGCTTTGGCAACTGCCGAGCATCGCATCCAGGGCACGCTGCACATCGGCGGCCAGGAACACTTCTACCTCGAAACCCAGATCTCTTCAGTAATGCCGACCGAAGACGGCGGCATGATCGTCTACTGCTCGACGCAAAACCCCACCGAAGTGCAGAAACTGGTGGCCGAAGTGCTCGATGTGTCGATGAACAAAATCGTCGTCGACATGCGCCGCATGGGCGGCGGTTTCGGCGGCAAGGAAACCCAGGCCGCCAGCCCGGCGTGTCTGTGCGCGGTGATCGCGCACCTCACCGGACAACCGACCAAAATGCGCCTGCCGCGCGTCGAAGACATGCTGATGACCGGCAAGCGTCACCCGTTCTACGTCGAATACGACGTGGGCTTCGACAGCACCGGTCGGCTGCACGGAATCGCCCTGGAGCTCGCCGGTAACTGCGGTTGCTCGCCAGACTTGTCGGCGTCGATTGTTGACCGCGCAATGTTCCACGCCGACAACTCGTACTATTTGGGCGATGCGACCATCAACGGTCATCGCTGCAAGACCAACACCGCGTCGAATACCGCTTACCGCGGTTTCGGCGGCCCGCAGGGGATGGTCGCCATCGAAGAAGTGATGGACGCGATTGCCCGCCATCTGGCCCTTGATCCGCTGGCCGTGCGCAAGGCCAACTACTACGGCAAGACCGAGCGCAACGTCACCCATTACTACCAGACCGTCGAGCACAACATGCTCGAGGAAATGACCGCCGAACTCGAAGAAAGCAGCCAGTACGCCGAGCGCCGCGAAGCGATTCGTCGCTACAACGCCAACAGCCCGATCCTGAAAAAAGGTCTGGCGCTGACCCCGGTGAAATTCGGTATTTCCTTCACCGCCAGCTTCCTCAATCAGGCCGGCGCGCTGATCCACATCTACACCGACGGCAGCATCCACCTGAACCATGGCGGCACTGAAATGGGCCAGGGATTGAACACCAAGGTCGCGCAGGTTGTGGCCGAAGTGTTCCAGGTGGAAATGGACCGCGTGCAGATCACCGCGACCAACACCGACAAGGTCCCGAACACCTCGCCGACCGCCGCTTCCAGCGGTGCCGACTTGAACGGTAAAGCCGCGCAGAACGCCGCTGAAATCATCAAGAAACGCCTGGTTGAATTTGCCGCGCGGCAGTACAAGGTCAGCGAAGAAGACGTGGAATTCCACAACGGTCACGTGCGGGTTCGCGATCACATCCTGACCTTTGAATCGCTGATCCAGCAGGCGTATTTCGCTCAGGTGTCGCTGTCGAGCACCGGGTTCTACAAGACCCCGAAAATCTTCTACGACCGCAGCCAGGCTCGTGGTCGGCCGTTTTACTACTACGCCTTCGGTGCAGCCTGTTGCGAGGTGATCATCGACACCCTGACCGGCGAGTACAAGATGCTGCGCACCGACATTTTGCATGACGTCGGCGACTCGCTGAACCCGGCGATCGACATCGGTCAGGTCGAGGGCGGTTTCATCCAGGGCATGGGTTGGCTGACCATGGAGGAACTGGTGTGGAACAACAAAGGCAAACTGATGACCAACGGCCCGGCCAGCTACAAGATTCCGGCGGTGGCGGACATGCCGCTGGACCTGCGCGTGAAGCTGGTGGAAAACCGTAAAAACCCGGAAGACACGGTGTTCCATTCCAAGGCGGTGGGCGAGCCGCCGTTCATGCTCGGCATCGCGGCGTGGTGTGCGATCAAGGACGCAGTGGCGAGCCTTGGCGACTACAAGCATCAACCGAACATCGACGCGCCGGCGACGCCGGAGCGGGTGTTGTGGGGGTGTGAGCAGATGCGGCAGTTGAAGGCGGCGAAAGCTGTCGCGGCTGAGCCGGAGTTGGCTTCGCTCTAGACCGAGGCGCGGCCTTCGCGGGCAAGCCTCGCTCCTACAGATTGACGGTGTATCGCGATAATACATTCGCTGCAAAACTTGTAGGAGCGAGGCTTGCCCGCGAAGACGCCCGAACAGACAACAGAGATGTTGAGGTGAAACATGTACAACTGGATCGACGCCCTCGCCGACCTGCAAACCCGGGGTGAACCCTGCGTGTTGGTGACCATCATCGAAGAGCTCGGCTCGACGCCGCGCAATGCCGGTTCGAAGATGGTCATCGGCGCCAACCAGGCCTTCGACACCATCGGTGGCGGGCATCTGGAATACAAGGCCATGCAGATCGGCCGGGAGATGCTTGCCAGCGGCAAGCAGGACACCCATCTGGAGCGCTTCAGCCTCGGCGCCAGTCTGGGCCAGTGCTGCGGCGGCGTGACCGTGTTGCTGTTCGAACCGATGGGCCAGGTCCAGGCGCAGATTGCCGTGTTCGGCGCCGGTCATGTCGGTCGGGCGCTGGTGCCGCTCCTCGCCAGCCTGCCCTGCCGGGTGCGCTGGATCGACTCGCGGGAAGCCGAATTCCCTGAACAGATCCCCCACGGCGTCCGTAAAATCGTCGCCGAAGAACCGGTGGACGAAATCGATGACCTGCCCGCCGGCAGCTATTGCATCGTCATGACCCACAACCATCAGCTCGACCTCGAACTCACCGCCGCGATCCTCAAACGCAACGACTTCGCCTACTTCGGCCTGATCGGTTCAAAGACCAAACGGGTGAAGTTCGAACACCGCTTGCGTGACCGTGGTTTCGACAGCGCCGCGCTGCAACGCATGCGCTGCCCGATGGGCATCGGCGAAGTCAAAGGCAAGTTGCCTGTGGAAATCGCCATCTCCATCGCCGGCGAAATCATCGCCACCTATAACGCGAATTTCGGCCAGCACACCGCCAGCGCCGGATCATCGATTGCCAAACTGCTGCCTGCTTCACGCCGCAGCCAAGCCACCCATTGAGAACTCACATGCCTTTGACTCGAAAAGCCTACCGCGCCGCCATTCTGCACAGCATCGCCGACCCCGCTGAAGTGGGCATCGAAGCCTCGTACGAGTATTTCGAGGACGGCCTGCTGGTGGTCGATAACGGCCAGATCAGCGCCGTCGGCCACGCCAGCGAATTGCTGCCGACCCTGCCGGCCGACATCGAAATCACCCATTACCAGGATGCGTTGATCACCCCAGGCTTCATCGACACCCACATTCACCTGCCGCAAACCGGCATGGTCGGTGCCTACGGCGAGCAACTGCTCGACTGGCTCAACACTTACACCTTCCCGTGCGAAAGCCAGTTCGCCGACAAGGCTCACGCCGACGAGGTCGCGGGCATTTTCATCAAGGAACTGCTGCGCAACGGCACCACGACTGCGCTGGTATTCGGCAGCGTGCACCCGCAATCGGTGAACTCGTTTTTCGAGGCCGCCGAGCAGCTGGACCTGCGGATGATCGCCGGCAAAGTGATGATGGACCGCAACGCCCCGGACTACCTGACCGACACCGCTGAATCCAGCTATGTCGAAAGCAAGGCACTGATCGAACGCTGGCACGGCAAGGGTCGACTGCACTACGCGGTCACCCCGCGCTTCGCCCCGACCAGCACCCCGGAACAGCTGACCCTTGCAGGCCAGTTGCTCAGCGAATTCCCTGGCCTGTACATGCAAACCCACATCAGCGAAAACCTGAAAGAAGTCGAGTGGGTCAAGGAACTGTTTCCAGAGCGCAAGGGCTACCTGGACGTCTACGACCACTACAAACTGCTCGGCGAGCGTTCGGTATTCGCCCACGGCGTGCACCTGTGCGATGACGAGTGCGCGCGGCTCGCGGAAACCGGCTCGGCGATCGCCTTCTGCCCGACCTCGAACTTCTTCCTCGGCAGCGGCCTGTTCAACCTGCCGATGGCCGAGAAGCACAAATTGAATGTTGGTTTGGGCACAGACGTCGGTGGCGGCACCAGTTTCTCGCTGCTGCAAACCCTGAACGAAGCCTACAAGGTCATGCAGATGCAAGGTGCGCGACTGAGCCCGTTCAAGTCGCTGTACCTGGCGACCCTCGGCGGTGCCCGCGCGTTGCGCCTGGAAGACAAGATTGGCACCCTGCAACCGGGCACCGACGCCGACTTCCTGGTACTGGACTACAACGCCACGCCGCTGCTGAGCTATCGCTTGAAGCAGGCCAATAACATTGCCGAAACGTTGTTTGTATTGATGACGCTGGGGGATGACCGGACTGTTCTGCAGACGTATGCGGCGGGTAATCAGGTGCATCAGCGCTAAAATCTCTCCACGCTGATCGTTCCCATGCTCCGCGTGGGAATGCCTCTAGGGACGCTCTGCGTCCAGTGACGCGGAGCGTCACGGGCTGCATTCCCACGCAGAGCGTGGGAACGATCATCACTCGGTCTGACTTATAGCTTGGCGACCGGCCGCCCTGGCTTTTTGGTCTGCAACAAATGCGAGAACACCGCATGCAAATCATCCGACGCGCTTTCTTCGTCGAGGTTGAGTTTGCTGTCGATGTGATCCATGTGATGCATCATCAGGTCCACCGCCAGCTCAGCGTTGCGCGCTTCGATGGCGTCGATCAGTTGGGTGTGCTCATCGTAGGAACAGTGGGAGCGATTGCCGCTTTCGTACTGAGCAATGATCAACGAGGTCTGGGACACCAGACTGCGCTGGAAGCTGATCAGCGGCGCGTTTTTCGCCGCTTCAGCCAACTTCAAGTGAAACTCGCCCGACAAGCGGATGCCGGCACCGCGATCGCCCCGGGAGAAGCTGTCGCGCTCGTCGTTAACCATCTGGCGCAACTCGGCAATCTGTTCGGCAGTGGCGTGCTGCACAGCCAGTTCAGTGATCGCTCGCTCCACCAGACGCCGGGCCAAGAACACTTGGCGAGCCTCTTCGACACTCGGGCTGGCGACGACAGCGCCACGGTTCGGACGCAGCAGCACGACGCCTTCATGGGCCAGGCGCGACAGCGCGCGGCGAATGATGGTGCGACTGACCCCGAAAATTTCCCCCAGCGCTTCTTCGCTCAACTTGGTGCCGGGCGCCAGACGCTGTTCGAGGATGGCCTCGAAAATATGCGCGTAGACAATATCGTCCTGGGTGCCGCTACGGCCGGCTTTGCCTGCTCGCGGTTGTTTCTTTAGGGGTTGCAACTGTTCGTTCATGGGCACTCGAGTCGGAAGAACTGCGGCGAATTGACCGTGACTGTAATACGGCACAGTGGGTCGCTGGCAAGTATCGCGTAAAAAACACTGCGATTGTACACAATGGAGGGTGGCAACACGACTGTACGGCTGTTTGCGGCCTCGGCTGTATTGCAACGCTTGGTTACTTTTGAGTTTAGGCTTGAACCCGGGTTTTACCTTTCAAAAGTATAAGGAACACCGCGGTCATGAACGACGCCACGCACACGCAGCTCCGCCCTTTGGCCGATACGTCGCCTTCGGCGATCGTCGCCGGCTTCATCGCGATGATGACCGGTTACACCAGCTCGCTGGTCCTGATGTTCCAGGCCGGGCAAGCGGCGGGGCTGACCAGCGGGCAGATTTCATCGTGGATCTGGGCGATCTCCATTGGCATGGCGGTGTGCTCGATTGGCCTGTCTTTGCGCTATCGCACCCCTATCACGATCGCCTGGTCGACCCCCGGCGCGGCGTTGCTGATCACCAGTCTGGGCGGCGTGACGTACGGCGAAGCCATTGGCGCCTACATTACCTGCGCGGTACTGGTGACCCTTTGTGGCCTGACCGGCAGCTTCGAACGGCTGGTGAAAAAGATTCCAGCGTCATTGGCCGCCGCTTTGCTGGCGGGAATTCTGTTCAAGATCGGCAGCGAAATCTTCGTCGCCGCCCAGCATCGCACTGCTCTGGTACTGGGGATGTTCTTCACTTACCTGGTGGTCAAACGCCTGTCGCCGCGTTATGCCGTGCTGGCCGCGCTGTTGATCGGCACGGCGCTATCGGGGTTCATGGGGCTGCTGGATTTCAGCGGCTTCCATCTGGAAGTGGCGACGCCGGTCTGGACCACGCCGCACTTCTCCCTGGCCGCGACCATCAGCATCGGCATCCCGCTGTTTGTCGTGGCAATGACGTCGCAGAACATGCCGGGCATCGCTGTGCTGCGCGCTGACGGTTACACCGTGCCGGCCTCGCCGCTGATCACCACCACCGGCATCGCCTCGTTACTGCTGGCGCCGTTCGGTTCCCACGGGATCAACCTCGCGGCCATCAGTGCAGCGATTTGCACCGGGCCGCATGCCCATGAGGATCGTAACAAGCGCTACACGGCGGCTGTCTGGTGCGGGATTTTCTACGGGATCGCGGGGGTGTTTGGCGCAACGCTGGCAGCGTTGTTTGCCGCACTGCCGAAAGAGTTGGTGCTGTCGATTGCGGCACTGGCGTTGTTCGGCTCGATCATCAATGGCTTGAGCATTGCCATGAGCGAAGTGAAGGAACGTGAAGCGGCGCTGATTACCTTTATGGTCACGGCGTCGGGGCTGACGCTGTTTTCCATCGGTTCGGCGTTCTGGGGGATTGTGGCGGGGGTGTTGACGCTGGTGATCTTGAACTGGCGCAAGGCTTGAAAAGCAAAAGATCGCAGCCTCGTTTCACTCGACAGCTGCTACATGGAATGCGATCCGTGTAGCAGCTGTCGAGTGAAACGAGGCTGCGAGCCTTAAACCTTGATAAAAAAACGGCGACCCTTGGGTCGCCGTTTTTTAGAACATCAAGCTACCGGATTGATCGGCTTTTCCGGGTACCAGACGTCGATCAGCGGGCTGACGGTTGCTTCAGTCAGTTCGCTGCGGCCTTTGAGCCAGGCTTCAACTGCGGCACGCTGCTCTTCGGAAACCGAGCCACGCTTCTGCAGGCAAACCAGACCGAAGTCGTCGCCGCCAACATAGCCCAGACCGTTGGCTTCCATGGCTTCTTTCAGGAACGCGTCGAGGAAAGCATCAATGGCTTCATCAGCCAAATCTTCTTTGAAATCCAGGTTCAGTTCGAAACCCAGCTCTTGAAATTCATCGACGCACAGTTTTTTGCGCAGACGCTGGGAACGGTTAGTCGCCATTGGAACAATCCTCATAAGTAATAACGGGCGGCACTTTAGCAGTTTAAGGCGCCGATTGCCCGTCTCTCTGGGTTGCAGGCCCTACCGTCGGTAAAAAAATAGCGGATTAGACGACCAGGGTACGGCACAAGCCGCTACACCTTGGGGCATAATGCCGACACTTTCATGACCGCTGAGGGAATTTATCTGCATGCCCTCGTCTTTTCCCCCCTCGGCTGTAGGGTTTTATTTCACATGATCAAATCTTTGCGTCCATTGTTGCTGGCCGGTTTTCTGCTTCCCCTGGCCTTCTCTGTTTCCGCTGCCCCCATCAACACCGGGCTGACGCCCAACGTTGAAAAGGCCATCAAGGCCAGCAAAATGCCAAACAACGCCTTGTCGCTGGTGATGATCCCGCTCAACGGCCCTGGCACCCCGACCATTTACAACGCTGACGTATCGGTCAACCCGGCCTCGACCATGAAACTGGTCACCACTTACGCGGCCCTGGAAATGCTCGGCCCGAACCACCAGTGGAAAACCGAGTTCTACACCGATGGCTCCCTCAGCGGCGGCATCCTCAACGGTAACCTCTACCTCAAGGGTGGCGGCGATCCGAAGCTGAACATGGAAAAACTCTGGTTGCTGATGCGTGACCTGCGCGCCAACGGCGTGACCCAAATCACCGGCGACCTGGTGCTGGACCGCAGTTTCTTCGTACAACCGCAACTGCCTCAGTTCAACGACGATGGCAATGACGACAACAAACCGTTCCTGGTCAAACCCGACTCGCTGATGGTCAACCTCAAGGCCCTGCGTTTTGTGGCGCGTAACGACAATGGCAGGGTTCTGATTTCGGTAGAACCGCCGATTGCCACGATTCGCATCGAAAACCAGGTCAAAGCCGCCAGCTCCAAGCAATGCGCCGGTGGCGTGCGTTACAACCCGGTGACCCAGGCCGATGGCAGCGTGACCGTGACGGTCGGCGGCCAGTTGGGCGAGGGCTGCAGCTCCCAGACTTATCTGTCGCTGCTCGACCACGCGACCTACACCGCGGGCGCCGTGCGGGCGATCTGGAAGGAACTGGGCGGCAGCATTCAGGGTAAGGATTTGCTGGCGGCTACCCCGAGCAATGCCAAATTGCTGGCCCGGGCGTTCTCGCCGGACCTGGCGGAAATCATCCGTGACATCAATAAATACAGTAACAACACCATGGCTCAGCAGCTGTTCCTGAGTCTGGGTCAGAAATTCCGCACCGACGCTGATGGCGATGATGCTAAAGCCGCACAGCGTGTGGTCCGTCAGTGGCTGGCGAAGAAAGGCATCACGGCGCCGCACCTGGTGATGGAGAACGGCTCCGGCCTGTCCCGCGCCGAACGCGTCAGTGCCCGGGAAATGGCCGCGATGCTGCAAGCCGCATGGCGTAGCCCTTATTCCGCCGAGTTCATCAGTTCAATGCCGATTGCCGGCACCGACGGCACCATGCGCAAACGCCTGAAGACCACCGCGATGCGCGGTGAAGCTCACGTCAAGACCGGCACCCTGAACACCGTGCGCGCCATCTCGGGTTTCAGCCGCGACATCAACGGCAATACCTGGGCGGTGGTGGCGATCCTCAACGACAAGGCACCGTTTGGCGCCTCTTCGGTGCTGGATCAGGTGCTGCTGGACCTGTATCGCCAGCCGAAACTGCCGGAAACGGCTTCGGTGTTGTAACCGGATACTCCAAGCACTTGATCGTTCCCACGCTCTGCGTGGGAATGCAGCCCGTGACGCTCCGCGTCACTGGACGCAGAGCGTCCCTAGAGGCATTCCCACGCAGAGCGTGGGAACGATCATCGCGTGCAGCCAGCACTTAGTTCATCTCCCCCTCAACCCGATCCCGTCCTGCCTGTTTCGCCGCATACACCCCTGAATCCGCCCGCAGTAGCAGCGCATCCGCGCCCTCGCCGACTCGCCAACTGGCAATCCCGAAACTCGCGGTCACTGTCCCGACGCCTTCGATGGGCGAACTGCGCAACCCTTGCCATAACTGCAAGGCCAGGACATGCGCATGGCCGCCGTCGATGTCCGGGCAAAGCACCATGAACTCCTCGCCACCCAGACGACAGAACACGTCGGTGCGGCGCAGCCGATGGCCGATGCGTTCGCACACGATCTGCAACACCCGATCGCCGACAGCGTGGCCATGCTGGTCATTGATACGTTTGAAGTGGTCGATATCGAGCATGATCACTGACAGCTCGCCGCCACCGCGCTCGACCCGGGCCATTTCGGTGGTCAGGCGTTCCTGGAAATAGCGGCGGTTGTGGATCCCGGTCAGCGAGTCAGTGATCGACAGCGCACGCAATTCTTCTTGCACCCGCTTGAGGTCAGAGATGTCTGAGATGTAGCCATGCCAAAGCACGCCGCCACCGGGCAATTCCTCTGGCGTCGCCTCGCCACGAACCCAGCGCAGGCCGCGCAGGGGCAGCAGCACGCGGTATTCCTCGCGCCAAGGACTGAGGGTGTCCGCCGACGCCCGGATCGAGGCGCGGACTCGGGTGGTGTCCTGCGGATGAATCCGCGTGAAAATCGCTTCGGCGTTGAGCAACAGCACATCCGGCTCAAGTTCGTAGATCTCGCGAATACCGTCGCTGGCGTAGATCACGCTGAAGCGCCCATCGAATTCCATCTTGAACTGGTAGATCCCGCCGGGTACATGAGCGCTGAGTTTCTTCAACAACAGGTCCCGTGCCGCCAGGGCCTCGTGGACTCGCTTGCGTTCAGTGATGTCGATACAGATCGCCAGGTGCCCGACCCACAGGCCTTGCTCGTCGAGTACCGGGGTCGCGAGCATGTTCACCGTCAAATGGCTGCCGTCGCTACGTAGCAACGTCCATTCCCGCGCTTCGTGACCGCCCTCCTCGCCGCCCTCGACCAACATCGCCTGGCAGGTCGGAATCGGCTTGCCATAGCGCGCACTCAACTCCGCCGAGCGTGCAAGGAGTTCACGGGGCAGGTGCAGGTTTTCCAGGGTCATGTGGCCCACCACCTCAGCGTTGGTGTAACCGAGCATTTGCTCTGCACCGGCATTAAAGGTACTGATGACCCCGCGCAAGTCAGTGGCGATGATCGCCACCTGAGTCGCGGCATTCAGCACGCCGCGCAACTGGCCATGGGTGCCGCGCAACTCCTGCTCGCGGGCGCGCAGTTCCTGGGTCCGTTGCTCGACCATCTTCAGCGCCCGTTGACGCTGACTGACCAGCACATAGAGCAAGGCACTGAGCAACAGACTGAGCAAGCCACCCAGCACCACCAGGCTGGTCACCGAAGAGTGGTTGGCTTTCAGGAAGGCATCGCTGGGCTGAATGTCGACTTGATAGTCATGGTCGGCGAGCCGCAGCAGCCGGGTCACGGCCAATTCACTGGGGGCCGGTGTGTTGGAAGACTCATAAAGCACTTCGTGCTGATCATCTGTGGATAAGTCGAGGACGCGCACCGAAAGGTAGTCACGGCCCGCCTCCGGCAGCCCGTCCGCGAGCAACTGGCGCATGCTGATCACAGCCATGACATAACCGAACGGTTTCAATCGCGCCGTAGCCGGGCTATTGCGCAGCAGCACCGGCGCGACCAGCAGCACGCCGCGTGCATAGCCCGGCTCGATATTGACCAGATGCATTGGCTGCGATACCGCCATGCTGCCGTGCTGATCGGCCCGTTCAAGGGTGGAACGGCGCAAGGGTTGAGCCAACAAGTCGTAGCCCAGCGGCGCGCCGATTTTGCTTTGGGTCTGACTATAGAGTACCGCCACGTATTCATCACGTTCGGCCGCCAGTTGCAGTTGGCCGTCGGCATTGAGCTCACGCAGGGTGAAGTCGGGTAAACCCTCTGCACGCACCTGGCGTTCAAATTCCGCTCGTTCGGCGCGGGTTATCCGCTTGGCGAAGGAGTAGGCCTGAGTCCGGTGCAGCAGCGGTTGGGTGTAACCGTCGAACTCCTCGCGGGAGACCGAATCGGAATTGGCAAAGAACCGGCGCAGGCCATCGAGACGCTGCTCCTGATCTTCGAAACGTTCTTCGATACGGCTGTAACGTTCACTGGCCAGCAGTTGGAAACGTTGCCGCAATTGATGGTGAAACAGATTCAGCGTCGACCACGCCAGCAATCCCGTGAGAATTGCGCCGACGACCAATACCAGCAGCGCGACCAGCCAGGTCGAGGCATCTTCACTGATAAAACCCAGGATCTTCGGGCGCACGGCGTGCAACGACATAGACGCAACTCAAAACGCCAGGTGCGGGAAAGCCCAATGGCCATGCGTTGAGTTATAGCTATTAGCCATCAATTTGACCAGCACAGAAAGAAGCCAAGAGCCTTTAAAAATCAAGGCTCTGTGGATCCAATCCCTTTGAGTGTCAACGAGCCGTGATTTTCCATGCCCGGTGGATCTTGCCATTACGGGCGAAATCCGGATCGATGGTCTGGGCGGTGATTTCCTCGACCGCGTAACGCTCAGTGAGGTTTTCCTCGAGCTGGAACTTGCGGAAGTTATTGGAGAAATACAACACGCCGCCCGGTGCCAAACGCGCCATGGCCAGATCGATCAATTGCACCTGGTCGCGCTGCACGTCGAAGATCCCTTCCATGCGCTTGGAGTTGGAGAAGGTCGGCGGATCGATGAAGATCAGGTCGTACTCGTCACGGCAGGTGTCGAGCCAGGCCATTACATCGCCCTGCTCCAGACGGTTCTTGTCAGAGAAACCGTTCAGCGACAGGTTGCGACGCGCCCAGTCCAGATAGGTTTTCGACAAGTCGACGCTGGTGGTGCTGCGTGCGCCGCCCTTGGCTGCGTGAACACTGGCGGTCGCGGTGTAGCTATACAGGTTGAGGAAGCGTTTACCGGCCGCCTCTTTCTGGATGCGCATGCGCATCGACCGGTGGTCGAGGAACAGCCCGGTGTCGAGGTAATCCGTGAGGTTCACCAGCAGCTTCACGCCGCCTTCATTGACCTCGACGAACTTGCCCTGTGCCGCTTGGCGTTCGTACTGCTTGGTGCCGCTCTGACGTTCGCGACGCTTGACCACCACGCGGCTCTTGTCGATGTTCAGGGCCTGCGGAATCGCGGCCAGGGCATCGAACATACGCGCCGAGGCTTTTTCCGGATCGATGGATTTCGGCGCGGCGTACTCCTGGACGTGGACCCAATCCTGATACAGGTCGATGGCCATGGAGTATTCCGGCATGTCGGCATCGTAGACGCGGTAGCAGTCGATGCCTTCACGCTTGACCCACTTGCCGAGGGCCTTGAGGTTCTTTTGCAGACGATTGGCAAACATCTGCCCGCCTTCGCTCAAGCGCGGCTGCTCAATCACCACCGGTACCGGTTTGATCGGGTTGCCGTTCTTGTTGTACTTCTCGTACTTGCCGGGGGCTACGTCGTTGTCTGCGACATCGACTTCGGCCTGCTCACGCTCGACCTGACGCTGCTCCGGGGTGCGACGTTCGCCCGTGACGAACTGGTCCGGCGTGACGTTGATCAGCAGCAATTTGCACGGTAAGGCGCCGTTCCAGAACGAATACTGTTTGTGGCTGCGAATGCCCATGCGCTTGCCCAGGTCCGGGGCGCCAGTGAACACCGCCGCTTCCCAGTTCAAGCAGGCCTGACGCAGACGTTCGCCGAGGTTCTGGTAGAGATAGAGCAAGCTCGCTTCGTCACCCAGACGCTCGCCGTACGGCGGGTTGCAGATCACCAGACCTTTCTGGTTCTGGTCCGGACGCGGCTCGAACGTCCCGACTTCGCCCTGGTAGATCTTGATCCACTCGCTCAAGCCGGCACGTTCGACGTTGTTGCGACCCGGTTGAATCAGGCGCGGATCGGCTTCGTAACCGCGAATCCACAGCGGCGGCTTGGCCAGACCGGCAGCGGCACGGGCGGTGGCTTCTTCGTGAAGCTTTTTCCACAGCGCCGGGACGTGACCGAGCCAGGCCGTGAAGCCCCACTGCTCGCGACGCAGGTTCGGCGCCATGTCGGCGGCGATCATCGCCGCTTCCACCAGGAACGTACCGACACCGCACATCGGGTCAGCCAGCGCGCCGCCGTCGGCCGCAATGCGAGGCCAACCGGAACGGATCAGGATCGCTGCCGCGAGGTTTTCCTTCAGCGGCGCCGCGCCCTGCTGCAAGCGATAGCCGCGCTGATGCAGGCTGTGGCCGGAGAGGTCGAGGGACAGAATCGCTTCACCACGGTCCAGGCGCAGGTGAATGCGCAGGTCCGGGTTGAGTTTGTCGATGGATGGGCGGTCGCCCTGCGGTGTGCGCAGTTTGTCGACGATGGCGTCCTTGACCTTTAAGGCACCAAAATGGGTGTTGTCGATGCCCGAGCCGTGACCGCTGAACTCGACGGCCAGGGTGCCGTCGTTGAGCATGTGGTCTTGCCACTCGATATCCAGCACGCCGTGATAGAGGTCTTCAGCGTCCTTCATCGGGAAACGCTTGAGCACCAGCAGCACCCGGTTCGCCAGACGCGACCACAGGCACAGGCGATAAGCGGTTTCCATGGTCGCCATGCCGCGCACGGCAGAGGTGTGCTCACGCGCTTCCTCAAGGCCAAGCCCGATGGCTTCCTCGATGAGCAGGCCTTCAAGGCCTTTTGGGCAAGTGAGGAAGATTTCGAATTGATCGGACATTGGAATTTCAGAGCCTTTGGCTAAGTGAACCGACAACGCATTGCCGGCCCGGTTTTCAATCAGGCGCTTTTCTAAAAGAGCGCCCGCGTGGCACGAAGGTGTGCCGTTCCACCCTTGCTGCTCGGGTTAAAAGAGCTTAGATGCAAAGGCAGATAAAAAAGTTGATGCAACAAAATGTCATAACTCGACCCTTCGTCGAATAGTCCCCCTGCTCAACAGGAGGCATTCTCACTTAGGTGTTCAATACATCCTGCAGCGCAGGGCCGATCATACCGGGGTTTTGCCAATAAACACGGGACAACATCGTGTTACTTATGGCCATACCACCTTAATAGTTACGTCCTTATGACAAAACGATCATTCCCTCGATGTGACGCATTGGTTAGAACTCAACTCAGGTTGACGCCGCAATGACGTCAACACCTTGGCTCGCGACGCCGGCAGCGAGCCCCAACGGCAGGAGTTTTTCTGCCAGACCTCGATTGAGGTCAACGCGATTAATACAGTCAACAAGTGAGGACAACACCCTATGAGAAGACTTAAGCGTGATCCGTTGGAAAGAGCATTTTTGCGCGGATATCAATATGGCGTTGGTGGCAAATCCCGTGAGCTTTGCCCATTTACTCTACCGTCGGTACGCCAAGCCTGGATTAACGGCTGGCGAGAAGGACGCGGCGACAATTGGGACGGTATGACCGGCACTGCGGGAATCCATAGACTCAACGAACTTCACGCCGTCGGCTAACGCAGGGCACACACTCCGACACGACAATCTGATTATGTAACGACTTACCACGCACGCCCCATCCGGGCGGCGGGCTCCGGCCCAGGGGCTCCTTCGAGGAGCCCTTTTTTATGCCTGCTCCCCACACATTCCCCTGTAGCAGCTGCCGAGCACCGCGAGGCTGCGTTCGGCTGCGAAGCAGTCGTTAAGTCAGGCACTGAGGTCTTACAGGTACACCGCGCATGCTGGTTTTACGACTGCTTCGCAGCCGAACGCAGCCTCGCGGTGCTCGGCAGCTGCTACAAGTCAGCGCAAGGCGGCGATGGCGTCTACAGATTCACGAATCAGCGCCGGGCCTTTATAGATGAAGCCGGAATAGAGCTGCACCAGGCTCGCCCCCGCAGCGATTTTCTCAGCCGCGTGCTTGCCTTCGGTAATGCCACCCACGGCGATGATCGGCAAGCGACCGGCCAACTCTGCCGCCAGCATCTTCACGGTGTGGGTGCTCTTGTCGCGAACCGGTGCGCCGGACAGACCGCCCGCCTCGTCGCCGTGCTCCATGCCTTCAACGCCGACGCGGCTCAGGGTGGTGTTGGTGGCGATCACCGCATCCATCCCGGTTTCGATCAGCGCTTGCGCGACCTGAGCGGTTTCTTCGTCGGTCATGTCCGGCGCAATCTTGATCGCCAGTGGGACATGTTTGCCATGGCGCAGCGCCAGTTCTGCGCGGCGCGTAGCCAGGTCAGCCAACAATTGCTTCAGCGAATCGCCGAACTGCAGGCTGCGCAGACCAGGGGTGTTCGGCGAGCTGACGTTGACCGTTACGTAGCTGGCGTGGACGTAGACCTTGTCCAGACAGATCAGGTAGTCGTCGACCGCCCGCTCAACCGGGGTATCGAAGTTTTTGCCGATATTGATACCCAGCACACCCTTGTACTGGGCCGCCGCCACTCGGGCCAACAGGTGATCGACACCGAGGTTGTTGAACCCCATGCGGTTGATGATCGCCTCGGCTTCCGGCAGACGGAAAATCCGTGGTTTAGGGTTGCCCGGTTGCGGACGTGGCGTAATGGTGCCGATTTCGACAAAACCAAAACCCAGTTGGGCAAACCCGTCGATGGCCGCGCCGTTCTTGTCCAGACCGGCCGCCAGACCTACCGGGTTCGGGAAGTCCAGGCCCATGACGGTCACCGGCATTTTCGCCGGTGCCTTGCACAGCAAGCCGTTGAGGCCCAAACGCCCGCCCGCGCCGATCAGGTCCAGGGACAGATCGTGGGAGGTTTCCGGGGAAAGTTTGAACAACAGCTGACGGGCCAGGGTGTACATGGGCGGCTTTGACTCTGGGCTACGAGAAGTGGCGGCGATTATAGCCGGGCATCGAGGTTGCAGGCGAGGCGCGCGACAAAATCAGTGAGCGATGGCATATGCCTTGCACCGTCACTGACATCAGCACTCATGCCAACGGCGGGATGAGTCGAAAGACAAAGGCGTCGTCACTTGGCCTTGCTCTGGCAAGCAGCCCGGTACGGCGCTTTTTTATGGAAGGTGTTTACAGATGATTGAAGTTCCAGCCAACCCTCTGGCCTGGGTCAACGGCAGCGATGCCCCGGAAAAGACCGAAATCAACCTCGGCTTCATGGCCCTCAGCGACTGCGCCTCCGTGGTGGTCGCGGCCACGCAGGGCTTCGCGCAACCTTATGGCCTGACCCTGAACCTCAAGCGCCAGCCGTCCTGGGCCAACCTGCGGGACAAACTGGTCAGTGGCGAACTTGACGCCGCCCACAGCCTGTACGGTTTGATCTACGCCGTGCATTTGGGCATCGGCGGTGTCGCGTCGACCGACATGGCGGTGCTCATGGGCCTGAATCAGAATGGCCAGAGCATCAATCTCTCCCATGGCTTACAGGCCTTGGGCGTGACCAGTCCTGAAGCACTCGACCGGCACGTGCACCAAAGTCGCCCAAAACTCACTTTCGCCCAGACATTTCCTACGGGCACTCACGCCATGTGGCTGTATTACTGGCTCGCGAGTCAGGGCATCCATCCGCTGCAGGACGTCAACAGCGTGGTGGTGCCGCCGTCGCAAATGGTCGCGCACCTGCAAGCCGGTCGCATCGATGGTTTCTGCGTCGGCGAGCCATGGTCCGCCAGCGCGGTGCAGCAGAACCTGGGGTTCACCCTGGCCACAACCCAGACCATCTGGCCCGATCATCCAGAAAAAGTCCTCGGTTGCACCCGCGCGTTTGTCGAGCAATACCCCAACACCGCCCGGGCGCTGGTGATGGCGATACTCGAAGCCAGCCGCTTCATCGAACAAAGCACGGAAAATCGCTGCAGCACCGCAAAGCTGATGAGTGCGTCCGAATACCTCGACGCGCCACTCGACTGCATCGCGCCGAGGCTGCTCGGTGACTACGCCGATGGCCTCGGTAATCGTTGGCAGGATCCGCATTCCCTGCGGTTCCATGCGGACGGCGAAGTCAACCTGCCTTACTTGTCCGACGGCATGTGGTTCATGACCCAGTTCCGCCGCTGGGGTTTGTTGCGCGATGACCCGGACTATCTGGGCGTGGCCCGTCAGGTCCAGCAACTAGACTTGTATCGAGAGGCCGCCACGGCGGTGGGTGTCGCCGCCCCGGGTCAGGAAATGCGCAGCAGCCAGTTGATCGACGGCAAGGTCTGGGACGGCTCGGACCCGGCCGGATATGCCCGCAGTTTCAAGCTGCACGCCCTGAGCGACAGCTCGCCCCTTCTCGCCAGCCGCTGACAGGAGACTGCGAATATGTTGCGTATCCTGCTGATCAACGACACCGCGAAGAAAGTCGGTCGCCTGAAGGCGGCGCTGACCGAAGCCGGGTTCGAGGTGATCGATGAGTCGGGCCTGACCATCGATCTGCCTGCGCGCGTCGAAACGGTGCGTCCGGATGTGATTTTGATCGATACCGAGTCACCGAGCCGCGATGTGATGGAGCAAGTGGTGCTCGTGAGCCGCGACCAACCGCGGCCGATTGTGATGTTTACCGATGAACATGACCCCGATGTGATGCGTCAGGCGATCAAGTCCGGGGTCAGTGCCTACATCGTCGAAGGCATCCACGCACAGCGCTTGCAGCCGATTCTCGACGTCGCCATGGCACGTTTTGAAAGCGACCAGGCCCTGCGCGCCCAACTCAACGCCCGCGACCAGCAACTGGCCGAGCGCAAGCGTATCGAACTGGCCAAAGGGCTGTTGATGAAAATGAAGGACTGCAACGAGGAAGAGGCCTACACCCTGATGCGCCGCCAGGCGATGAGCCGGCAGCAGAAGCTGATCCAGGTGGCGGAACAGATCATCGCGATGAGCGAGTTGCTCGGGTAACCGATCTTGAACCTGGCACAAATCTCGCTAGGTAATCACTACAGGTAACCAACGGCGGTTGCCCCACCTACGACAAAGACGTCGCTCACCTCATTTGCCCATGGCGAATCCGGTGGCGGCGTTTTTTTGTTTTGGCCCCAGAGACCGGGGCCGGTGGTGCGGCCGATGCGGCGCCCCACCTGCAAGCTCATGACTCCTTCTCGAGACTATTAACAGCTGAGGTGCGCGATGAATTCAAGCTTCTGGAAATCCGGCCATACCCCGACATTGTTCGCGGCCTTCCTCTATTTCGACCTGAGCTTCATGGTCTGGTACGTGCTCGGCCCACTGGCGGTGCAAATCGCCGCCGACTTGCACCTGACCACCCAACAGCGCGGGCTGGTGGTGGCCACGCCGATTCTGGCCGGGGCCGTGCTGCGCTTTGTGATGGGCTTGCTGGCTGATCGCCTGTCGCCAAAAACTGCCGGACTGATTGGCCAGGTGATCGTCATCTGCGCATTGTTCGGCGCCTGGAAACTCGGTATCCACAGCTACGAGCAGGCGCTGGTGCTGGGCCTGTTCCTCGGCATGGCCGGCGCGTCCTTTGCCGTCGCCCTGCCGCTGGCGTCGCAATGGTATCCGCCACAACACCAAGGCAAAGCCATGGGCATCGCCGGTGCTGGCAACTCGGGCACGGTGTTCGCCGCCCTGCTCGCCCCGGTCCTGGCCGCGGCATTTGGCTGGAGTAACGTGTTCGGCTTCGCCCTGATCCCGCTGATTCTGACCATCATCATCTTTGCCTGGCTGGCCAAAAACGCGCCTGAGCGGCCAAAAGCCAAGTCCATGTCCGACTACTTCAAGGCCTTGGGCGACCGCGACAGCTGGTGGTTCATGTTTTTCTACAGCGTGACGTTCGGCGGCTTCATTGGCCTGGCCAGCGCTCTGCCCGGCTATTTCAACGACCAATATGGCCTCAGCCCGGTGACCGCCGGCTATTACACCGCAGCCTGCGTGTTCGGCGGCAGCTTGATGCGTCCGTTGGGCGGCGCTCTGGCCGACCGTTTCGGTGGCATTCGCACCCTCTTGGGGATGTACACGGTGGCGGCAGTCTGCATCGCAGCGGTGGGTTTCAATCTGCCGAGTTCCTACGCTGCGCTGGCACTTTTCGTCTGCACCATGCTCGGTTTGGGTGCAGGTAACGGCGCTGTTTTCCAATTGGTGCCGCAGCGTTTTCGTCGGGAGATCGGTGTGATGACCGGTTTGATCGGCATGGCTGGCGGTATCGGTGGGTTTGCACTGGCAGCGGGCATGGGCGCGATCAAGCAAAGCACCGGCAGCTATCAACTGGCCTTGTGGTTGTTCGCCAGCCTCGGCGTACTCGCCTGGTTCGGCCTGCACGGTGTGAAACGGCGCTGGAGAACTACCTGGGGTTCGGCCGCCGTGACGGCTGCACGGGTCTGACGCCTCAATGAGCCTGCAACTGAGTTTTGCCGAAGCCAGCGCCATCGGCCCTCGCGAGGAGAATCAGGACGCCCTGCGCCTGGTGACCCCGGCCCCGGCGCTGGCAGCGAGCAAGGGTTACCTCTTCGCCATCGCCGATGGCGTCAGCCAGTGCGCCGACGGTGGCCTCGCCGCCCGCTCGACGTTGCAGGCCCTGGCGCTGGATTACTACGCCACACCGGAAACCTGGGGCGTCGCTCAAGCGCTGGATCGCCTGCTACTGGCGCAAAATCGCTGGCTACAGGCCAACGGCGGTGGGCAGCCGCTGCTGACCACTGTCAGTGCTTTGGTCATACGCGGTAGGCGTTTTACCCTGGCCCATGTCGGCGATTGCCGGGTTTATCGCTGGCACGCCGATCAGTTGCAGCGGGTCAGCGAGGATCACGTCTGGGACCAACCGGGCATGCAACATGTGCTCAAGCGGGCGCTCGGGCTCGATCAGCATTTGGTGCTGGATTTTCTAGATGGCGAACTGCGCCTTAATGAGAGCTTCGTGCTGCTCAGTGACGGCATCTGGGCCGTGCTGGGCGACACCGCGATTGCCGCGATTCTGCGCGATCAGCCAGATCTGAACAGCGCGGCGCAGACCTTGGTCAACGCGGCGCATCTGGCCGGCAGCCAGGATAACGCCAGCGCCTTGCTGGTGCGGGTCGATGCCCTCGGTGAAACGAGTATCGGCGATGCGTTGATTCATTTGCAGCAATGGCCGCTGCCGCCAGCACTGAAACCGGGTCAGACGTTCGAGGGTTGGCAAGTCGAAGGGATACTCGGTCAGAGCCAGCAGTCGTTGCTCTATCGGGTACGCGACGGGCAACAACAACCCTGGCTGCTGAAAACCTTGCCCGGTGCGCTGCGCGACGATCACTTGGCCGGGCAGGCATTGCTGTCGGAAGAATGGTTTCTCAAGCGCGTGGCCGGCCGGCATTTCCCTGAAGTCCATGCCGCCAGTCAGCGTCAGCATTTGTACTACGTGATGCGCGAATATTCCGGATCTACGTTGGCTGCGTTGCACGCTGATGTCGGACCGCTACCTCTGCCGCAATGGCAGGATCTGGCCGAACGCCTGCTGCGAGCCGTTGGCATGCTGCATCGACGGCAGATTCTCCATCGCGATATCAAACCGGAGAACCTGCTGCTGGGGGACGACGGCGAATTACGCCTGCTGGACTTCGGTCTCGCCTACTGCCCCGGCCTGTCAGAAGATCAGCCTTCTGCCCTGCCCGGAACGCCCAGCTATATCGCGCCGGAAGCCTTTCGCGGGGAAACACCGACACCGCAACAGGACCTGTATGCCGTCGGCGTAACCTTGTATTTCCTGCTCACCGGGCATTATCCCTACGGCGAAATCGAAGCTTTCCAGCGCCCCCGGTTCGGAATTCCTGTCAGTGCCAGTCGCTATCGACCCGACCTGCCGGAATGGATTGCGCAAAGTCTGGAGCGCGCCGTGACGGTGGATCCGGGTCAACGATTTGAAACGGCGGAAGAATGGTTGTTGCTGCTGGAACAGGGTGAGCGACACAGTTTGAGCGTGCGACCCAGGCCGTTGCTTGAGCGCGAGCCATTGAAGGTCTGGCGGACCTTGGCGCTGGCGTCATTGTTGGTGAATCTGGTGCTGCTGGTCATGTTATTTCACGGCTGACTTCGAACCCCTGTAATTGGATGGACTCGCCCAAGCCGAGGCGTCAATGCGCCACGGTGGC
>NZ_JASBRE010000024.1 GCF_029960815.1 Pseudomonas sp. AL03
GCCGAATGTCGAAATGTGGCAACGCCTACTTACGCGCAGCGATGTTCATGCCGGCCATGACGGCGATCCGCTGTGACGAGAATGTGAAGGCTTTCTACGAGGCGCTGGTAGCTCGCGGCAAGAAGAAAATGCAGGCCATTGGAGCGGTGATGCGCAAGTACCTGACGGGTTTATGGGCTTGCATGCGCTCCGGCGAAGAATTTGATACGGCCAAGCTTTTTAGCGAAAAACATCTCGCGAAAGCTTGACCGTGAACAGAGTATCTACAGGTCTAGGTGATCTGTAGGAGCGAGGCTTGCCCGCGAAGGGATCGCCCCAATCCGGAGAAAACAAATTAGCTATCCGCATCGCCAGTAATTCGCCCTCTCGCTGATCCTCGCGCAACCCCAACGACCGGCTCATTCCACCGCTCCAATATCAAACGCCAGCGGCTGGGCCGACTTCTGCCCAATCCCATACCAGTCCAGCTTGCGGGTCAGCACCATGAACACGCCCAGCAAACCGAACAACAGCAGCGACCCCATCAACAACGCGTAATCCTCTGCACTCAGCAAGCCGTAGAGCAAGCCGTACAACGCCGCCAATCCCGCCGAAAAACTCAAGCCGTGACGTACGCTGCGCAACACATGGCAGACATAAAAGCCGATCAACAACACACAGCCGCTTGCCGACAACAGGTACGCCAGGGTAAAGCCGATGTGTTCGGACAGCGACAGCAACAGCAGATAGAAAAACGCCAAGGCCACGCCCACCAGAGCGTATTGCACTGGGTGTACCGCGAGGCTTTTCAGCACTTCGAAGAGGAAGAAACCAGCGAAGGTCAGGACGATAAACAGCAACGCGTATTTGATGGCCCGATCGCTTTTCAGGTACTGATCCACCGGGTCGATGAAGCTCACCCCGAAACTACGGCCGGTGTAGGCTTCGCAACCGCCGCCGGACACGCAGCGGCTCAAGGCCTCTTGAAGGTTGGTCGAGAAAAACGAGGTCTGCCAATGGGCAGTGAAGCCCTGATCGCTGACTTCACGTTGGGCCGGCAGGTAATTGCCGATGAAGCTCGGATGCGGCCAATTGGCGGCCAGCGAAACCTTGCTGGTCTTGCCCACCGGCAGGATCTGTAACTGACCAGTGCCTTGCAGACGCAGGTCGAAACCGAAGGCCAGTTCCGTGGTTTGTTTCGCGTTGAGCGCCGGCAGGGTGACATGCACGCCCTCCCCCAACCAGCCCACCTGGCTACCGGGGACGAAGTCGAGTTTCTGGCCATTGAGCTCGAGTTTCAGGGCGTTTTCGATGCCGCGAATGTCGCTGATCCCAACCGCCAAAAACGGCTGATCGAACTGGTAATCGACGAAGTCGTCCTTGATACCCAATTGAGCAGGTACCGAAAAATGCCCACTGATGCGGTTGTCCGCATGAAACAGACGCGCCTCATAAATGCCTCTAGCACGCAGTTCGGTCTGGACCTTGCCGTCGAGTTCGAAGCGCTCCGGGAGGAAATACAAACGGCCGCGTTCTTCACCCACTTCCTGGTAACGCTGGTTGGTTTTCTCGTTGAGCTTCCAGGTGCGCACCACTTTGCGATACGGCACCACCATCAACGGCCCGCTCAGTTGCTGGCTGTAGCTGGAACTGCGGGCGATGTCTTCGAGGACACCGTCGCGCAGTTGCTGACGGTCCTGGATGATGCCGTTGATCATCAGGAGCGGGATCAGCAACAACAGAATCAGAAGGGCAATTGCCCCGAGTTTTAGGGTCAGGCTGCGGTTCATGGGACTCTCCCTGTTTGGATGGGGAGAGTCTGGGATGGGCGTGTGGGGAATTTATGGGAGAACTGTGGAGAGTGTGTGGAGACTGGCGCTAAGGCAGGTGCAACATGACCTCTACACCACCATCGACGTTACCGATGCTCATCACGCCACCATGCAGCTTCACCACTTCCTCAACAAAGTTAAGCCCCAACCCCGTGCTCTTGCGCCCGCTGTCCGGTCGCGGCAATGAGTAAAACCGCTCACTCAACCTCGGCAGCGCATAGTCGGGAATCGCTTCCGCCTGGTTAAACAGTCTGAACTCGATCTGTTCCCCAATGCGCTCGGCACTGAATCGCAGCAAGCCATGAGTCGGAGTGAAATCCAAAGCATTTTCCAGCAGATTCCCCAGCGCCTGACGCAACAGAAACGGTTCGCCGAGCAGGTTCAAATCCGCCGCAATCCGTTGTTCCACGCGCAACTGCTTGCCTTCGATGCGCGCCGCCTGAGCGCTCAGCCATTCATCTACCAACTTCGCCAGCGGCACCGCCACCCGCTCCTCCAATCCTTGGCGCTGTTCAACTTGAGCCAGGTTCAACAGCCGCTCGATCAACTGCTGCATCCGCACACTTTCGCTGTCGATATTGCTGACAAAGCGCTGCCGCTGGGCCAGCGGTATCTCGCCTTGCAGCAACTCCGCCGCGCCGCGAATCGCCGCCAGCGGGCTTTTCAGTTCGTGGGTCAATGTATGTACGTAACGCTCGACGTAGGCTTTGCCTTCGAGTTGCGTACGCATCTGCTCAACCGCCGTCGCCAGTTGTTCCAGTTCGCCGCCACGATAGTGCGGAACCTCGACCCTGCGGCCCTCACTCACCGCTTGGGCGTACACCGTCAACCGCCGTAAAGCAGCGCTCAACCACCAGGACAACAACGCGCCGAACAGCAGACCAAGGCCGATCAGCCCGGCCCCCCAGGCGAGTAATCGCCGTTCAGTGCGATCAACGTAAGGCTGCAACGAGCTGTTGGGTTTGGCGACGGTGACCACGCCGATGATCTGGCCGTTGTCGCGAATCGGGGCACCGACGTGCATCACCGAGGCGTTCGGATCGCTCGGATCGCTGCGGCTGGAACGCGCGCCATATTCGCCACGCAGGGTCAGTAAAACGTCGTTCCAGCGCGAGTAGTCCTGGCCCACCGCGACGCCACTGGAATCCAGAACGACAATGCCCTTGGCATCGGTGACGTAGATGCGGTGGTTGACCTGGTTCTTCGGCAATCCCCAGATGCTCGCCTTCGGTTGCCGTTCGCCATAGGCCTTGAGCAGTTCGGGCCAGCGGTTCTGATTCAGGGTACCGGCCTTGAAGTCGTCGCGCAGGATTTCGGCCATCAGGTTAGCGGTGTCGACCAGCGTTTCTTCGGTGGACTGGCGCACGCCGGGACGGATTTCTTCCATCACGGTGTTCAGCACAAAGTAGCCGGTCAGGCCGATAAACAGCACGTAGACCAGAAAAATCCGGATCCCCAGCGGCATCAGCTACGCCCCGGGCTGTAGCTGTAACCGAGGCCGCGATGGGTCTGGATGGGTTCCGCGTCGGCCTTTACCCGGCGCAGTTTGGCGCGCACGCTTTTGATGTGGCTGTCGATACTGCGTTCGTAACCGGCATCAGCGGCGACCCCCAGCGCGTCGAGCAATTGCTCGCGGCTGAAGACGCGTTCGGGTTGGTCCAGCAGGCAGTGCAGCAGGCGGAACTCATGGCGCGTCAGGGTTAGTGGCTGACCGCGATAGTTGATCTGCACCCGCTCGCTGTCGATGCGAAACAGTGCCGATGACACCTCGGCCGCCGCTCGCGGCGCCGTGCGTTTGAGAATCGCCCGAGCCCGCGCCGCCACTTCCCGCGGGCTGAACGGCTTGACCACATAATCGTCGGCACCGATTTCCAGGCCCACGACGCGATCGATTTCAGCATCACGGGCGCTGAGGAAAATCACCGGCACTTCGCTGAAACGCCGCAATTGCTTGCAGGTCTCGAAGCCGCTGATATCCGGCAGACCAATGTCGAGAATGATCAGGTCGGCCGGGGTCTGGCGCTGATGCGCAAGCGCCGCCGCGCCAAGGCTCAACCAGGTGGTGGTGAAGCCCTCGCCCTGCAACGCGAACGTCAGGGTGTCAGCAATTGCCACTTCGTCTTCGACAATCAGGATATGAGGCATGGCGTCCGAGCCCGGCAGTTAAGTGGGCGAACGGTGCCCCAAGGCTCACGTCACGTCAATGAGCGCCCTTGAAATCAGCAGTCGGGTTTGTCCGCCGTAAAGCGCCGCGCCGGGTTCACCGCCGCGCCGAATTCACGCAAGGCTTTGGCACCGATCAACAAAGGGTAGTTAAAGCTGCTGCGGTCGGTGAGATTGACCTCCACCGTGCGTTTAACGTTGCCCAGGCACAATTCCAGATCGACTACCGGACGTTTGGTGGGTGCGCTGTCGTCCTTCTCATCCTCGTCTTCTTCGGAGCGGGTCTTGATCTTGCTGATCCGCGCGACTTTGTGTTCGTAGACCTTGTTGCTCGCGTCTTTGGTGCCGAGGCGGAAGCGCACCCACTCGTCGCCATCGCGGGTGAAGGTTTCGATGTCTTTGGCCGACAGCGACGCCGTCAGGGCACCGGTGTCCATTTTGGCCTTGAGGACTTCGCCGCCGATTTCCGGCAGTGCGATGTATTCGTAGCGCCCGTACAGGGTCGGCTCAGCGGCCAGGACCGGCAGGGCCACGAGGGAAAGCAGTGCAAGGAGGGATTTCACGTATTGGGCTTCCTTGAGAAGTGAACAACGGGATTTTAGACCGTTGTTGAGTTGATCGTTCCCACAAGGTTAACGATCCCAAGGTGAAACATTCGTCGTCAACTACCGGTGCCTGCGCCCCAGATCCCGCCCAGGTTTGCCAGCAGCGAACCGCCGACACCCTGCTGACCGAAAAATTGCAGAAGCACAGGGGCAAACAGGCCGATCATGCCAGTGTCCATGCCCAATGCGCTGAAGGCACTGTTCAGGTCGTTGGTGTTGTTCACGTTGCCCAAGACGTTGTTCAGACCTGCCGCTGTACCGGACGAGCCAAGCAAGCCGCTGAGGACGCCCAGTTCACCGCCACCCGACAGTAAGTCGATTCCGGGCACGCTTTTGGACAACTCCGAGTAGTCGGTCGAACTCAATTGATTCTTCGCCAGACCGAGCATCGCCCCGGCACCGCCAATGGCTTGTTGTGGCGTCACGTTCAATTGGCTGAGCGCACTCAGCAGACCGGCCGTCTGCGAGGTCGGCGCGGCTGCGGTGGCGTCATCGCCCTGCGTGCCGGAGATGGCATTGGCCGCATCGAACAGGCTGAACTGAGCAAAGACCGGGCTGGCCGCCAGACACATCAGCGAAGCCAGTACAAAACTGCGTGAAATCTTCATCCAGACATCCTCAAGTGCCATGAAAACCACCCGGCAATGGGCGGCGAAAAACTGTGTGTTTGACTGGCACCCCAGGGGATTGTTCCCAGCCTTGGCGAGCCCCAGACGAACAGTCAAAAAAGAATTTACCGGCGCTGCATCCACTCTGGCCCCGCCCGCGTATATCAAGCACGGACAGACATTCCTGACCGATTCCCTGCACGAGGATCATCACCATGAAACGCACTTCGATCAAAACGCCATTGATTGCCAGCCTGCTGACCCTGGCCTTGGGCGGCGGGGCCGCCCTGAACACCGTGCAAGCGGCAGACACGAACCATGCTGTCATCGTCGGCGGCCAGAGCATGCTGCCGAGCAAAGACATCATCGATAACGCGGTGAACTCCGCCGACCACACCACCCTGGTCGCCGCCGTGAAAGCCGCTGGCCTGGTGGAAACCCTCAAGGGCAAAGGCCCGTTCACCGTGTTCGCCCCGGTTAACTCAGCCTTCGCCGCCCTGCCAGCCGGCACTGTCGACACCCTGCTCAAACCCGCCAACAAGGCGACCCTGACTCACGTCCTCACCTACCACGTCGTCGCCGGGAAACTCGACATGATGACCCTGGCCGAGAAGATCAAGGCCGGTGGCGGCAAAGCCGAACTGACCACCGTCGCGGGCGGCAAGCTTTGGGCGATGATGAACGGCCCGCACAACATCACGATCAAGGATGAAAAAGGTGACGTCGCCGACATCACCACCTATGACGTGTACCAGTCCAACGGCGTGATTCAGGTCATCGACAAAGTGTTGATGCCGAAAAGCTGAGGGCTGCCGCCGACCCTGTCCATCGGGGTCGGCGGTTTTGCGAGGTGGCCACCCGTGAATGGAACAACCGCGCACCGTGAACTAACCTCTGCCTGCAACCGGCACCTCACGCAGCCCACCTCGATTGCCTGGAGAACTGCTATTCCCACCGTCGACGCCGACCAACTCAGGCAGCTTCTGGCCCAGTGTTCACTGGGCGACCGCCGCGCTTTCGAGACGCTTTACCGCAGCGTCGGCCCTCGGCTGCATGGCGTAGCGCTGCGGTTCATGGGGCGGCCGGACCTGGCTGAAGAAGTGCTGCAGGAAAGCTTCGTGCGCATCTGGAACAATGCTTCGCGCTATGAGGCGCATCTGTCGGCACCGCTGACCTGGATGATCAACATCACCCGTCATCAGGCCATCGATCAGTTGCGCAAGCACCGCGACCGTCCGTTGACCGACCTTGAAGAACAGGCGCTGGAGGATGAAAGTCCTTCGGCCCACGAACAGCTCAGCAGTGCCCGTGAGGCCCGCGCCTTGAACCGGTGCCTGGAAAGCCTTGAAGGCATGCAGCGTCAATCGATCACCGTGGCTTACTTTCAGGGGTTGTCGTGTTCCGAACTGGCCGAACATTTGGCCGCGCCACTGGGCTCGGTGAAATCCTGGATCCGCCGCGGTATGGAGCGCCTGCGCAGGTGCCTTGAATCATGAACTATCAAACCCCGACCCTGCGCCGCGCCCTCGCCGCCGATTACGCTATTGGCTTGATGCCTTCTGCCGCTCGTCGGCGTTTTGAACAGTTGCTGCTGGCAGACACAGCGCTTCGCGCGGAACTGGCGCAGTGGCAGGAAAGCCTCGCGAGCCTGACCGAAGCCCTGCCGGAGCAACCGGTGCCGGATCGGGTGTGGCAGGGAATTACGGCGCGGATTGAGCCGCAAGTGTTGCATATGCCGGAGAAACGTCCGTTCTGGAGCTGGATGCGAGTGACGGCGGCGGTTTGCTCGCTGGTAATCGCCGTCACCTTGGGCCTGCTCTACAACCGCGACAGTGCGCGTTACAGCGCCACGCTGCTGACTGCCGACGCGCAGCCTGCGCTGAAGGTTGAAGCGCATGAGGATTATTTGAACGTCGAGCCGTTGACGCTGGCAGCGGTTGATCCGGGGCGCAGTCTGGAGTTGTGGGCGATTCCGGCGGATGGCAAGCCGATTTCACTTGGGGTGATTCCGACGGGCGGTAAGGGCCGCGTAGCGCTGAGCGATGTGCAGAAGGTGTTGATCGGCAAACCGATTGGATTGGCGGTGAGTCTTGAGCCGAAGGGTGGGTCGCCGACTGGGCAACCGACTGGGCCGGTTCTATATCAAGGGGCGTTGGCAGCCCTTTAATGACCGAACAAAAAAACGGCGACCCGAAGGTCGCCGTTTTGTTTTGCCTGAAGCCTTACGCCGCACTGAACAACTTGTGCGGATCAATCACAAACTTCTTCGGTACGCCCGCATCAAACTCGCCATAACCGCGTGGCGCGTCATCCAGGCTGATGACTTCCACACCGACGATGTCGGCAATGTGGATACGGTCCCACATGATCGCCTGCATCAGCTGGCGGTTGTACTTCATCACTGGCGTCTGGCCGGTGTGGAAGCTGTGGGATTTGGCCCAGCCCAGACCGAAGCGGATGCTCAAGCTGCCCATTTTTGCGGCTGCATCGACTGCACCTGGATCTTCAGTCACGTACAGGCCAGGGATACCGATCTTGCCGGCCACCCGAACCACGCCCATCAGTGAGTTGAGCACAGTGGCCGGAGCCTCGTGTTTCACGCCGTCATGGCCGTGACCGCGCGCTTCGAAGCCTACGGCGTCGACGGCGCAATCCACTTCAGGCTCGCCCAGCAGTGCAGCGATCTGTTCGTGCAGCGGAGTATCCAGGGACAGGTCGGCGATTTCGAAACCCTGAGCCTTGGCGTGCGCCAGGCGGACCGGGTTGACGTCACCGATGACCACCACCGCAGCGCCCAGCAGGCGAGCGGAAGCGGCAGCTGCCAGACCGACCGGACCAGCACCGGCGATGTACACGGTGCTGCCTGGACCAACGCCGGCCGTCACTGCGCCGTGGTAACCGGTCGGCAGGATGTCGGAGAGGCAGGTCAGGTCACGGATTTTTTCCATGGCCTTATCACGGTCAGGGAGTTTCAGCAGGTTGAAATCGGCATACGGCACCAAGGCGTATTCAGCCTGGCCACCGGTCCAGTCGCCCATGTCGACATAACCGTAGGCACCGCCGGGACGCGCCGGGTTAACGCTCAGGCACACACCAGTGTGCATTTCCTTGCAGGAACGGCAGCGCCCGCAAGCGACGTTGAACGGCACCGACACCAGGTCGCCGATCTGCAGGTTTTCGACGTCGCGGCCCTTCTCGATCACTTCACCCGTGATCTCGTGACCCAGTACCAGGCCGGTTTGAGCAGTAGTACGGCCACGCACCATGTGCTGATCCGAACCACAGATGTTGGTAGAGACTACGCGCAGGATGACAGCGTGTTCGATCTTCCTGCCGCGCGGGTCCTGCATTTTGGGATAGTCGATTTTCTGTACTTCGACCTGGCCATTGCCGAGATACACGACACCACGATTACCAGACATGCTTTCACCTCGCTGTTGTTTTTATGTAGCGGTCGCGTCGCCATGGATCGGCGGCGCGTTGATTGCTCGGGTTATTGCCTGTGTCTTTTTGCGTTGTTTGTCAGGGCCTCTTCGCGGGCAAGCCTCGCTCCTACAGGATTGAGGTTGTCTACATTTCCGCGATCGACCTCAATCCTGTAGGAGCGAGGCTTGCCCGCGAAAGCGATCTAGAGAACGACGGTGCGATTGGCGTTGAGGAACACTCGTCTTTCGATGTGATAACCAACAGCCCGGGCCAGGGTCAGCCCTTCGATGTCCCGCCCCTTGGTGATCAGGTCTTCGGGATAATGACTGTGGTCCACGGCCTCTACGCCCTGGGCGATGATCGGGCCTTCGTCCAGGTCGTTATTGATGTAATGCGCCGTCGCACCGACCAGTTTCACGCCCTTGTTGTAGGCCTGGTGATAAGGCTTGGCGCCCTTGAAACCGGGCAGCAGGGAGTGGTGAATGTTGATCGCCTTGCCGTCAAGTTTGCGGCACAGCTCTGGCGACAGGACTTGCATGTAACGGGCAAGGATCACCAGTTCGGCGCCGGACTCTTCAATCACCTGCCAGACCTGACGCTCCTGCGACGGTTTGTCGTTCGGGTCCAGCGGGAAGTGGTAGTACGGAATCTGATGCCAATCCGCCAACGGTTTGAGGTCCGGGTGGTTGGACACCACGGCGGCCACATCCATGGACAACTGGCCGATGCGCTGGCGGTAGAGCAAGTCGTTGAGGCAGTGATCGGCTTTGGACACCATGATCACCACTTTTGGCCGGTAGTTCGGCGCAGTGAGTTCGAAGATCATGCCGAAGGCTTGGCCGCGCTCTTCCAGGCCTGCACGGAAGGCTTGTTCGTCGAAGCCATCAGGCTGGCGGAATTCCACACGAATGAAGAAACGGCCCGAGAGCCGGTCATCGAAGGAATGGTGCTCGGTGACGTAGCAGCCCTGCTCGAACAAAAAGCGGGTCACCGCGTCCACGGTGCCGAGAACGCTTGGGCAGTCGGCGGTCAGAATCCATGTGTCTGGGGCGCGGCTCATAGTGCGGTGACTCCTGTTCGAAAGTGCAGCAACGCCGCTTTTGTAGCAGCTGCCGAAGGCTGCGTTCGGCGGCGCAGCCGTCGTAAAATCTGAATCCCGTGTCAACCTGATCGGACGCTACCGCAGGTTTCACGACGACTTCGTCGCCGAACGCAGCCTACGGCAGCTGCTACAGGGTTCTCGACTACTCATCAAGCCTGGACGCTAAGCCCGAACTCGGCAGAAGCATCCTGCAACCACAACCACCAATAATCCGAGAAGCTGCGACGAATCAGCAGTTCCCAGGTGTCTTCGGCGGTGTGG
The DNA here is from genome assembly GCF_029960815.1 of Pseudomonas sp. AL03. Classification (GTDB taxonomy): domain Bacteria; phylum Pseudomonadota; class Gammaproteobacteria; order Pseudomonadales; family Pseudomonadaceae; genus Aquipseudomonas. The sequence continues at coordinate 9,977 of NZ_JASBRE010000024.1, forward strand.
CGGATGACCAGTTGCGACTTGGCGAACACGGTGCCCACAGCCTTGCCCACCGGGAAGCTGTTGGGGTGCACGTCGTAGCTGGTGGACTTCATCAGCACCTGGCGCACGTTCGGGCCGCTCAGCTCGAGGATCTGCTGGCCGCCGCTGACGTTGGTGATCGCGATGTGCAAGTCACCCAGCGCTTCGCGCAGTTTTTGCTCGGCGGCGAATTCTTCACCGGTCGGCACGATCAGCAGCCATTCATCCGGCCCCATCCATTGCAGGCTGGTTTCGCCTTTGACGACGACGGTCAGCGCACCCGGCAATTCGATGCCGAGGGCCTTGTGCACGCCAGCGGCGAAGGCGGCATCGTGGCCATTGCCACGAATGGTCAGGTGGCCGAGGAGTTTTTTCTCACGCACGATCACGCCGGCGCTTTTTCGGCCCTTGCCCACCAGGCTGGCGAGGTCGGCATGATGCAGCGACGACTCGGCCTTGGCCCCAGTGGTTGGGCGTTGTTGGTAAACATTGGCTGCGGTCATAAAGCACCTTTCTTTTGTTGATCGTTCCCACGCTCTGCGTGGGAATGCCGCCATGGACGCTCTGCGTCCGCTCTTGGGACGCGGAGCGTCCCGGGATGCATTCCCACGCAGAGCGTGGGAACGATCAGTGTCAGATGTTCTGGCGATCACCCTTTGGATCGAAGAACACCGAAGAAACGATTTCCGCCTCGATCACGCTGCCATCCGCCAGCGGTGCGAACACGCGCTCACCGATGCGCTTCAAGCCGCCCTTCACCACACCCATGGCAAACGAATAGCCGAGGGAGTTGTGCAGGTAGCTGGACGTCACGTGGCCGACCATCGTCATCGGAATCGCTTGCTTGGTGTTGAACACCAGTTGCGCGCCTTCCGGCAGCCATTTGGTCGGATCGATCGGCTTCAGGCCGACCAACTGTTTGCGCTGATCACGCACGCAGTCTTCACGGTTCATGCCACGCTGGCCGATCCATGAGAACGGTTTAGTGCGACCGACGCACCAGCCCATGTTCAGGTCGTCCGGAGTCATCGAGCTGTCAGTGTCCTGACCGACGATGATGAAGCCCTTTTCGGCCCGCAGAACGTGCATGGTTTCAGTGCCATATGGCGTCAGGTTGTACTGCTTGCCAGCATCAACAATTTTTTCCAGAACGCCCATCGCATAGTCGGCTTGCACGTTGACTTCGTACGACAGTTCACCGGTAAACGAAATCCGGAACACCCGCGCCGGCACACCGCCGACCAGGCCTTCTTTCCAGGTCATGAACGGGAACGCTTCGTTGGTCAGGTCGATGTCGGTAACTTGGCTGAGCAGCTTGCGGCTGTTCGGCCCGGACAGGGTCATGGTTGCCCAGTGATCCGTCACGGAAGTGAAGTACACCTTCAGGTCTGGCCATTCGGTCTGGTGGTAGATTTCCAGCCATTGCAGCACGCGTGCAGCGCCGCCGGTGGTGGTGGTCATCACGAAGTGGTTGTCGGCGAGACAGGCGGTTACGCCGTCGTCGAAGACCATGCCGTCTTCTTTGCACATCAGGCCGTAGCGAGCCTTGCCCACATCGAGCTTGGTCCAGGCGTTGGTGTAGATGCGGTTGAGGAACTCGCGTGAGTCCGGGCCCTGGATGTCGATCTTGCCCAGGGTCGAAGCGTCCAGCAGGCCGACGCTGTCGCGCACGGCTTTGCATTCGCGTTTCACGGCGGTATGCAGGTCTTCACCGTTTTTCGGGAAGTACCAAGGACGTTTCCACTGACCGACGTCTTCGAACTCGGCGCCGTTCTTCACGTGCCAGTGATGCAGCGCGGTGAAACGCACCGGCTCGAAGATGTGCCCACAGTGACGGCCGGCCACGGCGCCGAAGGTGACCGGTGTGTAGTTCGGACGGAACATGGTGGTGCCCATCTGCGGGATGGTCACGTTCAGCGAACGGGCGGCGATGGCCAGACCGTTGACGTTGCCGAGTTTGCCCTGGTCAGTACCGAAGCCCAGTGCGGTGTAGCGTTTGACGTGTTCGACCGACTCGAAGCCTTCGCGGGTTGCCAGTTCGATGGCGGCTGCGGTGACGTCGTTTTGCAGGTCGACGAATTGCTTCGGCGCACGTGCGGTGTTCTTTTCATGCGGCACCTGGAACAGCGCCAAAGTAGGCTCTTCCAGACGACTCAGGGCTTTCGGCAAGGTGCCTTCGACCACGCTGAAACCGGCTTCGCTGGCTGCGCGAGCGCCGCCTTCAAAGCCATCGGCCAGGGAATCACCGAGCCCGTAGACGCCGTTGATGCCACCGACGCACACGCGTTTCTGCGGTGCTTCGCCCGGTACGAAACCGAGAATGTCTTCACGCCAGGTCGGCTTGCCGCCCAAGTGCGAAGCCAAGTGGACCACCGGGCTGTAACCGCCGGAAGTCGCAACCAAGTCGCAATCAAGCCATTCGCCAGGACTGGTCACCGCGTGAGCTTTGACATCGATCGCGGCAACGCGAGCAGCGGTCACGTGCTTGCTGCCACGGGTTTCGATTACAGCGCTACCGGTCAGGATGCGGATGCCTTTGGCGCGTGCTTCTTCCACCAGCGCACCGCGCGGATTGCTGCGGGCATCGGCGATGGCCACGACTTGCAGGCTGGCGTCGAGCCAGTCCAGAGCAACGCGGTAGGCGTGATCGTTGTTGGTGCTCAGGACAAGCTTCTTGCCTGGTGCCACGCCGTAGCGACGCACGTAAGTCGACACAGCGCCAGCGAGCATGTTGCCCGGCACGTCGTTGTTGCCGTAAACCAGTGGACGCTCGCAAGCGCCGGTCGCCAGCACCACACGCTTGGCGCGAACACGGTGGATGCGCTGACGCACCTGGCCAATCGGTGCGCGGTCGCCGAGGTGATCGGTGAGACGCTCGTGAATGGTCAGGAAGTTATGGTCGTGGTAGCCGTTAACCGTGGCACGCGGCAACAGCAGCACGTCCGGGGTGTCTTTGAGTTCAGCGATGACGCTGGCGACCCATTCGGAAGCAGGCTTGCCGTCGAGGCTTTCGCGGGAATCGAGCAGGCTGCCGCCGAACTCTTCCTGTTCATCGGCGAGGATGACGCGAGCACCGCTGCGAGCTGCTGCCAGTGCAGCGGCCAGGCCAGCAGGACCACCGCCGACGATCAGCACGTCGCAGTGCTGATTCATGTAGTCGTAGGTGTCCGGATCGTTCTCGGTCGGCGAGCGGCCAAGACCGGCTGCCTTACGAATGTACTTTTCGTAAGTCATCCAGAACGATTGCGGGTACATGAAGGTTTTGTAGTAGAAGCCCGGCGGCATCAGCTTGCCGCCGACCTTGCCGAGAATCCCCATCATGTCGTTGTTCACGCTCGGCCAGCCGTTGGTGCTGGTGGCGACCAAACCTTGATACAGCGCTTGTTGCGTGGCGCGTACGTTCGGGATCTGCGTGGCTTCGGTCGCGCCGATCTGCAGCACGGCGTTCGGCTCTTCAGCACCGGCGGCAAAGATGCCGCGCGGACGGGAGTACTTGAAGCTGCGGCCGATGATGTCGACGCCGTTGGCCAGCAGTGCAGCGGCCAGCGAATCGCCTTCAAAGCCTTTGTAGGTCTGGCCGTTGAAGGTGAAGCTCAGCACTTTGTTGCGGTCGATCCGTCCGCCGTTGGACAGGCGATTGATCTGGCTCATACCTTCTCTCCCAGAGCCGTCGTGGCCGCTTTCGGGCTATCGGTCTTGTCGGTGAACTGCGGCTTGGCGCCGATCTTGTAGGTTTCGAGAATCTCGTAGGTCACGGTGTCACGGGTGGCGTTGAAGTACTGACGGCAACCGGCGACGTGATCCCACAGTTCGTGGTGCAGACCGCGAGGGTTATCGCGGAAGAACATGTAGTCGCCCCACTCCTCGTCGGTGCAAGTAGTTGGGTCCAGTGGGCGCGGGATATGCGCCTGGCCGGAGGCGTGGAATTCCTCTTCGGAGCGCAGCTCGCCGCAGTGAGGACAGAAGATATGCAACATGGGGATTTCTCCTGTTAGTGGGCAACCGCAGCAGCGCCGTGTTCATCGATCAACGCACCGTTGTGGAAACGGTCGATGGAGAAAGGTGCAGCCAATGGGTGCATTTCACCCTTGGCCAAACTCGCGGCAAAGACGTTGCCCGAGCCAGGTGTTGCCTTGAAGCCACCGGTACCCCAACCGCAGTTGAAGAACATGTTCGGTACAGGTGTTTTCGAAATGATCGGGCACGCATCCGGCGTGGTATCGACGATGCCGCCCCACTGACGGTTCATGCGTACGCGGGACAAGACCGGGAACATCTCGACGATGGCCTGAACGGTGTGCTCGATCACCGGGTACGAACCACGCTGGCCGTAGCCGTTGTAGCCGTCGATGCCGGCGCCGATCACCAGGTCGCCCTTGTCGGACTGGCTGATGTAACCGTGTACGGCGTTGGACATGATCACGCTGTCGATAATCGGTTTGATCGGCTCGGACACCAGCGCTTGCAGCGGATGGGATTCGATCGGCAGACGGAAACCGGCAAGTTTGGCCATGTGCCCGGAGTTACCGGCGGTCACGACACCGACGCGTTTGGCGCCGATGAAGCCTTTGTTGGTTTCAACGCCGATGCACACGCCATTTTCCTTACGGAAACCGATCACTTCGGTCTGTTGAATCAAATCCACGCCCAAGGCGTCGGCGGCACGGGCAAAGCCCCACGCCACGGCATCGTGACGGGCCACGCCGCCGCGACGCTGGACGGTTGCGCCCATCACCGGGTAGCGCGTGTTCTTCGAGCAGTCGAGGTACGGAATCTCGTCGGCCACTTGTTTGGCGTCGAGCAGTTCACCGTCCACGCCGTTGAGGCGGTTGGCGCTGACCCGACGCTCGGAATCACGAATGTCCTGCAGGGTGTGGCACAGGTTGTAAACGCCGCGCTGGGAGAACATCACGTTGTAGTTCAGGTCCTGGGACAGGCCTTCCCACAATTTCATCGCGTGTTCGTACAGGTGCGCCGACTCATCCCACAGGTAGTTGGAGCGAACGATGGTGGTGTTGCGCGCGGTGTTACCGCCGCCCAGCCAGCCTTTCTCGACCACGGCCACGTTGGTGATGCCGTGCTCTTTGGCCAGGTAGTAGGCGGTCGCCAGACCATGCCCGCCACCGCCGACGATGACCACGTCATAGACCTTTTTAGGGGTCGGCGTGCGCCACATTTTCTGCCAGTTTTCGTGATGGCTGAGGGAGTGTTTGAAGAGGCCGAAGCCCGAGTAGCGTTGCATAGTCATTTACTCCAAAACCGCGCTCAGCGATAAACCGGGAAGTCCGCGCACAGGGCCGACACTTGCTGCGCGACGTTCGCTTCGACATCGGCGTCGCCGAGGTTGTCGAGGATGTCGCAGATCCAGCCGGCCAGCGTGACGCACTGGGTCACCTTGAAGCCGCGCGTGGTCACCGCCGGGGTGCCGATGCGCAGGCCGGAGGTGACGAACGGCGACTGCGGATCGTTCGGCACAGCGTTCTTGTTCACGGTGATGTGGGCGCGACCCAGTGCTGCATCCGCCTCTTTACCGGTGAGGCCCTGACGGATCAGGCTGACCAGGAACAGGTGGTTGTCAGTCCCGCCGGACACTACATCGTAGCCGCGTTTTATAAAGATGCCGGCCATGGCCTGAGCGTTGTCGATCACTTGTTGTTGGTAAGCCTTGAAACCTGGCTCCAACGCTTCCTTGAAGCACACCGCCTTACCGGCGATCACGTGCATCAGCGGGCCGCCCTGACCACCGGGGAATACGGCAGCGTTGAATTTCTTTTCCAGCTCTTCATTGGCCTTGGCCAGGATCAGACCGCCACGAGGACCGCGCAGGGTTTTGTGGGTAGTGGTGGTGACCACATCAGCGTACGGCAGCGGGTTCGGGTAGAGGCCGGCAGCGACCAGACCGGCAACGTGAGCCATATCAACAAAGAGATAAGCGCCGACTTTGTCAGCGATCTGACGGAAGCGCGGAAAGTCCAGGGTCTTCGAGTAAGCGGAGAACCCGGCGATGATCATTTTTGGCTTGTGCTCGACCGCCATGCGCTCGACTTCGTCGTAATCGATCAGGCCGGTGGCGGTGTCGATGCCGTACTGCACAGCGTTATAGAGCTTGCCGGAGAAGCTGACCTTGGCGCCGTGGGTCAGGTGACCGCCGTGGGCCAGGCTCATGCCCAGCACGGTGTCGCCAGCCTGCAGCAGCGCAAGGAATACCGCGGCGTTGGCCTGGCTGCCGGAGTGCGGCTGCACGTTGGCGTAGTCGGCGCCGAACAGCTGCTTGGCGCGTTCAATAGCCAGCGCTTCAACCTTGTCGACGTGCTCGCAGCCACCGTAGTAGCGCTTGCCCGGATAGCCTTCGGCGTATTTGTTGGTCAGGCCACTGCCTTGCGCTTCCATGACGCGTTTGCTGGTGTAGTTCTCGGACGCGATCAGCTCGATGTGATCTTCCTGGCGTTGCTCCTCGGCATTCATCGCCGCCAGCAGTGCATCGTCGTAACCCTGGATCTGGTCTTGCTTGCTGAACATCGCGTCTCTCCCAGCGGCGGCAGTGCGCCATTCGTCTCGGTGAGGCACGTACCTTTCGGCAGTGCCCTTTGGATGCGATGGTATGACCGGCGCAGACAGGTCAAATGCCTATGGACGCCACGCAAAGGTGCGTTTACGACATGAGCGCAATTGGCTGGTCAGACACTGCCCTCAAACCCACAGGGACTATGTCAGGTCAGGAGTTGGCGCAGGACCAACAGTGCGAGGAAATGCGCGGGATAGAGCGCATACGCCCAACGCCGCATCGGTGGTGGCTTGAGATGTTTGGCATGTCGCAACAAGACCAGCCCCAGCAATGGCGCGATCAGACAAGTGGTGATACCGAGGATGGCCGCACGGTTACCAAATCGGGCGGAGTAATACAGCACCTCCCATTGGTTGGCGGCCAGACAGACCAGTCCGGGCAGCAGACTGAAGTACCAGGGCCGCTTGATCACCAGCAACATCCCCAGCGGCAACAATACGCCGAAGAAGCCGAACATCAGGCGTTCCGGGAACAGCGCCGCCAGCGTCAGAGCGCCGACCGCGAGCAGTCGCGATTGCAGCGCTTCCTGCTGCCAACCACGCGCTACCAATAGCCCCAGAACCAACGTGGGCAGCACGTTCAAGGTGTTGGGATCAGGAATGTACATCCGGTAGGGAATTTCGCTGATGGCGCTAAACAGCAACAACCAGCCCAGATAACGCCACTGGCCGTCGGTCGTCACCGCGCGGGCCCGCGAAAGGTTTGCGGCCATCGCCAGACAGAACCACGGAAAGGCCAGCCTGCCCGGAACATACAGAATATCGACGGAATAACCGACATATCGCAGGTGATCGAGCACCATGCTCAACAGCGCCAGCCACTTGAGCAGATCCAGTGCCCCGTCCCTTTGCGTCATGTGCATAATTGCCCGGCGTCTTTGTATTTTTCTGACAGCATCATCGCGTGTGCTCTCCTGACGATCTTGGGTAAAGTGCGCACCATCATTGACCACGGAACTCTTCACCATAAGAGCCCCCCGAACACGGAAGCCGGCCATGACCGATAAGAGCCAACAATTCGCCAGCGACAACTATTCCGGTATCTGCCCTGAAGCCTGGGCTGCCATGGAACAGGCCAACCACGGCCACCAGCGCGCCTATGGCGACGACGAGTGGACCGCACGCGCGTCCGACGATTTCCGCAAACTGTTCGAAACCGACTGCGAAGTATTCTTCGCCTTCAACGGCACTGCCGCCAACTCCTTGGCCCTGTCGTCGCTGTGCCAGAGTTACCACAGCGTGATCTGCTCGGAAACCGCCCACGTCGAAACCGACGAATGCGGCGCACCGGAATTCTTTTCCAACGGTTCCAAGCTGCTCGTCGCCCGCACTGAAAACGGCAAGCTGACCCCGGAATCGATCCGCGAAATCGCGCTCAAGCGCCAGGACATCCACTACCCGAAACCGCGCGTAGTCACCCTGACCCAGGCCACCGAAGTCGGCAGCGTCTACACCCCGGAAGAAATCCGCGCCATCAGCGCCACGTGCAAAGAGCTGGGCCTGAATCTGCACATGGACGGTGCGCGGTTTTCCAATGCGTGTGCGTTCCTCGGCTGCTCGCCAGCGGACCTGACCTGGAAGGCCGGTGTCGACGTGTTGTGCTTCGGCGGCACCAAAAACGGCATGGCCGTCGGGGAAGCGATTCTGTTCTTCAACCACGCACTCGCCGAAGACTTCGACTACCGCTGCAAACAGGCCGGGCAACTGGCCTCGAAGATGCGTTTCCTCTCGGCACCCTGGGTCGGGATTCTGGAAAACGACGCCTGGCTCAAATACGCCAAACACGCCAACCACTGCGCGCAGTTGCTGGCGGAACTGGTGAGCGATATTCCAGGCGTGGAACTGATGTTCCCGGTGCAGGCCAACGGTGTGTTCCTGCAACTGTCGGAACCGGCCATTGCTGCATTGACGGCCAAGGGCTGGCGCTTCTACACCTTCATCGGCAACGGCGGCGCACGCTTCATGTGCTCGTGGGACACCGAAGAAGAACGTGTACGGGAATTGGCGGCGGATATTCGCGAGGTCATGTCCCGCTAACTTCCCACATGATCGTTCCCACGCTCCGCGTGGGAATGCCTCCAGGGACGCTCCGCGTTCCAGCTTCACCGCTAGCGCAAGGCCCGACGCCGATTGTGACGCAGAGCGTCACGGGCTGCATTCCCACGCAGAGCGTGGGAACGATCTTTAGCCTGCCCTTGGTGCTGATCATTCCTACGCTTCACTCGGAAGCTACCGTCTAGCCACCCTGCGACAAACCCCGCAACCTGATCGTTCCCACGCTCCGCGTGGGAATGCCTCCAGGGACGCTCCGCGTTCCAGCCCGCCGCACTACCAGATTCAAGGACGAATCCCATGGGTCGAAGCCGCTACACCATCACCGAACCCGACAAACCCCACTTTCTCACCTGCACTCTCATGGAATGGCTCCCGCTGTTCATCCGCCCTTACATCGTCGATCACCTGCTCAATTGCTGGCGCTATCAGCAAACCCATCAAGCTCTGAAACTGTATGGCTATGTCGTCCTGGAGAACCATCTGCACTTTGTTGCGCAGGCTCCAGATCTGAGCAAATGCCTCAGCCAATTCAAATCCTTCACCGCCCGACAAATCATCGACGATCTGCAAAACAAAGGCGCCGAGCGCGCTTTGCGGCGCCTGCGCTTCAGCAAACGTGCACACAAGCAGGACCGGGTTTATCAGCTGTGGCAGGAAGGTTCGCATGCAGAAAGGGTGTACAGCGAAACAGTGATGCGCCAGAAGCTGGATTACATCCATTACAACCCGGTGAAGCGTGGGTATGTGGATTTGCCGGAGCATTGGAGGTATTCAAGCGCCCGCGATTACGCAGGCCAGGAGGGCTTGATTGAAATTCAACGGTGGTACTAAGCCGGTGGTCACTCCCCGGAACCAGGATCGTTCCCACGCTCCGCGTGGGAATGCCTCCAGGGACGCTCCCCGTTCCAGCTTCACCGCTAGCGCAAGGCCCGACGCCGATTGTGACGCAGAGCGTCACGGGCTGCATTCCCACGCAGAGCGTGGGAACGATCAGTGAGCGCTGAGTGGTCTACCATTCGCTCAGATAAAAACAATCAGGAGCGCAAGCATGTCCTTGAGCGAGGAATTCAAGAACTACGGCATCAGCGTCAATTCATTGTGGCCGCAGACGATGATTGCGACCGCCGCCATCGAGTTTCAACTCGGGTCACGCGAGTCCTACAAGCATGCGCGCACGCCTGCGATCATGGCGGATGCCGCTCACCTCATTCTGGACAGCAGCGCTCGCAGCATTACCGGTCGTTTTGCACCGGATACAACCGACACACTGATGCCGGATCTGTTTGTCGACTACACGAAAGCGATCCCATCCCGATATCGGGATGGGACAACAAAGGCTTAAAACTCAATCCGCACATCACCCTTCGGCACGCTGCAGCACGAAAGAATAAACCCCTCGGCCTCATCTTCCTCGGTGATCCCGCCGTTGTGATCCATCTCAACCTCGCCACCCAACTTCATTACCTTGCACGTCCCGCAGATCCCCATCCCGCAAGCCTTCGGAATCAACAGACCCAGCTTGGCCGCCGCCGCATGCACGGTTTCACCCGGTGCAACGCGAATGCTCTTGCCGGACGCGGTGAATTCCACTTGATGCAGGTCCGCCACATCGATGTCCGGTGCGTCTGCTGCTATTTCGGCTTGTTCCACCGCATCGGCACGGGCTTCCGGTGGCGTGGCGCCGAAGGATTCCTCGTGATAACGGCTCATGTCGAAGCCGACCGCTTCGAGCATGCGCTTGACCGCGCTCATGTACGGCGTCGGGCCGCAGCAGAACACTTCGCGCTCAAGGAAGTCCGGCGCCATCAGTTCGAGCATCTTGTGGTTCAGGTAACCGCGATAACCGGCCCACGGCTCGCCCAGACCATGCTTCTCGCAGATCAGGTGCAGGCTGAAGTTATCGATCCGCGACGCCATGTGTTCCAGTTCGCGGTGGTAAATGATGTCTTTCGGCGAACGGGCGCTGTGGATAAACACCATGTCGACGTTGCCGTTGGTGTCATAGAACCAGCGAGCCATCGACATGACGGGCGTGATACCGACGCCACCGCTGAGGTACAGAACCTTCGGCGCAGTGAAGTCCATGGCGTTGAACAGTCCGACCGGCCCGTGCACGGCCAGCTCCTGGCCTTCATGCAGGGTGTCGTGCAGCCAGTTCGAAACCTTGCCGCCCGGTACGCGCTTGATCGTCACCGAAAAGCTGTACGGCACCGATGGCGAGCTGGAAATGGTGTAGGAGCGCATGATCGGCACGCCTTCGATCTCCAGCTCCAGGGTGACAAACTGCCCCGGTTTAAAGAAGAACAAAATCGGCTGGTCAGCCATAAAGCAGAAGGTGCGCACATCCCAGGTTTCCTGGATGACTTTGACACAACGGACGATGTGCCGACCATTGGCCCAGGTCTGGGTGGTTACCGGATTCAGGAAGCTGTTGGACATGCTGTTCTCCACCGCCGATGCTCGGCCTTATGTTGGCAATTCTGCGTAACGCGCGAACCACCCATTTACCTATCTGCGACATTCACATACTTATCGCGACCAGCCCTTAACTACCGGGGGTTGCGCGTCGGGAACAGAGTGGGCCATGTCGCTCGTGGATAAGGTTCTGGCGTGCGCCGGCCCCACACTCGGCCCCACACAAAGACGTTTTCTTTACACCCTTGCGTAGCAAACCGTATCAGCCACTATTTCGCCGGCCACACAAAATGGCCTTGAGGATCAAATCGATGGACGTCACCGCAAAAATCAGTCTGGGCGATCCGCTGGAACCCGCACGCAAGGCCACCGCGCAAATGCTTCAAGAGCGCGAACGCACTTTCTCGCTGCCGCAGCCGTTTTACTCTGACGAGCGGCTGTTTGATATCGACATGCAGGAAATCTTCTCGAAAGAGTGGTTGATCGCCGGCATGACCTGCGAGATCCCGACCAAGGGCAATTACCTGACCCTGCAAGTCGGCAAGAACCCGATCATCGTGATTCGTGGCGCCGAAGGCGTGGTGCATGCGTTCCACAACGTCTGCCGTCACCGTGGTTCGCGGCTGTGCACCAGCGAAAAAGGCAAGGTCGCCAAACTGGTTTGCCACTACCACCAGTGGACCTACGAACTGGACGGTCGCCTGCTGTTTGCCGGCACCGAGATGGGCGCCGACTTCGACATGAAGCAGTACGGCCTAAAACCGGTGAACGTGAAGACTGCCGGCGGTTACATCTTCATCAGTCTGTCGGAGAATCCGCCGGCCATTGATGACTTCCTGTCGACGCTGAACCATTACATGGAACCGTACGACATGGAGAACACCAAGGTGGCGATCCAGACCACCTTGTTCGAAAAAGCCAACTGGAAACTGGTGCTGGAAAACAACCGCGAGTGCTACCACTGCAACGCATCGCACCCGGAACTGCTGAAAACCTTGCTGGAATGGGACGACGTTACCGACCCGCGCGCTGACCAGGCCTTCAAGGACCACGTCGCCGCCTCCGCCGCTGCCTGGGAAGCCGAGAAGATTCCTTACGCCCACGCCAGTTTCGGCCTGCGTAACCGCATCGTGCGCATGCCGCTGCTCAAAGGCACCGTGTCGATGACCCTGGACGGCAAACAGGGCTGCGCCAAACTCATGGGCCGCATCAAGAACCCGGACCTGGGCTCGATGCGCATCCTGCACCTGCCGCACTCCTGGAACCACTGCATGGGCGATCACATCATCGTCTTCACCGTGTGGCCGATCAGCGCGCAGGAAACCATGGTCACCACCAAGTGGATCGTGCACAAGGATGCGGTCGAAGGCGTGGATTACGACGTGGAACGCATGCGCAAGGTGTGGGATGCGACCAACGACCAAGACCGTCGCCTGGCCGAAGAGAACCAGCGCGGCATCAACTCCACCGCTTATCAGCCAGGGCCTTATTCCAAGACCTATGAGTTTGGCGTGGTGAACTTTGTGGATTGGTACAGCGAGCGTTTGCTGAACAACCTGGGGGCTGAGCCTGCGCCTTACCTCAAAGGCGTGCCGGTTCAAGGCTAACCGACCCCGCTGAGACAAAAAACCGCGAACACGTTTCGCGGTTTTTTATTGTTCAAATTTCGATCAATTGCATTGGAGCTGCCACGGGTGTGGGGCTGTAGAGGTTCGCGAACAAGTTATCCACACCTTCACCCACAGCAAATGGGGACAACTCGGTTTACAGCGAAAACTTTCTACACAGAAACCGAAGAAAATCCGTGACTTATCCAGAAGCAGGGTTTTGAACTGCGATTGGTTGTTTTTTGATCGGAAGCCTGTAAGGCACGAAATACGTGGCCTGCAGAGGATGGCGAACACCTTATCCACAGAAGCGCCAACAGACTTTGGGGGCAACTTCGATGGATCTGTGGAAAACCGTTGGAGGCCGCGATATATCGGGGTTTTCGCGCGGTTTATCGATCTAAAACGATGATTTGATCGTTTTTTGATCATCCACCTGATAAGCCCGTTTTATATGGCCTGTAGCGGACAGCGAACATCTTATCCACAGATGCGCTAACAGAGATTGGGGGCAAGTATTGGCTCGCGTGAAAAGTTATCCTCAGGAAAAAGCCTGAAAAAACCGCAAGTTAAGTTGGTCGTTTTTTATACGAAGGGTTGCAGGGCTTGATTTGTATGGGCCGTGGCGAACGGCGAACATGTTATCCACAGAAGCGCTCACAGGGACTGTGGGTAAACACATCACCCCTGTGGGATAGGATTCGTGCCTTAAGGCCGATACATCAGATAGGCCTCACCCGTGACCCGAATCATCGGGTGTGGCGTGATCTGGCAGGTATCGACGATACGGAAGCCGTGGCGCTCGTAGAACCGGCGGGCGCCGGTGTTCACGGCGTAGTCGATCAGGCTCAAGCCATTGAGCCCAAGCTGGTTGGCTCGGTCGTAGGCGTAGGCGAGGAACTGCTTGCCCAGGCCCTGATTTCGCCAGCCTTCATGAAGCGCCAGGCTGGAGATATAGAGGGTGTCGGGAATTTCCATCCTGGCATACGGCGCCAGGACCGGATCGGTCACAGGGGCCGCCAGCGGATCGTGACGCATCACGTAGCTGTGCATCATGCCAATGACGTTTCCCTCGGCCTCGGCAATGAGGCAGTTCTGCCAGGAAAAATCCACGTCTTCACGGGCGTACCGACTGGCACCGACATCCAATAGGTCCTGACCGGGCTGCGCCAGTTGACTCCAGATGTAATCCGCAGCGCCTTCTGATGAAATCTGAAACAAACGAGCAATCTCCCGCGCATCCGCGCGCAGGGCCGAACGAAATTCAACTGCCATTTAGCGGACTCCACAGGACCGTTAGCGAACGACGCCTTCCTCAATCAATAACTTGAGAATCGCCTCAGCCCCAGCGGCAGCACTCAACCCTTTAAGCACTTGTCCGCCTCCACCACTGGCCTTGGCCGTCGCGGCTTTCATCCGGTCCGCGCCACTCTTGGCCTTGATCACCTTCAAGCGTTTAGGCCGTGGCTTGGCCGGTTGCAGGGTGGCGACCGCCAGCAGTTCATCGTCGATCACTTCGACTTCATCCGCCTGCAACACCCCGCGTCGGGCCGGCCCGTAAGCGCTCTGCCGAGGTTTCGGCGCAGCGTTATCCACCGTCGCGAGAAACGGTAGCCGCACTTTCAAACGACGACGCTGACCGCGTGGCAAGGCTTGCAGCACCAGCGCCGAACCGCCGTCGATGGATTCAACTTGAGCCAGCCCTACGACGAGCGGCCAGCCTAGATTTTCCGCCAGCAGGAACGGCAACATGCCCGAGCCTTCGCCGGTTTCCGCCTGGCTGCCGGTCAGCACGACCTGAGCTCCGGCGTCACGCAAATACGCGGTCAATGCCGGCAGTGCATCGGTGCCTGAAGGTTGTTCAAGCACATGCAACTGTTCCAGGCCCATGCCCAGATACGCGCGCAATGCAGGCTCCGCGACATCGCCTGCATGCAGCACTTGCAGGTTATCCCCAGCCAGTTGCAGACCCAGTTCCACCGCCCGCGCATCCTGTTCAGCGCGACGTGGCCGGCCGGAAGTCGGGTGGGCGCCGATGGACACCAGGCTGATGATTTTCGTGCTCATAACCCTTTCCTTTCCTTAAGCCGCATCGCGCTTGGCTTCATTGCGGTAAGCCTCTACCGCATCGATCAAGGCTTGAAGAATTTCGGCGCTTTCACCGATCACCGACAGGTCGGCCCGTTTGATCATGTCGCAGCCAGGATCGAGGTTGATCGCCACCACCTTGTCGCAGGCACCGATGCCTTGCAGGTGCTGGATTGCCCCGGAAATCCCCACCGCCACGTAGACCCTTGCGGTAACCCAGGTGCCGGACGCACCGACCTGACGGTCGCGCGCCATGAAGCCGTCATCCACTGCCACACGGGACGCGCCTTCGGTCGCGCCCAACGCTTCGGCCGTCCTGTGGAAAAGTCCCCAGTCCTTGACCCCGTTGCCGCCGGAGAAGATGAATTCGGCTTCGGCCATCGGAATCGCCGCCGGGTCCACTGCCACCGCGCCCAAATCCTCGATGCGCGAGAGACTGCGCACCACCGCTGTGGATAACTCCACCGGCAAGGCTTCGTGACGGGTTTCGCTGACCGGTTCGGCGCATTCGACGGCGGCCAGAATCAAGCGAGCGACCGGGCGCGCAAGGTCTTGCAAACCAGCACCAGCGCGGCCGATGCACTCCTGATCCTTGACCTGCCAGACCCGCGTGGCCGGGCGCTCGCCCAGTGCTGCGGCAAAGCGTCGACCCAGTTCCCCCCCGCCGCTGCGGCTGTCCGGCAGCAACCAGTGACGCGGGCTGAACTGGTTATCCACAGCCCGCAGGCCCTGGACTCTTTGTTCCGGTGCATAACCGCTGAATTCGTCACCATCCAGCACCAGCAAGCGATCGACGCCAGCAGTGGCGAAGGCATTCTCTTTGTGTTCGCCGAAAACCACGGCCAACACCGCGCCGTCCTTGCCGGCCAACTGATGAGCCAGACCGAGCAAATCGCGGTCGTGGCTGCTCAAGCGGCCGCCGACCATGTCCGGCACCACGCTGATGTAAAACGCAGGTGCAGGAACTTGATGCAGCGGCAATTGCACTTCAACCGCGGCCGAACGTTTTGTCGCCCCGCCCTGTTGAGCGCCGCTGCGGTCGATCCGTTTGATGCCGTTGGGACCGATAAAACCGATGCCATGGGGATTCTTGCGGATGATGCCATTAGGTCCCATCCAGCTGTGCTGCGCCGGTTGCATGGCCGCGTGCAGCGGGTGCAGGCGGTTGCGGGCGATCCATTCGGCGCGTGGGTCGCGGCGGATAATGTCGCTCATCAATGCACCTCCGCAGGTTCACGTTTGGCTGGTGTGGCCGGTTTGCCTGGCGCGGCGTCTTCGAGCAACGCATCGGCCACCAGTTCGGCGATGTCCTTGATCAGCGGCCGGGGTTCGACCACGCCTTCGAGCATCGCGGTGCATTGTGGACAACCCACGGCCACCAGTTCGGCGCCGGTTTCGCGGATGTCGTCCATACGCATGTCAGGGATCCGTTGTTTGCCCGGAATGTCGGTAATCGGTGCACCGCCACCACCGCCGCAGCAGCGCGAACGGAAACCGGAGCGTTGCATTTCCTTGATCTCGATCCCGAGGGCACGCAGCACTTCACGCGGCGCCTCGTATTCGCCGTTGTAACGACCGAGGTAGCACGGATCGTGATAAGTCACGCTGCTGCCTTTGTGCTGACCGAGGTTGAGGGCGCCAGCGCCGATGATTTCGGCCATGTAGGTGCTGTGGTGCTGCACGAGGTAGTGGCCGTCGAAGGCGCCGTACTCGTTTTTCAGCACGTGGAAGCTGTGCGGGTCGCAGGTGACGATACGGTTGAAGCTGTACTTGGCCAGGGTCTGGATGTTGCGTTTGGCCAGCAACTGGAACGTCGCTTCGTCGCCCAGACGTCGGGCCACGTCACCGCTGTCGCGTTCTTCGAGGCCCAGCACGGCGAAGTCGACCTTGGCTGCTTTCAGCACTTTGACGAAGGCGCGCAAGGTGCGCTGGTTGCGCATGTCGAAGGCACCGTCGCCGACCCAGAACAGCACGTCGACAGATTTCTTCTCGCTGAGCAGGTTCAGGTTCAAGTCCGCCGCCCAGTTCATCCGCCCGCCCGGCGCGAAACCGCCAGGGTTATCGGTGGCGATCAGGTTTTCGAGGACTTCGGCGCCCTTGTTCGGGGTTGCGCCTTTTTCCAGGGTCAGGTGACGGCGCATGTCGACGATGGCGTCAACGTGCTCGATCATCATCGGGCACTCCTCGACGCAGGCGCGGCAGGTGGTGCAGGACCACAAGGTTTCAGCGTCCACCAGACCGTTGACGATCGGTTGATGCGGGTTGCCGGCGTGTTCGCCAATCGGTTGGCCTGGATAAGGGCTGCCGGCGAACTTGGCATCGGTGCCACCCGCGAGGCCGACCACCATGTCCTGAATCAGTTTTTTCGGGTTCAGCGGCTGGCCGGCGGCGAATGCCGGGCACGCCGCTTCGCATTTACCGCACTGCACGCAGGCATCGAAGCCGAGCAGTTGGTTCCAGGTGAAATCCTTGGGTTTTTCCACGCCCAGTGGCGCGTTTGGATCGTTCAGGTCCAGCGGTTTCAAACCGGTGGAACGGCCGCCGCCGAAACGTTCGGCGCGACGGTGCCAGGCCAAGTGCAGGGCACCAGCGAAGGCGTGCTTCATTGGCCCGCCCCAGGTCATGCCGAAGAACAGTTCGCTGACGCCCCACAACACGCCGACGCCGAGGATCGCCGCCAGCACCCAGCCACCGAAGTTTTCCGGAAGAATGCCCGCCACCGGCAGGGTCAACAGAAAGAAGCTTGCAGAGAATGCCAACAGGCTTTTTGGCAGGCGCATCCATGGCCCTTTGGACAGGCGAGCCGGTGGGTTGCGACGACGCAGAAACATGAAAATCGCACCAACGAACATCACCGTCGAGGCAATCAACAGGGCAACACCAAGAATGCGACTGTGCAGGCCGAAACCGTGAACCAGTATCGCCAGCACCATTGACGCCACCGCACCACCCGCAGTCGCGACGTGGGTGTTGGCGATGTATTTGTCCCGCGCGACGACATGGTGCAAGTCGACCATGTAGCGCTTGGGCATGGCGAACAGGCCGCCGATCAGGTCGACTTTCGAAGCTCGACCTCGGCGCCACATAGCCACCCGCCGCAACGCGCCCAGGACAGCCAGGCCCAGGGCAGCGAACAACAGGATTGGAAGAAGGGTGTTCAACATGGTGGAGCTCCCAAAGACCTCGGGTCTTGCAGGCCTAACTAGCTGGATGCCTTGCTCGAATTCCTGTAGGAGCGAGGCTTGCCCGCGAAGGCGATGGATCAGCCGACATCAATGTTGAATGTCAGGAGGCCTTCGCGGGCAAGCCTCGCTCCTACAGGGTTATCCACAAGCTCTTAGAAATCCTTGCACAACCGCAGCGCGTCGTAGATCGCCGCGTGGGTGTTGCGTTGCGCCACGCAGTCGCCGATGCGGAACAGCAAGTAGCCGTCGCCCGCCTGGCTCAGCGAAGGTTGCGGTTTGATCGCGAACAAAGCTTCGATGTCCATCTGGCCTTTGTTGCGCGAGCCTTCCTTCAACGCGTAGTAGATTTCTTCGTCCGGACGCACGCCGTTTTCGACGACCACCTGGTCCACCACCCGCTCCTCTTTGGCGCCGGTGTATTCGTTTTCCAGCACCGCCACCAGCTTGTCGCCTTCGCGGTAGACCTTCTCCAGCATCATGTCCCCAGTCATGATCACTTCTTTGGGGTACATGCTGCGGTAGTAGGTCGGGAACGACGTACCGCCGATGGCCACACCCGGTTTGATGTCGTCGGTGACGATCTCGACCTGGCTGCCCTTGTCGGCGAGGAAGTCGGCGGTCGACATCCCGGTGAATTCGCAAATGGTGTCGTAGACCAGCACATTCTTGCCCGGTGCGACCTTGCCATCGAGGATGTCCCAGCTGCTGACCACCAGGCCTTCAGCCGCGCCCCAATGTTCGTTCTGCTCCAGGAATGGATGACCGCCGACGGCGAGCACCACCACGTCCGGACGCAAGTCCAGAATAGTTGCTGCATCGGCCGCCACGCCCAGGCGCAGGTCGACTTTCAAACGGGCCAGCTCAAGCTGGAACCAGCGAGTGATGCCGGCAATCTGGTCACGCTGTGGCGCTTTCGAGGCAGTGGTGATCTGCCCACCGATGAATTCTTTCTTCTCGAACAGGGTCACGTCGTGGCCGCGTTCGGCCGACACGCGAGCGGCTTCCATCCCGGCAGGACCGGCACCGACCACCACAACCTTGCGCTTCACACCGGTCGATTTCTCGATGATGTGCGGCACGCCCATGTATTCACGGGAGGTCGCGGCGTTCTGGATGCACAAGACGTCCAGGCCCTGGTACTGACGGTCGATGCAGTAGTTGGCGCCGACGCATTGTTTGATCTGGTCGATCTGACCCATTTTGATCTTGGCGATCAGGTGCGGGTCGGCGATGTGGGCACGGGTCATGCCGACCATGTCGACGTAGCCGCCTTCCAGAATACGGGTCGCCTGGTTCGGGTCCTTGATGTTCTGCGCGTGCAAAACAGGGGCCTTGACCACTTCTTTGATACCGGCAGCCAGGTGCAGGAACGGCTCCGGTGGATAACTCATGTTCGGGATAACGTTGGCCAGGGTGTTATGGGTGTCGCAACCCGAACCCACCACGCCGATGAAGTCGATCATGCCGGTGTCGTCGTAGTACTTGGCGATCTGCTTCATGTCCTCGTGGGACAAGCCGTCCGGGTGGAACTCGTCACCGCACAGACGGATGCCGACACAGAAATCCGGGCCGACTTCAGCCCGCACAGCCTTGATCACTTCCAGGCCGAAACGCATGCGGTTCTCGAAACTGCCGCCCCACTCGTCAGTGCGTTTGTTGACTCGCGGGCTCCAGAACTGGTCGATCATGTGCTGGTGCACTGCCGATAGTTCGACGCCGTCCAGGCCACCGGCCTTGGCGCGGCCAGCCGCAGTGGCGTAGTTGCCGATTACTCGCCAGATTTCTTCCGGCTCGATGGTTTTGCAGGTCGCACGGTGCACCGGTTCACGGATGCCCGACGGCGACAGCAGGGTTGGCCAATGCTCGCCGTCCCAACGCGAGCGTCGGCCCATGTGGGTAATCTGAATCATGATCTTGGCGCCATGCTTGTGCATGGCATCGGCCAGGTTCTGGAAGTGCGGAATGATCCGGTCGTCGGCCAGGTTGACCGACTTCCACCAGCCTTGCGGGCTGTCGATGGCCACACTGGAGGAACCGCCGCAAATCGCCAGGCCGATCCCGCCCTTGGCTTTCTCTTCGTAATACTTGACGTACCGGTCGGTGGTCATGCCGCCGTCGGTGGCATAGACCTCGGCGTGCGCGGTGCTGAGCACGCGGTTACGGATGGTCAGTTTGCCGATCTGGATCGGCTGGAACATTGCTTCGAAAGCCATGACGGGGTCCTCGACTTACAACGGCTTGACGGTGAACAAACCGTCGTCGTGGCCTTCTTCGGAGCCACCGTAGACTTGTTCGGCAACCGTGCGAATGTTGCTGCCGCGGGCTTGCAGAATCTGGTCCATGGCACCGGCAAACCAGCCGGTGAACATGTAGTCGACCTTACGTCCGACCTTGCCGTAGACATAGACGAACGCCGAGTGTTCGAGCTTGACGCTGGCAGTGCCTTTGTCGAGGTCGATGTCCTGGATCTTGAACAGGCCCCAGCCGCGCTGCGACAGGCGCTTCATGTAGTGTTCGAACACCGCAACGCCTTCCAGGCCGTGGCATTCAGCTTCTTTTTCACACCAGTGCCAGGCGGATTTGTAGCCGGCCTTGTAGAGGATTTCGGCGTAGGCGTCGGCGCCCAGCACTTCCTCGATGCCCATGTGGTTGTTGACGAAGAAATGACGCGGTACGTACAGCATCGGCAGGGCGTCGGAGGTCCAGACACCGGTTTCGCTGTCAACTTCGATTGGCAATTGCGGGGCGATCTTGGCCATGGAAACTTAACTCCAGAAAATTCGTGGTGTTGCCCCCGGCACGGACGGCCGGGGGAAAGGATTCAGAGGTGCTGTGGCTTACTCGCCCCAGACGTCCTTCAAAACGTTGACCCAGTTCTCGCCCATGATCTTGCGGACCACGCGCTCGGGATGGCCGCGCTTGAGCAGGGTTTCGGTCAGGTTCGGGAACTCGCCGACGGTGCGGATGCCCAGCGGGTTGATGATCTTGCCGAAGCTGGTCAGGCGGCGGGCGTAGCCCTTGTCATGGGTCAGGTATTCGAAGAAGTCCTGGCCATGGCCCTGGGTGAAGTCGGTGCCGATGCCGATGGCGTCTTCGCCGACGATGTTCATGGTGTATTCGATGGCTTCGGCGTAATCGTCGATGGTCGAATCGATGCCCTTGGCCAGGAATGGCGCAAACATGGTCACGCCGACGAAACCACCGTGATCGGCGATGAACTTCAGTTCTTCATCGGATTTGTTGCGCGGGTGAATTTTCAGACCCGACGGCAGGCAGTGGGAGTAGCAGACCGGTTTCTTGGATTCGAGGATGACTTCTTCGGAGGTTTTCGAACCCACGTGGGACAGGTCGCACATGACGCCGACGCGGTTCATCTCGGCGACGATTTCACGACCGAAACCCGACAGGCCGCCATCGCGCTCGTAGCAGCCGGTACCGACCAGGTTTTGGGTGTTGTAGCACATCTGCACGATACCGACACCGAGCTGCTTGAACACCTCGACGTAGCCGATCTGGTCTTCAAACGCATGAGCATTCTGGAAACCGAAGAGGATGCCGGTTTTACCCTGCTCCTTGGCCTTGCGGATATCGGCGGTGGTGCGCACTGGAATTACCAGGTCGCTGTTTTCGCGGATCAGCTTCTGGCTGGCGGCGATATTGTTGACGGTGGCCTGGAAGCCCTCCCACACCGACACGGTGCAGTTGGCCGCGGTCAGACCGCCCTTGCGCATGTCTTCGAACAGCTCACGGTTCCACTTGGCAATAATCAGACCGTCGATAACGATGCTGTCGGCGTGCAATTCGGCTGGGCTCATCAGGCTGTCCCCTATTAGCGATTCGTGCGCCGAATCGTGTGTCGGCGCTTTGGGGCCAGCATATGCCTGAGGGACGGGGTAGCCGGGTGCAAAAACGACAGGGGGTTTGCCGAAAGCGTCAATCTGCGACAAAGGGTCGTTGATGGACGCAATTGCCCACCTGTTCAAGGGCCGCTGCTTGGGCGAGAATTCGCGGCATTACTGGATGCTTTACTGATAAGGGGCGGCGACGCAATGAAATCGATCTTCCTGGCGTTAGCACTGATAGCGACCGGCGTACACGCGGCGGAAGAGTCCGACGACAACCCCTGCGACAAAGTCGAAAACGAAGTCCAGACCCTGGAATGCTCGGTCTACGGCAGAACCACCGCCGAAGACCTGCTTAAAGACAACTATCAAAGCCTGACCGAACGCTTGCAAACGACCTACGGCAAGAACCCGGCGCAACTGACCGACATCACCGCCAAGCTCAAGGCCGCTCAGCAGCAATGGTTGAAGACTCGGGATGCGGATTGCGCGGTTGACGCGTTTCCGACGACGGCCGGCAGCAAGGCGTTCACCATTGCGCAGAATGATTGCGTGGCGCGAATGAGTGATGAGCGGTCGGAGTTTTTGGAGTCGATTGGGCAGGAGTGACGGATCATAAATAGAAGACACAAGAGCCTTTTTCTTCTGGATCCTGGGGAATTGGCAACCGTAGAGCTACTCCTTTAGTTCTGTCCGTTAAACACAACTCAATTGCATAGCGATTAAATCATTTGACAGCAGCAACTTACTCCGATGCCATAATGCAAAAATCACATCAGCGTTAGATATTTAAACTTTTCAAAAAACACACATAAAAGGAGTTATGAAATGAATAATACCGGCGGAGGCTCAGCCACTAATAGCGGTGTCGACTTCCAACAAAGGGTTGCGGCCTTCTTTGTATTAAGTATGGGCCTGAGCCTTGACTGCTCAATAGCTCTAGGTCATCACAAGCAGCTAAAAATAAAAAAAATATCTTTTGAAACAAGCGATTCTATTGACGACATAAAATTAATTCACAAAAAATCAATAACATATATCCAAGCCAAGCGCCAACTATCATTATCTGAAGCGCCCACCTCTGACTTTTTCAAAACAATTGAACAATTCTACAAACAAAATCGAAGCTCTCAAAATCCAAAAGACAGCTACACATTAGTCACAACAGCAGACTCATCAAAAAAAAATAA
Source organism: Pseudomonas sp. AL03 (assembly GCF_029960815.1). Classification (GTDB taxonomy): domain Bacteria; phylum Pseudomonadota; class Gammaproteobacteria; order Pseudomonadales; family Pseudomonadaceae; genus Aquipseudomonas. The sequence goes on from NZ_JASBRE010000024.1 coordinate 32,941, forward strand.
CAAAAGAGCTCAAGAAAATCACGAAATCACTGCGCCTAAATGTTGACGCACTTACCGAAAACCCTCTATCCCAATCAGAACAAGAGACACTACAGAAAGTCTCCAACATCGTTAAATTAATTGCCTCAAACAACAAGCACCAAAAAGTTTCAGACGTAGAATTTATTGAACTTCTTAAGAAAATCCACATAATAACCCTTGATCTAGAGCAAGGCGGCACTTACGAAAGTGCTTTTCTAACATCAATCACATGCCAACTTTCGATTCACCCGGAGCTTCTATGGAATTATATAATTACAAAAAGCCTCGACTGGTCAAAGAACAGGCAATCCATTGACAACTCCGAAACAAAATCACTACTGGATAACTTTATAAAGCCACCCCAAACAGCCCCCCTTCAATCCGACACAAATTTTCACTTCGCCTTTGACGCCGAAAAATTCAAGATTTGCTCAGGACGTGAAGTTATACTCATAGAGTCACCAAACAAAAAAAACGAGGTAGTTCTTCTTGAGTTGAAAAGATTCAATGATGCAGGAGAATTTTTGCTTAGTTTCCAAGAAGACAAGGTCGAATTGCAGGACGGGAGCAAATACAAGCTCTATGGAAGAGCCGCAACTATCAGTGGCGCCGCCAGGCTCTTCCATGAAGATCCTCGATTCATGAAGAAGAATCTTATACTACCTGATGCGGAGTCTATTTCCGCAATTGACAATGAGCTAATCCCACTGACTTATTCGGAGAAAATCAGATCTAGCATTACTAGTAACACAAACGTTTCAAAATGCATCCATTGTGGTGACGGGCTTTCTCACAACGGCATGTTCGTCGAAATCCAAGAAACAAGCCTTCCGTTTGACAATGGTATTATCCACAAAAAATGTAGACGCCCATCAGATAGGATATTAGGAACCGGCTCAAATCCAGGCATTGATTTATACCCAGAACTTAAGAATTTTGACTACAAAAAGTGGTTTACCTTATTACCAGAAAGTCAAGCTGTCTGGGGAAGTCTTGAAAATATAAGCACCAAAGCAACACACATTTTATGGACTCCAGACCAAGAGCATCTAGTTGGAACTCACTGCATCAAAGCGACGTTGGAAGATAGTTCGACACGATACATACAACACCGTGGACAAATACAACGATTTACATCAGAAAATGCTGATATCGAGTGTAGTCGTTTTATCGAGCAAGCTCGCGCTGCCCAAGAAAGCGGCAACCCTCTTTGTTTCTCAAGTGACGGGGATGTGTTTAGCAACAAAGACACAATCATGAGAAACCAACAAACACCCGCAAAACCAATTGAATGCCTAAATTTCGAAAAGGCGGTTTACACACGAGGATTGTCAGCACTTCATGACACCTGCAAAAATTATTACGCCCCCTTAACAACAATAATGGACGAAAGAAACAATCCGATCCTTTTTAACGATATGGTTTTCTTAATCAGCAGACCAATCGACTTAAAACACTTTCTAGAAAACTGGAAAGCAATTGCTTCGACAGTGGAAAACTACAAACTTAATATAATTGAAGATGATAAGCAATTCGACCATTTTATGCACAAACTTAGAGCAAAAAAAATATCAGTATTAGTTGATCCGATATTTGACCGCCATGGAGAGTTATTGAGTGGCTCTACAATCAGCCACATGGACGATTTGATCAATAATAAAAACTAGCAAAAATACCCAGAAGCAGAGGCGGCTCATATCCAGAATCAATTCAGCCATCCTGAATATAGACTGATTCACAGTTTTTTTGCTCCTTCCCTACATTTTTCTGGCGAAATTCATCCATTCACAAGGCGACCTCATGAAAATCTGCGGCATCGAAATCAAAGGCAGCGAAGCGATCATCGCCGTGGCCTCCCTCGACGGTCAGGCCCTGAGCCACGTCGCCCTGACCACCAAGAAAATCGCCCTCGACGATGACGACGAAGCCGCGAACGTCAAAGTCTTTGCCGCTCAGGTGGCGTCGTTTGTGCGCGAGAACTCCATCGACCGGATCGCGATCAAGAAGCGCAGCAAGAAAGGTGAGTTCGCCGGTGGGCCGACCACGTTCAAGATCGAGGGTGTTTTCCAGTTGCTGGAGAATTGCGAGGTGACGCTGCTGTCGCCACAGACCATCAACGCGCAGAACAAGAAGTTCGATTTTGAACTGCCGGGCACGCTGAACAAGTATCAGCATGAGGCGTTTAAAGCGGCCTGCTCGGCGCTGATGAAAAAGTGAGTGCCGCAAATTCTGTAGGAGCGAGCGGTGCGGCGATCCGACTTGCCCGCGAAGAGGCCGGCACATTCAAAATTACTGTCGCCTGACACGCCGCCTTCGCGGGCAAGTCGGATCGCCGCACCGCTCGCTCCTACAGGGATTGGGTTTCGCCCCATGCCGGAGGTTCAGGCCTTTTGGCTTTGCCGGCGATCTTCCCGCGGACACCGCGCAAAACGCGCCCGATAACTGCGGGTGAAATACGACGGAGATTCAAACCCGCAGGCAATACTCACCTCCAGCACGCTCATGTCCGTCTGCCGCAGCAACTGCCGCGCTTTCTCCAGCCGTAAACGCAGGTAGAAATTGCTTGGCGTGTCGTTCAGGTGCAGGCGAAACAGGCGTTCGAGCTGCCGTCGCGTTACCTTGATCGATTCGGCTAACGTCAATGTGCTCAACGGTGGTTCGCTGTGCTGCTCCATCTCGCCAATCACCTGCACCAATTTCTTATTGCTGATGCCATAACGCGTGGCGACTTCCATGCGCTGGTGGTCTTTGCGCGGGCGGATGCGCCCCAGTACGAATTGTTCGCTGACCTGGATCGCCAGTTCCGGGCCGTGGGCCTGGCTGATGAGGTCGAGCATCAGGTCGATGGACGCGGTGCCGCCGGCGGAGGTAATGCGCCGGCGGTCGATCTCGAACAGCTCTTGGGTGACGCTGAGCTGCGGATAGGACTCCTTGAACGCGTCGATGGCTTCCCAGTGCAGCGTCAGGCGATGGCCGTCGAGCAGGCCGGCTTCGGCGAGGACGAAGCTGCCGGTGTCGATGGCGCCGAGGGTCACGCCTTCGTTGTCCAGTCGACGTAGCCAGTGCTCCAGCGCCGGGGTGGCGAATTTCAGGGGTTCGAAACCGGCGACCACCAGCAGAGTCGCGCCTTTCTTCAACGGTTCCAGCGCCGCATCGGCGTTGACCGACATGCCGTTGCTGGCCAGCACCGCCCCGCCGCCCGCACTGAGCACATGCCAGCGATACAGCTCGCCGCGAAAGCGATTGGCGACCCGCAGCGGCTCGATCGCCGAGATGAAACCGATGGCCGAGAAACCCGGCATCAACAAAAAGTAGAAATCCTGGGACATGGAGCGCACTCGGTTGACGGGTAGCGTGTGGACGTTGATACGCCAGTTGTCGATGGCATTCAAGAGGACAGGTCGCTGCAGTGCAAGAGCTGGTCGCCGCAGTGCGCTTTCACGGGAGCTTAGCTGCGTAACTTGGCATCACCGGCGCACGAAGACGCCCGGACCCACAATAACGACCTGCCGAGGAACCCGACATGAAACGACTGATCAGCAGCTGTGTTCTTGCACTCAGCGGTACCGCTTTCTTGAGCGCCAGCGTCATGGCGGCCGAACCTGCTTCATGCCAGAACGTGCGCATGGGCGTAGTGAACTGGACCGACGTAATCGCCACCAGCGCCATGACCCAAGTCCTGCTCGATGGCCTCGGCTACAACACCAAACAAACCAGCGCGTCCCAGCAAATCATCTTCGCCGGGATCCGCGACCAGCGCCTGGACCTGTTCCTGGGCTACTGGAACCCGCTGATGACCCAGACCATCACCCCGTTCGTCGATGGCAAGCAGGTGAAAGTGCTTGAAGCACCGAGCCTCAAGGACGCCCGCGCCACCCTCGCTGTGCCGACTTACCTCGCCGACAAGGGCCTGAAAACCTTCGCCGACATCGCCAAGTTTGAAAAGGAACTGGGCGGCAAGATCTACGGCATCGAGCCAGGTTCGGGCGCCAATACCCAGATCAAGGCAATGATCGCCAAGAACCAGTTCGGTCTCGGCAAGTTCCAGCTGGTCGAGTCCAGCGAGGCCGGCATGCTCGCGGCGGTGGATCGCGCCGTACGGCGCAAAGAGGCCGTGGTGTTCTTCGGCTGGGCGCCGCACCCGATGAACATCAACGTGAAGATGACTTACCTCACCGGTAGCGAAGACGCCCTGGGCCCGAACGAAGGCATGGCCACGGTCTGGACCGTCACCGCACCGAAATACGCCGAACAATGCCCGAACATCGGTCGTTTGCTGAGCAACCTGACGTACACCGCCGAAGACGAGAGCCGGATGATGCAGCCGCTGCTGGATCACAAGGACGCCTTCGAATCGGCCAAGCAATGGCTGAAAGATCACCCGCAAGACAAGCAACGCTGGCTCGAAGGCGTGACCACTTTCGATGGCAAACCGGCGGCTGAAAACCTGCAACTGACAACCCAATAAACCCGATTGAACCACCGACTCGCAGCCCGACCGGGCTGCGATCGGAATCATCACGCCTGCAAGGAACCCGCCTCATGAACCACGACGTCATCATCACCTGCGCACTCACCGGTGCTGGCGACACGACCGCCAGAAGCCCACACGTGCCGGTCACCCCGAAACAGATCGCCGCTGCCGCCGTGGAAGCCGCCAAGGCTGGCGCCACCGTGGTCCACTGCCACGTGCGCAACCCCGAAACCGGCAAGTTCAGCCGTGACGTGGCGCTGTACCGCGAAGTGATGGAGCGCATCCGCGAAGCCGACGTCGACATCATCGTCAACCTCACCGCCGGCATGGGCGGCGACCTGGAAATCGGCGCTGGCGAGAACCCGATGGAGTTCGGCCCGAACACCGACCTGGTCGGCCCGCTGACCCGTCTGGCCCACGTTGCAGAACTGCTGCCGGAAATCTGCACCCTCGATTGCGGCACCCTGAACTTCGGCGACGGCGACACCATTTACGTGTCCACCCCGGCCCAGCTACGCGCTGGCGCCAAACGCATTCAAGAGTTGGGCGTGAAGGCCGAGCTGGAAATTTTCGACACCGGTCACCTGTGGTTCGCCAAGCAGATGATCAAGGAAGGGTTGCTCGACGACCCGCTGTTCCAGCTCTGCCTGGGGATCCCGTGGGGCGCGCCGGCCGACACCACCACCATGAAAGCCATGGTCGACAACTTGCCTGCCAATGCGGTGTGGGCCGGCTTCGGCATCGGTCGCATGCAAATGCCGATGGCGGCACAAGCGGTACTGCTGGGTGGCAACGTGCGGGTCGGTCTGGAAGACAACATCTGGTTGGACAAGGGCGTACTGGCAACCAACGGCCAACTGGTCGAACGCGCCTCGGAGATCCTCAGCCGCCTCGGCGCCCGCGTTCTGACGCCAGCTGAAGGCCGGGCAAAAATGGGCCTGACCAAGCGCGGTTAATCGACCTTTTCAACTTCAGGAAATTGCCATGACTTTTATCACCGAAATCAAAACCTTCGCCGCCCTGGGCAGCGGTGTCATCGGCAGCGGTTGGGTCTCCCGCGCCCTCGCCCACGGCCTCGACGTGGTGGCCTGGGACCCGGCACCCGGCGCCGAAGCAGCCCTGCGCAAACGCGTCGCCAATGCCTGGGCTGCGTTGGAGAAACAAGGCCTGGCGCCCGGTGCATCGCAGGACCGGTTGCGCTTTGTCGCCACCATTGAAGAATGCGTTGGCGACGCAGATTTCATTCAGGAAAGCGCTCCGGAACGCCTGGATCTGAAACTGGAACTGCACAGCAAAATCAGCGCGGCGGCCAAGCCCAACGCGCTGATCGGCTCCAGCACCTCGGGCCTGCTACCGAGCGAGTTCTACGAGAGTTCGACGCACCCGGAACGCTGCGTTGTCGGCCACCCATTCAACCCGGTTTATCTGCTGCCGCTGGTGGAAGTGGTTGGCGGCAAAAACACCGCTCCCGAAGCCGTTCAAGCGGCAATGAAAGTCTATGAATCCTTGGGCATGCGCCCGCTGCATGTGCGCAAGGAAGTACCCGGCTTTATCGCCGACCGCTTGCTCGAAGCGCTCTGGCGTGAGGCGCTGCACCTGGTTAACGACGGTGTAGCGACCACCGGTGAGATCGATGATGCCATTCGTTTTGGTGCGGGCTTGCGCTGGTCGTTCATGGGCACGTTTTTGACGTACACCCTGGCGGGTGGCGATGCGGGTATGCGGCACTTCATGGCGCAGTTCGGGCCAGCGTTGCAGTTGCCGTGGACGTATCTGCCGGCGCCGGAATTGACCGACAAGTTGATCGATGATGTGGTGGATGGCACCACTGATCAGTTGGGCACGCACAGCATTTCGGCGCTGGAGCGCTATCGTGATGACTGTTTGCTGGCAGTGCTGGAGGCGGTGAAGACTACCAAGGAAAAGCATGGGATGGCGTTTAGCGAGTAGTCCACGCTGATCGTTCCCACGCGGAGCATGGGAACGATCAGCGCCGATCATGTCTGGAGAGAAAAATGCCCACCCTAACCACCTACCAAACCAAAATCATCCCCGACTGGGTCGACTACAACGGCCACCTGCGCGATGCCTTCTACCTGCTGATTTTCAGCTACGCCACCGACGCGCTGATGGATCGCCTGGGAATGGACAGCAACAACCGCGAAGTCAGCGGTAACTCGCTGTTCACCCTCGAACTGCACCTCAATTACCTGCACGAAGTGAAGCTCGACGCCGATGTCGAGGTGCACACCCAAATCGTCGGCCACGACAGCAAACGTCTGCACCTCTATCACAGCCTGCATCGGGTGGGCGACGACAAGGCGCTGGCGGGCAACGAGCAAATGCTGCTGCACGTCGACCTCGACGGCCCGCGATCCGCACCCTTCAGCGAAGAAACCCTGAGCAAGCTGCAAGCCATCGTTGCCGAGCAAGCCGACCTGCCCGCCCCCGCCTACATTGGCCGAGTGATCGCGTTACCGCCGAAAAAATGACAAGGAGATCGCCATGAACACCGCCGCCGCTTTTGCCGACTTCCGTACCTACCCGTTGATCAGCGCATTGACCGCCGTACAAACCCTGGCGGACCGAGTTCAAGTGAAGTGGGCCGATGACCGTGTCAGCCCGTTTCATCATCAGTGGTTGCGGGACAACTGTCCGTGCCCGCTGTGCGTCTACACCGTGACCCGCGAGCAAGTGCTGGAAATCGTCGACGTCGCCGAAAACCTGAAGCCCTCGCACGCCAGCATTGATGCCGAAGGCTGCCTGCGTGTCGATTGGCAGGACGGCCATCTCAGCCGCTTCGATCCTGGCTGGTTACGGGCCCACGCCTACGATGATGAGTCCCGCGCCGAACGCCGGAGCGCCAAGCCCAAAAGCCAGCTCTGGAACAGCAACCTGAAGCTGCCGGCGTTCGAATACCAGGCGTTGATGAACGACAACGATGCCCTGTTGCAATGGCTGCTGGCCGTGCGCGATATCGGCCTGACCCAGGTCCGCGGCGTGCCGACCGAACCCGGCTCGCTGAAGCTGATCGCCCAGCGGATTTCCTTCATCCGCGAGAGCAATTTTGGCGTGCTGTTCAACGTGCAATCCAAGGCCGATGCCGACAGCAATGCCTACACCGCTTTCAACCTGCCGCTGCATAGCGATTTGCCGACCCGGGAGTTGCAACCGGGACTGCAGTTTCTGCATTGCCTGATCAATGAAGCAGACGGTGGCGAGAGTATTTTCGTCGACGGCTTTGCCATTGCCCAAGCCTTGCGCCAGGAAGATCCCGAGGCGTTTAAAAGCCTTTGCGAAATCCCTGTGGAGTTCCGTAATAAAGACCGCCACAGCGACTACCGTTGTCTCGCGCCAATCATCGCTCTGGATGCCTTCGGGCAGGTTTCGGAAGTCCGTATGGCGAACTTTCTGCGCGGCCCATTCGATGCGTCGGTCAAGCAGATGCCCACTCTCTATCACGCTTACCGCCGCTTCATTGCGATGACCCGCGAAAATCGATTCCGGGTGATGACGCGGCTAAACCCCGGTGAAATGTGGTGTTTCGACAACCGCCGCACCCTCCACGCCCGCAACGCCTTCGACCCTACCACCGGCACCCGGCATTTCCAGGGTTGCTATGTCGACCGGGATGAATTGTTGTCGCGCATCCTCGTCCTGCAGCGTTAAACCCCAGCCAAAAAAAGCCCCGATCAAGCCGTGACAGGATCGGGGCAGAAGTGGGTACTGTTGAGGAGCCGTTGCGCGAGGGTGACCAAACCTTCGTGAAGCCAGCTGACTCCAGTGTGCCTACTCCCATCCGTAGCAAGTTAGCCGAAAACGACCTGTTCATAGGTATTGCGGCCATTGCGACAAATCGTCCTTGCCGACGCCCACGACCCCTACGAGAATCGAGCCACGACACCGTTCCCTGAAGAAGGATTGCGTCATGATGCACGCCGATTTGATAGACCAGGAAGACCTGTTGGGCCAGCTGAAGGCGTTGGGATTTGCAGTGCCCCCTGGCGCAACCGCTGAGCAGGCCTGCGAATGCGCGGTACGGGGTTTGAACAACGAACGGGCAACGGAACTGCGCACGATGGTCAAGCAGATGTACACCAGCAGCGCGACCATTCTGCCCGCCGTGCGCCAGGCCATTGATAAGCAATTGCTGCCTGCACTGGCGCAGTATCAGCAGAGCCGTAGCGCCTGATCAACCGCTTTCGCGAGCAGGCTCGCTCCCACATTATTGGATCGCATATCCCTGTGGGAGCGAGCCTGCTCGCGAATGAAGGCGCCTCGGTTTAGAGCCTTACGCTGGCGAACGTCGACTCGTTGCGCGCCTGACTCAGCGCCGACAACGGCCCGGACAACGGTGACAGCACCAACGCTTGTGGCAGCGGCATCATCGCCACTTGTTGCGTGGTGTTGGAACCTACGCGCTCGTCACGCGGTGGAATGCCGAAGTATTCGCGGTAGCACTTGGAGAAGTGTGGTGTGGAAACGAAACCACACACCGACGCCACTTCGATGATCGACATCGGCGTTTGCTTGAGCAGTTGCCGAGCACGGATCAAGCGCAGTTTCAGGTAATAACGCGACGGCGAGCAGTGCAGGTATTTCTGGAACAGCCGCTCCAGCTGACGACGCGACACGGCGACGTACACTGCCAGTTCGTCGAGGTCGATCGGCTCTTCCAGGTTGGCCTCCATCAGCGCGACGATTTCCTGCAACTTCGGCTGGTTGGTGCCGAGCATGTGCTTGAGCGGCACACGCTGGTGATCCTGCTCGTTACGGATGCGCTCATAGACGAACATTTCCGAAATCGCGGCAGACAGTTCACGACCGTGATCGCGGCTGATCAGGTGCAGCATCATGTCCAGCGGCGCGGTGCCGCCGGAACTGGTGAAACGGTTACGGTCGAGGGTGAACAGACGCGTACTCATGGCCACACGCGGAAAAGCTTCCTGCATCGAGGCCAGACATTCCCAGTGCACGCTGCAATCGAAACCATCCAGCAGGCCGGCGCACGCCAGGGCCCAGCTGCCGGTGCAGACCGCACCGAGACGGCGGGACTGCCGTGCCTGGCTTTGCAGCCACGAAACGTGTTCACGGGTAACAGTGCGCTGGATGCCAATACCGCCGCAGACAATGATGGTGTCCAGGGCGGGTGCCTTGTGCATGGAACAGTCGGGAGTGATCTGCAGACCGTCACTGGCCCAGACCTGACCGCCGTCGACGGTGAGTGTGGTCCAGCGATACAGCTCGCGGCCGGACAATTGGTTGGCCATACGCAGGGGTTCTACTGCGGAGGCCAGAGAAATAAGCGTGAAATTGTCCAGCAGCAAAAAGCCGATGGATTGAGGCGCACGGTTCTGGGGTTGAGCCCCTGAGTTGAACGTCGTCATCGCGGTATCTCCTCACACAAAGCGGGTGATGGCCTCAGGCGGAGGCTCTTGTTATTGCCATCGTTCTCGCGTGGGAGACGGGCTTTGTAATGACAGAGCAATTGCCATGCCTAAAGTTGAATGCGCGTTCAATAACTCCTGAAAACGACGTCGGGATGTGTCTATATAAGCCGCGCGCTGAAGGGGGGATATAAGTGCCATTATCGGCAGCAGGCGCTCTGCCTCGTTGGGCGTGAGCAAATCGGTAGCACTTGTGGGAACAGGGCTGCGAGGTGCCGGGAGAGAGTGTCACCGCAAGCACAGGTGACAGGCGGTAATGGCCAACTTGGATCCCTGACCTGGGTGAAGTCGCTTATCTGTAAGCGACGCGCCAAAACGTGGCGCGTTTTGAATTGGGTGTTCACTTAGTGCGCAGTTTTGACTGGTCTGACGCCTTCGCGGTTTCAGCACTCAACCGCGCTAACCGCCAACCCACCGCGCGATGTCTCTTTATATTTGTCATGCATATCGGCGCCAGTATCACGCATCGTGCGGATCACCCGATCCAGCGAGATAAAGTGCTGACCATCGCCACGCAGCGCCATCTGCGCCGCGTTGATGGCTTTCACCGCGGCAATCGCGTTGCGCTCGATGCACGGCACTTGCACCAGCCCGCCCACCGGGTCGCAGGTCAGACCGAGGTTGTGTTCCAGACCGATTTCCGCCGCGTTGCATAGCTGCTCCGGTGTGGCGCCGAGGATCTCCGCCAACCCGGCCGCCGCCATGGCGCAGGCCGAACCGACTTCGCCCTGGCAACCGACTTCGGCACCGGAAATCGAAGCGTTCTTCTTGCACAGAATCCCTACCGCCGCCGCACTGAGGAAATAGTCGACCACGTTGGCGTCGGTCACCACTTCACTGAACTTCATAAAGTAGTGCAACACCGCCGGAATGATCCCCGCGGCGCCATTGGTCGGCGCCGTGACCATGCGCCCGCCAGCGGCGTTTTCTTCGTTGACCGCGAGGGCGAAGAGGTTGACCCACTCCATGGCGCTCAACGTTGAGCCGATTACGTTAGGTTTCCCCAGCTCTTGCAGGCTGCGATGCAACCTGGCCGCACGACGACGCACATTAAGTCCGCCGGGCAGGATGCCTTCGTGCTTGAGGCCTTGTTCGACGCAATCCTGCATGGCGCGCCAGAGTTTCATCAGGCCGGCACGGATTTCCTCTTCGCTGCGCCAGACCTTCTCGTTGGCCATCATCAATTCGGCGACGCGCAAGTTGTGTTTCTGGCACAGGCTGAGCAGTTCGACGGCGCTGGAGAAATCGTACGGCAACACCGTGCGATCCAGATCCACTACGCCGCTGGAGGCTTGTGCTTCATCGACGACAAAACCGCCGCCGATGGAATAGTAGGTGTCGCGATGCAGTTCACCGTCATCGCCCTCGGCGATCAGGGTCATGGCGTTGGGATGGAACGGCAGGTTTTCGTCGATCAGGCGCATGTCCCGGGCCCAGATGAACGGGACCGACAAGCGACCGTCGAGCAACAGCGTGTGAGTTTCGCGCAGGGTTTCGATGCGGATGCCGATTTGCGACGGATCGATCGCGTCCGGCCACTCGCCCATCAGGCCCATGATCACCGCGTTGTCGCTGCCGTGACCGATGCCGGTGGCCGACAACGAACCATAAAGCTGAACTTCGACGCGACGCACTTGCTCCAAAAGACCCTGCTCACGCACACCTTGCACGAACAACGCGGCGGCCCGCATAGGTCCCACGGTGTGCGAACTGGAAGGGCCGATGCCGATTTTGAACAGGTCGAAAACACTGATAGCCATTACTGCCGAACTCCTGGATGTCCCAACTCCAGACGCAAAAGCGCCCAGTGACGGAGCTGCTACGCTGAAGCTGCAATCCGCCGAGATGGCCGCATCATCAGGCTTTTGCCTTGTCGTTCGACGTCTCACACCGACGCACTCATGCCCACAAACGCCGCGAGCCTTTGACGCTGCGTTTTCGCCGTTTTTTTGCGGATCGGAGGGGCAAAGAGGGCTGAAAAAAGCTGTAAACGACGTCACCGACACTGGATGCGACCATCCCTGTACTGGTTACGACGCCCCCTGTAGGCGTCAGATTTTCACTGGTACATGATCGTATCGACTCGATTGCAAGGCGCCGTGGTAGAGCTGTCTCCAAAACGCCATCCAACCGCAACCTATAAGTGCGGTGGTCCAGTCGGAACACTGCCAAAAAAAACACCAAGGAGTCCATCCATGAAAGGTTCCCCGTCGTTGTTGTTGGCCGCCATGCTGAGTCTGCCGTTTCTGGCTCAAGCCGCCGAACCGGCTCAATGCAGCACCGTAAATTTCTCCGATGTCGGCTGGACTGACATTACCGTCACCACCGCCACCACCAGCGTCGTCCTCGATGCCCTCGGCTACAAGACCAAAACCACGATGATTTCCGTACCGGTGACCTACAAGTCCCTGGCCGACGGCAAGAACATGGACGTATTCCTGGGCAACTGGATGCCGACCATGGAAAACGACATCAAGGCCTACCGCGATGCCGGCACCGTGGACACCCTGCGTGCCAACCTGGAAAACGCAAAATACACACTCGCCGTCCCGGAAGAGTTGTATAACAAAGGTCTGAAAGATTTCGCCGACATCGCCAAGTTCAAGAAAGAACTCGACGGCAAGATCTATGGCATTGAACCAGGCAACGACGGCAACCGCCTGATCCAGAGCATGATCGACAAGAACGCCTTCGGCTTGAAAGACGCCGGCTTCAAGGTGGTCGAGTCCAGCGAGGCAGGCATGCTCTCGCAAGTCGATCGCGCCCAGCGCCGCAACACCGCCGTGGTGTTCCTGGGCTGGGAACCGCACCCGATGAACACGCGTTTCAAGATGAAGTACTTGACCGGCGGCGACGAGTATTTCGGCCCGAACTTCGGCCAGGCAACCATCTACACCAACACCCGCAAGGGCTATGCGCAGGAATGCAGCAACGTGGGTCAGCTGTTGAAAAACCTGCAGTTCACTCTGGACATGGAAAGCACCCTGATGGGCAACGTCCTGGACGACAAAATGAAGCCTGACGCGGCCGCCAAAGCCTGGCTGAAAAAGAATCCACAGGTCCTCGATACCTGGCTCGCTGGCGTGACCACCATTGACGGTAAACCAGGCCTGGAGGCCGTGAAAGCCAAGCTCGCGCAGTAATCGCTTACGCCGGGCGATCCAGGTCGCCCGGGCTGTTAATTTCCTTGCATGCGGACGTTCACTACCATGCTGATTGATCAGAAAATACCTTTAGGCCAGTACATCGCGGGCTTCGTTGAATGGTTGACGCAACACGGCGCCAACACCTTCGACGCAATCGCCGTGTCACTGGAAACGATGATCCACGGCGTGACTTTTGCGCTGACCTGGTTCAACCCGCTGGCATTGATCGGCCTCATCGCGCTACTGGCACACTTCATTCAACGAAAGTGGGGACTGACCGTTTTTGTCATCGCCTCCTTCCTGCTGATCCTCAATCTGGGGTACTGGCAGGAAACCATGGAAACCCTCGCCCAGGTGTTGTTCGCCACCCTGGTCTGCGTGGTCATCGGCGTGCCGTTGGGCATCGTCGCCGCGCATAAACCGATGTTTTACACACTGATGCGTCCGGTGCTCGATCTGATGCAGACCGTGCCGACCTTCGTGTACCTCATTCCTACCCTGACCCTCTTCGGTCTGGGTGTGGTCCCGGGTCTGATTTCTACGGTGGTGTTCGCAATTGCCGCGCCTATCCGCCTGACCTACCTGGGTATCCGTGATGTTCCCGCAGAATTGATGGACGCCGGCAAAGCCTTCGGCTGCTCGCGCCGTCAACTGCTCGCACGCATCGAACTGCCCTACGCTATGCCAAGCATCGCTGCCGGTATCACCCAGTGCATCATGCTGTCGTTGTCGATGGTGGTGATCGCGGCACTGGTGGGCGCCGACGGCCTGGGCAAACCCGTGGTCAACGCACTGAACACTGCTGATATCGCCCTGGGCTTCGAAGCGGGCCTGGCGATCGTACTGCTGGCGATCATGCTCGACCGTATCTGCAAACAACCCGAAGCCAAAGTAGGGGGTGACGCATGAGCATTATTCGCTTCGAAGACGTCGACGTAATCTTCTCCAAAGACCCGCGCGAGGCCTTGAAACTCCTCGATCAGGGCATGACCCGCGACCAGATCCTGAAAAAGACCGGGCAGATTGTCGGCGTCGAAAAGGCCAGCCTGGATGTCGAAAAGGGGGAAATCTGCGTACTGATGGGCCTGTCCGGCTCCGGCAAGTCCAGCTTGCTGCGCTGCATCAACGGTCTCAACACCGTCAGCCGCGGCAAATTGTTCGTCGAGCACGAAGGCAAGCAGATCGACATCGCTTCCTGCACCCCGGCGGAACTGAAAATGATGCGCACCCAGCGCATTGCGATGGTGTTCCAGAAGTTCGCCCTGATGCCTTGGCTGACCGTTCGCGAGAACATCAGCTTCGGTCTGGAAATGCAGGGACGACCGGAGAAGGAACGGAAAAAACTGGTCGATGAAAAACTTGAGCTGGTGGGCCTGACCCAGTGGCGTAACAAGAAGCCGGATGAGCTCTCCGGTGGTATGCAGCAACGTGTGGGCCTGGCCCGCGCGCTCGCGATGGATGCCGACATTCTGCTGATGGACGAACCGTTCTCGGCCCTCGACCCGCTGATCCGTCAGGGCCTGCAAGACGAACTGCTGGAGCTGCAAAGCAAGCTGAACAAAACCATCGTGTTCGTGAGCCATGACCTCGATGAAGCACTGAAGCTGGGCAGCCGTATCGCGATCATGAAAGACGGTCGGATCGTCCAGTACAGCAAGCCGGAAGAGATCGTATTGAACCCTGCGGACGACTATGTGCGGACCTTCGTCGCCCATACCAACCCGCTGAACGTGTTGTGCGGTCGCAGCCTGATGCGCACCCTGGACAACTGCAAACGCATCAACGGTTCGGTATGCCTCGATCCGGGCGGCGACTCCTGGCTGGACCTGGCCGAAGGCAACACCATCAAAGGCGCACGCCAGAACGGCGCGAGCCTGGACCTGCAGAACTGGATTCCAGGGCAAGCGGTTGAAGGCTTGGGTCGTCGACCAACGCTGGTGGATTCGAGTATCGGCATGCGCGACGCGCTGCAGATTCGATATCAGACGGGTAATAAGCTGGTGCTGCACGACAACAACAAGGTTGTCGGGATTCTGGGTGACAGCGAGCTGTATCACGCGCTGCTCGGCAAGAACCTGGGGTAGGCAGCAGACACAAAAACGCCGCGAGAGGATCGCGGCGTTTTTGTTTACGGGATATCGAGTCAAACAGTATTGCGGCTGATGGCCCCTTCGCGGGCAAGCCTCGCTCCTACAAGTTCAACGGAAATCCTGTAGGAGCGAGGCTTGCCCGCGAAGGATGCGACGCGGTGCATCTGATGCACCGCGCCCTTCAACATTAGCTATAGACCCGGCCAAGGAGCTGCCGATGGCTTTCAAACTGATCGAGCACGTCACGGGTGATCTGATCTTGAGTGAAGCCCATCAAGTCGTAGTCCTGGCTGCCATTGTGCAAATAAACCTCGGCGCGGTAGTAACGTGCGCGCGGTTCATCAGCACTCTCAGCCGAAACCGTGTCGCTCGCCGCTGCCAGATAGCCGTCCAGGCTCACTTCGTAGACAAAAGGGTTGCCCTCTTCCCTCTCGATCCGCAGGCCCATGCAACGCTTGGCCTTGCCCAGCAACGTTTGCACATCCAGGCCTTGAGTACGCAGTTGCACCGCAGCCTCTTCCAGCGCCGGGCTCACTTGCTTGTCCATGAAACGCTGAACGATCGACTGATTCGGCTGCAAGTCCAGCTGAGTCAAACGCTCGCTGAAACCACGACGACCGCGCGCTGCGAGCTCCGCTTGCTCCTGTTCGATCTGCACGTCCTGGCGCATGGCCTTGTGCAAGCCGAACATGAAGAACACCAGCACCACCGAGAACGGCAGACCGGCCAGCACCACCATGGTTTGCATGGCTTCGAAGTTACCGGCAAACAGCAGGCCGATGGTCACCAGGGTAATCACCGCCGACCAGAAGATCCGCAGCCAGTGCGGCGCATCTTCGTCAACGTTGCCGCCCTTGCACGAAAGGTTGGCCATCATCACCGCGCCGGAATCAGCCGGGGTCAGGAACAACACGAAACCGACGAAGATCGACACGCCAATCACGATTTTCGACGCCGGGTAATGCTCCAGCAACTGATAGATCGCCATGGACGGCTGTTCCAGCGCCGTCTTCCCGAGCTCCACCGCTCCGTGGTTCATCACCAGGTCCAGGGCAGAGTTACCGAAGATCGACAGCCACGCCAGGGTGAAACCCAGCGGGATCAGCAGCACACCGGCCACCAGTTCACGCACCGTGCGACCACGGGAAATACGCGCGATGAACATGCCGACGAAGGGGGCCCAGGAAATCCACCAGGCCCAGTAGAACAGGGTCCACAGGCCCAACCAGCGGTCGGATTTCTCACTGTCGCCTTCGTACACATAGAGGTCGAACGTTTTCAGCACCACGCTGTTCAGGTAGTCGCCGACGTTTTGCACGAAGCCGTTGAGCAGGTGCAGGGTCGGGCCGAACAGCAGCACGAAAATCAGCAGACCGCTGAACAGCACAATGTTCAGGTTGGACAGACGGCGAATACCGTTTTCCACGCCGGACACGGCAGCGATGGTCGCCACGGTGCTCATCACGATGATCACGATCAGCAGGTTGGTGTTGTTGTGCTCCATGCCGAACAGGTTTTCAAGGCCCGACGACACTTGCAGCGAACCAATCCCCAGGTTCGTCACCAGCCCCAGCAGGGTCACGAACATGCCAAAGCCGTCCACCGCATGCCCGGCCGCGCCTTTGACCCAACGCTCGCCGACCAACGGATACAGCGCCGAACGCAATGCCAGCGGCTGGTTATGGCGATACGCAAAGTACGCCACGGCCAGGCCGACCAATGCATAAATCGCCCAGCCATGCAGGCCCCAGTGCAGGAACGTCAGCTGAACCGCCTGACGTGCAGCAAGGTTGCTGCCGGCCACGCCTTCCGGCGGATTGAAGTAGTGGTCCAGCGGCTCGGAAGCACCGAAGTACAACAGCGAGATGCCGATACCCGACGAGAATAGCATCCCCGCCCAGGCGCCATAGCTGAAGTCTGGGGTGTCGTCCTTACTGCCCAGCTTGAGTTTGCCGTAGGACGAAAACGCCAGGCCGAGCACGAAGACCAGGTAAGCGGCGATCACCACCATGTAGTACCAGCCGAAGCTGCGGGACAACCAGGCTTGGGCGATGCCGAGCAATCTGCCGGCCTCTTGCGGGGCAATGATCAGAATGGCGGTCAACAACAGGATCAACGCGGTAGAGGTGTAGAACACCCAACCGTTGACCGTCACCTTCTCGGGTGGGGTCTTTATAAGAGAGGCAGAACTCATGGCACAGATGCTCCGGGCAGTGCGGGAGAAGAACACAAGGCAACGCGGTACCCGACTAATCGGTTAGTTGGCAGCCGACCGGCGGGTGATATAAAGACACCCCGAAAAAAGCCCGAAGCCCGGGAGCGCCAGTGCGCAAGGGTTTCGAGCGTTTTCGGATGTCGTTTTTCGCCAACTACGTTTAGGAAAAACCTGTTAGGTAGCGACGATTTGTCGCAGATCTTATTCTTTGTTGATTGAACGTTCAATCAAAACAAAATAGACTGGCCCTCAATCCGATAGACGTTTTACGTCCGCCGGAAGGCCTAAGGAGATGTGCAAGATGCCCAAGGTCGGTATGCAACCCATCCGCCGCCAGCAGTTGATCGAAGCCACATTGCAGGCCGTCGATCAGGTCGGAATGGGGGACGCCAGCATTGCGCTGATCGCCCGTTTGGCCGGTGTCTCAAATGGCATCATCAGTCACTATTTTCAGGACAAAAACGGCCTGATCGCTGCCACGGCGCAGTACCTGATGAGCGTGCTCAGCGAGAACGTCACCGCGCGCCGTCAGGCGCTGGCAGATGACAGCCCACGGGCGCATCTGCAGGTGATCATCGAAGGCAACTTCGACGCCAGCCAGGTCAATGGCCCGGCAATGAAAACCTGGCTGGCCTTCTGGGCCACCAGCATGCACCACCCGTCATTGCACAGGTTGCAGCGGATTAACGATCACCGCCTGTATTCCAACCTGTGCTGCCAGTTCCGCCGTGTGTTGCCGCTCGATCAAGCGCGCAGCGCCGCCCGCGGCCTGGCGGCCCTCATTGACGGCTTGTGGTTGCGCGGCGCGCTGTCGGGAGATGCTTTCGACACCGGGCAAGCGCACCAGATCGCTTACGAATACATGGATTTCCAACTGGCCAAGCAGGTGAGTTAGAGCACACAGAACCGCTCAGCACCTGAACTGCCACTGACCAGCGTTGCCCAAGCTATAAGGCACGCCCAGTGGTCAACGCCAACCACTTATGCACTTGCGAGGACACTATGGCCCGTTTCGAACTGCAAAAACTCTACATCGATGGCGGCTACTCCGACGCCAGCAGCGACGCCACCTTCGAAGCCATCAACCCGGCTAACGGTGAAGTCCTCGCAACCGTACAGCGTGCGACCAAGGAAGACGTTGAGCGTGCTGTGGTCAGCGCTGAAAAGGGCCAGAAAATCTGGGCCGCGATGACCGCCATGGAGCGTTCGCGCATCCTGCGTCGTGCCGTGGACATCTTGCGCGAGCGCAACGATGAACTGGCTGCCCTGGAAACCCTGGACACCGGCAAGTCGTACTCCGAAACCCGTTACGTCGACATCGTTACCGGCGCTGACGTGCTGGAGTACTACGCAGGTCTGGTTCCGGCTATCGAAGGCGAGCAGATTCCGTTGCGCACCACTTCGTTCGTCTACACACGTCGCGAGCCGCTGGGTGTTGTGGCCGGTATCGGCGCGTGGAACTACCCGATCCAGATCGCCCTGTGGAAATCCGCACCAGCCCTGGCGGCCGGTAACGCGATGATCTTCAAGCCAAGCGAAGTCACGTCCCTGACCACGCTGAAACTGGCCGAGATCTACACCGAAGCCGGCGTTCCGGCTGGCGTGTTCAACGTGCTGACCGGTAGCGGCCGTGAAGTCGGCACTTGGTTGACCGAGCACCCACGCATCGAAAAAATCTCCTTCACCGGCGGCACCGACACTGGCAAGAAAGTGATGGCCAGCGCTTCCGCGTCTTCGCTGAAAGACGTGACCATGGAGTTGGGCGGCAAATCCCCGCTGATCATTTTCGACGACGCCGACCTCGATCGCGCCGCCGACACCGCGATGATGGCCAACTTCTACAGCTCCGGTCAGGTCTGCACCAACGGCACTCGCGTGTTCGTACCGACTCATCTGAAAGCCGCTTTCGAAGCCAAGATCGCTGAGCGTGTTGCGCGCATCCGCATCGGCAACCCAGAAGACGAAAACACCAATTTCGGCCCGCTGGTCAGCTTCGCCCACATGGAAAGCGTGCTGGGTTACATCGCCAAAGGTAAGGAAGAAGGCGCTCGCGTCCTGTGCGGCGGTACTCGCCTGACCGACGGCGACTTCGCCAAAGGCGCATTCGTGGCACCGACCGTGTTCACCGACTGCACCGACGAGATGACCATCGTTCGCGAGGAAATCTTCGGCCCGGTGATGAGCATCCTGACCTACGACACCGAAGAAGAAGTGATCCGTCGTGCCAACGACACCGACTTCGGCCTGGCGGCTGGCATCGTCACCAAAGACCTGAACCGCGCTCACCGCGTGATTCACCAACTGGAAGCCGGTATCTGCTGGATCAACGCCTGGGGCGAGTCCGACGCCAAAATGCCGGTCGGCGGCTACAAGCAGTCGGGCGTGGGCCGTGAGAACGGCATCAGCTCGCTGAACAACTTCACACGCATCAAATCGGTACAGGTCGAACTGGGCGATTACGCCTCGGTGTTCTAAACCCCGGCTGAAAACCCTGTAGCAGCTGCCGAGGTACGAGGCTGCGTTGCGTGTCCGCAGGACCGCCCTCAGAGGGCCGCTGCGCGACCCAACGCAGCCTCGTGCCTCGACAGCTGCTACAGGCGACCTGACCAACTTCAAAGAGGGTGCATTTAATGTCCCAAGAATTCGATTACATCATCATCGGTGCCGGCTCGGCCGGTAACACCCTGGCGACCCGTCTGACTGAAGACGAAGGCGTCACCGTTCTGCTGCTCGAAGCCGGCGGCCCGGACTACCGCTTGGACTTCCGCACGCAAATGCCGGCCGCCCTGGCGTTTCCGCTGCAAGGTCGTCGCTACAACTGGGGCTACGAAACCGATCCAGAGCCACACATGGACGGTCGCCGGATGGAATGCGGTCGCGGCAAGGGCCTGGGTGGTTCTTCGCTGATCAACGGCATGTGCTACATCCGCGGCAACGCGATGGATTACGACAACTGGTCGAAACTGCCAGGTCTGGAAGACTGGGACTACCTGAACTGCCTGCCGTACTTCCGCAAGGCTGAAACCCGTGACATCGGCGCGAACGATTACCACGGTAGCGACGGCCCGGTCAGCGTGACCACGCCGAAAGCCGGCAACAACCCGCTGTTCCACGCGATGGTTGAAGCCGGCGTGCAAGCCGGTTACCCGCGTACCGAAGACCTCAACGGTTATCAGCAGGAAGGTTTCGGCCCGATGGACCGCACCGTGACGCCGAACGGTCGTCGCGCCAGCACCGCTCGCGGTTACCTGGACATCGCCAAGAAGCGCTCGACCCTGACCATCGTCACCCACGCCCTGACCGACAAGATCCTGTTCGAAGGCAAGCGTGCAGTCGGCGTGCGTTACTTGATCGGCTCCGCTGAAGAGCGCGTTGAAGCCCGCGCCCGCAAAGAAGTGCTGCTGTGCTCCGGCGCCATCGCGTCGCCGCAGATTCTGCAACGTTCCGGTGTCGGCCCTGCCGAACTGCTGAACACGCTCGACATTCCGGTGGTCCACGACCTGCCAGGCGTCGGCGAAAACCTGCAGGATCACCTCGAGTTGTACCTGCAATACGCCTGCACCCAACCGGTTTCGCTGTACCCGTCGCTGCTTTGGTACAACCAGCCGGCCATCGGTGCCGAGTGGCTGTTCAACGGCACCGGCATCGGCGCCAGCAACCAGTTCGAAGCTGGCGGTTTCATCCGTACACGCGAAGAATTCGATTGGCCGAACATTCAGTACCACTTCCTGCCGGTCGCGATTAACTACAACGGCAGCAACGGCGTGAAAGAGCACGGTTTCCAGGCGCACATGGGTTCCATGCGTTCGCCGAGCCGTGGTCGCATTCAGGCCAAGTCCAAGGATCCGCGCGAGTACCCGAGCATCCTGTTCAACTACATGGCCACCGAGCAGGACTGGCAGGAATTTCGTGACGGCATCCGCCTGACCCGTGAAATCATGCAACAGCCTGCGCTGGACGCTTTCCGTGGCCGCGAAATCAGCCCCGGCATCGACGTGCAAACCGATGAGCAGCTGGACAAGTTCATCCGCGAACACGCCGAAACCGCGTTCCACCCGTCCTGCTCGTGCAAGATGGGCACCGACGAAATGGCGGTGGTTGATGCCGAAGGTCGTGTGCATGGCATGCAAGCCCTGCGCGTGGTCGACGCCTCGATCATGCCCATCATCACCACCGGCAACCTGAACGCGCCAACGATCATGATCGCCGAGAAAATCGCCGACAAGATCCGTGGTCGCCAGTCATTGCCGCGCAGCACCGCCGACTACTTCGTGGCCGGTAATGCACCGGTGCGTGGCAAGCCGTTGCGGGATGTGAGCCTTACTGCTCAGTAAGACGTAATACCGAGGTGCGCCCTTCGCGGGCAAGCCTCGCTCCTACATGGGATCGTGTTTCCTTGTAGGAGCGAGGCTTGCCCGCGAAGGGGTCCTCCCAACCAACACACAACCTCCTGATACACCCTGGTAATCCATTCCTACACCGCTCCGCCCTTGATCCTACCCCCCGCTCAGGCCTAATCTAGCGCCACGCAAACGTTTCACCCCCTCGCAACATCGATACACCGCCACTCCATACCAAGGAGGTTCCCGAATGTTCGATTTCCACCCCCAGCTCAAGCAGCGCTTCGCTGCCTTGCGCACGGGCGCTGAATTCTTTTCGCTGCGTTATGTGCGCGAGTCCGGTCAATACCTGTCGGTGCGCAAGAATGTCGCCGAACCTCCGAGCCTGAGCCATGACGAAGGCGCGATGCTGACCGTTCGAGTCAACGGCGTCGAAGCCTACGCCGCGACCAACGACCTGTCCCAATCAGGCCTGCAAGCCGCGCTGGAGAGAGCCGAGCAACAAGCCCGTCGACTCAAGCCCCACGCCTTGCTCGACCTGCGCGAGCAAGGCGTCTCCAGCGACCGCGCCGACTACTTTTCACCGAATCTGAACCAGCCCTTCCCATCCCTGAGCGACTGCTACCAACTGCTCGGCGCCGAATCCGCCGCCGTGCCCAAGGACGAGCGATTGGTGAACTGGCAGGTGAGCATCGGCATCACCCACGTCGAGCAGATCTACCTCAGCAGCGCCGGCGCCGAACTGCGTCAGGCCCAGCGTTTCGTCTACCCAAGCCTGGAAGTCACCGCCTACAACGGTAGCGACAGCCAGACCCGCACCCTTGGCCGCGAGAACTTTGGCCAACAGGGTGGCTTCGATGTCATCAGCCGCTGCGGCCTGGTCGGCGCCGGCCCGAAAGTCGCCGATCAGGCGTTGCAATTGCTGCTGGCACCGAACACCCCGCAAGGCGCACGCGACCTGCTGCTGATGCCGGACCAGATGATGCTGCAGATCCACGAATCCATCGGCCACCCACTGGAGCTGGACCGAATCCTGGGCGACGAACGCAATTATGCCGGCACCAGTTTCGTCAAGGCAGAAGACTTCGGCCATCTGCAGTACGGCTCCAAATTGCTCAACGTGACCTTCGACCCGGACATCCCCGAGCAGCTCGCCAGTTACGGCCATGACGACGACGGCACTGCCGCGAGCAAACAGTTTCTGATTAAAGAAGGTTTGCTGCTGCGCCCACTGGGTGGTGCGTTGTCGCAATTCCGTGCCGGCATGGACGGTGTCGCCAACAGCCGCGCCTGCGGCTGGAACCGCCCGCCAATCGACCGCATGGCCAACCTGAACATCGAGCCCGGCGATCAGCCACTGGAACAGCTGATCGGCAACATCGAGCACGGCATCATGATGTCGACCAATCGTTCGTGGTCCATCGACGATGCGCGCAACAAATTCCAGTTCGGCTGCGAATGGGCTCAGTTGATCGAAAACGGCGAGCTCAAAGGTGTAGTGAAAAACCCGAACTACCGGGCGATTTCCGCACAGTTCTGGAAAAGCCTCAGCGCCGTCGGTGACGCCAGCTCCTTGAAGGTTCTGGGTACGCCGAACTGCGGCAAGGGCGAACCGAATCAGGTCATTCGCGTCGGCCATGCCTCGCCGGCCTGTGTGTTCAGCAACGTAGATGTATTTGGGGGAGACGCCTGATGAGCACTTCAAAAAATCAGGCCGAGTCGTTCAAGGCTTTGGTCAACTGGCTGCGCGATGCGATTCGCGAGCCGGAACAATTCACCCTCAGCTACGCCGCCGAATCGTCGGCCTTCGTGCGCTTCAACCACGCCAAGGTTCGTCAGGCCGGTCAGGTGCAGCAGGCGAGTGTCGGTTTCAAACTGATCAACGAGGGTCGCCACGCCGACCTGAACATCACCCTTTCCGGTGATGCCGAAGTCGATGTTCAGCGCCTCGCCGAAGGTCTGCAACAGTTGCGCGAAACCTTGCCGTTGTTGCCGCAGGACCCGTATCTGCTGCTCAACCACAACGACTGGCAGAGCAAGAACGTGCAGGAACATCCGCTGCCGGACACCGAGCAGGTGGTGGCCGAAATCACCCAGGCCGCCGAAGGGCTGGACCTGGTGGGCTTCTATGCTGCCGGCCCGATCAGTCGCGGTTTCGCCAGCTCTTCGGGTGCGTTCGGTTGGCACCAGGCCAACAGCTTCAACTTCGACTTCAGCCTGTTCCATGACAACGGCCAGGCGGTGAAAGCCAGTTACGCCGGGCACGACTGGAACAGCGAAGGGTTTGCCAGGCGCTTTGCGCTGGCGCGCGAGCAGTTGGCGTTTCTAGGCCGACCACAACACACCCTGGCGCCGGGTCAGTACCGCGCCTATCTAGCGCCGGCCGCCCTAGGGGAAATCATGGACATGCTGGGCTGGGGTGGTTTCTCGGCGCAGTCAATTGCCAGCAAAAGCAGTCCGCTGCAGAAGCTTTACGCGGGCGACATTTCGTTCAGCCCGTTGGTGTCCGTCGATGAAAAGGTCAGCGGTTCGTTGAGCCCGGCATTCTCCGGCGAAGGGTATCCGCGCAGCGATCTTGGGTTGATCGTCAACGGCAAGGCCGGCGTGCAGATGGTCAGTTCACGCAGTGCGGCCGAGTACGGTCTGACCGCCAACGGCGCCAGCGGTGGTGAAATGCCGAGCGCAGTGAACATGGCGGCCGGTACGTTGCCTGACGCAGAGATTCTCAAGCAATTGGGCACTGGCTTGTACATCAGCAACTTGTGGTACCTGAACTACTCGGATCAGCCGGCAGCACGCCTGACCGGCATGACGCGGTTTGCGACCTTCTGGGTCGAGAACGGCGAGATTCAGGCGCCGGTGAGTACCATGCGGTTTGATGACAGTGCCTACAGTTTGCTGGGATCGCAGCTGGAAGCATTGACCGAAGAGCGCGAGTTGATGTTGTCGGCGAGCACCTACAGTCAGCGGGCCACGGCCTCGGCGTTGTTGCCAGGGGCGCTCGTCAGCCGATTGACCTTGACGCTGTAAACACCTTGTAGCAGCTGGCGAAGCCTGCGTTCGAGGACGCAGTCCTCGCCAGTTCAGCAAACTCGGCGTTACAGTCGGAACGCGGTTGCCGGTTTGCGAGGACTGCGTCCTCGAACGCAGGCTTCGCCAGCTGCTACAGGGGTTTCATCGCACTGCAGATTGTCTCATCTCCGACAACAAGAGGTCCCATGCCCAGCCGCCCGCCTCTCGACGCTGTCACCGCCCGCTGGGTGCCGTGGGTTGTCGCGATCGCTTTCTTCATGCAATCCCTCGACGGCACCATCCTCAACACCGCCCTGCCCGCCATGGCCCGGGACCTGGCCGAAGACCCGCTGCGCATGCAGGGCGTGATCATCGCCTACATGCTCACCGTCGCCTTGCTGATCCCCGCCTCGGGCTGGATTGCCGACCGCTTCGGCACCAAGAAAATCTTCTTCGGCGCGATTCTGCTGTTCAGCCTCGGCTCGTTGCTCTGCGCGTTGTCGAGCACCCTGAGCATGCTGATTGGCGCGCGGGTGATCCAGGGCCTGGGCGGTGCGTTGATGCTGCCGGTCGGGCGATTGGTGGTGCTACGCGCCTACCCGCGCTCGGATTTGGTGCGGATCATGGGCTTCATCACCATTCCCGGATTGCTCGGCCCGTTGATCGGCCCGACCATGGGCGGCTGGATGGTCGAATACCTGACCTGGCACTGGATCTTCCTGATCAACCTGCCGGTGGGCGCCGTCGGGTGCTACGCGGTGTGGAAATTCATCCCCGATCTGCGTGGCAGCGAACGCACGCGTTTCGACAGCCTGGGCTTCCTGTTGTTTGGTGCCGCAATGGTGCTGATCACCATCGCCATGGAAGGGCTCGGCGAACTGCACCTGCCGCACTTGCGCGTGATATTGCTGCTGTTCGGCGGCATGGCGTGTCTGGCGGCGTACTGGTTGCGGGCCGGGCACATCGACAATCCGCTGTTCGCGCCGTCGCTGTTCAAGACCCGGACGTTCGCCGTGGGCATCCTCGGCAACCTGTTCGCCCGACTGGGCAGCGGCGCCCTGCCGTTTCTCGTGCCGTTGCTGCTGCAAGTGGCGCTGGGTTATTCGCCGTCCCAGGCCGGGATGAGCATGCTGCCGCTGGCGGCGGCAGCGATGGTCGCCAAGTCGGTGGCCCGGCCGCTGATCGAACGTTTGGGCTATCGCATGGTGCTCACCGGCAACACGTTGGCGCTGGGGCTGATGCTGGCGAGCATGGGTCTGGTCAGCGAGCAAACGCCGTACTGGCTGCTTTTAGTGATGCTGTCGATCCTCGGCGCGATCAACTCTTTGCAGTTCACCGCAATGAACACCGTAACCTTGATCGACCTCGACGACGCCAGCGCCAGCAGCGGCAACAGCCTGCTGTCGGTGGTCGCGCAATTGTCCCTGAGCCTCGGCGTTGCCTGTGCCGGTGCGCTACTCGGTGGTTTCACTGCCGAAGTCGGAAACGATGGCGTGGACACGGTTTTGGGCGCGTTCCAATTGACGTTTGTGACGGTCGGAATCATGGCGATGCTGGCTGCAACCATCTTCTCCCAGCTTTCACCAAAGGATGGCCGACGGATGGTCAGCCGCGAACACGATATAGAGCACTGATCTGTAGCAGCTGCCGAGGCACGAGGCTGCGTTGCGTGTCCGCAGGACCGCCCCCGGGGGCCGCTTCGCAGCCCAACGCAGCCTCGTGCCTCGGCAGCTGCTACGACTATTCGTCCAGAATTTGCAGGTGGAGAGAGCGAGACTGGTACACTGCGCGACATTTTGTTTTGCAGGCCAGTCCCGTGACCACCATCGCCACCGCTTTTAATACTTTGCCGCTGTCCGCCGCCATGCTGGCTAACCTCGACTCCCTCGGTTATGCCCAGATGACGCCGATCCAGGCGCAAAGCTTGCCGGTGATCCTCAAGGGGATGGACCTGATCGCCCAAGCCAAGACCGGCAGCGGCAAGACCGCCGCCTTCGGTATCGGCCTGTTGAACCCGATCAATCCGCGCTTCTTCGGTTGCCAGGCGCTGGTCATTTGCCCGACTCGCGAGTTGGCTGACCAGGTCGCCAAGGAAATCCGTCGCCTGGCCCGCGCCGAAGACAACATCAAGGTCCTGACCCTGTGCGGCGGCGTGTCCTTCGGCCCGCAGATCGGTTCGCTGGAGCACGGCGCGCACATCATCGTCGGCACTCCGGGTCGCCTTCAGCAGCATTTGCGCAAAGGTTCGCTGGTGCTCCATGGCCTGAACACGCTGATCCTCGACGAAGCCGACCGCATGCTCGACATGGGTTTCTACGACTCCATCGAAGAAATCATTGCCCAGACCCCAGAGCGTCGCCAGACCCTGCTGTTCTCCGCCACGTACCCGACGGGTATCAAGCAGTTGGCGGCGAAATTCATGCGCACCCCTCAGATCGTGAAGGCCGAGGCGTTCCATGACGACACGCAGATCGAGCAGCGCTTCTACGAAATCTCCCCGGAAGAGCGCATGGACGCCGTGGTCAAAGTCCTCGCGCATCATCGTCCGGCGTCCACCGTGGCATTCTGCTTCACCAAGCAGCAGGTTCAGGAAACCGTCGATCACCTGACCTCCAAAGGCATCTCCGCCGTCGGCCTGCATGGCGATCTGGAACAGCGTGACCGTGACCAGGTACTGGCCATGTTCGCCAACCGCAGTACTTCGGTCCTGGTTGCCACCGACGTCGCCGCTCGCGGTCTGGACATCGATGCGCTGGACATGGTGATCAACGTCGAACTGGCCCGTGACTCGGAAATTCACATCCACCGTGTGGGCCGTACTGGCCGCGCGGGTGAGAAAGGCATTGCGATCAGCCTGGTCGCACCGTCCGAAGCGCACCGCGCCCAGGCCATCGAGCAACTGCAGAAGTCGCCGTTGAGCTGGGATCAGCTGGACAACCTCAAATCCCAGGGCGGCGCGCCGCTGCTGCCGGTGATGAGCACGCTTGTCATCGGCGCGGGCCGTAAAGACAAGGTTCGTCCGGGCGACATTCTTGGCGCACTGACTGGCGATGCGGGCATTCCGGGCGCTCAGGTTGGCAAGATCGCGATTTTCGACTTCCAGGCGTATGTGGCTGTTGAACGCGGGATCGCCAAGCAAGCCTTGCAGCGCCTGAACGACGGCAAGATCAAAGGCCGTTCGTTGCGCGTTCGCATCCTCTGACCCTGATCGTTCCCACGCTCTGCGTGGGAATGCATCCCGTGACGCTCCGCGTCACATAACGGCGGACGCAGAGCGTCCATGGCGGCATTCCCACGCAGAGCGTGGGAACGATCATTGTGTGAGGACACCGTTTTGCGCTCTACCGAAGTCGTGATCATTGGCGCTGGCGCCGCAGGTTTGATGTGTGCGCTGACCGCCGCCGGGCGCGGGCGCAAGGTGATGTTGCTCGACCATGCGAACAAGGCAGGCAAGAAAATCCTGATGTCGGGCGGTGGCCGCTGCAATTTCACCAACATGTACACCGAACCGAACAATTTCCTCTCGCAGAACGAACACTTCTGCAAATCGGCCCTGGCCCGCTACACCCAGTGGGATTTCATTGGGATGGTCGCCAAACACGGCGTGCCCTACCACGAGAAAAAACTCGGCCAATTGTTCTGCGATAACAAATCCAGCGACATCCTCGAGATGCTGCTCAACGAGTGCGATCAGGTCGGCGTCAGCCTGCACCTGGACACCTCGATCCAGCACATCGAGAAAATGGAAAGCGGCTACCTGCTGCAAACCACTCTCGACCAGATCACCTGCGAATCGTTGGTGATCGCCACGGGCGGCTTGTCGATCCCGACGCTGGGTGCGACCGGTTTCGGTTATCAAGTGGCCAGGCAGTTCGGCCACGACTTGCTGCCGACCCGCGCAGGGCTGGTGCCGTTCACCATCACCGATCAGCTCAAGGAGCTTTGCACCGAGCTGTCCGGTACATCGGTGGATTGCCTGGTGAGCTGCAACGACCAGAGTTTCCGCGAGAACATCCTGTTCACTCACCGCGGCCTCAGTGGCCCGGCGATTTTGCAGATCTCGTCGTTCTGGGAGTCCGGCGATACGGTGCAGATCAACCTGCTGCCGGATCACGACGTACCGACCTGGCTGCAACAGCAGCAGGCCGAGCGTGCGAACAGCGAGCTGAAAACCCTGCTGGGGGAAATCTTCACCAAGAAGATGGCCAACCTGCTGGCGGACAGCTGGTTCGTGTCCAAACCGATGAAGCAGTACACCCACGCGGAAATTGCCGACATCGCGGAAAAACTGGCGAGTTGGAAAGTGGTGCCGGCCGGCACCGAAGGCTACCGCACCGCCGAAGTGACTCTGGGCGGTGTAGATACGCGAGAAGTCTCGTCCAAGACCATGGAATCGCTGAAAAGCCCCGGCCTGTATTTCATTGGTGAAGTACTCGACGTCACCGGTCATCTGGGCGGCTTCAACTTCCAGTGGGCCTGGGCCTCGGGTTACGCCGCCGCGCAATTCGTCTGATCGACCGCGTTATCGTTCTTCGCGGGCCAGTCGGCGTCATTACTGACTCGATTTAGCGTCATTGCCTCGGAAGGCCTTCGCACTTCATGCCATCGACCCCGTTTAATCAGTCTCTGCGTCGCCTCTGGGCGCTGGATAAATTCAGCTACAGCGTGCGGGTGTTCATCGCGCTGACCGGCAGCATGGCGCTGTGTTGGTATAAGGATGAAATGGGGCTGCTGATCCCGCTGTTCCTCGGGATCATCGCCAGCGCCCTGGCCGAGACCGACGACAGTTGGCAGGGCCGCCTTAACGCACTGGCCGTGACGCTGGTGTGTTTCAGCGTCGCCGCCTTCTCCGTCGAATTACTGTTCCCCTACCCCATCATTTTTATCATCGCCCTGGCGCTGGCCAGTTTCGGCCTGACCATGCTCGGTGCCCTCGGCGAACGCTATGGCGCGATTGCCTCGGCGACGTTGATTCTGTCGGTCTACACCATGATCGGCGTGGACCAGCGCGGCGGCGCCGTCACCGATTTCTGGCACGAGCCGGTGCTGCTGGTGGCCGGCGCGGCCTGGTACGGTTTGCTCTCGGTGCTGTGGCAGGCGCTGTTTTCCAATCAGCCCGTGCAGCAAAGCCTGGCGCGGTTGTTCCGTGAACTGGGTTTTTACCTGAAGCTGAAATCGTCGCTGTTCGAGCCGATCCGCCAGATGGACATGGAAGCGCGTCGACTGGAACTGGCGCAGCAAAACGGTCGTGTCGTGGCAGCACTGAACGCCGCCAAAGAGATCATCCTGCATCGGGTGGGCAACGGTCGACCGGGCTCGAAACTCAGCCGATACCTGAAGTTGTACTTCCTCGCCCAGGACATCCACGAGCGCGCCAGCTCCTCGCACTACCCTTACAACGCCCTGGCCGACGCCTTCTTCCACAGCGACGTGATGTTCCGTTGTCAGCGCCTGCTGCGCCAGCAAGGCAAGGCCTGCCGGGCGCTGGCCGAGTCGATTCAGATGCGCCAGCCGTTCATCTATGACGCCAGCTTCGCCGAAACCCTGAGCGATCTGCACGCCTCCCTCGAACACCTGCGCATTCAGAGCAACCCGGCCTGGCGTGGGTTGTTGCGCTCGTTGCGGGCACTGGCGGCCAACCTCGGCACGCTCGACCGTTTGCTCAGCGACGCCAGCAACCCCGATGCCCTGGCCGACGCCACCGACAGCAGCCTGCTCGACCGTTCGCCACGCAGCCTCAAAGATGTCTGGATACGCTTGCGCACCCAGCTGACACCGACCTCGTTACTGTTCCGTCACGCCCTGCGTTTGCCCCTGGCCTTGAGCATCGGCTACGCGATGGTGCATTTGATCCACCCGTCCCAAGGTTACTGGATCATCCTCACCACGCTGTTTGTCTGCCAGCCAAACTACGGCGCCACCCGCCGCAAACTCGGCCAGCGGATCATCGGCACCGCCTTCGGCCTGACGGTGGCCTGGGCGCTGTTCGATCTGTTTCCGAATCCGTTGGTCCAGTCGTGCTTTGCGATCGCCGCCGGGGTGGTGTTCTTTATCAACCGCACCACCCGCTACACCTTGGCCACAGCCGCGATCACCTTGATGGTGCTGTTCTGCTTCAACCAGGTCGGGGATGGTTACGGGCTGCTCCTGCCGCGGCTGTTCGATACCTTGCTCGGCAGCCTGATCGCCGGGCTGGCGGTATTCTTGTTCCTGCCGGACTGGCAAGGCCGACGCCTGAATAAAGTGCTGGCCAACACGCTGACCTGCAACAGCATTTACCTGCATCAGATCATGCAGCAATACGCCGCCGGCAAAAGCGATGACCTGGCTTATCGCCTGGCCCGCCGCAACGCGCACAACGCTGATGCGGCCCTATCGACGACGCTCGCCAACATGCTGATGGAACCGGGGCATTTCCGTAAGGAAGCGGATGTCGGTTTTCGCTTCCTGGTGCTGTCGCACACCTTGCTCAGTTACTTGTCCGGACTGGGCGCACACCGGGAAACCCAGCTACCGCCGGACGTACACGAGCAGTTGATCGACGGTGCAGGCGTGAAACTGGCCGCCAGCCTCGATGAAATTGCCCAAGGCCTGGCGAGCAAACTGCCGATTGCGATTCAAAGCGATGAGGAAGAGGCACTGGCCAATACGCTTGAGCAGATGCCGGATGAGATCGATGAAGGGCAACGATTGGTGCAGACGCAGTTGGCGTTGATCTGCCGACAGCTTGGGCCATTGCGGACGCTGGCAACGCACCTCCTCAAGGAAACGAGTGCGAATTGAGCGTGGGCCCGGCACTTACATTCCGTGCAGCTTCATCAATCGCTGATAACTCCCATCCACTTTCATCGCCGCGATCTCGCGGTCGAATCCGGCGACGATCTGTTCATGCCTGGGGTTCTTCAGGCTGACCAGGATGTGCAGGCTGTTCTCGCTCAGTGGCTTGGGCAAAAACTCCACCGCATTGCGCACTTTGGAGGATTCCAGTGCCAAGTAGTAACGCGCGACGTATTCGTCCTCCAGCGTCAATTTGACCCGGTCCGCAGCAACCATGCGCACAGCCATGGAGAAGTTGTGCACCGGGACTTTCTGCAGCGACACGTCACCATCAAACTCCGGCGAATAGGCATAACCGCGCACCATCGCTATCGGGTAGGTATGCAGTTGTTGCAGGTTCTCGTATTCGATCGGTGTGTCTTTGCGCTTGAGAAACCGCACACGGTTGAGCAGGTATTCGCCGGAAAACTGGCCAATTTTCGTGCGATCGTCGGTGTACCAGGCGTTGATCAACACGTCGTATCGACCCTCGCCCACCCCCAGTATCGCCCGCGCCCAAGGCACTTGTTCGAAATCACTGGCATAACCGGCCCGGGCCAGAGCGGTGCTGACGATGTCCGTGGCCAACCCACCGTTGACCAGCGTGGCATCGGTAAAGGGTGGCCAGGCATCGGCCACCAATCGCAGCTTTTCCGCTGCCGCGCCTTGAGTCAGCAACAGCAACCCAATCAAAGCAAAGGCTCGATGCAATCGCGACATGCTCGAAGATCCTTAGAGGGCGGGACGCCCGACATGTTTTCAGCCAAAACTCCAAGGCTCCCTGTGCTGCCAAACCCAAGAACTAACATTAGCTCATCGACGCCACTGCTCAGCGCTTCATCTCAGATTACACAAAGAAGACAACGCCACGCGAAATGAATGATGGCTTTTTGGCCTTCGTCACAGATTCCTCTGCCATAAAGACATCTTTCGTCTGGGCGCTTAGTATCGGAACGACTTTGTTCAAGGAATGTGAAGATGACAATCGATTGGGTCTGCAAACACCACAGCGATCTAGGCAAAGAGCAGCTATACGCCATTCTGCAGCTGCGTGCAGAAGTGTTTGTCGTTGAGCAGAAATGCGTTTATCAAGACGTCGATGGCCAGGATCTGGAAGGTGACACCTGCCATTTAATGGCCTGGGACGGGGATCGGCTGGTGGCGTACCTGCGGTTGCTCGACCCGGAGTTACAGGGTGGTGACGTGGTGATCGGCCGGGTGATCATTGCCCCTCAAGCGCGCGGCACCGGGCTTGGGCATGAGCTGATGGCGCAGGCGTTGAAGCAGGGCGAGAAGCACTGGCCTGAAATGCCGATTTATCTCTCGGCCCAGGCGCATTTGCAGGGGTACTACGGGCGGTACGGGTTTGTGGTGGCGGGTGAGGAATTTCTGGAGGATGGCATTCCTCATATCGGAATGCGGCGTCCGCAATGATCGTTCCCACGCGTGCGTGGGAACGATCGGGGTCGGTCATTCAGGGGTACTCAAGCACCGCTTTAATCTGCCGCAAATTACGCTCGATCCACCCCCGATCAATCGCCCCCCACTCGCGAATCCGATAGCGCCCGGCATGATTGCGTGCGCCTTCTTCCTGCTCGAACTCGCAAACAATATCCAGATCCGCCAACGCCGCGATAGTGTCCTGGGCTGTGCGCCGGGGCATGCCGGTCACTTCGGTCAGCGCCGGGACACTGCTGGCCAGCCCGCTATCAATCAGGTACGCCACGTACAATCGGCGATAAAAGCTGCTCTTGGTCTTGCTTACATCCATCTAAACACTCCCGGCTGCGCTATTTTGATCTCTATTGCATATCTCGCCACGTCAGGTACACCCGCACATCGAACTCCACCTGGTGATACCCCGGCAACATGTGTTCGCACAGTTTGTAGAACGCTTTGTTGTGATCCGACTCCTTGAAGTGCGCCAGTTCATGCACCACGATCATTTTCAGAAACTCGGCAGGCGCCTCCTTGAACAACGAAGCGACACGAATCTCTTTCTTGGCCTTGAGCTTGCCGCCCTGCACCCGAGATATCGCGGTGTGCAGGCCGAGGGCGCGGTGGGTCAGGTCCAGGCGGTTGTCGAACAACACTTTGTCGATGGCCGGGGCGTTACGCAGGTATTCCTGCTTGAGATCCAGCGTATAGGTGTACAACGCCTTGTCGCTCTGTATCCGGTGTTTTTCCGGGTAACGCTGGCTCAGGTAGTCGCCCAGCCGACCCTCGGCGATCAGCTGGCGCACCTGGTCCTGCAACGCTGCGGGATAGGCCTGGAGGTATTTCAACGCAGTCATTGGGGCGGCAACACACATCAGGAAAAGGTCGCCAGTGTAGCGAATTCAGCCGGTCAGCGTGTTCCAGTCGAATGGCTGCACAAAGTCGCCGACGTCCTTGGCCATCATCGGCCGCGCGACCAGAAACCCTTGTACGTACTCGCAACCATTGGCTTGCAGCCACTGATATTGCGCAATGGTTTCCACCCCTTCGGCGATCACCAGCATCCCGTACTGCTTGCACAGGTCGATCACATTGCGCACCAGCGCCGCATCGCGTGAGGACTCCGGTAACCGGGCAATCAAATGCCGGTCGAGCTTGAGCGTGTCCAACTCAAAATCACGCAGATGAGACAGCGAACACGGCCCGGAACCGAAGTCATCCAAGGCCACTCGCACCCCCAGGTTACGCAGCAGGCGCAACTGTTTGCGAGTCTCCTCGGGGTTTTGCATCAAGCCCTCTTCAGTGACCTCGACTTCCAGATGGCGCGCCTGCAAACCATGGCGCTCCAGTACCTGGCGCAACTCGGTGACGAGATTGGGCATGCCAAACTGCGTACCGCTCAAACTGACGCCCAGCACCAGATCCTCAGCAAACGAGGTTTCCCAGGCTTTTCGCTGGCTCGCCACTTGTTGATAGATCCAGCTGCCCAGGTGACTGATCAACCGCGCCTCTTCCAGCAATGGTAAAAACAGCCCCGGCGGTACATCGCCGACGCTCGGGTGCTGCCAGCGCAGCAACGCCTCGAAGCCGCGAATCTGCCCACTGGCAATGGCCACCTGAGGTTGATACACCAAATTGAAATCACGGTTCTCGATCGCCGCGCGCACACTTTCTTCGAGCATCAGCCGCGAGCGTGCGCGGCCGTTCATCTCGTGATCGTAGAAACGATATTGCTGACGGCCGGCGCGCTTGGCTTCGTACATGGCGATGTCGGATGCGCGCAGCAAGCCGTCGAGATTGGCACCGCAATCCGGATACGTCGCAATGCCGATGCTGGCGCCCAACGCGATATCCAGACCATCAATCTGCTGACAGATCGACACCCGCTCAATGAGTTTCTCGGCAATCTTTGCCGCTTGCTCGGGGAATTCCAGATCCAGCAAAGCAGTGAACTCATCACCGCCCATGCGCGCCAGAATGTCGAAGGGCCGCAGACTGGCCTTCAACTGCTCGGACACCCAGCGCAGCACCCGGTCGCCGGCATCGTGACCGAGGGAATCATTGACCCGTTTGAAGCCGTCGAGGTCCAGATATAGCAGCACCCAGGCGCTGTCGGAACGTTCGCCACGCAGCAGCAGGTTTTCCGCCGTCTGATAAAAACCGCGACGATTGAGCAGCCCGGTCAATGGGTCAGTGACCGCCTGGAACTCCAGTTGCTGATGCAGATGGCGCACCACCGACATGTCCAGCACCGTCACCACCATCGCATGTTGTTCGCTGGGCAATGGCGCGCAGGACAGCGCCACAGGCACCTGCTGGCCGGGCGCCGTACGCAGCAATGCATCATGCAGGCGCAAGGTTTCGCCGCGTTTGTAACCGGCGAACAGCTCGGAGTCGGCCCAGATCGGGATGTGCGGATTTTGCAGGAAATCCAGGAACTCTTTGCCTTGCAGGTCTTGCACCGTGGCATTGAGCAGCCGCGACATCGCCGGATTGGCAAAGCGGATCAGACCGTCCTCACCGACCACCAGGATACCTTCGGCGGCGTTGTCCAGCACCGAGGCGTTAAACGCGCGTGCGACCTCCAGATCGTGGCTCAGGCGCTGCAGCGCACGGCGATTGCGCTGATGCTCGAGCAGCGCCTGGACTTTGGGCTTGAGAATTTGCGGGTCGAACGGTTTAAACAGGTAATCCACCGCGCCGCTGGCATAGCCCTTGATCACGGCGTCCTGGGACTGTTCGTTGGCGGTAAGAAAAATAATGGGTGTAAGACGGGTTCGCTGACTGCCGCGCATCAGGCGTGCCACTTCAAAACCGTCCATGCCCGGCATCTGCACATCCAGCAGCACCAGGTCGACATCGTGTTCGAGTAACAAACTGAGTGCCTCAAAGCCCGAGGCGGCGGTCATGACCTGCCAATCCTGGCGCTGCAACAGCGCTCGCATACTGATCAGGTTTTCAGGGTAATCATCGACGATTAAAAGGATTGAGCTGCCTTCAGCTGGCGGGGGTTGCGCGCATTCCATGCTGCTTCTCTTTTGCGGGACGTCAGGCCGGTTTCTCGTGAAAACCGGACAAATACTAAGTCTTCACTCTAGACCGGGATCCGCGAAAGCAGAAGGTGTCAGTACGCCATCATTTAACCCAAGCGTTCATTTACCGACTAACGGTCGGCGCTACAGGCCCCTGAAACCGGGAAGATGGCCTTCTAACAGGATTTTGACGTCATCCGTTTGTCATTTACGCATTAACAAATTGAACTTCTGCGATTATAAAGATTGCCCCCGAGGCGCGTGCCAGAGCTTCTGGTACGTCCGTGCTGTAAAATCTGTGGAAGCTTTGTCTATGATCGATCTCGCAACCTGGAACCTCAGCGTTCCTGTCGGCAATCCGCCGTACACCGTTGAAACAAGCAAACTGGTGGACGGCTTCAAGGATCAATACTTCCATTCCGACACCGGCACGTTGTTTTTCTGGTCGCCGGTGACCGGCACTAAAACTGAAAATGCAAAGTATCCCCGCACCGAACTTCGCGAAACCTACAGCAACGGCGCCCTGCGCAACTGGCTCTACCCGGACGCCGACAATACCCTGCGTGCCACCCTGGCGGTGAACCAGGTTCCGAGTTCGGGCAAGATCGTCATCGGCCAGATCCACGCCTATCAAAGCCAGAAGCCCATGGTGAAGCTTGAGTATCAGTACAAGACCAGCACGCAGTCGGGCAACATCGTCGCCAAGGTTCGTATGCGCCCTGATGACGGTGAAGGACGGGTGATCACCCTTGCTACCGGTGTGAAACTGGATAAAGAATTCAACTACCTCATCCACCTGAGCCCCGGCGGCGCGCTGGGCATCAGTGCGGCGGGCTACCAGTGGGGCACCGACATCAGCGCGTCCTGGCGCGACAAGCCGCTGTACTTCAAGGCCGGGGTTTATGTGCAGGATTACACGGGGTACACCAGTGAAGGCGGGAAAGTGACGTTCACCAAGCTGGATATTGATCACGATAAGTAAGCCCTTAAGCGCGACTCAATCCTGTAGCTGCCGAGCCCGCGAGGCTGCGTCCGGCTGCGAAGCCGTTGTAAAACCGGCAACTGCGTTTTTCAGGAGCCCAGTGTTTGCCAGATTGCGACCGCTTCGCGATCGAACGCAGCCTCGCAGGCTCGGCAGCTGCTACAAAATCCTGGCGTCCGCAAAACTCGTAGGACTGCTCCCACTGTGGCGAGGGGGCTTGCCATCCCCTTTTGGCAGTATCACTGATATTGCGCGGATCCTGGTCCAGGATGTAAGCGATGTGTTTCGGGTGATTGAGCAGTGTGGGTTTGACGAGAAATCGAACCGATAAAATGTCACCTATATCGGACTTTTCTGCCTCAAGCCTTAAAAATGTCCGTTATAGGTGACATTTGATTCGCCGAGCATTAGCTGCCCCGCGTAAAAATCTCCGACCACAAAAAACCCGCCTCTCGGCGGGTTTTTTATGCAACTCAAACGCTCAGGCTTAGTTCACCTTAGCGTTCAACTCACCCTTCAAATACCGCTGATACATCGCTTCCAACGAGATCGGCTTGATCTTCGAAGCATTACCGGCAGTGCCGAAAGCTTCGTAGCGAGCGATACACACATCACGCATCGCAGTAACAGTCGCGCCGAAGAACTTACGCGGATCGAACTCGCTCGGGTTGGTCGCCATCAGGCGACGCATCGCACCGGTGGAGGCCAGGCGCAGGTCGGTGTCAATGTTGACCTTGCGCACGCCGTGCTTGATGCCTTCGACGATTTCTTCAACCGGTACGCCGTAGGTTTCTTTGATGTCGCCGCCGTACTGGTTGATGATCGCCAGCCAGTCTTGCGGAACCGAAGACGAACCGTGCATCACCAGGTGGGTGTTCGGGATGCGTTTGTGGATCTCTTTGATGCGGTCGATGGCCAGCACGTCGCCGGTAGGCGGCTTGGTAAATTTGTAGGCGCCGTGGCTGGTGCCGATGGCGATGGCCAGGGCGTCGACCTGGGTGCGCTTGACGAAGTCAGCGGCTTCTTCCGGGTCGGTCAGCATTTGGCTGTGATCCAGAACGCCTTCGGCGCCGATGCCGTCTTCTTCACCGGCCATGCCGGTTTCCAGCGAACCCAGGCAGCCCAGCTCGCCTTCTACCGATACACCGCAGGCGTGAGCCAAGGCGACGGTTTGTTGGGTAACGCGGATGTTGTAGTCGTAGTCGGTCGGCGTTTTGCCGTCTTCGCCCAGGGAACCGTCCATCATCACCGAGCTGAAGCCCAGTTGAATGGAGCGCTGGCAGACGTCAGGGCTGGTGCCGTGGTCCTGGTGCATGCACACCGGGATGTGCGGGAATTCTTCGATCGCCGCCAGGATCAGGTGACGCAGGAACGGTGCGCCGGCGTATTTGCGAGCACCGGCCGAAGCCTGGACGATCACCGGGGAGTCAGTCTTGTCAGCGGCTTCCATGATGGCGCGCATCTGCTCAAGGTTGTTGACGTTGAAGGCTGGAACGCCGTAGCCGAACTCGGCTGCGTGGTCCAGCATCTGGCGCATGCTGATAAGTGCCATTGTGTGTGTATCTCCCGGTTGAGGGTCGTTAATCGTGCCAGCCTGCCGTAGCGGCGGCGGCTATTCAAGTTATTGCAGATCGGGGGTCAGCCCGGCCTGCCAATTCGGTGTTGCCTCAATCTTGCGGCGTTACTGCGCTTTGCAACCGCGGCCGATCAAATCATTGGTGGCGACCCAGTACACCAGGCCTTCCTCACCTTTTATGTGAAACGCCAGCATGTCGTTGCTGTACAGCGAACCTTCGGCGCCCGGCTCATGCTTCAAGCGGTAGACCTGATCGGCACCGCCGAGGCGAACGTCGACTTCCTTGCGGCTTTCGTCGCTGTAGCGCCAGAGCACGTTGGCCTGACTGTCGCAGGTCCAGGTGGTCCAGCTGTCCGTCGATTCGGCAGGCTTGAACAGGTTCAAATTGGCGCAACCTGCCAGCAGAGCCAGCGCCGTAACGGCGATAAAACCTTTCATCCATGTTCCTCGACTGACGACGCACGCCGCCAGCCCTGAGTAAAGTGTCAGACCCGTCAAGGGCAACCATGTTCCTTGGCCGGGGTCTGCGTCTCGTATTTGTCCAGGCCATCAGGCCCGGAACGCTTGTTGATCACCGGGTTGGTTTCGGCCTGCCAGTCGGCCTGGTAGCAGCCTTTGTCCTGTTCAGGCGTCTCCGGCACCTTCGGGGCTTTCGGGTTACTCCCGCAAGCCGCAAGCGAACCCGCGATAATCAACAGCGCTAACGTTTTGACCATCTGAACACTCCTTTGCCTGGTCAAATGGGCGGCCTCAGGCCTTGGCCCGGCTTTCCAGGACTTCAACGGCCGGCAGAACCTTGCCTTCGACGAATTCGAGGAACGCGCCACCGCCGGTAGAAATGTAGGAGATCTGATCGGCAACGCCATATTTATCGATCGCTGCCAGGGTGTCGCCGCCGCCAGCGATGGAGAACGCCGAGCTTTGTGCGATGGCCTGGGCCAGGACTTTGGTGCCGTTACCGAACTGGTCGAATTCGAACACGCCCACCGGGCCGTTCCACAGGATGGTCTTGGACGACTTCAGCAGCTCGGCGAAATTCGCCGCGGTCTGTGGGCCGATGTCCAGAATCATGTCGTCTGCGGCCACATCAGCGATCAGCTTGACGGTAGCGGTCGCGCTTTCAGCGAATTCCTTGGCCACGACGACGTCGACCGGCAGCGGTACGCTGACCTTGGCGGCGATGGCGCGAGCGGTGTCCAGCAGATCCGGCTCGTACAGGGACTTGCCGACCGGGTGACCGGCAGCGGCCAGGAAGGTGTTGGCAATGCCGCCGCCGACGATCAGCTGGTTGCAGATCTGGCTCAGGCTGTTGAGTACATCGAGTTTGGTGGAGACCTTGGAGCCGGCAACGATGGCAGCCATGGGTTGAGCCGGGGCGCCGAGGGCTTTGCCCAGTGCGTCCAGCTCGGCGGCCAGCAGTGGGCCAGCGGCCGCGACTTTGGCGAACTTGGCCACGCCATGGGTCGAACCCTCGGCGCGGTGAGCGGTGCCGAAGGCGTCCATCACGAACACGTCGCACAGGGCGGCGTATTGCTGGGCCAATTCGTCAGCGTTCTTTTTCTCGCCCTTGTTGAAGCGCACGTTTTCGAACAGCACGATGTCGCCGGCTTTCACGTCGACGCCGCCGAGGTAATCGGCCACCAGCGGCACTTCGCGGCCCAGGGCCTTGCTCAAGTAATCAGCGACTGGCTTGAGGCTATTCTCGGCCGAGAATTCGCCTTCGGTCGGACGGCCAAGGTGCGAGCAGACCATCACGGCCGCGCCTTTTTCCAGGGCCAGCTTGATGGTCGGCAGCGAGGCCAGGATTCGCGCATCGCTGGTGACAACACCGTCCTTGACTGGGACGTTGAGGTCTTCGCGGATCAGTACGCGCTTACCTTGCAGATCGAGGTCGGTCATCTTCAACACGGTCATGGGTCGCATTTCCTGGTTTACGGCTTTTGATAAGCAGAGAGTGGAGAAGCTGTTTGCAGATAGTGCTCTGCAACGTCCAGCATTCGGTTGGCAAAACCCCATTCGTTGTCGAACCAGGCCAGGATATTCACCAGCCGTGGGCCGGAAACTCGGGTCTGACTGGCATCGACGATGGCCGAATGCGGGTCATGATTGAAATCACAACTGGCGTGAGGCAACTCGGTGTAGGCCAGAAGGCCCTTGAGTGGGCCAGTGGTGGCGGCCTCGCGCAAAATCCGATTGACCTCGGTGGCGTCGGTATCGCTCACGGTCTGCATCGTAATGTCGAGGCAAGACACGTTAACCGTCGGCACCCGCACGGCTTTGGCCTGAATTCTCCCGGCAAGTTCCGGCAACAGCCGTTCGATGCCACGCGCCAGACCAGTGGACACCGGAATCACCGACTGAAACGCCGAACGGGTGCGGCGCAAGTCTTCGTGATGATAGGCGTCGATCACCGGCTGATCGTTCATGGCCGAGTGAATGGTGGTGATCGACACGTATTCCAGACCAATGGCCTGATCCAGCAGGCGCAACAGCGGCACACCGCAGTTGGTGGTGCAGGACGCGTTGGACACCAGCAGCTCGTCGCCGGTCAGGCAATCCTGGTTCACGCCATAGACGATGGTGGCGTCGACATCCGCCTCGCTGGCCATCGGCTGGGAAAACAGTACTCGCGGTGCGCCGGCATCCAAAAAACGCTGGCCGTCGACCCGAGTGTGGTAGGCGCCGGAGCACTCCAGCACCAGATCGACGCCCAACGACGCCCAATCGATGCCTTCGGGGGTGGCACTGCGCAGGACCTTCACGCAGTTGCCATTAATATGCAGACAATCGCCGTCGACCTTCACTTCACCGGGAAAGCGCCCGTGAGTGGAGTCGAAGCGTGTCAGGTATTCGATGCTGGCCATGTCAGCCAGATCGTTGATCGCCACAATTTCAAACCCTGCCGCCGCCCCTCGCTCGAACAACGCACGCAAGACGCAACGACCAATCCGGCCGTAGCCGTTGAGTGCAACTTTGTAAGGACGCGGTTGAGGCATGGGGTTCTCGATAGACGCGGGCAGACGAATTCTTTGTAACAACACGGGCCTGTAGCAGCTGGCGCAGCCTGCGTCCGGCCGCGAAACGGTCGTAAAATCAAGCACCGCGCTCCATTTTGAAGATACGCGTTGTCAGGTTTACGACCGCTTCGCGGCCGGACGCAGCCTTCGGCAGCTGCTGCAGGGATCGTGGCCGGCATGAAAACATGACTGCCACGTCCGTGTTTAGTCTTCCAGCAGCTCTTCAGCCTGACCCAGGATGTTTTCCAGGGTGAAGCCGAATTCTTCGAACAAGGCTGGCGCAGGCGCCGACTCGCCGTAAGTGGTCATGCCGATGACGCGGCCTTCCAGGCCCACGTACTTGTACCAGTAGTCCGCGTGGGCGGCTTCGATGGCGATACGGGCGCTGACCTGCAATGGCAGAACCGCTTGCTTGTAGCCGGCGTCCTGAGCATCGAACACGCTGGTGCAAGGCATCGAAACCACGCGCACCTTGCGACCCTGTTCGGTCAGCTTGTCGTAGGCCTGAACCGCCAGGCCGACTTCGGAACCGGTGGAGATCAGGATCAACTCAGGCTCGCCGTCGCAGTCCTTCAACACGTAACCGCCACGCGCGATCTCTTCGATCTGAATCGCATTGCGGGTTTGATGCTGCAGGTTCTGACGCGAGAAGATCAGCGCCGAAGGGCCGTCCTTGCGTTCCAGAGCCAGTTTCCAGCACACCGCCGATTCAACGGCATCGGCTGGGCGCCAGGTGTCGAGGTTCGGCGTGCTGCGCAAGCTGGTCAGTTGCTCGATCGGCTGGTGAGTCGGGCCGTCTTCGCCCAGACCGATGGAGTCGTGGGTGTAGACGAACACGACACGCTTCTTCATCAGCGAGGCCATGCGCACTGCGTTGCGGGCGTATTCCATGAACATCAGGAAGGTCGCGCCGTAAGGCACCAGACCGCCGTGCAGAGCCACGCCGTTCATGATCGCGCTCATGCCGAACTCGCGAACGCCGTAGTACATGTAGTTGCCGCTGGCGTCTTCAGCGGAAACACCTTTGCAACCTTTCCACAGGGTCAGGTTGGAACCGGCCAGGTCAGCGGAGCCGCCCAGCAGTTCAGGCAACAGCGGGCCGTAGGCATTCAGTGCATTCTGGCTGGCTTTACGGCTGGCGATGGTTTCGCCCTTGGCGGCGACTTCAGCAATATAAGCAGAGGCTTTTTCAGCGAAGTCTTCCGGCAAGTCGCCGCTCAAGCGACGGACCAGTTCGTTGGCCAACTCAGGGAAAGCAGCGGAGTAGGCCGCGAAACGCTGATCCCACTCGGCCTCGGCCGCGCGACCGGTTTCCTTGGCGTCCCACTCGGCGTAGATGTCGGCCGGGATTTCGAACGGGCCGTGATTCCATTTCAGCGCGGCGCGGGTCAGAGCGATTTCCGCATCACCCAGTGGGGCGCCGTGGCAGTCTTCTTTGCCTTGCTTGTTCGGCGAACCGAAACCGATGGTGGTCTTGCAGCAGATCAGCGTCGGTTGCTCGCTTTTACGCGCGGTTTCGATCGCGATCTTGATCTCTTCAGGGTCGTGACCGTCGACGTTGCGGATGACCTGCCAGTTGTAGGCTTCGAAACGCTTAGGCGTGTCGTCGG
This sequence comes from Pseudomonas sp. AL03, assembly GCF_029960815.1. Classification (GTDB taxonomy): domain Bacteria; phylum Pseudomonadota; class Gammaproteobacteria; order Pseudomonadales; family Pseudomonadaceae; genus Aquipseudomonas. The sequence goes on from NZ_JASBRE010000024.1 coordinate 76,156, forward strand.
TGAACCAGCCTTCGACTTCGCCGTCGATGGAGATGCCGTTGTCATCGTAGAAGGCGATCAGTTTGCCCAGGCCCAACGTACCGGCCAGGGAGCCAACTTCGTGGGAAATGCCTTCCATCATGCAGCCATCACCCAGGAACACGTAGGTGTGGTGGTCGACGACATTGTGGCCCGGACGGTTGAACTGCGCCGCCAGGACTTTTTCTGCCAGGGCAAAACCAACCGCGTTGGCCAGGCCTTGGCCCAGTGGACCGGTGGTGGTTTCAACGCCTGGGGTGTAGCCGAGTTCCGGGTGGCCCGGGGTGCGGCTGTGCAGCTGGCGGAAATTCTTCAGGTCATCGATCGACAGATCGTAGCCGGTCAGGTGCAGCAGCGAGTAGATCAACATCGAGCCGTGACCGTTGGACAGCACGAAGCGGTCACGGTCGGCGAACGATGGATTGCTCGGGTTGTGCTTCAGGTAGTCACGCCAAAGTACTTCGGCGATATCCGCCATACCCATAGGGGCACCGGGATGGCCGCTGTTGGCTTTTTGCACGGCATCCATGCTGAGGGCACGAATGGCGTTGGCACGCTCACGACGGCTGGGCATCGCTGTTCTCCTGCGGGTTCTGAATCGAGAGTGAATAAAACGAAACGGAAAAAAGGCGAGCATTTTCCCTCACCGGGCCGCCTCGGGGCAATGACAGATAGTCATCTGAAGGCGTTTTTCCGGTGGATAAAGTCGCATTCGCCTGATGAAACCTTTCCGCTGACGATTTGTAGAGTGACCCTGTCCCCGAGAAGTGCCATCTATCGAGCAATATCAAAACTTTTTGATATTGCTCTTGCAGTGATTTCTGACCGTCACTAGACTGCTGGCCTTATGAATTTACGTGCGCCCTCCATTCGACATGACGATTGCGATGAGCTGGCGGCCCTGTGCAAGGCCGGCGGTGATCCTCTGCGTCTGAATGTACTGCGCGCGCTGGCCAACGATTCGTTCGGCGTGCTGGAACTGGCGCAGATCTTCGGCATCGGTCAGTCCGGCATGAGTCACCACCTCAAGGTATTGGCCCAGGCCGACCTGGTGGCGACTCGCCGTGAAGGCAACGCGATTTTCTACCGTCGCGCCCTGCCTCACACCGACCTGCTGGGTGGCAAGCTGCACGCTGCGCTACTGGAAGAAGTGGATAACCTGACCCTGCCTGCCGAGGTGCAGTCGCGGATCGGTCAGGTCCATGGGCAACGAGCGGCGGCCAGCCAGGACTTTTTCTCACGGGTCGCGGAGAAGTTTCGCGCCCAGCAAGACTTGATCGCCGGTCTGCCGCAATACCGTGAAAGCGTGGTGGCGTTGCTCGACAAACTGAGTTTCGGCGCAGACGCCACGGCCATCGAAGTCGGCCCCGGTGACGGTGCATTTTTGCCGGAACTGGCGCGTCGTTTCACACAGGTGACGGCGCTGGACAACAGCCCGGCGATGCTCGAACTGGCGCGTCAGGTCTGCGAGCGTGAAACGCTGACTAACGTCAGCCTGCAATTAGCCGATGCATTGAACGGTGTAAACCTCAAGGCTGACTGCGTTGTACTGAACATGGTGCTGCACCATTTCGCCGCGCCGGCCGAAGCGCTCAAGCGCATGGCCGACTTGCTGCAACCAGGCGGAAGCCTGCTCGTGACAGAGTTATGTAGCCACAACCAGAGTTGGGCCAGGGAGGCCTGCGGTGATCTCTGGTTGGGGTTTGAACAGGACGATTTGGCCCGTTGGGCCACCGCTGCGGGACTCGTTCCCGGGGAAAGCCTCTATGTAGGCTTACGTAATGGTTTCCAGATCCAGGTCCGCCATTTTCAGCGACCGGCTGGCGACACTCACCATCGGTAAATTCAGGAAAAAATCGAGATGAGCGAATACTCCCTCTTCACCTCCGAGTCCGTGTCCGAAGGGCATCCGGACAAAATCGCCGACCAGATTTCCGATGCGGTGCTGGACGCCATCATTGCTGAAGACAAATTCGCCCGTGTAGCGGTCGAGACACTGGTTAAAACCGGCGTGGCAATCATCGCGGGTGAAGTCACCACGTCGGCCTGGGTCGATCTGGAAGAGATCGTGCGTAACGTCATTCTGGACATCGGCTACAACAGCTCCGATGTCGGCTTCGACGGCGCCACTTGCGGCGTGATGAACATCATCGGCAAGCAGTCCCCTGACATCAACCAGGGTGTCGACCGTGCCAAGCCTGAAGATCAGGGCGCCGGCGACCAGGGCCTGATGTTCGGCTACGCCAGCAATGAAACCGACGTGCTGATGCCAGCACCGATCACCTTCTCGCACCAACTGGTGCAGCGTCAGGCCGAAGCCCGTAAATCCGGCCTGCTGCCTTGGCTGCGCCCGGACGCCAAGTCGCAAGTGACTTGCCGTTACGACGGCGGCAAGGTTGTCGGTATCGACGCCGTTGTACTGTCGACCCAGCACAACCCTGACGTGTCCTACAAAGACCTGCGCGAAGGCGTGATGGAGCTGATCGTCAAGCACGTCCTGCCTGCCGAACTGCTGAGCAAAGACACCCAATTCCACATCAACCCGACCGGCCAGTTCATCATCGGCGGCCCGGTGGGCGACTGCGGTCTGACCGGTCGCAAGATCATCGTCGACAGCTACGGCGGCATGGCCCGTCACGGCGGCGGCGCGTTCTCCGGTAAAGATCCATCGAAGGTTGACCGTTCGGCCGCCTACGCGGGTCGTTACGTGGCCAAAAACATCGTGGCAGCCGGCCTGGCCGAGCGTTGCGAGATCCAGGTTTCCTACGCGATCGGTGTTGCTCAGCCGACTTCGATCTCATTGAACACCTTCGGTACCGGCAAAATCAGCGACGACAAAATCGTCAAACTGGTTCGCGAAGTGTTCGACCTGCGTCCATACGCAATCACCACCATGCTCGACCTGCTGCACCCGATGTACCAGGAAACCGCTGCGTACGGCCACTTCGGTCGCACCCCGGCCACCAAGACCGTGGGCGAAGACACTTTCACCACCTTCACCTGGGAAAAGACCGACCGCGCCGATTCCTTGCGCGCTGCTGCCGGCCTGTAAGACTTCCCCGGCGGTACCAAAAAGCCCCGCACGGTTCGCCGTGCGGGGCTTTTTATTGTCCGCTGCCCCGGTGCCGACACACGCTGAAAAACAGCCGGCCTTCTCATCCTGAAAATCCGTCCTAGCCTTCAAGCATTCCACTTGAGCAAGGACGCTCACGATGCGGCTCTACCTGTGCCTCTTTTTCGGTTTTCTACTGACAACTTTCTGCCTGACCACCCACGCGGCCGAGTGCCCCAACTGGCCACCGACACGCGCACTGGACGAAGTCACGTCACTGCAAAAACAAATCGACCTCTGGGACGACAGCTATCACCGGGAAGGCCGCTCATTGGTCGCCGACGAACTCTACGATCAGTCCCGTGTGCGACTGACCGAATGGCGCACCTGTTTTGGCCTGGGCCAATCCGCGGAACCGTTACGCACCGCAGGCGGCACGATTGCTCACCCCATCGCCCACACCGGTCTGGAAAAACTCCACGATGGTCACGCCGTCGAAGCCTGGCTAAAAGGTCGGAACGATGTCTGGATTCAGCCAAAAATCGACGGCGTGGCGGTGACGCTGATCTACCGCAAAGGCCTGCTGACTCAGGCAATCAGTCGCGGTGACGGGATAAATGGCCAGGACTGGACGGCTTCGGCGCGCCGGATCGCCACCATCCCCCAACGATTGCCACAACCGCGCGACTTGCTGCTGCAAGGTGAACTCTATTGGCGCCTGACCGACCACGTACAGGCCCAGGCCGGCAGCCTCAATGCACGCGCTACAGTGGCCGGTTTGATGGCCCGTAAAAAATTGAGCACTGAACAAGCCGCCGGGATCGGCCTGTTTGTCTGGGACTGGCCCCAAGGCCCGGCCAGTTTGCCCGCCCGCGTCGCGGCCCTGGATGAGTTGGGTTTCCCGAGCTCCGCACCTTACAGCCAGTCGATCAAGGTATTCGCCGACGCCGAACGCTGGCGAGATCACTGGTATCGTACGCCCCTGCCCTTCACCAGTGATGGCATTGTCCTGCGCCAGGGTCAGCGTCCACCCGCCGAGCGCTGGCAGGCCAAACCGCCTTATTGGAGCGTCGCCTGGAAATACCCTTTTGCTCAGACGCTGGCCGAGGTGCGCAAGGTCCATTTCAAGATTGGACGGACCGGACGGATCACGCCGGTTCTGGAACTGACACCGGTAATGCTTGATGACCGGCAGATCAAGCGAGTCAGTGTGAGTTCACTGCAACGCTGGGAAACGCTGGATATCCGACCTGGAGACCAGGTCGCCATCAGCTTGGCAGGCCTGACCATTCCAAGGCTCGACGGTGTCATGCTGCGCAGTACCGAACGCACTGAATTGAGCGTACCGCTGGTAGAAGACTTTCATCATTTGAGTTGCTGGCAGCCGACACCGGGGTGCGAAAGCCAATTCCTCGCTCGACTGACCTGGCTCAGCAGCAAGCAGGGACTGGCTTTGCCTCATGTTGGCCCTGGCACGTGGGAGAAACTTCTCGAAACAGGCCGCCTGAACGGCCTGCTGGATTGGTTAACCCTCGATGCTCAAGAGCTTGCTAACATTGAAGGCTTCGGCGAACGCAGCAGTGCTCGTCTTTTGAACAGCTTCATCAGTGCCCGGCAACGCCCATTCACTCGCTGGCTCAAAGCCTTGGGTTTGCCACCGACCGGCCAGGCACGCCTCGCCAACTCATGGCAGGAACTGGCACAACGAAGCACCGAACAATGGCAGGCAGAACCTGGCATCGGCCCGGGACGCGCAGCGCAATTGAGCGCATTTTTCCGCGACCCGCAGGTCCTGGCCTTGAGTGAAACATTACGTGTTGCCCGGATTGATGGTTTTTAACGACTGACGATGCCCACCAACCCGGAACCCAATGGCGCCGCCGGGCTCAAACACCCTATCGCCACATAGACCCGATTGCCTTTTCACATGGAGCTTTTATGAAACTTCTTTCACCGCTCGCCCTGTTGACCCTTTGCAGCGTGATGGCCACTCCACTGATGGCCGCCGAAGAAGCTCCGGGGCTGACCGGCTGCGCCGCGAAGAAGCAGGGCATCATCAACCAGATTGAACTGGCCAAGTCTCACGGCAATGCTGATCAGCAGGCTGGCCTTGAAACTGCCCTGAGCGAAGTCACCGCTCATTGCACCGACGCTTCCCTGAAGAAAGAACGGGAGAACAAAGTGCTCGACGCCAAGCACGAAGTCAGCAAGCGTCAGGCTGATCTCGACAAGGCAATGAAGAAAGGCGACGCCGAAAAGATCAACAAGCGCAAAGACAAACTCGCCGAGTCCCGCAAGGAATTGCAGGACGCACTCGACGAGTTGGATAAGTGATCGTTCCCACGCTCTGCGTGGGAATGCAGCCATGGACGCTCCGCGTCCACCTCTGATCAGAGATCAATGATCCCGAAACTCTTTATGGCACGCACTGCAGGCATCTTCGACTTTCTGCACTGCCGGACCCAGGTTACTGGCCTTGTAAGGCTGAACCTTGCTGGCAATCACCAATTCACCGGTGGCGGCTTCAAGGGTGCGGACCATTTCCTGGAAGCGTGCCTGCTGCTGCCACACATTGTCCTTGGCGCTGGTGTGATCTTCTTCGCGCACCTGCGGAAAATGTTTCCAGGGTTCATGGGACAACGCGTCAAGTTTCACGGCGCCATCAGCGAATTTCGGACCGTCGAATGGAATGCGACCACGCAACATGCCGCCCAGGTCTTCGCCGGTCTTGAGCATTTGCTTGAAGATTGCCTTGCGCTGCCCCAGCGGCGAGTTGGGGTCGACACCACCGCAGGCGGACAGCGTCAGGCAGGCCAGCAATACAACAGAAAGTCTTTTAAGAGTCATGGTGGCTTCAGGTCACGGGAAACGGCGGCCAGTATCCTCGCGTCATCGGCAAAGACCAATAGCCCTATTATCAATACGGGTTGTTTGAGCGCATGGAGCACTCAGGCAACCGGCAAAGGAATTACTCCATGAACAGCCGTTTCAAGGCATGCCGTCACAACCTCGCTTGGACCCTTCCGATGGTGGTCGTGCTTGCGGGCTGCACCGGTGGCGACAACAACAAACCAAAAACCCACGCCCTGGCCACCTACTCCAGCGCCACGTGGGAAGCACTTCCGACGGTGTCCGACAACGACCTGGTCGCCGGCTTCGGCTCGTGGCGCAGCGCTTGCACCCGACTCAAAGCCGACCCGGTCTGGGGTTCAACATGTGCGGCTGCCGCCAACGTGCCGCAAACTGCCAACGACATTCGTGGCTTCCTCAAGCAGAACCTCGACGTCTACGGCCTGCGCGCCGCCAATGACAATCCCGACGGCTTGATCACCGGTTATTACGAGCCGGTCTACCCCGGCAGCCTGACCCAGACCGAAGCGGCGAACATCCCGGTGTACGGCGTACCCGAGGACATGATCATCGTCTCTCTGGACAGCATTTACCCGGAACTCAAAGGCAAACGCCTGCGGGGACGACTCGAAGGTCGTGTGCTCAAGCCTTACGACGATGCGGCAACGATTGAAACCAAAGGGGTCAAGGCACCGGTTGTTGCCTGGCTGACCGACCCGATGAATCTTCAATTTCTGCAAATTCAGGGCTCGGGCCGCATTCAACTCGACGACGGCCGTCAATTGCGCATTGCGTATGCCGACCAGAACGGTCACCCCTATCGACCCATCGGCCGCTGGCTGGTCGATCAGGGCGAGCTGAAAAAAGAAGAGGTGACCATGGGCGCCATCAGCCATTGGGCCAAGGCCAATCCGACGCGCATTCCGGAACTGTTGGGCAGCAACCCTAGCTACGTGTTCTTCACCCGTAACCCGGACAGCAACGAAGGGCCTCGCGGCTCGCTGAACGTACCGCTGACCGCAGGCTATAGCGCGGCGGTGGATCGCAAAGTGATTCCGCTGGGCAGTCTGTTGTGGTTATCGACGACTAAACCGGACGGTACCGCACTGGTACGCCCGGTAGCCGCTCAAGACACCGGCGGCGCAATTGCCGGCGAAGTCCGTGCGGACCTGTTCTGGGGCACGGGCGATGCGGCCGGGCAATTGGCCGGCGACATGAAACAGCAGGGGCAGATCTGGATGCTCTGGCCTAAAGGCGCAGCCCTGCCTCAAGTGCCTCAGGTGACCGACAAGCTTTAAAGTCAAAAGATCGCTGACTTCGCCAGCGATCTTTTGAGCTTGCTCTTAAACAGAAACCACAAAGAAACTGACGATCAACCCCATCCCCACCAACCACACCAGCGACCGCAAAATCGCCCAGTCCGCCAGGTAGCAAATGATGTACAGCAGCCGACTGGTGATAAACAACACCGATAGCACATTGATCGTCACCAGTTCGGCATTGCCGGCCAGGTGCGCAACGATCACCGCCGCCGCGAACGCGGGAGTCACTTCTAAACCGTTCAGATGCGCCGCATACGCGCGTCGGCCCAAACCATTCAGTGACTCGAGAAAGTCACGGGGGTCATGGTTGTCTTTCGGCCTGAACCCGCCACTGACCCTGGCGATGCCCGTGCAGATATAGGGCAGGAAAATCACGATCAAAATGCACCACAGAGCAACCGTCATAACGCAATCCCTTCTTCAAGTTTCAAGAGTCGAGCTCCAGTCAAAACTTCATCACCAGTATGCCGATCAGCACCAGTCCACAGGCTAAGAGCCGTGGCCTGCCGAAAGGTTCTTTCAGGTAACGCATGCCGAACAGCACCACCAGAATCACACTGATCTCGCGCAATGCCGCCGCTTCGGCAATCGAGCCCAGCTGCATGGCCCACAGCACCAGAGCGTAGCTGAACAACACGCAAAAGCCGACTGCCAACCCCAGTCGCCACTGTTCACGCCAGAACAACATGAAAGCCGGTCGCTTGCGCACCACAGCCAGCAACGGAAACGGCCAGGCACTGAGTAACGTGACCCACACCAGGTAATCCAGCGGATGCGACCAGCGTCGCAACGCCTGGCCGTCGATGAAGGTGTAGCAGCCGATGCACAGGCCGATCAACGCCACCACCGGCAGCATCGACCATGGCAAACGCGCGCCGCCACCGCCCTGCCAGAGCAGGCACAGCATGCCAAACGGGATCAGCAGAATCCCGAAGATCTGCTGGTTTGTCAGCACTTCCCCGGCAAAAATCAGCGTCAACGCCAGCACCACCAGCGGCGACAAACCACGCATCAGCGGGTAGACCAACCCGAGGTCGCCGACGCGGTACGCCTGGATCAACAGATAGCGATAGAGCAACTCGAACGCCGCCGACGCCAAAATCCACGGCCAGATTTCCATGGGCGGCACGTTCACCAAAGGCAGCATCACCGCGACAAACAACATCGCCACGCTGTCCATGCAGGCCACTACCAACAATCGTTCCGCACTGAATTTGATCAGGGTATTCCACGCCGCGTGCAACAGCGCCGCGACTAACACCAGTGCTGTGGCAAGCACGGCACACTCCTTTTTGTTGCCCAACCCGCCCTTGTAGGAGCGCGGCTTGCCGGCGAAGGCGTCCTTGAGATCGCCATCGCCGGCAAGCCGTACTCCTACAGGGAGCGGGTCAGATAATTGATTCGCCATATGTCAGCAGCTGTTTATACTGCAAGCGACCACGCCGCACTCAGTTGTGCACTGACTAATTCCAATAATTTGTGCCGACGCCCGCTCTCGTCGAGAACGGGCGTCGGCATGCGTATGCCTGATCAGAGCGTCAAGACTACCGACAGAGACCTTGCGCATGCCACTCGCCTTGCTTGCCCTCGCTGTTGCCGCGTTCGGCATCGGCACCACTGAATTCGTCATTATGGGCCTGTTGCCCGATGTGGCCCGCGACCTCGCCGTGAGCATTCCGACGCCGGCCTGCTGATCACCGGCTACGCCCTGGGCGTGGTGTTTGGCGCACCGATCCTCGCAATCGGCACCGCCAACATGCCGCGCAAAGCCACGCTGCTGGGCATGACGTTGATGTTCATTCTTGGCAATATTCTGTGCGCGCTGGCGCCAAACCACGCCACGTTGATGGCCGCTCGCGTGGTAACTGCGTTGTGCCACGGGGCGTTCTTCGGGATTGGTTCGGTGGTGGCCGCCGGCCTGGTCGCGCCGAACAAACGGGCCCAGGCGATTGCCATGATGTTCACCGGCCTGACCCTGGCCAACGTGCTTGGCGTTCCGCTGGGAACCGCGCTGGGGCAATACGCCGGCTGGCGCTCGACGTTCTGGGCGGTGTCAGTGACCAGATCGACTTCGGTGATCTGCTGATGAACTGGATGCTGTCGTTCCTGCTGTTTGCCGGCGCCCTGCACGTCAACCTCAATGACTTGCGCAGCTACCGTTAGCCCATCGGCCTGTTGGCAACGTTCGGCGTATTGATCGCGACCGCCGTGATCGGCAGCCTCGCCTATTACATTTTTGCCCTGTTCGGCTGGCACGTGAGTTTCCTGTACTGCCTGCTGTTCGGCGCATTGATCTCCCCGACCGACCCGATTGCCGTGCTCGGCGTGCTGCGGACCGCCAACGCATCCAAGCCGCTGAAAACCACCATCGTCGGTGAGTCGCTGTTCAACGACGGCACTGCGGTCGTGGTGTTCACCGTTTTGCTGAGCATCACTTACATCGTGGTGCTGTCGTCGATCCTGCTGCAGGGCCTGACGATTGAACATTGAACTACGCGCCTGCTGCATCACCCTGATGCGGCAGGCGCGGGTGCGGCTGCTCTCAGCACCGCATCAACTTGCTCCGCAGCCAGTAACAGATTGCTGTCGTTTCTAAATCCCCCGATCATTTGAAGTCCCACTGGTAACGCCCTGGTATTCCGAACGAGAGGGATATTGATTTGAGGCAATCCAAACGCCATCCAAAACTTGCAGAAATCAGAAGATCCGGTAGCTCCAAGCCCCAACGGCGCGACGATGCCGCAGCTCGCACCCAAGACGGCGTCAAAAGGCATGAATATCGGTTCCAGAACAGCGGCTAACTTTGCTAAACGCTTCTTTGCCGCTGACTCTTGGTTCCAAGTCGTCAGACTGGCGCGTTCGAACATGGCTAACAACTCTTCACTTAGTTTGTCAGGGTGCAATTGCAGTTCTTTGGAGAGTGATCGGGCGCCCTCGCAATCGTTTATCAGCAGATGGTCATCAAATACACCCGCAAATTCCTCGGGCAGCAATACCTCGCTCACTTGATGTCCCGCCAATCGCAGATCTTCTACAGCAGCGTCCAGTGATTTGGACACGTGCTCGTCTACCTGATCCCAACGGGCCGTACGACAGAAGCCGAACGACCGTAAATTGCGCTCATGAGCAAGCTTTGGAAATCCAGGAATCAACACTTTAGCCATCAGCACCAGATCACGAACGGAGCGGCCATACCAACCCACCGTGTCGAAGCTCGGCGCTAATGGTTTGACCCCTTCTAGAGGAACTAACCCGTACGAAGGTTTGAAAGCATACAGTCCGCAATAGGATGCCGGTTTAATCAATGATCCGGCTGTCTGTGTTCCCAAAGCGATCGGAAAAAAGCCGGCCGCCATCCCCGCTGCCGATCCGGCACTGGAGCTCCCTGGGGTCCTGTCGAGATCATGTGGATTGCGGGTTGGACCGGTATGCATGTAAGCGAATTCGGTGGTATGCGTCTTGCCCATGATGACCGCTCCGGCCTGGCGCAGAAGCGAGACGACATGGGCGTCACGCGAAGGACAGTTGTCATCATAGATCGGAGAGAAAAAACGGGTGGGATGATCCGTGGTGTCATAGTTGTCTTTGATTCCCACTGGGACACCCGCCAGGAGACCATTCGCGTTACTCTTTTTTAGTTGGCAAGCTTGAGTGCGCACCCCTTCTGGATCGAACGAAACGAATGCTTTAATGTTTCGCTCTTGCGATTCAACGTACTCAAGAAAGTGATCAGCTACTGTCTCTGCGCTCACGACACCTGAACGAACCATTTCCGAAATGGTGGTGGCGTCAAACTTATTAAAATCGTGCATATCGCTCCTTCGAGCTACTTATAACCCGGAGACTAATTGGAGGGTTGTCATTACCGACAACTCATGAGATTTCGAGCTTCATCTTTATGGGTGCGCGCCGAGCGGCACTCGGCAGAACCAGCAGATGTATCCAGATAATCAATGCAGAATCTGACTCAAGAACAACTGGGTCCGCTCATTCTGCGGATTATCGAAGAAGTCGTTCGGCGCGGCCTGTTCGACGATTT
>NZ_JASBRE010000025.1:0-53385 GCF_029960815.1 Pseudomonas sp. AL03
CATGGATGGCCGATGGCGGCGGGCCCACGGAGCAGGACCGGAGCGAGGGCATGCCAAGCCCAGGCGAGGCACCGTACGTCAGGGGCGAAAGCGTTTGGTTACTTGGCGCTTTTCCAAGTGACCCGCTGTAAAAGCGGAACCGTCAGCAGCCGTTACCGCAGAAACGGATACGTACCCGATCGCAATAGAACCCCTGGATCAGCTCGGCAACCAACCCTCAGCCCAATAATTCAGGTTGTTACCCCGCAACATATAGTCGCGCAGCACTTCCTCACGCAGCGCGTCGCCCATGCGATAACTCGCGTCCGGGTCAGCCAGGTGCATACGGATTGCCTCAAGCCATTCTTCGGTACTGTTGCTCACCACCTTGGTACACGGCAGGTAACCCCGATAAGCCTCGGTGTCCGTGCAGATCACCGGGTAACCGCACGCGCCATATTCCAACAGGCGCAAGTTGCTCTTGCAGTCGTTGAAGATGTGAAACTCCAACGGCGCCAAAGCCAGATCAAGGTTTAGGCTTGCCAGTTTAGCGGGATAAGCCTGCAGGCCAACGGCGGGATGGAACTCATGCACGAAAGGCTTGAGTGCCGGTGGGCACATACCGAAGAACACCCATTCCACTTCATCCGCCAGCAGGCGAACGACATCGGCAATGATCGCCAGATCCCCATCATGACTGGTCCCCCCACCCCAACCTACTCTCGGCTTACGTGACGTACGTCGCTGGCTGCTCAGACCGGTCCACAGATGCGGAGCGAGCATATTCGGCACCACGCGAATATCGTCATGCATGCCTTTAAGAGCATCGGCCAGCGGCTGGGTCGACACCACTACCCGGTCACACAGCCCAATTGCACGCCGCACGATTTGCTCAACGCCAACGGTGGCCTTGCGCACGTGAGCGTTTTTCTTCGGAACGTCGATGACATAGTCATCGAGCTCAAAGATCCGGAACGCCCGGGAGCTGTTTCTGACCCGCTCCACTTCATTCACTGCGCCCTCACTGTAGCGCCCTTGCAGAATGATGACGTCGGGCGACTGGCGTTCCAGCTCAATGTCCGAAGGTGTATGGAACGCAAGATTACCGAGCACTTGACCCGCAGCTTCCAGCTCGAGAAACGGTTGGGTGACGCGGTAATGACCCACTGCAGTCTCATTGATCGGAATCGCCAGCACCCGCGGCAGCAGGTGACGGGCGAACGGATTCCAGTCGCTCTTGAAACCCGGCTCAAGGCTGAAATTATTGGTGTTGAGGCTCAGGTTGACGTTGTACGCCGGATCTCTTGCGATGATCGGCAGCCAACGCTGATAAAAACGCTTCTGCTCAGACACCAGCTCTGACACCACCGAACCGCTCGGCGCCTCGGCAGTCACCCTGACCGATTCGGCATAGGGCGTCCAGACCACCAGATAGCCCTTCTGCCTGACGCGCAGGCAGAAGTCCGGACCGTTGAGCATGTGGGGAAAGGCATGCTCGTCAAACCCCTGAAGTTCATCGAATACCTGCTTACGGATCAGCAGACATTCAGTGCTCACAGCGCTTAAATTCTGCACCGCCTGCTGGCGCTGCATGTAACCCGTGGTCGTCACCACTTCCCCGCGCCAAGGCACGCCGACAGGGCCACGCATCCCCAAGATCAGGGCCGAACCACCGATACGCCCCTGAGGGCTGACCATTCGGCCACCGACGACTCCCACCTCCGGACGCAAGCCGTGATTCAGCAACTCCCCAAGCCAGAGCCGGTTGACGATCAGGCTATCGGGGCTGAGCAACAGCACATACTCGCCGCGCGCCTGAGCAACGGCGAAGTTCTGCGCCGCAGCCGGGTTATCGGGGTAATCGCAGCGCAGCACGCGCAGTTTTTCGCCGCCCATTTGCGACATGGCGGCCAGCCAGTCCCCCGTTTCGATCGAGGTGCTTGCGTTGTCGACGATCAACAATTCGTAATGAGCATAGGCCGTGTGCTCCAGCACACTTTCGATGCAACGTTGAAGCCGACCGAGCTGATCCTGGGCCACTACCACAATGGACACCAGTGGCTGAACGCCATGCTGATAGTCAATGCGGTTGATCAGCGGCACATTGCCCTGCCGGACCTCGTGTACAGCACCGATACGATCAAGGTGCGCGGTCAGCACACGGGGGTTTTGCTCGGTCACCTGCGGCAGAGCGAGCCATTGCGACAGGCCGAACGAGGACTCGACCAGTACTTGGGCGACATGCTCGATGACATGTGCGCCATGGTTTTCAACGAGCCGCCAAACCAGATCATGTGGGCTGAGTTCACCGAAGTCCGGGTTGAAGCCGCCTGTGTCGACAAAGCGCTGGCGCTGAATGGCCAGTGTCCGCCCGATATAGGGATAACTGCGCAACAGGTCCAGATTGAAATCGGACTTGAAGATCGGCTCGACCGACACATCATTGCGCAAGCCGCCTTCATCGCTGTAGATACACAGCGCGTCGGCACTCTCGACCATTCGCTCGGCCAAAAGCAGCAAGGCCAGTTCATTCAGGCGATCACCGGCCCGTAGAAGATAGAACCAGTCCGCACTGTCCGTCTGCATCAGCAGGCCATTGAGCTGTTCAAGGCCATCGCCCTGCAAGCCCACGCGGATCACATTGCCTGCCTGGGCACCGGTACGCTTTTCACTGGAGAGCACCCGCACCGTTTCAGCGACATAGACCTGCCGTTCGATGCTGTCCAGGGTGACGCCGAGTGCCGCTTCGTCGGCGTCGGCATCAATCACCACAGGAACAATGCGCGGGCGCCATGACCACGACGCAAGGCGCGTGGGCAGCAGGCGCTGCTGGGCCGGATTCAGGGTTCGACAGGCCAACCATTGCTGATACACATCGACAAAGCTGTCACAGTTTTCACCGACCCGTGAACGGATCATGGTCGCGGTAAAGCCCAACGAACGACTCAGGGGCATTTCCTCCCAGTCATACGGTTCACCGAGGGCGGCACTGGCCAGATCGATATAGCGCACATGTCCCGGCGCTGGCGCCGGTTCGCCGCTGCGCACCGCCAGCATTTGGGTCAGCCAACCGAGCTCGACCGCCACGGCCTGTTGGACCTCCAATTGATTGCTCATGCGCGCCGGGTGCAAGCGTTCGAAGCTGAGCACCTGTCCCAATACCGCCAGATTGCCACGACGCAACAGGCAGACAAACAAGGCGAAATCGAGACGGGCGACAAACCCTTCGCCGACCTGGGTCAATGCGGGCAGATACTCCAGCACCTGATGAGTACGCATCAGCGCGCCACTCAAATTGCTGAGGAAGTTCATGGCCGTGCTTTCCAGCACATCCAGCAGGTCTTCACCCTTGAACAGCGTATCTCCCGAGACAAAGCTGGAGTTCTCCAGACGCTCGGGAAGCAGAAGGTAATCGCCGTCGCAATACTGACGCTGAGCAATCACCAGATTCACGTCGTCATGGTCAATGAAACCCTGCACCTGACGGGTAATGCTCTCAGGCAGCAACTGATCGTCATCACAGAGAAGCTTGAGATACTCCCCGGTTGCCTGCTCGGCGCAGACCATCAGATTCCCCTTGAACCCCAGGCGTTGTTCATTGCGCACATAACGCAATGTCACGGTTTGCGGCACCGTGCAGGCCTGGACCAGCTCATGGATTTCGTCGCTGTCGCTGTCGTCACACACGATCACTTCAAGCGACGCATAGGTCTGATTCAGAGCACTCTGCAGCGCTGCCTGAAAGTACAGCGGGCTGTAGGCGGGAATGGCGATGCTGACAAGAGGAGCTGGTTTCACGGCAGGGGAACTCGCGAGCGGCGGGCGCTCACTCTGGAGCGAGTGGAGCAGCCCTGAACCGCTGAAAAATGACGGTTTGCACTCGGGTGTATTGAACCTTCGTGCCCATAGCGCGAAGGCCTTGACTCAGACTTTGTTGAACAACCCCAACTGAGCGATTTTGCTGAACGCCAGTTGTGAGGCCTGCAACATGGTTTGCTGCAAGGTCAGGCGGGTCATCACCGTGGCCGGGTCCGAATCACGGATCGCCCCCTGGGTCTGCGTGTTGGCCATCGTCAGGCTCTGGTTGATATCGGTCTGAGTCGTCAGCGACGCACCGCGACCACCCACGGAGCTGATGCCGGAGGTCAACTGATCAATGCCGCTGGCCAGGTTGCCGATGCCCGAACCAATGGCTGCGTTGAGTTTTTGAATGGCCAGCGGATCGTTGTTGGTCGGCGTCGACAGCGCGGTTTTCAGCTGGTTGACGGTGTCCAGAACATTCTGCGTCTGGTGAGTGTTGACCGTGACAGAGAACTGGTCACCGGCAAGCATCGACGGCGCCGGCACGCCGCTCAGCGTGAAGGCGACACCCGATGCGGTGGCGACGTTGCCCGCCAGAACGCCGCTGGAAACCGGCTTGCTGTTCGCGGTCAGAGGCGCGGCATACAAGTCGAAAGCCGTGGGACTGGTGAACTTGAGAATCGCCTCGCCCTCCGGAAAGCTGGCGTGATAGGCGGCACTGTTGGTGATGCTCGTGTTGGTGACTACTTCGGTAGACAGGTTGCCTGGACTGCGCGACGCATTGAAGCTGTCCGGCTTGGCCGCCAGGGTGAAACTGTAGGCATTGCCGAACACGGTCGCCGGAACGTCGCCAGGCTTCAGGTTGATGTTCAACTTCAGATCAACGCCACGGAAACTGATCGTCTGGGTAGCCGCACCGCCGGTAGAGTTGAACACGCCGTTCCCGCTGACTTCGGACGTGACGTCGGTGCCCAACGAGTCTCTGATTTCCAGCTGTGTGGGGGTCAGGAAATTCACAGTGTAGGGTTCGCCACTGCGGAATTTGGCGTTGTAGGTCACGTCGGAACCTACCTGACCATTGGAAAGCACCACGCGACCGCCATCGACCAGCGCCGTGGGCGAAGTCATTGTGGTCTGCGTGCGACTGGTGTTGATGGCTTGCTGGAACACAGCCCAACCGGTGCTGTTGGTGGCCATCGACTGGGTATCGCCAATCGGCAGGTCCAGCGTGACCTGATCACCGTTATAGCTGTAGGTGCCGTCGGTATTGCGCGAGAACGGAACGGTATCACCCTTGGAACCGGCGAAAATGTATTTGCCATTTTCGTCCTTAGTGTTCATCAGGCTCAACAGCTGCTCTTCGATCTGGCTGAGCTCCGAAGCATTGGCCTGACGGTCGGAATCGGTATAACCGGCGTTGCCGGCACTCAGGGCCAGTTCCTTGGCGCGTTGCAGCACGTTGCCGATACTGGTCATGACCGCTTCAGTCTGGCCAAGCGTGGCTTTGATCGTTGTCATGTTGTTCGAGAACTGATCGAGCATCGAAGCCTGCTGGCCTAATTGCAACAGACGCGAGGCGCCGACCGGATCATCGGCGGCCGTGTTGACGCGAACCAGGCTGCTGGCCTCTTCGCTACTCTTGATTGCGTTGGCGAAGTTCTTCTGGTAATTGGCAGCCGAGGACTCGTAAAACTGGGCGGTAGAAATGCGCATGGGCTACGACTCCTTAAATGCTGTTGATCAGTGTGCTGAAGATTTCCTGCGCAGCCTTGATGATCTGCGAAGAGGCGGTGTAGTACTGCTGATACTTGACCAGGTTGCCGGTTTCCTCATCGAGGTCGACACCCGAAAGCGAGTCGCGCGCACCTTTGGCGTTCGCCAGGATGGCTGAGGTCGCGGCGCTGTCGAGCTTGCCCTGGGCGGCCTTGGAGCCAACGCCTTCGACCAGTTTGCCGTAAGCGTCGTTCAGGGAAATACCTTTGCTGGCGGAGCCGGTGTCCACGGTCTGCGCGGTCTGCAAGCCGGCCAGTGTGGTGCCGTTACGATTGTCCAGGCTGCCCGGCTGACTGAGCGAGACGTTAATTGCCGCGCCGTTGCTCGGGGCACCGGCGAAGGTCATGCTGAAGGTCGCGGTGTACTGAGTGGCAGGCGCAGGCGGGATCGGCGCACCCGTGGCATCCTTGAGCGGAATGCTCAGGTTCAGGGTGTTGCTCTCACCTGGCTTGATGGTGCCGCTGCTGATCAACCCGCCCTTGGCATCCATGAACTGGTAGGTCTGGCTGGTGCCGTCGGCGGACACCGCACCAAATACCACCTTGGTCGGCGTGGAGTTTTTCAGGCCGTTCTGCATCGCGGTGGTGGTCGCCGCGTCGTAGATATCGAACTGGGTGGTCAGGGTCGGTTGACCGCTGGCCGGGATCGTCAGGGTGCCGCTGCCACTGCCGCTCGCTGCAATTGCCGCGCCCAACGGTGCCGCGATGGCCAGACGTTTGGAGTCGGTCATCTCGGTCTTGATGTTGGCGGCCGCGTTGCGGGTCGGGGTAATCTTGAAGGTATCGCCTGCAGCCGCGGTGCCACCGGTAAGCTTCAAGGAGAAACCATCAATCACCGGCGCCGGTGTGGTCGTCGTGCTGAAGCTGCCCACAGACGTATTGTCTGGCAGGCGCTGCACAGTGTAGTCAGTGGCGCTGGTGAACGTCACCTTGTAATCGTTGATGGCCAGCTTGCCAGTGTCTTCGATGCTGACATCGAAATTGCCCGAGCCTACGCTGTTATTGCCGGAGGCGATGCTACGCTGAGCCATCTGCGCGGCACTGTTGATGCTGTTGAACAGGTTCGAGCCGAAGTCACCGTTCTTGTCGATACCCTTGGCCTGAATACTGTTCATCTGATCGGCGACGACCAGCGCCACACGGCCCAGTTCGTTCATGGCCGGGTCCAGCACGGTGCTGCGATAACGCAGCAAGCCGCCGATTTCGCCGCCGGTCATGATCGACGTGATATCGATGGTGCTGGAGCCACGATTGAGCTGCAGCGATAACCGTCCCGGATCGTCTTTGCCCGGCACGACTTCGAGTTTGTTGACGGTGTTACCAATCACCAGCGGCTGGCCGCTGCCCAAGTAGATATCGACATTGCCTTCGCGTTCGACGATCTGCGCGCCGGTAAAGGTCGAGAGCTGGCGTACAGTCTCGTTACGGGCGTCGAGCAGCTCGTTCGGCATGCCGCCAGAGCTGGAAATCTCGGTAATCTTCTGGTTCAACTGCGCCACGGTGGCGGCCAGCTTGTTGACCTGATCGGCCATGTTCGTCAGGTTGCCGTTGATGTTCGCGTTCTGCGCGTTCAACTGGCTGGACACCGAATTGAAACGGTTGCTCAAGGCCTGGGCATCGCTGAGCAGCAATTGGCGGGAAGCATCGTCACCCGGCTTGGCGTTTACGTTCTGCACCGAGGCGAAAAACTTGGTCAGTGCGCCATTGAGGCCGGTGCTGCTGTCCGACAGCAGTTTGTCCAGCGGCGTGACCTGGCCCAGGTACGCGGCCGAATCACTGTTGAGCGAAGTGGTGGTCTGCAACTGAGCATCGAGGTAGCTGTTGTACACCCGGCGTACATCGGCCAGGGTCGTGCCGGTACCGATGTAGACATTGCCGAACTGCTGCGAGGCTTTGGTGCCCTGCACGGTCTGCTGACGCGAGTAACCCGCGGTATCGACGTTGGCGATGTTGTTACCCGTAGTCATCAACGACGATTGGCCAGCGGCCAGACCCGACATCCCGATATTGAGCAAACTCATGGTTCAGACCTTATGCCTTGTGCCTATAAAGGCGTAGTGGAAGCGCCCGCCGCAGCGTAGTTCTGGTAACTCGTCATCTGCTTGGCTATCTGCGAAATCTTGCTTGCGTAGTTTGGGTCGGTTGCGTAACCGGCCTTTTGCAACTCGCGTACAAACTGTTCCGGGTTATCGGCCGACTTCACAACATCTTGATAGCGATTGTTGGTTTGCAGCAGCGTCACAAGGTCATGGAAGCTGTCCTTGTAAGAGGCGTAGGAACGGAACTCAGCCGTCTCCTTGACCCTCTCGCCATTCCTGAATTCGCTGGTGATTGCCCGCGCCGATTCGCCCTTCCAACTGCTGCTGGCCTTGATGCCGAACAGGTTATGGCTGCTGCTGCCATCCTGGGCGCGCATGACCGATTTACCCCAACCGGTTTCCAAGGCCGCCTGCGCCACCAAATAACGCGGATCGACACCAATGCGTTCGGCGGCCTCTTTGGCCATTGGCAACATGGTGTTGACGAATTCGTCGGCGGAACTGAACGCTTTCTTCGCCGGTGCCAGGGGTATTTGAGCCATGGCACGACCATAAACCTGCAGGCGCCCGCTGGATGTCGCATCCGCTTGCGAAGCCAGCCAATCGCCGTTGTACAGGGGACCGGAACCGGTCCTGGTACTCTGCGGCATTTGGATTTTGTTCTGCGCCGCCATGGCGGTCGCGGCAGTGGTCGATGCCGACGGCACCAACCCTGCGAGCAAGCGGTCGGCCAGTTTCGGCGGCAGCGCCAGACGCCGCTGGTTGATCAGCGCCATATCATTGTGATGAGCGCCCTCGCCCGCATTGGCCGGCGACTTCACCGAGCGCGAAGCCCACAACGGACGCTCGCCATTGAGGCGCGACAGCGGCCCGTTGGTGGCGACCGTACCGGCGGCAATCGGCGTTTCCACGGCGGCTTTCGCGGCAGCTTGCTTGGCGGCTGACGCGGCAGCGGCCTCGCCGGGGGCCAACGGTTTATTCTTCGACATTTGACGCATCAGCACGTCGGCCAACCCGATACCACCGCCCTCACGGGACATGGAAACGGCCAACTGCTGGTCGTACATCTCCTGGTATTGCTTGGCTGCCGGCGTATTGAGCGGATTGTCCTGGCCCAGCGTTTCAGTGGCCGAGCGCATGGACTTGAGCATTTCACCGAGGAACAGCGACTCGAATTCCTGCGCAACTTTGCGCATGTTCGCGTCACTGTCCTTGTCGCCGACCTTGAGCTGGTTCAAGCGATTCAAGTCCGAATAGGAGCCCGAATCGCTGCTGCCGACACCCAAACCGCCCTTGCGCATATCCATGGTCGTCGTCCTCAGATCACGATCAGGTCGGCTTGCAATGCGCCAGCCTGCTTCAGTGCTTCGAGGATGGCCATCAAGTCACCCGGTGCCGCGCCGACCTGGTTCACCGCACGCACGATTTCGTCGAGGGTGGTGCCCGGACCGAACTTGAACATCGGCTTGGCTTCCTGCTGGGCGTTGACCCGCGAGCGCGGCACGACGGCCGTCTGACCATTGGACAGAGGGCCGGGCTGGCTGACGATCGGGTCTTCGGTGATGGTCACCGTCAGGCTGCCGTGGGTCACGGCGGCCGGGGAAACCTTGACGTTCTGGCCGATCACAATGGTGCCGGTACGGGAGTTGATGATGACTTTCGCCACCGCCTGACCCGGGTCAACTTCGAGGTTCTCGATGATCGACAAGTAGTCGACGCGCTGGCTCGGATCGAGTGGTGCGCTGACACGAATCGAGCCGCCGTCGATGGCCTGGGCAACGCCAGGGCCGAGCATGTTATTGATCTTGTCGACGATGCGCTTGGCCGTGGTGAAGTCCGAACGATTGAGGTTCAGGGTCAGGCTATTGCCCTGGTTGAAACCGCTCGGCACCGAACGCTCAACCGATGCACCGCCCGGGATACGACCGGCCGACGGAACGTTGACGGTGATTTTCGAACCATCGCGACCTTCGGCATCAAAACCGCCGACCACCAGGTTGCCCTGAGCGATCGCGTAGACATTGCCGTCGATACCCTTGAGCGGCGTCAGCAGCAAGGTGCCGCCGCGCAGGCTCTTGGAGTTACCGATGGACGCTACGGTAATGTCGACCTGCTGGCCCGGCTTGGCAAACGCCGGCAAGTCGGCACTGATCGACACGGCTGCGACGTTCTTCAACTGCACGTTGCCTGAACCCGGCGGCACCTTGATGCCGAACTGCGAGAGCATGTTGTTGAACGTCTGCAGGGTGAACGGCGTCTGCGTCGTCTGGTCACCGGTACCATTAAGCCCGACCACCAGGCCGTAACCGATCAGTTGGTTGGAACGCACGCCGGAAATACTGGCGATGTCCTTCAGCCGCTCGGCTTGGGCGTTGAAGGCTGCGGACAGCAACAGGGCGGCCACCATCAGGTGTTTGAAGTTCAACGTAGCCACCTAGAAAGGGAACAGCGGGCTGAGGAAGAAACGGTCGAACCAGCCTGGCTGACTCGCATCGGCAAAC
This sequence comes from Pseudomonas sp. AL03, assembly GCF_029960815.1. Lineage (GTDB taxonomy): Bacteria > Pseudomonadota > Gammaproteobacteria > Pseudomonadales > Pseudomonadaceae > Aquipseudomonas. Next base: position 10,093 of record NZ_JASBRE010000025.1, read on the forward strand.
GCACCGGTGCCCGAATAGGTGATACGCGCATCGGCGACGCGGGTCGACGAAACGGTGTTATCCGTAGCGATGTCATCGGCCCGAACAAGCCCTGCAATCCGTACCAGCTCATCGCCGGTATTGAGGGTCAGCCACTTCTCGCCGCGCACGGCGATGATGCCGTTGGGCAACACGTCCGCGACGGTCACGGTGATCGAACCGGTCAGGCTGTTGCTCTGGCCGGACTTGCTATCGCCCTTGGTCGCACGGTCGCCTTCGTAACCGACGTCCAGACTCAGGCTACCGCTGCCCACTGGATCACTGGTGCTCAGGCCACCCCCGAAAAACGAGCTCAGGCCGATGTCGGTCTTGCTGTTCTTGGCGGTTTGCGAGTTAGCGTTCTTGCTGGCCTGGGTGCGTTCGTTCAGGGTGATGGTGATGATGTCACCGACCCGGAACGCCTTGCGGTCGCTGTACAGGTTCTGTTCGAAACCGGCCTGGTAGATCGAGCCGTTATTGGCGGCAGCCGGCAACGGTGTGCGCGGCAACACCGGGGCGTAGTAAGGGTCATTGGGCTTGGGCGGTGGGGCAACGCAGCCCGCGAGCACGACGGCCCCACTCAGTGCCAGAACAGATACAAAGCGATTCATGACCCTACCTCACGGTGTTGCAGGCGACCTCATGGCGGCCTCATAGACTTGATTACAGATTCTGCGTTACGAACGAGAGCATCTGGTCGGCGGTCGAGATCACCTTGGAGTTCATCTCGTAAGCGCGCTGAGTGGTGATCATGTTGACCATCTCCTCAACGGTGCTGACGTTGGACGTTTCCAGGGTGTTCTGCAGCGTGGTGCCGAAACCGGCCAGGCCTGGGGTACCGACTTGCGGCGCGCCGCTGGCAGCGGTTTCCAGGAACAGGTTGTTGCCCACGGCCTGCAGACCGGCCGGGTTGATGAAGTCGGCGGTTTGCAGGTTGCCGATCACCTGGGATGCCGGGTTGCCGGTAACGGTGATGGACACGGTGCCGTCGCGACCGACCGTGAAGGTCTGGGCATCGTTGGGGATGACAATGGCCGGTTCCAGGGCAAAGCCGCTGGCGTTGACGATCTGACCGTTGGAATCCAGGTGGAACGTACCGTCACGGGTGTAGGACGTGGTGCCGTCCGGCTGCAGAATCTGGAAGAAACCGCGACCGTCGATGGCCATGTCCAACGGCTGCTCGGTGGTTTGCAGGCTGCCGGCGGTGAAGTTTTTCTGGGTGCCGACGATGCGCACACCGGTACCCAATTGCAGACCCGACGGCAGTTCACTGTCCTGGGTCGACTGGGCGCCTGGCTGGCGCTTGATCTGGTAGAGCAAGTCCTGGAACTCGGCTCGGTCACGTTTGAAACCCGTGGTCGACACGTTGGCCAGGTTGTTGGAAACGGTCGTCAGGTTGGTGTCCTGGGCGGACAGACCTGTTTTGGCAACCCATAGAGCCGGAAGCATTCGATTCTCCTCGTGCGCCTGTTTTACGGCGCGACGTTCTGATAATTAGCTGATCTGCAAGACCCGAGCCATGGCCTGGTCATCGTCTTTGGCGGTGTTCATCATCTTGATGTGCAGCTCGAACTGCTTGGCCAGGGCCAGCACCGAGGTCATTTCTTCCACGGCATTGACGTTGCTCGACTCGAGAAAGCCGGACACCAGCTTGACGTTGGCATCGGCTTGCGCCGGCTTGCCGTCCTTGGTGTGGATCGAACCGTCCAGGCCTTTGGTCATGTTCTTGAAGTCAGGGTTGACCAGTTTGATGCGGTCGACTTCGGCCATCACGCGAGGACCTTCGCCCATCGCACGAATGCTGATGGTGCCGTCCTCGCCCACTTCGATTTGCTGCTCGGGCGGCACGGCAATCGGCCCGCCATTGCCCATCACCGGCATACCATTGCCGGCCCGCAGCACGCCCAGGGCGTCGACGTTCAGGCTGCCGGTGCGCACGTAGCTTTCGCCGCCGTCAGGGTTCTGCACGGCGATCCATCCGCGGCCTTGCACGGCGACATCGAGGTCGCGACCGGTTTCCACCAGCGCGCCAGGGGAGAAGTCGGTGGCCGGACGCTCGGACAAGGCAAACGCACGCGCCGGAAAGCTGTCACCAAACACCGGCATTGAACGAGCCTGCTCCAGGTCTTTCTGGAAACCGTTGGTAGAGATGTTCGCCAGGTTGTTCGCATGAGCCTTCTGCGCCAGTGCATTCTGGCTGGCGCCGGTCATTGCCACATAAAGGTACTTGTCCACACTCTTTCCTCTGCATGCCGGACGTTTGCCGTCCACTGCTGTACTGCTGAGCGATAAGCAATTTGCAGACCAACTTTTTTCTGGCGGTGCGGGGACCGGCAAACAAAGGGGTTGAGGGGTCCAGAGGGGAAACGGGGATTGTGTCGAAGACGAAAAACCGGCGGTGTTATGCCGCTTGCGGCAAGTGCCGACCTCTTCGGCTCAACACCGTCCCTGTAGTAGCTGTCGAGCACCGCGAGGCTGCTTTCGGCTGCGAAGCAGTCGTGAATCCTGTGCTCGCGTCCATCCAGAAACACCACAGTGTCTGAATTAACGACTGCTTCGCAGCCGAACGCAGCCTCGACAGCGGCTACAGGGACCTAGGTGTTGCCGGGTTCTTTGCCAACCTCGTATTCACGCAGTTTATTGGCAATGGTGGTGTGCGAAACCCCCAACCGCTTGCCCAGTTGCCGACTGCTCGGATGCTCGGAGTACAAGCGCTCAAGCACCGCTTTCTCGAAGCGCCCGACAATCTCGTCCAACCCGCCCTCGAGTGAGAAATCGCCAAGTGGCTGACGCACGCCGTAATCCGGCAGGCGAATATGTTCGGCCTTGACGGTCCCGCCCTCGCACAACGAAACCGCCTGGAACAACACATTTTCCAATTGCCGAACATTGCCCGGCCAGTGGTAATGACTGAGCCGATCCATCGCCGCCGGCGCCAGTTTTGGCAGTGGGCAACCGATCTGCCGACTGGCCTGATCGAGGAAGTGCTCCACCAGTGGCGTCAAACCATCGAGGCATTCGCGCAGTGGCGGGATGTGCAGAGAAAGCACGTTCAAACGGTGATACAAATCCTGGCGAAACTCACCGCGCGCGCACAATTCGGACAGGTCGACCTGTGTTGCGCAGATCACCCGCACATCCAGATAAACCTCTTCATCGCTGCCCACACGACGGAAACAACCGTCCTGCAGGAAACGCAGCAATTTCACCTGCAAACGCGGGCTCATTTCCCCGACGCCATCGAGAAACAGCGTACCGCCCGCTGTCAGTTCCAGCAGCCCGAGTTTGCCTTCTGCCCGCGCCCCTTCGAAAGCACCGGGGCCGTAGCCGAACAGCTCCGTCTCAGCCATGGATTCCGGCAAACCGGCGCAGTTGAGCGCCATCAAGGGTGACTGCCCCCGCGGACTCGCCAGGTGGCAGGCTCGCGCCAGCAACTCTTTACCGGTACCGGTTTCACCTTCTATCAATAGCGGCGCATCCAGCGGCGCCATGCGCCGGGCTTCACGCACCACGGCGGCCATCACCTTCGAGCTTTGGAAAATGCTGTCGAAACCGCGCAGCTCCTGCTTGCGCACGTTATAGATGCGCTCACCGACCCGGTCGGCGCGGTGCAGCGTGAGTACCGCGCCAGCCATGGCTTCGCTGTCGTCATGTTCCGATTGCAGTGGCGCGATATCAGCGAGAAACACGTCGCCCTTGACCTTCACCCGCAGCCCGTTGATCCGCGACTTATTGGCGCGCACCAGTTCCGGCAAGTCGAAATCTTCGGCGTAACGCGACAGCGGAATCCCCGGCACCTCATCCACCCGCACCCCGAGCAACTGCGCCGCTGCGCGGTTGGCCGCGACGATCGAGCCGCCCATGTCGATCGACAGCACCGGAAATTCCAATGCGCCGAGCAAGGCATTGAGCTCCATGTGCCGACGCTCGCTGGGCATCAGACCTACACGCTTGACGCCAAAAACCCCGGCAATCGATTCAAATTTCGGGCGCAAAGCCTGGAACTGAATGTTGATCAGGTTCGGGCAATGCAGGTAGATGGCATTGCCATGCTCACCGCCGACCTCGCCGCGTGCGACGTTGATCCCGTATTCCACCAGCAGGTTAAGAATGTCGCGCAGGATGCCGATGCGGTTCTGGCAGTGAACTTTGATACGCATATAAAGGCCCGAAACAGGAGTGATCGAGGGCCTGAGCCGAGAATTTTCTGCGCAGGCGCCAACTTAGTCGTCAAGATTATGTGACACCTGTGCGCTGTTTCAAACCCGAAAATATCAGTAGCTGCGCGATAGGCGCCAATCCGTAACGAATACTTTACGAAAATAGGCGAATTCTCCTACACAGAATGCCGATCACCTGCTGCAACGCCGCACACCTTGGAGTATTTCTAAGTCCATAGCAGGACATAACAAGAACGAAATCCCCTAGCAGGAGAGCAGCATGAAGCAGACGCAATACGTGGCTCGCGAGCCCGATGCGCAAGGTTTTATCGACTACCCCGCCGAAGAACACGCGGTGTGGAACACGCTGATTACTCGCCAACTGAAAGTGATCGAAGGGCGTGCGTGCCAGGAATACCTGGACGGTATCGAAAAACTCGGTCTGCCCCACGACCGCATTCCTCAACTCGGTGAGATCAACAAGGTTCTCGGCGAAACCACCGGCTGGCAGGTTGCCCGGGTACCCGCACTGATCCCCTTCCAGACCTTTTTCGAATTGCTCGCCAACAAGCAGTTTCCGGTGGCGACGTTTATTCGTACCCGCGAAGAGCTGGATTACCTGCAAGAGCCGGACATTTTCCACGAGATTTTTGGCCACTGTCCGCTGCTGACCAACCCTTGGTTCGCCGAATTTACCCACACCTACGGCAAACTTGGCCTACAGGCTTCCAAGGAAGAACGCGTGTACCTGGCGCGTCTGTACTGGATGACCATCGAGTTCGGCCTGGTCAACACGCCAGAAGGCCTGCGCATCTACGGCGGCGGCATTCTCTCCTCGCCGAAAGAAACCGCTTACTGCCTGTCGGACGAACCTGAGCATCAGGCCTTCGATCCGCTGGAGTGCATGCGCACGCCGTACCGCATCGACATTTTGCAGCCGCTGTACTTTGCCCTGCCGAACCTCAAACGCCTGTTCGACCTCGCCCACGAAGACATCATGGGTAGGGTCAAGCAAGGGATGCAGCTGGGTTTGCGCGCACCAAAATTTCCGCCAAAACCAAAAGCTGCGTGATCCGCGACTTTTACGATCAAGTGAGTCTGTCAGGAACCGACGCTTTGCTTTAGCGTGGTGAAACCGCGCGGTTCCGCTGGCGGCCAACCTCTTATCATTCGATTTCAGGAACCCATCATGTCCACATTGAACCAAGCCCACTGCGAAGCCTGCCAAGCCGGCGCTCCCCAGGTCAGCGACGAAGAACTGCCGGTACTGATCAAGCAGATCCCGGACTGGAACATCGAAGTGCGCGACAGCGTGATGCAGCTGGAAAAAGTTTTCCTGTTCAAGAACTTCAAACACGCGCTGGCGTTCACCAACGCCGTCGGTGAAATCTCCGAGGCCGAAGGTCACCACCCAGGCCTGCTCACCGAGTGGGGCAAAGTCACCGTGACCTGGTGGAGCCACTCCATCAAAGGCCTGCATCGCAACGACTTCATCATGGCCGCGCGCACTGACGAAGTGGCCAAGGACGCCGAGGGCCGCAAATAATGCATTTCGACGCCATAGGTCGAGTACCCGGCGACCCGATTCTCGGCCTGATGGAGGCCTATGCGCAGGACCCTAACCCGCGCAAATTCGACCTCGGCGTGGGCGTCTATAAAGATGCCCAGGGCCTGACACCGATTCCCCAGTCGGTGAAGCTCGCCGAGCAACGTCTGGTGGATCGTCAGACCACCAAAACCTACATCGGTGGTCACGGCGAACCGGCGTTCGGCAAGGCCATCATTGAATTGGTTTTGGGTGCCGATTCCCCGCTGATCGCTGAACAACGGGCCGGCGCGACGCAAACGCCGGGTGGCACCGGCGCGCTGCGCTTGAGTGCCGACTTCATCGCCCAGTGCCTGCCGGGTCGTGGCGTGTGGCTGAGCAACCCGACCTGGCCGATTCACGAAACCATCTTCGCGGCGGCTGGAGTCAAGGTCAGTCATTACCCGTACGTCGGCAGCGATAACCGCCTCGACGTCGAAGCGATGCTCGCGGTACTCAACGAAGCGCCGAAGGGCGATGTGGTGCTGCTGCACGCCTGCTGCCACAACCCGACCGGTTTCGATCTGTCCCATGACGCCTGGCGCCGGGTGCTGGACGTGGTGCGCAGCCGCGATCTGGTTCCGTTGATCGACTTCGCCTACCAAGGCTTCGGCGATGGTCTGGAACAGGATGCATGGTCGACCCGCTTGTTCGCGGCCGCGTTGCCGGAAGTGCTGATCACCAGTTCCTGCTCAAAGAACTTCGGCCTGTACCGCGACCGCACAGGCGCGCTGATTGTCTGCGCGAAAACCGCTGACAAGTTAGTGGATATCCGCAGCCAACTGGCCAACATCGCCCGCAACCTGTGGTCGACACCGCCAGATCACGGCGCGGCTGTGGTGGCGACCATCCTCGGTGATCCAGAGCTGAAAAGCCTCTGGGCTGACGAAGTGGAAGCCATGCGTTTGCGTATCGCCCAACTGCGCAGCGGATTGGTTGAAGCCCTTGAGCCTCATGGGTTGCGCGAGCGCTTTGCGCACATCGGCGTGCAGCGCGGGATGTTTTCCTACACCGGATTGACGTCGGACCAGGTGAAACAACTGCGCGATCATCACAGTGTTTACATGGTCAACTCAGGCCGGGCCAACGTGGCCGGGATTGATGCGACGCGTCTGGATTTGCTGGCCGAGGCGATTGCCGAAGTCTGCAAATAACCCTCAAGCCCTGCACAGGCCCCCTGTGGGAGCGAGCCGGCTCGCTCCCACATTGGTTTGTGTCACTGCTACCAACCTGTCTAGACAACCCCATCCGTCGCAACAAATGGATATAAAACTCTATTTGTCATTTCTCCTGCTGTATCCTTCCCAGGCTTTTTAAAAGCGCGGATCTACCAGATCTATCAACAGACTTTGCGAGGAGCGCGATATGCACGAGATCCCTAATCTCCCCTTCCCAAGCCTGCACGAAACTGAGCAGACGCCCACGCAACAAGCCGGTGCCCAACAGCCCGAGCCGAAAGAAGCCACTGAACGCCGCAAGGCCGACAGCGAAGACTGATTCACCTGCAATGCCAGACCGTGTGGAAAGCGCTAACATGCGCTTTCCACACCGCCTGAACCCTTGAGCCCCTCCATGACCGACGACTTCAACCCTACCTTTAGCGAAGCTCAGGCCAGCGTTCTGATCGGTACCACCGAGAAGATGATCGAGATCTGGAATCGCCTGTCCCCCGACAAGCAAGCCGCCCTCCTGGCCCGCTTCGGTACCGAAGAAAACGCCCTGGCCGCCTTGGTCACCACGCACCTGGTTGCTCCCGCCAAACCTTGAATCACTCTCCCGGCAAATAGTTGTACTTTTCCACGACCCGCGTCCGCTCGCGCCGCTATCATAAGCAGCCTATCTATCCTGCTTCCCCGTGGACCTTTTACCCATGCCTGAAAACCAGCGCCCCCTGGCGGTCACGCTGCAAGTCGTTTCCATCGTGCTGTTCACCTTCATCGGCTACCTGAGTATCGGCATTCCCCTGGCCGTGTTGCCGGGCTACGTCCACAGTGATCTGGGCTTCGGCGCGGTGATAGCCGGTCTGGTCATCAGCGTGCAATACCTGGCCACCCTGCTCAGCCGCCCTTATGCCGGAAAAATCATCGACAACAAGGGCAGCAAACTCGCCGTGATGTACGGCCTCGCCGGTTGCGGATTGAGCGGTGTGTTCATGCTGATTTCGGCCTCGACCCAGAGCCTGCCGACCTTGAGTCTGATCAGTCTGTTGATCGGTCGTCTGGTGCTCGGCAGCGCGGAAAGCCTGGTGGGCTCCGGTTCGATCGGCTGGGGCATCGGTCGGGTCGGCGCGGCGAACACCGCCAAGGTCATTTCCTGGAACGGCATCGCCAGTTATGGCGCCATCGCCATCGGCGCCCCGCTGGGAGTGTGGCTGGTCGGTGAATTGGGTTTGTGGAGCATGGGCGTGAGCATCGTGCTGCTGGCCGTGCTGGGCCTGGCGCTGGCCTGGCCGAAAACCGCCGCACCGGTCGTTGTCGGTGAACGCTTGCCGTTCATGCATGTGCTGGGGCGCGTGCTGCCACATGGTTGCGGTCTGGCGCTGGGCTCGATCGGCTTCGGCACCATCGCCACCTTCATCACCTTGTATTACGCCACGCAGCATTGGTCGAACGCAGTGCTCTGTTTGAGCCTGTTTGGGGCCAGCTTCATCGGCGCACGCCTGCTGTTCGGCAACCTGATCAACCGCCTCGGCGGCTTTCGCGTGGCGATTGCCTGCCTGTCGGTGGAAACCCTCGGCTTGCTGCTGCTATGGCTGGCACCGGATGCTCATTGGGCACTGGCCGGTGCGGCGCTGAGCGGGTTCGGCTTTTCGCTGGTGTTCCCCGCGCTGGGGGTGGAAGCGGTCAATCTGGTGCCAGCCTCCAGCCGTGGTGCCGCGGTCGGGGCTTATTCGCTGTTCATCGATTTGTCGCTGGGGATCACCGGGCCGTTGGCCGGTGCGGTGGCGGCAGGCTTTGGCTTTGCCTCGATTTTCCTGTTCGCCGCCCTCGCCGCGTTAAGCGGGTTGATGCTTAGCGTTTATCTGTACCGGCAAGCGCCAAAGTATCGCGAAGAAAGAGACGCGCGTTAGAAGTCGACCTTACCGCGCCCGGCCTTGATGCTGCCACGCTTGGTCTTGGATTCGAGCCGACGCTTCTTCGAACCGAGGGTCGGTTTGGTCGGACGACGTTTCTTTTCGACCTTGGTGGCACTGAGGATCAACTCGGTCAGCCGCTCCAGCGCATCCGCGCGATTGGCTTCCTGCGTGCGGTATTGCTGGGCCTTGATGATCAACACCCCTTCGCTGGTGATGCGACTGTCACGCAGCGCCAGCAGCCGTTCCTTGTAGAACTCGGGCAACGACGAGGCCGGAATGTCGAATCGCAGGTGCATGGCGCTAGAGACCTTGTTGACGTTCTGCCCCCCCGCGCCCTGAGCGCGAATAGCGGTTAACTCGATCTCGGCATCTGGCAGATGCACGTTGTTGGAAATCACCAGCATGAAAAAGCGTCCGTATTCAGAAGCTGCAGGATACCGCGAATGACAGGCTGACTCCTGTAGGAACACAAGGCCCCGAAATGACAAACCCGGCACATGGCCGGGTTTGTTGTTTCTGGCTGCTGGGTTATTTCACTGCGGCCTGCAACGCCTGTTGCGCGCTGCGCTTGTTCTTGATGCCGTAGCAAACCCACATGAACGCAACCCACACCGGAATCGCATACACCGAGATCTGGATGCCCGGGATCAACAACATCACGCCGAGAATGAACACCACGAACGCCAGGCAGACGTAGTTCCCGTACGGGTACCACAGGGCCTTGAACAGCGGCGTTTGCTGGGTCTTGTTCATGTGCTGGCGGAACTTGAAGTGCGAGAAGCTGATCATCGCCCAGTTGATCACCAGGGTGGCCACGACCAGCGACATCAACAGTTCCAGCGCGTTTTGCGGGATCAGGTAGTTCAGCAACACCGCGATCAGCGTCACCGCCGCCGAAGCAAGGATCGAACGCACCGGCACGCCGCGCTTGTCGATTTTCGCCAGAGCCTTCGGCGCATCGCCCTGCTCGGCCATGCCCAGCAGCATGCGGCTGTTGCAGTAGGTGCCGCTGTTATACACCGACAACGCCGCGGTCAGGACCACAAAGTTGAGGATGTGCGCGGCGGTGTCGCTGCCGAGCATCGAGAACACTTGCACGAACGGGCTGCCGCTGTAGGAATCACCCGACGCGTTCAGGGTAGCCAACAGGCTGTCCCAAGGCGTCAGCGACAGCAGGATGACCAACGCACCGATGTAGAAAATCAGGATCCGGTAGATCACCTGGTTGATGGCTTTCGGGATCACAGTTCTCGGTTTGTCGGCTTCCGCTGCGGTGAAACCGAGCATTTCCAGGCCGCCGAAGGAGAACATGATGATCGCCATGGCCATCACCAGGCCGCTGACGCCATTCGGGAAGAAGCCGCCGTGGGCCCAGAGGTTGGTCACCGACGCTTGCGGGCCGCCGTGGCCACTGACCAGCATATAGCTGCCCAGCGCAATCATGCCAACGATGGCCACGACCTTGATGATCGCGAACCAGAACTCGGCCTCACCGAAGACTTTGACGTTGGCCAGGTTGATCAGGTTAATCAGGACGAAAAATCCGGCTGCCGATACCCAGGTCGGGATGTCCGGCGCCCAATAGTGGATGTATTTGCCGACCGCGGTCAGCTCCGACATGCCCACCAGAATGTACAGAATCCAGCAGTTCCAGCCCGACAGGAAGCCGGCAAAACCACCCCAGTATTTATGAGCGAAGTGGCTGAAGGAACCGGCCACCGGCTCTTCGACGATCATTTCGCCGAGCTGGCGCATGATCATGAAAGCAATGAAGCCGCAGATGGCGTAGCCGAGGATCATCGACGGGCCGGCGGATTTCAGGACGCCGGCCGAGCCGAGGAACAGCCCGGTACCGATCGCGCCACCGAGGGCGATCAGTTGAATATGGCGATTTTTCAGGCCGCGTTTCAGCTCGCCTGAATGCGAGTTTTGTCCACTCATGAAAAGGGTCTCACGCAAGGTTTGATGATGTTCGTTAGACGTTGCTGCTCAGTTGCGATTTCAAGCAGCGCCGATCAAACCCCAGCGCAAGCACCAGGAGTTCAGCGTTTTTACAACGGTCATGCGTCACCTGTTTGTTTTTATCTGTGACGAAATCGAACCCGACACGCTCGTGACGCGACGGAGTGAACAAGGCGGATAGCCTTGAGGTTTGCGCAGATGCGCAGGAGGTCACAGTTAAAACGCGGCGCATTGTACACCCGGAACCCCCTGCTGCCAGACACCGCTGGATCAGCGTGTCGATTGCCGGGATTGCCAGTGTCCGCCTCGAGTGCCTCGGGCGGCTGCAAAAATTGAGTCAGACCTTTGCGGGTCATCGACGGGGACGGCGGAAAAATCGCCCCACGGGGAGAAGTAGAGATGAGTCACGGCGTTCATTGCGCCTCCTTCTTGTTATGCACCTGCACGACAGGCATGGGGCGCATCTCACCCTTCAACCGAGTCTGAAACAAGCGGGCCAGAGCCCTCGATCGGGGCTAAACGGCTCTGAGACGGAAGGTTTTCCTTACACCCATTGCATAATCGTCAAACCAAGGGATATGAGGCTTGATTTCGTCAGTATTTCTTTACATGGCGTAACGTAAATTTTCCGAATCAGATCTGGATGTAGGCTGACTGCAAATTGACGGAAGGACGTTTCCTTAAGAAAAGGTCGGGTTAGTTTTTTGTTTTTTATTAACAAATTGCCTCTTACAAAACAGAATAAAAAGTTCAAACAAATCTTATTTAATTATTTTTTTGCATTTTAAAAATCTCTGAACTAGGTTTCAGCGACTTGCCGAGCCGCATCGATCGGCAAGTTGTTCTTACTCAAAAGTCATCTAGGAGATTCACCATGCAAGCACTGGACAACGACTTGGAAACTGAACTGCAGCTGGACGATTGGTTTGAAGCACCGACCCATGAAGCCGCCGTTGAAATGATGCAAGCCGACGCGGTTGTTCCGTTCGGCACGGCGATGTGGCCTTTGTAAGAGAGGCCCGGCAGGCACGATCCGGCCGGTGGTGCCTGCCACTTTTTCTCGGTTTGTCAGGGAGGACTACATGGATAAGCAACGCGCCATCTCGCATTTCCTTTACTACCTCGAACACCACCCTGCCCTTGCCGGCATCAACCCGGCGAAGGTTTTGCTCGGCCACACGGCTGATTACGCGGCACTGACCGGCGCCATCGCCGAACAGGCCGGTAACGGCCAACCGTTTAGTTTCAGCGCCATGCGCCTGGACCTTGAACCGACCGAATTGCTGACTCAGGCGATTACTGACAGCGATCTGTACATTTTCTTCTACGACTCTTCCACCCTGCCCAACCCACGCCCCGACGGCCCGGAATTTGTCCGCGCGCTGCAAGGCGTGATGGCCGAGAACTGGAAGAAGTCGCTGCTGTTCAAGGATTACGGCGATTACTTCTACGACACCTTCAGTGTCACCCCGCAGCGCATTGCCGGGTTGAACAGCCACTTGATCCAGCGCATGTCTCACGCCAACACGTTAAGTTTCAAAGATGATCACGGGTCATGGTTCGAAACACCGTTGAGCAGCATCAAGAAGTGGACCGATATTAACGGTGTCGGCAACTTCGACCTGGCTCCCGGTGAAATTGCCACGCACAGCGAAGCCATTAACGGGCGGGTCAAGTTCATGGGGACTTTTCTCGGCACTATTCCATTCGCCCGCAAGTACGGGGTGCTGGAGTCACCGCTGGAACTGTGGATCGAGAATTCGACCATCAGCAAAATCGCCACCGAGGTGCCCGGGCTGGAACATGACTTCAACAAGTATCTGGAAGCCAATCCATCCAATCGACGGATCGAGGAGTTGGGGATCGGCACCAACGAAGGCGTGAAGACGTTGTATGCACGCAATGCCGGGTTCGAGGAACGTCATTGCGGGCTGCATCTGGGATTGGGTGGTGGCGCGAAGGGTAGCCATCATCTGGACCTGATCTTCTCCAGCGGCGTGTTGGCGCTGGATGATGAGCCGGTGTTTGATGGGCGGTTTGTGTTCTAAACGATCAGCCGGACCAAAAAAAACGCCAACCCGAAGGTTGGCGTTTTTTTATGCAGCACTTACCGATTACTCAGGCTTGCGACGACCGAAACCCGGACGCTGGCCCGAACCGGCAGGCGCACCACGGCGTTTGCCCGATGGCGCGTCCTTGTCGACCAGGACGATGCCTGGGCGCTTCTTCGGCGCTGGCTTGGCCGGGCGCTTGGTATCAGAAGGACGGTCTGCCACTGGCGTACCGCGACCCGATTCTCCACGACCAGCAGGAGCACCGCGATCACTACGACCGCCGCTTGGCGCACTACGGCCTTCACCGCGCTCGGTGCGACCGTTGGCCGGACGCGGAGTGCGTGGACCGCGCTCGCCGTCAGCACGAGGTGCTGCAGGCTTGCGGGCGGGGCGCTCGCCTTCGATTTGCGGTTCACGGGAGTCACGCGGTGTAGCAGCGGTCTGGTTACCGATGGCTGGACGCAACGAACGCACGCGGTCGGTCTTGCCCATTGGACGCGACGATTTACGCTGCATGCGATCGAGCTTGTCTTTGCTCTTGGCGTTCATCTGCGGCATGGCCACCGGCGTCAGGCCCACTTCAGCACTCAGAATGTCGACTTCGTACTGGCTCATTTCGCGCCAGCGGCCCATCGGCAGATCGGAGTTGAGGAACACCGGACCGAAACGCACGCGCTTCAGACGGCTGACCACCAGGCCCTGGGATTCCCACAGACGACGGACTTCGCGGTTGCGACCTTCCATCACCACGCAGTGGTACCAGTGGTTGAAACCTTCGCCACCTGGCGCCTGCTTGATGTCGGTGAACTTGGCCGGGCCGTCTTCGAGGACGACGCCTGCTTTCAGACGCTCGATCATCTCGTCATCGACTTCGCCACGCACACGCACCGCGTATTCACGGTCCATTTCATAGGAAGGGTGCATCAGGCGGTTGGCCAGCTCACCGTCGGTGGTGAACATCAGCAGGCCGGTGGTGTTGATGTCCAGACGACCGATGTTGATCCAGCGACCTTCTTTCGGGCGCGGCATCTTGTCGAAAACGGTCGGACGGCCTTCCGGATCAAGGCGGGTGCAGATTTCGCCGTCTGGCTTGTTGTACATGATCACGCGGCGTACCGACTCGGCGGCTTCTTCGCGCTTGATCACCTTGCCATCAATGGTGATGGCGTCGTGCATGTCGACGCGCTGCCCGAGGGTGGCGTCTTTGCCATTGACCTTGATGCGGCCGTGACTGATCCAGGCTTCTACGTCACGGCGCGAGCCGACGCCGATTCGGGCGAGGACTTTCTGCAGTTTTTCGCCTGCTGGGCCGATTTCCTGGTCGTCTTTCTGGTCTTTGATACTCATCTGGGCACCTCCCGGTGTGGTCTGTAAAACTGGGTACTTGGCGAAGGGATCGCCGAAGGGTCGCGAATCATACGCTCATGGGAGCGTTCGCGCATCAGAGACTAGCTGATCAATGGAGACTTACCTGGATTTCCGCTGACCGGTGGCACCGAGCTTGCGCGATGACGCCGGCACATTCAACACCGAGATCGTTCCCAAGCTCTGCGTGGGAACGATCAGTCAGGTCAATCGTCGTCGAATTCGCGGCGTTCGGCCTCGATCGCTTCGGCGAGGGCTCGGGCTTCGGCTTCTTCGTCGGTCAACTCGGGCTCGGGCTTGTGTTGTTCAAGGGCGGCGACAGCGGCGAGGAGTTTCTCGCGAGCTTCGGCAACGCCAAGCACATCATCTTCCTGCTCTTCTTCCTGCTCTTCTTCCTGCTCTTCTTCGACTGAGGCTTCGGGCTCGACCTGAAGTTCAACTTCGATCTCAGGCTCAAGCTCGGGCTCGGGCTGATCCAGGATCTCTTCGGTCTCGGTCACCTCGCCATCGCGCAACAAATCGTCGAAGTCGGTCTTGAGCCCCTCCTCCATGGTGTCCAGTTCCAGCAACAACGTATGGAAACTGGTTTCTTCCTTCGGCTCTTCCGGTTCCGCGCTAGCGTCGGCCAACGCTTGCAGACCGGCAGGCACCGGCGCGTCGTCGAAATCGAGCACCGGATCAGGTTCAAGCTCGCGCAGTTCGGCCAGCGGTGGCAAATCGTCGAGGTTTTTCAGGTTGAAGTGATCGAGAAAGGCCTTGGTGGTCGCGAACATCGCCGGCTTACCCGGCACGTCGCGGTAACCGACAATGCGAATCCACTCGCGCTCCAGCAAGGTTTTGACGATGTGACTGTTAACCGCCACGCCCCGCACCTCTTCGATCTCACCCCGGGTGATCGGCTGGCGATAGGCGATCAGGGCCATGGTTTCGAGCATGGCGCGGGAATAGCGCTGCGGCCGCTCTTCCCACAATCGTCCTACCCACGGCGAGAACTTTTCGCGGATCTGCAAGCGATACCCGGAGGCCACTTCCTTCAGCTCGAAGGCGCGGCCGTCGCAGGACTTGGCCAGAATCGTCAGGGCTTTCTTGAAGACCGGCGGTTCCGGCCGCTCGCCCTCTTCGAAGAGTTCGAACAGGCGTTCAAGCGATTGCGGTTTTCCCGAGGCCAACAGAAAGGCTTCAAGCAGTGGCGCCAGCTCGCGGGGTTCAGTCAGGTTCATGATTCAACTCGTTATTCGGCTCGGGCTCGCACGTGGATCGCCGCGAACGGCTCATTCTGCACCAGCTCGACCAAGGATTCCTTGACCAGTTCGAGAATCGCCATAAAGGTCACCACCACCCCCAGACGCCCTTCTTCAGCGGTGAACAGCTCGACAAACGGCACGAAACCACCACCCTTGAGCCGTTCCAGCACATCGCTCATGCGTTCGCGCGTGGACAGCGCCTCGCGGCTGACCTGGTGGCTTTCGAACATGTCGCCACGGCGCAGCACCTCGGCCATGGACAGCAGCAGCTCTGACAGACGCACGTCCGGCAACAACTTGCGCGCCAGGGCTTGCGGGGCATCCAGCTTTGGCACTACCACATCGCGGCCCACGCGGCTCAGGCCATCGATGCCTTCGGCAGCGGCCTTGAAGCGTTCGTACTCTTGCAAGCGGCGGATCAGTTCGGCGCGAGGGTCGTCTTCTTCCGCCTCGATCGTTTCGGCACGCGGCAGCAGCATCCGCGACTTTATCTCGGCCAGCATCGCGGCCATGACCAGGTACTCGGCGGCCAACTCCAGGCGCACCGACTGCATCAACTCGACATAGCCCATGTATTGCCGAGTGATTTCCGCCACCGGGATGTCGAGAATGTTGATGTTCTGTTTGCGGATCAGGTACAGCAACAGGTCGAGGGGGCCTTCGAACGCTTCAAGGAAGACTTCCAAAGCGTCCGGCGGGATGTACAGGTCCAGCGGCATTTCCATGACCGCCTGGCCATAGACCATGGCGAAGGGCAGCTCTTGCTGGGCTCCGGCCTGACTGTCGACAACGGGTTCTACTGCAGACATCTACGCCTCGGCCATGAACGGCGTAGGGTCGCCGCAACCGACGCGGATCACTTCTGGCTCGCCGTCGGCGAGGTTGATCACGGTGGACGCCTTGATCCCGCCGAAACCGCCGTCGATGATCAGTTCGACCTGATGCTCAAGCAATTGACGCATTTCGTAAGGATCGGTCATCGGATCGGTGTCGCCAGGCATGATCAGGGTCACGCTCATCAGCGGTTCGCCGAGTTCCTCCAGCAGCGCCAGGGCAATCGGATGGCTCGGCACGCGCAGGCCGATGGTGCGTTTTTTCGGGTGCAACAACAGCCGCGGGACTTCGCGGGTGGCGTTGAGAATGAAGGTGTATGGCCCCGGCAGGTGAGCTTTAAGCAGGCGGAAGGTGCCGGTGTCGATCTTGGCAAACAGCCCCAGTTGCGACAGGTCGCTGCAAATCAGCGCGAAGTTGTGCTTTTCGTCCAGCTGTCTCAACCGGCGCACGCGCTCCACGGCATTCTTGTCGCCGATCTGGCAACCAATGGCATAGGACGAGTCTGTGGGATAAATCACCACCCCGCCGCTGCGGATGATCTCGACAGCTTGTTTTATCAGGCGCGCTTGCGGGTTTTCCGGATGAATCTGGAAAAATTGACTCACATTCTCTACCTGTTCAGACGGCGGCAATAATTGGGTCATGTTTGAATCGACACCACAGTGGTGGCAGATCCTCCGGGAGCGGGCGGTATTCACCGATCTCGGACCAGCCTCCAGGGCCATGAAAGTCACTGCCGGCGCTGACCAGCAGACCGAATTCACGGGCAAGAATCGCCAGGCTGCCCACTTGCTCGGCGGGCTGATGGCCATTGACCACTTCGATAGCGTGGCCCCCTGCTTGAATATAGTCGGCAATCAACCGGCGACGTTTGCTGCGAGTGAAATCGTAGTGCCACGGATGCGCCAGGCTGACCCAGGCTTTCGCGGCTCTCAGGGTTTCGACCGTGTCTTCCAGGGTCGGCCAGTGTTGCTTGACGTCCCCCAGCTTGCCGGCGCCCAGCCATTTGCGGAACGCTTCGGCGCGATCCTTGACGAAACCTTCACGCACCATCCAGTCGGCGAAATGCGGACGGGCCGGCGCGTTGCCGCTGTCGCCCAGTTCCTGCTGAATGGCCCGGGCACCTTCGAGCGCTCCCGGCATGCCTTTCAACGCCAACTTGCGGCTTATTTCTTCGGACCGGAGCCAGCGGCCATCGTGCAATTTTGCGATGGCCTCGACCAACGGTGCGGCATTTACATCAAATCCGTAGCCCAGTACATGAATGGTCGCGCCCCCCCAAGTGCAGGACAATTCGACACCGTTGACCAGTTGCATCCCCAGCGCAGTCGCCGCGTGGCGGGCCTCGTCGAGGCCTTCAAGGGTGTCATGATCGGTCAAGGCCAGGACTCGCACGCCTTTTTCGAACGCACGCGCAACCAGAACTGCAGGCGCGAGAGCGCCATCGGAGGCCGTGCTATGGCAGTGCAAATCAACATTCACGGGGATGTGTTACCTCAAATCAGCTGGCGCTATCGCGCGCCAATATGTTTGTTATTATGCCGACACATCCTGCTTCTGGCTGCCACTGTGAAACAATTCATCGATTTCATCCCGCTTCTGCTGTTTTTCATCGTCTTCAAACTCGACCCACGGGTCGTCGACATCGCCGGTCATCAACTGACTGTAGGCGGTATTTACAGCGCCACCGCGATGCTGATCATCAGCTCCCTGGTGGTTTACGGCACGCTGTTCATCAAGCAGCGCAAGCTGGAGAAGAGCCAGTGGCTGACCCTCATCGCCTGCCTGGTCTTCGGCAGCCTGACCTTGGCGTTCCACAGCGAAACTTTCCTGAAGTGGAAAGCCCCGGTGGTGAACTGGCTGTTCGCCCTGGCTTTCATCGGCAGTCACTTTGTGGGTGACAACCTGCTGATCAAACGCATCATGGGCCACGCGCTGACCCTGCCGGATCAGGTCTGGACGCGCCTGAACATCGCCTGGATTGGGTTTTTCCTGTTCTGCGGTGCCGCCAACCTGTTCGTCGCGTTCACCTTCCAGAACTACTGGGTCGACTTCAAGGTGTTCGGCAGCCTGGGCATGACGCTGCTGTTCCTGGTCGCCCAGGGCATCTACCTGTCCCGCCACCTGCACGACGCCGATACCACAACGCCAAAAACCGAGGACTGACATGCTTTACGCAATTATTGCCACAGACGTCGCCAACTCCCTGGAAGCCCGCCTGGCCGCACGCCCTGCACACCTTGAGCGCCTGCAAGTGCTCAAAGGCGAAGGTCGCATCGTTCTGGCCGGTCCACACCCGGCGGTCGACAGCAATGATCCGGGTGCTGCGGGTTTCACCGGCAGCCTGATCGTCGCCGAATTCGATTCTTTGAGCGCCGCCCAAGCCTGGGCCGACGCTGATCCGTATATCGCCGCAGGCGTCTACGCCAACGTTTCGGTCAAGCCGTTCAAGCAAGTCCTGCCATAGTGTCTTGTCTCGCAAGTACTGTTCCTTTTTTGACGGTGTCTGTTGCCGTCATGCTGCGTTGCCGCTCCTCGCCATAGCGGGCTATGACTCGTCGCGGCGCCTTGCCTGACAACAACAGCCACTCGCCAAAAAGAGGAACGTACTTGTGAGACAAGACACTAATCCCCTGGCGCGGTGAACCTAATCGGTTTCATCGCGCGCTCAACGCTCATTATTCTCGTTTACCGGCCGACAACCTGCCCAATACTCGTATTGGAATCAGGAGTCGCGATGCGCAAAGGTCCGTTGTGTCTGATGTTGGTGACGTTGTCGATCATGGCCCCCGCCCACGGTGAAGAAGGCGCTGCTGGCGGTAGTTCGACGCCGCTTTCCTTGAGCGCCGGCAGCCAGATCACCGATTTGCAGCAACGCTTGAAGGCAAGCGAGCAGCAACGAGAAGAACTGAGCAAACAACTGCAGAATGTCGATGGCGAACGCGAAAGCGTTCAGCTGAGCCGGTTGCGCCAGGAGAACCAGCGTCTGAAGCTGCAACTCAAGGAAGCCCAGGCCAGCAGCCCGCTGCCGCGCTTGCTGACTGATCAGCAGCAGTGGTTCGTCATCGGGGCCGGAGTAGCGCTATTGGCGTTGCTCTGCGGTATCTTCGCCAGTGGTGCCACCAGAAAACGTAGGCAATGGCTAAATTGAGTGAGTCATGAGCGAGCTGTTATTAATTGATGATGACCAGGAGCTGTGTGAGCTCCTGAGCAGTTGGCTGAGCCAGGAAGGCTTCCAGGTCCGCGCCTGCCACGACGGTCAGAGTGCCCGTCGCGCACTGGCTGAAACATCGCCGGCAGCCGTGGTACTGGACGTGATGCTGCCGGACGGCAGCGGCCTGGAGTTGCTCAAGCAATTGCGCAACGACCACCCGGACTTGCCGGTGCTGATGCTCTCGGCGCGCGGCGAGCCGCTGGACCGCATCCTCGGCCTGGAACTCGGCGCCGACGATTACCTGGCCAAACCGTGCGACCCACGGGAACTGACAGCCCGCCTGCGCGCCGTGTTGCGCCGCAGTCACCCGACGGCGGTGTCCAGCCAGATGGAACTGGGCGACCTGTGTTTCAGCCCAGTGCGTGGCGTCGTCAGCATCGATGAGCAGGAATTCACGCTCACCGTGTCCGAAAGCCGTTTGCTCGAAGCCCTGCTCAAGCAACCCGGTGAGCCGCTGGACAAACAGGAACTCGCGCAAATCGCCCTCGGCCGCAAGCTGACACTGTACGACCGCAGCCTGGACATGCACGTCAGCAACCTGCGCAAAAAGATCGGCCCGCACCCCGACGGCCGCCCGCGCATCGTGGCCCTGCGCAGCCGTGGCTATTACTACAGCCTGTAAGTTTTGTCAGGTCAGCGAGAAATCGTCTTTACCCAAGCTTTACACTCCGCTGACCGCCGCTGACCTTGGTCTCCGTAATCTGCACACATCCGGAACGTACCGGGAACGAGACAAGGAGATTCACCATGCGCAAGACTCTTATCGCTCTGATGTTCGCTGCCGCTCTGCCGACCATTGCCATGGCCATGCCTGAAGGTGCCGGCCCGATGGACGGCTCACGCCATGGCGGTCAGATGCACGGCATGCACGGCAAAGGCCCGTACAGCCAGCTGGACCTGAGCCGCGAACAGCGCGAGCAGGTCCGCAAGATCATGGGCGAGCAGATGCATGAGCGTAAGCAAGTGGTCGACAAGTACCTGGAAAAACTTTCGCCAGCCGACCAGAAAGCCATGAAAGATGAAATGGCGGCCAACCACAAGAAAGCTGAAGCCGACGTGCGTGCCTTGCTGAAACCGGATCAACAGAAGCAATTCGACGAGATCCAGAAGAAAAAGGCCGAGCGTCGCGCCGAATGGGCCGAGTTCAAGGCCTGGAAAGCGCAACAACCGCAAAAAGCGCAATAATGCTTTAGCAACACGCCCCAGCCCAACGGTTAATCGCCCTTGGGCTTTCTTTGTTTGAGGATTTTTTGTGCGCTCATTGTTCTGGCGTATTCTGGCCAGCTTTTGGCTGGCCATCGCTCTGGTTGCAGGGCTTTCCATTCTGCTCGGGCACATGCTCAACCAGGATGCATGGATTCTCAGCCGTCACCCGGGCCTCAACACCCTGGCCGAACAGTGGACGCAAACCTATGAGTCGCAGGGTGAAGACGCGGCCCAGGACATTCTGGAACAGCGCAAGCGCCAGTATCACATTGACGTTCAAGTGCTCAACGAGAGCGGCGATCCGGTGGTGCGCGGCACCTTCCCACGTCGTGCGGCAGCCTTCGAAGCGCGGCAGAACAACGACGACCGTCGCCTGCCATGGCGTCGCTTGACCGCTGAGTACACCAGCGAAAAAACCGGCGACACGTACCTGCTGATCTACCGCATTCGACACCCGGAACTGGACTCATGGCACCGCGAAAGCCTGCTGTGGCCGTTGAGTGCGCTGGGTATCGCGCTGGTGGTGCTGACCTTGTTCAGCTTGTTGGTGACGTTGTCCATTACTCGCCCACTCAACCGTTTGCGCGGTGCGGTGCATGATCTGGGGCAAACCACTTACCAGCAGAACAGCTTGGTAAAACTGGCCAACCGGCGCGATGAGTTCGGCGTGCTGGCCAACGACTTCAACCGCATGGGCGCGCGCCTGCAAAGTTTGATCGGCAGTCAGCGGCAGTTGCTGCGGGATGTGTCCCACGAATTGCGCTCCCCCCTCGCCCGGCTGCGCATTGCGCTGGCACTGGCCGAGCGGGCCAACCCTGAAGAACGGGAAAAGCTCTGGCCGCGCCTTACCCGTGAGTGCGACAGACTGGAAGCGTTGATCAGCGAAATCCTGGTACTGGCACGGGTCGATGCCGACAACGCCAGCGCCGAAGAAGTTGATCTCAATGCGCTGCTCAACACTCTGCAAAAGGATGCTCAATTGAGTTCGCCCGAGCAGAACGTGCGCCTTGAGGCCGAGCCTCAGCTGAATCTCAAAGGCTGGCCGACGATGATCGAGCGCGCCGTGGACAACTTGCTGCGCAATGCTCAGCGGTTCAACCCGCAGGGGCAATCCATTGAAATGCAGGCGGTGCGTCAGGGTGAGCGGATTGTGGTCAGCGTGCGTGACCATGGGCCGGGTGTAGAGGCTGCACATTTGAGCCAGTTGGGGGAGCCATTCTACCGGGCACCGGGGCAGACGGCGGCTGGACATGGTTTGGGGTTGGCCATTGCGCGTCGTGCGGCGGAACGGCATGGCGGGAGTCTAGTGCTGGCAAATCATCCGCATGGTGGGTTTATCGCCAGCCTTGAATTACCGTTGGTGCCGGGGGCGGTCGTTCAGCCGTAAGTGCAGTGGTGATGCAAAAAGATCGCAGCCTCGTTTCACTCGACAGCTGCTACAGATGTACACCTGTCTCTGTAGCAGCTGTCGAGTGAAACGAGGCTGCGATCTTTTGATCTTCAAAACTTAGCGGGCCAGACGCTGACGAATTCAGTGAGGTCTACCTTCTCCGCCACCCGCGGTTCCTTCTGCGGCGTACCCAGATAAAGAAACGCAATCACCTCTTCCCCTTCCACAAGCCCCAACCCCTTGGCCACATGCGCCGAATACGCCAGCTCACCCGTGCGCCACACCGCGCCAATCCCTTGCGCATACGCCGCCAGCAAAACCCCATGAGCCGCGCAACCCGCCGCCAGCCGTTGTTCGGACTTCGGATATTTGACGTGATCCTGCAACCGCGCGATCACCACAACCACCAGCGGCGCACGCAGCGGGCCGTTACGCGCCTTGTCCAGCGCGGCCTCGGACACCTCACTGTCCTGCAGCTTCGCCGCTTCGGCCAGCAACTCGCCCATTTGCTCACGTGCCGCGCCTTCGACGGTCAGGAAGCGCCAAGGCTGCAAGTGACCATGGTCTGGCGCTCGCATCGCGGCGGCAAACAGCACTTCGCGTTGTTCTGCGGTCGGTGCTGGTTCCAGCAGTCGCGGAACGGAAACACGGTTGAGCAAAGCGTCGAGAGCCTGCATCGGCCACCTCCTGAAAAAAATGTGAAGCTATTCTAGCTGCAACCACCTCGGGAGTGCCGGTTTACATAGCAGGCCCCGCAGGTAGAATGGCGCCCTTCCCTATTTCAGCCCGAGCGGACTTCATGGCGTTGCCGACCTTACGGATTATTGGTTTCATCATCGGCATCTTCCTGATCACGCTGGCCATCGCCATGGTCGTGCCCATGGCCACGCTGGTGATTTTCGACCGCACCAGCGACCTGCCGTCGTTCCTCTGGGCGAGCATGATTACCTTTGTCGCCGGCCTCGCGCTGGTCATCCCAGGTCGCCCCGAACACATACACCTGCGTCCGCGAGACATGTACCTGCTGACCGTCAGCAGTTGGGTGGTGGTGTGCATCTTCGCTGCGCTGCCGTTCCTGCTGACCCAGCGCATCAGCTACACCGACTCGTTCTTCGAAAGCATGTCCGGCATTACCGCCACCGGTGCGACGGTGCTCACGGGCCTGGACAACATGTCTCCCGGCATCCTGATGTGGCGCTCATTGCTGCACTGGATCGGCGGCATCGGCTTTATCGGCATGGCGGTAGCGATTCTGCCACTGCTGCGCATCGGTGGCATGCGGCTGTTTCAGACCGAGTCGTCGGACCGTTCCGAAAAAGTCATGCCCCGTTCGCACATGGTGGCGCGTTTGATCGTTGCGGCCTACGTCGGCATCACCATTTTCGGCAGCCTGGCATTCTGGTGGGCCGGGATGAGCCCGTTCGATGCGATCAACCACGCGATGTCGGCGATTTCCACCGGTGGTTTCTCAACGTCCGACCAGTCTCTTGCCAAGTGGACGGAGCCTGCAGTGCATTGGGTCGCGATCGTCATCATGATTCTTGGTGCCCTGCCGTTCACCCTGTATGTAGCGACCTTGCGCGGTAACCGCAAAGCACTGATCAAGGATGAACAGGTTCAGGGGCTGCTCGGCATGTTGCTGGTGACCTGGCTGGTGCTCGGCACCTGGTATTGGTGGACCACCCAGCTGCATTGGCTGGAAGCCCTGCGACATGTGGCGCTGAACGTGACCTCGGTGGTCACGACTACAGGCTTCGCGTTGGGGGACTACAGCCTCTGGGGCAATTTCTCGCTGATGCTGTTCTTCTATCTGGGTTTTGTCGGCGGCTGTTCGGGCTCGACCGCTGGCGGGATCAAGATTTTCCGCTTCCAGGTCGCGTACATCCTGCTCAAGGCCAACCTTAACCAGCTGATTCACCCGCGCGCGGTGATCAAGCAGAAGTACAACGGTCACCGCCTCGACGAAGAGATCGTGCGTTCGATTCTGACCTTTTCCTTCTTCTTCGCCATCACCATCTGTGTGATCGCGCTGCTGTTGTCGCTGCTCGGTGTGGACTGGATGACCGCCCTCACCGGCGCGGCCGCCACGGTGTCCGGTGTCGGTCCGGGACTGGGCGAGACCATTGGCCCGGCGGGCAACTTTGCCACCCTGCCGGACGCCGCCAAGTGGATTCTGTCGGTCGGCATGCTGCTGGGCCGACTCGAGATCATTACGGTGTTTGTTCTGTGTATTCCGGCGTTCTGGCGTCACTGACAGGAGCAGGCGCTTCCATCAGGCGCATCCGGTACTCGCCGGGGGTGGCGTCGAACCAGCGGCGGAAAGCACGGAAGAAGTTGCTCGGATCGGCGAACCCCAGCAGGTAGGCAATTTCCAGCAGGGTCATGGACGGCTGCGCCAGGTATTGCTCGGCCAGTTCACGTCGAGTGTCGTCGAGCAACGTCTGAAAACTCGTGCCTTCTTCCTGCAAGCGTCGCTGCAAGGTGCGTTGTGACAGGTGCAGCGTCTGCGCCACGGTATCGCGCTTGGGTTCGCCCTGGGGCAGCAAACGGCACAGCACCTGTCGCGCCTTGTGGGTCACGCGACTCTCGGAAAACCGTGCCAGGTATTCACCGGCAAACCGGTCATGCAACAGCGCCATCGCCTCGTTGGCAGTAGGCAACGGAGCCTCCATGTCAGCACGCTCGAAGATCAAGGCGTCATAAGGCGCGTTGAACACCAAAGGTGCATGAAAGGCTTGTTTATAGGGTTCCAGATCGACGGGCTGATCGCCCTGCACCAGCACTTTGCGCGGTTGCAGAGTGCGCCCGGTCAACCAGCCGCACAGCGCCAGGGCACAGGCCAGTGACGCTTCGGCGCTCTGCCGGGTCGGTGGCAGATGGTCGCCGTGAACCGTCAGAATCAGCGCATAACCCTCCTCCAATAACCGGAAGCTCAGGTCGGCACTTTCCGCAATGATCCGCTGATAGCGCACCAGGCGCTGAAAGCCTTCGGCCAGGGTCTGGCTGGACATCAAGGCGTAGCCTGCCACATGAAAGGAAGCCGGTCGCACCACCTTGCCCATGTTCAGGCCAATCGCCGGGTTGCCGGACAGCTCAACCGCGCGCTGCCACAGTCGTGTCATGGAATCTTGCGGGAAGCGCGCATCCGGATCATCCAGTGCCGTGTAGTCGAGCCCCAGCTGCTTGAACAGAACCCGGCAATCCAGGCCGTCCATCTCCAGTGCTTTGACAATCCCCATCGCCCAGCTTGCAGAAGTCGTTCGTTCGCTCATGTCGTCCACTTACATGATGAGCCGCAGGCTACGGCCAGTTTCCGAAGGATACTAAAGTGGCGCCTATTGTCACTGGCTGATGCCAATGATCACTCTAGACTCAAATAAGCTACCCGCAGAACAACTTGCAGTCAGAACAATAACCACAGAGATCGCAGTCGTGGAAAACGTCAAACGTTTCAACAGCTTCGCTGAGTTCTATCCGTATTACCTCAGCGAACACAGCAACAGTACCTGTCGACGATTGCACTTTATCGGCACGACGCTGGTTATTTTCATTCTGGCCCTCACCATCGGCAAAGGCGCCTGGCTGCTGCTGTTGGCGCTACCGCTGGCGGGCTACAGCTTCGCCTGGGTGGGGCATTTCTTCTTTGAGAAAAATCGTCCTGCGACCTTCCAACATCCGTTTTACAGCCTGCTGGGCGATTTCGTCATGTACCGAGACATGATTCTGGGTCGCGTGCCGTTCTAGGCGCAACCGCTATTTAGAGAGATAAGCAAAGAGAGACTAGCCGATGAACGCCAACGCCCGTTTCACCCACATGCAGGACGGCACACAGGAAGACTGGGCGATTATCGCCGCAGACTTCAGTGCCTACGCGCGACAATTACCGACAAGGATTGTGGCGCACCTGAAATTACTGGAGGGTGATTTTGGCGGTTTTCCGGTGGATCGTCTGACCCACTCCCTGCAAACCGCCAGCCGTGCCTGGCGCGATGGCCGCGATGAAGAATACGTGGTCTGCGCGCTGCTTCACGACATTGGCGACACCTTGGGTTCCTACAACCACCCGGACATCGCCGCAGCGATCCTCAAGCCGTTCGTCAGCGCCGAGAACCTGTGGATGGTCGAGCAACACGGGATTTTCCAGGGATACTATTTCTTCCATCATTTGGGCATGGACCGGCATCTGCGCGAGCAATTCAGCGGCCATCCGCAGTATCAGGCGACCATTGAGTTCTGTGCCAAATATGACGCAGCGGCGTTTGATCCGGCGTATGACACGCTGCCGCTGAGTTTCTTTGAGCCGATGATGGAGCGGTTGTTTGCGCAGCCGAAGAACTCCATCTACAAGGCCGCGATGGAGGAATACGCGCCAGGCTGATAAGTCCAGCGGGACCGGCTCAAACACCCAAAATGTTAGGCCGGCTCTGCGATTCTAATGGCTTTCAACTCCGCCTCACGCGCCTGGACATCCGCCAATCGATACAATTCGATCGACCCGTCCCAATGCTCGATCAGCGCTGTGCACGACTCCACCCAATCTCCGCAATTGAGATAATCCACCCCGCCGACCTTGCGAATCTCGGCATGGTGAATGTGCCCGCACACCACGCCGTGCAACTCGCGTTTGACGCATTCGTGAGCGATAGCTTCTTCGAAATCGCTGATGAAGCTGACCGCGGTTTTGACCTTGTGCTTTAGGTAGGCAGACAACGACCAGTAACCGTAGCCATAACGGGCGCGCCAATGGTTGAGCCAGCGGTTGAGAGTCAGAGTGAATTCGTAGGCCGAGTCGCCGAGAAAGGCCAGCCAGCGGTGATACCGTGTGATCACGTCGAACTGATCGCCATGAATGACCAGCAGATGGCGACCATCGGCGGTCACGTGCACGGCTTCATCCACCAATTGGATATTGCCCAGAATCAGTTTCGAATAGCGGCGCAGGAATTCGTCGTGGTTGCCGGTGACGTAGATCACCTCGGTGCCGCGCTTGCTCATGGTCAGCAAGCGGCGGATCACATTCGTGTGCGCCTGGGGCCAGTACATGCCGCCGCGCAGCTTCCAGCCGTCGATGATGTCGCCGACCAGGTAAATCTTGTCCGTGTGGTAGCCCTTGAGAAACTGCGACAGGTGTTCGGCCTGGCAATCCCGGGTGCCCAGATGCACATCGGAAATCCACAAGGTCCGCACACGTTGCTTACGACTGGGTTTGGCGAGCTCGGCGCTGGTCATGGGCAACCCTCTGCAAAAGTTTTTGCAACTTTGCGCCGGTCGGGTTAATTGCCCATGACAGTGGCGAGTCAGTCCTGTGACAGCGCCCCACGATTGCCCTCGGTGTAGACTGGCAGCCTTGCCCTGGAGACCTTCGATGAGACCGATCCTCACGCTACGCCAGTACACTCATGACCCGATCGTCCACAGCCACGACCACGCGCAGCTGGTGTTCGGGCTGTCGGGTGCGCTGGATTTCGAGGTCGACGGGCGTCGCAGTCAGGTGGTTCAGCAGAGTTTCGTGGTGGTGCCGTCCGGTTTCCATCACGCCTGCGGTAGCGCCAATGGCAGCCGTTGCCTGGTGCTGGATGTGCCCAGCGCCCCATAGGCATCTCAGTCCCTTGGTGAACACGCCGAGGCCAGCCGTCGTTTGCTCGACAACGCCGGTCGGTGTTGCGGGAGTTCGGTGCCTCACCCGGAAAATTGCGGCGCTAGGTTGGCGACAAAATGCAATAGTTTACCGACAGACACACCTAGGGTTATCACGGTTCAATGCAGGAGCTGCCGAAGGCTGCTCCTACATCTTTGTTCGCTTGTTGTTAAGGACTGCAATGACTCCCCGTACCGCCCTTGGCGCCCTGCATATCGGCGCACTGATGTTCGGCTTGACCGGTGTGTTCGGCAAACTGGCTGCTGCCTCCCCCGCCATTATCGTTTTTGGTCGTGCCGCGTTCGCTGTGCTGGCGTTAGCCTTTTTTGCGCGGTTCGCCAGCAATACTCGCTGGCAGAAACTCGAGGCTATGGACTGGCGCCGACTATTGCTCAGCGGTTTACTGCTGGCCGGACACTGGGTGAGTTTTTTCATTGCGGTGAAGGTCGCAGGCGTGGCAATCGCGACCTTAGGTTTCGCCAGCTTCCCGGCGTTTACCGTGATCCTAGAAGGGTTGATCTTCCGCGAGCGAATTCGCGCCAACGAAATCCTGCTGGTGGTGCTGGTCAGTGTCGGGCTGGTGCTGGTCACCCCTGATTTCGATCTGGCCAGCGGCGCCACCATTGGTCTGCTGTGGGCGGTGGGCTCAGGTTTGCTGTTCTCTCTGCTATCACTGACCAACCGCGCCAGCTCCGGGCGAATCCCGGCGGTGCAGGCTGCGCTGTGTCAGAACGTGGTGGTCGCGTTGTGTCTGCTGCCGGTGGCGGCACCGCAGTTGAGCGAAGTGCGCGCCATCGACTGGCTGTGGATCGGCCTGCTCGGGGTGTTCTGCACGGGCGTCGCTCACAGTCTGTTTGTTGCCAGCCTGGCAGTGATCAAGGCGCGGACCGCGGCAGTGGTTTTCGCCCTGGAGCCGGTTTACGGCATCACCGTGGCCTGGCTGCTGTTTGATGAAAACCCGACACTGCGCATGCTGATCGGTGGCGCGTTGATCGTCGTGGCGATCGTGGTCTCCAGCCGACTCTCGGGCGGCTCAAGCAAGAA
The DNA here is from genome assembly GCF_029960815.1 of Pseudomonas sp. AL03. GTDB lineage: Bacteria > Pseudomonadota > Gammaproteobacteria > Pseudomonadales > Pseudomonadaceae > Aquipseudomonas. The sequence continues at coordinate 38,883 of NZ_JASBRE010000025.1, forward strand.
AACCGTTGCGGCAGAAGCCGCCTCTCACTGAGTGCGGTCGTTGTGCCCCAAGTCGCGGTCCGGATCAATTTGATCGCGGACCCGCTGCTTCAGCACTTTGGCCTCCGGGAAACCGCCATCAGCCTTGCGCTCCCAGATCTGTACATCGTCACAGAAAATGTGAAACACCCCACCGGTGCCGGGCACCAGCGACACTTTGCCGAGGTCGTCACCAAAGGTGCTGAGCAGTTCCTGGGCTAGCCAGGCAGCACGCAACAGCCACTGGCATTGCGTGCAATAAGTGATGATGATTTCCGGTTTGCGTGCAGTCATGATCGGCGAAGCTCCTGAGCCAGAGGTCGCCGCTATGATAGCCCGGCGAGCAGGTTCCGGGCTGTCTGCTTAAGCGGCTCGCTACCTTCCTTGAGCAACTCGTTGAGCAGTTCGATGGCACTGTCCAGATCGCCGTCATCGATGCAGGTCTGGGCTTGTTCCAGTTTGCCGGCGCTGCTCGGCTCGGCCGGTTCCAGGTTCAGCGGCTCCATCTCCGGCGACTGGCCGGAATCGCTGAACTCGTTGAGAAAGGTGTCATCCAGAGACTGTGAGTCAGGCTCGGCGACCCATTCAAGTTCGGGCTCGTCCAGCGTCGAGTCGTCAGGCATTTCAAATACCTCAGGCAAGACGTGCAGGTTCGAGATGAACGGCGGCTCGACCGGCGCGGATTCGCTCGATGGCTTCGCGGCGGACGGCGCGTGTTCAAAAGGACTGATCAGGTCCCAACTCGAATCCATCGACAGGTCATCCAGGTTCAACTGGAACTCATCGTTGGGCACTGTTTGAGGTAGTGAAGGCTTGAGGGGAGTGATTGTCGCTGCGACGGCCAACGGTACCGCACTGCTCAGTTTCGGGTGTTGGGCGCGGATATTCTGAAGTTTTTGCAGGTCGTATCCGGCGTCACGCAGGTTGTTTTCCTGTGCTTCGTAGGCGGGTACGTCACCCTGTTTACCCAAGACTTCCAACAATTGTACGGCCAGGTCCGTGCGTTGTGGCTCCGTGATCAGCGCCTCCCGCAACAAACCGGCCGCTTCGGAAAAACGGCCATAGGCCAGATAGATGCCCACCCCTTCGAGCACATCGCCTGCGGGCGTCTCTTGATCTGATTCGGTTGCTGGTTGCACGACCGGTTCTGCAGCGCGATTGAGCACCGGCTCATGCCGTGATGGCAAAACAGGTAAAGCGTCGGGCAACGTCTGAACCTGTTGTCGTTGGCGCCGAACGAACAGCCCCAGCAAAACCAAAGCCACCAGCGCCAGCAACCCGAAAATCAGCAGCCAATGAGTGGCCTCAGGCTCTTCAACAATGGCCGGCACTGGAGCCACAACAACGGGTGCAACCGGCTCCACCGACGCTTGTTTGATTTCCGCCAATTGGGTTTGCAGTTCAGTCACCTGTTTTTTCTGACCGGCGACGTGATCCTCCTGGGTCTGAAGCTTCGCGTTCAACGCATCGATGGTTGCTTGCATCTGCTGGTTTCGCAGCACGCTGGCGGCCAGTTGTTCGGCAACCGGATCACTCACAGGCGTGGCAGGAGGTTGATCGACGCGAGGAGCTGACGGCTTTTTGCCCTTCGCCGCAGGTGGCTGCGCAACGACCGGCTCAACCGTCGGGAATCCAGAGGACTGAACGTCGGTAACCGGTTCGTCAGTGACGGGAACAATCCCCGGTGAACCCGGCGGATCGATCAGCACCGTGTACTCGCGCAGCACCCGCCCGTTGGGCTGATTGAGCTGTACCAGGAAATTCAGGAAAGGTTCATTGACAGGTTTGCTGGAGCTCACCCGGATCAGGCTGCGGTTGCCGCGCAAGATCGGCGTGAACTTCAGATTGTTTAGGAAGAACACCCGATCGACGCCGGCGCGGCTGAACTCTTCAGGCGTCGCCAGACTGACCGAGAGCTCGCCCTCCTCCAGACCCGCGGCATCCACCAGGGCGATGTCGGCGCGCAACGGCTGATTCAGTGCCGAATGCAGGGTGATATCACCCAAGCCCAACGCGGGCGCCAATGCCGAGTAAGTGACAGCACCACCGACCAGAAGCAGCCTGGCGCAACACCGCAAAACCACGTGCCAACTCTCGAGCATGAGCATCCCTTAGATAACCATAACCATCTTGTACGCGTTCGCACATCCGGTACGAACACGATATTGCCAAGTAGTTCTTTATAGTCTGCCCAACGGGGTTTCTCAAAAGTCTGGCGCGTGGTTATGCCTCAAGGTTTTTCCAGGTTGGCCAGAATGTGCCCGTGGACACGCATGCAAACCTTCAAATCCGCCTCATCGACGCCTTCGAACAACTCGTGGCGCAGTTGGGTGGCAATGGTTTCAATTTGTTCGATCAAGGGACGCGCCGGAGCACAGAGAACGATTTTCTTGGCCCGGCGGTCTTCCAGCACCGATTGACGTTGCACCAGTCCCTGGTTTTCGAGACTGTCGAGCAGTCGGGCCAACGTCGGCCCTTCAACGCCGACGCTTTGCGCCAGTTCACGTTGGGTCGGGGCATCCTCGAAACGCGCCAGGTGCAGCAGCACCAGCCAGCGCGCCTGGGACAGACCCAGGCCAGCCAGACGGCGGTCCAGTTCGGCACGCCAGCCGCGCGACATCTGGGCCAGTTGCATGCCAAAGCGGTGTTGGTCGGTTAACGGCATAAAACACTCATGATTAGACTGAAATAGAGAAAAACTAATTATTAGTCAGCTAAGCATGGCCGTTGGCTTGAGGCAAGGTTTGCTCTGTAGTGAATCGTTACATCACCGTAACAGGTCACTTAAACTTCAAATTCCGATTGCAGCGCCGCTCGAACACAGTACAACACCCCTTCCGGCACGCGACCGGCGAACAATGCGGCGATCTCCGACACGGGCGGCAATTCGCCCTCGCCGTCGAGGAACGCATCCTGGACTTCGCCCATCAACTCTTCGGGCAGATCCAGCGCTTGCTCCAGCGACAACTGTTGCTTGCCAATCGCCTCGGCGAGCAGGGTGTAGACATTCTTTTCCGAGCATTGCAGCTGGCCGGCGATTTGCAGCGGGGTCATGCCCGCTCGGGCCAGGGTGATCAATTCGTGGCGCAGGTCGGCCACCACTTTCGGCGCCTCGACCTGCCCACCGAGGACTTCAAGGAAGGCCTCACCATAACGTTCCAGTTTGCGCGCACCGACACCACTGACCGTGGCCATTTCCGACAGCGAGGTCGGCTGGCTGCGGAGCATTTCCAGCAGCGTCGAATCGGGGAAGATGACGTACGGTGGCACGCCATGCTCTTCGGCGAGCTTGCGACGCAAGGCGCGCAAGGCTTCCCACTGTTCGCGTTCTTCGCCGCGAACCAGTTGGCTCGCCTGGCTCTTGCTGCTTTTGGCAGTGGTTTGCGGCTTGAGGTCGCGACGCAGTTCCAGGGTCACTTCGCCCTTGAGCAGCGGCCGGCACGTGTCACTCAAGCGCAGGCCGCCGTAACCTTCTAGGTCGATGTCGGCCAGACCACGGGCAACCAGCTGACGGAACAAGGAGCGCCACTCGCTCTCCCCCATCGCCTTGCCGACACCGTAAACCGACAGATGCTGATGGCCGAAGCTGCGGACCTTTTCGTTGTCCTTGCCCAGCAACACGTCCACCAAATGGCCGACACCGTAGCGCTGGCCGGTGCGGTAGATCGCCGAGAGCGCCTGACGGGCCGGCTCGGTGGCGTCCCAGGTCTGCACGCCATCGACGCAATTGTCGCAGTGGCCGCAGGGCTCGGGCATGTCTTCGTCGAAGTAGGCCAGCAGCGTCTGGCGACGGCAGCGGGTTTCCTCGCAGAGCGAGAGCATGGCGTCGAGCTTGTGCTGCTCCAGACGCTTGTGGCGCTCGTCGCCTTCGGAGTTCTGCAGCATCTGTTTGAGCATCACCACGTCTTGCAGGCCGTAAGCCATCCAGGCGTCTGCCGGCAGACCGTCACGGCCGCCGCGACCGGTTTCCTGGTAGTAAGCCTCAAGGGACTTAGGCAAGTCGAGGTGAGCGACAAAGCGCACGTTGGGCTTGTCGATGCCCATGCCGAACGCCACGGTGGCGACCATGATCAGGCCTTCCTCGTTGAGGAAGCGCTTCTGGTGGTGAGCCCGGGTATCGTTGGGCAGACCGGCGTGGTACGGCAGCGCCGGGAAGCCTTGTTCGCTGAGGAACACCGCGACTTCATCGACTTTCTTGCGCGACAGGCAATAGACGATACCGGCATCACTGCGCCGCTCGGCGAGGAACGCCAGCAATTGCTTGCGCGGCTGCTCTTTGGGCACGATGCGATAGAAGATGTTGGGGCGGTCGAAACTCGACAGGAAACGCTCCGCATCCTGAAGATGAAGGCGGTCGACGATTTCTTCCCGGGTGCGCTTGTCGGCGGTCGCGGTCAGGGCGATACGCGGAACGCTGGGGAACAATTCCGCCAACTGGCCCAGTTGCAGGTATTCGCGGCGGAAGTCGTGGCCCCACTGGGACACGCAGTGGGCTTCGTCGATGGCGAACAGGGAGATTTCAAGGCTTTGCAGGAAAGCCAGCATCCGTGGCTGAACCAGACGCTCGGGCGCGAGATAAAGCATTTTCACTTCACCGCGCTTGATCCGTGCCGCCAGATCGCGCTGCTGCTCGGCGCTGAGCGTGGAGTTCAATGCCGCCGCGGCGACACCCAACTCTTCGAGGGTCGCGACCTGGTCGTCCATCAGGGCGATCAACGGCGACACCACCACCGCCAGGCCCTCGCGCAACAGCGCTGGCACCTGGAAGCACAAGGACTTGCCGCCACCGGTAGGCATCAGCACCAGGGCGTCGCCGCCACTGGCCACGCGCTCAATGATTGCACCCTGACGGCCACGGAAACTGTCGTAGCCGAAGATATCCTTGAGGACGCGTTGAGCCTGTTCGAGCATAGAAACTCCAAAAATCACAAAAACATCCCTGCAAGGCTGGTTCAGAACCACGAAGGCTGCACCGACAAATCGTAAGTGCGCATTGCATGACACTTCACATTTCAGCCGCGACGCCGGCAGGGCATCACAAAACGCGCGAGTATACCCGACCCCTGTCCGGCAAAGGGCACCGGTGAAAAGAGGCTTGTGGGCGCAAATATGCCGCGCGGCTGGCCTGAGTGCTCAAGAAGGCCTAGAATTCCCGCATCTGTTTAATTCCCAAGGTAGCCCTTTAATGTCCTTCGCTGAGCAATTAACCCGCCTGCAAGTCTTCCTCGACGCCGACGAACTGCATGACGAGGCGCTGGACTACGTGGCCGCCCACGGCTACCTCACTGCGCTGTCGATCTGTTCCGAAATCGTTCCCGACCGAGAATGGATCGACGCCCTCTTCGCCGAAGAGCCGCATTACGCCGACGACACCGAGCGTGAAGCGATTGAATCCACCCTGTTGGCCCTCAAGGCTCACATCTCACGCCAACTGGCGTCCGATGAAGAGTTCGAGCTGCCATGCGACCTGGACCTGGGCGAGGAGCCGGACGATTCCGACCTGCGCGGCTGGTGCATCGGTTTCATGGAAGGCGTGTTCCTGCGCGAAGCCGCCTGGTTCGAAACCGCCGAAGACGAAGTCAGCGAAATGCTGCTGCCGATCATGGTCGGTTCGGGTCTGTTCGACGAACAACCCGAGTTCTCCGACATCGCGGCCGACGCCAACCTGATGGACGACATGATCGTGCAGATCCCGGAAGCCCTGACTGCGCTGTACCTGCTGTGCAACGCACCTGACGAAAAACCGGCGATCCTAAAGCCTCGTCACCACTAAGGTTTTGCCTATGGACAACCCCATAGGCAACCGCTCCCTGATGTTGCGTTACGTGCTGCTGGCCATCGGCTGGCTGAGCGTAGCGCTGGGGGTGATCGGGATTTTCCTGCCGGTGTTGCCCACCACGCCTTTCCTGCTGCTGGCGGCCGCTTGCTTCGCCCGCAGTTCTCCGCGCTTCTATCATTGGCTGGTTGAGCATCCACGGCTTGGGCCGTGGGTTCGCGATTACCTGAGCGGCAACGGCATCCCACTCAAAGGCAAGGTCTACGCCATCGGGCTGATGTGGGCGAGCATCCTGCTCTCCTGCTATCTGGTGCCCCTGCCGTGGGCGCGGGGATTCATGCTGACCAGCGCCGTTCTGGTGACCGTCTACATCCTCAAACAGAAAACCCTGCAAAAACCCTGAAAGCAACTCGATCCTTGTAGCAGCTGGCGAAGCCTGCGTTCGGCTGCGCAGCAGTCGTAAATCCTGCGCACGCGGTTTGCCTGATACACCGCAGCGGATGACATAGCGACTGCTTCGCAGTCGAACGCAGGCTTCGCCAGCTGCTACAAGTCCGCGTACCAACCCGACGACCAACCCTGCCTAGCTGAAAACACCGCCTAGACTTCAGGCATCTGCACCCGAGTGGCCAGACATGTCCCGCAGTCCGCGTAGTCCAGGAGGGTCAACGCTCCGACTTCGGCTCGGCGGATGGTTGTTGCTGATCACTTTTCTATTGGCCGGGCTGGGCAGTGTCTGGGCCAACTGGGATTTTGCGCAGATTCTGCAAACCGCAGAAAAACGCTACGGCACCCTCGGCCCGGAACGGGGACGGATCAAGGCCTGGAGTCAGATGCTGCAAAGCGAAGTCAACGCCCCCGAGCGCGAGCAACTGAACGCGGTCAATCGTTTTTTCAATCAGCAACTGACCTTTCTGGACGACACCCGCATCTGGCGTCAGACCGATTACTGGGCCACGCCCGTCGAATCCCTGATCAAGGGTGCTGCTGACTGCGAGGACTACGCACTGGCGAAATACTTCAGCCTGCGCCACCTCGGGATTCCCAGCGAGAAACTGCGCATCACCTACGTTAAAGCCCTGACCCAGAACAAGGCGCACATGGTGCTGACTTTTTACAACAGCCCCACGGCCGATCCGCTGGTGCTGGACAACTTGATCGGCGAAATCCGCCCCGCCTCCCAACGCAAAGACCTGCTGCCGGTGTACGCCTTCAACGCCGAAGGCCTCTACTTGCCGGGAGCCAATGGCGGTAAACGCAGCAGCGACTCGAAAAACCTGTCGCGCTGGCAGGACGTATTGAAAAAGATGCAGGCCGAAGGGTTCGCCGTGGGTGACGGCTAGCCACCATCGCAAGGAGCGTTTTATGTCACTGCGCAAACAGTTGTTTCTCGCCATTTGCCTATTCTTGCTGGTGGCCTTCAGCGGAAGTTTTTTTGTCAGCCTGGAAAGCTCTCGCGACCAGATGCTCGGCCAATTGCGCTCCCACGCCCAGGACGCCGCCACAGCGTTGGGTTTGTCGTTGACGGCGCAGATCGATGACTCGGCGATGATCGAGTTGATGGTCAGCTCGATTTTCGACAGTGGTTATTTCAGCAGCATCCGAGTCATCAATATCGAGAATGAGCAGGTGCTGGTGGAGCGCAGCGTATCGGCGGAAATCAAAGGCGTTCCCAGCTGGTTTGTCAGTTTGGTCAACCTGCACCCACCCGGTGGCGAAGCGCTGGTCATGCGTGGCTGGGTGCAGGCAGCACGGGTCGAAGTGATGAGCAACCCGCAGTTCGCCCTGGCCAAACTCTGGGACAGCACCCTCGGCAGCCTGATCTGGTTACTCCTGTGCGGCCTGCTCAGTGCCGTGTTTGGGGGCTGGTTGCTGCGCCGGCAATTTCGTCCACTCGACACCATGGTCAAACAGGCCGAAGCCATCAGCAAACGCGAGTTCCTCAGCCTGCCAAAACTGCCGCGCACACCGGAGTTGAAACGCGTGGTACTGGCCATGAACCAGATGGTCGAGAAGCTCAAAGCGCTGTTCGCCGAAGAGGTCGCACGCAGTGAAAAACTGCGGGCCGAATCCTATCAGGACAGCCTGACAGGCCTGGCCAATCGACGCTTGCTGGATGAGCAACTGGACGACCAACTACTGGTCTCCGAGCAGAGCAGCGACGGCCATTTGCTGATGCTGCGGATCAACGACCTGGTCGGTCTCAATCAGCGTCTGGGCGGTCAGCGCACTGACGCCTTGATCAGCACCGTCGGTGAACTGCTCAAGCGTCTGACCCAACTTGCGGAGCGTCGCACCTGGCTGGCAGCACGTAATCGCGGTAGCGAGTTCAGCCTATTGACACCGGGCCTCGACGCCGAGGACGCGGCACGCCTGGCTTGCGAAATCAGCGCCACCCTGGAAAACCTGCGCTTGACCGGTGCCAGCGATTGCATGCTGGTGGCGCACTTGGGGATCGTTGCTTTCCAACCCGGTGAACCGGCCAGTGATGTGCTGATGCGACTGGATCAGGCGTTGACCCAAGCCCAGCGACATCCCGAGCGTCCGTGGGTCCACTTGGCCTATTCCAACACCGCGCCGAACCCGTCCCAAAACGGCTGGCAAACCTGGATCGACGACGCCCTGAACCAAGGCAAGATGCAGTTGTATTTCCAACCCGTCGTGCAATGCGCCGACACCAGCCAAGTGCTGCATCACAAAGTCCTCGCGCGCCTGCTCGACCCACAGGGCGAGGCGATAGCCGCCGGGCATTTCCTGCCGTGGATCGAACGCCTCGGCTGGTCGGCACGGTTCGACCTGGCGATGCTCGAAGCGACCCTCGACTACCTCGTCATCAATCGTTGGCCCCTGGCATTAAGCCTGTCCGGCAGCACCCTGCGCGATCCCGCGCAGCTGCAACACATCCTCGACATGCTCGAATCGCTGCCCGAACTCGCGCCCCTGCTGATTCTGGAAATCGACGAACGCCAACTGCCCCCTCAGGAAGAACTGCAACGCTTGAGCCACAGCCTGCTCAACACCGGTTACCGCATCGGTCTGCAGCATTTCGGCGGCAGCTTCAGCCAGATCGGCAACCTGACACAACTGGGGCTGGCTTACTTGAAAATCGACGGTGCGTACATCCGTCATATCGATGAGCAGAGTGATAAAAAGCTGTTCATCGAGGCGATTTTTCGGGCGACCAACAGTATTGATTTGCCGTTGATTGCGGAGATGGTGGAGACCAAAGGGGAGTTGGAGGTGATTAGGGAGTTGGGATTGTTTGGGGTCATGGGTCGGTTGATCGGGCCGCCGGAGCCAATGTGAGGGGTATGACCGTTCGTCTTAAACCTGTCGCTACCTGTCAGATCTGACAGTAGCCAGTCTTCCCTACCTGGTGTGTGATGAACCCGCGTCCCTAGAGGACACAGGGCTTGTCACCTCCCAGGAGAACATGATGAATATCCAGTCCGCCGTATTGACTGAATTGTTTGTGCTGTATCCAGTGATCATCCCGGGCTGGGTCTCTCCGGTAAAACCGCCCGATATCGCTCACGGCGGCATTCCCAAATCCCTTTACGACGGCCAGGCTCAGGGCCTTGAGTGTCTGGTCGACCCATGGACCGAGCTTCAGCTTCGGTCCTGGACAATGGCGGTCGATGATCGCGTAGATCTGTATGTCAACGACGATCCGACCCCTGTGACGGGCAAGACCGTCAGCAAGGAGGATGAAGGTCTGCGCGTGCGTCTGTATGTGCCGCAAGGGTATCTGACACAGGGTGTCAATCGGCTGCATTACAAGGTCACCCGTGTCGGCGGGAGCGTTGGAAGTTCTCGGGATCTAAAGGTGCTGTACCACCTGCGGCCTGCTGATGGCCTGGATCTGGTGATCCCGCCCGATGTGATCAAGGACGGCGTGAACGCTGATCGGGCGGCGCTAGGGGTGGAGTTCGGGTTCATCTACGCCAACCGGCGACCATTCGACCGTATCGAGTTTCTGCTGGGCGATGCGCAGGTCAAGTTCGATGTCCCCGATGGCACGGCGCCAATCACGCACACACTGTTCACGGACACGTTTCAGAAGGCAGGGGACAACGCCAGCGCGGTGGCCGAGTTTTTCGTCGTCGACCAATTGGGCAATCGGGTCAAATCCACGGAGAAACGGCTGGACATCCACCTAGACCGTTTTACCCTGCCGGCCCCGACCGTCAAGGGCCAGACGGGCAACAACCTCAACCCGACCCTGCAGGACATCCGCGTAATTGTGCCGCAAGGTTCGCTGCTGCCCACCGACAAAGTGAGCGTGATCTGGCAAGGCGCGATCAGCACGCCGGCGGCCTCCTTCACCAGCCCGCAACGGCTGGTCAGCGCCGGGCTGGAGTTTGTCGTGCCACGCTCGGTGCTGGCCTACAGCTTGGGCAAAAGCGTCACGGTCAGCTATGTCATCGAACGTGGCGGGAACTCTTCCACCTCATTGTCTCTGGCGCTGAACATCCTGACACTGCCGGCGACGGCGCTGATCCCGCCGAAGATCGTTGAGGCCGGTGCCGATAATGTGATTGACGTGATAGCACTGAGTACAAAAAACGCGACCATCCATGCATTGCTTTATACGTTGATCGAGGCCGACCAACCGTGCTGGCTGAGCCTGGAAGGCAAGAAACCGGACGGCTCGGCGCACAACCTGGCGTTGTGGAACGGTCTGCCGGCCCAGACCAACGCCAATTGGATCAAACAGGGATACTGGCCGGTCGCGCTGGCCAACAGCTACCTGACGCAACTCGGGCATGGCACGTCGCTGAAGATCAAGTTCAAGGCATCGCTGGATAAAAGCAACGTCGAGGCCACTGCCGTGGTGTTTCCGGATCGCCAGCACACCGTCAAGGCGCTGGTGGAACTCAAGCCCGAAATCACGTCGGTGAAAGACTCCAAAAGCGTGGAGATCCCAAACGCCGGAATCACGGTAGATACCACTGTCACGCTCAGCGGCACTGCCAGCAAGGGTCAACAGGTCACGATTTTTGACGGCACAACGCCCAAGGGCACTGTAACGGCCCACGCCACAACGGGTGTTTGGACCCTTGCGTTAACGGCGCTGTCAGTGGCGGCTCACAGTTTCACGGCCAAGGCACTGTATGGCAGCGGGCAGGTATCAGCAGCCCGAACCATGACGGTCGTTGCACTCGTCGCGCCAGTGATCACCTCGGTGAAAGACTCCAAAAGCGTGGAGATCCCGAACGCCGGAACCACGGTAGATACCACTGTCACGCTCAGCGGTACGGCCAGCAAGGGTCAACAGGTCACGATTTTTGACGGCACAACGCCCAAGGGCACTGTAACGGCCCACGCCAAAACGGGTACTTGGACCCTTGTGATAACGGCGCTGTCAGTGGCCGCTCACAGTTTCATGGCCAAAGCCCGATATGGAAGCGAGCCGGTCTCGGCGGCCAGGACATTTACCAGGTTATCGCCACTGGCTATCGTTCAGACGCCCATGGTGATAAGCGGGATTAATTTATTCATTGCGCAGACGTCCCAAGCATATTTTACGAGAAACGCCCAAACCCTACCTGGCACACAATTGTCGCGGACAGCTACAGGTGGGTACCCCCCATATACATACAGGTCATCGAACCCGAGAGTCGCCTCGGTAACGCCGACTCAAGGTATCGTCACTTCGCAGGGTAACGGTCAGGCTAGCATAGTGGTCCGCGACAGCAGGGGAGCGGAAGTTGCTTACCCAGTACAGTGCACAAACGTATTCGACATTTTAACCATCCCGAGCAACGTTAACTACGCGAGCGCGATCTCCCAACTGGCATCTGCAGGGGGCCGAATGGCGGAAAGGAACACCGCAGAGGAACAAGCAATCCGACTCGGCATCGTGTTCACTGTCGCGAGACCTGAGGCAAAATATCGGGCAACATCCCCCGTGGGTGGGAGGTGCCGGACCATCGTGACTCTCTACCACCCGGCGCTTTCATGGTACGAAGATCGTAACCCCAGCGATTTGTACTACTGCATGGGGATTAAAGCTAAATCTGCTTGATAATCTCCGCCAATCCCGTAGATAAGAAAACCATTAGTCCACCGAAAGCGCCCCACATATGGGGGCGTGGCTCGAAAGCTTGCTCGGGTCGTATTCGCCCTGCTACAGGGGCAAAGCGAACATCAACCGAAAGTCAGTTGAGGACTTCCCCTCAACCATAGAATCTCCCACAGGTGAATGCGGTTAACTGTGGGCGAGCCTGATTGCAATAGCGATGCCCAAACAACAAAAAACCCGCCATTCCTTTCCACAGGAATGGTGGGTTTTGTCGTTTCAGCCTTCAGCTCACACTGTGTCCACTTTCAACGAATGATCATTGAGCATCCCGTTGATGATGGTCGCCGTATCGTGACCACCGGCAATTACCCCACCCGCCCCCGGCGTTACGCCGTAGTGGCTGGCCAGGTTGACGCCCGCCAGGTCGATGGTCTGGATCGGCGCGGAACCGGCCATGGCGCTAACGTCGATGCTGGTGACCAATGAGGCGCCGCTGCCGGTGACTTTGAAGTGCAGGTAGTCATCCAGCGACGCCGTGGTGCCGTTTTCCCCTTGCAGCAGTTGCGACAGGTCGAGTTTGTCGGTGCCCGGCGTGAAGTCGGTGACCACGTCGTGCCCGCTGTTGCCTTTGAGCCACTGGAAGGTGTCGGCGCCGCTGCCGCCGGTGAGGGTGTTGAGGCCCAGACCGCCAATCAGGAAGTCATCGCCGCCCCCGCCGTTGAGCATGTCGTTACCCAAGCCGCCGTTGATGATGCTGTTGTGGTTGTCGCCGGTGAGGGTGTCGTTGAAGTTCGAGCCGGTCAAGTTTTCGATGGCTACCAAGGTGTCAGTGCCGGCGCCAAGGGTGTTTTGCGCACCGAGCACACCGAGGTTGACCGTAACCCCTGCGGTGGCGTGGGCGTAGCTCGCCGTGTCGACGCCGGTACCGCCGTCGAGCAGGTCGTTGCCCGCGCCGCTGAACAGCAAGTCCTTCCCGGCGCCACCGTGCAACTCGTTAGTGCCGGAACCTGCGGTGAGCACGTCGTTGCCGTCGCCGGCATTGATCACGTTGTTACCGGTGCCCGCCACCAGTACATCATCGCCCGCCGTCCCGGTGAGGGTGTGGCCGTCCTGATAGGTGATGGTCACGGCGGCGCTATCGCTGCCGCCATGGCTGTCGTTGGCGTTGTAGGTGCCGTGGTAGTCCGGGGTGACATCGTGGGCCCCGGCGTAGTTGACGGTCATGGTCAGCTGGTATTTTTCCGCCCCCTTCCCGCTGTTGCCCGGACCATCGTTGTCGATGTTAGTAATGTGGATCTGGTACGTGCCGTCCGCCGCGGCGGTGATGGTCTGGCCGTCGGCGATGGCAATGAAAGCCCCGCCGTTGACGGAGTACTCCATCGCGATGTGACCTGCCGCGAGGTTGTGATCCAGGTTAAGCGTTTCGCCCTGTTTGAGGTTGACGGTGATGCGGTCCTCATCGTTGGCATTGGCAGTGGTGACGGCGCCCAGATAACCGCTGACCACCAGCAATGCGGTCATGGTTGCGGTGTTGCCTGCAAAGGCGCTCCGCACATTCGCCAATGCCTGGTTCGCCGCGTTGTTGCTGCTGATGCCGCTGAAGTTGATCGCCCCGGTGCCGGTGAAGTCCGCACCTTTTGAGATCCAACCGGTGTTGACGGTGGTCGGCGAAGCGGTCAGAGGATCGCCATTGGGATCGGTGTCATTGGCCAGCAACAACTCGCCCGGCACCACGACACTGCCCGACAGCACGTTGGTGATGACGTGGTCATCGACCGCCACCGGTGGCGCATTCGAAATGACCGTCAACGTCGAGCTGGCCAGGTCGCCGTCACTGTCGCTGACCGCTCTGATGCAGCTGTTGTTCACGTCGATGGTGATGGTGGTGGTGCTTTCATCACCGTCGGCATCGCGCAAGGTGTAGGTGAACACGTCGGTCGCACCGGGGCCGTTCACGGCGTTGGGGTTGCTGTGGTATTCAGCGTTGCCGTTGGCGTCCAGCGTCAGGTAACCGTAGGTGCCATTGATCTGGCTGTTCAGGCCGCCGTTGACCGGGGTCGAGGTGTCTGAGCCGGCACGCACGCCGACCACTGCGCCACCGACGGCGGGACCATCGGCACCGCCGACGTCGTTCCACAGCACGTTGCCGCTGACGATGCCGCCTTCGGCGACCGAGGTCGCGTCGGCATGGGCGGTCGGCAGGTCATCGACGATGTTGACCACGATCGTGCTGGTGGTGCTGTTGCCCAGGGCATCGGTGGCTTTGTAAGTGAAGCTTTCGCTGAGGGTGTTCGCACCATCGTTCGCGTGCGGCGTGGTGCTTGGCGCCGACGTCAGCGTGTAGGTGTAGGTGCCGTTGGGGTTGAGCAGGATTTGCCCGTAGGTGCCCGTGGCGCTGCCGACCAGCGTGTAGGTGATCGCACCGGTGGCACCGGTGACGGCGCCGACCAAGGTGCCGCTGGCGGTTTCGCCGGTATTCCCCGGCTGGCTGCCGGTGACGGTCCCGGCCGCCAGATCCTGGCCGTCTTTGTTCAGATCGAGGGCTTTTTCGTAGACCGTCACGTCACTGTCGCTGACCGCTCTGATGCAACTGTTGTTCACGTCGATGGTGATGGTGGTGGTGCTTTCGTCACCGTCGGCATCGCGCAAGGTGTAGGTGAACACGTCGGTCGCACCGGGGCCGT
>NZ_JASBRE010000025.1:53485-78382 GCF_029960815.1 Pseudomonas sp. AL03
CGGCGACCGAGGTCGCGTCGGCATGGGCGGTCGGCAGGTCATCGACGATGTTGACGTTGATTTGCCCGGTCGCCGTACTGCCGTCCGTATCGGTGGCGACGACGTCGAAATTCTCGGTGATGCTGTTGGCGCCGTCACCGGCTGGATGGGTTTCATTGTCGTTGAGGGTGTAGCTGTAACTCACAACCCCCTTGGCCGGGTTGTAGCCGGTGACGGTCAGGGTGTTGCCCAATGGGGTGGTGATCGACTGCGGGAAACCTGCGGCAACGCCACCGCTGATCACGTTGATCCCACCGATGCTCAGGCTGGTCAGCCCGTCAGGAGCAGACACGCTGAACGTGCCGGTCTTGGTCAGTGCCTCAGGGTTGCTGGCCGAACCGTCGGCCAGGTTGGCCTCATTGAGGGTCAGTTCACCCCCTGCCACCGACAGGCCGGTGAGGGTGACCGGATTGTTCGGCACATCAGGAACAACCGGTGCCACAGGAACAACGCCTGTCCCGCCTGAACCACCCGAACCACCCGAACCACCTGCACCACCTGCACCGCCTGCACCACCTGCACCGTTGTCGCCGTTGTCCGGGTCACCGGCCAGGCGTTCCAGGGGAAACTCGGGTATGCCGTTGAAGCCTGCGGTAGGAAAACCAATGGTCGGATCGACCCGCCCCCCCACCTCTTCAAGCATGACGAACGTGTGGCCGCCGCCCAGTGCACCACCGGGTGTACCAGTCGAACCCGGTCCGGCCGCCGTGGCTTCAGCGGTCTGGGTTGGGTCGTCGCCGGCAGCGATCGCTTTTTGCAGTTGTTCGACATCGGTCAGTTGCGCTTGAGTTGGCGTCACCGCTTCAGCGGTGTCCACATGGGGCGCCTGATGGGCAAGTAACTGGGAAGTCATTTGCAGGCCGCTGTCACGCCCGAGGGTCAGTTCCTGGCCATTTTGCAGATGCACCGCCACCGCGCCTTCGGCCCCGGTGACTAGCTGATCGCCGGCGAACAATCGATCCCCCTCGACCAGCGCGCGTCGGGTGCCATCGCTCGCGACCGCGAACACCTGACCAATAACCTTACTGACGATACCGATGAGCGTAGCCATGTGCACTTCCTCCGCTGCCAACCGCTGTTGGCATCCTGTTTTTGCGAAGAACGTGCTCATGGCTCCAACGGGTTACCTGGCGGAATCGACTGATGGCAGTGGTTACCTGAAGTAAGCCGCTGCCCTGGCGCCGTTCTCGCCAAGCCTGCCGCTCGCGGGCGACGTGTCTGCTGCGGGATAAAACCCTATGCAATCAATGGCATCGGGATCCACTTGCGCAACAACTTGCCCTTCGAGCGATGCGTAACGATCTTGATCCACTAGAGTGACAAAAAACCGTCACCCCCCAGGCCGTCCGCTTCCCTCCCCTCCAGCACTTCCTCGCCCTATGTCGATAGGTGAATTGAAACTTTCCTCAAGCCCTGCGGAGGTCCCTAACGCTCCTAAATCAGGGGCTTTCGGAGTGAACAATGTGCTGGATTTAGCAGGGCGTATAAGTTTTTTTTGGCATAAGACTTATGAGAAATACTTCTTAGGTTCTCTCTAAAATGTTCTTAGCTCTGTTGTTACAAGAGTGAAACGGTTTTCACTATAAATGTCGTCAAATATTTGGCGTATGATAAGCACCATTAGGATTCAGGGAGAGGCACCCATGCGCGTATTAACCCCCCTAAGCAGCGCAATTCTGCTGGCGATGGCCTGCACTTCTCAGGCCCAAGCCATGTCATTGACCGAGGCGATCCAGAGCACCATCGCGACCCACCCGGAGTTGGCGTCGCGTGTGGACAGCCGCCTCTCGGCCGATGAGCAAGTTAAAGTCGCCAAAGGGGGCTTTTATCCATCGGTTGATCTGAATGCCGCCTACGGGCGCGGGTACAGCGATAACACCAGCACCCGGGCATTTGGCAATCACCACACCGAAATCCTGACTTACACCCAATCGGAATTGCGCCTGCGGCAGATGCTTTTCGATGGTTTCAACACCGCCAATGAAGTCCAGCGCACCAAAGGTGTGGTCAATTCCCGGGCCTATTACGCTCAGGGCACCGCACAGGATCTGGCCCTGCGCACCATCGAGGTCTACCTCGAAGTGCTCAAGCGCCGCGAACTGGTAACCCTGGCCACGAACAACCTGCAGGCTCACTTGCGGGTCAACGATCAAATCGGTCTGCGCACCCAGCGCGGTATCGGCAGCAACGCCGACTCCGACCAGTCCGTCGCTCGTCGGGCACTGGCGCAAAACAACCTCGATACCGCTGAAGTCGATCTCGCGGATGCCGAGTCGAACTTCTACGCCGTCGTGGGGCGCATGCCCGATGAAATCGAAGCACCGCCCTCGACCCGAGGCGAGCTGCCCGCCACCCTGCAGGAAGCCCAGCAAAGCATGGTGGAAAACAACCCGTACCTGAAATCTGCCCAGGCCGACGTGCAATCGGCCGAGAGCCAGTACGAAGTGGCCAAGTCGCCGTTCTACCCACGTTTCGACGCCGAAGCCGCCGTGGGTGCAAACAACAACGTGCAGGGCGATGAAGGACACGACAACGAATGGCGGGTCGGCGTAGTGATGAACTACAACCTGTTCCGCGGTGGCAGTGACAAGGCTCGCCTGGCCTCCAATGCGCACCAGATCAACCAGGCGATGGACATCCGCAACAATGCCCTGCGCCAACTCAACGAGAACATTCACCTGGCCTGGAACGCCATGGTCAATGCCAAGAAACAAACCCCGACCGCCCGCGAATACGCGGATACCAGCGGACGCGTGCGCGTGGCGTATCAGGACCAGTTCGGCCTCGGTCAACGCACCCTGCTCGACCTGCTGGACAGTGAAAACGAGCTCTACAACGCCAACCGCCGTTACACCGAAGTGCGCTACACCGAGGAGTTCTCGATGTACCGCGTGCTGGCGAACATGGGTCAATTGCTGAGCAAACAACGGGTGGTGTTGCCCGCCGATGCGATCGCCTCCACGGAAGTAAAAAACGAAGCCCGTTTGCCTGAACTGAAGTAGGCCTGTGGAGAGATCAATGTGACCAGCATGGAACCCGGCAACATCGGTGTCGATCCGCGCCTGAGTTTCGATGACCCGCTTCTGGACGGTCTGTTGATCCTCTGCAAACTCCACGGCGCGACGGTCAGTCGCGCCAGCCTGAGTGCTGGACTCCCCCTGAACAAGCAACGCTTGAGCCTGGACCTGCTGCCTCGCGCAGCGGCCCGGGCCAGTTTGCAGGCGCGATTGCTGCGCCGTGCACTGGCGGATATTTCCGCCCTCAACCTGCCTGTGATGCTGATCCTCAACAACGGCCGTACTGCCGTTCTACGACGCTTTGGTGACGACGGTCAGTTGCTGATTCTGCCAAGCGAAGCCGACGGCGGTGAACAATGGGTCAGCACGGACGAGTTGGCCGAGAATTACAGCGGCCAGGCCTTGTTCGCGCGGCCACGGCATGAACTTGAAGACTTGCGCTCACCGCTGGTGCCGCGGGTTGAGGCGTGGTTTCGTGACACCTTGAAGCTGTCGAAGTGGCTGTACAGTGATGCGATTCTGGCGAGTTTTTTGATCAACCTGCTGGGGTTGATGGTGCCGCTGTTCGTGATGCAGACCTACGACCGGGTGGTGCCGAACCAGGCCACGTCGACCTTGTGGGTGCTGTCCATCGGCTTGCTGATCGGCACCGGTTTCGAACTGGCGCTGCGGGTGGTTCGCGCGCACTTGCTGGACTCCGCCGGGAAGAAAACCGATGTGATCCTTTCCGCGACGTTGTTTGAGCGCATCACCGGCATGGCGATGAAAGCCCGGCCGGCGACCATCGGTGGTTTTGCCCAAAGCATTCACGACTTCCAGGGCCTGCGGGAATTCCTCACCGCGGTGACGCTGACCAGCCTGATCGACCTGCCCTTTGCCGTGCTGATGCTGGTGGTGATCGGCCTGCTCGGCGGCTGGCTGGTGGTGATTCCGCTGCTGGCGTTTCCGATCACGATCCTCTTCGCGATGGTGATTCAGGTGCGTCTGCGCGATACCGTGCAGAAAAGCCTGACCCTGGGTGCCGAACGCCAAGCGCTGCTGATTGAAACCCTCGGCGGCCTGGAAACCCTCAAGGCCTGCAGCGCCGAAAGCGAACGCCAGCACACATGGGAAAGCACCCACGGCGCCCTCACCCGCCTCGACAGCCATGCGCGCAACCTCTCGGCGCTGGCCACCAACGGCACGTTGTTCGTCCAGCAATTCTCCGGCATGGCGACCATCGTCGCCGGGGTCTACAGCATCATCGCCGGTAACCTCAGTGTCGGCGCGCTGGTGGCAACCTACATGCTCGGCAGCCGGGTGCTCGCGCCGCTGGGGCAGATTGCCGGTTTGATCACTCGCTATCAGCAAGCGCAACTGACCATGAAAAGCACCGATGCGCTGATGTCCTTGCCGCAGGAGCGCGACGCCAAACAACGGCCGCTGGAGCGCACACAATTGCAAGGTGCGCTGGACGTCAGCAGCGTGACGTTCCACTACAACGGCCAGAACGCTCCGGCCCTGGCCAACATCAGCTTCAGCGTGAAACCCGGCGAGCGGATCGGCATCATCGGCCGCAGCGGCTCGGGCAAAAGTACGTTGGCGCGGCTGGTGATGGGTTTCTACGCACCGGAAGAAGGCCAGTTGCTGCTCGATGGCCTGGACTTGCGGCAACTGGACGTCGCCGACCTGCGCCAGCAAATCGGTTACGTCGCTCACGACTTGCCGCTGCTCGCCGGCAGCCTGCGCGACAACCTGACCCTCGGCGCCCGCTACATCAGCGACTCACGGATGCTTGAAGTCGCCGAACTGACCGGCGTCACCGAGCTGGCTCGTCAGCATCCGCAAGGCTTCGACCGGCCAGTGGGTGAACGCGGACAACTACTGTCCGGCGGGCAACGTCAGGCGGTCTTGCTGGCCCGCGCGCTATTGCTGGATCCGCCGATCATGTTGCTCGACGAACCCACCAGCGCCATGGACAACAGCAGCGAAGACGTTCTGCGACAAAAACTCCACGGCTGGGTGCAGGGCAAAACCCTGCTGCTGGTGACCCACCGCACTTCGATGCTCAGCCTGGTGGATCGGCTGGTGGTGCTGGACAACGGGCGGATCGTCGCCGACGGTCCGAAAGAAGTGGTCATCGATGCACTGCGCAAGGGCCGTGTCGGCTCTGCGGCTGTCTAGGAGCTACCCATGGCCCGTTCATCATCCGACACGTCGCGCTCTAATTCGAAGCCGCGCGGCTACTTCGGCAGCTTCAGCAAAAGCGCCGAAAGCGAATTCATGCCGGAAACCGCCGGTGCCTCGTTGCAGGATTCACCACGCTGGTCGCGGATCACCGTGTGGCTGGCGGCAGCGCTGATTATCACGGCGGTGGTCTGGGCCAAGTTTGCGGTGCTGCAGGAGGTGACCATGGGCGAGGGCAAGGCGATTCCGTCGAGCAAAGTCCAAGTGATCCAGAACCTGGAGGGCGGCATCGTCACTGAGATCTTCGTTCGCGAAGGGCAAATGGTGAACAAGGGCGACACCTTGCTGCGCCTCGATGACACTCGATTTCTGTCGAATAAGGGTGAAAGCGAGGCGGATCGTTATGCGCTGACCGCACAAGTCGAACGGCTGTCGGCCGAGGCTGAAGGCCGGCCGTTCAAGCTGTCCCCCGAAGTGATCGCCAAGGCGCCGCAAGTGGCCGAGGACGAACGCTCGCTGCACGAACAACGCCAGCGTCGATTGGCGAGCGAACAGCGCACGCTGAGTGAACAACTTCGGCAAAAAACCCAGGAACTGGCGGAGTTCCGTTCCAAACAGGGCCAATACAGTTCAAGCCTGGCGTTGCTGCAACAAGAGATGAACATGTCCGCGCCGTTGGTCGGCTCCGGGGCGGTTTCACCGGTGGAGATTTTGCGACTCAAACGTAGTGCCGTGGAGATTCGCGGCTCATTGAACGCTACGACGCTGGCGATTCCCCGTGCGGAATCGGCGATCAATGAGATCAAAAGCAAGATTGATGAGTCGGAACAATCCTTCCGCTCCGATGCCGCGAAAGAGCTGAATGAAAAACGCACCGACCTGTCGAAAATCACGGCATCGAGCATTGCTATCGATGACCGAGTGACCCGCACCACCGTGGTGTCGCCGGTTCACGGGATTATCAAAGTGCTGAAGGTCAACACCATCGGCGGCGTGGTTCAACCGGGCAGCGACATGGTGGAAATCGTGCCGCTTGAAGACAACTTGCTGATCGAAGCCAAGGTCCGGCCACAGGACGTCGCGTTCCTGCATCCGGGGCAGAAAGCGATGGTCAAGTTCAGTGCCTACGACTACACGATTTATGGGGGGATGAGTGCGAAGCTGGAGTTGATTGGAGCGGACACGATTACGGATGACAAGGGCAACAGCTTTTATCTGATTCAGGTACGGACGGATAAAAACCATTTGGGCGGGGATGCAAAACCGTTGCTGATTATTCCGGGGATGGTGGCGACGGTGGACATTATTACTGGGGAGAAAAGTGTGTTGGATTACTTGCTTAAACCGGTGCTCAAAGCCCGGACCGAAGCGATGCGCGAGCGTTAGCCTCTGATCGTTCCCACGCGTGGGAACGATCATTGTCCGTGATTCTTCTGGTAGGTCTCCTCTCCCATCGCCGCGATCTGCCCTTCAATCAAGGCTTCAAATGGCCGTAGCAACGGTTCGAAAATGGCCGGTGCTTCAAGTGTCTGCAACGCCTGAACAATCGCTTCCACCGTCGACAACGCACCCGGCCCCGGTGCTTTGCGCAATCGATACCTCGACACCCCGCCCTCCGCCAACGTCACCCTCGGCAACGCCGCCAACAACGGATTGAGGTGCAGCAGCTTGCGCGCTTTGCGCCAGGTGCCATCCGGAACGACCAGCAAAAACGGTTGATCATTGGCGGCGTAAGTCTGCAACGGCTGCGCATTATCGGCAGGAAACAGCAGTCGCGCCTGGTAGCCCGGCCGGTTCAACAATGCCGGCAAATCCTCGAACACCTCGCCCACAATCAATTCGGCATTCCTCAACCCCAACGCCGCCAACCGCGCGGTGTTCAGCGCATGGTTCACTTCACTGGGATGCTGCAACAGCAACACCCGAGTGCGGCTGTCAAGGCTCGGAATCAGTGGGCACAGGCAATGGGTTTGCGGACGCAGGCAGCGTGGACACTGGATTCTGGACATCACTTGTTTTTCCTTTAAACGGCCTGATTCAGTTGCGCTTTAAGCAGGTCGCGGAAAGTCTGGATCAGCGGCTCGCGGCTGCGGCCACGGCGCACGATCATCGAGAACGGCGCCTGATAACCGAAGGTCGCCGGCAGCAGCACCCGCAAATCGCCCTTGTCCGCCCACGCCTGGGCGTAGTGCTCCGGCAGGTAGCCAATGTAGGCACCGGACAGCACCAGAATCAGCTGGGCTTCCATACTTTCCACGGTCGCTGCGCTGTGCTTGAAGCCGTGACGGGCCAGTTCGGCCTGGCTCCAGTAACCGCGGCCGACCATGCGCTGCTGGGTAATGACCTGCTCGGGAATGCGCCGCTCGGTGAACAGCGGATGACGACTGCTGCAATACAACCAGTGTTGTTCGCGGTAGAGCGGCATGTACACCAGACCGCTCATGCGCGTGGAGAACGCACCGATGGCCAGGTCGAGGCGGTTGTCCTGCACGCCGAGTTGCAGTTCGTAAGGGCTCATGACCGACAGGTGCAAATGCACGGCCGGGTGTTCCTGACTGTAGGCGCCGATGGCTTCGGCGAAGGGCAAGGCCTTGTCGCTGACGGTGGAGTCGATCACCCCCAGATTCAGGGTGCCGCGCAGTTCCCCTTTGAGGGCGGCGGCGTATTGTTCGAAACCTTCGAGTTCGCCGAGCAGGCGCAGGGTTTCCTGATGGAACAGTTCGCCCTTGCTGGTCAGGCTGAAACCACCGCGGCCGCGATGGCAGAGGACTAGGCCGAGGGCGGCTTCGAGCTGGCTCATGTAGGTGCTGATGGCCGAGGTCGAGAGGTTGAGCTCTTGTTGGGCGCTGGCAAACCCCTGATGGCGAACCACGCTGACGAAGATGCGCAAAAGTTTCAGGTCGGGTAACGCGTTGGCCATGGAGGGGCTCCAGCAAGTACAGGTAGACGATGAGGTCCTGTAGCAGCTGCCGAGCCTGCGAGGCTGCGTTCGGCTGCGCAGCAGTCGTAAAACCTGAGCGCGAGGACTACCTGAATCACCGCGTCGCCTGATTTCACGACTGCTGCGCAGCCGAACGCAGCCTCGCAAGCTCGGCAGCTGCTACATGAAGCATTGCGAGTCTATCGCCGTCATTGGCATTAGTTTAGAAAAATCTGAACTAAGTATTTGCCCGTAGCGATTCTTCCCGCCCACTACATTTCGCAGAATCGGCCCCTAATACAGCTCTTAATATAAAAAAGATGAGGCCTGAACCCGTGGACAAGATTCTTCACCAACCACTGGGCGGCAATGAAATGCCGCGCTTCGGCGGCATCGCCACCATGATGCGACTCCCCCATTTGCCAACCGCTGCCGGTCTGGATGCTGCCTTCGTTGGCGTCCCGCTGGACATCGGCACGTCTCTGCGCCCTGGCACCCGTTTCGGACCTCGCGAAATCCGCGCTGAATCGGTCATGATCCGCCCGTACAACATGGCCACCGGCGCTGCACCGTTTGACTCGCTGTCGGTCGCTGACATCGGTGACGTGGCGATCAACACGTTCAACCTGCTGGACGCCGTACGGATCATCGAAGAGTCCTACGACGCCATCCTCGAACACAACGTGATCCCCCTGACCCTGGGCGGCGACCACACCATCACCCTGCCAATCCTGCGTGCAATTCATAAGAAGCACGGCAAGGTCGGTCTGGTGCACATCGATGCTCACGCCGATGTGAACGATCACATGTTCGGCGAGAAAATCGCCCACGGCACCACCTTCCGTCGCGCTGCCGAAGAAGGCCTGATCGACTGCGATCGCGTGGTGCAAATCGGTCTGCGCGCCCAGGGTTAC
The DNA here is from genome assembly GCF_029960815.1 of Pseudomonas sp. AL03. Lineage (GTDB taxonomy): Bacteria > Pseudomonadota > Gammaproteobacteria > Pseudomonadales > Pseudomonadaceae > Aquipseudomonas. The sequence goes on from NZ_JASBRE010000025.1 coordinate 62,542, forward strand.
ACCTCCGAAGACTTCAACTGGAGCCGTAAACAGGGCTTTCGCGTGGTTCAGGCTGAAGAGTGCTGGCACAAATCCCTGGCACCGCTGATGGCCGAAGTTCGCGAGAAAGTCGGCGGCGGTCCGGTGTACCTGAGTTTCGACATCGACGGCATCGACCCCGCGTGGGCGCCAGGCACCGGCACCCCGGAAATCGGTGGTCTGACGACCATTCAGGCGATTGAGATCATTCGCGGCTGCCAAGGCCTCGACCTGATTGGTTGCGATCTGGTAGAAGTCTCGCCCGCTTACGACACCACCGGCAACACCTCGCTGCTGGCCGCCAACTTGCTGTACGAAATGCTCTGCGTACTGCCTGGCGTGGCCCACCGCTGAGGATCGGTCATGAACGAACGTGATCAGGTATTGAAAGCTGCCGCCGATCTGGTGTCAGCCTTTGCCGGTAACGATCGCGAAGCTTACTTCGGCGCGTTCAGCGCCGACGCCAGCTTCGTGTTCTACACCCTCGAGCAGCCCCTGCTGTCGCGCGATGCCTATCAGGTCTTGTGGGACACCTGGCGCTCCGAGGATGGCTTCGAGGTGCTTGCGTGCACTTCAAGCAACGCTTTCGTCAGCCTGCAGGGTGACGTGGCGATTTTCATCCATGACGTGGCCACCGAGCTGCGCATGCAAGGGGAGCAACACTTCAGCCAGGAGCGCGAGACGATTGTTTTCAAGAAACAAGCGTCTGGCCAAGAACAACAAGGCCTATGGCTGGCCTGCCACGAACATTTGTCCGCGATGCCGGAAGGGCTGCCACCCCCTTAGCCAAACAGGTGACGCTCACAATCGATGAGCGCGCCTTTATGATCGGAGCTGATCATGAATAACAACAACAAAGAAAAAAGCCTTAGCAGCATCGAAACAAACGGGGTCGAACAGATCCCGGATCATGAGCGCGACGCCCGACCCAGCGACCTGTTTCGCTTGATCTTCGGCGGCGCCAACACTTTTGCTACCGCCGTGCTCGGCAGTTTCCCGGTGCTGTTCGGCCTGTCGTTCCAGGCCGGTGTCTGGGCGATCGTGCTGGGCGTGTTACTCGGTGCGCTGATCCTCGCGCCGATGGGCCTGTTCGGCCCGATCAATGGCACCAACAACGCTGTGTCTTCCGGTGCGCACTTTGGCGTGCACGGGCGGATCGTCGGATCGTTTTTGTCGCTGTTGACCGCCATCGCCTTCTTCTCGCTCTCGGTGTGGAGTTCGGGTGATGCGCTGATCGGTGGTGCCAAACGCCTGATCGGTCTTCCGGAAACCGACCTGACCCTGGGCCTGGCCTACGGTCTGTTCGCGATCCTGGTACTGACCGTGTGCATCTATGGCTTTCGCTTCATGCTGTGGGTCAACCGCATCGCGGTGTGGGCGGCCAGCGCCCTGTTCCTGCTGGGCATCTTCGCCTTCGCCCCGACCTTCGATAGCCAGTTCGCCGGCACCGTCGCCATGGGTCAGGCCGGCTTCTGGGCAGCCTTCATCGGCGCCGCGCTGGTGGCCATGAGCAACCCGATTTCCTTCGGTGCGTTCCTCGGTGACTGGTCGCGGTACATCCCGCGCGAAACCCCTAAAGGCCGGATCATGTTCGCCGTGATCGCCGCGCAAGTCGCCACCTTGATCCCGTTCCTGTTCGGTCTCGCCACCGCGACCATCGTGGCGATCAAGGCACCGGACTACATCGCAGCCAACAACTACGTGGGGGGTCTGCTGGCCGTCTCGCCGAGCTGGTTCTTCCTGCCGGTGTGCCTGATCGCAGTGATCGGCGGCATGTCCACCGGCACCACCTCGCTCTATGGCACCGGGCTGGACATGTCCAGCGTGTTCCCTCGTGTGCTGTCGCGGGTCAAGGCAACGTTATTGATCGGCGTGATGTCGATTGCCTTCATCTTCATCGGGCGCTTTGCCGCGAACCTGGTGCAGAGCGTGTCGACCTTCGCCGTGCTGATCATCACCTGCACCACCCCGTGGATGGTGATCATGATCATCGGCCTGCTGGTGCGTCGCGGCTTCTACTGCCCGGATGACCTGCAAGTGTTCACCCGTGGCGAGAAAGGGGGTCGTTACTGGTTCACGCATGGCTGGAACTGGCGTGGCCTGGGTGCCTGGATCCCGAGTGCACTGGTGGGTTTGTGCTTTGTGAACCTGCCGGGGCAGTTTGTGGGTCCGTTGGGCAATCTGGCTGGCGGCATCGACATCAGCCTGCCGGTCACACTGGGCCTGGCCTCGCTGGTGTACCTGGCGCTACTGAACCTGTTCCCGGAATCGGCAGCGGTGTTCGGACCAAACGATCCACGCAGCAAGGGCACGGATTCGCTCGCTAAACCGGCGGTAGTGTAGGAGCGAGGCTTGCCCGCGAAGAACGATAACGCGGTCGGCCTGATGGACCGCGGCGTCTCCTTCGCGGGCAAGCCTTGCTCCTACAAAGTTTGATTTTCGTTTCACCATAAAAAAGACAATCGGAGACACGCCATCATGGCATTGGATTTATTCGTCGTTCTCATTTACGCCGCCGCGATGCTGGTACTCGGCTACTTCGGCATGCGCAAGGCCAAGACCAACGAAGACTACTTGGTCGCCGGGCGTAACCTCGGCCCTACCCTGTACATGGGCACCATGGCCGCTACCGTTCTGGGTGGAGCGTCCACTGTCGGCACCGTGCGTCTGGGCTACGTCCATGGCATTTCCGGTTTCTGGCTCTGCGCGGCACTGGGTTGCGGGATCGTGGCGCTGAACCTGTTCCTCGCCAAACCGCTGCTGAAGCTGAAAATCTACACCGTCACCCAGGTCCTGGAAAAACGCTACAACCCGATGGCCCGCTCCGCGAGCGCGGCGATCATGCTGGCGTACGCGCTGATGATCGGCGTGACTTCTATCCTGGCGATCGGCACCGTTCTGGAAGTGTTGTTCGGCCTGCCGTTCTGGATCTCGGTACTGCTCGGCGGTGGCGTGGTAGTGGTCTACTCGGCCATCGGTGGCATGTGGTCCCTGACCCTGACTGACATCGTCCAATTCGTGATCAAGACCGTCGGCCTGATGTTCATCCTGTTGCCGATCTGCCTGTACCGCGTCGGCGGTTGGGATGAGTTGGTGTTGAAACTGCCGGCAGCAGCCTTCAACTTCAGCACCATCGGCTGGGACACCATCATCACCTACTTCATGATCTACTTCTTCGGGATCCTGATTGGCCAGGACATCTGGCAGCGTGTGTTCACCGTCCGGACCGCCAAAGTCGCTCAGTACGCCGGTACTTTCGCGGGTATCTACTGCATCTTCTACGGCCTCGCCTGTGCCCTGATCGGCATGGCCGCTCATGTACTGATCCCGGACCTGGACAACGTCAATAACGCCTTCGCCGCCATCGTCAAACTGTCCCTGCCGGATGGTATCCGTGGTCTGGTGATCGCTGCTGCCCTGGCCGCCATGATGTCCACCGCCAGCGCCGGCTTGCTCGCCGCGTCCACCACCCTGACCGAAGACTTGCTGCCGAAACTGCGCGGCGGTAAACAGTCGAGCCTGGGCATCAACCGCCTGTTCACCCTGCTGACCGGCATCGTGGTACTTGGGATCGCACTGGTAGTCAACGACGTGATCAGCGCACTGACCCTGGCTTACAACCTGTTGGTGGGCGGCATGCTGATCCCGCTGATCGGTGCAATCTTCTGGAAACGCGCAACCACCGCCGGCGCCATCGCCAGCATGGGCATGGGCTTTGCCACGGCGCTGGTGTTCATGTTCAAGGACGGAATGGACGCCAACACCCCGATCTACTACAGCCTCGGCGTGGGTCTGGTGAGTTTCGTCGTGGTCAGCTTGCTGTCCCGTCGTCCTGCAATGGTGACCAGCGCCGCCTAAGCTGAACATAACGACTTGATGCTTTCTTCGACGGGTGTGGCGTCGGTTGCCACACCCGTTTTTTTCGTCTGGAGAAAACCTTTGATGAAGATTGTTTCTCGCGATCAGTGGTTCGAGGTGAAACAGCTCAGTGACGGCATCCGATTGATTCACGAGCCTTACATCCGCCCCTTCTATCGCTGCAACCTCTGGCACATCCAGGGTCGCGACAAGGACTTGCTGCTCGACAGCGGTTCCGGGCTAGTGAGCCTGCGCGAGCAACTGCCGTGGATCACCGAACGGCCGCTGGTCGCCGTGGCCAGTCATTGCCATTTCGACCACATCGCCGGCCATCACGAATTCCCCGAACGCCTGGTACATCCGGCCGAAGCGCAAATCCTCGCGTCACCGGACGGCGAGAACACACTGAGCACGGCGTTTGTCGGCGACGAGATGTTCGAAGCGCATCCCGACTGCCCGTTGTGCTACGCCGAGTACCGGGTCAAAGCGGCCCCAGCCACCGGGTTGATCGAAGAAGGCGACGTGCTGGATTTGGGTAACCGCACGCTACAAGTGCTGCACACGCCGGGGCATTCACCGGGCGGCATCAGCCTGTACGAACCGGCGACCGAGACCCTGTTCAGCGGCGACATCATCTACGACGGGCCGCTGATCGAAGACGCCTACCACTCCAACCTCGACGACTACGCCCGCAGCCTGCAGCGTTTGCGCAAGTTGCCTATCCGCACGGTGCATGGCGGGCATTTCGGGAGTTTTTCCGGGGAGCATTTGCGCACGATGATTGACGAGTGGCAGCGCTTGCACGCCTGAAGCCTGCTGTACTCAGCCTCAGGGACAACAACAATAACGCCCTCGAAGAATGACCAATGAAAAGAGCTGCCGTTCGTGCCGTCGTGCATCGTTTCATTAGCCGCCTGATGGAGGGTCAGGATGACTTCGACGACAACGCCAGCCTGGCGCAATTGGGATTGGATAAAGAAGATATCGAAGAGCTGATCTTCCATCTGGAAGATGAACTGGGTTTGACGGCGTTTACGGCTGAGGAAGATCAGATGCTCAAGACCGCCAGGACGGCGAATGACCTGCGTCGGTTTTTGATGGAGATCGGGCGGCGTTGAGCTCGCCACTTCATGAACTCGCCCGTTCCCCTGTAGCAGCTGCCGAGCACCGCGAGGCTGCGCACGGCTGCGAAGCAGTCGTAAACCTGCATGCTGCCGAACGCAGCCTCGCGGTGCTCGGCAGCTGCTACAACATCGGCTGCGTCACGATTACCGGCGGCGCTGCTGGCGTCGGCGTTGTTCGTCGTCAGTGCGAATGGGCACAGGTTGCAGAGGCGGTTCGATCAAACCGAGTGCGACACCCAAGTCGTGCAGCCAATTTTGGATTTTCTCTTTCATGGTGCCCCCTTCAGGGTAGTGCCGAGTGGCCAAAATTCTGTAGCCACTTCGCACTGATAATAGTCCGAAGTCCTACGTATTGCTCGCCCAAAGTCGCAATGATCTGTTACTGAATTGATCAAAATACCTGACCGATAGTTCAAGCCATCGCACGAGCCTGGCTCGGCGTCGACGAATAGACCAATTGTTGCTGCTCAAGCCACGCGTTGGATGGCTGATCTGTTCTGGCCGTGCTTCGGCCTGGCGACCGCTATCGGCGTGGTGCTGGTGAGTTTGCGTCGACATAACCCGAACGCTACTCGTCATTGGCTGATGGCGACTTTGTGGCTGCAAGCCGTCGGGGTTTTCTCCTGCCTGTTGGGCAGCAGTCCTGGGCTGGCATTGGGCGTGATCCTCTGGCGGCACGCCGTTCCTGGCCTGCATGCAGCTGGTGATGCTACGCTCGCCGGGCTGCTGACGGCGTGCTTTGCCGTGGGCCAGCTCAGCGGGCCGTTGCTGGCGGCGTTGAGCAGCCATTTCAGTGGTGGTTTGCAGCCAGCGCTGGTGTTCGCTGGCTGTGGTTTGCTGGTGGCTGGCGGTTTACTGCTTCGCCCGGTCAAGGCTGCCCGAGGGCTTTGCGCAAGCGACGGCGCACCCACTGCTCAGCGCTGACAAACGTGATACCCAGCAGCACCAGCACCGCACCGATGACGAAGTTGAAACTCAGCTCTTCGCCCAGCAGCACCACACCGAACGTGACGCCGAAGAGCGGCGTCATGAACGAAAACACAGCCAGGTTCGCCGCCAGGTAGCGACGTAACAGCCAGAACCAGGTCAAGTAACTGAAGAACGACACCACCAATCCCTGAAACAACACACTGGCCACCGCGACGGTGGTCAGGCTGACATGGGTGACCTGGCCGCTGAGGATCGCGATCAGCAACAGGCCAACGAAACCGACAATCAATTGATAGAACAGCGTCAGGGTCACCGGCGCTTCCGACAGACGCGAAGCGCGCACCACCACCGTGGTTGCACCCCAGGACGCGCCGGCCAGTACGCCCAGCGCATCGCCCATCAACATACGGTGATCGAGGTTGTCCCAGGAAACCCCACCGGCAAACGCGATGGCGAGCCCGACGAAGGCGAGGAAAATCCCCAGCCACTGGACCGGTCTTAAACGCTCACTCGGCAACAACCAATGAACGCCCAGTGCGGTAAAGATCGGCGCGGTGTAGAGGAACACCGACATGTGCGCGGCTGTGGTCAATTGCAGACCTTCGGAAATGAACAAGAACTCCAGGCCAAAAAGCGCGCCAGCCAGTAGTCCACCGCGCCAGGTGTTGCCCACTTGATCCCAGCCGCCCTTCCAGCAGATCAACAATCCTACGAGCAACGCGGAAATACCCGAACGCCCGGCGGCCTGCATGACCGGCGCGATGTCTGGCGCCGCCCATTTGATCATCACCTGCTGAATACCCCAGATCAGGCACAACCCAATCATCACTTGCAGGGCAAACCCATCGGCGCTGCGCCGGGTGGCGCTCACCTAAACACCTCGACAACACAATCCATGGCAGCGACTCGACAGTAAAGGCTACGAGGGGTCCGGAGTAAGGTCAGCTCAGCTCAATGCGATCGGCATGAATGACGATCTGGCCGTTCTTGTACAACGCACCGATGGCCTTTTTGAAGTTGCCCTTGCTCACGCCAAACATACTGCTGATCACCGTCGGGTCGCTCTTGTCGCTGACCGGCAGGCTGCCATTGTTTTCGCGCAACTTGGCGAGAATCTTCGAGTTCAGGCTGGTGGCGGCTTCTTCGCCCACAGGTTGCAGGCTCAGGCTGATCTTACCGTCGGCACGGACTTCTTTGATAAAGCCCTTCTCTTCTTTACCGGCGCGCATGAACTTGAAGATTTCGTTCTTGTGGATCAGGCCCCAGTGCTTGTTGTTGATGATTGCCTTGAAGCCCATTTCGGTGGCTTCGGCCACCAGCAAATCAACTTCCTGGCCAGGGGTGTAGTTACCCGGGGTCTTGTCGAGGTAGCGGTCCAGACGCGCCGTCGCGGTGATGCGGCGGGTGTGCTTGTCGAGGTAGACGTGCACCACGACATACTCGCCGGCGGTCATCTGGCGCTTTTCTTCGGAGTACGGCAGCAGCAGATCCTTCGGCAAGCCCCAATCCAGGAAAACACCGATGCTGTTGACTTCAACGACTTTTAAACTGGCGAACTCACCGACCTGAACTTTCGGTTTTTCGGTAGTTGCGATGAGTTTGTCATCGCTGTCCAGATAAATAAAAACGTTGAGCCAATCTTCATCTTCGCTGGGAATATCTTTGGGAATATAACGATTAGGCAGGAGGATTTCGCCCTCCGCGCCACCGTCCAGATATAAACCGAAGTTAGTGTGTTTAACCACTTGCAAACTGTTGTAGCGCCCGACTAAAGCCATTTCCAATACCCTCATTGCGTGGGCGGCATTCTACCCGGTTTTGCGGGCCGCGTTCGCTGGCCAGCCCGGTGGCGGAAGAAAATCCTCTGAAGGGCTTAATTTTCCTGGGTTCTACCGCACGCGCCTGGCCGCTCGTCAGGCCGTTCTGGCGACTTGCGCACCTGCCAGCCAAGCAAAAAACTGTGTTTTTTGACGATGGTTCTTAGTTAAAACAGCAGCTTAGGGGGTGATCAAGAATAATAACTTGCGATAGATGCTTCATCTGCCTTGTGTATTTCGGGGGGATATTTGCCAAGCAATTGTCAAGTATTTCCTGTACGATACCTGGCCAAGTTAATTTTCTATAGGTTAATGGCCGCCATGCGTGTAAAAGCATCCAACAGCAAAGCAAAGCCAGCTCCAGCCGTTGAAACCAGCGAATCGATCAACAACCAGATTGCTGCGTTCCTCAAGTCCGGCGGCGAGATCCAGCAAATTGCCAAAGGCGTTAGCGGCCAGACGTTCGGCCCGTCCAAGCAGATCACCCTGGGTAAGAAGTAACTTCCCAAGATCCGCCGCGTCACCTGGTCCCTAAGCGCTTTGAGCTTCGAAGCGCTTGGACTGGAACCCCCCTCGCAACACCCCGCCAAGCACATCAATATTTCAAAAATCGACGAACGGCCTTCGATGCCGAGCATTCGCCGGTATGCTTGCACACGTCTAGATCAAGCGTTTCAGTAGGTTTTTGTTCCTGCCCCTCGCTGTCATGGAGTGACGCATGCTCAAACCCTCCTATTTATTGCTCGGCACCCTGCTGTCGTGTTCGGTCGCCCATGCGCAAATTTTTCAGCGTGAACTGGGCGACTTCGATCTTAAACTCGGCACCACCCCCAGCCGCAGCATGGCCCAGGGGCTGGTCAAACCTGCCAGCACCGGTTCGTTCCACGGTGGTCTCGACCTGAGTCACGGCAGCGGTTTTTACGTGGGCCAATGGGCACCGAGCATGGGTTTAACGCCAGGGGCCAACCTTGAAGTCGACTACTACATGGGCTTTAAACAGCCTTTCGATAGTACCCTCGGGTACGAAGTCGGCATGATCCGTTACAGCTACCCGAAAGTGGACACCCTCGACAGCCAAGAGCTTTTCGGTGGACTGACCTTTCTGGGCAGCCGTTTTGGCGCAGCGTTCAGCAACGACCCGGACAAACAGAACAGCACCGTGTTCGCCGACCTCGGTGGCAATCAGCCGTTCGGCATCGGGATCAGCATGAAATACACCACCCACCAGCTCAACACGCCGGTGTCCGTCGACGGTGGAAATGTAGGCAATTTCACCGACTGGTCAGTGCAACTTTCTCGGCCGTTCATGGGCGTCGATCTGGACCTGATCTACAGTGACTCCAGCTTGAGCGGCAGCAGCTGCTCCGCCTATTCCGGGCGCAACAGCCAATGCGACGGGCTGGTCACCCTCAAGGCCGAACGCGCCTTTTATTGATCGGCTGAACTGCCAGGATCATTCTGCGCTCACATAGAGAAGCCAATTAAAGAAACCAGACCTTCGCAAAGGATTCGCCCATGTCGCGCTGGTTGAAGTATCTCGCCCTCGTTATCACCCTCAGTTTCGTGCTCGGTGCGTGCAGCCGCGTGGGCTTGGCCTATCGCAATCTCGATGTGATCATTCCCTGGACGCTCAGCGATTACCTGAACATGCACGGGGAGCAGAAAGAATGGTTCGACGAGCGCCTCAAAGAGCACCTGAGCTGGCATTGCACCACGCAACTGCCGGGCTATCTCGACTGGCTGGACCGCTTACAGGTCATGGTCGAGACCAACAAGGTCACCGACGTTGCGCTGCAAACCCGCACTCAGGAAGCCAAAGCCGCCATCGCCCAGACCGCCCGGGAAATCACCCCGTCGGCCATTGAGCTGTTACAGGGGCTGGATGACAAGCAAGTCGCAGAGATGAACGACTCCTTCGCCAAGGACCAGAAGAAACGCCAGGAGCGTTACCTCAAACCGTCCCTCGATCAACAGATCAAGGGACGTGGCCAGCGCATGGAAAAACGCCTGAATGACTGGCTCGGCCCGCTCAGCGCAACCCAGCAGCTACGCGTTGTCGCGTGGTCAAACGGCTTGGGTGACCAAAATACGCAATGGATCGCCAACCGAGTCCATTGGCAGAAGCAGTTCAGTGCAGCGGTTGCGCAGCGCCAGAGTCCAGAATTCCCACAGCGTATCGAGACGCTTCTGGTCAATCGCGAGAGCTTGTGGACGCCCGCTTATCGCCAGGCCTTCGCCAACACCGAAGCCCAGGCACGGGGACTGTTTGTAGATTTGATGGCCGAAAGCACACCGGAACAGCGCCAGCAGTTGCTGAAAAAAATAGAAGGGGTGCGCAAAGACTTCAATGATTTGAAGTGCCTGAAAGCCGCGAAGGGTTAAGTCGTCAACATCAATCCAGTAATGTGGGAGCGGGCTTGCTCGCGAAAGCGCTTTAACATTCAACTTTTTTGTCGACTGTTACAACGCTTTCGCGAGCAAGCCCGCTCCCACATCTATGGTTATCGGGGATCTTCAGGCAATCTGCGCCTTCGACGCCACCCCATCAAACGTCGCCTCATCCAGCGCATCTTCCTGCTCATCCAACACCTGCCGCGGATGGTTATTGCCCGGAATACTGCTGTCGATCAGGCTCAATAAACTCGAGCCTCGAGGCGTCAAAATGTAGTTCGATCCCGTGCCACCCTGTTCCTCTGGTCGAGGCTCGATATAACCGCGCGCCAACAGTAACTTTTCATACTCACCGGCCACCGTTTTCAGGTGATCCAGATTTTCAGTCTGCTCGCCTTCCGAAGCTTTCTCCGCCACGTACTGCTCGGCATACGGTCGCGGCGTAAAACTGGCCTCACCGTGTTGCACTTCGTGCAGCAAGCGTTCAATCAAATCCCAGTTGTAAGTGGTCATCCTGATTCAACCTCCAAAGCCTGTGAGTGAGATGGCCTTCTTAAGTTGTGACCGGCGCGGCTCGAAGCCGTTCAGCCAAGGTTTTTGCCTGTACCGACCGGTGGCATGTCGAATTGGGCTTAGGCCAAACGACTAGGCTGTGTAAGTCACCTCCCAGCACCCCGCAGGAGAATCCCAATGAACATTCAGAATCATCCCGTCGTCTCCCGAGAAGAATGGCTCGCCGCCCGTAAGCAACACTTGGCCCACGAAAAAGCCTTCACCAAAGAACGCGACAAACTCAGCGCCGAACGCCGCGCCCTGCCCTGGGTGAAAATCGACAAGGACTACCATTTTCAGGGCCCTAACGGCGAACTGAAACTGGCTGACCTGTTCGGCGGCCGTAGCCAGTTGGTCATTTACCACTTCATGTTTGGCACAGACTGGGACGAAGGCTGCTCCGGCTGCTCGTTCCTGTCCGACCACATCGACGGCGCCAACCAACACCTGGCCCATCATGACGTCGCCGTGGTGGCGGTTTCCCACGCACCGTTCGTCGAATTCCAGGCCTTCAAACGACGCATGGGCTGGAAATTCGATTGGGTGTCGTCAGAAGGCTGCGACTTCAACTACGACTTCGGCGTCTCGGCCCGAGCAGAAGACGTCGCCGCCGGTAAAGCCACCTACAACTACGAAAAATCCGACGGCACCGAAGAAGAACTCCCCGGCCTCAGCGTGTTTTATCGCAACGAAGCGGGCGAGATTTTTCACACCTACTCCACCTATGCCCGAGGTCTGGACATGTTGGTCGGGGCCTATAACTACCTGGATCTCACACCCAAGGGGCGCAATGAAGAGGAAATCATGGAGTGGGTAAGGCATCACGACCGGTACGAAGACAAGGCAGCGGCCAGTTGCTGCCACGGGGAGTAAGGCCCGTTCTCACTGGGTCCCGGGTTAGCCACAGTCCCAGTGAACACCACAAATCCCCTGTGGAAGTGGGCTTGCCCGCGAAGACTGACTAACATTCAACATGGATATCGACTGATACACCGCTTTCGCGAGCGAGCTCCCACAGGAGGTAAGTGGTGCTGTGAAAATTGCATTCAGACGTCCGACTGCAACAGAGTAAATACCCTACACAAAGCTCAGAACCAGCCCCCTGTAATGATTGAAGGATGAGGACTATAGTCAGCCCGTCGCCCAAAAGGCGACCGGGTTTGGCGACCTGATCACAGAGAGTCCTTTTTAATTGCGAGAGACTCCAGCTATGGATAGATACATGCCCCTCACCGGAATCGACTTGATCCCGGCCTCTCTGCTTATTGATACCCAAGCGCCACTCGACGTCCTGCAAGCAATGGCGGATTACCGCATCCGCACCGTCACTCAGGTGCTGGAGAACATCGCCTTTCGTGCCGAGATTGGTTGTGACACGGTGGTGCTTTCTGACTTTTCCAAACTGCTGGCCATCCCTTTGCGTGATGGCTGTGATTTGATGGATGTGATTGGTCGGCGGTTGCGGGCGCAGGCTGCGGAGTGAATAAAACGGGCGACCTATGGGTCGCCCGTTTCACATTGCGCATTCAGCCAAAATTGCCCCATCGCGCCTTCACTTCGGAACGATGATTGGAATGATCATCGGCGTCGCAGGTGCAGGCGGGTTCATCATGCCTTCGCTTTTCACCACGAGAACACCCTTGCGTTTAATCGTTTCGAACAAACGCTCAGTGGCTGCAGTATCGACATACCCGCCCTCGTCAATGGAGGCACTCAGTGTTATCTGACGTCGCTCCTCTGTCAACTGAAGCTGGTTCGTTCGCAAGAATGAATAAAGGGATATTTTTTTGAGCATCGACAAATCAACGTGCACGATCTCCACATACTTCAGCACCTTGGCGTCCCATCCTTGCACATAAAGCCCATTCGCCGTCAGCGCATAGGTGCAGAAGTAGTAAGTACCAGTGTTCGAACCGGGCGTAGCAATAATCAGCGAGCAACGTCCGTGCTGGAGAATGGGATCACTCAACGCCGGATAGTCTTTCACGATTTGTTCAGGGAACTGCGCTCGATCGTAGTAAATCGTCGCCTTGTCGTAGGGAGTGGTGTTGCAGCCTGACAGCAGCGCTGCCAAGCTCAATAGGAGCCAACAACCAAAAAAACGCATCGAGCACTCCTTATCGAACAAATAAAATCAAGTTAACTGGTGATCTAAGTGACCTTATTATTCACGGCCATCCCCTGCAAAAAATCTCTCAGATTTTTATGGATAGTTAAACCTGTAGAAACAATGTCGGACAGACCACGCTAAAATCAACGATTCAATGCTATCCCAACACACCCTACCACATCTAATCTTCGACATAACCCTCCTCAGGCAAAAAGAAATGGGCCGTTAACCAACAGGTAGCCATCGATGCGACGAACAGTATCAGAAGCTCAACGACATAGTCTGAGTACTGAGCCCCCTTAATATTTTGCACCACATTTGAAATAAACAACAATACCCACGATGTTGCTATACAACTTCCCAAAAAGGAAACCACCATACAGTTACGCGGTGTTTTCTTGACTTTAATTAATGCAATCGCCAATGCGTAACCCAGAAACGGCAGAAAGAAAGCTAACTGTATGAGAAGAGGGGTCAAAAACGGCATTAACAGCAATTCAGCGCCCCTCACCGAACCCAACAATTTTGGATTACTCACCAACTCGGCGAGCACTGCTACTGTTCTGATAATTCCGGCAATGAATCCAAGTACTAGCGGACAAAGAAAAAAAGCCAGAAAAACTTTACGACGTGGATAAATGACTCCACTCATGGCACACAACCTTGACTCTTAGAGTGCCCCAGTAATTTGCAACCAAATTCCACCCGAGATTTATAGTCCAAAATAGACACCCCACCATTGGCACCAACAATGGAGTCGGGCCAAATTGAAGTATCAGTAGCTAGCCTTCCAATATTCTGAAAAATATGGTGCTCCTCCAAAAATCTTTCATGAATTGACTGCAGTAAAGACTGCTCGGTCTTTAATTGATTTATATCCCAAGCAACAGGATCAGTACTGACTTTATTGAATAGACCCTTGAAGTTATCGAACCCGCCGTTGATCAGTGCATCACCAGCCGCTGTACGCCAGCTATATACTGGAGCCAACAACCAACCCAGACCAAAGGTTATGTAAGATGCATTTCCATCTGCACCTAACCCATTCAATGGCGCCCTAGAAACGGCCTCCGCACCCCAGAACCACTTGGCCCCTATCCCAAGTTGTTGTTCATAGAGATTACTGGCTCCAAAAAAATTTGCTCGATTGTCGATAGTATTCAGATAGGTAACCAACCGGTCGGACGCACCTTCCGTATTATAGAGATAGTTAAAGGTACTTTGCGATGTGCGAGAAACATCACTGTGCATGATATTCCATGCATCCTGCATGGCGATGTACTTTATCGCAGCGTTCACCGCCGTCCGGCAGCCATCACTTTGAGGAGCTTTATCACACATGCTACGCATTTCAGAATCCAGAAACTCACTCATTTTCTCAGCCTTCGCGATCGCCGCGTCTTTCTGCTGCTGAGTGGAGCAAGTTCTGCCCGACAGGCAATTATCGACCTCATCAAATGCCTGGTGAGTCAGGTAGTTGTACTGCGTTGCATTCGCCGCCACCGCAGCCCCAACCCCGACATCCCCACCAGAAGCCGCAGCCCCTAGCACACCGACAATTTTCGACAGCGCGAGGAGGTTAGCCTGGGCCTGGTTGTATTCCGCAGAGCCCGGGACAAGGTTCGAAGGCAAGAGCTTGTCACCCAGCAATCCGACCAGTATTTCGTTAGCGCCACCCGCCAACGCTCCGGTGCGGAAATCACCACCCATCGCTTCAGCCAGCAAGCCACCCAAACCCGCATGCAGGAGAATTTTTGCTAAACCGCCCTCCGGCAGGGGCAGATCGCCAATTTTTCCGGCCCCGACAGCACCACCGATACTTGCGGCTACGCTGACAGCCGAACTGGCCAGATTGTCCTTCAGGCTTCCGCCGTAAACAGCCGTTTTGATCAGAGCATCGGCGGTGACCTTGACCGCCACAATCTGCATGCTCTTGGCATCCAGCCCCAGTGCGCCCGGATTGTAATTGAGCCCTTGCATCACGCCGGCTGTCGCGGCGGCTGTCACATAGCCTTTGATACTGTCTTTCGAAGTAACGTCTTTGATGACCTTCCCAAGATTGCCCCGGTTGTCGATGGTGCTGACAGTGGCCTTGGTCGCGGCACTCACGGCGACCGCCTGCAACATCGCGTTCATGCCAACCATCATCGGCCCCATGACGGCAGTCAACGCAATCGCAATGATCAATTGCGATGCTGGCCCTAATCCCGAGTTGCTGTACTTGAACGACTCATGGATTTCCTTGACCTGCCTCCAGTCCACATCGCCGCGTGCTTCGGCTTGTTTGAGCCAAGCCAATTGCGGATCAGCCTGGACCATCGCATCGATGGTCTGGCTGACACTCTTCTGGTCAATATGCTTGAGATCGATTTGCAGACCTTCGACGGCTTTGATCGTGATGTTGCCTTTGGCAATCATCTGGGTCTGGCGCAGTATCTCGTCGGTATTGCCCCTGCCTTTCGATGAGGTCCAGAACGCATCGCCATCACTCTTGGTGTGGCTCTCGTCATGCAGGTCCTTCACCCCTTCAAAAACAATCACCCCGCCACTGTCCAACGTGATGTCCTTGCCACTCTCCAGCTTCGCCACCTGATAGCGCTGATCGCCCTCGCTGATCAGCGTCAGGTTGCCACCGGTCTTGATCTCGCTGCCCACCTGAGTGATCTGCGTGACTTCATCACGCTGGGTTTTCTCGGCGCCCCAACCGCCCTTCTCCTTCATGTCATACAGCGTGTAATCCTTGTTCTGCGCCGCCAGCAGATTCAGGTCATTACCCGCGTACACATACGCCTCGTTCCCCGCGCTGATTTTGCTCGCGATCAGCGTCGTGTCCCTACCGGAGCTGGTTTTGACATTGCCGCCAGCACTGAACTCAGCCGCTTTCTGTACGGTGTGGTTGTCCTCTTCGTGGATGCGTTTTTTGCCGTCCTTGCTGTGGGTTTCGACGTTGTGTTCGTCGCCGGCCGAGGCCAGGGTGAGGTCGCGCCCGGCGTCGGCGGTGAGGTTGCCTTCGGCCTTGGCGGTGCTGGCGATGACGTTGA
>NZ_JASBRE010000026.1 GCF_029960815.1 Pseudomonas sp. AL03
AATCCTGGGGAATCATAGCAAGGGTTTGCTTGGGTGTTTTGACACACTCTGGGCCATGGATGGCCGATGGCGGCGGGCCCCCGGAGCAATGCCGGAGTGAGGGCATGCCGAGCCTAAGCGAGGCACCGAATGGCGGGGCAAAAGCGTTTGGTTACTTGGGGCTTTTCCAAGTGACTCGCTGTAAAAGCGAAACCGCCAGTCGCCGTTACCGCAGAAACGGATATGCCCCCGAACTAACGGACATCAGGATCTGGGGACTTTATTTTGTTTCCGGATATCGCGTTGCACGAAATTTTCACAAAGTCTCCAAGACAATTCGCCCGCGCCAAACATACCGGGCAGTAATCAATGGCAATGCCGCGGTTGATCGTGCAACATTTGCGCGCCGCGCAAGCCCCGGGGCCGAGTACTGGCCAACAGAGGGCAGGGCGCAGCTGTATTTTTGAAACTTCAACTTCCAATGGGTCCTAAAACGACATGGCAAACCCGGACGCCCTGAGTCAGCAGCGAGCTTCTAGTCGCCTGCTGCAACCGACCGTCAAATCGCATCTGGCCTACACACTGCTGTGTGCCCTGGTCATGATGGTCATGTTCAGCCTGCTGCGCGTTGCGCTGCTGGCTTACAACAGCGAGATGATACTCGACACCCCCGCCTCGACCTTTCTCGAAGCGTTCGTCAACGGTCTGCGTTTCGACCTGCGTCTGGTGGTCTATCTCAGCATTCCGTTGCTGCTGGCGCTGTTCAGCGCCCGAGCGATGGCCGCACGCGGGTTCTTCCGTTTCTGGCTGACCATTGCCTCGAGCATCGCGCTGTTCCTCGGCCTGATGGAGATGGATTTCTACCGCGAGTTCCACCAGCGCCTCAACGGCCTGGTCTTCCAGTATGTGAAGGAAGACCCGAAAACCGTCATGAGCATGCTTTGGTACGGTTTTCCGGTGGTTCGCTACCTGCTGGCCTGGGCCGTGGGCACATTGATCCTGACCCTGGCGTTCAAGGGCGCCGACCGCGCCACCCGTCCTCGTGGTCCATTCAGCGGCGGCAGCATCGGCACGCGCCAGATCGCCCCGTGGTATTCACGCATCGCGGTGTTTGTCGTCTGCCTGCTGGTCTGCGTAGTGGCCGCTCGTGGCACGTTGCGTCAAGGCCCGCCAATGCGTTGGGGGGACGTCTACACCACCGACTCGAACTTCGCCAACCAGTTGGGCCTCAACGGCACATTGTCGTTGGTCGCAGCGGCCAAGAGCCGGATGTCCGAAGATCGCGACAACATCTGGAAGGCCACCCTGCCACAGCCTGAAGCGCAGAAAGTGGTGCGTGACATGCTGGTGATGGCGGACGACAAGCTGGTGGATACCGAAACCGCAGCAGTGCGTCGCGATTACACGCCACCGGCCGACAAGACCCTGCCGATCAAGAACGTCGTCGTGATCCTGATGGAAAGCATGGCCGGTCACTCGGTGGGTGCCTTGGGTGCACCGGGCAACATCACGCCGTACCTCGACAAACTGTCGAAGGAAGGCCTGATGTTCGACCGCTTCTTCTCCAACGGGACCCATACCCACCAGGGTATGTTCGCCACCATGGCGTGCTTCCCGAATCTGCCGGGTTTCGAATACCTGATGCAGACGCCGGAAGGCAGCCACAAGTTGTCCGGCCTGCCGCAATTGCTCAGTGCCCGTGACTATGACGACGTGTACGTCTATAACGGCGACTTCGCCTGGGATAACCAGTCGGGTTTCTTCAGCAACCAGGGCATGACCAACTTCATTGGTCGTAACGACTTTGTTAACCCGGTGTTCTCCGATCCGACCTGGGGCGTGTCCGACCAGGACATGTTCGACCGAGGTCTGGTCGAGCTCAAGTCGCGGGAAAACGGCAAGCCGTTCTATGCGCTGCTGCAAACCCTGTCCAACCACACGCCATATGCCTTGCCGACGCCACTGCCGGTCGAGCCTGTCACCGATCGCGGTAGCCTGAACGAGCATTTGACCGCTATGCGTTACGCAGACTGGGCGCTGGGCCAGTTCTTTGAAAAGGCCCGCAAGGAGCCGTATTTCAAGGAAACCCTGTTTGTGGTCGTCGGAGACCACGGTTTTGGCAACGAGCGTCAGATCACCGAAATGGACCTGGGCCGCTTCAACGTGCCGATGCTGATGATCGCACCGGGCATCCAGGAAAAGTTCGGCCAGCGTGACCACACCGTGGGCACGCAGATCGACATCGTGCCGACCATCATGGGTCGTATTGGTGGTGAAGTGCGTCATCAGTGCTGGGGGCGCGACCTGCTCAACCTGCCTGAAGGCGACACTGGTTTTGGCGTGATCAAGCCGTCGGGTAGCGAGCAGACCACCGCCATCATCACGGCCGATCAAATCCTGGTGCTGCCGAAAGAAAAGGAAATGGCGCCGAAGATGTATCAGTACGAACTGGGCGCGACGCCTCACGCCGAGATCGTTGCGGACGCGCCGCGTACCGCTGAGCTGAAACTCAAGCTCGAAGCGTTCCTGCAAACGGCAACCAAGAGCCTGATCGACAACACCGCCGGTGTGGTTGACGGCAAGCCGGACTAAGTTTTGACGCAACAAAAGAAGAGGCCCTTGAAAAGGGCCTCTTTTTTTTGCCGGTTAAACCTTTATATCTTGCCGAGCAACAGCAGGATCAACAGCACCACCAACACGACGCCGATGATACCCGACGGGCCATAACCCCAACTTCTGGAGTGCGGGAACACTGGCAAACCACCGACCAGCAACAGAATCAGAATTACGATAAGAATTGTGCCCATGTCTATTTCCTTGTTGGAAGTGTTCTGGATTACCTGGCATTTAAGTGTCAGCCGGGATGCTATAAAACCAGGCTGCTTACAAAATCCGACTGTCGCTCATGAAAGAAAATTCCAAGTTTTTTTAATGTTTTTCGAAGAAAGGCTTATTTCGTTTTTTATTACTCTAGTTGGTTCAGACGCTTCCGCGGTTTGCTCGGGCCATTCAGCAATCTGATGGAGCGTGGGTCGGGTATTGTCCTTCGCTACACTCGATGCATCTTCCCCGGAACTACAAGGCTGTTTGCTATGCAAAATCGCATGATGATCACTGGCGCGGGCTCGGGCTTAGGTCGCGAAATCGCGCTGCGCTGGGCGCGTGAAGGCTGGCAGCTGGCCTTGTCGGATGTCAGCGAACCCGGTCTGCAAGAAACCCTGAAGCGGGTTCGCGAAGCCGGCGGCGACGGTTTTATCCAGCGTTGCGATGTGCGTGATTACAGCCAGCTGACTGCCTTCGCTCAATCCTGCGAAGAGAAACTCGGTGGCATCGACGTCATCGTCAACAACGCTGGCGTTGCCTCGGGCGGGTTCTTCAATGAACTGTCCCTTGAAGATTGGGACTGGCAGATCGCGATCAACCTGATGGGCGTGGTCAAGGGCTGCAAGGCCTTCCTTGCGCTGCTGGAAAAAAGCAAAGGCAAGATCATCAACATCGCGTCGATGGCCGCCCTGATGCAAGGCCCGGCCATGAGCAACTACAACGTGGCCAAGGCTGGCGTGGTGGCATTGTCCGAAAGCCTGCTGATCGAACTGGCGCAGCAGGAAATCGGCGTGCATGTGGTGTGCCCGTCGTTCTTCCAGACCAACCTGCTGGACTCCTTCCGTGGCCCGACGCCGGCCATGAAAGCCCAGGTCGGCAAGTTGCTGGAAAGCTCGCCGATCACCGCTGCCGACATTGCCGACTACATCTATCAGCACGTTGCCGCTGGCGAATTCATGATTCTTCCGCACGAACAGGGCCGTATGGCCTGGGCGCTCAAGCAGAAGAACCCGCAACTGCTCTACGACGAAATGACCGTCATGGCCGACAAAATGCGCGCCAAGGCCAAACAAACCGCAGGCTGAGCTTGCCCATGCACAACACCGTCGTTAGGGTGGCCACAATCGGCCATCCTCGCGAGACGTTTGCATGCTCAATTACCTGTGGTTTTTTCTTGCCGCGCTGTTTGAAATCGCCGGATGCTTTGCCTTCTGGATGTGGCTGCGCCAGGGCAAAAGCGCCTGGTGGGTCGTGCCGGCTCTGCTCAGCCTGACTTTGTTCGCGCTGCTGCTGACCCGCATCGAAGCGACCTATGCCGGTCGCGCCTACGCCGCTTACGGTGGCATCTACATCATCGCGTCGATTGGTTGGCTGGCGGTGGTCGAGCGGATTCGTCCGCTGGGCTCGGACTGGATCGGCGTGGCGTTGTGTGTGATCGGGGCGAGCGTCATCCTTTTCGGCCCGCGATTCTCCGCCTCCTGAAGGATCGGTCCTTCAATCAATGGATTTGTCAGACGTATCCTTAGGACGCGTTCGTCCTGCGCTGTAGGGCGGGACTGATTGTCTGTCAGCGTATTGAAGAGCCGCTGCACGCGGGGCATCTTCAGGGTCCGATAACCCTGAAGGATGAATGTCATGCTTGTACTCAGTCGCGTTGTGGGCGAATTGATTTCCATCGGTGACGACATTTCCGTGCGCATTGTTGCGGTCAACGGCAACACTGTGCGCTTCGGCGTCGAAGCGCCGCAGAACGTCAACGTTCACCGAGCGGAGGTCTACGACCGCATCCAGGCCAAACGGGCAAAAAACAAAGGGCGCTGAAGGCCTCAGTCGAACAGGTGCTTGGGCACATCATGCTTGAGCATCAACTGGCATTGCTCGCTGTCCGGATCGAAGACAATCAGCGCCTGGCCCTTGGTCAATGCCTGGCGAACCCGCAGAACACGAGTTTCCAGCGGCGTGTCATCA
Organism: Pseudomonas sp. AL03; assembly: GCF_029960815.1. GTDB lineage: Bacteria > Pseudomonadota > Gammaproteobacteria > Pseudomonadales > Pseudomonadaceae > Aquipseudomonas. The sequence continues at coordinate 4,771 of NZ_JASBRE010000026.1, forward strand.
CCGTTGTCCGTACCGTCACGGGTGACGAAATCCTCGATCAGGCGAGTGAGGGTATCGACTTCAAGTTGGTCGTGGGGAATCAGCATGGGCACCTCGGCTAAACAATGGCGCGATGCTACGGCGGTTGAACGTACAGGGCCAGCGTTCGCTTAGTTATCGTTGCGCTGCCCCACCAAGCTATCCACCGACGGCACCCGCGTATCGCTTTCCATCTGCGTGTCATGTTCGATCTGATGACTGAACCGGTCCAATGAGCCCTTGGCCGGTTGCGCATCGCTGGCAAACACCGGCGGACTGAGGATGTAGGCGCCGAGCAATCGACTGAGCGCAGCAAGGCTGTCGATGTGGGTGCGTTCGTAGCCGTGAGTGGCGTCGCAGCCAAAGGCGAGCAGGGCGGTGCGAATGTCGTGCCCGGCAGTGACCGCCGAATGGGCATCGCTGAAGTAGTAGCGGAACAGGTCGCGGCGCACCGGCAACTCGTTGTCACTGGCCAGGCGCAGCAGATGCCGTGACAGGTGATAGTCATAAGGTCCGCCGGAGTCCTGCATCGCCACGCTCACGGCATGTTCGCTGGAATGCTGGCCCGGTGCGACCGGGGCAATGTCGATGCCGACGAATTCGCTGACGTCCCAAGGTAATGCCGCCGCGGCGCCGCTGCCGGTTTCCTCGGTAATGGTGAACAACGGATGGCAGTCGATCATCAGCTCTTCGCCGCTGTCGACGATCGCTTTCAATGCCGCCAACAAGGCTGCAACACCGGCCTTGTCGTCGAGATGTCGAGCGCTGATGTGGCCGCTTTCGGTGAACTCCGGCAAAGGGTCGAAGGCGACAAAGTCACCGACGCTGATCCCCAGAGAGTCGCAATCGGCACGGGTGGCGCAATAAGCATCCAGGCGCAGTTCGATGTGATCCCAACTGATCGGCATTTCATCCACGGCGGTATTGAACGCATGCCCGGAAGCCATCAGCGGCAGCACGCTGCCACGGATCACGCCGTTGTCGGTAAACAGGCTGACCCGGCTGCCCTCGGCAAAACGGCTGGACCAGCAACCGACGGGGGCCAGGGTCACACGACCGTTGTCCTTGATTGAGCGAACCGCCGCGCCGATGGTGTCCAAGTGAGCGGAGACCGCACGGTCGGGACTGTTTTTCTTGCCCTTGAGGGTGGCGCGGATGGTGCCGCGGCGGGTCATCTCAAAGGGAATGCCCAGCTCTTCAAGCCGCTCCGCGACGTAACGCACTATCGTGTCGGTGAAACCGGTCGGGCTGGGAATGGCGAGCATTTCCAGCAGGATTTTTTGCAGGTAGTTCAGATCTGGTTCCGGAATTTTGCTGGTCATGGAAACTCCTGATGAGTTGACGACTGATCGTTGATCGTTCCCACGCTCTGCGTGGGAATGCAGCCAGGGACGCTCTGCGTCCCAAAAGCGGACGCGGAGCGTCCAGTGAGGCATTCCCACACAGAGCGTGGGAACGATCGTGAGGGGAGCGTTAGCCAGCCGGCTGACTATGCGGAAACAACAAATCCACAAATCGCTCGGCCGTCTGCTGCGGTTCATGGTTGGCCAGTCCGGCGCGCTCATTGGCTTCGATAAATACATAGTCCGGTTGATCGGCGGCGGGCACCATCAGGTCGAGCCCGACCATCGGAATATCCAGCGCACGCGCCGCGCGCACTGCCGCGTCCGCCAGGGTCGGATGCAGGATCGCCGTGACATCCTCGAGAATGCCGCCGGTATGAAGATTCGCTGTACGTCGTACGAACAAATGCTCACCGGCCGGCAGAAGACTGCTGTAGTCATAACCCGCCGCGTGCAAGGTGCGCTCGGTCTCAGGGTCCAGGGGGATTTTGCTTTCACCGCTGGTCGCCGCCTGACGACGCCGGCTCTGGGCTTCGATCAGCTCACCGATGGAATGCTGACCATCGCCCACCACTTCTGCCGGTCGGCGAATGGCCGCGGCGACCACCTCAAAACCGATCACCAGAATCCGCAAGTCTAGGCCTTCGTGGAAGCTCTCCAGCAGCACGCGACTGTCGAACTGGCGGGCGGATTCGATGGCTTGCAGGACCTCTTCGATGGTGCGCAGGTCCACCGCGACGCCTTGGCCCTGTTCGCCATCCAGTGGTTTGACCACCACGCGTTCGTGCTCGTCGAGAAAGGCCAGATTGTCATCGGCGTTGCCGGCCAGTTGCTGCGATGGCAGGTTCAGCCCGGCATTTTTCAAGACCTTGTGGGTCAGGCTCTTGTCCTGACACAACGTCATGCTGATGGCACTGGTCAGATCGCTTAGTGACTCACGGCAACGAACACGCCGACTGCCATGCACCAAGGTGAACAGACCGGCCTCGGCGTCATCGACCTGTACTTCGATGCCGCGCCGATGAGCTTCATCTACGATGATCCGCGCATACGGGTTGAATTCGGCTTCGGGACCGGGGCCCAGAAACAGCGACTGATTGATCCCGTTCTTGCGCTTGATGGCGAAGGTCGACAGGTTGCGAAACCCCAACTTGGCGTAAAGACTTTTCGCCTGGCGGTTGTCATGCAGCACTGACAAGTCCAGGTAACTCAGCCCACGGCTCATGAAGTGCTCGATCAAATGCCGCACCAGTACTTCGCCGACACCCGGTCGCGAACAGTGCGGATCAACTGCCAGGCACCATAAGCTACTGCCGTTTTCCGGATCGTTGAACGCCTTGTGATGATTGAGGCCCATAACACTGCCGATGATCGCGCCGCTGTCCTCATCTTCGGCCAGCCAATAGACGGGGCCACCCTGATGGCGCGGGGTCAGCAAACTCGCGTCGATCGCCAGCATGCCGCGCAATTGATACAGCTGATTGATCGCTTGCCAGTCCGTGTCGCTCTGGGCCCTGCGGATGCGAAAGCCGCGAAACACCCGAGTGGACTGACGGTAATCGCTGAACCACAGGCGCAAGGTGTCGGACGGGTCGAGAAACAACTGGGCCGGCTCCAACCCCAGCACTTGCTGGGGCGCAGCCACGTACAAGGCGATGTCGCGTTCGCCGGCCTGCTCGTTGAGCAGCTCTTGGGCCAGGCTCGCCGCATCGGGGAAGGTGTGGCCGATCAGCAACCGGCCCCAGCCGCAATGCACGGCTATCGGTGCGGCGCCGAGTTCGCTGCCGTCTTCGGCCAGACGCGCCTGCAAACGTTCGTACGAGGGCGCCTGACCGCGCAACAAACGTTGGCTGTAGGCCGTGGCGTGGGGTTTCATCGATCAGATTCCTTGTTCACTGAGCCACAGGTTCAATGCCGCCAATTGCCACAGCTTGGAGCCGCGCAATGGGGTCAACTGGCCTTGCGGATCGGTCAGCAGGCGGTCGAGCATCTCTGGCTGGAACAGGCCGCGATCCTGGCTCGGATCAAGCAGCAGTTCGCGCACCCAGTTCAGCGTATCGCCTTGCAGATGCTTCAGGCCAGGGACCGGGAAGTAGCCTTTTTTGCGATCGATCACTTCACTCGGAATGACCCGTCGCGCGGCTTCTTTCAAGACTTGCTTGCCGCCATCCGGCAGTTTGAATTTGCCCGGCACGCGCGCCGACAATTCCACCAGGCGGTAGTCGAGAAACGGCGTGCGCGCTTCCAGGCCCCAGGCCATGGTCATGTTGTCGACGCGTTTGACCGGGTCGTCCACCAGCATGACCGTGCTGTCCAGACGCAGGGCCTTGTCCACCGCCGCATCGGCGCCGGGCTGTGCGAAATGTTCTTTGACGAAGTCACCGGCCGCGTCATTCGCTGTCAGCCATTTCGGCTGCACAGTGGCGGCGTAGTCGTCGTAGCTGCGGTCGAAAAACGCATCGCGATAGGCCGCGTACGGATCGGCGGCACCGTCGACGTGTGGATACCAGTGATAACCGGCGAACAACTCGTCGGCACCCTGGCCGCTTTGCACCACCTTGCAATGCTTGGCCACTTCACGGGACAGCAGATAGAAAGCAATGCAGTCATGACTGACCATCGGTTCGCTCATGGCGCGGAAAGCCGCAGGCAGTTGCTCGATGATCTCTTTTTCGTCAATGCGCAGTTGGTGATGCTGCGTGCCGTAGTGCTTGGCGATCAGGTCTGAATACTGGAACTCGTCGCCGCGCTCGCCGCCGGCATCCTGGAAACCGATGGAGAAGGTCGACAGGTTTTCAACACCGACTTCACGCAACAGACCGACCAGCAGGCTCGAATCGACCCCGCCCGAAAGCAGCACACCGACATCGACCGCCGCACGTTGACGGATCGCCACCGCGTCACGGGTGCTGTCGAGTACACGGTCGCGCCAGTCTTCGAGTGTCAGATTCATCTCGTCGGCGTGTGGTCCGTACCCACTCGCCGCTGGGCAGCTTCAGCGAGATGTACTTTCCCGTATCTCGTCGCTCGCCTGGCTCTACCCAGTTATGGCTTGAAGGGCCGCGTGGGTAGGATCTGAATCGGGTAGCATCCAAGATTGATTGGTCACGCCTCAGCCCGAGGTTCGCGGCCTTGTTCTTGATCTGGCCTGCCGTCTTGCCTACCCGCAGTGCAAGTTCAGGCATGGGTGTGAGCGGGTATAGCTCGGTCAGCAGGGCAACCTCCTGCTCCGTCCACTTGATGCTTTTGCGAGGAACCATGGCTAGTCCGTCTCAGGGCTCGACTCAGCCACCACACGCAACTTGAAATTGATGCCGCAGGAACTGGCCAGCACGTCCAACTGACCAACTGTCGTGTCAGGGCTTTTGAGCGCCTGGCCGAACCTGATCAAACGTTCGCCGAGTTTTTCCAGATCGCTCTGCAAGTGCAGATGCGTTCCTTGGGTGAGGATGCTCATAGCTGAAACCCCGTTTTCTGTGGGAGCGGGGCAGCCTGCAAAGGGGCGTTTTCTACTGCCGAACTGGCCGGAGAGGCCCGGCCTGACTCGCTTGACGGGGTGGCAGTGGCGGCCCGACCCTGTAGGAGCGAGCTGTCCGGCAAACAGGAGATGCCAGTGCCTGCGATAATCCAGCAAGTAACCTGGCGGCGACTGTCGTGCTGAACGCTGATGACTTGTTCGCCGGCGGTGACCTGGCCAGTGATCAGGAGCAGGGCAAGAAGGATCAGTCTGCGCATGGGTGCAACTCCTCAAGGCGGGCCAGACGCATAGCGTCGTCAACGTTCTTGTCCAGGTCGTGCCCGAAGTAAACGGTGTCGTCGCGAGCCACGCACAGATCGGTATCGAAGTCGGTGACACGGTCCCGGTCACGCAACCACTCGTAGCGCGTGGCGTTCGCCGCCATCCGCACGCGATCGTCGATGTGCATCGAATGTGTAGTGGCTGGCGGCTTGCCCAAGTGGTCCTCGATGAACTGCGCGCCCAGCGACCGATAGCAGGCAGACCAGCTCGCGCTCGGCCAAACCATGGCCGAGTAAGCCGCGCCATAAACCACAAGTGACAAATTCCATGATGTGAAGCTCCAGATCTCGATGAAGATGGAGCTATAGTGCTGGCGGGATTTATTTGTGTCAATCCTTGCGGGATTATTTTTTATAGGCCGTGTATTCGTGCGTCCACTACCCGACCAATAATTTCCCAGTTCTCATCCATTTCAACCGTCTTGAACGCGGAGTTGAGAGGCACCAAGTATCCCCAGCCTGCATCGTAGACATACTGCTTAAAGGTAGCCTCTCCATCAGAGTGCTGAGCGACGTAGTACTTTCCGCTCACCACATCGAAGCCTTCTGGCTGGACCAGGATCCGCGTTCCTTCTGGGAAGCTTGGGTTGGTGGTCGCTGTCATCGAAGCACCTTTGACCTCAAGCCAAAAGCCTTGATCGCCCGCGTTCTCGGTCGATTCATAATATTTTTCCGAGCTTTCTGGCACTAAATTTGTAGGCGATTCCGCTCGGTTACCAGCGGCGATCCAGCTGATCATCGGGTAGCTCCTAACAGGTCTCCAAGGCCTGTGTGCGGGCGAAACGTATGAACTTTCCCCTGCCTCTGCCGTATAAATTCTCCGAATTTCATCAGCAGCCTGGCGAATTCCTTCAGCAGATATAGATAGGGTGTCAATCGCTTCAGCTAGCCGAGAGCTGAAAGCAGAAACGGGCACTTCGAGAAGCACGGCAACCCGGGAAGCGAATTCCAGATTCAGTGCATTTCGCCCATTCAAGTAGTGGCTGAAGGACCCCTGATTCATGCCAAGCATTTCACCAGCCTTCTCTTGAGTGAGTTCAAGCTGATCCTTTTTCGCCATGTAGATCGCTTTGAGAGCGGCGCATTCAGCGAGTTGTTCTTCAGTAAGCGTTCGTTTTTTCATGTTTCAACCATATGTCCGGCGGGATTGAAATTCAAATCCCGCTAGCATTGACAATATCAAATCCCGCCAGCACTATTTAAAAAGAACCGAAATAGTGGAGTCACTCCGGTGCAGCGAATCCCCCTTGCTGAATACGCAGCAAAGCGACATGCCAGGACAGCCGAGAAGCTTGGGATGAGCCAAGGCTCACTGAGTAAAGCTATCCGTGAGGGGCGATCCATATTTGTGATCGTCTCCGACGACGGCGCTCTGTCCGCCCTCGAAGAAAAGCCATTCCCCGGCCAGCGCCGACAGGCCTCGCCCAACCAACACACAAATAATAATCCCGCAGGATCTGAGATGTCAGGGCTTGAAGTACCTGTGAATCCATCCAGCGTTGTCGGGTAGGCCTGTACGAATGAACAGCACCATTTGGGGACTTATGCAGCTTTGCAGCTTAGTTGATCCTTAGCAGACCAAGCCAAGCAGGAGATCCTGCACCCACTTCTGACTTTCTGAATCCCAGAAAGCAGAAAACCCGCTTGCCGGCGGGTTCTCAATCCACTCCTTGCCGGGAGTGGCCAGTACTTCTTCGTCTGTAGGAGACGATCTAATGCACCCAAAAAATAGCACCACCCCAGAAACAGCGCAAGCATTGCTGACAACCCTTGTCGGCTTTTTCGATACCCCGATCGATAACCGGGGCATTCAATTACTCAACGTTGCACCAGGTGCGAACGCAGAGGATGCACTTCAAACCGCGAAGGTTCTGTCGTCTGGCCTTGGCCAGATCTGCCGCCATATGCACGATAGCTTGAACATGGGTGAGTTGGCTTATTGCGACGGCATGGCAACACTGGGATTTCTCGCTGAAACGGTCGGCGCACTGGTTTTGTCGGTTCAGAAAGGCGCGGCAACATCAGGGGAGGCAGCTCAATGAAGACCCCAATCCTCACCATCGAGCATCCATACAGCGTATTCGGCCAAGGCGAATTGCTCAGCGCCGCTGGCGGCGTTCCGGTTGCGGATTCCCTCGATGCCGCAACGAGCTACTTGGAATCCGTCTGCGCTGGATTGCGCTCGCTGATGACCGTCACCGAGTGCACGCATGAAGCGACCTTGGTCTACCTCGCTGCTGATGCAGCACTCGCACTGGTCTACGCGTCGCACGCTGGCATTGAGGCCGCGATTTCCGAAGGAGGTGCGGCATGAACGTACAAAAACAGATCGCACAGGACGCCACCTCTCAGATCGCATGCGCAATGGAACACATCAACTGGATGCGCGGTGTTCTCCACGTGCTCGAAGATCGACTGAAGCAGGGCCACGACGACCATTACGCCACGGTCGCAAACTTGGCGATCTACAACGCTGACGACTGGCACAACCAGCTCGACAGTGAGCGGGAGAGCCTGGAGACGCGCACCGAAGCGGCATTTTCCAAAACAGAACCCGCGCCACGTTTTGCGAGCAATGAAAACGTGGCGCGGATTTGAAGTGGAGCATGAACTTGGAGTAAACACGCGATTCACACTTAAAGTTGATATTTACACTTTAAATGTAAAAGTTGAGCGGTCATGACCTGTTTTTGTGCACTTTGCTTTGTGTCGCGACACGTTTTCCTAATTCGTATTTCGTGTCGCGACATTGCGATTACTTATCGCGACTCCAGTTTTCGCGCCACGTTTTCCTAACTATCATTTCGTGGCGCGGATTTCGAGTAGAGGAGATTGGCAGCCTCGAGAATCCCCTGATGGCCCAATAACTAGGGCCTCGAGCCCTACTCGGACGAACGGCATGACCTGAGTTTTCGACTTTTTCGCGCTGGAATAATATAGGTATCAGAACGTATTGGTACGCGTTGATACGTGTTGAGCTGTTAATTCTGGCCGGAGAGTGTGTGTCCGCGATTAAGTTAGCTAAAGATATCAAATGATAGCTGAAGAAAGTTGTTGCGATTTGCCAAATGGCGCCGTTACCATGCACTACGTCCTGAGCTACCAGCAACATGCCTTGACCAGATGAAACATCTGGCTGGAGTTTGCTGTTAGGATCGCTGACAGTTGGAATCGCAGACAAAGAAAAGCCCCGGCGCTTGCAACGCCAGGGCTTGATCGGGAAGGACGCTTGCAACGTCCTCTGCATACCAGCTGAGCCAGCACACAACCCCGAGGGGAGAAGCTTTTGAACTGGGCTTCGATGAATTTACCGTAAAAGGTAAACTCCAGCGGACTGTATTACCTGAGGGAATAATGCGCTACTGGTTTTTTATCCATTAGTACTGTTTCCGATGACTTGCCACACATAGACCTGTTTGCAGGCGGTGGCGACCTACAGAACGATCCTCTCGGTTTTTCAATTCGGTATATTGAGAAATCACCAATGACATCAAATGTCACCAGCATCGCCGCTGTGCCCAACCTGCCAATCCCTGGTGCCCGCGCAACCGCAGCCCAGCTCTGCGCCAAATACCAAGTCAGTCGCGCTACTTGGTGGCGCTGGTCAAAGACGCCTGGATTTCCTGAGCCAATCCGTTTCGGTCGCTCCGTACGCTGGGACCCTGAGCCGGTCGATGCCTTCCTGACGAATCAGGAGCGCTAACCCATGACGATCAACAACTCCTGCGAATGCGCGGGATCGGGATCGGCTTGCCTGAAAAAAACCAAGAAAGCGCCCCTTCAAAGTGCTGCCTCACAGATAGCCAGTGAAGCTTTGGAACTGCTGCGCGCTACTCATGAACGGCTGGAACATATGACCGCCGTTTTCAATTCTGTCTCAACCGACCTGAAGCATAACCACTCTCACAACGTTAAGGACCTCGCAGCCCTTGGGGGATTTCTCGGTGACGACTGGGCCAATTATGTCGACTCCCAGGTCGGGCACATGCAAAAGGAACTCGATTTAGTGGAGGCCGCCAATGAGTGAACTCCAGAAAATCACTTGGGACCGCGGCAATGATCTTTGCTCGGTAGGCTTCGCGCTTGAGGCTATTGCCGACTTGCTTGGCGCTGATGGTTCGGAGCACGGCATCACCGACAGCTTGCAGAACGGATTGCACCACGCTGTCCGCGCCATGGGGGCTTTTGCCAGCGCGATCGGCGGAGAGCTTTGCGAAGCTTCAGATCCAGAACCGCAACTCAGTGTTGCGCCACAATTCGCGAACGACGAAAACGTGGCGCGTACTCATGTGGGGGCGCGCTCATGAACACCTCTTTGGCTGTCATCAATCCTGTTGAGGGTGACGTACTGCGCGACGCGGTTATCGATGCGCGGGATATGTGTTCGATGAACTTCGCCCGAGAGGAGCACCGGAAGCTGGAGAAAATCCTGCTGGCGATCGTGATCCCGGCAATGGGCGGCTATGACAACGAGCTGGCATGTGACATCGCTCGACACCTAGAGCAGGTCCGCACCTTCAGCAATAACTTCTGCTGGCGGCATCGTCATCTGGGCGCATCGTTCGGTGTCGTTGGCGAGCGGCCTGGCATTGACGATTTGAAGTCTGGAGGTGGCCGATGACCATCACCCCATTCAAAGACGGCGGTGCCGTTACCATGACCAGTCTCGAACTGGTCAACTTCATCAACGGCCGTCGTGAAGAAGGTGATCCGGTTTTGGATCATGCCGACTTCATGAAAAAGGTGCCTCGGGTACTGAAAAAAGATGCCGGAAAATTTTCCGATATCTATTTCGACAGCATGAATCGCCGTCAGAAGTGTTACCGCTTCCCCAAGCGCGAATCGTGCCTGATGGCCATGTCCTACAGCTACGACCTGCAGGCCGCAGTGTTCGACTACATGACCGAACTGGAACAGAGGTTGGCGCAACAAAACGCCTTCGCCCTGCCGCGTACTCGCGCCGAGGCAATGCGCCTGGCTGCCGATCTGGAGGAGCAGAACGAGGTGCTGGCGCTGGAAAACGAGCAGCAGGCCAAGAAGATCGAGGCGCTGGAACACCTGTTCATGCCCGGCGAGACGGTGCCGCAGTTCGCCAAACGCCTGAACGGTGTGAACTCCCAGCTGGTCCTGGCCTATCTGCATGAGCTCAAGTGGATTTTCAACTCCGAAAGCAATCCGGATCACTCGCCCAAGTACCGCGTGTACGCCATGGCGCGCGATAAGCACTGGCTGTCTGAAAAGCCGTTCAAGATCAGCGGCGAGGGGATAACCACGTTCATCCGCTATGCCCCAGTGATGCTGGAGGAGGGCACCAAAAAGCTGTTTGACCTCTACATGGCCGAGAGGCTGCCCATGAAGAAGACGTGGGATGGCCAGTTCTTTTATGAAAAATTCAATCCGGAGAAGCCCCAGTGAGCAAAAAAATCACCTACGAAGAGCTCATGGGGCAGATCGCCGAGGCGGCTGTGAATTACCAGCAGGCCGAGACTCAACGCAACAGCCTGCGCCGTGAGTTGAACGCACTCTACAAGACCTACTTCACTGCTTACGGGCATCCGTACCCCGATGAGCCACGCAAGCGCATCGACCCGGAGAATGAAAGGTTCAGCGGTGTGCTGCGCTTCACTGATGCCGCATTCCAGCGCTGGCTCGCTGCTCGGTATCTGACCACCAGCACCAAACGCAAGATGCGGACGCTGATCCAGCGGTTGGAGCGTTCGCTATGAAGAATCGCACCCCGAAAGGCGCCTCCAATGATATGGCGACACATGAAGCGTTCGTGCTGGGCGACTTGCTGCCCCTGGTAGTGGGGCACGCCAAGTCTGAAGGTCATCCCACGGAAATGGTTGCGCTTGCCTGTTTCCTCTCCCTGAGCACGGTGTTGCAAGCGAAGGGTATCCCTCGCGAATCGTTGGTCCAGGGGATAACTGCCTCCAACGTGCCGCTGCCATACCCGGGCGATTTACCACCCGACACCATAGAGCGCCTGGCGCTTCTCAATGAGCTGCACTTTGAGCAGTTCGATGATTTGACCTTGGCCTGCATGGCGAGCAACGGGACGAGCTTTGCCCACGAGTCGCTGGCCTGCACCGAGCCGGACGACGACACCACCTGGAACGCGCACGTATCGATGATCAACTCGTGCAACGCCCTTACCGTCCTCATCAAGCGGCTGGCCGGTGGAAGAATGCCCGGAGAGCCTGACGTTGAGACGTTCGTGCGTCCGGTTGGGGAGACGCTGCAATGACCACCACCAACCCTCATGCCCCCCCCGGGACGCTCAGGCAGCGCCGGTAATCGTCGGTCCCTGGCCAAACTATGCCGCGTTCGCCGAATTGCCGGAGCAGCAGCGCTGGAAGATGTACGGCGGTGCGAAGGCCCACCGCGAAATGCTGGAGCAGGCGGGCTTTGTCGTGAGTGAAAGCTATGACGATTTTGTGTCCCGCGTGACTCGGGAGTTGAACGTATGACTGTCGACACTCCACGCAAATTTCAGGGCGTATGGATTCCAGCGGAGCGTTGGCTTGATCGCACGCTGTCTCCCAATGAGAAGGTAATGCTGGGTGAAATATCCAGCTTGGAGGCGGGTGCGCGCGGTTGTTATGCGACCAACGCGCACTTCGCCGAGTTCTTCAATCTCTCGATATCGCGCGTTTCGGAGATCATCAGCGGGCTGGTTGAAAAGGGGCACCTGCGTGTCGAATTGATCCGCGAAGGCAAGCGCGTAGTTGAGCGCCGCCTGCGACTTGTCGACCCCTTCGGTTTTCCGAATACCCCTTCGGGAAACGCTGCGAACCCCTTCGGAAAAGACGGTGAACCCCCTTCGGAAAACACGCAGGGGAACAATACACAGAGCAACAATACAAAGAGCATTAAAAACAATTCGGCATTGGGCGCTAAAAAAGCACTTTCGGATGAAGGGTTTGAACAGTTCTGGAAGCTGTATCCGAAGAAGAAGTCTCGCAAGGACGCTGCGAAGGCCTGGGCGAAGCTGAAACCGAACGATGAGCTACGCCAGACCCTGATCACCGCCTTGGGCAGCCACTGCGTTTCCGAAGACTGGACCAAGGACAACGGCCGCTACGTCCCGAATGCCGCGACATGGCTGAATGGCGAGCGCTGGACTGACGAGCTGATGCCTGCCACCGGCGCCAAGCCTTCGAGCTTCAACAACTTGCCGACCCACACACCGGATATGTACCAAGGAGGCAGCAATGGCCCAGCGTTCTAATTTCCGCCGCCAGCCTGAGCAGCGCACCTTCACCGGCGATTGCCCGGTCCACGGCTCGGTTGATCGCTCAGAGGTTGAGCAGTTCGACGGTTCGATGGCGGTCCGCCCATGCAAGCAGTGCCAGTTCCACGGCCTGCGCGTTGCGCCTCAGGGCGGCGAAGAGCATTCGCAGGCGCTGGCCAACCTGCAATCCGAGGGCGTCAACAGCGCGCTTGTAGGCTCTGGCATCACGCCTCGCTTCGCCGGCAGCATGTTCGCGAACTACCGTGTCGATAGCTCGGCTATGGGCCAGGCCTTGGTGATCTGCCAAGACTACGCTGACAACTTCGGCGAGCACTACCAGGCCGGGCGCAATCTTCTGCTCTGCGGGAACGTCGGTACCGGGAAAACCCACCTGGCCACCAGCATCGTCCAGCAGGTCATCCGCCAGCACAGGGCGGTTGCGGTGATCACCTCGGCTGCCGAGATCATTCGGGTGTTCAAGCGCTCGATGGATCGTAACGCCGGTTACAGCGAGGGAGACGTGATCAACGAACTGGCGAGCTTCGATCTGTTGGTGATCGATGAGGTGGGCGCCCAGTCCGGAACCGCGTACGAGTTGGGTGTGCTGCATGAGGTGTTTGATCGCCGGTATCAGATGATCAGGCCGACGGTGGTGGTCTCAAATATGGACGCCAAAGGGCTTGGCCAGTACATCGGCGAGCGGGCTCTCGACCGGCTGCGCGAGAACAAGGCGCTGCTGGTCGGCTTCACTTGGGCTTCGGCACGGGGGCGTGTATGAATGACTATCGCGAGCTGTACAGCGACGAGGCCGAACACGCGCTGCTCGGCGCCCTGATGCTGGATGGCGAGTTGTTCGATTCGATCACGTCCAGCGTGACCACGGCTGACTTCCACGATCCGGAAAACGCGGCTCTGTTCCAGGTGATGCTCGACCTGCATGCAACTGGGGCACCGGTTGACCCGGTGACGCTGCACGACTTCAAACCGGTCCTCCCGAGTGGCGGCACGACCATTGCGTATGCCGGTGAACTGGCGAAGAACACCCCCAGCACAGCCAACTGGAAGGCATACGCCCGAACAGTTGCTGAGCGAGCAGTACTCCGCCGCCTAGTGGAAGCCGCCGATGCAGTGCGCGACTCAGCCAACGAGAACCGGCCGGTGGCGGAGATTATCGCTAGCGCGCAGCAAGCCATGGCCGACCTGCGCGACCTGGATACCGGCGAGCCCGATTACAAGCGAATCGACGAGGTCGTCAGTCGCAACATCGACATCATCGACGCCAAGTACAACGGGAGCGTGCAGTCGGGGCTGTCCACCGGCCTGGCGGACCTGGACAAGCTGATCCGTGGACTGCGCAAAAAGACCGTGACCATCGTCGCCGGCCTGCCAGGTAGCGGCAAGACCACCCTCGGCCTGCAAATCGCCCAACATATCGCTTGCACCGGCCTTGGCGTCGGCATGGTGTTCTCGTTGGAGATGCCCGAGGAGGAGCTGGCCAACCGCGCGCTGGCGTCACTTGGCAGCATAGACCTGCAGCTGCTCGACAACGGGAAGCTGGAGGACGATGACTGGCCGCGGCTGACGTCCGCAGTCAACAAAATCATGGATAAGCCGCTGTACATCAGCGACAAGTCGGGCCTGACCGTGCCGCGTATCCGGAGCATCTGCCGCCAGGTCAAGCGCAAGCACGGCCTCGACGTGGTGGTGATCGACTACATCGGCCTGATCGGCTCCGACGGCAAGGCGTTCAACCGTACCGCCGAACTGGGCAAGATTTCCACCGGGATCGTCAACATCGCCAAAGAGCTGGAGGTGCCGGTGATCCTGCTGGCCCAGCTCAACCGCGACTCAACAAAACGCCCGGGCAAGAAGCCGATCGCATCCGACCTGCGCGATTCTGGCCAGATTGAGGCTGACGCCCACTGCATCATCCTCGTCCACCGCGACATGGACAGCGAGGAGGGCCAGAACGGCGCTACTGAGCTGCTTATGCCCAAGTGCAGGCACGCACCGGTGGGCTCATGCATCGTTCAGCAGCAGGGTAAGTTCGCACGCTTCGTCAACTTCGCCGGCCGAGAGCCTTCACAGGAGGAGGTCGAAGCCAGTCGTCCCTTCTCCAGTCAGTACAAGGGGAGAAAGAACGATGAGAAGTTTTAAGCTGCTTGACCGCTTGCTGGGGCGGAACTCTGACCCCTTCTTCGCAGGTGAGGCGCTCGGTGCGCTGCAAACTGCGCTGGAGGCCGGCAAGCCCTGCATCCTTCCGAAAGGGTCGATAGTCGTTCCGGCTCCAGAGTATCCAGAAGCCGAACTGATCGCCGGCTCGATTCGGGAGTTTCCTGATGACTGGGTGTGGCACCACAAGGGCTATGAGCTTCGCCACGTTCCGAGCGGTTTCGTGCTCTGGGTTGCAAACAAGGACTTTGGCCTCGCCGAGGTTTACAGCGGTGGCGGCAAAGGTGATCTCTCCAAGCCCGAGCAGGCAATCATCTGGCCCGCAGTCGAGACGTGGCTGGCGCGGAACAAGGTCGGATTCACCGGCCGATTGCCGAAAGCGCGGATCACTAGTCGCAGCGGCACCTTCTGGTGCTTCGCCAAGGGCCATCCGTGGGCTGGTGTTGGCGACTCGCCGAAGGAGGCTTATCGCGCTTGGCGCCACGCCGTTTCCTCCCAATCCCGCAGCGACATGAAAACGAACGAATATCTGCAAATACGGAGTGCCATCCTATGAGTAACGTCACGGCGGCATTGCCGCGCAAGAGCCTGCTCGAGCATGAGCGTAAGTTTCTGAAAATTGCCGGGGATGGCCTCACCCAGGAGAAGGTCGGCGGCGCCGCTGCATTGGCCTGCCTTCTGAATATGGTCGCCAGCTGGCACGCTACCCGGGTGAGCATCGAGTTTGGGGATTACTGCAAGCGCTGGGTGTCCGAGGGTAACGCCAAGAGCAAGTCGGCCGACAAGCTGCTTCGCAACATTTTGGGCCTGGACGACAACCCGCCGCCGCGTCGCATCAGGAGGGCTGCTTAATGACGGTCTATCGAAGTGCCGAGCACGCCGTTATGCGCGCCATGAACGTCGACTCAATCTCATTGCACAAGGGGGCTGGCTGGCAGAACAAGTACAAGCCGGAAGCTTGGGAGGCTGAGCGGGCCGACAATCCATGTCCGATGGATCGGTTCGATCAGCTCACCCAAGACAGCATGACTCGTTCACTCCTGCGCCGTGTCTTGTCGACTCATTACTGGCAGGTGCTGGTGGCTCACTTCATGGTGGACCTGGACGGGTCAACCCAGCAGCAGCGGATTGCGGCCATCGCGCATCTGGCGCGCTCGGCGCCGGGGAAGTCCCACCACCTTTTCAGGACGAAGTGCGTCACAGCCTGGGCAACACCGCGACTGCCTGAGGCATTCATGGTGCTGCATACCTGGGACAATGCCGACACACCAACGCCAGAGAAGACGCTGTACCGATGGCGGTCGGATATTCGCAAGTGGCTGGAGGCTGAGCGTGATGCCGCGATAGCCTCTGCGTGGGTGATTCTAGGTGAAGCGGAATTGATTGTGGAGGCGGCTTGAATGGTAGAGAAAATGAGAATATAGTTTTCCACATTGCGGCTCTGCGTCTTTAGGATGCGAACACGAAAAGCCCGACCATTGTGTTGGGCTTTTTTATAGCCGGGTTAAAATGCTCATGCGAGACTGGAAATAGTCCAGATCTCGAAATGAGGTTTCACCCGATGCAAAGAAACAAGTCGTTAGCAAAGTGTATTTTGGAAATTGTCGAGGAGAGCGCCCGCCTCAGCGGAGTCAGCTACCCAGATTTGCGTACTGCGTACGGCAAACGAAATGTCGTCTGGGATAATGGTGAGTCCTACTTGCTGGACCTTCTAGTTGAAGGTGGGTTTCTCAGCAAGGTTGAAGGGATTCCCCCGGTAGCTGATTACATCCAGTTGACGTGGGCAGGTCATGATCTGCTCGACACACTGAAGCGCGAGCTTCAATAGTCCCAAGCCCAGCCATTGCGCTGGGCTTTTCGTAAGTGAGTCTTCGCGTCATTTTGTTGTCGCCATCATATTGACATCATTAGTTAAATCGGCAAAGGTTAGACCCAGTCCACTCAAGGTGCCTAACAGATGCGAAAAATTCTAGCTATTGCCGCAATGCTCATCTCCGCAGTTGCCTCAGCTGATGACAGACTTTCATTCACTGGTATCAAGGTCGTCAACACGGATGGCGCGCCGGCTGTGCAAGGGTACGCGCGCAACACCACCAATGCTCAGTTCAACAGTGTGACTGTGGTATTCAAGTTGTATGATCGTTCTGGAAACATGGTTGGTAATGCAATTGCTAATGGCATGGGCCTCGGACCAAATGAAAGCTGGAAGTTTACCGCCCCGGCAGGCGTAGCCTTTGACAGAGCAGAAGTAACCAGCGTCCAGATCATGTAATTTAGGTGTCGCATCAAGGTCAGCCCCGCGCTGGCCTTTTTATTTAAGCTGCCTCGACAGAGATAGCCAGGCGCTTCCCGAGCGCTGATAGAGCGGCTTCGAGCTGCTCCATCTTCGATGTGTGCAGGAAGTCGACCAGGCGATCACCTTGCACCTGGGCCACGCCCAGCAGGCGGCGCAAGTCGGCCTTGCGCATATCTCGCTCCATCATGGCGTTCCACAGTGCGATCTTCGCCACGGTCACTGCTGGCAAGTGGATAACGTGCTCGCCGGGCTCTGGCGTAGAAGCGGGTGGGATGGCGCGGCGCTCATCGACGTAGATGGACAGGGTCGTCTCGATTGCGTCCACGGCTTCGCTGATCGCGTGCTGTTCGTCATCGCCGTAACTGTTCAGCTGCGGGAGATCCCGGCAGAAGACTGCCAGCCCTGGTGATTCGTCCCGCTCGAAACGGATTGCATAGTCGTACATGGTCACTCCTTGGAGGTGATCGTTCAGCGTTCGGATGTGGTGAAGGGGCTCTTAGAGCCCCAGTTGTTTAATGATCGCCTTGCGGGTCGGTTCTGGCATTTCCTTACTACCGTGATCCGCGAAGGTGCTCCTGTTTCCGTTTGGGGCGATGACTTTGAAGTGGCTTCCTTTGCCTGCTTCGAAGGTCACCCCTTGGGCCTTCAGCCATCGTCTGAACTCGCTGAACTTCATCACCTCGCCTCGTTGTTTGGATGAGCTCATTCTACAACATTTATGTTTTAGTACAACACTTTTGTTTTATTTAATTCAGCACCTACACCAGGCCTCGGCATTGATCGAGGCTTTTTCGTTTTCGGCTCCACCACACCCATCGCTCCGAGCTGGGAGTGCTGCTGGAGCTGAATTATTTCTGCACAGCGCAGGCGAGTACAAGGTGCGTGCAACCAGTTCAACCAACGCCACTGATACTCCGGAGATTCACCTATGAAGCGATTCACCTCCTATCTGGGGCTTGCGCTTGTCGCCTGCCTATCCTGTTTTTCCCTGCAGGCATTCGCCGAGCCCGTGGCTTACGCCTATCGTTCCGCAGTGATGCTGGCCGAGATGCCAAGCGTCGCCGTCAAGCGCTTGGAATTGACCCTCGCCATGTGGCGAACGGGTAGACAGACCGCTGACGATAGTTTGGGCTCCAACCTGCGCGCATCCAGCAACCACTTCGTGATGGCCTCGGCCAAGGCGGCGCTTGACGGTGTCGGTCTGACTCCCTGCTGAATACGCCTGGAAGAAACAGAAAAACCCGGCCACTGCGCCGGGTTTTCATTGCCTCGTTTTACCTAGTGTCTTCATGCCTCTCACTACGGCGATGTACAAGTCTAGAGGGACTCATTTCTACCTGCTTCCCTCTGCCCGTCTCCAAACGGCTTGGTGAATATAACGCTGGCCCCGGCCGACCTCGATATAGGCTCAGCCACCTGGCTGGGCTGTGCGGGGAGCTTAGTACTTGGCAATTTCGTGTTGTTCGGCTCGTCTTCTAAAGAGCTGATGTTGCAGCCACTCAGATCATGCGGCTGAGCGCGCGATGTGTCTTCAATTGCTTCGCTAGTTGTGTTGGCCGATTGATAGAGAGACGTTGTCGCATCGGCTGCGGAACGCCTAGCCGGTGCCCCAGTAGTAGCGGCGCGCTGCTTGTCTAGCCACGTAACCATCTGGACCGCTCGATAGGGCGAGCGCCCTGGAGCTGCTTCCAGTAGTAGCGCAATGCGATCCCTGTTCGTGTCGCTGAGCGTGAATCCACGTAGACCAAGGTATTCATCGATAAAGTGTTCGACATCCCACGCCTCGGTGAGCGAGACAAAGATGCTTTGAATTTTCCCGGAGTAGCGTTTTTTATCTGAACGTTGCCAAGGCATGATACAGAGTCCGTAATATCAATGTGACACCAGGATGATGCTGTGAGCTGTGCTTCGCAATATGTCTTTGAGTCGGGCGATCACCGGTCGCTGACTCTTGAAGGAAGAATACCTGTCCAGTCCGCGCCACGCGCTTCGTAGCCTGCTGCATTCGCAGGGGCTTTTTTCGTTATGAGGCACAGCAAATGTCCGGCTCGATCCAATCCAGCAACTACGTGCCGGGCGTTTCCGGCTGGAAGCTCAACAGCCTCACCGGTGAGTTCGAGATCAACTCTTGCACCCTCGGTAGCGCTGCGAAAGCGCCCCAGCGTCAGATGGTGTCGGTCGAGGTGGCCAGCTACAGCAAGTACGACCTGCCAAAGAATGCCGACAACCTGCTGCAATTCATGCAGGCAGAGCTGCAGAAGGTGCCAGAGGCTTACCGCCATGCCGCAGAATTCGAAGAGTTTGATGCTAGCTACGGCGATGAGTCGTTCAATGCTCGCCTGTTCCTGAGCTACTCCCGGCTTGAGACAGAAGAAGAGCTGGCTGATCGCCTGGAGAAGGCGAAGGTGGCCGGTACGCGCACCGTCTTTTCCAATGGCTGCTTTACCGTCATTCATGACGGTGTGGTGCGGTACCGGATTGGCAATCTGGATAAGCCAGAGCAACCCGAACCATTCGTGATGGTCGACAGCGTGACCTACATGAACGAGGCGTTCATCAAGGACGGCATGATCGACGCCAAAATCGCCACCAACTGGTCGGTGAAGATGGAGCTTCGCAACGGCAAGTTCGTCGCGACCGGGATTGGCCTGGGCCTTGAGTCGCAGCCATTCAAAGAACCGACAGAGATCGCTGATCAGGTGCGTGATGTCATCCGTGCCGAACTCCATGCAGGCGGCTTGCTTCACCGCTCCCGCTGATCCATTCCTTCACTCCCTAACCGGGAGGACATCGAGATGCCAAACATGCCTGACAAACCAGACACCTGGCTGCTCGTTCTCGCGTGGCTGAGTCAGCACTCGCCAACGATCTATGCCGGTGGGCTGTCTTTTGTAGTGGGTGCCTTGCGCATCATCTACGGTGGTGGCACTCGGCGACAGGCGCTGCTCGAAGCCTCACTCTGCACACTGATCACCATTGGCCTGATCCCGCTGCTGGAGTACTTCGGCCTGCCGCAGAACTTCGCTACGGCTGCTGGTGTGTTCATCGGCTTCCTCGGCGTGAAGAAGATCGCTGACCTTGCTGATCGGTTCGCTGACTTCAAACTACCTCGGCGGGCTGAGTGATGGCCTGTAGTGGATGCGCTGCCCGGCGCGAATGGATCAACAAGATGGCGAGGCTGGGATATGAGCGAGCAAGTGAGCTGCTTACTGGTCGAGATCCTCGGCGAGCAGAAGAAACAGACGGCACTGCTCGAGCAGATCGCCAAGCACCAGGTGCTGATGATCGAGGTGCTGGCCGACGAGCAGGGTGATGAAGATCCTGACGCAGCACCATCGACCTACATGGATGGGAGCAAGGTGAGCCACCGGCTGGCGTGTTCAATGAGCGTTTGAAGTACTGGCGCGACGTGCGAGATGGAAAGGTAGTTGATCGCAAGACGCTGGGCGTTCTCTATGAGTTCCCTGCGCAAATGATTGTGACCAAGGAGTATCTGAACCCCGAAAACTTCTACATCACGAACCCAAACATTGGGCGTTCGGTGAGTGCAGAGTGGCTGGAGGACCAGCTCAAGAAAAGATTGGGCACCTCGGATGGCTCTCTGCAGAAGTTCGTGGCCAAGCATCTGAATATCGAAATCGGTCTGAATTTGCGTACTGACCGCTGGGCAGGTGCTGATCACTGGGAGGCCGCAGGCGATACCTCGCTGACCTTTGAAGAGTTGCTTCGGCGTTCCGAGGTGATCGTGGTGGGCATTGATGGCGGCGGGCTTGACGACCTATTGGGCCTCACCTTGATTGGTCGCGAGCGTGAAACTCGGCGGTGGCTGCACTGGGCGCACGCCTGGGCCCACAAGATTGCGCTGGAACGACGCAAGGACATTGTTTCAAACCTGCGCGACTTTGAAGCGGATGGCGATCTGACCATTGTCGACCGGCCTGGTGATGATGTTCTGGAGGTTGCGGACATCATCTGCGAGGTTCGCGACGCAGGGCTTCTCCCGGACAAGCAGGCCATCGGCGTGGACTCGGCCGGTATCGGCGACATTGTTGATGAACTGACCACGGAAGAGCGTGGCATCACCATGGAGCAGATTGTCTCGATCTCCCAGGGATGGCGGCTCAACGGTGCAATCAAGACCACTGAGCGCAAGGTGGCCGGCGGCGAGTTCATTCACGGCGGCACACGGCTTATGGCCTGGTGCGTCGGTAATGCCAGAACGGTCGCGGTTGGCAATGCGATCGCAATCAACAAGCAGGTGAGCGGGTCCGCAAAGATTGACCCACTGATGGCTACCTTCGACGCAACGACACTCATAGCGCTAAACCCTGTTGGGTGTGGCGATCTACAAGGCTTTTTCGACAATCCAATTATGGTGGGGCTTTGATGGCGCGCGAAAATAAACCCGGGCGAATCAAGGCCGCTCTTCAGGACTGGCTTGGTGTGCCCATCGGATTAAAAGATGGTGCGTTCTGGAAGGAATGGTTTGGCAGCTCGGTCAGTGGTCAGCATGTGTCGGTCGACAAAGCCATGCAGCTCTCCACGGTCTGGGCCTGCGTCCGCTTGCTCTCGGAGTCGGTCTCGACTCTCCCGCTGAAGTTGTACCGGCGGCTGCCTGATGGCTCGCGCGCTCCGGCCACCAATCACCCTCTGTACCGGCTGCTTTGCCGCGTACCCAACTCGGAAATGACCCCGCAGAGATTCATGCTGCTCGTGGTGGCGAGCATCTGCCTGCGCGGCAACGCCTTCGTTGAGAAAAAGATGCTGGCCGGTCGGATCATTGCTTTGGTGCCGCTTCTGCCGCAGTGCATGAGGGTCAAGCGCGAGGACAATGGTCGGCTCAAATACACCTACACCGAAAATGGAGTTGAGCGCGTTATCCCTGAAAAGACCCTGATGCATATTCGCGGCTTCGGCTTGGACGGGGTCTGCGGGATGCTTCCGGTGACGACCGGTAAGGAGATTTTCGGATCGGCCATGGCGGTAGAGGAGGCCGCTGCGAAAGTCTTCGCCCAGGGCATGCAGGCCTCTGGGATTTTGACCAGCGACAAGGTTCTTACCCCGGCCCAGCGTGCGCAACTGCGTAGCAGCCTCGGGTCGTTCATGGGGTCCAAGAACGCCGGCAAGATCATGGTCGCCGAAGCCGGGCTGAAATATCAGGGCATCACGATGAACCCTGAAGCGTCCCAGATGCTGGAGTCCCGCTCGTTCAGCATCGAGGAGATGTGCCGGTGGTTCCGCGTGCCGCCTTTCATGGTCGGGCACATGGATAAACAATCCAGCTGGGCCAGTTCGGTAGAGGCGCAAAACCTGCACTTTTTAACCAACAGCCTGCGCCCGCTCCTGGTGAACATTGAGCAAGAAATCACCCGCTGCCTGATTGGCGAAGCGGATGCCGACGAGTTCTTCGCCGAGTTCGCGGTTGAAGGACTGCTGCGCGCCGACAGCGCCGGTCGCGGCGCCTGGTACAACACCGCGCTCCAAAACGGCTGGATGTGCCGCAACGAAGTTCGGCGCCTGGAAAACATGGCCCCTATTCCTGGTGGCGATACGTTCACTGTCCAGTCGGCGCTCGTTCCGCTGGACCAGCTTGGCAAGCAGTCCGCAGGTATGTCACCGGCCGCCACGGCGTTTATGTTGCGCATCGCAGCCGCCAACCAGAGCGGTGACAAAGGCGCCATTCAGGAGGCGTTCGATTTGGCCTCCAAAGCGCTGGAGGCTGGAAACCCTGATGGGCCAATGATGGCTCACGCACTGATATCGCTACCGCGGCTCGCCGCTTGATCCTGGAGTAACCCATGACCTTAAAGACTCTTCCGGCCGCGCCGGAGGCTCGGCCGTGCGCGCAGGTTCACTGCGACCTGACGCCGAAGGCCTTGGAGCGGTGGAATCCATCGATCAAGGCAGCGAGCACTGACGACAACACCATCACCATTTACGACCCGATCGGGTACGACTGGTGGACTGGCGAGGGGGTAACGGCAAAACGCATCAGCGCGGCGCTTCGCTCCATCGGCGACAGCGATGTCGTCGTCAAGATCAACAGCCCAGGCGGCGATGTGTTTGAAGGGCTGGCCATCTACAACCTGTTTCGCGAGCACAAAGGCAAGGTCACCGTGCAGATTCTCGGCCTTGCCGCCTCTGCTGCTTCGTTCATCGCCATGGCGGCGGACGAAATCCAGATCGCCCGCGCCGGCTTCTTGATGATCCACAACAGCTGGACCATGGCCGCCGGTGATCGCAACGACATTCGTGAGGTCGCCGACTTCCTTGAGCAGATCGACGGCACTTTGGCCGACATCTACTCCGTGCGAACCGGCGATCCCATCGACGCCATGAGCAAATTGATGGACGTCGAGACCTGGATGGGCGGAGCCGCCGCTATCGACGCAGGGTTTGCCGACAGTCTTCTTTCCTCGGATGCCGCTATCGAGGATGTGAGCGCATCGGCACCGCACCAGGTTGCCGCCCGCCGCATGGATCTGATCCTGGCAAAACAGGGCATGCCGCGCTCCGAGCGCCGCGCCCTCATTCAAGAACTCAAGGCTGGTACGCCTGGCGCTACCACCTCCGGCAAGCAGAACGCTGCCGCAACCCCGGCCGACTTGGCCGACCCCATTGCCGAACTACAGGCCGCGCTTTCGCGGTTCTCGGCAGCAGCTACCCAAACCGGAGAAAAACCATGAGCGACACTACTGCAGACCTGTTGAAGAACGTTTCCAATGAGCTCAAGAAGGCCACCGACGAATTCAGCAAGCAGGCTGAAAATGCTTTGGCTGAAGCCAAGAAGGCCGGCTCCTTGTCGGAAGAAACCAAAAGCGCAGTCGACGAGCTGGCTACCAAATTCAACAGCTTGACCGAAGCCGAGAAGCAACTGAAGGCGCAGCTCGGCGAGCTTGAGCAAGAATTTGCACGCACTCCAGCCAATACTGCCGCTGCGTCCCGCGACACTGTCGGCGGCGTTGTCATCAAAAGCGAAGCACTGAAGCAGTTCTCTGCCCACGTCGAAGGCAACCGCCGTGTCAGCATCCCTGTTCACGCGGCGCTGCTCAGTACCAACGTGCCCGCCGGT
Source organism: Pseudomonas sp. AL03 (assembly GCF_029960815.1). Lineage (GTDB taxonomy): Bacteria > Pseudomonadota > Gammaproteobacteria > Pseudomonadales > Pseudomonadaceae > Aquipseudomonas. Next base: position 28,704 of record NZ_JASBRE010000026.1, read on the forward strand.
GTGATCGAGCCGCAGCGCCTTCCGGGCATTGATGTCGCGCCCAAGCAGCGCTTGTTCATTCGAGATCTGATCGCACCTGGTCGCACCACCCAGCCGACAATCTTCTGGGTGCAGCAAACCGGCTTCACCAACGCGGCAAAGGTCGTAGCTGAGGGCACGAAGAAGCCCTACAGCGATATTCAATTCGCGACCAAGATGACCGCAGTCAGCACGCTGGCGCATATGTTTAAAGCTTCGAAGCAGATTCTTGACGACTTCGCGCAGCTGCAATCGACTATCGATGTCGAAATGCGTTACGGCCTCAAGTACGCCGAAGAAGCGGAAATTCTGTTCGGCGACGGTACCGGTGTTCACTTGCACGGTATCGTTCCCCAGAAGGCTCGCCGTTCATCACCGATGAGCAGCACGGCCGACAGTTGATCCAAATGGGCTACGCCGAGGAGTGCGATGACGACGGCGACCCGCTGGTGGATCTGACTGAACAGGATAATTCACCCGATCCGCTGACCAGCGACAAAGCAGCAGGCAAACCGGCCAGCAAGAAGAAAGGCACATGACATGACAGTCATCGCTATCGAGGTCGCCATGCGTCACCTGCGAGCAGAAGACTTTGACCGGCCTCACGTCGAGTTGCTGCTCGCAGCCGCCGAAGACAGCGCCGCTCAATACCTGAATCGGCGCTTCTATGCAGATGTTGATGCACTGGCCGCTGCAGTGCTTGAAGGTACGGCGGGATCCGATCCCATCGTGATAAATCCGTCGATTGTCGCGGCCTGTTTGTTGAAGGCTGGGAGCCTTTACGAGAATCGTGAAGACGATGTCGCTGGCGCTGCTTTTAGCGAATTGCCGTCGGGTTCAAAGTCTCTGTTGACGCCATATCGGGTCGAGTGGGGTGTCTGATGCAGGCCGGGAAACTGCGTCACCGCATCGAAATTCAGCACAAAGTCATTCTGCGAGATCCATCCACCGGCGACTTTCTTGATCCTGCTTGGGTTGAATTTGTCACGGCTTGGGCAGGTATTGAAGATTCGTCAGCTCGCGATCTGGTGGCCGCCAAAGCTGCCAAATCTCAGGCCACGGGCCGGATGGTGATCCGGTACCGCCCGGGCGTTCTTCCGACGATGCGGATTCTTTATCGCGGCGAGATCTACAGCATCGAGGGGCCTCCGCTCGCTGACAAGGTGTCCGGTCTTGAGTACCTGACGCTGCTGGTGTCGAAGGGGGTCAAGGATGGCTAATTCGATTTCCTCGCGCTTGCAGGGTGTGGCGTCGACGGTCGAGAAAATGCGCGGCCTGGCTCCAAAGCTCCAAAAAAAAGGCCTGCGTAAAGCGGCCCGTGAAGCGATGAACATCGTTCGCGATGACGCCAAGGCGCGGGCCAAGGCGCTGGACGACCCGGAAACGAAAGAGAAAGTCTGGAAAAATATCATCACCCAGGAGGCGACCAAGCAGTCCCGGCGCGAGGGCGGCGTGGTGATGCGCGTCGGCGTTCGGGGTGGCGCTGGGTCAAACCAGCACAGCAAGGACGCCAGCGGCAACCCGGGCGGTGATACCAGGCACTGGCGCTACATCGAGTTCGGCACCCAGTTCACGCCGCCGGTGCCGTTCATGCGGCCGGCATTTTCACAGAACGTCGGCGCGGTCACTGACCAGTTTGTCATCAGTCTCAGCCGAGAAATTGATGCTGCGCTCAGGGGGAATTGATGGATCCACCCATTTTTCTGGCTTGCTCAACCGATCCGGCTGTCGCTGCATTGATCGGCGCGGGCATCGACTGCCGCATTTATTCGTTCGGCGAAGCGCCTGAAGGCGTCTTGAAACCCTACGTTGTCTGGAACCTGATTGACGGCAACCCCGAAAACTACTTGGCTGGCCGCCCTGACGCTGACGGATTCACGTTGCAGGTCGATGTCTACGCTGCCAGCGCGGACGCGGCAACAAGGGTCACCGAAGCCTTGCGGAATGCACTGGAATTGAGCGCAAACATTACACGCTGGGGCGCTTCTGGCCGAGATCCGACGACGAAGGACTACCACCGCAGCTTTGATATCGACTGGATCACCCTTCGATAGAGCATCACCCCCAATCAACCCGCCGAGTGCGGGTTTTTTTATGCGCGACATTTGGAGAACGACATGTCGATCCTTTCCCAAGGAACCCAGATTTACGCACTCGTCCCGCCACTGACCGGCACCGGACCTAAAACCGTGCTGGCCATCGAGTGCGCGACTGCATTCAGCCCAGGCGGCTCGCCGGCGGACCAGATCGAGGACACTTGCCTCGAGGACACTTCTCGCCGCTACAAGAAAGGTTTACGTACTCCGGGCCAGGCTTCGCTGACCGTCAACGCCGATCCGAACAACGCGAGCCACATTCGCCTGCATCAGCTGTCGGAAACCGACGGAGATACCACCATCCAGTGGGCGGTTGGCTGGTCTGACGGTAAAGCCGCTCCAACCGTTGCAACTGGCGGCACTTTGGACGCCGTGACCATCGGCGCCGGCGGCACCGGTTACACCACGGCTCCTACAGTCGCCTTCACGGGTGGCGGCGGTACTGGCGCGGCGGGTACAGCGACCGCGTCCGGCGGTGCGGTTACCGGCGTCACCATCACCAACCCTGGCACCGGCTACACCAGTGCCCCGACCATTGCTTTCACCGGCGCCGGTATCCACGGCGTGCGCGATGCGATGAGCGCGCTGTGCAACATGAAGCCCGGCTTCGAGCAGTTCCTGCGCCAGGCCGAGGAACGGGGGCTCGTCTTCGCTGTGTTTGTCGATGATCGAAACATCGCTGAGGCAGAACTCGACTTAAGGGATTCCAGCGCCGGCGACATCCGCATCATGCCGATCATTCAGGGCAGCAAGCAGGCCGGCATGTTCCAAACCTTGCTCGGCGTGGCGTTGATCGTGGCCGGGATGTTCAGCGGCGGCACGACCTCGGGCCTGGGCATGGCATTGCTGGCTGGTGGCGCGGCGGTGGGTCTTGGCGGGGTGGTGCAGATGTTATCGCCCACCACGAAAGCCAACACTAGCGACAAGAACGAAGACGGCAACAACCCCAGCTACGGTTTCGGCGGTGCCGTCACGACCATTGCCCAGGGCAACCCTTACCCGCTGCTGTACGGCGAGCGGGAGATCGGCGGGGCCGTCGAGTCCGGCGGGATCTACACCCAAGACAACATTTAAACACCTGCTTCGGCGGGTTTTTGCATTCTGGAGGACGCATGACCGCACCAGCAAAGAAGGCGCCGCGAGCAACACCGCGAAAGCGCCGCCCCGTTGCCGGCAGCAAGGGCGGTACCGCTAAGCAGAAGCAGCCAAGCATTGCCTCCAATAGCGTGCCGTCGATTGCTACCACGCGCATCGTTTACCTCTGGAGCTGGGGGCCGATCGTTGGCCTGGTGAACGGTCTTCGTTCGCTCAAGCTCGACGGAACGCCGGTGCAGGCCGAGGACGGCACGTTCAACTTCCCGGGTGTGAAATGGCAGTTCCGATCTGGAGAGCTGAACCAATCTCGCCTCGAAGGGATATCGGAAGCGAGCAACGAAATTTCGGTAAATCAGGAGTTGATCAGCACCACTCCGTGGTTGCACACCATCAGCAACGCCCTGATCGATGCAGTCCGGATTCGACTTGCTTGGCCAACACTGCAAAGCCAGGATGCCAGCGGAAATTTGAATGGCGTCCGGATCGAATATGCCGTTGAGGTTTCGACAGACAACGGGCCGTACCTGCAAGTCCTGAGTTCTTTCGTTGATCGCAAGAACGTCACCAAATACGAGCGCTCGCACCGGATCGAGTTACCCGCTGGCAGTCGCTGGACCATCCGGGTTCGGCGTCTGACGCCGGAGGCAAACAGCTCGCTGGTGCAAGACGGGATGCTGGTCGAGGCTATTGCCGAGGTGGTCGACAGCGATCAAGAGTACCCGCTGACCTCTGTGGGCTGCCTGGAGTACGACGCCCAACAGTTTGGTGGTGACATCGCCAAGGTCGCGGCGCTGATGCGTGGGCGCATTATCCGCGTGCCGGCCAACTACAACGCCGAGACCCGGACCTATTCCACTGGCGGGCCCGGTACCAGCAATGGAGTTTGGGACGGCACCTTCAAGGAGGCTTACACCAACAACCCGGCCTGGATCTTTTACGACCTGGTGTTGCATCCGTATTACGGCCTCGGTGAGCGCATCGACGCGACCATGGTTGATCGCTGGTCGTTGTACCGTATCGGCCAGTATTGCGACCAGATGGTGCCGAACGGAAAGGGCGGTCAGGAGCCGCGCTTTACCTGCAATCTGTACTTTCAGAAACAGGCCGAAGCCTACGCGGTGTTGCAGGACCTAGCCTCGATCTTCCATGGCATGGCCTACTGGGATGGCAGCCAAATCGTCGTCAATGCCGACATGCCCGGCGACCCGGTCTACACCTACAGCCCGTCGCAGATCCTGAACAACGGTGAAATCAAGTACGAAGGCACTCGGGCGCGGGATCGGCACACCCTGGCGATGGTTGCCTGGGATAATCCGGATCAGGGTTTCGAGACGGACAAAGAGCCGGTGTTCGATGATGACGCCATGGCCGAGCTGGGCATGGTTCGCGAGCTCTCCGTTGACGCCATTGGCTGCACGTCTCTGGGCCAGGGGCAGCGCGCCGGACAATGGGCGCTGCTGACCGAGCAGTTGCAAACACGCGGTGCGACTATGCGTGTGGGGCTGGATGGACAAATTCCGAAGCCCGGCCAGGTGATTGCCCTCGCCGATCCGGCACTGGCCGGTCGTGCGAATGGCGGTCGTATTTCGGCAGTCGCTGGCCGGGTTATCACTCTGGATCGCGATACCTCGGTGCCGCCGGGTGCGCGGCTGTTCGTCAACCTGCCCAGCGGTAAATCGGAAGCCCGCGTGGTCAAGTCGGCGGTTGGTCGGGCGATCACCGTCATGGCGGATTACAGCGAAGCACCGCAGGCTGAATGCGGGTGGGCGCTGGATTACGACGACCTGAAGCTGATGCAGTTTTACGTGCGCAACGTGACGCGCCCTGAGTGGCACCAGTTCCAGTTGGAGATGATTCAGCACGAGCCGAGCAAATTCAACGCGATCGACTTTGGCGCAGTGGTGGATATACGGCCAATCAGCGGCATTCCTGTCGGTACGCAGGCCGCGCCGGCGCGGGTGCTGATCAGCCAGCACGTTGTGGTTGAGCAGGGCATCGCGGTAACCAGCATGACCATCGCCTGGGATGCGGCGCCTGGCGCTGTTGGTTATGACGTTGAATGGCGGTGGGGCGCTCGGGAATGGACCAAGCTTCCACGCACTGGCGAGTTAGTGGCGGACGTGCGGGGCATTTACACCGGCCAATACCTGGCCAGGGTGCGCGCGGTTAGCGCGATGAATGTATCCTCTATTCCAACCAACTCGGTATTGACTGACTTGCTCGGGAAGACTGGGCTTCCACCAGCTGTTACGTACCTGACGGCCACGCCGTTGCTGTTCGGCATCTACCTCAAGTGGGGATTCCCTGCGGGAGCGGAGGACACCCAGCGCACGGAAATCTGGTACGGGCCAACGACCAGTCTTGAAATGGCCACGAAGTTGACGGACCTGTCTTACCCGCAAAGTGATTTCTCGATGCTCGGCCTGCGCGCCGGCGTGACGTTCTACTTCTGGGCGCGCCTGGTGGATCGGATCGGCAACATCGGTCCGTGGTATCCCGTCGGCATGGGTGTGCAAGGTCAGTCGAGTTCAGACGCTTCCGCGATTCTGGCGATGATTGCCGGAGAGATCGGGCGCACTGAGTTGGGCAAGGATCTGCTCGACGAGATCGACAAAATCCCGGGGCTTCAGGATCAGATCGATTCGCTCGACGGCCTGAAAGGCTACGTCCCTGAGGCGCTGTATGCCAAGGGGCTGATGGTTGTCGAGGGCGGAATCATCTACCAGGCCATTCAGGCTGTTCCTCTGGCTACGCCTCCGCCGAACCTCGCGTACTGGGGCAACGTAGGGGAGATGCTGCAAACGGCAAATGCCTTGGCCGAGCAGGTCGCCACCCATACCACGGAAATCACCGAGCTTGACGGAGTGGTGACAGCCCAGGCCTCGGCATTCAATGCCCTGCGCGCTTCATGGCGTGATGACGACGGGCAAGGCGATCTGAATGGCGCGCTGAAAGAGTGGGGTAGCACCGCTGCAATCGCGAGCGAGGAGAAGGTCCGCGCCTCTGAAAATCTGGCCATAACGCAAAAGACCGAAACGCTGACCTCCAAAGTCGGCGAGAACGAAGCCAACGTCACGGACCTGCGCAAAACGGTGGCCACTGACAAGGAAGCTACTGCCACGGCGATCACTCAGGTGAACGTGAAGGTCGGAGAGAACACCGCCGCCATTCAGGAAACCTCGACCGCTTACGCGAACACCGCCGGCAAGTTGTCGACCATGTGGTCGGTGAAGATGCAGGTGGCGGCGGATGGAAAATACATCGCGGCCGGTATCGGCTTGGGCATCGAAAATACTGGCGCCGGTCTGCAAAGCCAGTTCCTGGTGAGTGCCGATCGCTTCGCCATCGTCAACACCATCGCGGGTGGGGCGCTTTCAGTGCCGTTCGCAGTGCAGGGCGGTCAGGTGTTCATGAACTCGGCATTCATCGCTGACGGCACCATCACCAATGCCAAGATCGGCAGCTTCATCAGTTCGACGAACTACATCGCGGGTCAGCAGGGCTGGATTCTCAACAAGGATGGAACGCTGGAAATCAACGGCGTCATTCCTGGCCAGGGCCGTCTCATCATCAACGCGCAAAACGTGTCGGTCTTCGATGCCAATAACGTACTGCGCGTCCGTCTCGGATATCTGGGGTAGCACATGGCTTATGGAATGAGGGTTTGGGGCGCCGATGGTGCGCTCCAGCTCGACGAGAACTCTTTCACGATGCGGGTTGTGCTGTCGGTCTTGGTCACCTTCGCGACTAGCGCGAAGGCGAATCAGGACTTTTCCGTGCCGGGTAGCGATGCTTCGAACTCGATCGCGATTGTGATCCCCGTCGGCTCCTACGACGAAGGCAGCGCTCGGCAGTTTGAGACAGAAATGCTGTCGGGTGCCGCGCGCGTGTACAACTACACGCGGACCTTCGACGCCAGCCTATCCACCAGCGGAACCATGCGATTGATGGTTATAAGGTTTGCCTGATGAGTTACGGCCTGACGTTCGTCAACAACAGCAACAAGGTGGTCATCGATTCCGAGTTTGCCCGGCTCAACGTTATATGCAACGGGCGGTATGCGCCGACGCAGGAGTCTGGACTCGGATCGATCACCAATTTTCCGCGAGTAATCACCAGTGTTGAACCTCCGCTGGTGTTCTGTCGCCCGGACACCGGCGGCATAGCCGGCTTGACGGCCATGCAGGTAATTGGCTCGGCGGGTAATTGGACCGGCTTCTACGTCAGGGCCTACGACGTGAACACCGCCCAACCAAACGGTCGTTACTTTGCCGCCACGTTCGGCGCGCAGCCGGTTGCCACTTACGGCATGCGATTGTGGGACGGCTCTTCGAAGTTGCTGTTTGACTCAGGGACGCCGACAGCGTTGTTCACTCGGGCGTTTCAGAACTGGGTTTACGTTCGTTCCGAAACAACGCCCACGGGCAGCACGCGGAGTTTCTACACGATCACCTTCAACTTTCCAGAAAACGAATACCTGCTGATCAACACCTTTGGCATGAACATGCTGACGGGATCGGCTGGTGGGCGCCTCGTCAAAACGCTGTGGGAGTTCTCGACCGGGACGCTCTATGCGGTAACTGATGGGTTCTCCAATCCCTTCGCCTTCTTCATGCCCGCCGTCTTCGCAAAGATCGCCGTTTAATCACCTTAAATAGGAAGTTGCCATGCCTTGGTATAAAGCCGGGACGGTTTCTGTCACCCAAAATTCCAATGCCGTGATCGGTTCCGGCACCGCCTTTATTGCCAATAGCCGTGTCGGCGATGGCTTTCGCGGACCAGATGGTGGGTGGTACGAAGTCACCAACATTGCCAGCGATACGGCGATGTCGATTTCGCCTCCATACCAGGGCGCAACCAATGCAGCCGGTGTTTACGCACTGGCCCCGCTGCAGGGGTACGTGAAGGATTCTGCCGATGCGCTCCGTGCGCTGGTCAATCAGTTCGGCTCGCAGCTCGCAGCGTTGACCGACACCGACGGCCTGCCCGAGGGCCCAACCAACAAGTACTTCACCGATGCACGAGTTCGTGATGCTGTGCTTCTGGGGTTTGTTACTACGGATTCGACGCCAGTAGTTGCTGCCGATTCCGTTCTGGCAGGTTTTGGAAAGCTCCAGGCTCAAGTGACTGACCGACTGTCCCTGGCTGGCGGGAAAATGACCGGTGCGATCAACGCCGCCACTCCCGTTCCATTGGCTTCAGCAGCGACGGTGGACATCGGCGCGGTAGCATCCAATGTGGTCACCATCAGTGGCACCACAGCGATTACTGGATTTGGCGCCATCGCTGCTGGAGCGCTGCGAACAGTTCGTTTTACCGGCGCCCTGGTCCTGACCTACAACGTCACCTCAATGATTCTTCCCACCGCCGCGAACATCACGACTGCGCCAAACGATACTGCGGAATTCTTGAGCCTGGGGGCGGGTAACTGGATTTGCCTGAGCTACATCCGCGCCAACGGCAAGGCGCTGGCCAAGGATTTCGCCTACGACCGGACAAATATCGTCGGCACCGTCAGCGATAGCGGCGGGCTGCCGAATGGTGCTGCGTTTGAAAGCGGCATCATCAACGCTACGCGCTACGTCAAGCTCGCAGACGGGAGCCTTTTTCAATACAAAACCGTGACCATCGGCGGCGGTACCGTTGCCAACGGCAACGTGTTCAAGTCCCTGTCTTATGACATGGGGTTGTTAGCTGTTTCACCGGTCGGCGACTGGGTAGTGGCCTCCTTTGGGATTTCTCAAGCCGCCGGTGGCGGGTGGGCGGGCCAGCAAACATTCGGCGCCGCAGGGACGTGGGGTACCTGGTCGGCCTATTCCAGCACCGCAGTCACGGGCAGCATCACTATTTCTCTGGTAGGTATTGGGCGGTGGAAAACATGAACATCCGGATTTACGGCCAGCGGTTCGAAGATGGAATCGCCCTCAGCGCCGAAAAGCGTGGTGAAGCTTTGATACTCAACGGTGTGGAGTACGATTTCTCGCCGCTGCTGGAAGGGGCAACCCTGCCGGTTCAGGCCATCAGTTCCGAATGGTTCATCGGAGACGCCACTCGCGAAGGGGGCGTTCTAACTCTTCACGTACGCTACCCAATCCCCGCGAACTTCAGCCCTGAGCAAGCGACCCCGCGCGACCTGGTCGACCTCCCTGACGGTCCCGTCGCTTTTCCGCAGGCATTGCCAGATCCTGATCCGGCCGAACAAGGAGTTGACCATGAGTAATATCGACTGGTCCCGAATGATCACCGCCGAGATGAAGGCTGCCGCCGCTGCCGCTGTGCACTTGATTGAAGTGAAAGCCGTGTTGGCGGCGAAGAATGCTGGTGCGGTGGTGCAGATCGCCAGGATTCAGGATCGCATCGACACGCTCGGTTACGGCATTGACGCCGGCGAGGCGACAGAAGAGGACGAGGCCGAACAGGCCGCACTGATGATTAGCATTGCGTCGTGGAAGTCGTACAAGTTCTCCCTGGGCAAGGTGACGAAACAGCCTGGTTGGCATGCTGCGCCCGTATGGCCGACTATCCCTGCTATCCCCGTGATCGTTGCTGATCCTGACGCACGCTCCATTGACGCAGCGTAGAACTCGGTCGCCGCGTTCTTGCAGCTGTGTTGAAGTCATTGTGGGAGCAGGCCCAGCGAACGAGCCAGAGCAGGTGACCGTGGCGATTGTTCATAGCTAATGTTTAGCCCTGATCCCCATCTTGAAGAGTCGGGCGAAAAGACCCCGCTGAGTGGTCGTTTTGATCTTGTCTGGCTGGCTGCGATTTGGCCAGTCCGGTCTTTTGCTGATCATCGATTCGTCGTAAAGCGTTGGATACTTCTCCTCTGGTGGAAGCTGGATCCCATATTTTTGCATGTCAACTTCCCTGAACTCATTTTTGTCCGTAGAGGCTAGCCGATTTATTCGTTAATGCTTCGTATTGTTGAAAACCAATCCGCCTCGCGCGTTTGCCCTTTGCACACACGACGCCCCCGCCATCGAGCGGGATTTTTTTGCCTGGAGAAAAGTATGCCAATCACCGCGCAGCAACTGCTGCAGATCCTCCCGAACGCCGGCAAACAAGCCGGCGTTTTTGTACCTGTTCTGAACACCGCCATGCAGCGGTACCAGATTGTCGGGGCCAAGCGCGTTGCCTCGTTCATTGCCCAGATCGGCCATGAGTCCGGCCAGTTGGTCTACGTCCGTGAGATTTGGGGGCCGACTCTGGCGCAGATCAAATACGAGGGCCGTGCTGACCTGGGCAACACCGTGACGGGCGACGGCTTCAAGTACCGCGGGCGGGGTCTGATCCAGATTACCGGTCGAGCCAACTACGCGGCGTGCGGCGAAGCTCTGGGCCTGGACTTGATCAGCCAACCGGAACTGCTGGAGCTGCCACAGCATGCCTGTATGTCGGCGGCGTGGTTTTGGGCGACCAAGGGGCTGAACACCCTGGCCGATGCCGACAAGTTCGAATCCATCACCCGGCGAATCAATGGTGGGCTCAATGGCCAACCGGATCGGCTGAAGTTATGGGCGAAGGCCTCGGGGGTGCTGGCGTGACTGCTATTCCGTGGAAACTGGTTGGTGTCCTGCTGCTGGCGCTGGCCGCTGCCGGCAGCGCCTGGCAGGTGCAGGACTGGCACTACGGCAAGCAACTGGCCGAGCAGGCAGGCTTGCATCAGTCCGACCTGGACAGCATCAGCAGCGCGGCTGCCGCCCAGGTGCGCGCCGATCAGGACAAGCGACTCGCGCTCGAGCAGCGCCTGTCGGCCAGCGAACAAACCTACTACAAGGAACTGAGCAATGCTCAAACCGACCAGGCTCGCCTGCGCGATCGCCTTGCCACTTCTGATTTGCGGCTGTCAGTCCTACTCGACGCCACGGATTCAGCCGGTGGCTGTTCAGTGCCAGCCAGTACCGGCGCCGGCGGCGTGGTTCATGGAGGAGCGCGCGCCCGACTTGACCCAGCGCATGCTCAACGAATTGTCGCCATCACCGACACCGGCGACCAAGGACTGATTGCGCTAGCGGCCTGCCAGGCGTATGCCCGGGATCTGCAAAAATAGCGATTGTGGTGGGTCGATGATCAATCTGGAACGATGGCTGCTAACCTAGTGAAAATCACTTTTTCCGTCAGAAGAATGGTTGTATTACTTCTTTGATCCTCGGCTTCCCAATCGCCAGAATGGAGCGGTGTGAAAAACATAGCCCTGTCGAAAAGTCCTGAAACAGCCAGTCCACGCTCTTCATTCTGCTCAGCTGGATCAAATGTCACCGTTTTGTCCAGCACCTTAACGTACAGCGTTTCGATGCGTGAAGCGGGCTCAGGGAGAATTGGAGCCTGCGTGGACAACTCGACGCCATGTATTCCTGCGAGCATCTCGCCAATCTTTGAGTAGAGTTCAGAGGCGCTGGTCTCGAAGAGTTCAACTTGCTGTGCTTGTCTCTTCTCGGCTCGATCTTTGCGTTCTAGGTGAGCCAAAATCTTGTGTACTAATAAAGTTTTCGTGGACATAATTTCTCTCCTGTAGTGTCGAATCGCTATGCATCCTAGCGAAAGCGATGGGACAGAACCACTTTGATCGTGGTGGACGCGCCGGGAAATCAACTAAGACCCAAAGCCTTTCCTTTCGGACGGGCATCCAAACCGGTTGCTGGTGTCTTCGATGTCGAGCGGGTCCGCTATCATTTCTGCGGATTCTGTTCGGATATACAGTGGTCGAGGCGCAGTGTTGGGGGAGAGCGAGATGAGGAAGTGCGGGCTCAGAAAATGCAAAGCCCTAAGGTTCGCGGCCCCTAGGGCTTCTATTTTTGGGTGGCGAACGTGGCACGGAGATTACCAGCGATGCGCTGGCGAATCACTACTGCGATAGGTGGATTGTGTTCGGTCGGCAGGACGCCGAAGATGGGATCGGATCGAGCATCCATTTAGATATTGCTGACTGCCGCCAAGCGGCCGAGTTGGGGCCGATTTTAATCTGTTTTGGAAACGTGCCCTCCCTCATTCGACGGTAGACGGTGTTTCGGCTGAGGCCGGTTGTTTGAAGCACTTCGTCGAGGCGCAGGAAACGATCAATGCTTTCTATCGCTGCTCTGTTTTTCATGGGTACCCTCTTTATTCATTGCGCTACTGACCGATTCCCGGGAGAACGGCGGCTTAAGAAGAGTTATCGCTCTCCCATTCCAGTGTCACCTGAGACTTATCAGCGTTGGCGGAACCTGGTGCTTCCTGTCGAGCTTCGGCGCCTTGTTCTCGCCGTCTCGGCGACCGCGCAAAAACTCATGAACATCCTCCTGTAGCCAGCAATGTCTGGTGCCCATTTTGAAACTCTTGGGCAGCCAGTCCACGCACCGGCGGATTCCTTCTCTGACCGACGATTCAGTTCGACCAAGGATTTTGGCCAGTCCAGCTATACAGAACTACGCATTCATCATCCACGCGCCACCTCCGATCGAGCAGTGCCTTTTCTCGAGGAGTGTATTGGGCTTTATTCGCTAGTGCCTGCATTTGGTGAATGTAGGTTTTCTTCAGTCCCAGACGCCTTGCTCAATCGTCGGGATCGCTGGCGACGGCGGCCAAGGATTGATCGCGCTGGCGGCGTGCCAGGCTTAAGTCAGCGCGATTGCTCGCTGACCAACATATATGGGCGAAAAAATTAGCATGCTAGGTAGGCGCGCTCTAATTCAGTCCCTTCGGACCGAATCCCGTTATCTGGATATTGCGAAGGAATATCCCGTTATGGCGGATACCGGGTTTCGTCAACCTGGTTTCATGGCGATTTGGTCGATTCGTCAACCTGCGCAAAATCGCAAGCTGCTCAGCCCGGAATAATTTTTAGAACATTTTGCAGTTGGTTTTGTCGTTCGGCCAGGACAGGGAAAGGGCACAAGGCACAAGGCACAAGACACCGTGCGCGGTGTACTATTCGCCATTCATCTTGAACGCTAGGAGCCGTGATGCAACATCTGTCCGATGCAACAGTTCGCGAAATCATCATTTTGTCGGAAGCACGACTAGCGGCGATCCCTCAGGATCAAACCCGAGATCAAATATTGGAAAGCATCCTCGGAGACCCTAGCCCAGAAGAAAAGGCGCTTCGCGATTCGCTCAATAAACTCAGTCATAACCAAGCTCTAAATCTGGTGGCAATGATGTATGCCGGCCGATATATGCTCGAGAGTGAACCCTATGAAAACGACCAGGATGACGACGAAGGTCGGGAGGAACAGCCCCCCAGGGAAGAGTTCGGGGATGTTTACAAGGATCATCTCCGCAATTTTCAGCATCACGATACCTCAACCTTGATCAGTATGTGCGAGCAAAAAACCAACGTGCTCCACCGGTATCTCAAGGCTGCTCAGGGCCGCCGTTAACGGACGGGATTTCAAACTGGGAAACAATTAAATCCCGTCCTTCTCGTACCACTTTTTGTACCAAACGGGTGTTTTTGAGGGGGATTTAGGGGGTTGAATACCCCCTGAAGCCCTTTAAAACCCCCGGACCAAAAACGCCAGCTAATCCACACATAAAGTCCTTACCGGTTTTTCCGTTGGGGAGGGTCAATCGATACGCGCCAAAAACAGCGGGTACTCAGAAACTGACCCGGCTCAATCTCCGGAGTTTTAGACCGATAAGTTATAAAGCGAGCCGTCAGATTTTTCCGCGGATCAATTGGCGCACGGCAAAACGGTTGGGATGACAGGCCTCGGCGACCGCTCTGGGCAGGGGCAGAGGTTCGTTCTCGATCCACGCTGCGAGCAATTCACCCGACAGTGGCGCGGTGATCAGGCCGCGAGAACCGTGGCCGCTGTTGACGTAAAAACCCTCAAGCCAGGGGCAGGGAGTGTCTGGTACTTGCCGGGCATCCTTGCTCAGTACGGCGTAGGCGTCGGCGAACGCTGCTTGCTCGGCCAACGGGCCGACGATCGGCAGATAGTCCGGGCTGGTGCAGCGGAACGCGGCGCGCCCTTCAAGCTGCTGCGGGTCCAGTTCCTGAGCATGCAGTCGAGTGGTCAGGTCCGGGGAGATTTCCTCGAGCAAGGCCAGGTTGCCGAGGTGTTCGGCGAGGGTCGGGGTCAGGTCATCGCTCTTGAAATTGAAGCTGGCGCCGAGCGTGTGTTCGCCCTGTCGAGCCGGCGCGACATAGCCTTCGGCGCAGACGACGGTGGCCAGGCTCTGGCTTTCAGGTGTTTGTGCCAGTCGGGTGATCTGGCCACGAATGCGTTTGAGGGGCAGTTCGGCGCTCTGCGCAAAACGCTTGATCTCGGCGGCGCCGGCCAGGATCACCACGGGGGCACTGGCCAGCAAATCATCCCCGTCCCAAGCCTGCCACTGATCATCAACCTTGCGCAGTTCCAGTACATCGCGATGGGGCAGCCACTGGATGTTCGCCGAGGACGCTTGCCAGTGGCACAACGCGGGCGGATGAACCCAGCCGCCTTCCGGGAAGAATAATCCGCCGTGCTCAAGGGCGATGCCGGCCTGGGCCTCGGCTTGCGGTTGATCGAGCAAGTGCACCAGGTCTGGCGCGAAGGCTGAAGCCAATTGCGCCTGACGCTCGGCTTCCTTGGCGTTGAAGGCCAGTTGCAAGACCCCGCAATCGTCCCAGTCGACGCCCCGATGCAGATGTTCAAGCAAGCGCCGGGTGTGACCGAAACCACTGACAATCAGTTGCGACAACGCCGTCCCATGGGCCGAAAGCTTGAGGTACAACACGCCCTGAGGATTGCCCGAAGCCTCCTGCGCCAGTGCGTGGTGGCGTTCCAGCAGACTGACTTGCCAACCCCGCGCCGCGAGGCTGGCGGCCGTGGCGCAACCGGCCAGGCCGGCACCGATCACCAGTGCCCGACGTTCGCCGGTCCGTGGTGTCGGGCGCGCAAACCATGGTTTGGCCGCGGCGGGCGTCGGGACTTCTTCAGGCCAGCCGAGAAACACGCCGCGCAGGATTTCCCATTTGTGGCCAATGCCGGGCGTGCGCTTCATCTTGAAGCCCGCCGCATTCAGCAGGCGGCGCACCCAGCCGGTGCTGGTAAACGTACTGATGGTCGAACCGGGCGCCGCCAGCCGCGCCAGTTCGGTGAACAGTTCCGCGGTCCACATGTCAGGGTTTTTCGCCGGGGCGAAACCGTCGAGAAACCAGGCATCGATTTGCGCGTCCAGTTGCGGCAATTGTTCCAGCGCATCGCCGATCAGTAGAGTCAGGGTCACGCGGCCGTTGTCCAGCACCAGGCGTTGGAAGCCTTGGTGGATCCCCACGTACTGCGCGAGTAACTGATCGGTAAACGGCTTGAGCTCCGGCCAGAGCGCAAGCGCCCGTTGCAGATCCGGTGCACTCAACGGGTACTTTTCGACACTGACAAAATGCAGCCGCGCTCCGGCCACCGCATGCTGCTCGAACAACTGCCAGGCGCACAGAAAATTCAACCCGGTACCGAAACCGGTCTCGCCAATCACCAGTCGACCGCCGGCCGGCAACGCAGCGAAGCGCTCACGCAAAGCGTTCTGTTCGAGGAAGACGTAGCGGGTTTCGTCCAGCCCGGACAGGTCGGAAAAGTACACATCATCGAACACCCGCGAGCGCGGGAGCCCTTGGTCGTCCCAGTCGAGCTGGGCGTGGGGCAATACAGGTTTCATGGCAGGCTCGGCAACGGCAAGGCGGCCATTCTAGCCGATCGCCGGGGCGGTGCTTGATCCATGGCAACGCGTGCGTTCGCAGATTCGCTGAAAATCTGTAGCTGCTGGCGCAGCCTGCGTTCGATCGCGCAGCGATCGTAAATCCTGAATTCACGTTTTACCTGAAAAAATACATCGGCTGATTTTGCGACCGCTGCGCGATCGAACGCAGCCTTCGGCAGCTGCTACAAGGAGCCAGTCGTTGCTGCGAGCAAGGGATTTCTCCCACGCAGGTGAGGTCAATCCGATAGTCTTGCTCAATCCTGGAAGGAGCCGTCCCATGTTCGAATCTGCCGAAATCGGTCACGCCATCGACAAAGAAACCTACGACGCCGAAGTGCCGGCCTTGCGTGAAGCCTTGCTCGAAGCGCAGTTCGAACTTCACCAGCAACGCCGTTTTCCGGTGATCGTTTTGATTAATGGCATCGAAGGCGCCGGCAAGGGCGAGACGGTCAAGTTGCTGAACGAATGGATGGACCCACGCCTGATCGAGGTCCGCACCTTCGATCAACAGACCGACGAAGAGCTGGCGCGGCCACCGGCCTGGCGCTACTGGCGGATGCTCCCGGCCAAGGGCCGCATGGGGATTTTCTTCGGTAACTGGTACAGCCAGATGCTGCAAGGTCGGGTTCATGGCTTGTTCAGCGATCCCAGACTCGATCAAAGCATCAACGCAGCCGAGCGGCTGGAGAAGATGCTGTGCGACGAAGGCGCGCTGATCTTCAAGTTCTGGTTCCATCTTTCCAAGAAACAAATGAAGGCACGCCTCAAGGCGCTGGCCGATGACCCACTGCACAGCTGGCGCATCAGTCCGCTGGACTGGCAACAATCCGAAACGTACGACACATTCGTGAAATATGGCGAACGCATACTGCGCCGCACCAGCCGTGACTATGCGCCGTGGCATGTCATCGCCGGGATGGACCCGCGTTATCGGAGCCTGGTCGTGGGCAAAATTTTGCTCGAGGGTCTGCAAAGCGCTCTGAAACGGCCGAAAATTCACCCGGAAAAAGTCAGCGCCGCGCCAGTGTCCCCCAGCGTCGATCAGGTAAACCTGCTCGACAGCCTCGACTTGACCCTGCGCCTGGACAAGGACGATTACGAAGAACAGTTGATCACCGAGCAGGCGCGGTTTTCCGGGCTGATGCGCGACAAACGCATGCGTCGGCACGCCTTGATCGCGGTGTTTGAAGGCAACGATGCGGCGGGCAAAGGCGGGGCGATTCGCCGGGTTGCCGCGGCGCTGGACCCGCGTCAGTACAGCATCGTGCCGATCGCCGCGCCCACCGAAGAGGAACGGGCGCACCCGTATCTCTGGCGCTTCTGGCGACATTTACCGGCGCGCGGCAAATTCACTGTGTTCGACCGCTCCTGGTATGGCCGGGTGCTGGTGGAGCGCATCGAAGGCTTTTGCAGCTCGGCCGACTGGTTGCGCGCCTACAGTGAGATCAACGATTTCGAAGAGCAGATCGCCGATGCCGGGGTAATCGTGGTCAAGTTCTGGCTGGCTATCGATAAACAGACGCAACTGGAACGATTCGAAGAGCGCGAACAGATCCCCTTCAAACGCTTCAAGATCACCGAAGATGACTGGCGCAATCGTGATAAATGGGACGACTACCGCGCGGCGGTCGGCGACATGGTCGATCGCACCAGCACCGAGATATCGCCCTGGACGCTGGTGGAAGCCAATGACAAGCGCTGGGCGCGGGTCAAAGTCCTGCGCACCATTAATCTGGCGCTGGAGGAGGCTTTCGAAAAATCCGGCAAGCACGACAGGAAGGTGAAAAAGCCCAAGAAGTGAGCGATGGTTGCGCATACGCGGGGTGAATGATTGTCGCGGTCGATAACACGGTGGACTTATGCTCGGTCCACTCCCAACCGACAACAATAATGAGGTATGCCATGCGTGAAGTAGTGATCGTCGACAGCGTGCGGACCGGCCTGGCCAAATCCTTTCGCGGCAAGTTCAACCAGACCCGTCCGGACGACATGGCGGCTCACTGCATCAATGCGCTGCTCGAGCGCACGGGCATTGATCCGGCCAGCGTCGAGGATTGCATCGTCGGTGCCGGCTCCAACGAAGGTGGCCAGGGCTTCAGCATCGGTCGCAACGTTGCGGTGCTGTCGCGCTTGGGGACTGGCACTGCCGGCATGACGCTCAACCGTTTTTGCTCGTCGGGCTTGCAGGCGATTGCCATCGCCGCCAACCAGATCGCTTCGGGTTGCAGCGACATCATCGTCGCCGGTGGCGTCGAGTCCATCAGCCTGACCATGAAAAGTATCAACACCGACAACCTGATCAATCCGCTGCTTAAAGAGCAGGTGCCAGGCATCTATTTCCCGATGGGGCAGACGGCCGAAATCGTTGCCCGTCGTTACAACGTCAGTCGCGAAGAACAGGACCTGTACGCGCTACAAAGTCAGCAACGTACCGCTCAGGCACAGGTCGCTGGATTGTTTGACGATGAAATCGTGCCGATGGCGGTGAAGTATCGCGTTGAAGACAAGGCCTCCGGTCGGGTGCAGATCCTTGACGGCATCGTCGATCGCGACGACTGCAATCGCCCGCACACCACCCTGGAAAGCTTGGCGGGATTGAAACCGGTGTTTGCCGAAGACGGTACGGTGACGGCGGGCAACTCTTCTCAGCTGTCCGATGGCGCGTCGATGACGCTGGTCATGAGCCTGGAAAAAGCACTGGAACTGGGGTTGAAGCCGAAGGCGTTCTTCCGTGGTTTCACCGTGGCCGGGTGCGAGCCGGATGAAATGGGCATCGGCCCGGTGTTCTCGGTGCCGAAGTTGCTCAAGGCCAAGGGTTTGCAGGTTGCCGACATTGATCTGTGGGAACTCAACGAAGCCTTCGCGTCCCAGTGCCTTTACAGCCGCAATCGGCTGGAGATCGATAACGACAAGTACAACGTCAACGGCGGTTCGATTTCCATAGGCCACCCGTTCGGCATGACCGGTTCGCGTCAGGTCGGGCACCTTGTGCGTGAATTGCAACGGCGTAATCTGCGTTACGGCATCGTCACCATGTGTGTGGGTGGCGGGATGGGGGCGACCGGGTTGTTTGAAGCGGTGCGTTAAGACTGCAAGATTTGTGTTGCCTGGTTAGCCACTGTCGCGAGCAAGCTCGCTCCCACACTCGATCTTTGTCACACACGAGATCCCTGTGGGAGCGAGCCTGCTCGCGAATGGAGGCGCCGCGGTCTATAGGCTCATACGCAAAAGCAGCACCCGCTCGATATAAGCCTGTACCTCCCGCGCCAATTTCTCCGGGTTTTCAAACGGCCCCTCCAGGGTGTTTTCCCGGGTGCTGAAATACAACTCCCCATTCACACGACACACCCGGTCACAGCGAAAGTGCGTGGTGGGGGCATTGTCCTGGGCGCGCTTGCCGTACATGGCGATCTCCTGCTGCTGGCGAATTCAATGAGCTTAAACATGAACCACTTGCAACGCCTGGCCAGCCGATCGACGGCATAGCGCCAATTTAATGGTGCGACCCGCACAGTTTCATTCGCGGCCCACACCCAACTGTCCCTGTGTGCCGAACGGCTCTAAGCCTAGAATGACCTTTCTCGCCACTTGGCTTCGGGGTTCGCCATGCACATTTCATCGGGTCGCTGGGTTTATGGTCTGTTCCTGGCCTTGCTGACTGCGCTGCTGTGGGGAATTCTGCCGATCAAACTCAAGCAAGTGCTGCTGGTGATGGACCCGGTGACGGTGACCTGGTTTCGCTTGATCGTGTCCGGCGGGTGCCTGTTCATTTACCTGGCGGCGACCAGGCGCCTGCCGAGCCGCAAAGTGCTCGGCCCGCGCGGAGGCTGGTTGGTGTTGATGGCGGTGCTCGGCCTGGTGGGCAATTACGTGCTGTACCTGATGGGCCTGAACCTGCTCAGCCCCGGCACCGCGCAACTGGTGGTGCAGATGGGGCCGATCATGTTGTTGATCGCCAGTCTGTTTGTATTCAAGGAACGGTTCAGCGTGGGGCAGGGGATTGGCCTGCTGGTGTTGCTGATCGGTTTCGCATTGTTTTTCAATCAGCGGTTGGCCGAGTTGCTTACTTCGTTGACCGATTACACCGCCGGTGTGCTGTTGGTGCTGTTGGCGTCCACGGTCTGGACGTTCTACGCCTTGGGGCAGAAGCAATTGCTGACGGTATGGAATTCGTTGCAGGTGATGATGGTGATCTACCTGTTCTGCGCGTTGTTGCTGACGCCGTGGGTGCATCCGCTGGAAGCGCTGCAACTGAGTCCGCTGCAAGGCTGGCTGCTGCTGGCGTGCTGCATGAACACCCTGATCGCCTATGGCGCATTTGCCGAGGCTCTGGCCCATTGGGAGGCATCGCGGGTCAGTGCGACGCTGGCGATTACGCCGTTGGTGACGTTCGCTGCGGTGGCTGTGGCGGCGGGGTTATGGCCGGACTATGTGCATGCTGAGACAATCAATGGTCTGGGTTATGGCGGGGCGGTGCTGGTGGTGCTTGGGTCGGCGTTGGTGGCGTTAGGGCCGTCGTTGATTGCGGGGCTCAGAGCCCGAAAGGTGCGGATGGCCGCCAGTTAGACCGCGTCATCGTTCTTCGCGGGCAAGCCTCGCTCCTACAGGGGGGCGATCCCGATAGTGCGATCGACACAAAACCCTGTAGGAGCGAGGCTTGCCCGCGAAGACTGACTGTCAAGCGCCGAAAATCTTAACCCTTGGCACCCGCCTCCAACATATTCTCCGGCCGCACCCAGGCATCAAACTCTTCATCTGTCAGATACCCAAGTTGCAACGCCGCCTCACGCAAGGTCAGCCCTTCTGTGTAAGCCTTTTTGGCGATCTCCGCCGATTTGTCATAACCAATGTGCGGATTCAGCGCCGTCACCAGCATCAACCCACGCTCCAGGTGTTCAGCCATTTTCTCTGCATCCGGTTCCAGACCCGCAATGCAATGCTGGTGGAAGTTGCTGCAACCATCGCCCAGCAGGCGGATCGATTGCAGCAGGTTATAGATGATCACCGGTTTGAACACGTTCAATTGCAAATGGCCCTGACTCGCTGCAAAACCGATGGCGACGTCGTTGCCCAGTACCTGACAAGCGAGCATCGATAGCGCTTCGCACTGAGTCGGATTGACCTTGCCCGGCATGATCGAGCTGCCCGGTTCGTTGGCTGGCAGTTTCACTTCGGCAAAGCCTGCTCGCGGTCCGGAGCCCAGCAGGCGCAGGTCGTTGGCGATTTTCATCAGGGTCACGGCAAGGGTTTTCAGCGCGCCGGACAGTGTTGTCAGCGGTTCATGGCCAGCCAGGGCGGCGAATTTGTTCGGTGCAGTGACGAACGGTAGGCCGGAAAGGGCGGCCAGCTCGGCAGCGATGGCTTCGCCAAAACCATGGGGCGAATTGAGTCCGGTGCCGACCGCGGTGCCGCCCTGGGCCAGTTCACACACGGCCGGCAGCGCGCTGCGGATTGCCCGCTCGGCGTAATCCAGTTGCGCGATGAACGCCGAGAGTTCCTGACCGAAGGTAATCGGCGTCGCGTCCATCATGTGGGTGCGACCGGTCTTGACCAGTTTCATGTGTCGCGCGGACAGCTCGGCCAATCCGCCCGACAGTTCGCTGATCGCCGGCAGCAAATGCTGTTGCACCGCCTGGGCGGCGGCGATGTGCATGGCGGTCGGGAAGCAGTCGTTGGAGCTCTGAGAGCGATTGACGTGATCGTTAGGGTGAACC
This sequence comes from Pseudomonas sp. AL03, assembly GCF_029960815.1. Lineage (GTDB taxonomy): Bacteria > Pseudomonadota > Gammaproteobacteria > Pseudomonadales > Pseudomonadaceae > Aquipseudomonas. The sequence continues at coordinate 50,287 of NZ_JASBRE010000026.1, forward strand.
GGTGATTTGCCGCCGCGAGGGTTACCGGCCAGTTCGTTGGCACGTCCGGCGATCACTTCGTTGACGTTCATATTGCTCTGAGTGCCGCTGCCGGTCTGCCAGACCACCAGCGGGAACTGGTCGTCGTGGCTGCCATCGAGGACTTCGTCGGCGGCCTGTTCAATCAGCCGGGCGATGTCGGCGGGCAGGTCACCGTTGCGGTCATTGACCCGCGCCGCGGCTTTCTTGATCTGCGCCAGGGCATGCAGCACCGCCAGCGGCATACGTTCGTTGCCGATGGCGAAGTTAATCAGCGAGCGTTGCGTCTGAGCGCCCCAGTAGGCTTCATCCGGGACTTCCACCTGGCCAAGGCTGTCGGTTTCGATACGGCTCATCGTGCACACTCCTGTAGGTCTGATCGCAGTTTAGGCCGTCATCGCCGGCCGTGGTTCCATCAGTCTGGAATTTGACCGTTCAACCCCTCTAATTCAGGCCCTGTAAGGCTTGGGGTTGAGCGACACACTTTTTTAGGCGCAGAATGGACGCCCTTGGGGTTTTACCTCGCCTGCTAGAAAAGGAAACTCGATGACTCGTCTTCGTGCCATCTGTACCGCGGTTGCACTGGTTTGCGCCAGCGGCCCTGTTTTTGCCGATACCGCCAGCCACAACGCCAGTGCCGAAGCTTTCCTGACCCTGGCGCACGCTGACAAATTGGGCACCCCGGTGTACATGCAAGTGCAGCAAATGTTCGCTCAGCGCTTTGAACAGACCAAAGCGCCTGAATCGAAAAAAGCCTTGCTGGAAACCTACCAGGCCAAAGCCAACGCTGCGCTGGACCAAGCCATTGGCTGGAACAAGCTGAAGCCGGACATGGTCAAGCTCTACACCACCAACTTCAGCGAATCCGAGCTGAAAGACCTGGTCGCGTTCTACAAATCGCCACTGGGCAAGAAAGTCCTGGAAAAAATGCCGCAGCTGACTCAGCAATCGGCCCAGATGACTCAAGCCAAGCTGGAAAGCGCAGTGCCTGTGGTCAACAAACTGCTGGCTGACATGACGGCCGAGCTGGAGCCTAAAGGCGCCGCCGCTCCAGCCAAGAAAAAGCCTTAAGCGGAGTTCGGTATGACCATGCAACAACGCATCGAATCGACGCTGGGCCTGTTGCAGCCGCAGCATCTGCAAGTGCTGGATGAAAGCCACATGCACAGCCGTGGGTTGCAGACTCACTTCAAGGCCGTGGTGGTCAGCCAGCAGTTCGAAGGGCTCAACCGGGTCAAGCGTCACCAAAAAGTCTACGGCACGCTCGGCGAGCTGATGGGCGAATTCCATGCGTTGGCGCTGCATACCTACACACCAGAGGAATGGGCACAGATCGACGCGGCTCCGGCCTCGCCAACCTGTGCTCGCGGCAGGTAGGAGCGAGCGGTGCGGCGATCCGACTTGCCCGCGAAGGCGTATTCAAGATCGCCTTCGCCGGCAAGCCGTGCTCCTACAGAGAAACATTTATTTTTGCTAGAATCCGCAACGCGCCGCTCACCCGGCGCGTTTTTTTTCGCATCCGGTTCACCCCTTACGAGGGTAGCCACCTGGAGAATCACCCATGACACAACAGATTGTCGTGGCGGCACTGTATAAGTTCGTCACTCTGGAAGATTACGTCGCCCTGCGCGAGCCATTGCTGCAAGCGATGGTCGACAACGGCATCAAAGGCACGCTGCTGATCGCTGAAGAAGGCATCAACGGCACCGTGTCCGGCAGCCGCGAAGGCATCGATGGGCTGATGGCTTGGCTCAAGAACGATCCACGCATGGACGACATCGACCACAAAGAGTCGTACTGCGACGATCAGCCGTTCTATCGCACCAAAGTCAAACTCAAGAAAGAAATCGTCACCCTCGGCGTTGAAGGCGTGGACCCCAACAAAAAGGTCGGCACCTACGTCGATCCAGAGAACTGGAACGCCTTGATCAGCGATCCTGAAGTGCTGTTGATCGACACCCGCAACGACTACGAAGTCTCGATCGGCACCTTCGAGGGCGCCATCGATCCGAAGACCACCAGTTTTCGCGAATTCCCCGACTACATCAAAGCCAACTTCGACCCGGCCGTGCACAAGAAAGTCGCGATGTTCTGCACCGGCGGCATTCGTTGTGAAAAGGCGTCGAGCTACATGCTCAGCCAAGGCTTCGACGAGGTCTATCACCTCAAGGGCGGCATTCTGAAGTACCTCGAAGAGGTGCCGCAGGAAGAAACCAAATGGCAGGGCGACTGCTTCGTGTTCGATAACCGCGTGACCGTTCGTCACGACCTCAGCGAAGGCGACTACGATCAATGTCATGCCTGTCGTACACCGATCAGCGTCGAAGACCGCACATCCGAGCACTATGTGGCCGGCATCAGTTGCCCGCATTGCTGGGATACGCTCAGCGAGAAAACCCGCCGCAGCGCCATTGATCGGCAGAAGCAGATCGAACTGGCCAAAGCGCGCAACCTGCCTCATCCGATCGGCTACAACTACAAGCAAACTCCTTCCGAGGCTTGAACCATGTCTGCGCAACGCCTGCTCTATGTGATGGATCCGATGTGTTCCTGGTGCTGGGGCTTTGCGCCAGTCGCCAACGCGCTGGTCGAGCAGGCGCAAGCCGCGGGTGTGGACGTGCATCTGGTGGTAGGCGGTTTGCGTACTGGCAGCGGTTCCGCGCTGGAGCCGACGACCCGACGTTATATCCTTGAGCATTGGCAGGCGGTCACTGAGGCTACTGGCCAACCGTTTAAGCTGGAAGGCGCATTGCCCGACGGGTTTGTCTACGACACCGAACCTGCCTGTCGGGCACTGGTGACTGCGCGCAGCCTGGCGCCGGATTGCGCGTGGAAACTGCTTGGGCTGATTCAGCACGCGTTTTACGCCGAAGGTCGCGATGTCACCCACGCCAGCGTTCTGGTGGAACTGGCGGAGCAAGCCGGTCTACCGCGCATCGAGTTCGCCGCTGCGTTCGACCGTGCCGATCAGCACGCCGCGACGGCTGCCGATTTCACCTGGGTCCAGGACCTGGGCATTGCCGGTTTCCCTACCTTGCTGGCTGAGCGTGACGGTCAATTGGCGCTGTTGACCAATGGCTATCAGCCTCTCAGCGTATTGTCTCCGTTGCTCGGCCGCTGGCTGGAGCGCGCTGCCTGTGCATGATCTGCCCGACGACGCCCAAACCGCTACACGTGTCGACCGTCTGAGCTGGGTGGAAATCCGCCGCCTGGCGCTGCATCACAAGAAATCCCTGTGGATTGCCAACGGCGTGGCGGTGCTGGCAACCCTGTGCAGCGTGCCGATCCCCTTGCTCTTGCCGTTGCTGGTGGACGAAGTGCTGCTGGGCCACGGCGACACCGCGCTGAAGATCATGAACCACGCGCTGCCCGAAAACTGGCAGAAAGCCGCGGGTTACATCGGCCTGATGCTGTTGGTGACGCTGGGACTGCGTTGCGCCGCTTTGCTGTTCAACGTCGTGCAGGCGCGGTTGTTCGCGGCGCTGGCCAAGGACATCGTGTACCGCATTCGCGTGCGGCTGATCGAACGGCTCAAGCGCATTTCGCTGGGCGAATACGAAAGCCTGGGCAGCGGCACGGTCACCACCCACCTGGTAACCGACCTGGACACGCTGGACAAATTCGTTGGCGAAACCCTCAGTCGTTTCCTCGTGGCCATGCTGACCCTGGTCGGCACCGCCTCCATCCTGATGTGGATGCACTGGAAGCTGGCGTTGCTGATCCTGCTGTTCAACCCGTTGGTGATCTACGCCACGGTGCAGTTGGGCAAGCGGGTCAAGCACCTGAAGAAACTCGAGAACGACAGCACCTCGCGTTTCACCCAGGCACTCACCGAAACCCTCGATTCCATTCAGGAAGTACGCGCCGGCAATCGTCAGGGCTTTTTCCTCGGGCGCCTGGGTCAACGCGCCCGGGAAGTACGCGATTACGCGGTGATCTCGCAGTGGAAAACCGATGCCTCGAACCGTGCCAGCGGCTTGCTGTTCCAGTTTGGCATCGATATTTTCCGTGCGGCGGCGATGCTCACTGTGCTGTTTTCCGACCTGTCCATCGGCCAGATGCTCGCGGTGTTCAGCTACCTGTGGTTCATGATCGGCCCGGTGGAACAACTGCTGAATCTGCAATACGCCTACTACGCGGCCGGCGGCGCACTGTCGCGGATCAACGAGTTACTGGCCCGGGCCGATGAGCCTGAATATCCGGGCGGAGTGGACCCGTTCAACGGCCGCAAAACCGTTGGCATCGAAGTCCAGGGATTGAGTTTCGGCTACGGCGACGAACTGGTGTTGAATCAGATGGACCTGTCGATCGCTCCCGGTGAGAAAGTCGCGATCGTCGGTGCCAGCGGCGGTGGTAAAAGTACGCTGGTGCAGTTGCTGCTGGGCTTGTACACGCCGCTCGCCGGAACGATCCGCTTCGGCGGTTCGACCCAGCAGGAAATTGGTCTGGAAACCGTGCGCGAGAACGTCGCCGTGGTCCTGCAACATCCGGCGTTGTTCAACGACACCGTCCGCGCCAACCTGACCATGGGCCGTGAGCGCAGCGACGAAGCCTGCTGGCAAGCGCTGGAAATCGCGCAACTGCACCAGACCGTTCGAGAACTGCCCAACGGCCTGGACAGCATCGTCGGACGTTCCGGCGTGCGGTTATCCGGCGGGCAGCGCCAACGCCTGGCCATTGCGCGGATGGTCCTGGTCGAGCCCAAGGTGGTAATCCTCGACGAGGCCACCTCAGCGCTGGATGCCGCCACCGAATACAACTTGCACCAGGCGCTGGCGCGGTTCTTGAGCAACCGCACCACGTTGATCATTGCGCACCGACTGTCGGCTGTGAAGCAGGCCGACCGGGTGCTGGTGTTTGATGGCGGGCAGATTGCCGAGGATGGCGACCATCAGCAACTGATTGCCGAGGGTGGGTTGTACGCCAAGCTTTATGGGCATTTGCAGCAATTGCAGATCAGCCCCAAAGCACCTTGAGCGCGTTGTCTGCGCCATCGTGACCGAACTCTTTCAGCACCACTGAACACGACTCACAAGGGCGCATTGTCGTCGCCACGTCGACGGAGCGGATCTGCGACAAATCGGGATATTTTTTACGAATCGCAGCGATCAGCTTGCTTTCGCTGTCCAGCGAAGTCGGTCTGATCGTCTGTGCCGGTTTATAGGTGTTGATGTCCTTGATCGTCAGAGGGACGGCCAATATCTTGCCCTCGGAAGTGACCTCGAGGGACGTTCTGGGATAAGCCTGATCGAAATCAATGTTGAAGTACGTCGTATCACCCATACGGACCTGATTGCCGCCCAGATGCTGGAACAACGGCAAGCGGGTGGTGGTGCGCTGGGCGCCGGAAACACTGACGTAGACCTCCCGACTCCCCGAAATGGTCGTCACGTCGGCGAAGGCGATGTTTCTGGCATTGAGCGCACGTTCGCGCAGGGGCAACAGCCGTTGCAGTTTCTGCATCGCTCTGTCGATCCGCAACGCGGCGGCGGCATTGGCGGGATTGCTGGTCGGCGACTGGAACAGCGTATCGAAGACAGTGGCTGTTCTTTCCCGGAAGGCTTGCGGCGCTCCGGTGCTGCGTGTCCAGGAACTCGCTCCTTCCGGTAATCGGGTGACGATCATTCGTGTCGAGTTGTCGAACATCAACGCCTCACCCGGGCTGGTGTCCACTCTCAGCCCGTTCATATTGTCGGGCGGTGTCGCCTTGACGCCGAGGGGGATGGCGATGTCATCCATGGTTTTCATGGCGCGTTCAACGGCCTCGACCCCGTGAATGCGCGCGACGTTGTTGGCATTCAGCGAGCCGGTGTAGACCACTATCAGTTCGTTTTTCAGTTCGTCGCCAAGGGTATCGGCTTTCTTGAGGGACAGCAGGCCGTCGTACAGACTCTGCCCTGCGCCGCGCTCGGCCACGTAAAAGTCTCCCGCGTTGAGGCGTGTAAACACATAGTGTTTCGAGCCGTCCTTGGAGGGGCAGATAATCGCGCCTACCTGAAAAGTATCGTCAAGACCCTGCTCCGGTACGTTGATTTTGACGCGCGCATAAATGCCCTTGCGAAATTCGATGGTCGCGGTGAGGTGATCGCGTTTGACAAAGGAGGCCGCTTTCATCGGGGCGCGGCCGCCGGCCGGGGTGTAAATCGTGTCACCGAACCAGAGCGCCCAGCCTTTGGTGTCGTCGAATCGGTCGGCGGGAAGCGGAGGGGCTGCCGGCGGCCTCGTGACGAAACTCGTGGTGCATACCGCTCCAGGGACGCGACGCACTCGGCATGGCAGCGCCGTGTATCCGACCTCAACAAGGTCAGCGCGGCGTAACGTGTTTTCGTGCAGTCTATAGGGCACGTCATCAAGCAGCAAGCGTTGTCCGGCCATCAACTTCGAGCAGTTCTCGCGCCCGGACGTTTTCCGGCAGTTCGACGAGTACGTGATCGCCGCTGGTTTCCAGGCTCCGGTAATGAGATCGACCTCGTATCAGTTCATCGTTTTTCAATGCCGGCCCGTAAGGTCTGGACGTCTTCGGGTCCAGCAGACGGTAGTGGGGTTCAGCACCCGTGCGAATCTGACGCACGGGCACATCATCGACCCCTTTGAACGTGACCAACTCATCCGTGGCGGCCAGCGCCCTCCATCGTCCAGCGTCCTGGATATCCGGCAGGCTGCGCAGCACGTCATACCGGGCGGCTTTGCCGATCAGCCTCTTGGACCTGAAGATGCCGGACCTGCCTAATTTGATGATGGCTTTACCCAGTGGATGCACCAGTTGCGGAAGTCCATCAAGGGGTAAAAGTGCTCGCAGGCTGGATGTCAGCAAACGCTTTGTCAGCGTTCCAAACGTGTTCAGACGAGCGAAGACCGTCAATTGGCCTCCGGTCTTCAATAGCGCCACGGAGCCTGAAGCAAACTTGCCGACGGGCTGCACGAACGCGACCAGGTCAGCCAACAGGCCGAACACCCCGTTGATGATTCGATGGCGATCCCCGGACGCCAGGTCTTCGATGCTGTTCCAGAACGGAACGAAGATTTTCACGAGCTGGAGGATTTTTTTATCTTGCGCTTCTTTGCGTTCGAATGCGGTTTGCCCGTTAGCGGCCTCTCTCAGCGCCTTGGGGTCGACATATAGAAGCTCAGTCGCGATCAGGTGGCTGATGGCTTTCGTTCGCTCCGACGACAATGTAGTGGGAGCGTTCTGTGCGCTTGAAGACCCGGAGGCTGTGGCCGGTAGCGTGTTACCCAGCTGTTCAATGATGGCCTGGCAAAACGCATTGTTCTTCGGGACGGTCCCCGATGAGTGAGCGTCCCAGTCGAATGGCAGGTCTTTATGGCGAAGCACTGAAACCTTGACGGTTCCGGATCTGCTGACTTTCCACTCCTGGGTGGTTTTTCGGCCGCCAATCAACTCCGGTGACAGCGCTTCGAGACGGCGTATGACCCCGGCGCGAGGCAATAGCTCGTAAGTGACAGTTTGCTGCTCGTGAGTGGCCCGCAATATCAAACCGTTGCGGGCTCTGAGCGGCAGGATCATTTCAGCGGTTTCATTCTGTGCTTCGACACTCGTTGTCTCCTTTCTCAAACTGTAAATTCTGGCCTCGCCGGACTCCAGCATCCGGCGATCAACCCTGGGCAGTGAGGCGAGCAGGCTCTGAATCAGCGTTTCATACGCCGCTTTAGTCAATGTCAGATACTGTTTAAAGGCGCTATCAAAGAGCGTTTTGATATCTGGCAGCTGTTTGTGGGGAGACAGGACGAAAGTGGACATGGGCAATTTCCAGGGGGGCGAGACTCTTATCGTTCTGTCCTCCAGCAGCTGTATTTTCTGGGGAGTAAGGGTGCGGCCGTCATTCTCGGTGATGGTCCAGACTTTCTTATTGTGGAATTGGCCCGAGGCGTAAACATCAACGAAGCTGTAATAGTCATACTCCTTGCCTCTGAGCACGGGAGTGTCGCGAAAACCACTTGGGTCGAGAGGGATTTTCCAGGCAAGTTTTTTTCCGTCGGAAGTGAAGCTGCCTTTGCCAAAGATACGTTCCACCTGCGCTTTCGCCATCTCGAGCCGGCTTGGGGGGGGCTGATCAAGTTGCAGGACGGCTTTCGTCAGTTCGTCCGTATGCCGATCGAGGCAGCGCAGCGCGTGTTCAATTTCGTCATCCGAGTAATTTCCATCGTCGCGATGAGCTACTTCACCCTGGGCTATCGCCCAGGCAAGGGCCGGATCAATCCTTGTCAGGGTAAGGAGTTCCAGTTGTTCGGGCGACGCCTCCCTGGAGGTCTCAATCGGCAGATTGACCAACTGCTGGAATGTCATCTGGTCCAACGCTTGCGCATCTGTCACCTGAATAAGGTTCACGCCGTTGACAAAATTCACCCAAACGACAGAACCGCAGTATCGAAGCGTGGGCGGAATGTCTCTGATGCGAAATTCGCTCGGAAATCGGGGCAGAAACAACTGCGAAATGATGACGGCTTCTTTTTCCGAGGCTGCCCGTCCGGACTTGATCAGATGGGCCACAAATTCGGACTGGATGGTCTGATAGGTTTTTCCCTGGATCGAGGCGGTCCGCAAGTCGTAACCGGCTACGCAGAGGGGGGATTCACTGTCGGGCCGGTTCATCCAAAGCTGTAAGGCCCGGGCGGTTAATTGGGTGCGGATGGTGGGTGATGTTTCCTCACCCTGATTGCCTCCGTACCAACCAATGGCCTTTAAAAGTGAATGGCCCAGCGTTTCGGCTTCGGCGGTTTGTAGAATCCTCTGTAAAAAAACAGTGGGTGTTGCCTTGATCTGCTCCATAGTCGCCGACGAAAAAACATGTCCGGCGAGATAACTAAAGAGCGAGGAGCTTTTTTCGGGTAAAAAATCCTGGACGGCCAGGATCACTTCTGCCCAGATGATCCGGTCATGCAGTGCCTGCACATCCACGCGGTCGGGATCAGCGGACACTCGTTTGACACTTTCGAACAGCGCCAGGTCTCGGGGGGTCGGGCCTCGCCTCAACTGTAAAAGGTCATTGCCACTCTCGAGCTTTAAAGCGGCGGCCGCCCGTCGTTCTTCCAGCTCGTTTACCGATAAGCCCAAAGGGTTGCTATGTCGACGTTCGGCCGGCAAGGCGTCGTGTTGCGCCATTTGACCTTGAGGTTGTGGTGATGCGGTTATTTCAGGGGGCATGGAAGTCATATCAGTTGGCATCTTCAAGTAGGAGAGACACCAGTCTTGAGCACCTGAAGCTGCTTGTGGCGGTACATAGTTGTTACGGGTCGCGGTTTTTGCACTCCAAGCGTCGAACTGCCCCCCAGTGCGCGTTGCCTGCGCCGCTGCCAATTGAAATTGCCGGACGCGACCTGTCCGCTTGCCGGGAGCGAAAACGCCCCCTAGTCTAGCTATAGCGATTTCGTCCGGAAGACGATCAAGCAGTGTTAATGCAAGGGACCTCATGAATCAAACGCGGACTCTCGGAACGCCACGGTTGTTGGGCATCGTCTGGCCATTCATCGCCGTCGTGCTGTTTCAGGCCCTGCTGGGCGGTGTCAGCCTGTACGTTCTGTCGGCGGTGCGCGGCTATGTAGCCGGTGAAAGCCTCTGGTCCAAGGGCCAAAAAGACGCCATCTATTACCTTAATATCTACGCCGACAGTCGCGACGAGCGCATTTTTCTTAAATACCAGAACGCCATTGCCGTGCCCCAAGGGGGCCACGAGTTGCGCGTGGCGCTGGACCATCAGCCGCCGAATATCGAGGCGGCACGACGGGCGATTCTCAAGGGTGGCAACCACCCGGACGACATCTCCAGCCTGATCTGGCTGTACCTCAACTTCCGGCACTTCACCTACCTAGAGAAAGCCATCGACCTCTGGACGGTGGGCGACGCGTATCTGGAGCGGCTTGATGACGTCGCACGGGAAATGCACCAGCGCATCATCACCAGACAGGCCTCCGAGAGCGATATCGAGCGCTGGAAGGATCAGATTTTCGCCATCAACGATGAAGTGACGCCGGCGGCGAAGGCCTTCAGCGATGCCTTGGGCGAAGGTTCGCGGGTGATTTTGCGTCTGCTGCTGGTGACGAACCTTGCCACCGCCCTGGGCTTGATTGTCTTGGCCCTGATGCGTACGCACAAACTGCTCAAGCAGCGCCATGCCTTCGCCGACGCGCTGCAGTTGGAGAAAGACCGGGCGCAAATCACCCTGCAATCGATTGGCGATGGCGTGATCACCACGGATGTCGAAGGCGCGATCGCTTACATGAACCCGGCCGCCGAGGCGTTGACGCACTGGAAGGCCGAACAGGCGACAGGTTTGCCGCTGGCGGCGCTGTTCAATCTGCTGGACGAGAACGCTCAGACCGATGGCTTTACGCTGATCGAGCACATTTTGAGCGGACAACTCAGCGGTGGCAGCGAACACTCCAAATTGATTCAGCGTCTGGATGGCAGCACGGTGTCGGTCACCCTGGTCGGTGCGCCGATCCGCAACGCTGGCAAGGTCAGCGGCACGGTGCTGGTGCTGCACGACATGACCCAGGAGCGGCAGTACATTGCCAATTTATCCTGGCAGGCGACCCATGACGCCTTGACCGGGCTCGCCAATCGCCGCGAGTTCGAGTACCGCCTGGAACAGGCGTTGCACAACCTGACGCGGCAATCGGGGCGCCATGCGCTGATGTTCCTCGATCTGGATCAGTTCAAACTGGTCAACGATACCTGCGGCCATGCCGCGGGTGACGAGTTACTGCGGCATATCTGCGCTTTGTTGCAATCCGGTTTGCGCGAAGGCGATACCTTGGCCCGGCTGGGTGGAGACGAGTTTGGCATCCTGCTGGCGAACTGCGCCCCAAAAGCCGCGGAGAAAATCGCCGAGGGCCTGCGTCAGACCGTGCAGAACCTGCACTTCGTCTGGAAAGGCCGACCGTTCGTGACCACGGTGAGCATCGGGCTGGTTCACGTCGCTCAGAACCCGACCACCCTCGAGGTCTCGCTGCGCGCTGCCGACATGGCGTGCTACATGGCCAAGGAAAAAGGTCGCAATCGGGTTCAGGTCTATCACGCCGACGATTCGGAACTGTCCCTGCGCTTCGGCGAGATGGCTTGGGTGCAGCGCTTGCACATGGCGCTGGAAGACAACCGCTTCTGTCTGTTCGCCCAGGAAATTGCACCCCTGGGTCATATCGAAAAGGGCGGCGGACATATCGAAATCCTGTTGCGCCTGCATGACGAAGCCGGGCGCATGATTCTGCCCGATAGTTTTATTCCGGCTGCCGAACGTTATGGACTGATGACATCCATTGACCGCTGGGTTGTGCAGAACGTATTCAAGATCATTGCCCAATGCATTGCCGAAAAACACAAAGGGCCGTTAGCCATGTGTGCGATTAATCTGTCAGGCACAACTATCGGAGATGACGCGTTTCTGGACTTCCTGCGTGAACAGTTTGTTACTTACTCCATACCGCCTGAAATGATTTGTTTTGAAATCACTGAAACCAGTGCGATTTCCAATCTTGGAAGTGCAATTAGATTTATTAATGAACTCAAAGGTTTAGGTTGCCACTTCTCGTTGGATGACTTCTGCGCTGGAATGTCCTCATTCGCCTACTTGAAACATTTACCTGTAGACTTCCTGAAGATCGACGGGAGTTTCGTAAAGGATATGCTGGACGACCCCATTAACCGCGCCATGGTCGAAGTGATCAATCACATCGGTCATGTCATGGGTAAGCGTACGATTGCCGAGTTTGTTGAAACACCCCAGATCGAGCAGGCATTGCTGGAGATTGGGGTGGATTACGCTCAAGGGTATGTTATTGAACGCCCGCATCCGTTTACCTGCGACAGTTTACAAAGTCGTCCTGCCAGGCCTCAGCCTTTGTTATTCAAGGCGCCTGGCACGTTCCGTTGAAATCTCTTGCTGATCCTTATAATCACAATCAAAAGGAGCTCGACAGTGATCGACACATTCAACCGAACCGGACCCCTCATGGAAGCTGCAAGTTACCCCGCCTGGGCTCAGCGCCTGATCCAGGATTGCAGCGAGAGCAAACGCCGGGTTGTCGAACACGAACTGTATCAGCGTCTGCGTGACAACAAACTCAGCGCCAAGACCATGCGCCAGTACCTGATTGGTGGCTGGCCAGTGGTCGACCAGTTCGCGTTGTATATGGCACAGAACCTGACCAAGACCCGTTTTGCCCGCCACCCGGGCGAAGACATGGCGCGTCGCTGGCTGATGCGCAACATTCGCGTCGAATTGAACCATGCCGATTACTGGGTGCACTGGAGTCGTGCACACGGTGTCAGTCTGGAAGATCTGCAAGCGCAACAGGTTGCCCCTGAGCTTCACGCTTTGAGCCACTGGTGTTGGCACACCAGTTCGGCAGATTCGTTGATCGTTGCCATTGCCGCCACCAACTACGCCATCGAAGGTGCGACCGGGGAGTGGTCGGCGCTGGTCTGTTCCAGTGGCGTCTACGCGGCATCGTTCCCGGAGGAAGATCGCAAGCGGGCCATGAAGTGGTTGAAGATGCATGCCCAGTACGACGATGCCCATCCCTGGGAAGCACTGGAAATCATCTGCACGCTGGCGGGCATGAACCCAAGCAAATCCCTGCAAGTGGAATTGCGTCAGGCAGTCTGCAAGAGCTACGACTACATGTTCCTGTTCCTGGAGCGTTGCATGCAGCTTGAGCATGCGGAAAAGGTCCCGGTCGCGCGTGAGCGTAGGGCGCTGGCCGAAAGCTGATCCGTTATCACTGTATTGAAAAAGCCCGCACCCCTGTCCGTATCGACAGGGGGCGGGCTTTTTAGTGACACCTGCAAATGACTAGGCGCTGACCTTCAGGCCAACCAGCCCGGCTATGATCAGCGCCACACTGGCCAGCCGGAACAGCGCCATGGATTCGCCAAAGAGAATGATCCCGGCGATCACTGTCCCGACTGCACCCACACCCGTCCAGATCGCATAGGCCGTGCCCAGCGGCAATTCCTTCATGGCAAGACCCAGCAAGCCAAGGCTGATGGCCATGGCGGCCACGGTCAAGGCGGTGGGGAGAGGGCGGCTGAAACCATCGGTGTATTTCAGGCCGACGGCCCAGCCAACTTCGAACAGGCCGGCGAAGAACAGAATGATCCAGGACATGAGAGACCTCCATCGATTGACGGGGTCGTCCCCAGATTAATGACTCGATCGAGCCGCCAGGTCGTCCTCGCGTTGCACAATAGAGTGCCCATCATTAACCCAGGGATCAAGTTTTCGGATCAGTCGACAGCCTGCTGGGCCTGTTTCCCGATCCACGACGGCGAAAATCAGTACCCAGTAAGTCCGCTATCGCGAGCAAGCTCTCTCCCACAGTAGAGATCACAAGGCTTTAGATCCCTTGCGGAGTCTCTTCGCCGCCCAGCGCTTCAACCAGCGCCGGCAGGTAGTCGCCGAAGGTCAGCATCATCAGGGTGAAGCTGGCATCCAGTTGGCCGAGGGCTTCTTCGCCACCGTCCTGTTCCGCCTGGTCTTGCAGCAGGTCTTCGAACTTCAGGCGCTTGACCACCATTTTGTCGTCAAGTACGAAAGACAGCTTGTCTTGCCAGGCCAGCGACAGCTGAGTGACCACTTTGCCGGTGCTCAGGTGCAACTGGATTTCTTCGCTGGTCAGGTCCTGACGCTTGCAACGCACGATGCCGCCGTCTTCGTGGGTGTCGCGCAGCTCGCACTCGTCCAGCACGAAGAAGTCGTCCGCAGCTTTCTGGGTGGTGACCCATTCGGTCATGGTCGCGGTAGGGGACATCTTCACGGTCAGCGGACGCACCGGCAGCGAGCCGATCACTTCACGCAGGGTGGACAGCAAGTCCTCGGCACGTTTCGGGCTGGCCGAATTGACCAGGATCAGGCCCTGTTTCGGCGCGATGGCGGCGAAAGTCGACGAACGACGAATAAAGGCGCGCGGCAGGAAGGCCTGGATGATTTCATCCTTGATCTGATCGCGTTCCTTTTTGTAGACCTTGCGCATTTGTTCCGCTTCGATCTCTTCGACCTTTTCCTTCACGGCGTCACGCACGACGCTGCCCGGCAGAATGCGTTCTTCTTTGCGCGCGGCGATCAGCAGGAAGTCGCCGCTGATGTGCACCAGCGGAGCATCTTCGCCCTTGCCGAACGGCGCGACGAAACCGTAGGTGGTCAACTCCTGGCTTGCACAGGGACGCGCCAGTTTGGTGGCCAGTGCAGTTTCCAACGCCTCGGCATCAAAAGGCAGATCTTGGGTCAGGCGATAGATAAGCAGGTTTTTGAACCACATGGGGCGAGTCTCTCCTTTATGCAAAGGGGGGCATTATTCTCTTCGCCGCGCCATAGGCCAACCCTTCTCTAAGCCTTTGGAAGGCCTGAAAAATTATTTTAGAAAGTGCTTGCCAGAGGTGAAGTCGCTCCGTAGAATGCGCGCCACACCGAAAGTGAAGGGTGATTAGCTCAGCTGGGAGAGCGTCTGCCTTACAAGCAGAATGTCGGCGGTTCGATCCCGTCATCACCCACCACTACTTTCAATGTTACGCGCAGCGGTAGTTCAGTCGGTTAGAATACCGGCCTGTCACGCCGGGGGTCGCGGGTTCGAGTCCCGTCCGCTGCGCCATATTCGGTAATCTGGAACGCTGAACGCCAGGTCACCACGGAAAAGCCCGCTAACGCGGGTTTTTTTCTGTCCGTAGTTCCTGCCGGGTGTATCGCTTTACGGGTTTTCAGATTTTTTTGATAAATTTATTAATTAAATCAACATGTTATGAAAATCTGTGGCACAATGCGCCCCGCAACGAAGGTAAAGGGTGATTAGCTCAGCTGGGAGAGCGTCTGCCTTACAAGCAGAATGTCGGCGGTTCGATCCCGTCATCACCCACCACTACTTTCAATGTTACGCGCAGCGGTAGTTCAGTCGGTTAGAATACCGGCCTGTCACGCCGGGGGTCGCGGGTTCGAGTCCCGTCCGCTGCGCCATATTAGGTAATCTGGAGCGCTGAACGCCAGGTCACCACAGAAAGCCCGCTTAATGCGGGCTTTTTGCTGTCTGGGGTTTGGCTTCTGCCGGGGCACCACTGAGAAAGCGACCTTCGTTCGGGTCGCTTTTTTCGTTCTGCCTTCTTATTGTTCGGCGTTGCGGCTGTGGCGGTAATCGCTAACGGCTTCATACACGGCTTTGCGCAACCGGTTGATGCCGCCAATGGGGCGATGAGCCTCAAGGCTAAACCAAGGGTTGAACGACTGGTTGTCGCATTGCACGTTCAGCGCAGGCGTATCGAAGTCTTGGGCGGGTACTTTGATCCGCGCCACGGTCTCGAACAGCGCATCGCTTTCTTGCCACTCTATGCTCGTGTCTTCGATCGGCATGTACTTGGCCGGGTCCTGGCGTTGTATCTGCAGGACGAAACAGGCCGGCATCCGGTCGGCCGACAGTTGTTGGTTCAGCGCATTGCGCAGGAAGTTCGGTAACTTCTGGTTTTGCGCGGGTAGGGTGTAGGTCGGGCAGCTTGCCGGATCGGGCATGACGCGGAACTTGGCATTGGCTTCGCCGAATTTGTAGGGCGAAACCGAAAAGTAAGTCGTCTGGGTCGGACTTTCCGGGGCGGGAGACAGTGTTGCCAGCGCGATAAACAGGTGGCGAACCTGCCAGGTCCGCGGGTCCCAACCCGGGAAGAACGCCATCAGCTTCTTGCCGTCAGCCTGTGCGGCTACATTCTGACGGTACTCGGCGACATCGCTGACGAAGAAGTTTGGATGACTGAACATCACAAAGTCCTGCTCACCGCGACGCTGTTGGTCGTCCAGCAGTTGCTTGCCCGGCACATCGAGCAATTTGATCGCCATGCCCCGAGCATCGCGGATGCTGTCGAACTGCGGGTAAGCATTACCGTTGGATAAGCGCATCGTCGCCTGCCAGGTTTTCCCGGGTTCGCTGAACACACCCCGGCGCAAGTCACCCGCCAGCTCCGGCAGCACCTGAACCTCGGCCTTCACGCAGCCATGAGCCTTGGCATGAGCATCGCGCAGGTAGCGAGTGCTTTCACGGTGCTGGTCGACGATGCGTACGGCCGTCTGGATGATGTCCTGAGTCATTGCCGCTTCGCCGGCCGGGATCAGCTCTTCAGCCGATACCGAGCCGCTGTGCTGCCAGGCGAACCACGCCGTGGACAGCGCCCAGGCAAACAATCCAAGACCCAGCAACCAAAGCAGCGTCTTGCCGAGAAAGGCGCCAAGGCGCAACCAGAGAATGCTCATGGCAATTGTGACTCCAATGGTCCGCCCAACACTTTCAGATATTCCAGCAACGCCCAGCGCTCCTGGGGTTGCAGCAAGCGGCCGATAACGCCGTTGCCCCGCTTGCCTGCGCGGAACTCGTGACCGCTGTTGTGATTGCCGGTGATGCGGGTGTCGAACACGAAGCCGTTGGTAAAGGCTTCGGTGCGATAACCCAAATGCCTCGGGTCGTACTCGAAAGTGCCTTTGTAGAAGGTGGTTGCGCGTTCATCCTGGGGCGAGAGCAGTTGATAAATGCTTGGCACCGAACCGTTGTGCAGAAACGGCGCAGTCGCCTACACACCCGCCAGCGGCCGGGCCTTGTAGGCACGTAATTCGCGCACGCCAATCGGCAGGCCGAAGCCATCCATCTCCGGTCGCTCGGCTGGGGTAATGTTGGCTTCGCGATACGCGCGATTTTCGACAAATGCGGTGACGTACGCCAGACCTTTGGCCACTGAAAGCTTGCTCAGGTCCAGTGGTTCGGTGGGCTTTGGTTGGACATCCAGTTGCGCCAGCTCTGCCGGGTCCCACTGCAAGGCGGTCAGATCGAAACGGTGGTCGGCAATATTGTTGGCGGCCCCCGGGTCTGTGCCAATGACCTCCACCGGGAGCATTTTCAGGTGCTGCACGGATCGCCCGTCGCTTTGCGTCACGCGCGGTACATGGCAGCCTGCGCAGTTTTCTGTAAACAGCGCGCGCCCTTTGGCGGCCAAGGGTTTGTCGACCGCGCCCAGCAGTTCTTCCGGCCAGGCTGGCGGCTTGAGTCGCTGCAGGGTTTCTTCGATCAGGTGTAAATCGCGCACCCGGACGCTGGATGGATAACGGTTGTCGCCCTTGAGTGGCTGCCCATTGCTGTCGAAGAAGTTCAGCGTGGCGCCAACACCCAACGCCTCGCCGATGTTGCGGGCCATCGGCTGCTGCGCCGAACCGTTCCACTGCACCCAGTCGAAGGTCCACATGTCCCATAACTGCGGATAGTCGACCGGAGCGTTGGCCACCCGATAGTTGGCGGGGGAGATTGCATCGCCGAAACTGGCGTTGGCAATGCGCCCGAAAGCGTCGGTGCGGCCGGGGCCTTCTGCGGTCGGGTAGAGCCCGCGATGGGTGTCGTTCCAGGCCACCTTCAAGAAGGTGTCGAGAGAGATTTTGAAGTCTTTGCGCAGCTGTTGATGCTGGGCATCGTAGTCCTGGTCCAGCACGTTGCGTGCGAAACGTTCGAATTTCCACGGGTTGTAGTAAGTCGACGTCAGACTGGCCACTAGCGCTTGCCCGAAACTGCCGCCGCGCAACGTAGGAACGCTGGATGGCAGAACGTGCTGCGCCGAACCGCCATCGATACGCACGGCCTGACCGTTAAAACGCAGTTCGCCGGTGTGGCAGGCAGCGCAGGTGATGTCCAGAAACTCGTCCTGGCTTCCAGGGTTCTGATGACGGGCAAAACCCACGGGCAGATTGCCGGGGTTGTTCGGCGTGGGTTTCTGGCCGGGATCGACCAGGAAACCGAAGCGGGCGAGGTATTCGGGAGCGGCGAATCGCTGTTGTGAAAACGGCAGTTCGAGCGCTTTGAACCAGTCATAGCGCAAGCCTTTGACCTGGGTGCCCTGGGGAGTGAAATAGTAGGTCTGGCGATCCGCGGCGCTCCATTGCTCCAGGTAATGCACTTGTTGCGCGGGTGACCAGGCCGGCAGTTTCGGGTTGGCAACGTAGTACAGAACCACGGCCAGGCCCAGCCCGAGCAGCACTGCGAGCACAACCAGCAAACGGAAGAAGAGGCGCAAGTTAAACATCCTTGTCGGTTTATAACTCCCTTATGCCTCAACACCAGAGGTGCGGCAAGTGGCCATTACGCCAGATGCTGTGGTATCCGATTCCAGTTTCTATGAGCGCAAGATGACAGAGGCTTCATCATCCCATTCCCGAAATGCGTTAAAACACCTGAACTTATCGGAAGTTTCCTGCTCTCATGCCGGTAGCCATTGGTCGTGGCCGCCTGATAAGCTCGCGGCTTTATTCGATTGCCCTTTAGGCGCATGAACAAGGAAATAGCATGAAACAGCATCGGTTGGCGGCGGCGGTGGCCCTGGTTAGCCTGGTACTTGCGGGTTGTGATTCGCAGACCAGCGTAGAGCTGAAAACCCCGGCGCAAAAAGCTTCCTACGGGATTGGCCTGAACATGGGCAAGAGCCTGGCTCAGGAAGGCATGGATGACCTGGACTCCAAAGCCGTAGCACAAGGCATCGAAGATGCCGTCGGCAAGAAAGAACAGAAGCTGAAGGATGACGAACTGGTCGAAGCCTTCGCAGCACTGCAAAAGCGTGCTGAAGAGCGTATGGCCAAAATGAGCGAAGAGTCGGCAGCCGTCGGCAAGAAATTCCTCGAAGACAACGCCAAGAAAGCCGGTGTAACCACCACCGCTTCGGGCTTGCAGTATGAAGTGGTGAAGAAAGCTGAAGGCGCACAGCCTAAGCCGGCCGACGTAGTGACTGTTCACTACACCGGCACCCTGACCAACGGCACCGTTTTCGACAGCTCCGTCGAGCGTGGCAGCCCGATCGACCTGCCGGTCAGCGGTGTGATTCCGGGTTGGGTCGAAGGCCTGCAACTGATGCACGTTGGCGAGAAGTACAAACTGTACATCCCTAGCGAACTGGCTTACGGCGCCCAAAGCCCAAGCCCGGCGATTCCAGCCAATTCAGTGCTGGTATTCGACCTGGAACTGCTGGCGATCAAGGATCCAGCAAAACAAGACGCCACTGCCAAGTAACCGGCGTCTGCTCTACAAACAACGCCTCGCTTATGCGGGGCGTTGTTGCATCTGGCGTTCTGCGAAGGTAAACAAAGCGAACGGATGCTGTAGGCTGGAGTCATAGCCATTGAGGACGTCTGTGCTAGCCGCGCCAGAGCGCCAAGTCAATGAAATCTTGGGTTTTTTTATGTGAGTAAAAAACGCCCGATCTGAGTTAAGCCCTTATGAAACGGGGCTTTCAGCCGTGAAAAGTAGCTCTGTTCACAAGGTTATCCACAATTTGTGTGGATAACATTTCAGTGGGAGGAATGATGAAAATGCCTTGGAGTTTCGCTCGTTTCCTGCCTCTGGCCGGACGCCTACTCGCGCGTGGACGTTTGCCGACCTTGCTCTTCGCGGTGGCCAGCAAAGGTGCCAGCCAAGGCAACCGGCTGGGCAAACTTAAGGATGATCTACGCTTGTTGCAAGCACTCTGCCTGGCTTATTGGCGCGGTGAGTATCGGGCCATCAGCCCCAAAGCCCTGATATCAGTCGTGGCAGGCCTGATGTACTTCCTCAGTCCGCTGGATGCAATTCCAGACTTTATTCCGGTGTTCGGCATGCTCGATGACATCGCGGTGCTGGCTTGGTTGATGAAAGTCCTCGACGACGAACTCAACGCCTTCCGCGCCTGGCGCAATCGTCAGCTGCCGGAGAAGCTCGCAGTGGTCGAGCGCCTGCCCGATACCCCGGAACAACTGCAGCTTCAGGGGCCGAAAAAAAACTGAGTTGATTCAGTCTCCTCCACAGATTGATGCCCCCCGCGACCTTGGCCGCTGTTAGGATTACACTTCTAGGGAAAAGTGCCGACTCGCTAAGTGTTGTTGTCCTACGGGGTAGTCATGGATATTCAGATAATTACACGCGAAGGCGAGCCCGAATATGCGGTTCTGCCGTGGGCTCAGTATCAGGCTCTACTGAAAGCAGCAGGCATCAACGAACAACCGCCGCAGGTCGCCCCAGAGCGTCACGCGGCAACACCAGACCAGATTCTTCCGGGGCTGGATCAACTACGCAGTTTGCGCGAAGGGAAGGGCATCGCCATCGAGGCGCTCGCCCGCACGGTAGGCATCAGCCCGTCTTATCTAGCCTTGATCGAAAGTGGCGAGCGTCAACCCGACGCTGCGATTCGCCGCAGCCTGGCCTGGGAATTGACGGTGCCAGGATGGAGGGATGAATCGTGAGCGTACGCATCAGTCGTCAACATTGGGACGGGTTGCTGGGTGAACTGGATCAGGCGCGCCGCCAGCGCCATCTGCTGACATACCGGGCGTTGCTCGAACGTTTGCAATTGCCCACGCCGGCCATGCAAACCCTGACCGCCGCCCTTGAGCATCTGGCCGCGCTGGACGCCAAGGCCGAGCAGCCTTTGCGCAGCTCGCTGGTGATCAGCCAGGGTGCCAGCCGCTTGCCGCGCACCGGTTTCTTTGAATGTGTCGAACGTTTGGGGCGTTTCTCCGGGCCGTCCGACGGCGTCGCTGCCGCCTCGTGGCACGCCTCGGAAGTGGTGCGCGTGTTCGAATACGAGTACCCGGAATCGGCGGAGGCCTGAGTGTTTTTAAAGCTCAAGGCGCGGACCGGTTACTGGCTGGCCCGCCGATTGTTTCACTGGTCGTGGTTCGTGCGACAGCCGCGCGGCTGGAGCTGGCTCGAAGGCCAGTTCGCCCGTATGGCCAACCTGGGTGACGTTGGCGCGCAAAGCTTCTATGGCCACATCCTGACCTTTCGCGGCGTTGGCCTTGGGGCTCGTGAGGAAGGCGTTCGATTGCTGCGCCTGGCGGCGTTGGCGGGGGATGGCAAAGCGGCGTATCAGGTGGGAGTGATCAGTTTGGCGGGGACGCCGAGCAAGGCGCCGGATCCGATTGACGCGGCTCGCTGGTGGGGCATGGCGGCGAAGGCCGGGCATCCGTTAGCGGAGATCAAGCTTAAAGAGTTGGCGTCTCGCGGATCTTCGCAGTAACCCTCATCGTTGTCTGCTAAACAAACGTGGCGTGAGGGAAACCTCCTGCCACGTTTGCGTTTCTGCCTGCTTGTCATTCGGTGATCGTTAATTAGGGATTTGCCCTACATCCATATCCTACTTCCCTGACTTCTTTCTGGATTGATCCCCCGCACAGTCTCGCGCGCCCATTTTCTGCGCGAGGGATTGCTCATGTTTGACCCGGTTTTTCACTCGACTTCATACCGTTCGGTGTGCTGATGGAGCACATCGCCCGCATCGAGCAGGAGCTCGACGGTTTTCCGGACACACTGTCCCTCTACCGCGAACAACTTAAGCGTTGGTTTAACCAAACGGCGGATAAGGCCAGCCGTGTCGCTGATTTGCCGTCGCTGATGGGTATGGAACGGCTCATAAAGCTTGGTACTACCACCACTGCGGTGAGCCGTGGCGATGAGGACTTTTTCTCGAGCGTTGCGCAGTGCCCTGCCAATCGGATTCTGCAGATCGAGAGCAAGTTTGAATCGGTCTATGACATTCCGTTGGGGAATATTCAGGTCGATGTGATTGCTGTTGAGGGTGGCGAGAGTACGCCTGTCACGCTCGATGAAAACGGTAAGGGGCAGTTCGAAGGCATTCCCGGCAAGTTCTATCGCGTTCATGTCCAGAATGAAGTCACCCCGACTCAAATCGATGATCTTTTCTCCTCTTACGACGGCCTGACCCAAGAGCTGGACGGCTGGCTGCGCAAAGAGTGGGAAGGGTTCAAACCTCAGTGGTCGCAGTCGACTTTTGCTGCGACGGGTAACGGAATGCTCGCAGGGAGCTGGGCGGCGATCGTGGGCGTGTGGGACAGCATCAGCCTGCTCTCGGACATTCTTCAGGATCCGCGCAAGTTCGTTGAGCGTTTGGGGAGTGGTGCCGAGCAACTCGCCGAGTTGGCAGAAGAATTTCCGGCAACGATGGCAAAAATCCAGCTGCTGGCTAGCGATGAAGCGGCGCTGTGTTTGCTGCTTCGTACGGCCAGTCTCTGGCTGGACATGCTGCCACCCGGCGAGATCGCCGGCAAAACCGCCGAGGCTGTGTCGACGGTAGTAGTGCAGTTGCTCATCGACATTCTAATCGGGGTTGTCCTGACTTTCGCCGGTGCAGGTGCGGGCATTGCCTATCTGGGTATGCGTCTTGCCAATTATGGCAACCGGATCGTCAACGCCGTACTGGGCCTCGTTAAAGCGATCTTCACGATCATCAACAGCTTCATGACCTACGTCGACCGCTACAAAACGGTCGCCGCGCGCGGTGTGGCGGCCGGGCTGAAACAAGGTCGGATGCAACTACGCTGGAATGGCCGCAAGAACACCACGCTGAAAAAAGAAGAACACCACGACGACGTCCCGGATCAGGCGAAAAACCCCAACGGCGACAGCGCCGATTCCGCCGATAAAACCGCCACTCACA
>NZ_JASBRE010000027.1 GCF_029960815.1 Pseudomonas sp. AL03
CCGGGAACGCCAGGAGGCTCGTTACGGTGGCAAGGGTGGGCCGAAGTGCTGTTGATGCACGAGGTCTAGGCAACACACCACTGTAGGAGCCTGGCTTGCCGGCGATGGCGATCTTCAGGACGCCATCGCCGGCAAGCCAGGCTCCTACAGTTTTTTTGCGTCCGGGAGACCTTATTTTGTTGACCCCTATCCCTGTAACAATCCTCAGTGGCTTTCTCGGCGCGGGAAAAACCACCCTGCTGCGCCACCTGCTCAAAGCCGAACACGGCCTGAAAATCGCCGTGATCGAGAACGAATTCAGCGACGCCGGAATCGATACCCAACTGCTGGGCGACGAACCGGTGCAAGTGATGACGCTGTCCAACGGTTGCGTCTGCTGCACCATCCACACTGACCTGACCAAGGCTCTGTACTTGCTGCTCGAGCGCCTGGACAGCGGCGAAATCGCCTTCGACCGTCTGGTGATCGAATGCACCGGCCTGGCCGACCCGGCACCGGTGGCGCAGACGTTCTTCATCGATGAAGAGCTGCGCGAGCGCTACATCCTTGACGGCATCATCACCTTGGTGGACGCCGCTCATGCCGACACTCACCTGACCCAAACCATCGCCCAGGCGCAGATCGGTTTCGCCGACCGCTTACTGGTGAGCAAGCGCGATCTGGTGGACGAGGCGACGTTCAACGCCCTCAGCGAGCGGCTGACCCGGATCAACCGTCGCGCACCGATTCGCGTGGTCGAGCACGGCAAGATTGACCTGGCCGAATTGCTTGACGTGCGCGGTTTCAATCTCAATGCCGACCTTGGCGGCGTCAGCCTGCGCCCGGTGAACAAAGCGCCGTCCATCGACCGTATTTCCAGCCTGGTACTGCGCACCGACAAGCCACTGGATATCGACAAACTCAGCGAGTTCATGAACGAGCTGCTCGAAGACCATGGCAAGCAACTGCTGCGCTACAAAGGCGTTTTGAACATCCTGGGTGAGCCACGGCGCATGGTGTTTCAGGGCGTGTTGAAGTTGTACGGATTCGATTGGGACACCGAGTGGGCGAACGATGAAACGCGCGAAAGCGTGATCGTGTTTATTGCCGATGATTTGCCAGAAGAGAAGATTCGTGAAGGGTTTGCGCGGATAGCCGCGGACTAAAAGTTCAGTGCCCATTGCATTGGGCACTTTTTCACGTCGTCGCAATGACGACTAAAGATTTCTTGTTGAAATTCAGAATTAATATTGTTCCGTGTCCTTGTTGGATAAGTATTGCTGTGTTCGGCTGAATGATTGCTGTGTGTGTTAAAGCATTAAAGGTTATTTCTGATTTGGCTTTTAGTGGCGGAGTTAGAGGGGGGTGTAAGTTACATTTGGTTGGGTTTCTAATCTTTCATTATTTCATCCGGGTGATACAGTCTTTGGGCGCTAATATTGGCGTTAACTTGTTGAGTATGGAGAATTGAATGAAAGAGCAAATCATGGATCTGTCGGGTGAGTTCGATGCGGAATTCGAAGCCTACGTAAAAGCAGGCGACAACCAGACCGCGGGCGCAGAGGTCATGGCGACCACCGTATCGTGCGGCACCCTGGGCTGCACCGTTCTGGACTGCTAAGCAGGCAGTCACCTATGGCGAGTCGATGGCTCGCCATATCCGTTATAGGTGTCATCAAATGTTGGCTGATGTACTGACGTTTCAAGAGCGTGAAATAACGGGCGCCGGTGCGTCGATAGATGTTGCCCTGTTGCATAAGACCATTGCGCAGCTGCATAAAAATGATAATGCTCTACTGCATTATTTTGGTCTGGATCGGCAGCAACTGATTCAACGAGTTGAAAGTAACAACAGGCCTGTCGAGCGTGAACATGAGTCGTCGGTGATAGTGTCTTTGAAACACGAAATTGACATTATAGAGTCGCTGTTACTGGGCGAGCATGTGGAAGACGTAGGTCAGGAATGTTTCTACTGCTTTTATTATGTTTTTTACGACTACTTCAAGAAGTGCTTCGAAGAAGAGCGGCGATTTATTGAGGTGTGCAACTTGACGAATGTTGATAGTTTGCTGGCGAGTGTCAAGTCTTACGTCATCGCAGGCGTCAAACGTTTATCGGAAAAGTCTCTTGTCCATGCGCTGAATACGCAGATATCCGAAAATGCCGATCTGGATCTACAGACCTTCAATCAGCGATTGAAAACCGGAATAACAGGCGCGGTTCTGAAATCATACCCGGTTCTCACCCGTCTCTTGATCGAGCAGATCAACAGCACGGTAGCGTACCTGTACAAGGTCGTTTTTCATTTTGCCGACGACGCTGACCTACTCCAACGTACATTCAGTTTGCCTGGCAAACGGATAGACGCAATCAACCTCGGGTTGGGCGATCCCCATGCGGACGGAGAAACGGTCTGCTCTGTACAGGTTGGCAGTCAATCGCTGGTGTACAAGCCACGGAGCAATCATGAGGCCTTGTTCTACAATGCACTGCTAAAGCGCCTTCATGAGCTGACCGGCGATGACAGCTTTGCCATCTATGCGCCGATAACGGTAGCCAGGGAGGGGCGCTGCTGGATCGAAAAAATCGAGAATCTGGCGTGCGCAGCAGAGACCGATCTGTCGTTATTCTACCGGCGGATGGGGGCACAGATTGCGGTCGTTCACGCCTTGAACGGCATCGATTTCCACTACGAAAACATCATTGCCTGCGGCAACAGCCCGGTGATGATCGACCTGGAGTGCCTGTTCTCGGCCGCCATGGTTGATCTGAAGATCAACCTTCCACACACCCGTGCATTGTTCAAAACCCTCAAACGCAACAGTCAGTCCGTCTTCTCGAGCGGTTTTGTCGCCTATTCGCCAGACACCGACAATGACACCGGCGGGCTGACTCGGCAGAAAACCTTCATTTCGAAAAAGAAGCAGCTGATTCGTGAGCAAAGTTTCTATCGTTTGAAAACGGTCAAGGTCGACAAGGTTCCTGTGATCAGACACCTGCCGGTTTTCAAGGGTGAGCCGCGTTCAGTGGATGAGTACCAGCACGTGTTCTTCCAAGGGTTCGAAGATGCCTACGACCAGATCGTGAACCATATCGACGCGGTACAGGAACTGATCACCCAGCACGTCAGCCAGCTGAAAACCCGTGTCCTGTTAAAAAATACGCAGCGTTACGCCGACTTCATCGAACTGTCCCTTCATCCGCGCTTCATGCAATGCATGATTCAGCGTGAGGTGCTGCTGGCAACGTTGTGGGCAGAGTTGAACGAGACGCTCACTGGCCATCAGCTACCACGTTACGAATTGAACGATTTGCAGAAGGCCAACATCCCTTGTTTCACCATGTCTATCGGTTCAAGCCGAATAGTCGGTGCTGCAGGTGTGGAGTTGACGCAACTGGCGATCGAAACCCCTTTTGACAGTTGCCGGCGCAAGTTGAGATCACTCTCGCCCAGCGATAAAACCTTCCAGAAGTACATACTTCGGGAGTGCCTGTTTCCCGTTTCCAACGACGCCTTGCCCATGAACCGTAAACATCGATGTGACGGAGCGCCGGGGCTGAGCTCGCCGCAGTACCTTGATGCTGCAATGAGCATCGCCGGGGCAATCGAGCGCTTTCGTATCAAGGGTGAGGAGGGCGATGTCGGGTGGATGTTCTTGAATACTCATCCGCGAACCCGGCGCAAATACATTTCTGCAATGGGTAACAGCTTGTACAACGGCATGGGCGGGCTTGCGATTTTTTACATGAGTCTATTCAGCGTCAGCGGCCAGGAACATTACAACGATAAGGCTGACGAGATCCTGCGTTCGATGGCAAAGTCCCACGGCCATTTTGACAGTGACATGACGGTCAGCGCCTATTTCGGGTTGGCATCCTATGTGTACGTGCTGGTCAATTACCAGCGTGTGACAGGACGGCAGAATCACCAGCAAACCATCGATGGGTTACTGCTCAAGCTCGCCGACTGTCCTCGTCCGGATGACGAGTACGACTTTCTCAATGGCGGGTGCGGCACGGTGACAATGTTGGCGAATCTCTACTTGTTGGAGAAGCGCGCGATGTTGCTGCCCCTCATAAAAACGTTTACCGAAGCGATCAAGTCCCGACTGAGGTACGAAGGCGGCACATTTGTGCTCGGTGATACTCGGGTGCCGCTGCTGACGGGGTTCTCCCATGGGATATCCGGCATCCTCCATGCGCTTGCCAAGGTGTACGAGGTCACTCGGGATTCGTCGCTCGTGACGTTGATCACGCAGTTGCTGGAGGCCGAAAACCGTCTCACCGTCCAAGGCTTCTGGCTCGATCTGCGTGATTGCTCCAGACAAAGCTATATGAACAAATGGTGTCATGGTGATGCGGGTATTTTGATCTCCCGGTTGCAACTGAGCAGGGCGCTGGCAAATGCCTTGAGCCACGACGCAAGGACGGCAGTCGAAGCAGACATCAAAACCTGTGAAAACAATCTCTGGGGGCATGGCCTGGGAAGCGGTTATAGCCTTTGTCACGGTGATTTCGGGAATCTTGTGTGCTTGCTGGATCTGTACCGTCGGGACGCAAACGACCAGGGCGTCGCCCGCGTGTTGCAGGCGTTTTCCGAGGCTGTGCACAACTTCTTCAATGAAGACTTTATCGGTAAAGACAGCATTCCCGATCTGGGGATGATGCTGGGCATTGCCGGGGTCGGGCAAGCCTTGCTGCATGCCCTGGATGCGGAGTTGCCTAATGTTCTATCGCTCGAGTTTCAGGGCGCGGCATCAGTAGCGTCTGTTCAAGATGATCCAGTTGCCGGGTCATCAGTCGAACCGCTGCTGTAACGTCTGCGCGCTCCAGAGCCTGCACCAGCAGTGTGCTTTCATGCCATTCGCTATAACTGGGCGTGGGTCGTTCATGTCGAGCAATGGCCAGCAATGTCACGGGGACCAGGCTGCCGAGGAAATGCGCCAGCGGTGCATTGCCGGCCATCTCGGCCAGTTGTAGATGGAATTCTCCAGACAGTCGAATTGCCGGGCCGCGCTCACCGCGCTCCATGCATCGGCGCTGCCGCGCGATCAGGTCATGCAGGCGTTTCAGATCTTCTGCTTGAGGCTGCTGGCTGGCCAGTTGCACCAGCGTGATCTCGGTCAGGCGCCGGGCATGAAGGGTTTGGCGGGTTTGCTCGATGTCTGGCGCGGCGACTCGGGGACGATGATGGGTGCGAAGGATGATGATCTGCTGATACGACAGGCGCGTCAGTACCTGGCGGATGCTGCTGCGGCTGACCCCGAACATGTCCCCCAGGCTTTCTTCGGTGAAGCGGCTAGCGGGGACGATGCGCTGTTCGAGAATGGCATCGAACATCCGTGAGTAGAGATCATCCGCCGACGGCTTCCCGGTATTCGTTCGAGGGAAGGGCAGGGCCGTGAGTGTTTGCGGCGAGGCGAAGCTGTTCATGGCTTGTCTCCAGTTCGAAGCGGGCTCAACTGTCGAGGTTGTCGTCCGGAATGTTCAATTCGATGCCCATCCGCTGGCCTTCGCGAAGGATGTGCCGACGCATTTCGGCGCTGGCCAGGGCGCTGTTCTTGCTGCGGATCGCCCGCACTACCGCTTCGTTTTCTTCGAGACGTTCAGCCAGATGCTCTGGCGAATTGCGCAGCACGTCGGCGCTTTGCTTGAGGGCGTTGCTGGTCTGTTGCACCACACTCTGGAAAATCGGGTTCGAGGTCAGCGTGAACAGCTCTTCGTGGAACGCGATGTAGGCGTTCACGCCGGCTTCGCTGTCGTTGGCCTCAAGGGCTTCGCGCATGTCCATCAGGGTCAGGCGCAGTTGCCCGACTTCCTTGCTGCTGATCGACTGCGCGACCAGGCCGACAATGAACGGCTCGAGGGTGTAGCGCAGTTGCAGCACGTCTTCCAGGCTCGCACCGGCCACCGCGCTGTCGTGGCTTTGGCTGTCGCTGAGATTGACCTCCAACACCACCACGCCTTTACCCGGCATGGAGCGCACCAGCCCGAGGGTCTCCAGCACGATGACGGCTTCACGCAGGCTCGGGCGGCTGATGCCCAGTTGTTCGGCCAGCTCACGTTGCCCCGGCAGCATCTCGCCGGATCGCCACTGACCACGGACCAAAGCGGCCCTGAGTTTTTCTACGACTGAATTCACAACGGTCGACGAGGTAATCACTGTTCGCTCCACGAGCATCCAAAACGATTGATGACCGTGCCTGCCCGCAGGCAGGCACGGCGATTATTCAAAATTCCTGCTGATGCGCCGGGGCGACAGGTTTTCTTGGCTGGAAGGTATAACCCACTTGGCCGGAAAGCACTTTGTTCGCCCGTTGAATATCGATGTCCTTCTCCCAGCGGGCGATGGCTACGGTAGCCACGCAGTTGCCGATCAGGTTGGTCAGCGCCCGGCCGATGCCCATGAACCAGTCCACCGCCAGCACCAGCACCAGGCCCACCACCGGAATCGCCGGGATTGCCGTCAGCGTTGCCGCAAGAATCACCAGCGCCGAGCCGGGAATACCGTGGGCACCTTTGGAGGTGATCAACGACACCAGCAGAATCGTCAGCAAGTCGCTCATGGCCAGCGGCGTGCCGGTGGCATTGGCGATGAACACGATGGCCAGGGTCAGGTAGATCGAGAAACCGTCCAGGTTGAACGAGTAACCGGTTGGAATCACCAGCCCGACCGTCGAACTGCCGATGCCCAGGTGCTCAAGCTTGCGCATGATCTGCGGCAGCACGGCGTCGGAAGAAGCGGTGCCCATGACGATCAGCAGTTCTTCGCGCAGGTACTTGAGCAGTGGCCACATCCGCAGGCCGGACAGGCGCATCACCAGGCCGAGAATCAGCGACACGAACGCCACGCAAGTCAGGTAAAACAGGCCGACCAGGCTGCCCAAGTGTTGCAGCGAGTCCAGGCCATATTTGCTGGTCGTGAAGGCAATCGCCCCGAACACACCAATCGGCGCCAGGCGCACGATCATACCCATGATGCGGAAAATCACGTGGCTGAGTTCGTTGATCAACCGGGAAATACCCGAAGCCGCTTCACCCACCAGATTCAACGCGCTACCGAACAGCACTGAAAACAGCAGGACTTGCAGGATGTTGTTGTCGGCAAAGGCGCCAATCACCGAGGTCGGGATCAGATCCATCAAGAACTGTGTGGTGGTGTGCATGTGTTGACCGCGCTGGGCGATGTCGCCCATGTCCGCGGCGGAAAGCTGATCCAGATGAATGTTCGCGCCGCTGCCAATGCCGGTGCTGAAGGCGAACACCAGGCCGATCACCAGGGCGATGGTGGTCAGGATTTCGAAGTAGATCACCGATTTCAGGCCGATGCGTCCGACCTTCTTCAGGTCGCCGGCACCGCTGATGCCGCTGACCACTACGCAGAACACGATCAGGCCAATGAGCATCTTGATCAGTTTGATGAAACCGTCGCCGAGCGGTTTGAGCTGGGCGGAGTATTCAGGAAGGGTCAGCCCGCAGACGATGCCGAGCACCAGTCCGAGAACCACTTGGAGGAAGATTGAACGCGAGCACCATTTGAGCATGGGAGGAATCCTGGTCGGTGTCCTGGCTGCCGTGCGCTTAAGCGCATCAGATTCAGGACTTAATTATTGTGGTCTTACCGGTATGTCCAGTGCAGGCGCAGTCTAGGCGCTGTTTTTGGGTGTTCGCAAGTGGAAATTTGCAGATTGGCTTTACCGGTCTTACCAGTTGGGCGCAATGCCCCGACCTTGAGCCATTTCACTGTTTTAAAAAATCGCGGACGAAAAAAAACCGGCCATCACTGGCCGGTTTTTCGTTGCTGCGGTTTAGCGGGCTGATTAGGCGCCGTATACCGGCAGCTTCTTGCAGATGGCCTTGACCTTCTCACGAACGGCATCGATCACCGCTTCGTTGTTCAGGTCAGCCAGGATGTCGCAGATCCAGCCGGCCAGTTCCTTGCACTCTGCTTCCTTGAAGCCGCGAGTGGTCACAGCCGGAGTACCGAAGCGCAGACCGGAGGTGACGAACGGGGAGCGTGGATCGTTTGGCACGGAGTTCTTGTTCACGGTGATGAAAGCCTTGCCCAGAGCGGCGTCGGCGTCTTTACCGGAGATTTCCTGCTTGATCAGCGACAGCAGGAACAGGTGGTTTTCAGTACCGCCCGATACCACGTCGAAACCGCGCTCGATGAACACGCCGGCCATGGCCTTGGCGTTCTTCACCACTTGTTGCTGGTAAGTCTTGAACTCAGGCTGCAGCGCTTCCTTGAAGCAGATCGCTTTGGCGGCGATTACGTGCTCCAGCGGGCCACCCTGGGCGCCCGGGAATACCGCGGAGTTCAGCTTCTTCTCGATGTCGGCGTTGGCGCGAGCCAGGATCAGACCGCCACGTGGACCGCGCAGGGTCTTGTGCGTGGTGGTGGTCACGACGTCAGCGAAAGGCACCGGGTTCGGGTAGACGCCAGCGGCGACCAGACCCGCCACGTGGGCCATGTCGACGAACAGGTAGGCGCCGACTTTGTCAGCGATTTCGCGGAAACGCGGGAAGTCCAGGATCTGCGAGTAGGCAGAGAAACCGGCCACGATCATTTTCGGCTTGTGCTCAACGGCCAGACGCTCGACTTCGTCGTAGTCGATCAGGCCATTGGCATCGATGCCGTACTGAACGGCGTTGTACAGCTTGCCGGAAGAGGAAACGCTGGCACCGTGGGTCAGGTGACCGCCGTGAGCCAGGCTCATGCCCAGGAGGGTGTCGCCCGCTTGCAGCAGGGCCAGGTAAACGGCGCTGTTGGCTTGCGAACCGGCGTGCGGCTGAACGTTGGCGTAATCGGCGCCGAACAGTTCTTTTGCACGATCGATGGCCAGTTGCTCGACCACGTCGACGAACTCGCAACCACCGTAGTAGCGCTTGCCCGGGTAGCCTTCGGCGTACTTGTTGGTCAGTACCGAGCCTTGAGCTTCCATCACCGCAGGGCTGGTGTAGTTTTCCGAAGCGATCAGCTCAATGTGCTCTTCCTGGCGCTGAGCTTCTTGCTCCATGGCGGCAAAGAGATCGGCGTCGTACTTGGCAATAGTCAAATCACGGCTGAACATGGCGGTCCTCAAGGATCGGGGCAGAAAAGGGGGGCATTCTAACCCAATGGGTTTTAGATGGCATATGAAAGGACATCATGTCGCAGACAAGTGGGCTTCATGACGGGATCAAAGGTCTCAGTCAAACATGAAGAGCGCATCATTGCTGAACTGCGCTTCAAACCGGCTCGCCGGCATCGGACGGCCAAACAGATACCCTTGAACCTCGTCGCAACCATGCTCACGCAGGAAGTCGAGTTGCTCGTGGGTTTCCACGCCCTCGGCGATGACTGCCAGATTGAGGCTATGGGCCATGGCGATGATCGCGCGGGCAATTTGCGCATCCTGCTCACCCGACGGCAGGCCGTCGACGAAGGTGCGGTCGATTTTCAGCACGTCGATGGGGAACTGCTTGAGGTAGTTGAGCGATGAGTAACCGGTGCCGAAGTCGTCGACCGCAATGCTCAGGCCGAGATTTTTCAGCCCGGCAAGTATCTGCATCGCTTCGCTGACTTCGCGCATCAGGATACTTTCGGTCAGTTCCAGCTCCAGGCACGCTGGCGGCAGGCCGGTTTCCTTGAGGATGGTGGCGATTCGCGTCCCGAGTTGGCCGTCGGAGAATTGCCGGGCCGAAATGTTCACCGACACCTTGGGCACCCGGACCTTGGCCTGATGCCAGGTCTTGAGTTGACGGCAGGCCTCGCTGATCACCCAGTCGCCGACATCCACCACCAGACCGAGCTCTTCGAGCACCGGGATGAAGTCCCCCGGCGGTACGAGACCGCGTCGCGGGTGGCGCCAGCGCAGCAAGGCTTCGGCGCCGGTCAGGCGTTTGCCATCGCCGCTGAACTGCGGTTGGTAGTAGAGGACGAATTCGTTCTGCTCCAGGGCGTGACGCAAGTCGCTTTCCAGCTCCAGACGCTCCAGGGCGCTGGCGTTCATGTCGGCCTGATAGAACTGGAAGTTGTTCTTGCCACGCTCCTTGGCGTGATACATCGCGGTGTCGGCGTTTTTCATCAGTTGGCTGAGTTCGTTGCCGTCCTGAGGGCTCAGGGCGATCCCGATACTGGCGGTGACGAAGAACTCGCGGCCTTCAAGCACGAACGGTTTTACCAGGCTGGCGAGAATCTGTTCGGCCACATGAATCGCCCGGTTCAAGGCGATTTCACGGGTGAGCCGCGGTTGCAGCAGCAAGGTGAATTCATCGCCACCCATGCGCGCCACGGTGTCGTCATCATCGACACAACCGAGCAGGCGCGTGGCCATTTCCTTGAGCATGCGATCGCCGGCGGCGTGGCCCAGGGAGTCGTTGATCGGTTTGAAACGATCCAGGTCGAGGAACATCAGCACCACCCAGGACTTCTGCCGTTCGGCTGATTGCAGCGCCGAGTGCAGGCGATCCTGGAACAGCGTGCGGTTCGGCAGGTGGGTCAGGGCGTCGTAATAGGCCAGACGGTGAATCCGCTGCTCACTGGCCTTGCGCTCACTGATGTCGCTGAAGAAGCACACGTAGCTGGCCAGATCGCCTTCGTCATCCAGCACCGCCGTAATCCCGACCCAGGCCGGGTAATGCTCGCCATTGCGTCGTTTGAGCCAGACTTCACCTTCCCACGTGCTGTGCTGATGCAGCTGCTTGAGCACGTAACGCAGATGGGCCTCCTGCTGCTCATCGACCGTCAGCATGTTCGGCAACTGGTCGAGCACCTGCTCCACCGCATAACCGCTGACACGGCTGAAGGCTTCGTTGGCCTGGACAATGTAGCCGGCCGGGTCGGTGATCAGGATCGCCGAGGTCGAGTGCTCAAACACTGTCGCGGCCATGCGCAGGTCTTTTTCAGCCCGGCGCTGCTGGCTGATGTCGCGACCGACGCCCAGCACGCCCTCGAATGCACCGTGTTCGTCCCAGACCAGCACCAGCCGCAGCTCGATGGGAATCTTGCGCCCGTCGGCCCGCAGGCAGTCGAACAAAAACAGTTGGGTCTGCACCTGACTGCGCAACAGCGCCAGTTGCTCGGGTTTATTCAGCGCTTTGCTGACCCGGTCCATCAGGGTGTAAATGCCGGTCAGTTGTTGCGGGTTGGCGATGGTCGATTGCCAGCCGTTCTGGAAAATCCAGTCAGCGTCGTAACCCAGCACGGCCTGCACCGACGGGCTGACGTAGTTGAGCGCCATCTTGCTGTCGGTTGAGAAAATCACGTCGCTGATGCTTTCGGCGAGCATCCGGTAACGCTGCTCGCTGTCGCGCAAGGACTCACTGGCTTCGATCTGTTCGGTGATGTCCTTGGCCACGCCGATGATCCGCGTGACCTGATCGTGCTTGTCCCGCGCCAGCGCCTGTTCGCGGATGTCGAAACGCCGCCATTTACCATCCCGGTGGCGGAAGCGCAGTTGGCATTGCAGCAATTGTCTGTAGCCAGCCTGCCGCTGGGTTTGGCGCGAGCGGTGGTAGAAATCGGCATCTTCGGGATTCAGGAGAATTTCCCAGAAATACTCGCCCATCTGGTGCAGTTCGGTACGGTTGTAACCGAGTGTCTGGCCCAGGTGGTGGTTGCTGAAAATCATTCGCTGGCTGATCACGTCTTGCACGTACAGATGATCCGGCACGGTGCGCACCACGTCGGACCAGAATCCTTCACGCTCCAGCAGCGACAGTTCGACGAGCTTGCGGCTGGTGATATCAGTGATGCTCAGGATCACCGATTTATAGTCGTCCAGGTCTTCCGGCAACCGCAGGACCAGCCACACGTGCTGGTCGCGGCCATTGGCGTCCTGCAGTTTGATTTCCAGTTCAAGCTGTCTCTGCTGGTTGAGCACCGCTTCGAGCACTTGATTGCCGATGGCGGTGCCGTCCTGCGGATTGCCGTCGATCAGCAGTTTCCAGGCTTGATCGCAAGTGTTGACGTTGAGCAGTTGCAGGGCGACCAGGTTGACCTCGGTGATGCGCAGTTCCTGCAGCAGTTGCTGGCGTTGTTGTGGTGTATCGAGCCAGGCCTTCAGGTGTTCGCTGCTGTGCAGCTGAGCCTTGTCGAAGACGCTTTTGAGCCCGGACACGTCGAGCACACACAGGGCGACGCCGGTGCCTTCAAAAATATCCTGGTAGCGTCGACGGCCTTCATGCACCTGACGCTGGCGGCGGCGCATGTTCAGCAGGGCGATGAACGGCAGCAGGGAGAAGGCCAGGCCCAGAAGGCATTTGCCGATGAACGCCGGCAGCAACTGTTCGATTACCCGTTGCCGGTCGAATAGCCCGCGCAGTTGCCAGTCGCTGCCGGTCAGGGGGACAGTCAGCACGCTGTTGGTTACATCGTTCGCGGTCAGCTCGCTCAATTTGGCTAAAGTCTGCGATTCATCGCGGCTGATGACTTGGTGGTTGACGCGGTTTTCCACCAGCCACTGCGGGCGAATACCGGCTTCGTTTGGTGTGGTGAGCGACGAGAAAATTGTCGGCGTCAGGCGCAGAGCCCAGTAGCCGCGGGTGCTACCGCTGGCCTGATGCAGGAGCAGATGCACCATCGAACCGTCATTGGCGTTGCTGAAATAATGGGCCTGGGCGTGACTGCGTCGGACCAGTTCGCTCAGGTAGTCGGCGTCGTTGCTGTCGTCGGCACTGTCGCTGAGGACTTTCCCGGAAGGGCTGAGCAACGCAAGGCTGCGCAGGTCGGGCAAGGATTTTTGCAGCTTGCGCAGCAGCGCCTGCAGTTCGTCGGCGCTTTTTGGTTGTTCGACGATCGGTAGCAGGTTGAGGGCGATCTGGGCGTTGAGCGCCATGTTCAGGCTGACTTGCGAGGCCAGATCGGCGGTGTAGTCGATGGTGTACTGACGCTGGTTTTTCTGGGTTTCGCGAAGCTGATCCAGCAACTGCCAAAACAGTAGCGCGAGTAGCAGCAGGACGAGCGTCGCCAGCGCGCCCTTCAAGGATCCACGCAGGGGTGAGCCGGTCGCAGGATTGAGTGCGCTCACGGAAGAAGGGGGAGAGACATTAGACAAACTGTAATCCTGCGGTTTGGCTTGACTGGCGCGACGTGCACTATAAGCCGGACGCCCGAAGGGCGGCTAGCATGCCTTGAGTTGTGGCAAAGTGCCAGTCCCGCTCGGCTGGACTGCCATCGGTCATTCAGGTAGCTTTGCCGGTTACGCGGGAGCGTTCCAGCTCCTAGGGCTTTTTTAGCGCGCACGCATTGATACCCATCAATCGGCCGACGCGCACAGCCTGGCCAGGCATCGCCTGCGCTCCAATCATTCATCAGTCACTGACCCTAGGTTCTCCATGGCTCAATACGTATTCACCATGCATCGGCTGGGTAAAGTTGTTCCACCGAAGCGGGAAATCCTCAAAAACATTTCGCTGTCGTTCTTCCCGGGCGCCAAGATTGGCGTACTCGGCCTTAACGGTTCGGGTAAATCCACGCTGTTGAAAATCATGGCTGGCGTCGACACCGAGTTCGACGGCGAAGCCCGTCCGATGCCGGACCTGAACATCGGCTACCTGCCGCAAGAACCGATCCTGGACCCGACCAAGACCGTGCGTGAAGTGGTCGAGGAAGCGGTCAGCGTGATCAAGAACGCCCAGGCGCGCCTGGACGAGGTCTACGCGGCTTACGCTGATGAGGATGCCGACTTCGACAAACTGGCCGCTGAACAAGCCAAACTCGAAGCCATCCTGCAGGCCAGCGACGGTCACAATCTGGATCGCCAACTGGAAGTCGCCGCCGATGCGCTGCGTCTGCCAGCGTGGGATGCCAAGGTCGAATTCCTGTCCGGTGGTGAAAAGCGTCGTGTGGCCCTGTGCCGCCTGCTGCTGTCCGCTCCCGACATGCTGCTGCTCGACGAACCAACCAACCACCTGGACGCCGATTCCGTCGCCTGGCTGGAGCATTTCCTCCACGATTTCCCGGGTACCGTGGTAGCGATCACGCACGACCGTTACTTCCTGGACAACGTCGCCGGCTGGATCCTCGAGCTCGACCGCGGCGCCGGTATCCCGTACGAGGGCAACTATTCGGGCTGGCTTGAAGCCAAGTCCGATCGTCTGGCTGCCGAATCCAAGCAGCAGTCGGCCCATGAAAAAGCCATGAAGGAAGAACTGGAGTGGGTGCGCAAAGGCGCCAAGGCCCGCCAGTCCAAATCCAAGGCTCGTCTGCAACGCTTCGAAGAAATGCAATCGCAGGAATTCCAGAAGCGCAGCGAAACCAACGAGATCTACATCCCGGCCGGTCCGCGCCTGGGCGACAAGGTCATCGAGTTCAAGAACGTTTCCAAGGGCTATGGCGATCGGGTGTTGATCGACAACCTGTCGTTCTCCATGCCAAAAGGCGCCATCGT
Organism: Pseudomonas sp. AL03; assembly: GCF_029960815.1. Taxonomy (GTDB): domain Bacteria; phylum Pseudomonadota; class Gammaproteobacteria; order Pseudomonadales; family Pseudomonadaceae; genus Aquipseudomonas. Next base: position 14,355 of record NZ_JASBRE010000027.1, read on the forward strand.
TGGCGTGATCGGCGGTAACGGTGCCGGTAAATCGACCCTGTTCCGCATGCTGATGGGCAAGGAAACGCCGGATTCGGGCAGCATCGAAGTCGGCGAAACCGTGCAACTGGCGTGCGTCGATCAGAGCCGCGAAGACCTGGACGGCAGCAAGACTGTCTTCCAGCAAATATCCGAAGGTTCCGACCAGATCCGCATTGGCAACTATGAGATCCCGTCGCGCACCTACGTCGGTCGCTTCAACTTCAAGGGCGGCGATCAACAGAAGTTCGTCAAGGACCTGTCCGGTGGTGAGCGCGGTCGCTTGCACCTGGCCCTGACCCTGAAGGAGGGCGGCAACGTCCTGCTGCTCGACGAACCGTCCAACGACCTCGACGTTGAAACCCTGCGTTCCCTGGAAGAAGCCCTGCTGGACTTCCCGGGCGCCGCCATTGTGATCTCTCACGATCGGTGGTTCCTTGACCGCGTCGCGACTCACATCCTGGCGTACGAAGACGACTCGCAAGCGGTGTTCTTCGAAGGCAACTACACCGAGTACGAAGCCGATCGCCGCAAACGTCTTGGCGAGGCGGCCACTCAGCCGCATCGTGTACGGCACAAGAAACTGGCCTGATTTCAGGTTGGTGCATGAAAAAACGGAGCCTCGGGCTCCGTTTTTTTATGGGGTTTCAGATAAGCCGCGGCGCGGCCATCGCGAGCAAGCTCACCCAATCTCTATGCCCAACACCTCAATCAACAAATCCCCCGCCGGCCGCTTCCACAGCACTTCATCCCCAACCTGCGCACCCAGCAACGCCCGACCCAGCGGCGAACCCCAATTGATCAGCCCGCTCGCGGCATCCGCCTGATCCTCGCCCACCAATTGCACGCGTTGTTCGTTGCCCTGTTCATCGGCAAAGGTCACCCAGGCGCCCATCTGCACTTTGTTGGTCGAGGAGGCCGGCACGACTAACTGAGCGCTTTGCAGGCGTTGATTGAAATACCGCCAGTCACGCTCAAGGTCGGCCTGGCGCTGTTTGTCCGCCAGTTCACCCCGAGAACTCTGTTCATTGAGCAGGTTTTGCACCTCGGCGACTTTCGCCTGAAGCTGCGCAAGCCCGGCGGGCGTGACGTAATTGGGCTGCGCGCTGACCTGCCGTTCGACTGGCTGATCGGCTTGCGCGGCGGCGTTATCTTCATTGACGAAGGCGCGACTCATGGTTTTCTCCCGTTATAGGGTTTGGGCCATGATCGCAGGCTTTTAGTTTCGACGGATGTCTGTCAGCGACTCATTGCGAGCGATACGCACGGGCGGCACCCTGATCCTTTTGCTGCTGCCAGGCTTTGTCCCGGTCGTCCCAATGATGGCGGCGATAATCTTCGCGATCCTCGCTTTCGCGCATCGCCTGACACTGACGGAAGCCATCGCTCCAGCCCTCGGCGTACTGCTTGTCCTTGAGGTAACGCGGGACATTTTTTCGAAACTCGCCAGTGATTGCGCCAGCGGCTTGCCGGCCACTGCTGCAACCGTCATCGAAGCCATCGGCGAACGCCGGTGGATAGCCCTTGGCGATCAGATCCTCGTGGGTCGTCTGGCAACCCGCGATCAACATCAGCAAACCCACCACACCCACGCAACGCCACATCTCAGACTCCCGGGGCCGTTCTACGGCCTATATCAGAAGTCTAGGAGTGGATTCGTCGATGGGATGTGAAAGAGAGATCAAAAGATCAGTAGTGATACCACTTCACCTCAAGCATCACTTCGTTCTCGGGCGAAGCCAGGTGGCTGAATTCGCGCTGGGCACTCAGGCGCACACCCAGGTTGCGCGACAGTTCCCACTGCTGATTCAGACTCACGCTACGGCGTACTTCGCCATTGGTGAAGTAATCACCTTTGGCCTCCAGGCTGAAGTTGCCCAGCGGGTTTTTCCACAGCAGGCCCGTATTGAAGCCCGCCGCCGGAGCGATGAAACCGGCGAAGTCGTTGTTGTGCTCCACGCGCACGGTGCCCAAGGCAAAGCCGAGCATGTCGTCGCCCAGTTGCCAGGTACCGCCGCCACCGCCATTGACGTGGCTGACCAGGGTTTCGTCGTCATGTTTGCCGGGCACTCGCTCCAGGCCGCCGGTGACCTGCCACGAGAGCGGTTGCAGCAACTCATTGCGCGGGGTCAGGGAGCGGATGGTCGCCAGGTCCAATTGCTGCAACTGCCAGTGATTGCCTTCGTACTGGCGCAGTTTCATTTGCAGGATTTCGATCTGCGCACCGAGGGGGAAGCTCTCGGCGTTGTCGTTGAGATCGTGATACGCCATGCGCAGGCCATATTCGCCAAAGGCCTTGTCGCCTCGGGTGCCGATGCCGGCCTGCCAGGTTCGCGATTCATGGCCATCCTCGGGCAGGCCGGGTTGCGGGATGTCCAGTTCCGGTGCCGGGTTCTGGTTGATCGCCCGCAGCAGTTCGAAACTGCGCTGCGCCCGTTGCGGGTCACGTTCCTGACCGTTGGCGCGGTAGCGCTCCAGGCGATAGGCCGCGTCGATGATCAGCGCCTGACGCTCGCGCGGTTGAGCCTTGAACGCCGGCGCCTGCAACTGCTTCTGGTCGGCGCTGACATTCAGCACCCAATCCTGTTCTTCGTCGGTCAACGGCTCGGCGCGGCTCAGCAGTTCACGTTCGCGAGACGGTCGATACTGAATGGATTCCACCAGTCCGGCTTCTTTCACCGCTTTCACGGTGTCCGTAGGAATCGCGGTCAGCGGGAATTGTTCGGTCAATCGCAGGCTCGGGCGGGCCACTTGCAGCAGTTCCAACAGGCGATAGGAGCAGTTTTCGTCGAAGAAGAAATAGTCGAACTGGATCTGTTTCAGTTCCCAGACGTGCTCGACCATGCGCTCGGTTTCTGTCTGGGTCAGGTTCAGGCGGTACTCCCACAGATCGCGGTTCTCGAGACTGCGGTACTCCGAGAGTTTTTCCTGATAAGGCACTAGCGCAAACAAACCAGGATAGCCGCCCATCAAGCCTTTCCAGGCATACAGGATGCTGTTGTCGGAACCCTCAATGTACGCACCGAAGTTGATCGCATAACTGAGCAGGGCGGTTTGATCGCTTTGCACATTGGCCTGGTCGATGCGCAGCAACGTGTGGCCGAACATCGATGACGGGCTGTTCAGATACGCCGCCGGGAAAATCATCACCGCACTGTGGGGTGAAACATCCTTGAACCATTGCTTGAATTCTGTGCAGGGAAGCGTCGGCAGATCGCTCAGGTTGAGCTGCGCCTTCAGCCAGCGGGTGCGGGCGGGGTAGACGCATTGGGCGTGTTTTTCGCCGGCACTGGCCGGGGCGTACAGCGCTTGCACGGTGGCGGCCAGTTCGCGGTCGGGATGTTCGTTGCCATCGGGTGCAAGAAAAAACTTCTTGTCGCTGACATAGCTCCGCCAGCCGCCGAGTTTGGCGGTTTCGTAGTGGCCCAGGGAAATCCAGAAGGGGTCGTTGGCCAGTTGCTGCAAACGTTGATTGTCTATGTGAGGCGCGGCGGACAGCGGGGCGCAGACACAGAGCGCCAGCCAGGCAAGGCGTTTGAGCATAGTGGGCTACTTAAACTCGAAGAATACAAAGACCAAAAAGGGTCAGGTCCAAAAAATAAAACCCGCTCCCCGAAAGGAACGGGCGGGTCGAGCTTAAGCTTGAGTAACGTACTTAGCCAGACGAGGATCGTTCTTCAGAACGGCCAGGGTGTTGGTATGCACGTCGTCAGCGGTCACGTCAGCCTTGCTGAAGATCTGCTGGAAGTGCTTATGAGTGACGGCGGCGAAGTGCGCACGGTCTTCCGGCGCCACGCCCATTACCACGGCGTATGTGGTCAGCGCTTCGCCCTGACCCTTAGCCATGTCTTCGGACAGCTCGTTCATCATGCCATTCATGGCAATCCAGGATTTGCCGCCATAGGTCAGCGACGCATTAGTCGAGCAACCATTGGTACCGGAGGTCATACCGAACGTTGCGTTGCCGGAAGTGCCGTTGGTGGTGGATGCCAGGAAGTGAGCCGGGGTGCCACGCTGACCTTCGAACAGCATGTTGCCCCAACCGCAATCCGGGCCGCCTGGCGCCTGAGCCATGGCATTGAGGGATACAACGGTGAAGAGAGTACCGAGAAGAATCCGTTTCATAGCTTTGTTCTCTTTATGTGCATACCAATGGACAAGGGGTCTGGCCCGATCTGGCGCCAGTGGGCCGGTTATTGTTCCAGCCGCGCAGTTTGGAGTTTAGGCACGTTCCTGAGGTTCCGTTATTTTTTGCATAACATTCGTTGAAAACATTGATTTAGACCCGACCCGCTTAGCGATACCGCTTTGTCTATGCTTTGGCTAGAGGCGCGCCTTGCAAGTGAGGTATGGGCGGCGCCAGAATGCCGCTATCTGCCCCGCCTGATGTAAGGAAGCCCGATGCCTGATCCTGTTGCTGCCAGCTTGCGTCTAGCGCCTGAAGCGCTGACCCGTCCGTTTTCCGCTGAACAGTTCAGCTTCTCTACCACCAATGATTTGGAGCCCTTCCGCGGTGTGCTTGGCCAGGAACGTGCGGTCGAAGCCTTGCAGTTCGGTGTGGCGATGCCACGCCCCGGCTACAACGTATTCGTCATGGGTGAGCCCGGCACTGGCCGGTTCTCGTTCGTCAAACGCTACCTGAAAGCCGAAGGCAAACGCCTGCAGACCCCGGCGGACTGGGTCTATGTCAACAATTTCGATGATCCTCGCGAACCTCGTGCCCTGGAGTTGCCCTCTGGCACCGCCGGTGCCTTTATCGATGACATCAACGGCTTGATCGACAACCTGCTGGCGACTTTTCCGGCAGTGTTCGAGCACCCGTCCTACCAGCAGAAGAAAAGCGCCATCGACCGCGCCTTCAATCAACGCTATGACCGCGCGTTGGATGTGATCGAGCGCCTGGCGCTGGAGAAGGAAGTCGCGCTGTACCGCGACAGCACCAATATCGCCTTCACCCCGATGAGCGAAGGCAAGGCCGTGGACGAAGCCGAATTTGCCCAGTTGCCGGAAGCCGATCGCGAGCGTTTTCACGACGACATTGCGTGGCTGGAAGAGCGGCTGAACGAAGAGCTCGCCAGCCTGCCGCAGTGGAAGCGTGAGTCGAGCAATCAACTGCGCCAGCTCAACGAAGAAACCATCACACTGGCCTTGCAGCCATTGCTCGCACCGCTGTCGGAAAAGTACGCGGAAAACGCCGGCGTTTGCGGTTACCTGCAAGCGATGCAGGTGTACCTGCTCAAGACTGTGGTCGAGCAATTGGTGGACGACAGCAAAACTGACGCCATCGCCCGCAAGCTGCTGGAAGAGCAATACGCGCCGAGCCTGGTGGTCGGTCATCCGTTCAGCGGCGGTGCGCCAGTGGTCTTCGAGCCGCATCCGACCTATGACAACCTGTTTGGCCGCATCGAATACAGCACCGATCAGGGCGCGTTCTACACGACCTATCGGCAGTTGCGGCCGGGCGCCTTGCATCGGGCCAACGGCGGTTTCCTGATCCTCGAAGCAGAAAAAATGCTCAGCGAGCCGTTCGTATGGGATGCGCTCAAGCGCGCCTTGCAATCGCGCAAGCTGAAAATGGAATCGCCACTCGGTGAGCTGGGCCGCCTGGCCACCGTGACCCTGGCACCGCAACACATTCCGTTGCAGGTCAAGGTCGTCATCATTGGCGCCCGACAGCTCTACTACACGCTGCAGGACCTCGATCCGGACTTCCAGGAGATGTTCCGCGTTCTGGTGGACTTCGACGAAGACATCCCGATGGTTGACGAAAGCCTGGAGCAGTTCGCCCAGTTGCTCAAAACCCGCACCTCCGAAGAAGGCATGGCGCCGCTGACCGCTGATGCGGTGGCGCGTCTGGCGACTTACAGTGCTCGCCTGGCTGAGCACCAGGGGCGTTTGTCGGCGCGGATCGGTGATCTGTTCCAACTGGTCAGCGAGGCGGATTTCATTCGCCAACTGGCCGGTGATGAAATGACCGACGCCGGGCACATCGAACGTGCGCTCAAGGCCAAGGCCACGCGTACCGGGCGCGTCTCGGCGCGGATTCTTGATGACATGCTGGCGGGAATCATCCTGATCGACACGGATGGCGCGGCGGTGGGCAAATGTAACGGGCTGACAGTGCTGGAGGTCGGCGACTCGGCGTTCGGTGTGCCGGCGCGGATTTCCGCCACGGTGTATCCGGGCGGTAGCGGCATCGTCGACATCGAGCGCGAGGTCAATCTCGGTCAGCCCATTCACTCCAAAGGCGTGATGATCCTCACCGGGTATCTGGGCAGCCGTTACGCCCAGGAATTCCCGCTGGCGATTTCCGCGAGTATCGCCCTGGAGCAGTCCTACGGTTACGTCGATGGCGACAGTGCATCGCTGGGCGAGGCTTGCACCTTGATTTCGGCCTTGTCGAAAACCCCGCTCAAGCAGTGCTTTGCGATCACCGGCTCGATCAACCAGTTCGGTGAAGTGCAGGCGGTGGGTGGGGTCAACGAGAAAATCGAAGGCTTCTTCCGACTTTGCGAAGCGCGCGGGTTGACCGGTGAGCAAGGGGCGATCATTCCTCAGGCCAACGTTGCCACGCTGATGCTCGACGAGAAAGTGCTGACGGCGGTGCGCGCGGGGCAGTTCCACGTCTACGCCGTGCGCCAGGCCGATGAGGCGCTGAGCCTGTTGGTTGGCGAGCCGGCTGGTGCGCCAGACGCCGATGGTCAGTTCCCTGAAGGCAGCGTTAACGCGCGGGTGGTAGAACGCCTGCGGGTCATCGCAGAAATGATCAGCGAAGAAGACCTCAAGGAAGCGGAAAAAGAAGCTGCGCAGGAAGCGTTAGTGGAAGCCAAACCCGCCTGACATAGAGCCCCCTGTAGGAGCGAGGCTTGCCCGCGAAGAGCGATAACGCGGTTATTCCGGTAAAACCGCGTCACGGCTTTCGCGGGCAAGCCTCGCTCCTACAAGTGCCGTCGGTCTGACGTCAATATTCACACAATGACCATTCGGCGCCTTTCGGTCTCACCTGACGTACAAGTCAAACTTTTCTTCTATTCTCAGCTCAAGGATATCGACAGTAATCACTGGATCGAGACAGTCCTCCCGTGGGGGCTGAATACCGGATCTACCGAGGGTCGCCGCCATGTCGCGCAACCTCTGCCTCACCCGTCAATGCCTGGGCCTTGTGACCCGTATCGAGTGTGCCATCCGCCCATTGGCGGGCGATACGGGCATGTGGACCTTACTCTTTGCCGCCGGAATGGCCGGCGAACAACCTTCTGCCATTAAGGCCCAGGGCCCGTTTCATGGTCCCTTTGTGGCTGAGTCGATCCTCTACACCATCGTTGAAAGTCTCACCCTGCACGGCTATGAACTGGCCGATGATCCGCAAATCTGGTGCCTGCACCTGCAAGCTCAGCTGCGGGAAATCAATGGTGGCCGTTGCCGTAATCCTGGAGGTTTCGAGTTTCGACCCGAGCACTGAACCGGCTATTGGGCAAGGTGGGACGTATCCGCCGTGTCGAGTTTGACCTCGAATCCATATTGCACGGTGGTGAGGTCGGTTCGTTGATAGGTTTCCAGTCGGGCAGGCTGCCCGTAGAAGTAATGCACGCCCAATAATGCCGGGCCTTCTGCGCTCGCATCGTGAATGACCGAAAGAATCTCCTTCAGATAATTGCCGCTGTCGTCCTTGGCGAAGAAACGCCAGTCCTGGGCGGGAAACAGCTTCAGATTAACCACCAGCGCATTGCCTTTGAGCGCCAGGCCTTTGGGCAACTGGTGGGTGTCGATGGTTTTCTTTTCGACGGTGGCGAGGAACAGCGGCATGGAGCCCACCGCGTAAGCCGGGGTTTCTGGAAACAGGTTCAAGTCGTAGGTAATGGTGCCGCGCAGGGGATCGACCTGGTAAGCCTCAGGCGGCAATTCGATCGGCTCATCGCGCTTGCCGTTACCGTCCTCGGTAAAGAAGCTGACCGGGCTTTCACCGGGGTTGAAGGAGGTGCCGAGCAGCTCATCATTGAAGCTTTTGGAGTGATCGAACTCGATACGGGCGGCGCTGGGGTCTTCGACCGACTGACTGATGCTGACGTTCTTTTTCAGTTTTTCCTCGCCAAGCGTTGCGCCTTTGAGCCAGATCGGGGCCTGATCGTCGTACACCACCACCGGCAAAGTCAGTGGCTGGATGGTCTTTTCCGTGGTGTGTGGGTCGAAGCGACGGACTGGCAGGTCCAGGTTCTTGTGGGTCACCGTGGCGGTTGAAAAGTCCAGTACGCTGACCTCAAGGGTCTCGATCGGCCCATTGAAGTACACCTTGGAATAATGGTGGCTCTGTTGCTTCTCAAACGCGCGCTGCTCGTCATCGATCTGTTTTTCGAAGTTCTCGCTCCAGGCTTTCTGCTGCTGCATTTTCGCCAGTTGCTGTTGATAGAAAGCAATTTGTGCGGCGGTTTCGTTGATCGAGCCTGAGCGCGAGAGAAACTGCCCGGTGCTGTCCTTGGCCTGAACGATCAGCGGGTTCAACGGTGTTTCGCTGACCTCGGGGGCCAGTGGTGCGCTGTTGTTGAATTCGATTTCGGCGTAGTTGTTGGCAAGTTTCAGCAGGGTGACGCTGAGGTTGTCGTTGGTGCGAGTCTGGCCAACGTCCTTTTTCGTCAGGTCGAAGCTGTAGAGCCGGCGCGGTGCGATCACGTCTACCTTGCCTTGCAGGCTCACCGGTTGTGGCGGGTTCTTGTTATCGACGTCCAGGCCATCGATGAAGGGGTAGGTCACCGTCAGGTCGTCGGGGTTGGTCAGGTTTGAGCTCGACGGGCTCAACTGAATACCGGGATCGGTTTCCGACCATTCCGGCTGAAACGGGATGACGCGCTTGTCGCTCAAAGTCACCGACTGCCATTCCAGGCCATGGGGAAAGAGAAACGCGGCCGGAATGCTGAAGTTGAAAGGGAACACCGGTTGCAGATCGGTCAGGTAGTCGGAACTGGAGTCTTTGTGCAGCACGAACAGACCGTTGATGTACGTGTCGACCAAGGCTTGTGGCGTGGGGTAGTGCTGGAGCACGGCGAGGGCGTCTTCGCCGTATTCTGTTTCTACCGGTTTGCTGTCGAGCTTGAGTTGCGCACGCTCGAGCAACAACAGTGAGCCACCGAGTTCAGCCACGGCATCCTTGAGTTTCGGATCCTGAATCGCATCCAGAGACTTCTCGAGCTGCGCAGTTTTTTCCTCGAGGCTGACCTGGCGCTTCTCATCGCTGGGAGAGCAGGCGCTCATCAGCAAAGCCAGGCAAATTCCGGCGCTCGTTAGAGGCAATCGCACATCCATTTCCCGTCTTCCTGTCCGATGTCGCTGAGCTGTCAATGCTTTGGACACTAGCAGAAAAACCTTGTCACACACGCGCAGGTTGCGGATTTCCCGACGGTTTCTGGGTGTAACGGGTGGCTGATATACTCGCGGCCATTTCCAGCCCACATGTGAGATTTAATGGAACGCTTTATCGAAAATGCAATGTACGCCTCCCGCTGGCTGCTGGCGCCGATCTACTTTGGTCTGTCCCTCGGTCTGCTGGCGCTGGCGCTGAAATTCTTCCAGGAAGTGTTTCACGTCATCCCCAACGTGTTCTCGATGGCCGAGTCGGATCTGATTTTGGTGCTGCTGTCGCTGATCGACATGGCGCTGGTGGGCGGCCTGCTGGTGATGGTGATGATCTCCGGGTACGAGAACTTCGTTTCCCAACTGGATATCGACGAAGGCAAGGAGAAGCTCAACTGGTTGGGCACCATGGACTCCTCTTCATTGAAGATGAAGGTGGCCGCTTCCATCGTGGCGATTTCGTCCATCCACCTGCTGCGGGTCTTCATGGACGCCAAGAACATCGATCCCGAGCATTTGAAGTGGTACGTGATCATCCACATGACCTTCGTGATTTCGGCGTTTGCCATGGGTTATCTGGATAAGCTGACCAAGCACTGATTGGCTAGACAGAGTTGCGAAACAGACGGGCGGTGTTGTTTGTGGCTTGTACTTTGATGCGCCGAGGCTTATGCCTGTAAGGATCTTGGCTCGCCACTGTGTGAGGTGTGTTCATGGACCTGCAAGAGTTGAATGCCTATGCCATCGCCGGGAAGATCGATGAGCTCAACCTGATCTCGATGGAAGGTGGGATCTACCTGTTGGAAGCGCGGATGCACGGCGCGGCGTATCCATTGAGTGATGCCCGCGGCCAGATGTTTCATCTGCGCTCGGTCGAGCATGCGCGTGAAGTGCTTCACGCCTTTCCCAGCTTGCCATTCAACCTTGTACATGTTTCGGTTCATGACGAGATGTGTGGACTCGGCATCGAGGAAAGCCTGAAGGTACCGATCGCGTGGCAGCACTGACACCTCTCATCAACGCGATGGCATCTGTGCTAGTCTGCTGGCCCTTTTGGTTCCGGGCGCTCCGGGATGCGCTGTGCACGCACGGCAAGTTCCAGGGCCGTCCGCACAGCGGAGCAGTGTCATGTCCGAAGTAAATCTGTCCACCGACGAAACCCGCGTCAGCTACGGTATTGGCCGTCAGCTGGGCGACCAACTGCGCGACAACCCGCCACCGGGCGTTAACCTGGACGCGATCCTGGCGGGTCTGACCGACGCATTCGCCGGCAAGGAAAGCCGTGTGGGTCAGGAAGAAATGTCCGCAAGCTTCAAGGTGATCCGCGAAATCATGCAAGCTGAAGCAGCCGCCAAAGCTGAAGCAGCGGCTGGCGAAGGCCTGGCATTCCTGGCTGAAAACGCCAAGCGTGACGGCATCACCACCCTGGCTTCCGGCCTGCAATTCGAAGTGCTGACCGCCGGTGAGGGCGCCAAGCCAACCCGTGAAGATCAAGTGCGTACTCACTACCACGGCACCCTGATCGACGGCACTGTGTTCGACAGCTCCTACGATCGTGGTCAGCCTGCAGAATTCCCGGTCGGCGGCGTGATCGCTGGCTGGACCGAAGCCCTGCAACTGATGAACGCCGGTAGCAAATGGCGTCTGTACGTGCCGAGCGAACTGGCTTACGGCGCTCAAGGCGTTGGCAGCATTCCACCGCACAGCGTACTGGTATTCGACGTCGAGCTGCTCGACGTTCTGTAATACATGAGCCTGTAGGAGCGAAGCTTGCTCGCGAATGCATCACCTCGGTTTCAAGTCGGAACCGAGTTGCCTGTTTCGCGGGCAAGCCTCGCTCCTACAAGGTTTTGCGTTTTTCATATTTCAATCTTGTGGTGCAGTTCGCTTGTCGGGCGCAATGCCCGGGCATAGCAGAACAGAAACAGATTGCGCACCAGTTCCTTAAGCACCACCGGCTCGCTGGAACTCAAGCCGTCGACATCCAGATCACCCTGATCCTGCAGCTCGCTCAAGGCTTCTTCTTCAAGCACCGCACAGACTTCCCCGGTTTCCCGATGGAGGATCCTGAGGTAAGGGTGTGGCCGGTCCAGCCAGGCATCGATCAAATAAGTCATGGGTCTCATCTCCATTGATTGGTTTCAATGAGAATAATTCTTATTCATTAAATAGCAAGGACCTATTGGCGGTTTGTGTTTTATTCTGGGTAAGGGTTGCGTAGGTCAAAACGGCTGGCGTTTGGCTATTGCGAAGGATTGTTGGGTAAAGCGGGGGAGGTGAACCACCATCCCACGCAGGGCGCAGGATGGAAGACAACAGGCTCAGACTTTTCTGACGAACTCGGATTTGAGCTTCATCGGGCCGATGCCGTCGATCTTGCAATCGATGTCGTGATCGCCATCGCACAGGCGGATGTTCTTGACCTTGGTGCCGACCTTGACCACCAGCGACGTGCCTTTGACCTTGAGGTCCTTGATCACGGTGATGGTGTCGCCGTCCTGCAGGACGTTGCCCACCGAATCCTTCTTCGCGGTGTCATCGGACACTGCTTCGGCTTCGCCGCTGGCGGACCACTCGTGGGCGCACTCAGGGCAGATCAGCTGGGCGCCGTCTTCGTAGGTGTATTCGGAATTGCATTTTGGGCAGGGTGGCAACGTGCTCACTAAAGCTCCTTGGAGTCAGGGTCGCTAAAAGTCGCACATTGTATAGGGTTTTTAGGCGGAGGAGGGTGATGGAGCAAACCTGTGGGGGAGGGGCCCCACAGGTTGAGGTGTCAGTGCGTGCGCGCGACCGCAAACTCGCTCAACTCGACCAGCGCATCGCGATACTCGCTGGCTGGCAGCGCATCGAGGCATTTGATCGCGCGGGCCACGAAGTCGCGAGCCAGCTGGGCGGTGTAATCCAGCGAGCCTGACGCTTCCACGGCTTCGCGGATGCTTTCCAGGTCTTCGATGCCGCCTTTCTGGATCGCCTTGCGAACCAGTGCAGCCTGCTCCGGCGTACCTTCACGCATGGTGTAGATCAGCGGCAGGGTCGGCTTGCCTTCAGCCAGGTCGTCACCGACGTTCTTGCCCAAGGTTTCAGCGTCACCTTTGTAGTCCAGCAGGTCGTCGACCAGTTGGAAGGCTACGCCCAGGTGATCGCCGAAGGTACGCAGCGCTTCGCTCTGTTCCGGAGTGGCTTCGCACAGGGCTGCGGCGCTGTGTGTCGACGCTTCGAAGAGCATCGCGGTCTTGCCGCGGATGACTTCCATGTAGGTTTCTTCAGTGGTGCTGGCGTCACGGACCTTGGAAAGCTGCAACACTTCGCCTTCGGCGATGATGCGCGTGGCTTGCGAAAGGATCTTCATCACCGGCATGGAGCCCAGTTCGACCATCATTTCGAAGGACCGCGAATACAGAAAGTCACCCACCAGCACGCTTGGGGCGTTACCCCACATGGCGTTGGCGGTCGAGCGGCCACGGCGCATACCGGACATGTCGACCACGTCGTCATGCAGCAGGGTCGCTGTATGCAGGAACTCGATGGTCGCGGCCAGCAGGCGCAGGTCATCGCCTTCGCGGCCCAGGGCCTTGCCACACAGCAAGACTAACAATGGACGCAGGCGTTTACCGCCAGCCGAGGTTATGTAGTCGCCGATTTTCGATACCAGCGGCACTCGGGAAGCCAGCTGCTTCTTGATGATGCCGTCGACGGCGCTAAAATCGTCCGCCACCGCGCGGTAGAAAGCTTGGGGTTGCATCAGCGACAGTTGCTCCAGAAGGGTTGCGCGGCATGCTAGGACCCGCGTCGGCGAGTGTCAAGGTACGATGGACGGCCTCTTGCATCGCCCCGGTAGCTTGCGTACAATCGCGCACCCTGAACTTCCTGGGCAGCACCTGCCTTACGCAATTGCAAACAGGCCTTCCAGCCTTATGCAGCCATGCCAGCCAATACCTCTTCTTATAAAGAGCTGGGTGAGCAGGATTATCGGAGAAATACCATGTCTTATGCAGTAATCGTTACTGGTGGCAAGCAGTACAAAGTTGCTCCAGGTGAATACCTGAAGATCGAAAAACTGGAAATCGCTACCGGCGAATCCGTTACTTTTGATCGCGTTCTGTTGGTTGCCAATGGCGACGACGTGAATATCGGCGCTCCAGTTGTTCCTGGCGCTACCGTTGTGGCTGAAGTGATCTCCCAAGGTCGTCACGATAAAGTCCGCATCATCAAGTTCCGTCGTCGTAAGCACCACATGAAGCGTATGGGCCACCGCCAGTGGTACACCGAGATCAAAATCACCGGTATTCAGGCTTAATTTCAGCCTAATTCCTCACTAGGAGAATTGACTCATGGCACACAAAAAAGCTGGTGGTAGTACCCGTAACGGTCGCGACTCAGAAGCCAAACGCCTTGGCGTGAAGATGTATGGCGGCCAGGTTATCATTCCGGGCAACATCATCGTGCGTCAGCGCGGCACCCAATTCCACGCTGGCTACGGCGTTGGTATGGGCAAAGATCACACTCTGTTCGCTAAAATCGACGGCGTGATCAAGTTCGAAGTAAAAGGCGCTTTCAATCGCCGTTACGTAAGCATTGTCCCGAAGACTGAAGTCGTCGCGGCATAATTACGCAGTTGCTGGAAAAGCCCTGTCTTGCGACGGGGCTTTTTCGTTTGTGGGGTGAGTCTCTTGCAAAGCTGTTTGTGATGGGCTCCAGCGCTGGATTTGCGGTCGTTGATTGAGGTCGCTGCGCTCATTTTTGCAAGAGTCTTATGTCTAGGTTTTTTCGGCTCGTCCGTATGGCGAGAGGCGTTTTGTTATGAAGTTTGTTGATGAAGTATCGATTCGAGTAAAGGCCGGTGACGGCGGCAACGGTTGCATGAGCTTCCGTCGCGAAAAATTCATTGAAAACGGCGGCCCGAACGGCGGTGACGGTGGTGATGGCGGCTCGGTCTACATGATCGCCGACGAAAACCTCAACACCCTGGTGGACTACCGTTACACCCGGCACTTCGATGCCGAGCGCGGTTCCAACGGCGGCAGCACCGACTGCACTGGCAAGAAAGGTGAAGAGCTGGTGCTGCGTGTCCCGGTTGGCACCACGGTCATCGACTCCGCTACTCAGGAAGTGATTGGCGACCTGACAAAAGCGGGTCAGCGTCTGTTGGTTGCTCACGGCGGCTGGCACGGCTTGGGTAACACCCGATTCAAGTCCAGTACCAACCGTGCTCCGCGTCAGACCACTCCGGGCAAGCCGGGTGAGGCGCGTGATCTGAAGCTGGAAATGAAGGTGTTGGCTGACGTCGGTCTGCTGGGTTTACCGAATGCTGGCAAAAGTACCTTCATTCGTTCGGTCTCGGCCGCCAAGCCAAAAGTCGCCGATTATCCGTTCACCACGTTGGTGCCAAACCTGGGCGTGGTCAGTGTCGATCGCTGGAAAAGCTTCGTGGTAGCGGACATTCCGGGTCTGATCGAAGGCGCTTCCGATGGCGCGGGTCTGGGGATTCGTTTCCTCAAGCACTTGTCGCGTACGCGTCTGCTGTTGCACCTTGTGGACATGGCGCCGCTCGATGACGCCAGCGCCCCGGATGCCGCTGAAGTGATCGTCAGCGAACTGACCAAGTTCAGCCCGTCCCTGGCTGAGCGTGATCGTTGGTTGGTGCTGAACAAGTGCGACCAGATCCTTGAAGAAGAGCATGATGCTCGCGTCAAGGAGATCGTTGATCGCTTGGAATGGGCCGGTCCGGTCTACGTGATCTCGGCCATCTCCAAGCTGGGCACTGAGCGTCTTTGCCACGACATCATGCGTTACATGGAAGATCGTGCCGATCGCCTGGCTAACGACCCGGTCTACAAAGAAGAGTTGGCCGAGCTCGATCAGCGCATCGAAGACGAAGCCCGTGCTCAGCTGCAGGCGCTGGATGACCAGCGTGCCCTGCGTCGTAGCGGCGTGAAGTCGGTCCACGACATCGGCGACGATGATTGGGATGAAGAAGATGTGGATGACGAAGACGGTCCGGAAATCATTTACGTGCGTGACTGATTCGGTAGGAGCGAGGCTTGCCCGCGAAGGCGGTCTATCTGCCTGATCGCGGTGTTATCATCGCTGGCAAGCCGGCACTTTAGGCGCCGCTCAATCGAGCGGCGTTTTAGTATCTGGAAATTGGTAGTCACGAATAACGTCACGGGCAGCGCTGGGTCGCGCTGTCCTCAAGCTAGGGTTGAAGATGATGCGGAGCAAGGTGACAGGTGCGCAGCGTTGGGTCGTGAAGATCGGCAGCGCTTTGCTGACTGCGGACGGCAAGGGCCTGGATCGCGCGGCAATGGGTGTTTGGGTCGAACAGATGGTGGCTTTGCATGAGGCTGGCGTCGAGCTGGTGCTGGTGTCCTCCGGGGCGGTGGCGGCCGGTATGAGTCGCTTGGGCTGGACCGTACGGCCCAGTGCGATGCACGAGTTGCAGGCCGCTGCCGCCATTGGTCAGATGGGGTTGGTGCAGGCCTGGGAGTCGAGCTTTGCCGAGCATGGCCGGCATACCGCGCAGATTCTCCTGACTCACGACGACTTGTCCGACCGCAAGCGCTACCTGAACGCCCGCAGCACCTTGCGAGCGTTGGTTGAGCTGAAAGTTATTCCGGTGATCAACGAAAACGACACTGTGGTCACTGACGAAATCCGTTTCGGCGATAACGACACCCTGGCGGCGCTGGTAGCCAACCTGGTCGAAGCTGACTTGCTGGTGATCCTCACCGATCGCGACGGCATGTTCGACGCCGATCCGCGCAACAACCCTCACGCCAATCTGATTTACGAAGCGCGCGCCGATGATCCGGCGCTGGATGCGGTAGCGGGCGGTACGGGTGGCGCGCTGGGTCGTGGCGGCATGCAGACCAAATTGCGCGCTGCGCGGCTGGCGGCTCGTTCCGGTGCGCATACCGTCATCGTCGGCGGGCGTATTGAGCGCGTGCTGGATCGCCTCAAGGCGGGCGAGCGCATCGGCACCTTGCTGTCACCTGAGCGCGGCCTGCTGGCGGCGCGCAAGCAATGGCTGGCCGGGCACCTGCAAACCCGCGGCACGCTCGTGCTGGATGCTGGTGCGGTGACGGCGCTGTCCCAGGGCAACAAAAGTTTGCTGCCGGTCGGTGTCAAGCTGGTCCAGGGCAGCTTCCGTCGTGGTGAGATGGTGGTTTGCGTGGCGCCGGACGGTCGTGAAATCGCCCGAGGCCTGGCCAACTACAGCGCGCTGGAAGCACAAAAAATCATCGGTCAGTCGTCTGAGGCGATTGTCGGTCTGTTGGGTTACATGGCGGAACCGGAACTGGTTCACCGCGATAACCTGATCCTGGTCTGAGGGAATACCTGAATGCGCGTTGCAAAAGGATTGTTGGGCCTGTTGTTGGCGGTGCCGCTGCTGGCCTCGGCCGAGGAGATTGGTCAGGTGTCGACGGTGTTCAAATTCGTCGGCCCGAACGACCGTATCGTCGTCGAGGCGTTTGATGATCCAAAGGTCGAGGGCGTGACTTGCTACCTGTCGCGAGCCAAGACGGGCGGCGTGAAGGGTGGTTTGGGGCTGGCTGAAGATCGCGCTGAAGCCTCTATCGCTTGCCGTCAGGTCGGGCCGATCAGCTTCAAGGGTGAGTTGAAGGATGGCGACGAGGTGTTCAAGGAGCGCACATCGCTGGTGTTCAAGACCATGCAGGTGGTGCGATTCCTCGACAAGAAGCGCAATACGCTGGTGTACCTGGTCTACAGCGATCGGGTGATCGAAGGCAGTCCGCAGAATGCGGTGACGGCGATTCCAATTTTGCCGTGGGCGCAGGCTCAGTAATCTAAAGAAGATCAAAAGTATGGGGCGGGGCTGGCCCTTCCCATTTTTTTTGCGCTGGGCTTACTAAATCACAGGCAATAAAAAACCGACCCTGGGGTCGGTTTTTCAACAAGCTTATCGCTTATGCGGCAACAGCAAGGTTCAGAGCCTTGACGTGACCGTTCAGGCGGCTCTTATGACGAGCAGCCTTGTTCTTGTGGATGATGCCTTTATCGGCCATGCGGTCGATAACTGGCACTGCCAGAACGTAAGCAGCTTGAGCTTTTTCAGCGTCTTTTGCGTCAATGGCTTTAACTACATTCTTGATGTAGGTACGAACCATGGAACGCAGGCTGGCGTTGTGGCTGCGACGCTTCTCAGCCTGTTTTGCACGTTTTTTGGCGGAAGGTGTGTTGGCCACCGTCGAGCTCCTCGAAAGACTTTTTAGGAAATAGCAAACAAAATAGGCCGCGAATCATGCCGATGAGTTGATGTCTTGTCAAGGGCGGTTGAGACGTTCCGCTAAGTGGTAGGTATAAAGAGGCGGGATATTTATTTCCGGCGCTTGACCTGTAAACTCGCGAGCTTTGGCTCTGTGCTGCTGCGGCGCGGAGTATCGCATAAGTAGGCGCTTTGTTCGCCTGCTGTTTATCGACAGGCACAAACTCTTTCAATGAATCTGCTCAAATCGTTGGCCGCCGTCAGCTCTATCACGATGCTTTCCCGGGTTCTGGGGTTCGTACGTGACACCCTTATCGCGCGTACATTTGGCGCGGGGATGGCGACCGACGCCTTCTTTATCGCCTTCAAACTGCCCAATCTGCTGCGGCGGATCTTCGCTGAAGGGGCATTTTCCCAGGCGTTCGTGCCGATTCTTGCTGAATACAAAAGCCAGAAGGGCGAGGAGGCGACGCGAACCTTCATTGCTTACATATCGGGCCTGCTGACGCTGGTGCTGGCGCTGGTCACCGCTTTGGGCATGATCGCCGCGCCGTGGGTCATCTGGGCGACCGCGCCGGGTTTCACCGATACGCCGGAAAAATTCGAGCTGACTTCCGATCTGCTGCGGGTGACCTTTCCTTATATATTGCTGATCTCCCTGTCTTCATTGGCCGGGGCGATCCTCAATACGTATAACCGCTTCTCGGTGCCGGCCTTCGTGCCGACCCTGCTCAATGTCAGCATGATCATCTTTTCGTTGTTTCTGACGCCGTATTTCGATCCGCCGGTCATGGCGTTGGGCTGGGCAGTACTGGTGGGCGGCCTGGCGCAATTGCTCTATCAGTTGCCGCACCTGAAGAAGATCGGCCTGCTGGTGTTGCCACGTCTGAACCTGCGTGACAGCGGCGTCTGGCGGGTCATGAAACAAATGCTTCCGGCGATTCTCGGCGTGTCCGTGAGCCAGATTTCGCTGATCATCAATACCATTTTCGCCTCGTTCCTGGTCGCCGGTTCCGTGTCCTGGATGTACTACGCCGACCGTTTGATGGAGTTGCCCTCCGGCGTTCTGGGTGTGGCGCTGGGTACGATTCTCCTGCCGACCCTGGCCAAGACCTATGCCAGCAAGGATCGCCAGGAATATTCGCGGATCCTCGATTGGGGTTTGCGCCTGTGCTTCGTGCTGGTGCTGCCGTGCTCGCTGGCGTTGGGCATTTTGGCTGAGCCGCTGACGGTTTCGCTGTTTCAGTACGGTCAGTTCAGCGCGTTTGACGCCTCCATGACGCAACGGGCTCTGATCGCTTATTCGGTCGGTTTGCTCGGGATTATCGTGATCAAAGTGCTGGCGCCGGGCTTTTATGCGCAACAAAACATCCGCACGCCGGTAAAAATCGCGATTTTCACCCTGATCGTTACCCAATTGTTCAACCTGGTGTTGATCGGCCCGCTGGCCCATGCCGGTCTGGCTTTGGCCATCAGCATCGGTGCGTGCATTAACGCCAGCCTGCTGTTCTATCAACTGCGCAAGCAGCAGATGTATCAGCCGCAACCGGGTTGGGCGAAGTTCGCTGCCAAACTAGTGATCGCGGTGTTGGTGATGTCTGTTGTGCTACTGGTCGGGATGCATTTCATGCCGACGTGGGATCAGGGCCATATGCTTGAACGGTTCCTGCGTCTGGGCGCACTGGTTGTTGCCGGTGTGGTCGCTTATTTCGGCATGTTACTGCTGATGGGCTTCCGTTTGCGCGACTTCAATCGCAAGGCGTTGAGCTGAGGTCCTTGCCTTGATAAACACGGGCGAATCGACGGTTTTGTCGGCTCGATCACTTTGGGTTACGGTGTTGCCTGTCGTCGGCCGCCGGGTGTGGTTATAATCGACCACTTTATGAGCAAGAAGCGCGTTATGCAGCTGGTTCGAGGCCTCCACAATCTGCGCCCCCAGCATCGGGGCTGCGTCGCCACTATTGGCAACTTTGACGGTGTTCACCGTGGCCACCAGGCGATCCTGGCGAGGCTACGCGAGCGAGCGCTCGAGTTGGGCGTGCCCAGCTGCGTGGTGATTTTCGAGCCGCAGCCGCGAGAATTCTTCGCCCCTGACACGGCTCCGGCCCGTCTGGCCCGGCTACGGGACAAACTGCAGCTGTTGGCTGAGGAAGGTGTCGACCGGGTCCTGTGCCTGGCCTTCAATCAGCGCTTGAGCAAGCTCGGCGCCAGCGAATTCGTCGACACCATTCTGGTGGACGGCCTCGGGGTCCAGCATCTGGAGGTCGGTGACGACTTCCGTTTCGGCTGTGACCGGGTAGGGGATTTCGATTTCCTGCAACAGGCCGGCGTGATACAGGGCTTCACCGTCGAAGCGGCGCAAACCGTCGTACTGGACGGCATTCGCGTCAGCAGCACTCAGGTGCGAAATGCCTTGGCCGCCGCCGATTTCGCCTTGGCCGAAGGGCTGCTCGGTCGTCCTTTCCAGATCACCGGGCGGGTCCTGCACGGCCAGAAGCTGGCACGGCAACTGGGCACGCCGACCGCCAACATACAACTCAAGCGTCGTCGCGTGCCGCTGACTGGGGTTTATCTGGTCAACGTCGACATCGACGGCAAGACCTGGCCAGGTGTCGCCAACATTGGCGTGCGGCCCACGGTACAAGGTGATGGCAAAGCCCACCTCGAAGTGCACCTTTTAGATTTTGCCGGCGATCTGTATGACCGGCGTTTGACGGTGGTTTTCCACCACAAGCTGCGTGAAGAGCAGCGTTTCGCCTCTCTGGAGGCGCTTAAGACGGCGATCAATGCGGATGTTGCCGCCGCCCGTGCCCTGTCGCACCTAGCGCCAATCGCTAATGAAGAGCCTTAAATGACCGACTATAAAGCCACGCTAAACCTTCCGGACACCGCCTTCCCAATGAAGGCCGGCCTGCCTCAGCGCGAACCGCAGATTCTGCAGCGCTGGGACAGCATTGGCCTGTACGGTAAGTTGCGCGAGATTGGCAAGGATCGTCCGAAGTTCGTTCTGCACGACGGTCCTCCGTACGCCAACGGCACGATTCACATCGGTCATGCGCTGAACAAGATTCTCAAGGACATGATCATCCGCTCGAAAACCCTGTCGGGTTTCGACGCGCCTTATGTTCCGGGCTGGGACTGCCACGGTCTGCCGATCGAGCACAAAGTCGAAGTGACCCACGGTAAGAATCTGGGCGCGGACAAGACCCGCGAACTGTGCCGTGCCTATGCCACCGAGCAGATCGAAGGTCAGAAATCCGAATTCATCCGTCTGGGCGTGTTGGGCGACTTTGCCAATCCGTACAAGACCATGGACTTCAAAAACGAGGCCGGTGAAATTCGCGCCCTGGCTGAAATCGTCAAGGGCGGTTTTGTGTTCAAGGGCCTCAAGCCTGTGAACTGGTGCTTCGACTGCGGTTCGGCCCTGGCTGAAGCGGAAGTCGAGTACGAGAACAAAAAGTCCTCGACCATCGACGTGGCCTTTCCGATTGCCGACGAAGCCAAGCTGGCGGCCGCTTTCGGTCTGCCGTCGCTGGGAAAACCTGCTTCGATCGTGATCTGGACCACCACCCCGTGGACCATTCCGGCCAACCAGGCGCTGAACGTTCACCCGGAATTCAACTACGCCCTGGTCGACGTCGGCGACAAACTGTTGGTGCTGGCTGAAGAGCTGGTCGAGTCGTGCCTGGCGCGCTACAAGCTGGAAGGCTCGGTCATCGCGACCACCACCGGTTCGGAACTGGAACTGATCAACTTCCGTCACCCGTTCTACGACCGTCTGTCGCCGGTTTACCTGGCTGAGTACGTCGAACTGGGCGCCGGCACCGGCGTGGTTCATTCCGCACCGGCTTACGGCGTGGACGACTTCGTGACCTGCAAGAAGTACGGCATGGTCAACGACGACATCCTCAATCCGGTACAGAGCAACGGCGTCTACGCGACGTCGCTGGAGTTCTTCGGTGGCCAGTTCATCTGGAAGGCCAACCCGGCCATCGTCGACAAGCTGTCGGAAGTCGGCGCGCTGCTGCACACCGAAACCATCGAACACAGTTACATGCACTGCTGGCGTCACAAGACTCCACTGATCTACCGCGCCACCGCGCAGTGGTTCATCGGTATGGACAAAGAACCAGCGACCGGCGACACCCTGCGCAAGCGCGCGATCAAAGCCATCGAAGAGACCAAGTTCGTTCCGGCCTGGGGCCAGGCGCGCCTGCACTCGATGATCGCCAACCGTCCGGACTGGTGCATCTCCCGTCAGCGTAACTGGGGCGTGCCGATCCCGTTCTTCCTGAACAAGGAAAGCGGCGAGCTGCACCCACGCACCGCCGAGCTGATGGAAGAAGTCGCCAAGCGCGTCGAAGTCGAAGGCATCGAAGCCTGGTTCAAGATGGACGCCGCTGAGCTGCTGGGCGATGAAGCGCCGCAGTACGACAAGATCAGCGACACCCTGGACGTCTGGTTCGATTCGGGCACCACGCACTGGCATGTCCTGCGCGGTTCGCACCCGATGGGCCACGAGACGGGCCCACGTGCCGACTTGTACCTGGAAGGCTCTGACCAACACCGTGGCTGGTTTCACTCGTCGTTGCTGACCGGTTGCGCCATCGACAACCACGCGCCGTACCGCGAGCTGCTGACTCACGGCTTCACCGTCGACGAGTCCGGCCGCAAGATGTCCAAGTCCTTGGGCAACGTGATCGCGCCACAAAAGGTCAACGACACCCTGGGCGCCGACATCATGCGGCTGTGGGTCGCTTCCACCGATTACTCGGGTGAAATGGCCGTTTCCGAGCAGATCCTGCAACGCAGTGCGGACGCCTACCGGCGTATCCGTAACACCGCGCGCTTCCTGCTTTCGAACCTGACCGGCTTCAACCCGGCCACCGACATCCTGCCGGCCGAAGAAATGCTCGCCCTGGACCGTTGGGCTGTAGACCGCACCCTGCTGCTACAACGCGAGTTGCAAGAGCACTACGGCGAATACCGTTTCTGGAACGTCTACTCCAAGATCCACAATTTCTGCGTGCAGGAGTTGGGCGGTTTCTACCTGGACATCATCAAGGACCGTCAGTACACCACTGGCGCCAACAGCAAGGCCCGCCGTTCGGCGCAAACCGCGCTGTACCACATCAGTGAAGCGCTGGTGCGCTGGATCGCGCCGATCCTCGCCTTCACCGCCGACGAACTGTGGGAATACCTGCCGGGCGAGCGTAACGAATCGGTGATGCTCAACACCTGGTACGGAGGCCTGACTGAACTGCCGGACAACGTCGAACTGGGTCGCGCCTACTGGGAGCGGATCATGGCGGTGAAGGTCGCGGTCAACAAGGAAATGGAAATCCAGCGCGCGGCCAAGGCTGTCGGCGGCAACCTGCAAGCCGAAGTGACGCTGTTCGCCGAAGAGGCGCTGAGCGCCGATCTGGCCAAGCTGAGCAACGAACTGCGTTTCGTTCTGATCACCTCGACCGCCAGCGTTGCGCCTTTTGTTCAGTCACCAGAGGACGCGGTAGTCACCGAAGTCAGCGGCCTGAAGTTGAAAATCGTCAAGTCGGCCTTCGCCAAGTGCGCCCGTTGCTGGCACTGCCGTGAAGATGTCGGCGTAAACCCGGAGCATCCGGAAATCTGTGGCCGTTGCGTCGACAATATCAGCGGCGCTGGCGAGGTTCGTCACTATGCCTAATGCTGCTGGTCGTTTCGGACGGCTGAGCTGGCTCTGGTTGAGTTTGCTGGTCCTGGTCATCGACCAGGCCAGCAAGTTCTACTTCGAAGGCAAGCTCGAGATGTACCAGCAAATCGTGGTGATCCCCGATCTGTTCAGCTGGACACTGGCTTACAACACAGGCGCGGCGTTCAGTTTCCTGGCCGACAGCTCTGGCTGGCAGCGCTGGTTGTTTGCCCTGATCGCTGTGGTGGTCAGTGCAGTGCTGGTGGTCTGGCTCAAGCGTCTGGGGCGCAACGAAACCTGGCTGGCCGTCGCTCTGGCGCTGGTTCTGGGTGGCGCGCTGGGCAATCTGTATGACCGCATTGCCTATGGCCATGTGATCGATTTCATCCTGGTGCATTGGCAGAACCGCTGGTATTTCCCGGCGTTCAACTTTGCCGACAGTGCAATTACTGTCGGTGCCGTGATGCTTGCGCTGGATATGTTCAAAAGTAAAAAGACTGGAGAAGCCGTTCATGACTGAACAGGTATTGGCTGAGCAACGCATCCGCCAGAACACGGAAGTCACCTTGCACTTTGCACTGCGCCTGGAGAACGGCGACACCGTCGACAGCACCTTCGACAAAGCCCCGGCGACCTTCAAGGTCGGTGACGGTAACCTGTTGCCAGGTTTCGAAGCAGCGCTGTTCGGCTTCAAGGCTGGCGACAAGCGTACGCTGACAATTGCGCCGGAAAACGCTTTTGGCCAACCCAACCCGCAGAACGTACAGATCATCCCGCGCTCGCAGTTCAAGGACATGGAACTGTCGCCTGGCTTGCTGGTGATCTTTAACGATGCGGCGAATACTGAGTTGCCCGGTGTAGTGAAGGAATTCGATGACGAGCAAGTGACCATCGACTTCAACCACCCGCTGGCCGGCAAGACATTGACCTTTGACGTCGAGATCATCAACGTCAAATCGCTGTAACTGACCAAAAAAGGTCAAATGTAGGAGCAGAGCTTGCTCCGGGCGGCGTTCCGACGAAGGTGTTGTCACCTTCAACATCAATGTCGACTGGCACACCGCTTTCGTCGGAACGCCGCCCGGAGCAAGCTCTGCTCCTACAGAGTTGTAATGATCTAACTTCTTGCGCGCAAGACACGAGGCACAGCATGCAAATCAAACTCGCCAACCCCCGTGGCTTCTGCGCCGGTGTGGACCGGGCGATCGAAATCGTCAACCGTGCACTGGAAGTCTTCGGGCCGCCGATCTACGTGCGCCACGAAGTGGTCCACAACAAATTCGTCGTCGAAGACCTGCGTGCTCGTGGAGCGATCTTTGTCGAAGAACTGGATCAGGTGCCAGATGATGTCATCGTGATCTTCAGTGCCCACGGCGTTTCCCAGGCCGTGCGTAGCGAAGCCGCCGGTCGTGGTCTGAAAGTGTTCGACGCTACCTGTCCGCTGGTGACCAAGGTGCACATCGAAGTGGCGCGCTACAGCCGCGACGGCCGTGAATGCATCCTGATCGGCCACGCCGGTCACCCGGAAGTCGAAGGCACCATGGGCCAGTACGATGGCAGCAATGGTGGCGCGATCTATCTGATCGAAGACGAGAAAGACGTCGCCGCCTTGCAGGTGAGCAACCCTGAAAAACTGGCGTTCGTGACCCAGACCACCCTGTCCATGGACGATACCAGCCGCGTCATCGACGCACTGCGTACGCGCTTCCCGGCGATCGGCGGTCCGCGCAAGGACGACATCTGCTACGCCACGCAAAACCGTCAGGACGCGGTCAAGCAACTGGCCGATGAATGCGACGTAGTACTGGTGGTCGGCAGCCCGAACAGCTCCAACTCCAATCGCTTGCGTGAACTGGCCGAGCGCATGGCCACCCCAGCCTACCTGATCGACGGTGCCGAAGACCTGCAAGAGAGCTGGTTCGAGGGTGTCGAGCGAATCGGCATCACCGCCGGCGCCTCCGCGCCAGAAGTTCTGGTGCGTGGCGTGATCCAGCAGTTGCAGGCGTGGGGCGCTACCGGCGCGGATGAACTGGCCGGTCGCGAGGAGAACATCACCTTCTCCATGCCTAAAGAGTTGCGCGTGCGCTCCCTGCTTTAACGCCTTTGCCCCCAGGGCATAGCGCCTGCTCAGCCTTATGGCTGCGCAGGCTTACGCGGCCGGTAGCGGCCAGCACCACCTGGAGGTGAGTGACCGGTTCGCGGGCTGCGCAAATGTGCAATGTTCCTGCTTGAAAGGCCCGTCCGGGCATCTGTGGCTCGCCAATACTGTTGAAACGTATGTATCGCCTGACCGGCCAGTTGCCGATAATCGGTACCCGAGCGCCAATCGCGCGCTCAAAGAGCAGCGGATTGCTGTTGTCCTCTGCCCCTTTACCACTGATATCCAGAATGATCCGCCAGCCCTGACTCCAGTCGCCGTTGATGCCGTGAATCACGACGCTCTGGTTATGTGTGATGGCAACGGTTCTGGCGTTGCGTATACCGCCGATAAGCAACTGCGCCGCCTGCTCGCGATGGTTCGATTCAGTCAGTGCTGCGAACGCCGGACTGACCAGTTGCAGAACAATTCCGACAATTGTCAGTCCCATGAGCAGTTCGATCAGGCTGAAACCTCGCTGATGCATGTCATCTCCCTCCCTGGAGTACTGCGGCCCGCGCGATCCCTGCGCGAGTATTGGCAAAACAACCGAACATCTGCCGGTCGAATGTTCTAGCGTGTAGAAGCAGGTATAGCCGACGGCAACGGAGGGCACCGATGGATCATCGTACAAAAGGTTTCACGCTGATCGAGTTGCTGGTCGCGCTCGCAGTATTTCTGGTCCTGATCACTCTGGCCGTACCGGCATTTACCCGTTCGGTGCAAATCACCAAGGCCGACACCGAAATCGGTGATCTGCAACGGGGTCTGAATTTCGCCCGGCTCGAGGCGATCGATCGGGGTGTCACTACCCGGGTTCGCCCAACGGTAGAAGACGGTGCCTGGACCGGGGATCTGTCGGTCTATGACGGTACTGGCAAATTGGCCAAAGTATTGCGGGTTGTTCCAGCGATGAGCAGCGGGGCGACTCTGACGCTAACCTCAGGAGTGACCGCCATCGATTTCAACAATCTGGGTGGTTTGTCGGCACCGTCCACGGCGGTAGTGATCAGCTATGTACTGGGGGCGCAAAGCAGGACGCTGAATGTGTGTTTGAACGGACGAATTCTATTGGGTGGAAGTTGCGGATGAGGGGATGGAGCAAGCGTGCACAGGAGGGCATGACGCTGATCGAAGTTTTGGTTGCGTTGTTGATTCTGGGTGTTGGGCTGTTGGGGGCGGCGGCGATTCAGCTCAATGCGCTGAAGTATACTGACAGCTCGCGGATGACCAGCCAGGCCAGTTTTATCGCCTACGACATGATGGACCGCATTCGCGCCAACTCCGGTGCCGACTACACCGTCACGCCACCGACCTCGGGCAACTTGAGCATCGCCCGGGATCAGGACCTCTACGACTTCACGACCAACATCGTCAATTTCGGCGGCGCCACGGCTACTGGCAGCGTTACGCTCAATCAGCGGGTGTACACCATCACCATCACCTGGGATGACTCGCGGGCCGCCAACACCGCCAATTCCCGTCGCAGCTTTGTGCTGAGCAGTCGCGCCGCCGTCGATCCGGTGACGACGCCATGAGCCGGCTCAATCGAGGTTTCGGCCTGATCGAAATGCTGATCGCCCTGGCGTTGAGCCTGGTCGTGGTGCTCGGTGTGGCGCAGATTTTCATTGCAGCCAAGAACACCTACGTCAGCCAAAACGCGTCGGCCAACCTGCAGGAAGATGCTCGATTTGTGCTGAGCAAAATGATTCAGGAAATTCGCATGGTGGGGATGTTTGGTTGTCTGGGAACGATCACTGACGCAAGCGCCGGGGGGAGTTTCAATGCCAGCCAGGTAACGCCGATCAGTTGGGACAATGCCAATCTCAAGCTGACCTTGGTGACCGCCGATGTGGGAGCAGGTGGCGGTACGTCGACCTGGACGGTGGTTTCCGATTGTCGAAACACGGCGACGGCTTATTCAAATTTGCAGGCTCCCGCATCGGGACAATTGGCGTTTCCGATTCGGCGACTGGTTTACAGCCTTAAGAACAATCAGCTGACGATGGGAAGCGGCACCACGCCTACCCAAGCGGTGCTGGTCGACAACGTCAGTGCCTTCAACGTGAGCTTCGGTCTTGCTAGTTCGGCTACCGATTCGTCCGCTTCCAGCTACAGCAGCAATCCGTCGGACCCTGCTCGAATCCGCAGCGTACGCCTGACGTTGACTCTCACGGACCCGAGCAACCGGGTACGCAATCAAACCTTTAACGTGGTTGCCGCTCTGCGCAACCGCTTGCCATGAGGGGAGGGCCGATGAGTATTTCTTCCAAGACCCCTCACTCCCAGCGCGGCATGGCGCTGCTGGTCAGCCTGGTGTTTCTTCTGTTGCTGACACTGATCGGCCTTTCATCGATGCAAAACGCCACCCTGCAGGAAAAAATGGCCGCCAGTGTGACCCTGCGCAATCAGTCGTTCCAGGGCGCCGAAGCCGCGCTGCGCATCGGCGAAAGCGCGGTCCAACTGGATACCTACGCACTGCCGGTTTGCAGCGGCACCAGCCAATGCGCGCCGCCGGCCGAGGCGTCGGCCCTCACCGCCGCCGGGTTCAATTCCACCTCGGGGGTGACCTGGATCGCCTCCGGCAACGGCTTTTATGGGGTGCAGAACATTGGCACCACGCTGAACGCCGTGAACGTGCCGAGCAACACGTCGGCAACGCTGTACCGGGTGACCGCTGTGGGCATCGTAGGCAACTCGCGCAGTGTGGTGGAGAGTATCTATGCGAAGTACTGAGGCCCGCACAGGCTGGCGCCGTTGGTTGTTGCAGCTGCTCTACGGCGCGGCGTTGAGTCTTTATCTGGCAGCGCCGGCTTACGCCTTCACGCCCTCGGATTCGCCGCTGTTGAGCGCCGCCGCCGTCGCACCCAATGTGATGCTGTTACTCGACGACTCGGGGAGTATGAACAACATTATCTGGGCGGCAGGCTTCGACCCGACGGTCGCACGCCCCTCGGTGACTATTTGCCTCTCGAATGGTTCGTGCTCGAAAGGCCGCGAGCTTGACATGACCGATACCAATATTGCTTTGTCGAGTTTGACTCGAGGAAAATGTTCGAAAGGATGGTACGGTTTTTATAACAACAGCTCTTCCGGTCCGGATTCGCTTTGCCTCAAACTTCCCGATCCGGTGGGGAGCGAGGACACGCGGTATACGGCAAATTACTTGTCCTATCTGAAAAGCCTGGCCAACAATTCAGATCGGGATTTCACTGATGGCTCGATCCCCAATGATTACCGGATGAACGTGGCGCGCAACGTTTCCAAGATGTTGGTGGCTGGCAACCGCGCGCTGCGCATCGGCCTGTCGACGTTCAATCTGGCAGTCGGCAACCACAAGAATGACGGCGGTTACATTGCCCGTTCGGTCAGTGATATGTCAGCGGTCAGCGGCACCGTGACCCAGGCTCAGGCCAATACCAACTACAACGCACTGATCGACGCGATCGATGAACTGAGCGCGGAAGCCAATACACCGCTGGCAGAAGCCTATTACGAAATCACCCGCTATTTCCGTGGCATGGCGCCATACAACAACTCGACGCCCACCACCTATACCAGTCCGATTCAGTACCGTTGCCAGAAAAATTACGGGGTGGTGATTACCGATGGTCTGCCGACCTACGACCGAACCTTTCCGACCAACGATCCGCTGGGTGGCAGCGGGTTACCGAACTGGGACGGGATCAGCAATAACGATGGCGCCAACCTCTCCGGCGACGATGAGGGCGACACCCTGTACCTGGATGACATCGCCAAGTTCGCCTTCGACATCGACATGCGCTCCACAGGGACAGATGCCGCGGGTAAAAGCTGGAACGAGGTGGATTTTTCCAAGCAGAACATGAACACCTACACCGTGGGTTTCGCCGTCGCTAACCAGATGTTGTCGGATGCGGCGACCTACGGACAGGGCCAATACTACCAGGCGAGCGATAGCGCGGAACTCATCAGTGCACTGACTGCAGCCTTGAGCGACCTCACCGCCAAGGCCGGCTCAGGTGGCAGCGGCGTTGCCAGCGGCACCACTCTTGCCAGCAACTCAACCTACTTCCAGACCACCTACGACCCCAAGGACTGGCGGGGCACCATCAAATCCCTTGGCTTCACATCGGCGGGTGCGGTTAACACGGCCGCGGTTCTATGGACGACCGATACCACTATCGTGCCCGGTGCTACTGCGCCGACCTACCAGTCCTGGAACACCCTGACCAACGCCGCCGTCACTCTGGCCTTCGGCAATTTTTCCCCGGTCCAGCAGGCTTTCCTCAGCCTGAACTTGCCCATCGGGATCACGGGCAGCGATCTGGTGGAGTGGAGCAAGGGCACCAACAAAACCGGGTTGAAAGCGCGTAGCGTGTTGCTCGGCGACATTATCAATTCGCCACTCGTGCTGGCCGCGCCCACCGACCAAACCGCGTCCGATCTGGTGGGGGATACTACCTACAGCACCTACCTGGCCACCAAAGCCGCCAACATGAATGCCAGCCTGGTGGTGAACGCCAACGACGGTTTTGTGAACGTCGTCAACTCGGCCAACGGTGCAAGGCGTTATGCCTACATGCCTTCCAGTGTGTTGCCTTCGCTGCGTTTGATCGCCGACACCAATTACATCAACGGCGTCAGCCACAAGTTTCTGGTTGACGGTCAGGTTGCGGTATTCGATGCGCAACTCAACAGCGCCTGGAAGACCCTGGCATTGGGTGGAACAGGGGCGGGGGGCAGGACCTTCTACGCGTTGCAGTTGTTCGACGCCTCGGCAGGCAACGTGATCAAGGCGGTGTGGGAAATCAGTGTGCCGGCCACTGCAAATACGGCGAACGTTTTCAATGATCTGGGTTATGCCTACGCACGACCGGAAGTGGCACGCTTGGCAGATGGGCGATGGGCCGCATTCATCTCCAACGGTTATGGCAGCAACTCCGGGGTGGCAGCGTTGTACGTGGTCGACATTCGTGACGGCTCGCTGATCAAGAAAATAGTGGTCGACGGCGCCGAAACTACCAACGGTTTGTCATCGGTAAAACTTCGGGTCAACTCGCAGAATGTGGTGCAGGCCGCTTATGGCGGCGATTTGAAGGGGCGGCTGTGGAAGTTTGATTTGAGCGCTACCGCCCCGGAATCGTGGGACCTGGCGTTTTCCCGCAAACCGCTGTTTACCACCGCGGGTGGCGTCACCCAGCCGATCACCGCGCAACCATTGCTGGCGGACAATCCGTTGGGAGGGAAGGAAGTGTTTTTCGGCACCGGTAAATTCAACGAGACGGCCGACAAGACCAACAAAGACCTCCAGGCGTTCTATGCAGTGTGGGATGCGGAAGGTGGCCCCGGGCAAATCACAACGTCCAGCTTGCAGGCCCAAGCGGTGACCGGTGTGTTCTCGGGCAGCAACGGACAATTCATCACCACCAGCCGGAACGAGGTGACCTTTCCGGCAGAGAAGGGCTGGTATCTGCCATTGGTTTACAACAACGTGTTGACCGGTGAGCGGGTGATCAATCAGGCCAATCTGGTGTCCGGCCGGATAGTGTTTACCACGGCCAGCGTGGACACCACCGATCCTTGCGCCAGTTCCGGTACCGGCAAACTGGTCGAGCTGGATGCATTCAGCGGTAAGATGCTCAACTACGCGGTG
This sequence comes from Pseudomonas sp. AL03, assembly GCF_029960815.1. GTDB lineage: Bacteria > Pseudomonadota > Gammaproteobacteria > Pseudomonadales > Pseudomonadaceae > Aquipseudomonas. Next base: position 45,385 of record NZ_JASBRE010000027.1, read on the forward strand.
CTCGACACCAATGGCGACGGGCTGGTCGACATCAAGGATTCGATTTCCAGCGGGGTGATTTTCACCGGTGGTATTCCGACGCTCAACGCGATCGTCAACAATGCGTCCCGCAAGATCGTGAGCGACTCCGGTGGCGGCGTGAACTCGCTGGTGGAAAAGCCCGGCGGTGGTGTCAACCGTCGCATCATGTGGCGACAAATTCAGTAAGTGAGAGTTGAGGCATGCGCAGATCCAACCGAGGTTTTACCCTGATCGAAATCATGATCGTGATTGCGATCATCGGGATCGTCATCACCATTGGCTACCCGAGCCTCACCGAATACGTGAAAAAGGGGCGTAGGACTGAAGTCGCGGGTCTGCTCTCCGAGCAGGCGCAAATTCTCGAGCGGTTTTACTCAAAGAGTAATGTCTACACAGGCGCCGCAGGCCTGAGCGCCGGCAATGACTTTTACACCATTACCCAGACCCTGACCGATCAGACCTTCCTGCTGACGGCAGTTCGCAAGGCTGGCAAAGCCATGGCGACGGACCAGTGTGGGGATTTCACCATCACCAACACCGGTGTCAGAAGCATGGTCAATGCAACGGCCACGACCAAGGATTGCTGGGGTCGCTGAGTTCCTTTTTCGGGCGCCTTTTGCGTCCCTCTGTCTATTTAACGGTTGGATCAGAACATGACCAGGCAACAGCAAGTGGTGATTGTCGGCGGCGGAGTGATTGGCCTGCTGACAGCGTTCAACCTCGCGTCCGAAGTGCAAAGCGTCATGCTGCTGGATCGCTCGAACGTTGGTCAGGAATCGTCCTGGGCCGGCGGCGGTATCGTTTCGCCGCTTTACCCGTGGCGCTACAGCCCGGCGGTCACCGCGTTGGCTCACTGGTCCCAAGACTTTTATCCGCAGTTGGGTGAGCGGTTGTTCGCAGCAACCGGCGTTGATCCCGAGGTGCATACCACCGGGTTGTATTGGCTGGACCTGGATGATGAGGCCGAGGCGTTGGCCTGGGCCGAGCGGGAAAACCGCCCGCTGCGGGCTGTGGATATCTCGGCGGCACATGATGCCGTGCCGGGATTGGGTGCGGGTTTTTCGCGGGCAATCTACATGGCCGATGTGGCCAATGTGCGTAATCCGCGGCTAGTCAAATCGCTCAAGGCTGCGTTGTTGGCGCTGCCGAACGTGACGATTCATGAGCAGTGCGAAGTCAGCGGGTTTATCCGTGAAGGCGCTTCGGTCGTTGGGGTGCAGACCTCCGCGGGTGCTATCCATGGCGATCAGGTGGTACTGACCGCGGGTGCCTGGAGCGGTGATTTACTCAAATGCCTGGGCCTGGACCTCCCGGTCGAGCCGGTGAAAGGGCAGATGATTCTCTACAAATGCGCCGCGGATTTCCTGCCGAGCATGGTTCTGGCCAAGGGGCGTTATGCGATTCCTCGGCGCGATGGGCACATTCTGATTGGCAGTACGTTGGAACACGAAGGCTTCGACAAGACACCGACCGAAGCGGCCCTGGAGAGTTTGAAGGTATCGGCGGTGGAGTTGATTCCGGCACTGGCGGATGCCGAGGTCGTGGGGCACTGGGCCGGGTTGCGACCGAGCTCGCCGGAAGGCATTCCCTACATCGGTCGGGTGCCGGGGTTCGAAGGGCTTTGGCTCAACTGCGGGCATTACCGTAACGGCTTGGTGCTGGCGCCGGCGTCGTGTCAGTTGTTTGCGGATGTGATGCTGGGGCGTGAGCCGATCATTGATCCGGCACCGTATGCGCCGGTTGGAAGGATCTGAGACTCAATCGAGTCCCAGTTTTTTGAGCCTGTAGCGCATCGACCTGAATGAAAGATTCAACCGCTGAGCAGCCGCCGTGCGGTTCCAGCGGGTTTCTTCCAGGGCCTGGAGGATCAGTTTGCGTTCGACGTTTTCCAGGTAGTCTTCCAGGTTGTCGATCTGCGTCAGGTCCGGCACTCCACCTTCCGGGTTGCAGTTGCCTTCGGCCAGCCGCAGGTCGCTGGCTTCGATCTGCTTGTTTTCGCACAAGGTGTGAGCCCGTTCGAGCACGTTCTCCAGTTCCCGCACGTTGCCGGGGAAGCGATAACTTTTCAGTGCGTCGAGGGCATCCGGGTGGAGTTTCGCGGCGGGTTGGTCGGTGCTGATGGCCAGGCGTTTGAGCACATGGCTGGCGAGCGATTCGATGTCGTCACGGCGTTCGCGCAAGGGCGGCACCCGTAGTTCGATCACGTTCAACCGGTAGTACAAATCCTGGCGAAAGCGTTCGGCGGCGACTTCGGCGTCGAGGTCTTTGTGGGTGGCGCAAAGGATCCGCACATCGACCACGGTTTCCTGCTGCTCGCCGACACCGCGAACGGCTTTTTCCTGTATGGCCCGTAGCAGCTTGACCTGCATCGCCAGCGGCAAATCCGCCACTTCGTCGAGGAACAAGCTGCCGCCATGGGCGGCCTGGAACAGTCCGGGTTTGTCTTCGATGGCACCGCTGAAGCTGCCTTTGCGATGGCCGAAAAATTCGCTCTCCATCAATTCAGACGGAATCGCCCCGCAGTTGATCGGAATAAACGGTTGGCTGGCGCGCGGTCCTTGCTCGTGGATCAGTCGCGCGACCAATTCCTTACCGCTGCCGGATTCGCCGCTGATGTACACCGGCGCCTGGCTGCGGGCCAGTTTGTCGATGTGTTTGCGCAGGGCACGCATGGGCAGTGAGTCACCCAGCAGCCGGCGATCGATGGCGGTGCCGGTGCCGCCTGACGCAGGCAAACGCAGCGCGCTGCTGACCAGCTCCCGAAGGCGGGTGAGGTCCACCGGTTTGGTCAGGAAGTCAAAGGCGCCAGCCTTGAGGGCGTTGATCGCGGTTTCCAGGTTGCCGTAAGCGGTGATCATTGCCACCGGTATTTGTGGGTAGCGTTGTTGAATGTGTTGCACCAGTTCAAGGCCGGTGCCGTCCGGCAGGCGCATGTCGGTCAGGCACAGGTCGAACGTCTCCCGCGTCAGCAGGGCCTGGGCTTCGCCGAGGTTGCGGGCACTGAAGGTGTCGAGTTTCATCCGTCCCAGGGTGATTTCCAGGAGTTCGCGGATATCCGGTTCGTCGTCGACGATCAGGACTTTTTGCCGTGGGCTCATGTTCAACTTTGTTTCCGTCCGTGAGCAAAGGTGATGCGAAAGCAGCCGCCTTGGCGTGGTTTGAAGTCTAGGCGGGCCTGGTTGCTTTCGCACAGCTCACGGGACAGATAAAGCCCCAGGCCAGTGCCTTGGGTGCTCGTGGTGAAGAACGGTTCGAACAAGTGCGTTTGATGCTCCGGTGCCACGCCGGGGCCATTGTCCAGGACCTCGAGGATCGGCAGCTGGCTATCCGGGTCGACAAACAATTCGAGCCAGACCTGCGCCGGGTCGTGATTCAAGGCGCTATGGCGCCAGGCGTTGCGCAACAAATTGTCGAGAATCTGGGGCAGCTGGTTGGGGTCCATCAGGGTTTTGAAGTCTCCTGAGCCGATGCGCAGATGAATCTGCTGATGCTCGGTCGCCCCCTCGCGGGTTTCGTTGACGAACTGTTCCAGCCACGGCTTCAGATCGAGCCGTTGCGCCACGGTTTGCTGGCGACGGGACAGTTGCAGGACGTTTTCGATTACCCGATTCATTCGCTGAGAGTGGTCTTGAATAATCTGTGTCAGACGTCGATCCGCGCTGTTCAGTTCCTCTGATTCTTGCAATAGCTGCGCAGCATGACTAATGGCGCCCAGTGGATTGCGGATTTCATGGGCTATACCGGCGGTCAGGTGACCGAGGGCGGCCAGCTTCAGTTGTTGGGCGTGTTGGGCGATTTGCGCGAGGTCTTCGAGAAAGACCAGGGTCTGGTGGTGTCGGCTTTGGTCCAGGGCAATGAAGCTCGGTTGCAACTCCAGGCCACTGCTGGCGACTTTCAGGCTCTGGGGGCGCAGCGTCGGGTTGTTGAGCCACAGTTGCAGGCGTTCGACCAGGATGGGTGAGTCATCGTCGATCAACTGGCCTACAAGGCTTTCCCTGCCTAACAGGTTCAAGGCGCTGTGGTTGGCCAGTTGAACCTGCCGCTGGTCGTCGAGCACCAGGATGCCGGTACGCATGCGTTGCAGGATCAGTGCGTTGAGGGCTTCGAGACCGACGACTTCGCTGGCCCGTTGTTCGGCCAGGGTTTCGCTGACTTCCAGGCGTCGGATCAGCCCTTGCACCAGCAATGCCGCAGCAAAACACAGGGCGCCGAGCGTGCCGGCTTGCAAGTAATCATTGGGGGTGGCGGGATGGCTGAAACTCAGGAGGAAGCTCAGCCCCACGATGCCGAGCGCGCCGACGGCGGCAATCAACAGGCCGATGCGCCCTCGCAACAAAGTGTTGCTAATGGCTACCGATACGATCAAGAGGTTGCCGATGGCGCTGGCCACACCACCGGCGGCGTAGAACAGACCGCACAGCAGCAGGACGTCGGTCAGCGCCAGGCTGAACAGTTGCGCCGGGCGCCGGGTGTTCTCGAGAAACACCACCAGCAGGATATTCAGCACCAGATATAACCAACTGCCACTACGCAGCAGGTCGTCATTGGCGACCGTCAGCAGCTGGTTGTCCATGTTGCTGGCGATCAACAGCACCAGGGTGATGCCGACGCTCAAACGGTAAAGATGATAGAGACGCAGCAGTCGCAGGGCCTGTTTGCTGCCAGGACTGGACGTCTCAGCGATCACTGGAGCCCGGGCCTTGCTCAAGGTGAGCCTGGCTGCAATACCACTGTTGTTGAAGGTTCAGCGCGCGGTCGCGTGGCAGGTGTACGCCGCAATGGGCGCAGCGGACCATAGGGGCTGCTTCCAGTTCTGCGGAGGACTTGGGATTTGTCGACGATCCCTTGAACTTGCGCCAGAACCATACCGCAACGGCAATCAGGGCGATCCAGAACAGTAAACGAAGCATGATGAGCTGCTATTTGACGAGTGATTAGCCAGTTTAGCCAAGGACATGACCAGCGCACAGCGTAATAATCGAGCCCATAAAAAAGGAACCTCGAAAGGCTCCTTTTTGTACCACCCGACGTGTCAGTCAAACACGCCGAAGGTCATGTAGCTGAACCACGAGCGGTCGCTGTTGTTGGCTTCGGACTCGTGTTCCTCTTCTTCGATCACGTCGCCATTTTCGTCTTTAGGCTTGAGATCGCTCGGAATCGCGTCCTTGGCGTCCTGGAACTGCTTCTGCACGTCCTGGTTGGCGCGGGTTTCTCCCGGCGGCAGCGGTGGACGGGATTCGATCAGGCCCAGGGTCGCCTTACTCAACCACGAACGGTTGTCGGCTTCGTCTACCGAAGGCTTGAACTGACCGTCGACCAGGGTTGGATGGTTCGGGTAGTTGAGCTTCAGGGTTTCGAGGCTGGTGGCAGCCAGTTCGTCCAGGTGCAGACGCTGGTAGGCCTCTGTCATCACCGCCAGACCGTCACCGACCGCAGGGGTTTCCTGGAAGTTTTCCACCACATAACGACCACGGTTCGCCGCAGCGACATAGGCCTGACGGGTCAGGTAGTAGTCGGCAACGTGAATCTCGTAGGCCGCCAGCAGGTTGCGCAGGTAGATCATGCGCTGCTTGGCGTCCGGCGAGTAGCGGCTGTTGGGGAAGCGGCTGGTCAGCTGGGCGAACTCGTTGTAAGAGTCGCGAGCGGCACCCGGGTCACGCTTGGTCATGTCCAACGGCAGGAAGCGCGACAGCAGGCCGACGTCCTGGTCGAACGAAGTCAGGCCCTTGAGGTAATACGCGTAATCCACGTTCGGGTGCTGCGGGTGCAGGCGAATGAAGCGCTCGGCGGCGGACTTGGCCGCTTCAGGCTCGGTGTTCTTGTAGTTGGCGTAGATGAGCTCGAGTTGAGCCTGATCGGCGTAGCGACCGAACGGATAACGCGACTCCAGCGCCTTCAGCTTGGCTGTGGCGGCGGTGTAGCTATTGTTGTCCAGATCGTGCTGAGCCTGCTGGTACAGCTCGACTTCGCTCAGGTTTTCGTCTACGACTTCCTTCGATGAGCAAGCAGCGGTCAATGCGAGGATGGCGATCAGCAGCAGGTGTTTCACTTGCATGGCGGCTTGCGTCCCTATGACGGCCGCTGTCTTGGGCGGGGCCGTCCTGTTATGATGAGCGCCCCGTTGAATAGCCTCGGGGCAAAAGACGCCGTATTTAACCACAAGCGCGCAGCCGAAACCAAAGGCTGTGCCGACGCCTAGTCCGAGCATGTCCGATAAAATTGAACTTCGCGCAGAGGTGCCGTCCGAATTGGGCGGCCAACGCCTCGATCAAGTCGCCGCACAATTATTCGCTGAGCACTCGCGCTCGCGCCTTTCCGCCTGGATCAAAGACGGCCGCCTGACTGTGGATGGGGCGGTTATCCGCCCGCGAGACATCGTTCATGGTGGCGCCATTCTTGAGCTCACTGCCGAGCAGGAAGCTCAGGGCGAATGGATCGCTCAAGACATCGAACTGGACATCGTCTATGAAGACGACGACATCCTGGTGATCAACAAACCCGCGGGTCTGGTGGTGCATCCTGCCGCCGGTCACGCCGATGGCACCTTGCTCAATGCCTTGCTGCACCACGTGCCGGACATCATCAATGTGCCGCGCGCCGGTATCGTGCACCGCCTGGACAAGGACACCACCGGTCTGATGGTGGTGGCCAAGACCATTCAGGCGCAGACACAGCTTGTCACGCAATTGCAGAGCCGTAGCGTCAGCCGTATCTACGAGTGCATTGTGATCGGTGTGGTGACGGCCGGCGGCAAGATCAACGCGCCAATTGGTCGTCACGGTCAGCAACGCCAGCGCATGGCCGTGATGGAAGGTGGCAAGCAAGCCGTCAGTCATTACCGCGTGCTCGAGCGTTTCCGCTCCCACACACACGTGCGGGTGAAACTGGAAACCGGTCGTACGCACCAGATTCGTGTGCACATGGCTCACATCAACTTCCCGTTGGTCGGAGATCCTGCCTACGGCGGTCGTTTCCGCATTCCGCCGGCAGCCAGTGTGACCATGGTCGAAACGTTGAAGGCGTTCCCGCGTCAGGCACTGCATGCGCGGTTCCTGGAGCTGGATCACCCGACGACCGGTAAGCGGATGAGCTGGGAATCGCCACTGCCGGACGATTTCGTCTGGTTGCTGACGCTGCTCAAGCAAGACCGCGAGGCGTTCATCGGATGAGTGACTGGCTGATTCCTGACTGGCCAGCGCCGGCCGGGGTCAAAGCCTGCGTTACCACCCGGGCGGGCGGCGTCAGCCTGACGCCGTTCGACAGCCTCAACCTCGGCGATCACGTCGACGACAACCCCGAAGCCGTTGTCGAAAACCGCCGTCGCCTCACCGATCATTTCTCTATTCAACCGGCCTGGTTAAAGCAGGTTCACGGCATCGCCGTGGCCCACGCAGACCCAAGCCAGGTGGCCACTGCCGATGCCAGCTGGACCGCAACGCCCGGTATCGCCTGCACGGCGATGACCGCTGATTGCCTGCCGGCATTGTTTTGCGACCGTGCCGGCACTCGCGTAGCAGCGGCCCATGCCGGTTGGCGCGGGTTGGCGGCGGGTGTGCTGGAAGCGACTCTGGACACGCTGGCCGTGCAACCAGAAGAAGTGCTCGTCTGGTTGGGCCCGGCCATTGGCCCGCAAGCCTTTGAAGTCGGCCCGGAAGTGCGCGAAACCTTCGTACAGCAATTGCCCGAAGCCGCTAACGCCTTTGTGCCGAGTCAGAATGCTGGCAAATTCATGGCTGATATCTACGAGCTGGCGCGTTTACGGCTGGCCGCTCGTGGCGTCACTGCTGTCTATGGTGGCGGTTTCTGCACCGTGACCGATCCTCGCTTCTTTTCTTACCGCCGCAGTCCTCGCACCGGTCGGTTTGCCTCCCTTATCTGGCTGTAGTGCGCTGTCTCAGGGCACGACCGCTAGACTTAGCTGACCTGCATCAACGTCACGACGCTTGAAACTCCCAGAATCGACCACATCTAATGAGGTATCTGGCAGGTTTCTTCATTCAGGATGTTTTATCGGTCCGGCCTGCTCAAAAGGAAGGTGACCCATGCGTATAGATCGTTTAACCAGCAAATTGCAGTTAGCGCTATCCGACGCCCAATCTCTGGCCGTCGGCCTTGACCATCCCGGCATTGAGCCGGCGCACTTGATGCAGGCCATGCTTGAGCAGCAGGGTGGTTCGATCAAACCCCTGCTGATGCAGGTAGGTTTCGACGTCAACAGCTTGCGTAAAGAACTGACCAAAGAGCTCGACCAGCTGCCGAAAATCCAGAACCCGACCGGCGATGTGAACATGTCGCAGGACCTGGCGCGGCTGCTCAACCAGGCCGATCGCCTGGCCCAGCAGAAGGGCGACCAGTTTATCTCCAGCGAACTGGTGCTGCTCGCCGCGATGGACGAGAACAGCAAGCTCGGCAAATTGTTGCTTGGCCAGGGCGTCAGCAAGAAAGCCCTGGAAAATGCAATCAACAACTTGCGCGGTGGTGAGGCCGTCAATGACGCCAACCACGAAGAGTCGCGCCAGGCACTGGATAAATACACCGTCGACCTGACCAAGCGTGCCGAAGAAGGCAAGCTCGACCCCGTGATCGGCCGTGACGACGAAATTCGCCGGACCATTCAGGTCCTGCAACGCCGTACCAAGAACAACCCGGTGCTGATCGGTGAACCTGGCGTGGGTAAAACCGCCATCGCCGAAGGCCTGGCCCAGCGCATCATCAACGGTGAAGTGCCGGATGGACTGAAAGGCAAACGCCTGTTGTCCCTGGACATGGGGTCGTTGATTGCCGGTGCCAAATACCGTGGAGAGTTCGAAGAGCGCCTCAAATCCCTGCTCAACGAACTGTCGAAGCAGGAAGGGCAGATCATTCTGTTCATCGACGAACTGCACACCATGGTCGGCGCCGGTAAGGGCGAAGGCTCGATGGATGCGGGCAACATGCTCAAACCGGCGTTGGCTCGTGGTGAGCTGCACTGCGTCGGTGCAACCACGCTCAACGAGTACCGCCAATATATAGAGAAGGACGCCGCCCTCGAACGGCGTTTCCAGAAAGTCTTGGTGGACGAGCCGAGCGAAGAAGACACCATCGCTATCTTGCGTGGCCTGAAAGAGCGTTACGAGGTTCACCACAAGGTGGCAATCACCGACGGCGCGATCATCGCCGCGGCCAAGCTCAGTCACCGCTACATTACGGATCGCCAGCTGCCGGACAAGGCCATCGACCTGATCGACGAAGCGGCCAGCCGCATCCGTATGGAGATAGATTCCAAGCCGGAAGTTTTGGATCGTCTTGAGCGCCGCTTGATTCAGTTGAAGGTGGAATCCCAGGCGCTGAAGAAAGAAAGCGACGAAGCGGCCATAAAACGTCTGGAAAAACTCCAGGAAGAAATCGTCCGTCTCGAGCGTGAGTATTCGGACCTGGAAGAAATCTGGAACGCGGAAAAAGCCGAAGTCCAGGGTTCTGCGCAGATCCAGCAGAAAATCGAACAGTCCCGTCAGGAACTGGAAGCGGCCCGCCGAAAAGGCGACTTGAACCGCATGGCCGAGCTGCAGTACGGGATCATCCCGGACCTGGAGCGCAGCCTGCAAATGGTCGACCAGCACGGCAAAACTGAAAACCAGTTACTGCGCAGCAAGGTGACCGAAGAAGAGATCGCCGAAGTGGTGTCCAAGTGGACCGGTATTCCGGTGTCGAAAATGCTCGAAGGCGAGCGCGACAAACTGATGAAGATGGAAAGCTTGTTGCACCAACGTGTGATCGGCCAGGACGAAGCGGTCATTGCCGTTTCCAACGCAGTGCGGCGCTCTCGTGCCGGGTTGTCCGATCCGAATCGCCCGAGCGGTTCGTTCATGTTCCTCGGCCCGACCGGTGTCGGTAAAACCGAGCTGTGCAAGGCACTGGCCGAGTTCCTCTTTGATACTGAAGAAGCGATGGTACGGATCGACATGTCCGAGTTCATGGAGAAACATTCCGTGGCTCGACTGATCGGCGCGCCACCAGGCTACGTGGGCTATGAAGAGGGCGGTTACCTGACCGAGGCGGTGCGTCGCAAGCCTTATTCGGTCATCCTCCTGGACGAGGTCGAGAAGGCCCACCCGGACGTCTTCAATATCTTGCTGCAAGTGCTGGAAGATGGCCGGCTGACCGACAGTCATGGCCGCACGGTGGATTTCAAAAATACCGTGATTGTCATGACCTCCAACCTGGGCTCGGTACAGATCCAGGAACTGGTCGGTGATCGTGAGGCGCAACGTGCGGCGGTGATGGATGCGATTTCCACGCACTTCCGACCGGAGTTCATCAACCGGGTCGACGAAGTGGTGATCTTCGAACCGTTGGCTCGGGATCAGATCGCGGGCATTACCGAGATTCAGTTGGGTCGTCTGCGCAGTCGCCTGACCGAGCGCGAGCTGAAGCTTGATCTCAGCCCTGAGGCCATGGATAAGCTGATTGCGGTAGGTTACGACCCGGTTTACGGCGCACGGCCGCTCAAGCGAGCGATCCAGCGCTGGATCGAGAACCCGCTGGCGCAGCTGATTCTGTCGGGCCGTTTCATGCCCGGCGACACCGCAAAAGGTGTCGTGGAAAACGACGAAATTGTATTCGTCTGATCCAGGGCGCCGGCAAAACTGACGAGGCCTCGCATTGTGAGGCCTTTTTTTCGCCAGGCTGTTGAACTGAAAGGAAAAGGCTTGTAAAGTGCGCCCCGCAGTAAGTTGCCCTGAAGGGTTTCTGCTCCCCAAGCAGGAATCTGAAATAAGTTGCAAATCATTAACTTGAAAGCAATTTAGGGGGTTGACAGAGGTGCTTAAAATTGTAGAATAGCGCGCCTCAGACACACGAACGCAGCGATGCGAACGGGTCGAAGAGGTGAAGCAAGCTTCACAGTTGTCAATTGAAATATGTAGTTCCGTGATAGCTCAGTCGGTAGAGCAAATGACTGTTAATCATTGGGTCCCAGGTTCGAGTCCTGGTCACGGAGCCAATTTCAAACCGGGGTATAGCGCAGTCCGGTAGCGCGCCTGCTTTGGGAGCAGGATGTCAGGAGTTCGAATCCCCTTACCCCGACCATTTTTGGGTCGTTAGCTCAGTTGGTAGAGCAGTTGGCTTTTAACCAATTGGTCGTAGGTTCGAATCCCACACGACCCACCATTTTTGAAACCAGTTAACGCTGGGATCAGATCTTAAGATCAGAGGCCAAAAGCACTGATCGAAGAAGGCGACTTGTAAAGGTCGCCTTTTTTTTACCGGGGTATAGCGCAGTCCGGTAGCGCGCCTGCTTTGGGAGCAGGATGTCAGGAGTTCGAATCCCCTTACCCCGACCATATTAAAAATCCTCGTATCGAAAGATTCGGGGATTTTTTTTGTCTGCTGGAAATGCGATTCCCTTGACGTCATGAGCTATCACAACTGGCCAATGCCTTGCAGGGCATGGTGCAGCGCTTTCGGGTGTAAATCCGCCAGACGAAAAAAGCCGCGCTTCCCGACAGGAATGCGCGGCTTGGATCTCAGAAACTTAGGCGCCGTCTTGGTCTTTCAAGTGCTCGAACAGACCTTTTGGCATTTTCTTGCCATTGGCTTCGAAGTTGGCTTTCACGTTGTCGTAAGCCTCTTGTTCGTCGATGAAGCCGTCATGGTTGGTGTCGATCTTGTCGAAATTGGACTTTGGCGCGACTTTCAGAAATTCCGCACGGGAAACCTTGCCGTCGCCATCAGTGTCGGTTTTTGCCATCGACGCATCGCCACACTTGCCTTCGCCACATTTGCCTTCAGGGGTCTTCACCACCTGTTCGGCAGAGGCCAGCAGGTAGCCCTGAGTCAGCGGTTGCGAGGCGAACACGGAGCCGGACAACATCATGCCACCGGCCAAAACAGCGCCGAGCAGACCGATAGTGTTTTTGGTGGTACGGGACATTTCAAATCTCCTGGGTTGCACGACACAACCGTTCGATAAAGGGCGCCACGTAAGTGCGGCGACAAACCTGTGCAGGCGAGGTGCCTTGCTCGGGTGTGGCCATTTAGCGGGTGTGGTGTATCGCTACTGTGTCGCGCAAGGGGGGAGTTTGTAAGCGAAGGGGGAAACAATGGGGGGAGATACAGTGAGACACAGATCGGCGGTGCGATGAGCAGAAAAGTGGGAGCAGGCAAGCCCACCCCCACCCTCAATGTCTATCAGTGCAGCTTCAGCCGCGGCTCAGTCCCGCGCCCGATCTTGCTGCCCAACATCAGCATCGCTGTGCGAAACGCGCCATACAGCGCCATCTGGTGCATGCGATACAGCGATACGTAAAACATCCGCGCCAGCCAGCCTTCGAGCATTACGCTGCCGGTGAGGTTGCCCATCAAGTTGCCCACAGCCGAAAAACGCGACAGCGAGATCAGCGAGCCGTAGTCGGTGTATTTGTACGCAGGCAGAGGCTTGCCCTCGATCCGCAGCTTCAGCGATTTGGCCAGCAACGAAGCTTGCTGATGCGCAGCCTGGGCGCGCGGCGGTACGTTGCGATCAGTGCCCGGCTGCGGGCAGGCCGCGCAGTCACCGAAGGCGAAGATGTTCTCGTCGCGGGTGGTTTGCAGGGTCGGCAGCACTTGCAGCTGATTGATCCGGTTGGTCTCCAGACCATCGATGTCCTTGAGGAACCCCGGTGCACGAATCCCGGCCGCCCAGACTTTCAGGCTGGCGTTGATGACTTTGCCATCGGCGGTAATCAGGCTGTCGGCCGTCACTTCACTCACCGCCGCATTGGTCATGACGTTAACCCCAAGCTTCTCCAGGGTTTTATGCACCGGCCCGCCGATACGTTCCGGCAGCGCTGGCAGCACCCGTGGCCCGGCTTCGATCAAGGTAATGTGCATGTTTTCCGGTTTGATCCGGTCCAGGCCATAAGCCGCCAGTTCATGGGCAGCGTTGTGCAGTTCGGCGGCCAGTTCGACCCCGGTGGCACCGGCACCCACGATGGCCACGCTGATCTGCTCGACCTTGTCGGTCTGCCCGGCGTGCGCGCGTAGGTAGTGGTTGAGCAATTGCTGATGGAAGCGCTCGGCCTGTTTGCGGGTGTCGAGGAACAGGCAGTGTTGCGCCGCGCCCTGAGTGCCGAAATCGTTGGTGGTACTGCCGACCGCGATCACCAGCGAGTCGTAACCCAGCTCACGGGCCGGTACCAGCTCCACGCCGGCTTCGTCGTAGGTGGCAGCCAACTGGATTTTCTTCTGTGCGCGATCAAGCCCGCTCATGCGCCCCAGCTGGAACTCGAAGTGGTTCCATTTCGCTTGGGCAACATAGTTGAGTTCGTCTTCGGAAGAGTTCAGCGACCCGGCCGCCACTTCATGCAACAGCGGTTTCCAGATGTGGGTCAGGTTCGCGTCGACCAGCATTACACTGGCCGTGCCGCGCTTGCCCAGAGTCTTACCCAGACGGGTAGCCAACTCCAGACCGCCGGCGCCGCCGCCAACGATGACAATACGATGAGTCATGGGGATATCTCGCAAGGCTAAAAGAAATCGGTGCAATTACCCGAGCGAGCGCGAGGCAGCTCATAGCGTCAGGTAACTGATAAGTCGGCTCAACAGGCCTAAACCAATGGTCACTGCCAACACCACCACCAGGAGCATCCACGGCCGGAAAGGCCGGCGCTCGACTCGGTGCTGGGACAGGTGCAGGTACTCTTCGACATGCTTTTGGTCGTCGGGGTTCAGGCGGCTGGTCATATTGGGCCTCGTCAGGGGTAGACGTTGCTAAATGTGTAGAAGCTACAAGCGAGGTTATCCCGCATTGAACGGAGCATAGCCGCTGGCCGAAATGGGCTCGACGCTCACTGTATCGTCCAGGCGAATGATTCCACTTTGTAACACCCGGCGATCAACTCCTGCAACGGACTCACAGGCTGATCCCGACGTCGAAAACTATACTGCGCCCCAGGTTGCTGCGCAGGAAATCCGGGGCATCCGGGTGCGCGAACAGCACACGGGCGAAGGTCGGACCGACCAGCGACAATGAGCGCCAGCCCTGGCGCAAATATTCGGTCGGCGGTGGGAAATGGCTGTTGAGGTCCAGCACTTCGCGCTTGAGGCTGGCGAAGGCGATGATGTCCAGTTCCCCCAGGTCCATGCCGCGTTCTTTGTAGTTGTGGGCTTTTTTGCGCAAGGTCGGCGCCAGTCTCAACAAAAACTCATTGGCCGGAATGCGCCGGGGCTTCGCCTCGCGGCGCACCAGCGAACTCAGGGAAAATGCGCTGCGCCGACGTTGCAGCTCATCGCGCCATTCATCGTTGAGGCGCCGGCCTTCATCGAGTACGAAAAACACTTCGAAACTGGCGTCACGAAACAGCACGTCCGGCGGCTCCCCGGCCGGGGCGAATTCGTCGGCGCGATAGGGAATGTTCAGGCCTTGCAGCAGGCGCTGACAGACCCAACGCTCACGCTCCCATTTGCGGGCATTGGACAGGAACGCGTTGGCTTGCTCGGCCGCGATGGTCAGCAGGCGTAAATAATCTGAGTCATCCATAGGCCCAAGCTTAGCGTTCAAATGCGATCGCAAAGAAGACAGTTTATCGGAGAAGGTCAGAACTGCCGGATCAGCGGCGCGCCATGTCCGCGACAATCCTCATCCCGCGCTCGTTTCAGGGCCATGCACAAAACGGATAGCGATCTGCGCAAAGCGGATATTGCCCCGTGTCTGGCGACTCTACCCTCGGCTGTACGGACGTTCGCCGCGTTACCGACGCTCTTAAAAAAACAACAACAAGAGATAGATGCCATGCGCAAGATTGACGTACATGAGGTTATCGACAACGCACGATTCAACCGCTTCCACTGGAGGGTGCTGTTCTGGTGTGCCCTGATCATCATCTTCGACGGTTACGATTTGGTGATCTACGGCGTGGTGCTGCCGATGCTGATGAAAGAGTGGGGGCTCAGTCACCTGCAAGCGGGCGCACTGGGTAGTTATGCATTGTTCGGAATGATGTTCGGTGCGCTGTTTTTCGGCCCGCTGTCGGACAAGATCGGCCGCAAAAAAGCCATCACGATCTGCGTGATGCTCTTCAGCGGGTTTACCGTGCTCAATGGTTTTGCCCGTAACCCCACCGAGTTTGGCCTCTGCCGGTTCATTGCCGGGCTCGGCATTGGCGGGGTGATGCCCAACGTCGTGGCGCTGATGAACGAGTACGCACCGAAGAAGATCCGCAGCACGCTGGTGGCGATCATGTTCAGCGGCTATTCGGTGGGCGGGATGCTCTCGGCGGGGATCGGTATCGTGCTGATCCCAAGTTTTGGTTGGCAATCGGTGTTTTACGTGGCGGTACTGCCGTTGCTGTTGTTGCCGTTGATCATGTACTTCCTGCCCGAGTCGGTGGGTTTCATGCTGCGTCAGGGGCGCAATAACGAGGCGCGCAACATTCTGGAACGGATTGATCCGGCTTACGTCGCACGCGCCAGCGATCAGTTGCACATGAGCGAAGTGAAGGGCATCGGCACCCCGGTGCTGCAACTGTTCCGCGAGGGTCGTGCGCTGCGCACGCTGATGTTGTGGTTGGCGTTTTTCTGCTGCTTGCTGATGGTCTACGCCTTGAGTTCCTGGTTGCCAAAACTGATGGCCAACGCCGGTTACAGCCTGGGCTCGAGTTTGTCGTTCCTGCTGGTGCTCAATTTCGGTGCCATTTTCGGCGCGGTCGGCGGCGGTGTGCTGGGGGACAAACTCAACCTGCCACGGGTGTTGGCGGTGTTCTTCGCCGGTGCCGCCGTATCGATCACCTTGCTGGGGTTCAACAGCCCAATGCCGCTGTTGTACCTGCTGATCGCCATTGCTGGTGCCACCACCATCGGCTCGCAGATCCTGTTGTACGCCTGCGCCGCGCAGTTCTACTCCATGACCATTCGCTCCACTGGTTTAGGATGGGCGTCGGGCATCGGGCGCAATGGCGCCATCGTCGGACCGCTGCTGGGCGGTGCGTTACTCGGGATTAGCCTGCCACTGCAACTGAATTTCATGGCGTTTGCCTTGCCCGGTGCGGTGGCCGCGATTGCCATGACCGTGTTCGCCATCAGCAATCGGCGCAGTGCAAAACAAGAATTACCGGGCTTGCACGGATCGCCTGACGGGGCTGTCGGCGACATTTCATGAAAACGTTATTCCAGGACTTTTCCCTGTCTGCGGCAGTCGCCGGATTTATTGCCACGGTGATTTCCTACGCGGGCCCTTTGGTGATCATCTTTCAGGCCGCCGAGACCGCGCACCTTTCACGGGAGGTGTTGTCGTCCTGGGTCTGGGCGATTTCCATCGGCAGTGCCGTACTCGGCATCGGTCTGAGCCTGCGTTACCGCGTCCCGGTGATCATCGCGTGGTCGGCGCCGGGTTCAGCGTTGCTGGTGGCGCTGTTGCCGGGGATCTCCATGCCGGAGGCGGTGGGTGCTTATCTGGTCAGCAGCCTGATTATCTTTCTGATCGGGGTATCGGGGGCCTTTGACCGGATCATCAGCAAACTGCCCGCGGCCATTGCGGCGGCGATGCTGGCGGGAATTCTGTTCAGCTTCGGCACCGGGTTATTCGTCTCGTTGCAGGGCAAGCCGCTGCTGGTGCTGGCGATGTTCGCCACGTACCTGATCTGCAAGCGGCTGATGCCGCGTTATGCGGTGCTGATGGTGTTGCTGGTGGGCTGCTCCATCGCCTTTCTCACCGGTGATTTGCACCGCGAAGCGCTGGTGATCGGCTTGGCCACGCCGGTATGGATCACGCCCGCGTTCAGCCTGAGCGCGACCCTGAATATCGCCTTGCCGCTGGTGATGGTGGCGCTGACCGGCCAGTTTGTTCCCGGCATGGCGGTGCTGCGTGCCAGCGGATATCAAACGCCGGCCAGCCCGATCATCGCCAGCAGCGCATTGGGCACGGCGCTGTTGGCTCCGTTTGGTTGTCACGGGCTGAATCTGGCGGCAATCACCGCGGCGATTTGTACCGGGCGCGAAGCCCATGAAGATTCCGGCAAACGCTATGTGGCCGGGGTGGTGGGCGGGTTGTGTTACCTGGTGCTGGGGATCTTCGGCGCCACCCTGGTTTCACTGTTTTCGGCGTTCCCCAAAGAACTGATCGCGGCCCTGGCCGGGCTGGCGCTATTCGCCGCGATTGCCGGGGCGCTGACCGGCGCAATGGCCGTGCCGAGTGATCGCGAAGCCGCGTTGGTGACCTTTCTGACCACCGCGTCCGGCATGTCGTTGTTGGGTTTGTCTGCCGCCTTTTGGGGGCTGATTTTCGGCATGGTCACCCACGTGTTGTTAAACGGCCGTCGTCCCGTTCCTCTTAGCGAATCCACTGCGGCTGAAGCACTTCAACCTGTCGATCAATAAAAACAAGAGAAAAAACGATGAAACAGATACTCCCAACAACCGGTTCAGTGTTGTCCCTTGCTGTCGTCTCGAGTTTATCCGCCGGTGCGATGGCGGCCGAGGGCGGCTTCATCGAAGACACCACGGCGACATTGCAAGCGCGCAATTACTACTTCAGCCGGGACTTTTCCGACATCGTCGGCGCTAACAAACAGTCGAAGGCTGAGGAGTGGGCACAGGGCTTCATTCTCAACGTCAAATCCGGTTACACCCAAGGCCCCGTCGGTTTTGGTGTGGATGTCATTGGCCTGCTCGGCCTCAAACTCGACAGCAGCCCGGATCGGGTCAATACCGGTTTGCTGCCGGTGCAGGATGATGGACGTGCGGCGAATGATTACAGCCGACTGGAGGGCGCGTTGAAGGTGCGTTACTCCAAAACCGAACTGAAGGTGGGTGAGCTGCAACCCAATCTGCCGGTACTGGCCTTCAGCGATATCCGGCTGCTGCCGCCCAGCTATCAGGGCGCAAGTATCAGCTCGAACGAGATCAATGGCCTGACGGTGCAGGGCGGTCACTTGAGTTCGACCAGTCTGCGCAACGAGGCCGGCGACGAAAAGATGCAAGCCATGCTCGGCCATGTACCGCAGCGTCAGGTCAGCAGTAATGGCTTCAACTTTGCCGGCGCGGATTACGCCTTCAACGATAAACGCAGCTCGGTCAGCGCCTGGTTCGGGCAACTGGAAGATATCTACAACCAGCGCTTTCTCGGTCTCAAGCACAGCCAGCCGTTGGGCAACTGGACCCTGGGCGCCAACCTTGGTTATTACGATTCGCGCGAAGACGGCAAAAAATTGCTCGGCAACATCGACAACCAGGCGTTCTTCTCGTTGCTGTCGGCCAAGCGCGGCGGCCACACGTTTTATCTCGGCTATCAGGGTATGTTCGGCGACAGCGCCTTCCCGCGAGTGTTTGCCAACATCTCACCGCTGGGCAACGAAGTGCCGACCTACGAGTTCGCCTACACCGACGAGCGCTCCTGGCAAGCGCGTTACGACTACGATTTCGCGGCCCTCGGCGTGCCGGGGCTGACCAGCACCGTGCGCTACATCACCGGCAACAATGTCGATACCGGCAAAGGGTTCGAGGGCAAGGATCGCGAGCGTGATCTCGATCTTGGCTATGTGCTGCAGAGCGGCAGCCTCAAGGGCCTCGGGATTCGCGTGCGCAACGTGATGGCGCGCTCCAACTACCGCAGTGATATCGACGAGAACCGTTTGATCCTCAGCTATACGTGGACGTTGCTATGAAGCAGCGATCACAGATTGCTCATGCAGTTACCCATCACCTGATACGTCACGCGATGAGTCTGGCCCTGATGATCGATGTAGACCATGGTGGCTGGGCCTACCGGCCGGCCTGTTTTCTCAACACCTGCGTGTACTGATCGTTCCCACAAGCAGCAAAGGAATGCCGCCGGGGAAGCTCCGCGTTCCGCTGTCTACGTTAGGCTTGAGTCCTGCGCATGGTGACGCGGAGAGTGGGAACGATCAGAGGGTGAGCGCTGAGTGCTGTTGACCTTGCTTTGGCTTTTGCTTTTGCTCTGGTTTTTGATCTTGATCTGCCTGCCCCTTTCCCAGAGGCCGAACGCAGGCGTTGCGCAGGGGGCACCGCGGCAAGGATGCCGCGGTAGCCGCCCCCGACCCAGAGTGTGTCAAAACACCCAAGCAAACCCTTGCTATGATTCCCCAGGATTTC
>NZ_JASBRE010000028.1 GCF_029960815.1 Pseudomonas sp. AL03
CCCTATCTGCGTATGCAGGTAGGGGTTTTGTTTTGTCCGCAGGAAAGTTCGTACAAAGTTCAACCTCCGCTGTCGACGTCTTCAGGGGGCGAGCGGAGATTACCGGTACTTGATCACAATCCCTTTGAGTTTCCGACCCTCGATGGTTTTTACGTGAAACGATTGAACCAAGGCACGTCATGGGCAGGCATAGTGGGGTTCCTCCGAACAATCCGCTGCCTTGAGAAAGTGAGTTTCACTGATCCTTTTCGCAGTTCACCATCCACGACACACCAAACCGATCAACCAGCATGCCGAAGCGAGCCGCCCAGAACGTGGCTTCCAGTGGCATGTCCACCTTGCCGCCGTCCGACAACGCAGAAAACACCCGCTCTGCCTCAGCAATGCTGTCGACGTTCAGCGAAACCGAACAACCGCTCATTTCGTCAGTTGGACGGTCAGGTGTTGTGTCGGAGCCCATGATCGCCTGATCGCCTACCAGCAGGCGGGTGTGGATGATCAGGTTGTGGTAGTCCGCCGGAAAGTGCTCGCGCGCGGGGCTATCGCCGAAGGTCATCATGACTTCGATCTGGCCTGGCAGGCTTTGGGCATAGAAGGTGAATGCGGCTTTGCAGTCGCCGTTGAAGATCAGGTAGGGATTGATTTTCATTTTTGGCTTCCGGTATCGAAGGTGGCGGAGGGAGGCTGGATTCACCTCCGGCTCCGCAGTGATTGGGCCCCCATTAGCTAAGCGTTATATGGCGCGATTGGCAGGAATCGTTTAGACGTTTTCTCTATTGAAGTGGCGTGGCTTATGGCTTCCGGCACTCACGGGTCAATCCCCAATTACGGGGATATCGTCCTGGTCCCTCAGGCCACTGCGCGTGGCACCGAGGGACGCAGCAAACGTTCGATGGCTCCACTCACCAGACTCTCCAACAGATCAACGCGCTCTTGCTCATCCAACGAATGTT
The DNA here is from genome assembly GCF_029960815.1 of Pseudomonas sp. AL03. GTDB lineage: Bacteria > Pseudomonadota > Gammaproteobacteria > Pseudomonadales > Pseudomonadaceae > Aquipseudomonas. The sequence goes on from NZ_JASBRE010000028.1 coordinate 954, forward strand.
GCGCCAGCCAGCCGGGTGCGCTGTTGAGTAAGTTGGCGATTGCATGTCCGGCGGCCAGCAGACCCTGTTCACTGAAGTGGGACCGGGCCCCGAGCATCAGCAACAGTTTGCGCTCATATTGCTCGCGCAATTGCCGAACCCGTTCCTGCTGCTCTTCATTCAGGCAGCCGCTGTCACGCTCTGCCAGACGAAAATGCCAGGGCATCTCCTGATGCAGGTTCAAATGCGCTCGGATAACGGCATGGAGTTTGTCACGTTTTGCCGGGGCCTTTTGCTCGATGCGCCCCAAGGTTGCCAGCAGTTCTTCGTAGAACTCCTCGATCAGGTCGAGCAGCAAGTGCTGTTTACTGGGGTAATGATGATACAACGAGCCGGGGGCGAGCCCCAGGCAGGTCGCGAGCTCACGCATGCCGACTTGGCCGAAACCCTTGCTGGCGAACAGCTCCAGCACCTTGTCCCGGTACTCGGCAAAGCGCGAGCAACGCTCAGGCATAGGCATGGAAGCCACGCCCCGTTTTGCGCCCCAGGTAGCCGGCGGCGACCATTTCCTTGAGCAGTGGAGCAGGGCGGTATTTGCTGTCGTTGAAGCCATCGTAGAAGGCTTCGAGGATCGCCAGCACGGTGTCCAGACCGATCAGGTCCGCCAACGCCAGCGGCCCGATCGGCTGATTGCAGCCCAGGCGCATGCCGGCATCGATGTCTTCGGCACTGGCCAGGCCTTCCTGAAACACCAGAATTGCTTCGTTGATCATGGGCACCAGAATCCGGTTGACCACGAAACCCGGACGGTTGCCAGCGGTGATCGCGGTTTTGCCGAGTGTTGCCGCCATGTCCAGCGCAAGTGCGTGGGTGGCGTCGCTGGTTTGCAAACCGCGAATCACCTCGATCAGGCCCATCACCGGCACCGGGTTAAAGAAGTGCAGACCGATGAAGCGCTCAGGCTGACTCACGCTGGCAGCGAGCTGGGTGATGGACAGTGACGAAGTGTTGGAGGCGATCACGCACTCGGTGCTGACCTGCGCGGCGATTTGCTGCAGCACGCGCAGTTTCAGGTCGAGGTTTTCGGTGGCGGCTTCGATCACCATTTGCACGTTCAGCAGGTTGCTGTAGTCGGTGCTGGTGTGGATTTTGTCGAGGGCGGCGAGCTTTTGCTCTTGCGTCAGCGTGTCCTTGACGATCTGCCTATCGAGGTTTTTGCCCACGGTCGTGATGGCTTTTTGCAGGGCGCTCTCGGAGATGTCGAGCAAGGTCACGTTGAAACCGGCCAAGGCGCAGACTTGCGCAATGCCGTTGCCCATTGTGCCTGCGCCGATTACGCCAATGTTTTGCAGATTCATGTTCCGTCCTTCCGATCAAACCCCGCGATACCTTGGCCGCCGTAGTGGCCGAAGGCGTACTATTGGCCGCGAGTCTAGAGCCGGCAGGGCGGTTGTCCTATGCCGAAACTGTTCAACGGCACTGGTGTTTTTTGCCATTCGGGTGATGGGGAGAGAAGCGTTCACATGCGGGAAAAGGACTCGGTTGCCGCCTACTTCGTGCAGGCAATGATCCATGGGCTGGGGGAAGATCCGCAGCGTCTGAGGGTTGCGCTTGAACAGGCGGGCATCGACCCGACGTTGATGGAGCAGCCCACTGCGCGTGTGCCGGCGAGCGCGTTCGCCGCGTTGTGGTTGATACAGATCCGCGAACTGAACGATGAATTCTTCGGGCTCGACTCCCATGGCATGCCACCGGGCAGTTTCGCCCTGATCTGCCGGGCATTGATTCAGGAACCTGACCTGCACAAAGCCATGCGCCAGTGCCTGGCCAATTTCGCGCTGTTCCTCCACGACTTTCGCGGCACGCTGACGGTGCGCGGCAAACGCGCGGTGATCAGCTTGCAGAACCACTCGCCAAACTGCGACGTCAGTCGTTTGGGCGAGGAGACGTTTCTGGTGTTGATGATCAGTCTGCTGTGCTGGCTGGGTGGGCGGCGCATCCCCATCGATCGCGCAGACTTTCGCCATGAGCGTGTGTCGCTCAGCGATGACCGTTTGCTCTGGGGACCGAACCTGACCTTTGGTGCAGAGCGCACTGAAATCGAATTCGCCAGCCACTACCTGCGTCTGCCGGTGGTCCAGGACCTGACGTCGCTGAAAGTGTTCTTGCGCACCGCGCCGCAATGGCTGGTGATCCGTTTTCGTAATCAGCACGGCCTGGCGTCGCAGGTCCATCAGCGCCTGCGTAGCAGCCATTACAGCCAGTGGCCGACCTTGCAGGCCTTCGCCCTGGAACAGCACCTGAGCCCCAGCACCTTCCGCCGAAAACTGGAGCGTGAAGGGTGTTCGTATCAGGAGATCAAAGACGAGGTGCGGCGCGGTGTTGCGTTCGAGCAACTGCGTCAGAGCAAGGCGAGTATCTGCGATATTGCCGAGCAGCTAGGCTTTCAGGAGCCGAGTGCGTTCCATCGGGCGTTCAAGAAGTGGACGGGGGAAAGTCCGGGACGGTATCGGGCCAGGTATCAGGGGGAGCTTGCGGAGTGAACCCTGTTCTTGATCGCTTCACCTCATTGCTCGACCAGGCGAGACGCGCCTTGCTGCTGGTCTGGGCAACGTCTCGCGGACTGTTTCTGGGATTGGTGCTGGCGACGCTGATCGCCGGGGTGCTTCCGGCACTGGCGGCCTGGTTGGGGCAGCGGATTGTCGATGCAGTGGTCAGCGCCATGCAGTTGCACGCGCAACAGGGCAGTGCGCCGTTGTGGCCGGTCGTGCGTTATGTGTTATTCGAAGCGGGCGTGCTCGCGTTGCTGTCCGGGACCCAGCGTGCGCTGTCAGTCCAGCAATCGCTGTTGCGGGTGCAGTTGGGGCAGAAGGTCAACACGATGATTCTGGAAAAGGCCCAGACCTTATCGCTGGTGCAGTTCGAGAATTCCGAGTTCTACGACAAGCTGGTTCGGGTGCGGCGCGAAGCCTCGACCCGACCGCTGGCGCTGGTGATGAAATCGTTGGGGCTGATCCAGAACCTGATCGTGCTGATCAGTTTCGGTGTGTTGCTGGTGCATTTTTCGCCGTGGGCGTTGGTGTTGCTGGTGGTCGGCGCGTTACCGGTTTTCTTCGCCGAAGCGCATTTTTCTGGTGATGCTTTCAGGCTGTTCACGCGTCGCGCGCCGGAGAGTCGACAACAGAACTACATCGAGACGCTGCTCTCCCACGAGGGCTACATCAAGGAAGTCAAACTGTTCGGCTTCGCGCCGTTGCTGTTGAAGCGTTACCGCGACACGTTCGCACGTCTCTATGCCGAAGACCGGCGCCTGACACTACGTCGAGATGGCTGGGGATTTGTTCTCGGTCTACTGGGCACCGGCGCGTTTTATCTGGCATATGCCTGGGTCGTGGTCGATACCGTCCACGGCAACATCAGCCTCGGGCAGATGACCATGTACCTGGTGTTGTTCAAGCAGGGGCAGACGGCGGTCAGCAGTAGTTTGAGTGCGATCAGCGGTCTCTACGAGGATGGCCTTTACCTCTCCAGTCTCTATGAATACCTGGCCGAGCCTGTTGTGGTGGATACCGGCCATCTCATCGTGGGCGCGATACCCGGCGATGGCCTGCGTTTCGAAAACGTCGGTTTCCGTTATCCGGGCGCCAGTCGCGCCGCGCTGGACGGCATCGATCTTCACCTGGTACCCGGACACAGTCTGGCGCTGGTGGGGGAGAACGGTTCGGGCAAGACCACGCTGATCAAATTACTGACTCGGCTGTACCGTCCTGATCAGGGCCGCATCCTGCTGGACGGCAGCGATCTGCAGGCGTGGGAAGAAGACGCGCTGCGTCGGCGCATCGGGGTGATTTTTCAGGACTACATCCGCTACCAATTCTCCGTCGGCGAGAACATTGGTGTGGGTGACACGCTGGCGTTCCATGATGAGCAGCGCTGGCAGGAAGCCGCCGCTGAGGGCATGGCCGCCCCCTTCATCGAGGGACTGGATCGAGGGTATGCCACGCAATTAGGGCGGTGGTTCGCCGGGGGGCAGGAGTTGTCCGGTGGGCAATGGCAGAAGATTGCGTTGTCGCGCGCCTACATGCGGCGCAACGCCGATATCCTGATTCTGGATGAACCGACCTCGGCACTCGACCCGGCGGCGGAAGCGGCGGTGTTCGAGCATTTCAGTGAGCACACCGAAGGCCGCATGACGTTACTGATTTCCCACCGGTTTTCCAGCGTGCGCAATGCGGATCACATCATCGTGCTGGATCAGGGCGCGATCCTTGAGCGGGGCGATCACGACAGTCTGGCGGCGGCGGGTGGGCGCTATGCACAGCTGTTTGATTTGCAGGCCCGCGGTTACCGATAGATCTCAAGACTCCCGAGAAACCCGAGTCACCGCCGGGGTTGTCAGTTCCTTTTGTCATCGCCCGGTTCACCGCCGACATGCACGCCGTGGTCGTCACCGACTTCACCCGAGCGATGCACACCGTGGTCATCGCCCACTTCACCGGCACGATGAACGCCGTGATCATCCCCAGGTTCAGCGTGAGTGCCACTGCGCCCGGAGGAGGATGAGGCTGAGTTGGCGGAATGCCCCGAGCCATGGTCGCTGCCACTGTGGCCGCTGCCGCTATTGCCGCTATTGCCGCCACTGCCGCTTCCACCATGACCACCACCATTGCCGCCACTGCCGCTTCCACCGTGACCACCACCATTGCCGCCACTGCCGCTTCCACCGTGACCGCCGCCATTGCCGCCGCCACCGCTTCCGCCGCTTCCGCCGCCTCCTCCACTACCGCCACCGCCACTGCCTCCGTCTTTGGCTTGAGCACTCGACACACCGGACAAGCTGTCCGGAATCAATACGGTGGATGCCGACAGAACTGCGCCAATAGCAACTGTGAGCAAAAGCTTTTTGACGTGCATATCGTTCTCCGTCTTCTTATTCAGATTGGAACGTTGATGAATGCAACTTGCTGCTTGATTCAGTGGGTAAACACCTCAACGTACTGAACTTATTCAGTCGTAATGTCGATGATCTCTAAAACGTCCATCTCGACCCTGTTCCACGGCTCAGTGAATACTCGAGGCCAGTTCGAAAATCGGGATGTACATCAGGATCACGATCAGCCCGATCAGCAGGCCGATGAAGGTCATGAGCAAGGGTTCGAACAACCGCACGAACCATTCGATCCAGCGGCTGATTTCTTCGTCGTAGAAGTCGGCGCTGCGCTCCATCATTTGCCCGAGGTTGCCGGACTGCTCACCGGCGCGCAGCAAGCGCAGGGACACGGGGGTCACCAGCTGATTGAGCTCCAGCGCGGCCGACAGCGACTGACCCTCGCGCACCCGTTCGCAGGCCTGGTCCAGGCGCACGCGGGAGGCGACGGTGAGCAGGCCGCGAACCATGCCCATGGCGGTGACGAGGGGTATGCCGCCTTGCAGCAGAATCCCCAGCGAGCGATAGAAACGCGCCAGTTCGTACATGAAGATGCGTTGATGGACGGCCGGGAGTTTTTCAATCACGCGGTCGACGCCCCGGCGAAAGGCTGGTTGGTGCTGGAGGAAGCCGAGGGCGATGATGATCGCCAGCAATGCGCCGAATAATTCGCCCTGATGGGCGTGGAGGAACATCCCGCTGCTCATCAGGATCTGCGACAGCCACGGCAGGTTCGAGCCCAGCCCTTCGAACACCAGGCTGAAGCGCGGGACCACGTAGCCCATCAGAAACAACACCACGCCACTTCCCACCACCAGCAACAGCAGGGGGTAGATTGAAGCGCTGACGATTTTTTGCCGGACCTCGTCCATGCGCTGGCGATAGCTGACATATCGGCCCAGGGCATCGCCCACGGCGCCGGTTTTCTCGCTGGACTGTACTAGCGCAACATAGAGAGGGGGGAAAACCGCCGACAACTGGCCGAGTGCCTGGGAGAACGATTTGCCTTCGTAAAGCAGGCGCACCAGTTCGCTCAAGGTTTTGCGGGCCTGGGGCGCGTTCTCTTTTTCCGCCAGGCTTTCCAGCGCATCGATCAGCGGCAGGCCCGCATTGAGCAACGTGGTCAGTTCCTGGCTGAACAGCACCAGGTTGAAGGTCTCGCGCTGTCGTAAGCGCAACGCACGCCAGTGACGCTCGGCGTACAGGCTCACCACCCGATAGCCCTGGTCTTCGACGATGCGCCGGGCTTCGCTGTGGCCGAGCGCCTCGACGGTCATCGAGACTACGCCGGCCTTGCCAACGGCTTTGAGATGAAATCGCATGGTCGTCACTCCCGTCATTGCCAGCTGGTGACTTCTGCGTTTTCGCCTTCGCCGCCGGGTTGGCCGTCCTTGCCCATGGACAGCAAGTCGTATTCGCCGTTTTCACCGGGGTAGCGATAGGCGTAGTTACGGCCCCACGGATCCTGCGGCAGTTTTTTCTGAAGGTAAGGGCCGGTCCAGCGGGTTTCATCGCTGGGCGCGGTGACCAGCGCCGGCAAACCCTGTTCGGTCGACGGGTAGTGACCGACCTCCAGGCGGTACAGATCCAATGCTTTGCCCAGGCCTTCTATTTGCGCCTTGGCCACCTTCACTTCGGAGCGGCCCAATTGGGCGAAATACTTCGGCGCCACGATGCCGGCCAACAGCCCCAGCACCACCAACACCACCAACAGTTCGAGCAGGGTGAACCCGCTTTGAGTACGCGGGGTGGAACGCAAACGCTGATTCATGATGACCTCACACAGTCGGCAGAAGGGTCGCCGTGAAGGGTTATGCAATTGCCATGCACATGCTCGGACATCCTTCTGCAACCCCTGAATTGCGGGCCTTCGCGCATCCGGCACAGTGCTTGCGTATGGCTGGTTTACTACCGGCCATTGGGGCATTAGCCCCATTTTTCGGGGTCGGGCAGGGGAGGCGAAATTATGAAAACACTCACCACAGGACTGTTCGGTCTGCTGGTGCTGACCGGCGTCGTACAGGCCGATGTGTTCGTTTTCGTGGACACCAAGGGCCGCTACGTTCTGTCCAATGTCCACCGTCCCGGCCGCACCTATGAACGGGTGATTCACGAGCCCGAATCCGCCAGGATCAGCATGGATCAACAACCGCAGATGATTGCCCGGCAGCCCTATGCCGAGCTGGTTTCGGCCGCGGCCGCGACCAATCAGTTACCGGCGGCGCTGTTGCATGCAGTGATTCAGGCCGAGTCCAGCTACAACGCTGGCGCAACGTCACCCAAGGGTGCTGGGGGGTTGATGCAGTTGATGCCCGACACTGCGCGGGAACTGGGGGTGAAAGACGTCTATGACCCCAAAGCCAACATCCAGGGCGGCGCCCGTTATCTGAAGCGCCTGATGACCCTGTTCGATAACGACATCAGCCTCGCCGTGGCGGCCTACAACGCCGGGCCGCAAGCGGTGCTCAGCCGTGGCGGGGTGATCCCGCCGTTCGCCGAAACCCAGCGTTACGTGCCCAGTGTCTTGCGCCAATACCGGCGGTTGCAGGGTCTGGCCGCGGATGCGCCGCTGTGATTGGGGGTTTCCCCCCAATAGTGGGGCAACGCATTTGTAGCAGCTGCCGAGCCTGCGAGGCTGCGTTCGGCGGCGAAGCCGTCGTAAACCTGAGCGCGAGGTATTGCTGAAACACCGCGTCGTCTGAATTCACGACTGCTTCGCAGCCGAACGCAGCCTCGCAGGCTCGGCAGCTGCTACGGGATGTGCTTTTTGGGGGAAGTTATCTCCAGGTCGAAGAAGTGGGGGGAATGGGTGGGGAATATCCCCCGAGTTATTAAGTCGTTTACGTAAGTGACTGAAAAACATATAAATTATTTATGGCATGCGGATTGCTCAAGGGATTTGTCGAGAACTATTCCCTGTGAGCACCCACAGCGAGGCCCGTGATCATGACCGGCATACCCAACACGACGTTCGTTTTTAACTTGCTGCTGTTGGTGGTGTCGATGCTTGGCATTGAGCTGGCTGAGGCGGCCGTGCGCTGCGAGCGCAATCTGGTGGCCAATGTCGTGGCGTTGGATCAGCCGCTGATGTTCAACCGCCTCGGCGCGCAGAACGCCAACGGCATGATGTTTGCCCTGCGCCGTGATGTGGTCGACGACCATGACATGTCCCTGGCCCAGGGCGGAACGGCGGTGCCGGGCAAGGTGTCGCTGCGGCCCGACAAGCGTCCGCGTCCTTTGGTGCTGCGCGTCGCCGCCGGTGACTGCCTGACCATCAACCTGCAGAACCTGCTCGCCTACCAGGCCAACCCCGGCAGCCATGAAAGCGGGGCGGTGGGCGATACTGAAGGTGAAGTAGAAATCGGTAACGCAGGCAACTTCAAGGTGGATGAACAGGTCGCTGACCGCCACGTCGGCTTCCAGGTCAATGGCCTGCAAGCGGTCAACAGCATCGACGATATTGCGTCCTATACCGGACGCAACGCCAATACCTTGATTCCTCCCAGTGCCACCCGTTCCTACACCTTGTTCGCCGAGCGCGAAGGGGCGTTTGCCGCCAGCAGCCGCGGCGCGACCTTCGGTGGTGAAGGGGATGCGGGCAACGTGGCCAACGGACTGTTCGGCCAGGTTGTAGTGGTGCCCAAGGGCGGCCGCACCTATCGCAACACCGTGACCGAAGAAGAAATGCGCCTGGCCAGCTCCGGTCGCACCCCGGCCGGTCAACCGATCGTTGATTACCAGGCGCGCTACCCGCAGCGCGAACCCTGGATCCGTGAAGGCAAGGCCGGCCTGCCGATCATCAGCATGGTCGACGGTAATGAAATCATTTCCAGCGAGAGCGACGCGGTTGTGATGGGCAGCAACGCCGATGGCAGCTTCCCGCCGTCTACCTATCCGCTGGAAGCCATCGGCAAACGCAATCCGGCGATCCCGAATCGTCTGGAACCGTTCCGCGATTTCGCCTCGCAGTTCCAGGATGAAACCGCCGCGACTCAGGCGTTCCCCGCTTACTGGGCAGACCCGGTGATGGCTCACGTGCTGGAGCCGACCCGCGACTCGTTCATGATCAACTATGGCTCCGGCGGCATGGGCGCCGAAGTGGTCGCCAACCGTTTGGGCGTCGGGCCGATGCACGATTGCCTGTCCTGCGCCTATGAAGAATTCTTCCTCAGTTCCCACACCGTCGGCGATGTGGCGATGCTGGTGGACGTGCCCGCCAACGCCGGCCTGGAAGGCATTCTCCCCGGTCAAGTACCGAGGGCCGATCAGGTCGGGGTCAAGGCGACCATGGCGCTGTATCCGTCCGAGCCGTCCAACGTCAACCACAGCTACATCGGTGACTTCATCAAATTTCGCAACACCCACAACGGCCACGAGCAGCACATCTTCCACCTGCACGGGCATCAGTGGTTGTTCAACCCCAACGATGACAACTCCGATTATGTGGACGCCCAAGGCATTGGTCCAGGCGCCGGCTACACCTACGAAATCGCCAACGGTGGTTCGGGCAACCGCAACCGGGTCGCGGGCGATGCGATCTATCACTGCCACTTCTATCCGCACTTTACCCAAGGCATGTGGAGCATGTGGCGGGTGCATGACGTCTTTGAAGAAGGCACCAAACTCGAGGTTTCCCAGCAGGGCGCCGACGGTTATCACAGCGAACCTTATGCATTGCGCAGCGGTAAACCGGCTGCAGGCGCCCGGGCCTTGCCCGATGGCGAGATCGTTGCCGGCACACCGATTCCAGCCGTAGTGCCGCTGCCCGGCAAAGCCATGGCACCGATGCCGGGCAACGTCGCGGTCGTGCCGAAAATCGGCGAAACCCTGGTGGCCGGTGGCGATGACGAAGATGACGACGACGGCGGACATCACAGCGGTAACGGCGGCGGCCAAGCCATCGGTTCGCTGGCCCTGGTGGATCGCAGTGAAGCCAACCGCAATGCCGACGGCAGCCTGAAAAACCCTGGCTATCCGTTCTGGATCGGCGGCATGGAAAGCTCGGTCGGCCAACGCCCACCGACCCCACCGCTGGACATGCTCGACGCTGCCAAGGCTCAGTCCCTGAAAACCAGCGGCAACGCCTTGTGGGCCAACCTTGACCCGGCTCAGTCCGGTGGCTGGGACGGCGGTCTGGGGCGCCATACGCTGGACGGCTTCTCCTCCGGTGGCCAGGCGCAAACCATTACCACGTCCCTGGATTTCTCCAAGAAAGTGACCCGGGCCAAGCCGATTTACATGCCGGAAGAGGGCACCGAAGTCGAACAGGCGGCCATGGCGTTCCACGCCAAAAAGGACCATCCGAGCTTCGCCGTGCTACCCGGCAATCAAGTCGTGGCACGCAACTTCCGCACCAACGGTGCCTTGCCGATAGCGGGCGCACCGTATTACGAACCGTGCATGGATGATCGGCAAAAACGCCTGACCAGCAGCGCCGGCACCGGCGAGTTTGCCAGTGGCGAACGGATCGACGGCATGTCCTTCACCGGTACGTCGACGTTCACCGCCGACCGTCCACGCGTCTACAAAGCCGCAAACATCCAGTTCGACGCGGTCTACAACAAGGTCGGTTACCACTTCCCGCAAGCGCGCATTCTCGCGCTGTGGGAAGACGCCTGGCCGGTGATTACCAAGCAGCGTCCGCCAGAGCCTTTGGTGATGCGCATGAACACCTTCGACTGCGTGCAGTACCAACAAACCAACCTGGTGCCGTCCACCTATGAAATGGACGACTATCAGGTGCGCACGCCAACCGACGTGATCGGTCAACACATTCACCTGCCGAAATGGGACCTGACGGCCGCCGATGGTTCGGCCAACGGCTGGAACTACGAAGACGGCGTCCTTTCCCCGGGGGCAGTGCAAGAACGCATCCGCGCGATTCGCGAGTTCAACCAGTGCGAAGGCACCGATCCGCGTGACGGCACGCCGGCCTGCCCGAAAGCCAAAGCTCACCCGTTCTTCGGCCAATACGGCCGGGCCGACTGGGTCGGGGCGCGTACAGCGATGCAGCGCTGGTTTGTCGATCCGGTGATCAACAGCAAAGGCGTCGACCGTGGTTTGGGGACCATTTTCACCCATGACCACCTCGGCCCATCGACTCACCAACAGATTGGTCTGTACGCCACCGTGCTGGCAGAACCGGCCGGTTCCACCTGGTTCCACGCCGAAACCGGCGAGCCGTTGTACAGCGGCGCGCGGCAGGACGGCGGGCCGACTTCGTGGCAAGCGGTGGTGTCCACCGGTGACCTGGACGGGGACGGCAAGAACGACAGCTTCCGTGAGTTCTTCCTCGAATACAGCGACTTCCAGCATGCCTATGAAGCGGGTGTGTACGTTGGCGCTGGCCCCAACGGCGTGCCTGATCCGCAAGCCTTCCCGGCCACCGCTGACAGCTTCCGTTACGCGATCAACCCGCCGGTGCGCAATAACGCCAGCACCTTGTTGGAAGGGATCGTTGAAGTGCAAGGCGGGCAAGTTCCTGGTTGCCCAAGCCGGCCATGCCCACAAGCGATTTCGGTCGATGACCCTGGCATGTTCGTGGTCAATTACCGCAACGAACCGCTGGCCCTGCGGGTGTACGACCCGAACAAGGTCGGCCCGGACGGCAAGCGCGGCATGCAGGCCGACGGCCTCGGCGGCGACCTGGCGTACGCCATGCAAAGCCGCACCGACCGTGCGATCCCGGCGATGAACCTGGCGCCGAACCTGGTGACCGCGGCCACCGGTCCAACCGGCGGTACCACGGTGTTCCCGCCACACATCAACCGTGGCGGCGCAGAACCGGGTGATCCGTTCACCCCGATGCTGCGCACCTACACCGGGGACAACGTGCGGCTGCGGGTGCATGCCGGTGGTTACGAAGAAGAGCACAACGTGACCCTGCACGGCGTGAAGTGGCTGCAAAGCGGTTCCGGTTACGGCAACAGCTCCAACTCGGGCTGGCGTTCGTCGCAGATGGTCGGGATCTCCGAGCAGATGGGCTTCAATGCGCCGGTCTCGATGATCTCCAGCTCAGCCGCGACCACCGGGGATTACCTGTACTCGATGGACGCCTCCCTGGAAGGTTACTGGAGCGGGATTTGGGGCGTGATGCGCAACTACACGGCCCAGCGCAGCGACCTGTTTGCGCTGCCGAACAACGCGAAACCGGCCGGCATGCGCAACACCGTGGCGTTCGATGGTATCTGCCCACGGTACGGCGCCAACCCTAACGGCATCGGCACCCGGCCGACGCCAAAACGCAACTATGAAGTGGTCGCGGCGCTGGCCAACGACATCCTTGGCAATCCGCTGAACCTGTCCATCGGTGATCCGGCGGGGATGGGTCAGCATGTCGGCGGGCCATTGAATCCGGCGGGCGGCACCCTGGTGTTCAACTCGCGGACTGTGAGCATTGCGCAGGTTACCGTGACCGATCCTGAAAACGGTGAGACCTTCACCATCGGCGGGCAAAGCGGGCCACTGCATGACCCGACAGCGATCCTTTATGTGCGCAAGGGCGACCTCGATCCGATCACCGGCAAGCTCCACCCCGGTGTGCCAGTCGAACCGCTGGTGCTGCGCGCGACGGCCGGTGACTGCATCAACATCACCCTGGAAAACCGTCTGCCTATCGTCATGCCGGACCTGACTCAGACGGCGGTGATGCAAGGCATGGTCAAACGTGATCGCAACAGCGGCCTGGGTGCGACCACCTTCAGCAACAACCTGATGCGGCCGTCCAGCCACGTTGGCCTGCACGCGCAACTGCTGGCGTACGACATCACCAAATCCGACGGCACCAACGTTGGCGCCAACCCGATCCAGACCGTGCCGCCGCGTGTTGGCAGTGTCGGCGCGTACCCGACGCGTACCTATCAATACTACGCCGGGCACCTGGAGCGTGAAGGCAAGCCGATCACGCAACTGGGCCGCAGTGTCGACAACATCAACGCCACGGCGGTGGAGTTCGGAGGGTTGAATTTCACCCCGGCGGACGTCATCAAACAGCCGCAAAAAGGCCTGGGCGGGGCGATGAGCATCCTACCGATTGGCGCCACCTGGGTTGACGATGCACGCAAAGTGACAGCGACCGTCACCGCACCAGGGCAGACCACCTACCGCGATTTTGCGATGGTCTGGCAGAAAGCCTTGAACATTCGCTGGGCCAATGGCCGGCCGGTGGAAGGCATTGCGGCGGAAGGCCTGGGTGTGCCGACCGATCCACAGGACAACTCCAGCATGGCCATCAACTACAAGGCCGAGCCACTGTGGTACCGCTTCGGGCTGGCGCCGGACGCGCCGTTCGGTCATGCAGGCGGCTCAGGTTACGGCGACGTGCCTAATGCGCACATGGCTTACAGCAATGCGCTGGTGGGGGGCGATCCGCAGACGCCGGTGCTGTATGTGAAACCGGGGCAACCGTTCCGCACCCACATCATGATGCCCACCGGTGGCAGTCGCGGCACGACCTTCCAGCTTGACGGTCACGTCTGGTCGGTCAACCCGTTCCAGTCGGAAAAGAGCGATGCCGGTGGCTATCCGATGAGTACGCCAGGGGTGGGTTCGGTGCGGTTCGGTTTCAACCCGATGTCAATGTACATCGGCGCCCACGAAAGCATCCTGCCGGCGGCGCACTTCAGTTTCATGCACCCGAGCGCCGGGGGCAGCAACGCGATACCGGGCGATTACCTGTTTCGTGATTACGGCGCTTACGGCAACACCGCCGGGCTTTGGGGATTGCTGCGGGTGACCAACGAACCTGAACCGGCTCCGGCACCTTGAGCCATAGCAGACACAGATCTGAAGGGGAGAAGCATTATGAACAGGACCATCATAGTGGCCGTTTGGGCGCTGGTTGTAGGATTGGCGCTGATCTGGCTGGGGGTATGGCGCGCGTTGCAGCCGATTATGCTCAGCGACGTGACACTGCCGAGAACCTGGAGCAAAAACACGCTTGAGCGCGACGGGGTGTCGGTGGCGCTCGAGGTGCGGCCGTTGGCGGAGGACAGCGTGCTGCGCGAGGGGGGATTCGCCGACGTACGTTTCCGGGTCACTGACAGCGCTTCGGGCCAACCCTTGTCGGGCGTGAACCCTGGGGCCTGGCTCGATCCGGAAACCGTTGCCGCCGACCAGGCTCAGGGCCGGGAGCACAGCTGCAAATCCCGGGTCGGGGTGTTTCTGAAATCAAGCATTGGCGCGCGGCCGTTGCTCGACCTGAACAGCTACTTCCTGCTGGTGATGAACCGCGATGCCAGCGTCTCGGTGGTCGACCCGTCGGTGTCGGTGGGCGGGATCACCAGCACGATGGCGCGGATTGATATCAAGCAGCCGCCAATGGACTGGGTGACGCCCCGTGACAACAAGCGGGTGTTCGTTTCGATGCCAACGGCCGCTGAGATTGCGGTGATCGACAGCGAGCAATTCAAGTTGATCGACTCGGTTGCCGCTGGCAGCAACCCGGTGCGGCTGGCATTGCAACCGGACGAGCGTCTGCTGTGGGTCGGCAACAACGCGAAGTCGACCGAGGAGTCCGGGGTGACGGTGATCGACACGCGCAGCCTCAAGACTCTCAAACACCTGGCCACCGGTGCCGGGCATCACGAAATCGCCTTCAGCAAGGACAGCCGTTTTGCCTTCGTCACCAACCGCGATGATGGGACGCTGAGCCTCATCGACATCGCCAGCCTGACCATCAGCCAGCAACTGCAAACCGGCTCGCACCCGTTGTCAGTGGCGCACTCGCCGCTGTCCCAGGCGGTGTATGTCGCCGATGGCAAGGACGGCACGGTGACCGTGGTCGACACCGCAAGCCTCGCGGTACGGCGGGTGATCAAAATGAAACAGGGCCTGGGCCCGATGGGCTTCAGTGCTGACGGTCGTTTCGGCATCGTGCTCAACACCCTGGAGAACCAGGCCTCGGTGATCGACGCGGCCACCGATTCGTTGATCCATGAACTGAACGTGTCCACCGAACCCTATCAAGTGGTGTTCACCAAGGCCTATGCCTACATTCGCGGACTGGCCTCGGCCAAGGTCACGATGATCAACCTGTCATCCCTCGGCGAGGGCCGCACGCCCATCAGCCAGAGTTTTGAAGCCGGGCCTCAGGCGCCACGGTTGGCGGGTGATTTGCCGTTGGCATCGAGCCTGGCCGTGTCGCGGGACGACAACGCGGTATTTGTGGTCAACCCGGTGGACAACACCACCTACTTCTACGCCGAAGGCATGAACGCGCCGATGTCCGGCTACCCCAATCGCGGGCAAGTGGCGCGGGCGGCGATGGTCATCGACCGCAGTCTGCGCGAAGTCGAGCCGGGGCTGTACAGCGCCCGGATCAAACTGCCCACCGCCGGACGTTTCGACGTGGCCTTCCTGCTGAACCAGCCGAACATCATCCATTGCTTCACGGCATTGGTTGAGCCGGATAAAAACCTCAGCCAGCACCCGGGTGTGCCAAAGGTGGAGTTCATGCTCGACAAGTCCACGGCCGCCCTTGGTAGTCCTTACGTGGTGCGCTTTCGCATCGTTCAGGGCAAACAGAAGGTCCAGCGCAGCGGGGTCAAGGACGTTCAGGTGCGCTACTTCCGGGCCCCGACGTCCCGGGCCCGGCAAGTTGCCGCGCTGGAAGTGGGCGACGGCGTTTATGAAGCCCCGGTGACCCTCGACCAGAACGGCGCCTGGTACCTGCACGTGCGCGCGGCGTCGCTGGGCGCGAGTTTCGACGACAAGACTTTTGCCAGCGTTCGGGTCCTGCCCGGCGATGCCCACTAAAAGGAGTTCGACATGAACCGATTCGCACACCGTGGATTGCTGACGTTCTGCCTGTTGGCCGCCGGCATCGGTCAAGCCCTGGCCCACTCGCCGGATGAGCACGCCGGTCACGAAATGCCGGCCAAAAGCGCCCGTTCGGAAAGCGCCCAGGTCAAGTTCGCCGATGTGGCGCTGGTGGACCAGAACGGCAAACCAGTGCGCCTGGAAAAAGACCTGGTCACCAACAAGATCGTGGTCATGAGCTTCATCTACACCCGTTGCACCACGGTTTGCCCGGTGGTGTCGTCGATCATGGGCAAGGTGCAAAAACAGCTGGGTGCCCGGGTCGGCAGCGAGGTGCAGCTGGTGTCGATCAGCATCGACCCGCAGCGCGATGACGCCAAACGCCTGAACGACTACGCCCGCAACTTCCAGAACGGCCCGGGCTGGAGCTGGCTGACCGGCAGCTCGCAGTCGATCAACGAAACCCTCAAGGGACTGGGCGCCTTCAGCGGGGACTTCAAAAGCCATCAGCCATTGATTCTGGTGGGGGATGGCAACAGCCGCCACTGGACCCGCTACTACGGCTTCACCGACCCGAAGGTGCTGGCCCGTGAAGTGGAGAAACTCAGCGGTCAGCGCAACGTCCACGCCAAGCACACGGCCATCGCGATGGAGCAGAAGCCATGAGAGCCCTCGACTGGATCACCCTGACGGTTTGCTTTTGCATGTTCAGTTCGCTGGCGCTCGCCCACGAAGGGCACGAAGAGCCAGCACCGGCGGTGGCCGCCGTTGCCGCACCGCCAGCCAGCGGCACGCGCGATGCAAAAACCTGGTTCACCGACACGCCGTTGCAGGACCAGAACGGCGAGACCCTGCGGTTCTACAGCGACGCGCTGCAGAACCGCGTGGTGCTGCTCAATGTGATTTTCACGAGTTGCAACGATGCCTGCCCGCTGATCACCCGCAAGCTCAAGGAAGTGCGTGAGGTGCTGGGCGACAAGGCTGACGGCATCACTTTTATCTCCCTTACCAGTGATCCGCTGCGGGACACCCCGGCGGTACTCAAGGCTTACACCTTGAAGCAGGGCGTCGATGGTCCCCACTGGCTTTTTCTTACTGGCGACAAGGCGCAGATGGACCTGGTACTGGGGCGCATCGGCCAGATCGTGCCGACCCCCGAGCAGCATTCAACACAACTGATCGTGGGTGACGTGGCCAACAAACGCTGGAGCAAAATCCGTCCCGATGCCCCGGCCGCCGCCATTGCCCAGCGCTTGCAATTGCTGACAATGCCTGTGGCCGGCCGTTGAGCCTGCGCCATGAAAACCTCACTCATCCTCGGCCTGTTACTGCTCAGCGGTCTCCATTTCGCCGCCGAAGCGTTGCCGCTGAGCCCCAACGAAAGCGCCGGTAAACGGCTGTATCGCGAGGGTGTGTCCGGCACTGGCGAGCCGATCATGGCGCGGGTCGGGGCGGCGGACATACTGTTGCCGGCCACCAGCCTGCCGTGCGCCAACTGCCACGGCGCCGATGGCCTCGGGCGGCCCGAAGGCGGGGTGCGACCGCCGGATCTCAGCTGGTCGCGGCTCACCAGCACTTACGGTCAGCAGCAAATCAATGGCCGTCATTACCCGGCGTATACCGAAGGTACGTTGGCGCGTGCCATTCAGGAAGGGCGTGATCCGGGCAACAATCGGCTCGATCCGGCGATGCCGCGATTCGTCCTGTCGACGAATGATCAGCGCAACCTCACGGCCTACCTCAAACGCGTGGCCGATGACCGCGACCCCGGCCTGACCCCCGACAGTCTGCACCTGGGCACGTTGTTGCCACGCCAGGGACCGTTGAGCGAGGAGGGTGCCACGGTGGCGGCGGTGCTCAAGGGCAGCGTCGCGCGAATCAACGAAGCGGGCGGGGTTCATGGCCGGCAGTTGCGCCTGACCATCGTCGATCCGGGCCCGGACCGAGCCAGTGCCGAGCAGGCGCTGGATCAGTTGATCGAGCAGGAACAGGTGTTCGCCCTGATCGCGCCGCTGGCACTGGCACCGGCACTGGACTTGGCCGCGCGCCTGGAGCGGGCCGGCATTCCGCTGATCGGACCGTTGTCGTTGCTGGGCACGGCGCAGGCCAGTCGGCAGATTTTCGAGCCGCTGCCGGGTTTGCGCGAGCAACTGATCGCCCTGGCCGATTACGCCACCGACAATTTGCGGGTGCTCCAGGGACCGACGCTGATCCTCTATCCGGACGAGCCGAGTCAACGGCTGGCAGCGCAGAACCTCAGCCAGTACCTGCAAGATCACGCCTGGCAAAAGGTCAGTCTGAAAACCTACGACTCGGCGCAGGATGAACTGCCACTGGGCTCGCGTTCGGTGTTTTACCTGGGCAGCGGCGGCGGTTTCAGTCGCCTCGCCGAGCGCTTGCAGGAGGCGGGGCAAGTGCCTTACCTGTTCGCCGCGTCGAACCAGGTGGCGGGTGATCTGTTGCAGGTGCCCAGTGCTTTTTCCCGGCGGGTGTTTCTGGCTTATCCGTTCGTACCCAGTGACTGGACGCTGGCCGGACGCCTGGCCCTGACCCAATTGCGCAAGCACCAGGGGCTCGGCGGTCAGCATGCAGTGCTGCAAGTCGGCGCGTTCAGTTCGATGTTGCTGCTCAGCGAAGGCATGAAACAGGCCGGGCGCGACGCCAGCCGCGAGAAACTCATCAGTGCGCTGGAAGGCCTGCGCGACTTCGATACCGGGCTGACCCCGCCGATCAGCTTCGGCCCGGGCCGCCGCCTGGGCTTGAGTGGCGCGCATATCGTCACCGTGGACTTGCCCGACCAGCGCTTTTATCTGGTCGCACCCTACAAACCTATTGCTGCTACACCCTGACTGGAGGTCTCGATCATGACGTTCAAGACTCTGCTGCTCCTGCTCACGATGTGGGTTCCCGTGGCGTTCTGTAGCGATGGCCCGGCCGCCGCGCGGGTCAATGGCGAGGAAATTTCCGAGTTCCGCCTGGAGCGCTATTTCGCCGAGTACCTGGAGGACCAGGGCCGGGCGCTGGGCAGCCTCCGCAATCCCAAGGCCTACAAGCAATTGCGTCAGGCGGCACTGAGGGCCTTGATTGACAAAGAATTGCTGTGGCAGGAAGCCGTCAAGCGCGGGGTGGTGATCAGTGACGAGGTGGTGCAAAGCCAGGTCGATCAGACCCGGCAAGCCATGGGCGGTGCCGACGTGTTCACCCGGCGCATGGAAGACGCCGGTTTCGACGAGGCCGCGTATACCGAGTACACCCGCCGCGAACTTGCGGCCCAGCAGGTGTTTGCCGACCTCGCCAAGGTCGCCGGGCCAGACGAAAAACAGGTCCGCGCGTTCTATGACGAGCATCGCGCCGAGATGAGCCGGCCGGAAGAAATCCAGGCACGGCACATTCTGATCAAAGTGTCTCAAGGCGCTGATTCCGCCACAGTCGAAGCAGCCCGGCTACGCTTAGAGGAGATGCAGGTGAAAATCAGTCAGGGTGAGGACTTTGCCAGCGTGGCCCGGGCCGGTTCCGAAGACGCTTCTGCGAGCGAGGGCGGTGATCTGGGCTATTTCCCTCGCGGGCGGATGATGCCGGAATTCGAAGCAGTGGCCTTTGCCCTGGCACCGGGGGCTGTCAGTACACCGGTGCGAACACCGCTGGGCTGGCATTTAATCTACCTACAGAACCACTTGGAGGCGACCGATGTCTCAGAGGTGCAAGGGCTTGAAATGGTCAGGGCTTACCTTGCCCGACAGCAACAGGCTCAAGCTCGTCTACAGGTGCTCGCGCAGCTGCGATCAAGCAATCGAATCGAACGGATTGACGATGATTGAAGGTTCCCCCCCAATAGTGGGGGAAAGCTTCCAGGGATATCCGAGCGCTTCCCCGCCTTTGGGGGATGGAGATTCTGGACGAAATGGTTTTTTCATGAAAATCAAAGACGTGCAACGGTAAAAAAACCGGCGCTCAGCCTGGCATGAAGTGTGCGTTAGCCCCATTGAAGGCGCGTACTCCCAGGGCTGGAACATCGGACCTGCGGTTTCAAGGAGTCGACCTTGTTAAACAAAGTACTGGTTGTCGAAGACGAACAGCTGCTGGCGGAAAACCTTCAGGGTTACCTGCAGGCGCAAGCGCTGGAAGTCCGGATAGCTCACAACGGTGAATCTGCAATCGGTGAAGCCGAACGCTTTTTACCCGATGTGATGGTGTTCGATTACCGCTTGCCCGACATGGAAGGCTTTGAGGTGCTCGATGCTGTCCGCCAGAACAGGAAGTGTCATTTTGTGCTGATTACCGGGCACCCAACCGCTGAAGTCTGTGAGCGGGCCCGGCAACTGGGCGTCAGCCATATCCTGTTCAAACCGTTTCCATTGGCGGAATTGGCCCGAGCGGTCTGCGACCTTCTGGGGATGGAGCGCGGACCCAGAGCGAGCATGTCCGAGGGATTCGTCGAACGACGCCAGAGCAGGACCGAGAGTTTCCCGCTGCAGTTGTACGACGGCAGTTGGGTGCTGGCAGATCGTCGACGAAGTCTATCGACCTCCATGGCACCAGACGACGAACAATTGCTCACCGGGGAGTAGTGGCGCGACAAGACGTTCCGGCATCCGCCGCAATGGCCTGCCGCGTCGACAGGGCTCAAAGCCCCCGGCGTTGGAGAGCATGCCATGGACCGTCTATCCCTTGCCGTCGAACCGGCGCTGTTGGACTGTGTACCGTCTCGATTTTCCAGTGAACAACTGGCCCAGGCCCGGGCCAGGGCCACCCGTTCCGGCGAACGTATCCTGGAAGCCCTCGGGGTGTTGTGCGAACTGGCCCCCATGCCTTTCATCCAGTGCCTGGGCGCTACCCTGTATTATCCGGTGCTCGACACCGACGCCTTGTTTCAGGCCACCCCGGTGTTCGATCGGGTCACCCTGGCCCAATGCCTCAAGCGCGAATTCATCCTGCTGCGTCACGACGATGCGGTCATTGGTGTGTTTGCCGACCCGTTCGACACGACTCGCCTGGCCTGGATCGACGACTGCCTGCACGGCGCGTCGCTGTACCTGGTGCATGCCGACGACCTGAAGGCCTACCTGGCACGCCACGAAGAGAGCTTCCACGCCGTGGAATCGCTCAACGCCCAGGCCGACGCCAATATCGAAATCGATACCCTGCAAAGCCTGTCCCTGACCAGCATCAGCGAAGACGCCAGCGTGGTGGTCAAACTGGTCAACTCGACCCTCTACGACGCGCTGAAAATGCACGCCAGCGATATCCATCTGGGCACCACCGGCAGCGGCCTGGTGATCAAGTACCGGATCGATGGTGTGCTGAACAACATCAGCAAAATCCAGGGCAGCGAATTCGCCGAGCAAGTGATTTCCCGGGTCAAGGTCATGGCCGAACTGGACATCGGCGAAAAGCGCGTGCCCCAGGACGGTCGCTTCAAGATCGGCATCAGCGGCCGGCAGATCGACTTTCGGGTCTCGATCATGCCGAGCATTTTCGGTGAAGACGCAGTGTTGCGGGTCCTCGACAAACAGGACCTGGCCGACAAGGTCTGCGGCGTGCAGTTGCAAGCCCTGGGCTTCGAAGACGAAACCCTGCGCCATCTGCGTCGGCTGGCGGCCGAACCTTACGGCATGGTGCTGGTGACCGGCCCCACCGGTAGCGGCAAAACCACCACGCTGTACGCGATGATCACCGAGATCAACCACGGCGTGGAAAAGATCATCACCATTGAAGACCCGGTGGAATACCAATTGCCGGGCGTGCTGCAAATCCCGGTCAACGAAAAGAAAGGCCTGACCTTCGCTCGTGGTTTGCGTTCGATCCTGCGCCATGACCCGGACAAAATCATGGTCGGTGAAATCCGCGACCCCGACACCGCACAGATCGCCGTGCAATCGGCGCTCACCGGGCACCTGGTGTTCACCACCATTCACGCCAACAACGTGTTCGACGTGATCGGTCGTTTCACCCAGATGGAAATCGACCCTTACAGCCTCGTCTCCGCCCTCAATGCCGTGCTGGCCCAGCGCTTGATCCGACTGGTCTGCGCCAGTTGCAGCGCGCCGAGCAACCCGACTGACGAAGAACTGCGCGCTTCGGGCCTCGATCCGCAACAGGTTGATCACTACCACTTCGTCCACGGCAAGGGCTGCGGCCATTGCCGGGGCACCGGGTATCGTGGGCGTACGGCGATTGCCGAACTGCTGCACCTCGACGACGAGCTGCGGCAAATGATCGTCGAGCGCCAACCCATTTCGAAAATCAAGGCCCTGGCTTGCAGCCGTGGCTTACGCCTGTTGCGCGAGTCGGCACTGGAGCTGGTTGCAAATGGGCGGACCACGCTCGAGGAGATCAATCGTGTCACTTTTATCTCGTGATCGTTTTGTCGCCGTGCTCGGCGCCAGTGGTGTCGGTCTGGGCCAGCGCCGCGGCAGTGGAACCCTGTGGCTGGGCAGCGTCGGCTTTATCGACGAAGGCTTCCATGCCTGGGCGGTGGCGCTGGAAACCCTCGACCGTCTGCTGGCCGAACACACCCGTCCCGGTGACGAATTGAGTGTGGTGATCTCGGGGCACTTCAGCCGCTTCTGTCTGGTGCCCTGGAGCGAACAGATCAGCAGCCCTGCCGAATTGCTCGGTTTTGCCCAACTGTGTTTCGAAGACCTTTACGGTGTGCCGACTCAACCCTGGAGCATGGTGCTGTCGGCTGAACCGGCGGGCTACGACCGGGTCGCCACCGCGCTGCCGCAAGACTTGCTGACGCAGCTGCGCACGCAGGTCGCTGCTCGTGGCCTGCGCCTGCGTTCGGTGCAGCCGTACCTGATGGCGGCGTTCAATCATTTCGATAAAAGCTTCGACGCCGACGACTTCCTGTTCGTGGTCGCCGAGCCGGTGCGCAGCGTCTTGCTGCTGGCCCGGGAAGGGCGCTGGACATCGGTGCGTTCGGTGGGCAGCAGCGACAGCGACGCCGCACTGACGGCATTGATCGGTCGTGAAAACCAATTGCAGGCGTCCACCAGCGACCGGCCGCTGAGCGTTTATCTTCATGCGCCGGCGCGCATTGACTCGCACCCTGACGTACCCGGCGTGCACTTGCGCACCCTCGAAGAAGACCGGACATCCGTACGCGATGGCTTGTACGTCATGTCCCGCGCGGTGGCCTGATATGCGCGCCCTGATGCTCGATTTCCAGCCGCCTCGCCGCTCGGGCCCTTTGGGCTGGAGCCTGCTGGCCGGTGGCGTGGTGCTGACGCTGACCTGCTTGCTGGTTCAGCAGCACCTCAGTGAACAGGCCGCGCAACAGCAAGGCCATTTGCAAACCACCCAGCGCGGTCTCACCGGCGACACCGGCAGCAAGGTCAGCCTGACCCCGGCCGAAGCTCGCGAACAGGCGCACAACCTGGCCGAGATGCGCAAGGTGTCCCAGCAATTGCGCCGGCCTTGGGAGCGCCTGTTCGCCATGCTCGAAGCCATGCCCCGGGACGACATTGCTTTATTGACCCTGACCCCGGATGCCCGCAAAGGCCAGGTGCGAATCAGCGCCGAAGCGCGGGACCTGGAAGCCATGCTCGACTTCCACCGCAGCCTCGAAGCCAGCGACGAGCTGTCCGATGTGTCGCTGCTCAGCCACGAAATCGTCGCGAACGTGCCGGAACACCCGGTGCAATTCAACCTGTCGGCTACCTGGGAGATTGGCGATGCAAATCCCTAGATTGATCGTCCACGAATACCTGCAAGGCTTGGGCATTCCCGGCCTGGCAGGGCTGGCGATGTTACTGCTGGCGCTGGTGTATGGCCTGGTCGGCCTGATGCCTGACTGGCAGTCGCTGCAAACGCTCAGCCAGCAGACTCGCGAAGCCGGCGAATACCTGGCCAACGTCGAAGACGGCACGGTTGCCGCTCCGGTGGTGCCGCAACGTCAGCTCGACGATTTCCGCAGCAAGTTGCCGTCCCAGCCTCAGGCCACCGTGGCCATCGACAAGATCTACGCGCTGGCAGCCCAGGAACACATCACCCTGGCGCGTGGTGAATATTCCCTGGGCGTCGACCCCAAGACGCACCTGGCCCGGTATCAGATTCTGCTGCCGGTGCGCGGCAGCTACCCGCAACTGCGGCGCTTCCTGCATGCCTTGCTCGGCCAGTTGCCGGCGGTGGTGGTGGAAGACGTGGAGTTCCAGCGTAAAAAAATCGCCGACACCGACCTCACCGGGCGGATCCGCATGACCCTTTACCTGTCGAGGTCATGATGAATACCAAACGCGTAGTGGGCTGGGTGGCGTTCTTCGGCATGGCGGTGGCGCTGACCTGGCTGCCTGAATATTTCACGTCGTCGCAGGAGGGCGATGCTTCGGTTGCCGCCCTGGCTACCCCGGCTAAAAGCAAAATCCGCGGTGCACTGCCCGCCACGGCAGCCGGTAAAACTGCGGCGGCAGTCAAGGACCTGGGCCCGGCTGGCGACCTGTTCGCCGCCCGCAACTGGAAGGCTGCGCAGCAGCTTGCCACTGTCACCGAACAACCCGTCAACCTGACCCCGGTCGTGCAAGCCCCCAGCGCACCACCGATGCCTTTCCAGTTCATTGGCAAGCTGAGTGACCGTTCGGACCTGCAAGTGTTTTTGCAGAACGGCGAAAAAATATACGTCGTACGCAAGGGGGATGTGATCGACGAAACCTGGCGGATAGAAGGGATTTCCGATGTGGAACTCAGTTTTGTCTACCTGCCTCTGCATTTGTCTCAGACTTTGTCTGTGGGGAGCACGCAATGAACAGATCCCGTTTGCTGTTGAGCCTTTGCCTTTGTGCAGGGTTGGCCGCGTGCAGTTCCGCGCAGGTCGCCAAGCAAGAGGCGACCGACCTGATGGAGTCGGGACAGTACGAAGCCGGTTTGGCCCGCATCCAGGAAGGGCTGAAGGAAAACCCTCGCAACACCGAGCTGCACCTGGCCCTGAACAGCAGCCGTGCTCGTGCAGTGACGGCGCTGTTGACCCAGGGCGACATGGATCGCGCTCAGCGTGATTTCGCTTCCGCCCGCCTGAATTACGGCCGGGTGTT
The DNA here is from genome assembly GCF_029960815.1 of Pseudomonas sp. AL03. Lineage (GTDB taxonomy): Bacteria > Pseudomonadota > Gammaproteobacteria > Pseudomonadales > Pseudomonadaceae > Aquipseudomonas. The sequence goes on from NZ_JASBRE010000028.1 coordinate 25,647, forward strand.
GACCGTCGAACCGAACAACCGCCGTGCCCAGGACGCGCTGCGTCAGCTCGATCACATGCGCAGCCTGGATGAAAAACTCGAATTGGCCCGTGGCGACCTGCGTCGCGGCGACATCTACGGTGCCGACCGTCAGGTGAAACAAATCCTCGATCTGGACCCGAAAAATGAAGGGGCGCTGGAGCTGCAAAGCAACGTCCGCCTGGTGCAAAGCCGCAACGTGATTGCGTATCCACAACTGCGGACCCGTCTCGACCGTCCGGTGACCCTGGAATTTCGCGACGCCAACTTGAAAACCATCTTCGAAGTGCTGTCGCAGGTCGCCGGTTTGAATTTCATCTTCGACAAGGACCTGCGCCCGGACATGAAAGCCACGATCTTCGTGCGTGACGTGCGCATCGAAGACGCCGTGGAATTGCTGCTGCAACAGAACCAGCTGCACCAGAAGGTGGTGAACGAAAACACCTTGCTGATCTACCCGGACTCGCCGCAGAAGCTCAAGGATTACCAAGAGCTGGTGATGCGCACCTTCTACCTGACCAGCATCGATGCCAACACCGCGCTGAACATGATCAAAACCATGCTCAAGACCCGCGACGTGTTCGTCGATGAACGCCTCAATACCCTGACCATGCGCGACTCTGAAGACGCGATCCGCATGGCCGAAAAACTCCTGCAATCGCAGGATCAGTCCAACCCTGAAGTGGTGCTGGAAGTGGAGGTGATGGAAGTCGCGACTCAGCGGATTCTCGACCTTGGCCTGCAATGGCCGAACACCTTCGGCGTGGTCAACAGCGACGGCTCGGCCGTGACCCTGCTCGATCAACTCAAAGGCATCAACTCCAGCCGGATCTCCATCTCGCCGTCGCCGCAGGCCAAGATCAACGCCCAGGACAACGACATCAACACCCTGGCCAGCCCGGTGATTCGGGTCAGCAACCGCGAACAGGCGCGCATCCACATCGGTCAGCGCGTGCCGATCATCAGCGCCACCTCGGTGCCCTCGACTCAAGGCCCGGTGATCACTGAAAGCGTCACCTACCTGGACGTCGGTCTGAAGCTCGAAGTGCAGCCGACCGTGCATTTGAACAACGAAGTGGCGATCAAAATTGCCCTGGAAGTGAGTAACGCCACGCCACTGGAACCGACCCGTCAGGGCACCATTCCGGTCCAGGTCGATACCCGCAACGCCCAGACCACCTTGCGTCTGCATGACGGCGAAACCCAGATCCTCGCCGGCCTGATGCGCAACGACCATGGCGCCACCGGCAACAAGATCCCCGGCCTTGGCGATATTCCCGGCCTGGGCCGCTTGTTTGGCAGCAACAAGGACACCGTCGGCAAGTCGGAGCTGGTGCTGTCGATCACGCCGCGGATCGTGCGCAACCTACCGTACCAGAGCCCGTCGGACATGGAGTTCACCACCGGTACCGAAACCAGCATGCACATTCAGGCACCGGAGCGCGGGATGGACTCGGCGATTCGCTCAGAGACCCTCAGTGCTCCGGTTGCCTCCACCCACGGTGTCGTCGAGAAGCCTTGATCATGAACGCCTCGCAACGCGGTTTTACCCTGATCGAAGTCGTGGTGACGCTGGCCCTGATCGGCTTGCTGGCCGGCATGGCCGCGCCGCTGACCGAGACCGTGGTGCGCCGGGGCAAGGAGCAGGATCTGCGCGCAGCGCTGTACCAGATTCGCGATGCCATCGACGCCTACAAACGTGCTTTCGACGCCGGCTACATCGAGAAATCCCTGGACAGCAGCGGCTACCCGCCGAACCTGCAAGTGCTGGTGGACGGTGTGCGTGATGTACGCAGCGCCAAGGGGGCCAAGTTCTTCTTTTTACGGCGCGTGCCCCATGACCCGCTGGCGCCGGTCAAGCGTGACGACGACGGTGGCTGGGGCGTGCGCTCCTACGACAGTACGGCTCAAAACCCGCGCGAAGGCGAAGACGTCTTTGACGTTTACTCCAAGGCTCGCGGCAAAGGTCTCAACGGCATCGCCTACCGGGAGTGGTGAGATTATGCGTCGGGAAAAGGGGTTTACCCTGCTGGAACTGATGGTGGTCATGGCAATCATCGCCACCCTGATGACCATCGCGTTGCCACGTTATTTCAACAGCCTCGAGGTCTCGAAAGAGACCACGCTGCGCCAGAGCCTGTCGGCCATGCGCGAAGCACTGGATCACTACTACGGCGACACCGGGCGTTATCCCGATTCCATCGAGCAGCTGGTCGAGCAGCGTTACCTGCGTAACCCGCCGATGGACCCGATCGCTGAACGCAAAGACCTTTGGGTGCTGGTGGCGCCGCCTGACGGCGTCTCGGGTGGGGTCGCCGATATCAAAAGCGGAGCCATAGGGAGGGCGCGTGATGGCAGCCTGTATTCGGAGTGGTAAGCCTTCGAACGAGGCCGGTTTCACTTACCTGGGCGTGCTGTTTCTGATCATGTTGATGGGCCTGGGCCTGGCCAGCGCTGGCGAGTTGTGGTCCACCGCCTCGCGCCGTGATCGTGAACGCCAGTTGCTCTGGGTCGGTACTCAATATGCCCAGGCATTGCGCAGCTACTACCGCAGTTCACCTGGCCTGGCTCAGTACCCAAAAGAACTGGCGGACCTGTTGCAGGACGAGCGTTTTCCGTCGCCCAAACACCACTTGCGCAACCTGTACCCGGACCCGATCGGGGGTGGCGAATGGACGCTGATGCGCGGTTTCGACGGGCGCATCACCGGCCTCAACAGCCCCTCCACGGACACGCCGCTCAAGCAGGCGGATTTCCCCACGCAATGGTCGGACTTCACCGGCATGGCGAGTTACAAGGACTGGCAGTTCGTCGCCGAGAAGGCCTTCCTCGAGGGTGCGTCCGCGCCGAAAGGCCCCTCCAAAAACGCCTCAGGCGTTGGGGCGGTGATGCCATGAACAGACACTGGCTACCGGCCCTGGTTCTGATGCTGATGACGTCCTTCGTGTCGGCCGCTGAAGAGGACGAAATGTTGGGTTTTATCGTCGACGACACGATCTCGCACATCGGCCACGACTTTTATTACTCGTTCAGTGAACGCCTGCGCGCCACCAGCCCGATGGACTTCAACCTGGTGGTGCGCGAACGTCCTTCGGCACGCTGGGGCAGCCTGGTGACCGTGGAATATCAGCAACGATTGGTTTATCGGCGCTTCCTGCCGCCGAACACCGTGGAGTTGAAGGACGAGGCCTATGAGGCTGCCGATCTCGTCCGCGTGCAGATCGTCCAGCGCAAGCTGGAAGCCTTGTTGCAGGACACCACCGACCTTGAGAGGGACGAACTATGAACATTGGAGCTTTCTCGCAACGCACGGGCATGTGGTTACTAGGGTTGGGCAGCTGTGGGCTGGTCCAGGCCACGGAGCTGGTCTACACACCCATCAACCCGTCGTTTGGCGGCAACCCGTTGAACGGGACCTGGTTGCTCAACAACGCCCAGGCGCAGAACGACTACGACGACCCGGACTTGAAGGACCGTGCATCCGTGGCCGGCGCTTCGGCCCTGGAGCGTTTCACCAGCCAGCTGCAATCACGACTGCTAGGCCAGTTGATGGACAACATCTCCGCGGGCAATGCCGGGAGCCTGACCACCGACGCTTTTGTTGTGAACGTCATCGATGACTCCGGCGCACTGACTATTGAAGTGACCGACCGAGCGACCGGTGAAGTTTCCGAAATCCAGGTGAATGGCCTGGCCCCTTGACGGGGATTTGGGTCGATGGGGAGTTAAGGACATGAAAAAAATAATTGCGCTAGGACTGATGTTGGCGGCATTACAAGGGTGCAGTTTGCGCGAGCCGATGGGGGCCGAGCAGGACACCGAATCACCGACCCTGACACCTCGGGCGTCGACCTATTACGACTTGCTGAACATGCCACGACCCAAGGGCCGGTTGATGGCGGTGGTGTATGGCTTCCGGGATCAGACCGGGCAGTACAAACCGACCCCGGCCAGTTCGTTTTCCACCAGCGTGACCCAGGGCGCGGCCAGCATGTTGATGGATGCGTTGCAGGCCAGTGGCTGGTTTGTGGTGCTGGAACGGGAAGGGCTGCAGAACCTGTTGACCGAACGCAAGATCATTCGCGCCTCGCAGAAAAAGCCCAATACGCCGGTGAATATCCAGGGCGAGTTGCCGCCGTTGCAGGCTGCCAATTTGATGCTGGAGGGCGGGATTATTGCCTATGACACCAACGTGCGCAGTGGCGGGGAAGGGGCGCGGTATCTGGGGATCGACATTTCCCGGGAGTATCGGGTGGATCAGGTGTCGGTGAACCTTCGTGCCGTGGATGTGCGCAGTGGGCAGGTGTTGGCCAATGTGATGACGAGCAAGACTATCTACTCTGTTGGGCGCAGTGCCGGGGTGTTCAAGTTTATCGAGTTCAAGAAGTTGCTGGAGGCTGAGGTGGGGTACACCACGAACGAACCGGCGCAGTTGTGTGTGTTGTCGGCGATCGAGGCGGCCGTTGGGCATTTGCTGGCGCAGGGGATTGAGCGGAATTTGTGGCAGGTGGCGGGGGATAATTCTTCGGCTGACAACAATGCGACGCTTGACCGCTACCTGGCTCAGAACAAGGTTGTGCCTGAGGGTGAGGAAGAGTGAACCGAGGCGGCCTTCGGGCCGACCTGGTTTTTGATCTTTTGATCTTTTGATCTTGGCGGCCTGATAGCCGACCAAGCTCTGGCAGATGTAACCTGACCAAACTGTGAGAGCTGGCTTGCCTGCGATGGCGACCTGATTGCCGACCTATTTCTTTCAGGTGTACATATCCATTTCTGCGGTAACGGCCGCTAATGGTTTCGCTTTTACAGCGAGTCCCTTTTTCAAACGCCAAAAAGGAACCAAAAGGCTTCGCCCCAGCGTCCGGCCCCTCGCTTAGGCTCGGCGTTCCTTCGTTCCGGCATTCATCTGGGGGCATCGCCTCCGGTTGGCTTCGCTTCAACCTCCTCTCGATGTGTTCGACTGCGTCGAACGGCGCTGCGCGCCTGCCCCCAGATGAACACCTCCACTCAGCCTCCCGAAGGGGCGGGCAGATCAAGATCAAGAGCTGCAGGCGAGCTAACGCTCGGCCTGTTGAGTGGTGGATTACGGCTGTGGGTTTGTGTTGTGCTTTAAATCCACCCCTCATCGGAACGCCGCCCGTCGATCCCTCCCGAAACGTCGGACCGGCCCATAGGGGCGAGGGGGAGAGGGAGAGGGAGTTGATCTTGTGCTTTTCAAAACCTGAATTCGATTCGTAATTGCAGGTCGTTAAATTTCTTTTAAACACCTCGGTCAGTTCCCTCACCTAGGCTCGGCTAAACCAGGCCCGTGTATCTGGCCCAACCACACATTGCAAACATCCAGACAACGCAGAATAGATTGATATGACCAGGAATTACGATCCAAGGCCGCAGATGTGCAGGAAACGTCTTCACTTCTTCAATTGAGACGGGATCTAAACGGCGCTGATACTTGAATACCAATAGGGAATAGACCATTCCCATACTTCCTAGCCGGCTCAAGAAACTGCCGGACGGTTTAAATCGGTATTGCTCGACCAGATTCGATTTCACAAAGTGCGCCTGGCATTCCTCCGCTTTGACGTAGGCGGCGTATACCGATACCGCTGTGTTCACCAACATCACTGCCGCCCAAAGTAAACAAGATGCCAAAAACGCCCAGTCATGCCGACTCATGGAGCGGTAACCTGATAAAGCATTTCGCCGGCAACTTCACCGAGAACTGCCCCCCCGTCTGCAGTACCGGCGATCACAGCCCCACTCACCACCAACATACAAACGAGTCCACCTAGCCCTGCCGTTCCAGCGCCAATGGCTGCACATGTTGCAGGGGCAACCATCGGGGCCAGTCGGCCTGCCGCTATGCCACCCAAAACGTTGCCAGACAATTTCGAGCCCTCCACAAACTTCACCTGACGACATTCCTCTTCGCGCCCACTGCGGCAAGTCTCGCTAATTTTCATTGCGGCTGAACCTGCACCCAGAGCAATCGCCACGTAACCACCTACCTTCATATATTTAGCGGCTTGAGAGACTGCCGAGATGTTCGTTGCGTAACCCGGTAACTGCGTTGGAGAACCTGCTTTGTTCCAATGATGAATAGTTTTGCGAGACGAAAGCCCCAACGCTCTTTTGAGCTTAGGATGATCTGCGAGCCCGAGTCCCTTACGCACCAAAGGCCCGAAACCGGCGTCCAGTTTCGCCATCAGGCGTTTGCGTCGAGCAAAAAACTCTGGTGAATGAAGATGACGATGTTGTCGGTACTGCTCTTGATGTAAGCGCTCCAATTCTTTGAGAGTGTCTCCGAGGTCTTCCAGTGACGACCGACCATAAACGACGCCACGCCTAGTCCACCTGAAGAGATACCTAGAAACGGTTCTATAACCTCATGGTGTTCAACCATAAACGAAGCCTCTTCATCACTCAGATCCTTGAGCGCCTCGTTGACCTTCTCGGCAGCAATCATCATCTGCGCCTCTTCACGCCGGCACATGTAGTGCCGTGGATCGCTGAAGATCACCATTTGCCCCGGTTTCACCCTTTCGCCGAGATGGCGATTGAGCGAACGAAATTCGCGACGTAACGCATCGCTTGGCGAACTCTCGTAAAGTGAGCGTTCCGACGACTCAAGACTCATGGCCTTTTCAACAATATGAAAGCCCGACTCGGCCGGTTGGGCTGCGTGAAGGCGTGATCTTCGACCAGATGTTGCGCCGGGGGGGGCGGGTTTGGTTTTGAAACCGTTCCATGATCCGCCTCCGTTATCCGTATTGACGCGAGGTGTGACTATCGCCCAAACGCCGTTGCTCACGGCCTGAATCAGTTTTTGCTGGTGGGCGGTTTGCATGTAGTTGGAGCGGTTGGCGCCCACGGCATTCAGCAGGTCGTCGAAGCCTTGTAAGTCGTATGGGTAGTTCAGGGCCTGACGAAGCGCATCGGCAGCTTGATGGTTGTCGAGTACTTGGCCGCTCTGGCCGGCGAGTTGGTGTTGGGGGATGAGTTTGGTCACGCTTTGTGCCCGGTCCTTGGAAACGGGGCACTTTGGCGATAGGGCTCAATGGTGGATGCCGGGGGATTCGGTTTGGCTTGTAGGGGAAGTCCGAATTTTTCTCGGTGTTTGGGGGAGGGTGGTTTGTCAGTAGGTTATTGGCCTGCCTGCGATTGCGGCCTGACAGCCGACCAGTCTCTTGCAGATGGACCCAGTCCAACAGGGAATATGTGCTGATTCGAGGGGCGTGTTTAATGGCGTTTAGCGTTACTTCCTGAAAGCTACAGATCCTTGCGCCGTTGCCTACGACTACGCCAGAATCCGCCGGCTTGTACGCTTTGTATCTGGTCTTTATCGTTTCCGGGCCGCTGAATTCAGCGGCCGGGTTTAGCGACCCGGACTATTCAAAGTGCATCAGCGTTCCAGACTTTCTTGCTGACTTTTGATGTCTGCAATTACGTTATGGTGGCTGTATGCGGGAGATCTTCGGGTCTACCGGGTGCCTTTGGCCGGTTCGCTAACCTGCATACAGTCGCCACCCTTACTTGTTTAGCGACAGGTTCTGGTGGCGCTATTTTCCAAAGGAGCTTCACCATGTTCAAAGCCACACCCAATCCCCCAGGAACCGACACCGTTTCCCCCTACGCGTCACCCGATTCAAAAAAACTCCACGAAGCCGCCGACCGCGCCCTCGACCATTACCTCAATCCCCACGAAGACATACCCGAGCGCAAACCGAGGACGATGTTCGTCATCGCCCCGGACATCGACACCGAAAGCCTGTTGGCACACGCCTGTGAATCGCTGGCTTCGGCGAGTGTCATGGCCAGTGATTTCGCGGTGTTTGTGGAGGGGCCACAGCGCAGCATGTTATTGGGCATCCAGCAGGTCATCATGCTGGCCGACCTGGCGGTGAATCGGGCGCTGGATAACATCGATCCGCAGGCGTAAGCCGTACCATCGATCATTCCCACGCAGAGCGTGAGAACGATCAACCGGGACAGGCAAAAAACCGCGACCCTCCAAGGGCCGCGGTTTTTTATGCAGCGCGATTATTGCTGCAGCACAGTCGCCTTGTTGTCAGCACCCAACTGCTGCACGGTCGCAGTCTGGGTCATGCCACTCTGAGTGACGCTGGCGATGTTGCCGGTGCCGCCCTGAGTGACGTAGGCCACGTTCATGGTGCCGGACTGGTCGAAGTTGGTGGTGTTGCCGATGCCGGTGCTAGTGCCCTGGGCCAGGTTGGTGGTGCCGCGCTGGTCGGCGATGAGGATGTTGTCGCTGCCGTTCTGGTCGAAGTACAGCTCGTTGTAATTTTCAGCCTGTTTGACCGTGGTTTTGTTGCCGGTGCCCGTCTGGCTGGTGGTCATGATGTGGCCGACGCCGTCTTGTTTGAAGCTGGCGGTGTTGTTGTTGCCGGCCTGGGTAATGGTTGCGCGCTGGCTGCTGCCGAATTGGCCGCCCAGTTGCGGGCCTTTCCAGTCGCTGGCGTAGACCTTGTTTTCAGTCCCCACGGAGGTGGCGTTCAGCACATGGCTGTCGCCGCTCTGATAGGTGAAGTGCACGTTGCCGGTGCCTTGTTGATAGAGCGCCAGGACCGAGCCGACGGAGTCGAACTGGTCGGCATAGATCGCGTTGACGTCGCCGACTTGCAGGACCTGGGCATTGTTGTTTTCGCCGAAGCTTTGGTCGACCACGGTCTCGTTGGTTTGCCCGTACTGGTTGACGGTGGCCTCGCTGGCGGTTTGCCCGCCTTGCCAGACTTCGGCGCCGTTGAAGTCGCCGAACTGGTTGATGGTCACGGTGCCGCCGTTGCCATCGCGCTGGTCGCCATAGGCGTAGTTGCCTTCGCCCGCCTGGTTGAGATTGATCTGGCCACCCATGTGGGCGATCTGTTCGGCGGTGGCGTAGTTGGCGGTGCCGTACTGGATGATCACTGCTGCGTTGGCAGTGCCCAGTTGGATCTGTTCGATATTGGCCTCGTTGCTGTCACCAAACTGGAAGGTTTGACCGGAGGTGCCTTCCTGACTGTCCTGATAAATGAACGAGAAGTTGCCGGTGCCTTGCTGTTGTTGCAGCGCTTCGTTGCCGCCCATGCCGATCGACTGGCTGGCATGGCTGGAGTTGCCGCTGCCGACCTGTCGTTGGGTGATGGTGCTGCCGTTCTCGAACAGTTGCTCGGCGTAACCGGCGTTGTAGTCGCCGAGTTGATCTTGGGTGATGGTGCCCGTGGCGTTGTCTTGCACTGCCGCGGCATCGTTGCCCTGGCCAAGTTGTTGCTGGGTGGCGGTACTGAATGGAGCCGCGGTCTGTTTCACATCAGCGACGTTGGCGGTACCGAGCTGGTCCTGGGTGGAAACGCTGTCGTCGGCCATCGCCTGGGCACTGACAATGACCAGGATGGCGGCGGTGAGGGGCGTCAGTTTAAACATGATGAAACCTCCAAATGGTGCAGTGCTTTAGCGGTATTGTTTGACCGAAACGCTCATGCCATTTCCGGACTGGGTCACGGCGCTTGAAAGCCCCGTACCGGCCTGGTCGATGCTGGCGTCGTTGTTGTTGCCGTTCTGGGAAATCTGCGCGCGGTTGTGGCTGCCGGTCTGAGTGATCGAGGCGGCGTTGCCGGAACCTTGCTGGGTGATCATTGCCATCAGGTCGCTGCCTTGTTGCAGGATGTAGGCTTCCTGATTACTGCCCGACTGGACGATGCGACCGAGCAGCGACTGGCCGTTCTGTTGCAGCAGCGCAACGTTGGCCTGGCCGTTCTGATCGATCAGTGCTTGCTGGCCAATCGGTGGTGGTAACTCGCCGAGGTCGGCGCCGGGGGCCAGGTCGTCGTTCTCCATCAAATCGTCGGCGCGCACGCCCGCACTGCTGCAGAGCAGAAGCAGGCAGAGCAGGGCGGCGGTCGACGTTTTCATGGCGGCGTCCTTTAGGAAGAGGCCGGCCCCACCCACCGAATCGGCGGGTGGGGCAAGGGCTCAGTTGGAGATCACCGACACCGTGCGCACGGTGCCCTGGGACGAGCGGATGGTCGCCGTCGGATTAGCCGACGGAATCACCGTGGTGCTGTTGCTCACCGTCAACCGCCAGCGCCCGGTCACCGGCACCGTGGTGGTGCCCAGGGTTACCAGCCCGGTCGGGGTGGTGACCTGCACGGTGATGGTGTTACCGGTGGTCACCGATGAGGTGCCCGCAAAGTCCCAGGTGAAGCGGTTATTGGAGCGGGCCGACACCGTTGCCGTGGTCACCGCAAAAGTTTCCGCAGCAGGCCTTGGCGAGACTTGCACCGTGACCGTGGCCGGTGACGTCGACAGGGCGCCGAAGCTGTCCCGGGCGATGTAGGTGAAGGTCGTGGTGAAGGCCGTCGTGACCGTGGCCGGTGGGGTGTAGGTGATCACCGTGCCGTTGCTGCTGACGGTGCCGCGACCTGCCGGTGGTTGGGTGAAACTGGCGACGGCCAGAGGCACGTTGCCTTCCGGATCGGTGTCGTTGGCCAGCACGTTGATCGGAACCGCCACGCCCAGGGTTGCGATGCTGTCGGCGACCGCCGCCGGAGACTGGTTAGGCGCAACGGTAATGGTCACGGTCGCCGCAGCGGTCGAGGCCAGGCCTTTGACGTCTTGAGCCTTGTAGGTGAAGGTCGTGGTCAGCGGTGCATTGACCACGGCGGGCGGGGTATAGACCACCGATGCCGCTCCGTTCAATGCCACCGTGCCTTGGCCGGCGGCCGGTTGGGTCAGCGCGGTAATGCTCAGTGGCGTGTTGCCGTCCGGGTCACTGTCGTTGGCCAACAGGTTGAGGGTGATGGGCACCCCGAAGCTGGTGCTGCCGGTATCGGCAACGGTCATCGGCGCCTGGTTCTCGCCGGTATCCGGTGCGGTCCCGACAACTACGACGAGCTCGGTATCGCTGCCGCCCGCCGCGGATTTGACCGTGACGCTGGCCGGTGGCTGAGTCAGGTCGGCGATGGTCAGGCGTTGCAAGGTGCCGGATTTCGACAGACGTCCGTAACCCTGCGCGACCATGTCTGGCACTGCCACTTCGTCAGTGGAGGTCGCCTCGATCAGCAGGCTGTGATTGCTCCAGTTGTAGTGAGCAGTCTGGATTTTCACCACGTCAGTGAGCTTGCTCGATACCGCCGTAGGGCGAGTGGTACCGGCCGGGTTGGTGGCGGTGAGCACCACGACCGGAGGCACGAGGCCGCTGAACAGACGCTGGCCGAAGTACAACCCTGTGCCGTCACCCACCATGTTGGTCAGGCATGGCGTAGGCGGTGGGCCTGGCACAAGGGCGACGGTTTCGCGGAAGCACAAGGTAGAGCTGTTGTCCGCTTTGCCAAAGACTTCGACCCGGGTGCTGGTACCGGTGCCCGAGGCAGTGCGGCGGTAGGTTGCACGGCTAAGGTCTATATGGGTTTGCGCACGATTGTCGAGGACTTTGCCGGCCAGTGTGAACAGGTTGCTCTCGATCGTCCCGGCCGGGCCCTGGATGCGCACAAAGTTGGTGTTGTTGGGGCTGCCGGTGACTTGTTCGGTGAGGTTCGGGTCGCCGACGAAGGTTTCGATCGCGCCGGTGTCCGGGTTCACTTCGGTGTAGGGGCCGTTGACGCTGCGCAGGAAGGGTCCGATAGCACCGTTCAATGCCCCGTTGAAAACTCCCGGCACACCGACGCCGATGTCTCTGGTGAGGTTGATTGCGCGACGACCGGGGGTGGTGACGTTGACCGTTTCCACGCCATAAGGGTGAGTGATGGTGTAGGTCCCGGCGACGGGCACATTGATCCGCATGCGAATCCGCGCAAAGCTGATTTGATCGCCATCGAGCGGATTCCCGCCGGCAAAAGCTGCTTCTATCCCGGCCACGTAGGCGTCCATTCCATAGCCAGCGGCATTGTTGGGAATGTTCGTCCCGGCGAGGAACCAGAAGGCTTCGTCTGGCCAGTTATCCGGGAACACCATCGGCAGGGTGTCGTCGAAAATGCCCGGTGCCGGCAGCAGGGTGCACATGTAGGCCGGTGGCGTGGCAGCCGGTACCCGCGAACTGGTGGCTCGGGATTGGCACAGTTCCATCGACAGCAGATTGTTGTCCTGATACCAGATCGGGAATTTCCCCGAGGCAAAGGTATAAGGACCTGGGTCGACGGCAGCGAGTTGCGCGTAAGCACTGCCGGACAGCGATAGAGTCAGTCCCAAGGCGTTAAGTGCCAGGCGTGGCCAATTGTTCATGATGCCTCCTGATGAGGATCTGGGCATGTGAGCGTTCATTGCACGATGACCACTTCTTCGGTATCGCTGCCGCCATTGGATGACGTCACCCGAACTTTGGCCGGCGGAATAGGTGAGATGCCGGTGGCCAGGCTTTTCACCGCGCCGTCGCCACTGAGGGCGCCGATGGCGACACCCGTGCCAGAGGTGGCAGTGAGCACCGGTGGCGAAGTTTCGTCGCTGGTCGAGGCCACGACCGTTATTTGCCCGGTGCTGAGGCTGTACTCGACACGTGAAATCACCACCATGTCAGTCAGGGGCATGGGTAAGGTGGTCGGCGTGCTGCCAGCGATGGCCAGGTGGTTGTCGGCGGTCACTTGCAAAGTGCTCGGCAAGCTCGGGTTGGTCGAAGACTGCGCGTACCAGTTGCCGGTGGTGTCGGCCTCGGAAAAGTTCAACAGGGGGTTGTTGCTGTCCAGGGTCACTTTGGCCGGTGGCGGCGGGGCCAGGACGAACACGTCTTGCTGGGCCACCGGAGCGCTGGCGCCGGGTTTACGCGAGTAGGTGCTGCGCTGGGCGATCATGGGTGTCGGCCGGGCCACGGTCGACAACTTGCCGGAGATGGCCATCACCGTAGTGCGCAAATCCAGCCCGTTGGGTCCTTCAATGCGGATGTAGTTGGTATTGAAAGGGCTGCCGGTGAAGGCTTCCACCACGTTCGGATCGCCGACGAATTGCTCGGCTGAGCCGGTGATCGGATTGGTTTCGGTGTAGGGCCCGTTGACGCTGCGCAGGAACGGTCCAATGTCACCTTTGAGCGCGCCGTCGTAGGTCTTCGGCACGCCAATGCCGATGTCTCGGGTCATGTTGATCGCCCTCCGGCCTGGAGTGTCGACGTTGAAGACATCGACGCCGTAGGGGTGGGTAATGACGTAGGTGCCCGCGGTCGGTATATCGATACGCATGCGTATGCGGGCGAAGCTGATCTGGTCACCTTCGACGGGGTCGCCACCGCTGAAGGCGGCTTCAACGGCGCTGACATAGGTCAGGTCGATACCTCGGGCTGCGTCGACGATGGTGCCGTCGCCGGTGAACCAGAACGCCTCATCGGGGAAGTTGGTCGGGAAGACGAGCGGTTGTGTGTCGTCGAAAACCCCGGGAGCCGGCAGCAAATTGCACATGTACGACGGCGCGCCCGGTGCGCTGGGCACTCGCGAGCTGACGGCCTTGGACAGGCAAAGGTCGAGGGTTCGACCGTGAGTATCCTGATACCAGGCGGCGAACGAGCCGTTGGCGGGTACATAGGGGCCGGGGTCTACGGCAAAAAGCGCCGCTTGTGCGACGCTTTGGGCCAGTGCGCTAACGACCAGGGCGGCCGCGGTTTTGGACAGTAAAGGGTGCATGAGTTAAGCCCTCTATCAAAATGCCTGCCCATGGAGACGGGTCAGTTGAGAGGTCGTTCGGCAACTTCCATACCAACCGGCGAATTACGGCCGGCAGAGGCCCGAGTCAGGGCGTGTCACGCACTAACGGCTTCAGATTGCGGGTTTTGGGAACGGGCCACTGTCCCCAGCATTGGGGGTAGATGGGGATAAGGGGAAGTGGAGGGACAAGACCCAACGTCAGGCAAACGGCCATGAGTGGGCTATAACCCTATAGGGGAATCGCCGGGATACGTCCATGGACATGCTTACTAAAACACTCCAGTACGAGGAGGGTGATATTCACCTGCGCTCGCGCAAGCCACCGTTCAATTTACTGCGCTGGTTTTCGCTCATCAGCCTGGCGGTGATTGGCACGGTGGCGGTGGCGTTGGGGGCGGTGTCCACCCGGTTCGTGATTACCGAGAGCGTGCAGCGCGATGCATTGTTGACGTCCCAGTTCATTCAGGCGATTGCCTCGGCCGAGGTGCGTCATGTGTCGATTCCTAACGTACGGACCATGGGTGAACTGCTCGATCCGCGCAAAGACAAGGACTTTTCCGACGTCGACCCGCTGGCCCGAGCCGATGCCCGAGGCGAATTCCTCGACCATATCCAGCACTTGCCGGACGTGATCCTGGCCAACATCTACGCCCCCGACCGCAGGGTGATCTGGTCGACCAACCCGGCGTTAATGGGCACTACGATCCATGCCGACGAAGACTTGGATCAAGCCTTTGCTTCCAAAATTCCGGTGTCGGCCAGTTATCACGATGTGGACAAGAACCGCATGGAACAGAAGTTCGTGACGCCCCCGGAATACATCTTCATCGAGAACTACATTCCGCTGTTCGATGCCGACGGCGACAAAGTCACGGCGATGGTCGAGATCTACAAGGAACCCAAGGACCTGATCAGCCGCATGGAGCGCGGTCTGGTCCTGATCTGGCTGGCCACTGCACTGGGCGGCGGGCTGATCTTTCTGGGGCTGTACTGGATCGTACGCCGGGCGGCCATTCTGCTGGCAGCGCAACAAAAGCAACTGATCACCAACGAAACCTTTGTCGCCCTGGGCGAGATGTCGTCGGCGGTGGCCCACAGTTTGCGTAATCCGCTGGCGACCATCCGCTCCAGTGCCGAACTGACGCTGGAATTCGACAGCGGCCCGGCCCACAAGAACATCAACGACATCATCGGCCAGGTGGATCGCATGTCGAAGTGGGTGAGGGAGCTGCTGCAGTCCTTGCGCCCGCTCAACGACGAGGCTGAGCCTGTGAATCTGGTGGCGGCGCTGCATGACAGTCTGATGGCTTTCGAGCACCAAATCGAAAAAGCCTCGGTCCACGTGGTGTTCGACCCGCAGCTGACGCCGATGGTCTTGAGCCAGCAGGTGCAGTTGACGCAGATCCTCAACAGTTTGCTGGCCAATGCACTGGAAGCCATGGACAAGGGCGGCACGTTGACCATCACGCTGGAGCCGACCGATTCCCATGGCATCAGCGTGGTGGTGAGCGACACCGGCAAAGGCATGAACGAAGAACAGCGCAGCATGGCCTTCCGGCCGTTTTTCACCACCAAGCAAGGCGGGCTCGGCGTCGGGCTGGTTTTGGTCAAGCGGATTATGGAGCGGTTCGGCGGTACGGTGACCCTGGAAAGCCGTGAAGGCGAGGGCACGAGTGTCCGTCTATCGTTCAATTTGGTCCCCTGAAAACGGGGGTAAACTTTCCCCGTTAGCGGGTGCCATTCCCCAGTCGTTTCCCCGGTCATGGCAAATTGATGTTGATAAGCCATTGTTTTATTAGTCTTAATGCTTTTGTACAAAACCGTTACAAATCTGGCGAGGTCCTTGCACGAGCCCCATTACCCCTTCACGACTTTGAGGCGGCTGGTAATGGACAGAAAAGCGCGGTATCCGTTCAAATGGTTCGACCTGACGCGTGTGAGCGTCCTTCTGTCTATGACGCTAGGCACAGCGACTCTACAGGCCAGCCCGATCGACGATGAGCGACAGCCCGAACCGTCCGACCCCTCGGCGTACCACGACGAACCGGCTGACAAAGCAGGCGCCTTGAACGCTATTTTGACCATGCCCCCGGCTAACCTGGATTCCTTCGATTTGCCGGGTGGCGTCAAAGGCACCCGAAAAACCCCGCTCCAGGAAAACATCCTGCCGCCAGCGCTACAGACCAGTTTCAATTACCCTAGTAACGGGAAACCCAGCCCACTGTACGGTGCGCTGCCGTTCACTCAGCCGCTGATGCTGTTCGAAGAATTCGGTCTGGAAAAACTCGACCCCACGACACCGGCGGCACTGTTGCCGTTTCCACCCGCCGCCATCGGTCCGCTACCGCAACAAGACCCCACCAGCGTCGCTCGCAGTGCCCCGCCAAGTGCGGCGCTCGACGCGTTCTTGCGTCAACCGGGCTTGACCCCGTTCCCGAGCCAGTATTCCAACGTGGTCGACCGCAACCCTTGGCAGAAGCAGATTGAATTTTTCCTCAACCGCCGTATCGGCTCGTCGGCGGAAGGCCGTCCGCCAGGAAAAGGCTGGTCGCACCAGCGCTGGAACGAGTTTTACCCGCAGGTGGCCTACAAGACCGTGCAAACCGGCGCACGGGTGAATACCGGTTTGCGTGACAGTCGTCAGATGCACCGCTATGCAATGGGCGAGTTTGGCCCCAATGGCCTCTATTACAATGTGGCAGGCGTGCCGGCGACCGCTGGCACCGCCAAGGGCGTTGAACCGCGTTTGCACCCGAAAATGCCGGTGCAGAAACACAATTCCCTGTGGACCTTCGACGGCACCCTGCCGCCCAAATTGCTCATGGTGCGTTATGGGCAACCACTGTTGATGCGCCATTACAACGGCTTGCCGATCGACCCGTCGGCGAACATGGGGTTTGGCTTGCACACCATCACCACCCACGAACACAACGGCCACGTGCCGGCGGAAAGCGACGGTTATGCCAACGCGTTTTTCTTTCCGGGGCAATTTTACGACTATCGCTGGCCGATCCAGTTGGCGGGCTACGACAGCATCAACACCACGGCTGCAGACCCGCGTGCAGCGTTTCCGTGCTCGCCGGGCGAAACCCTGTGGACCAACGACCTCAACCCCAGCCGCAAGACCTGCAACAACGGCACGATCAAGATCCGCGGCGACTGGCGCGAAACCATGAGCACCCACTGGTTCCACGACCACATGCTCGATTTCACCGCACAGAATGTCTACAAGGGCAACGCGGCGGCGATGAACTACTACAGCGCCCTGGACCGCGGCAATGAATCGGTGAATGACGGCGTCAACCTGCGCCTCCCCAGCGGCAGCGCCTTGCCCTGGGGTAACCGCGACTACGACGTCAACCTGATGTTTTCGGACAAGGCGTGGGATAAGAACGGTCAACTGTGGTTCAACCCCTTCAACACTGACGGCTTCCTCGGTGACCAGGTGCTGGTCAACTGGAAGTGGAAACCGACCCTGGATGTGCGCGCCCGCAGCTATCGCTTGCGCATGCTCAATGGTTCCGTGTCGCGCTACTTCAAACTGGCGCTGGTGCGCGAGATCAAGGGCACCACCGGTGAGTTCCAAGGGCCTGCCGGGTCGGGCGTGTCGTATGCCCGGGTGCCGTTCCACATGATTGCCAACGACGGCAATATCATGGAACACAGCGTACCGTTCGACGGCAGCATGGACCTGGATGCCGACGGTGACAAACAGAACCACAACGCGATTTTGCCAACCCTGGGCATCGCCGAGCGTCACGACATCATCGTTAACTTCTCGAAAAACGGGATCAAACCGGGCGACAAGCTGTTCTTCGTCAACCTGCTGGTGCACGAAGACGGCAAGGGTCCGGAAGAACCCGTCGCCCTGGCTGACGTGCTGTCCGAGAAATACCGGGCGATCATCAAGCAAACCAGCAAGGGGCCAAAGTGGGAGGATGGTGATCCGGCGGTAGGCAAGGTGTTGCAACTCAACGTCAAGGCTTACACCGGTCAGGACCTGGCCATGGACCCGGCCGCTTATGAGCCGGCCAAACCGGGCAAGGCTGAAGGCCTGTTTATGATCCCGCTGAAGATTCACCGCGACAATGCTGCCGACAAGGCGCTGCTGGCCAAAGCCCGCCACCGCACCTTTACCTTCGGCCGTTCCGATGGCACCGATGAAGCGCCCTGGACGGTCAAGACCGACGGCGGTTTCGGGTATCGCATGGACCCGCGCCGCCTGAACGTTTCGACCAAACTGGCCAGCGGTCCGACCGACGCCGGCGTCACGGGTTTCGGCACGCTGGAAGTGTGGCTCATCAAGGGCAATGACACGGGCTGGGGCCACCCGGTGCACGTGCACTTCGAGGAAGGGATCATCCTCAGCCGTGGCGGCAAGCCACCACCGGAATGGGAAAAATGGGCACGCAAGGACGTGTATCGCGTCGGTTCGGAAAAGGATGGTACGGACAATGTCGAGATTGCGATCCAATTTCGCGAATTCGCCGGCACCTACATGGAGCATTGCCACAACACGCAACATGAGGACAACTCCATGTTGTTGCGGTGGGACATTGAGAAACCGGGGCAACTGCAGTTGATGCCGGTTCCGCTGCCGAGCTGGGATGGCGTGCGCTACGTGAACTCCGCCGCGCTGCCAACCTTCCGCACCGGCGACGGCCACGGCACCAAAGCAGAGGTCACACCATGATCCGCAGGGGAGCCGACATGACATCACGTACGCCGCGCTCCCGCGCCCTGGGCATGCACCTGATTTTGCCGCTGGTCACCTGTGTGCTGGCCGCTTGGCTGCTACTCGCTCATGAAGGTTCACCGTCGTCGACGGAATCGGCGACACCCTGGGGCGGCGATTACTTCCCCAACACCTTGCTGACCGATCAGGACGGTCGGCAGGTGCGTTTTTTCGATGACCTGATCAAGGGCAAAGTGGTGGTGATCAACTTCATCTTCACCACGTGCAGCGACTCCTGTCCGCTGGAAACCGCGCGCCTGCGCCAGGTGCAACAGTTGCTGGGGGACCGGGTCGGCCAAGACATCTTTTTCTACTCGATCAGCATCGACCCGTTGAGCGATACACCGCAAGTGCTCAAAGCCTACGCGCAGCGCTACAAGGTCGGGCCAGGCTGGCAGTTCCTCACCGGGGAGTTCGATGCCGTCACCGACCTGCGCAAAAAGCTCGGTCTGTTCATCGAAGGCGTCGACAACGGCCGCAGCAAGGATCACAACCTGAGCCTGATCGTCGGCAACCAGACCACAGGCCGCTGGATGAAAGCTTCGCCTTTCGAAAATCCGTGGATTCTGGCCGATCAGTTGGCCAACACGCTGCAGAACTGGAAACAGCCCAGCATTGAAGAAAGTTATGCCGATGCGCCCGAGATCCGTCCGCCGAGCAATGGCGAAGAGTTGTTTCGCACCCGTTGCGCGTCGTGCCACAGCCTGGGTCCGATGGACGGGCAGGGCATCGGCATGCGCAGCATCGGCCCGGACCTGATCGGCGTCACTCGCCAGCGTGATCCGGTATGGCTGAGTCGCTGGATTCGCGAGCCGGACCGCATGCTGGCGGAAAAGGACCCGATCGCGATGGAGCTGTTTGAACGTTTCGACAAAATCCCCATGCCCAACCTGCGTCTCGATGAGAACGCTGCGCAGTCAATTATGGGATTTTTGCAAGAAGAAACCGATCGTCAGCAACCGCTACAGGCAGCGCAAACGCAATAGCGGCGAAATACTATCATTGGCGCCGTCAGTCTCGATCAATGCCACCTACACTGATCCGACACACGGCTGAAAAGGCTTGATGCAAGGCATCCGGGAAGGTCCTATGCAGATACCAGGACAACAAAAAAAAGTACCTGCGCCGGTTACGTCGGCAGCAGTAGGCAAGGGCTGGCGAGGACAGTTCAATTTGCTGCGCTGGTTTTCCCTGGGCAGCTTTTTCATCATCGCCGCCGTGGCGCTGGGGTTGGGCTACATTTCCACGCGCTTCGTGGTCGACGAGAGCATCGAGCGCGATTCGATGCTGACCGCGCAGTTCATCCAGGCCATTGGTGATGCCGAAATTCGCCATGCCGCGATTGCCCCGAACAGAACCATGGGTGAAATGCTCGACCCGCGCCAGGACAACGCCTATCCCGACGTGAACCCAGCCTCCCGCGCGGCTTCGCGCATCGAGTTTCTCGATCATGTGAAGCATCTGCCGGACATTCTGTTGGCCACGGTGTACGCCCTGGACCGCACCGTGGTCTGGTCGACCAACCCGGAGCTGATTGGCGTGCGCATTCAAGATGACCAAGAACTGGACGAATCTTTCGAAATGAAGGCGCTAGTGTCCACCAGCTACCACGAAATCGATGAGGAGCGTCCCGAGCAGAGACTGCTGCGTGAGCCTGAATACCTGTTCATCGAGAACTACATCCCGATGTTCAATGCCGACAAGAGCAAAGTGATCGCCATGGTGGAGATCTACAAGGAACCCGTGGACCTGGTGGAACGCATTCAGCGCGGCTTCAAGTCTATCTGGCTGGCAACCTTGCTCGGCGGTCTGGCCATCTACCTCGGGCTGTTCTGGATTGTGCGGCGTGCGGCAAGGCTGCTGCAGAGCCAGCAGAAACAGCTGATCAACAATGAGACCTTTGTGGCGCTGGGGGAAATGTCCTCGGCAGTGGCTCACAGCTTGCGCAATCCGTTGGCCAACATTCGTTCCAGCGCCGAACTGGCTCAGGAAATCGCCAGTCAGAGCGCGCAGAAGAACATCGGCGACATCATCAGTCAGGTCGATCGCATGTCGCGCTGGGTTCGCGAGTTGCTGGTGTCATTGCGACCCATGAACGACGACTACGAAACGGTAGACCTGGTGCTGGTCATCGACGACACGCTGAGTGCGTTCGACGCGCTGATTAAACGCTCCAACGTCGAAGTGCGTTTCACACCTCACAGTTGTCCGCCGGTCGTCAGTCAACAGGTGCTGCTCACGCAAATTCTTAATAGCCTGTTTTCCAATGCCCTGGAAGCCATGCCCAAGGGCGGCGTGCTGAGTATCGATATCGGAACGCCGCAGCCCGGGAGTGTGCGCATGACCCTGAGTGATACCGGCAAGGGCATGACCCAACAGCAGCAACAAATGGCCTTCAAGCCGTTTTTCACCACCAAACAAGGAGGGTTGGGCGTGGGCCTGGCCCTGGTCAAAAGAATAATGGAGCGTTTCGAAGGCTCGGTCGAACTGACCAGCCGCGAGCAGGAAGGAACCCGGGTCTGTCTCAATTTTAAAGTGGCAACGGGAGGGGAATATGGAGCACAGCATTCTGCTGGTCGAGGATGACGAACTCCTCGCCGAGAATATTCAGACCTACCTGGAGCGCAAGGACTTCGAGGTGACGGTCTGCCACTCGGCTGAGGATGCACTGAAGCAATTGGGCACTTTTGTCCCTGACGTGGTGCTGACCGATAACTCGCTGCCGGGCATGAGCGGTCACGACCTGATCCAGAAGCTGCGCATCAGCGCGCCGGATCTGAAAGTGATCATGATGACCGGCTACGGCAACGTCGAAGACGCCGTGGTGGCGATGAAAGAGGGCGCTTTCCATTACGTCACCAAACCGGTGGCCTTGCCGGAGCTCAAACTGCTGCTGGACAAGGCCCTGGCCACCGACCGAATGGAACGCACGCTGTCGTTCTATCAGGAGCGCGAAGCGCAGAAGTCAGGGGTGCAGGCATTGATTGGCGAATCGGCACCGATGCAGTACCTCAAAAGCACCATTGGCCAGTTACTCGACGCCGAACGGCGCATGGCCAATACCGATCTGCCGCCGGTGTTGGTGGAAGGCGAGACCGGCACCGGCAAGGAACTGGTGGCCCGGGCGCTGCACTTCGATGGCCCGCGTGCCAAAGGCCCGTTCATCGAATTCAACTGCGCCTCGATTCCGTCCAACCTGGTGGAGTCGGAACTGTTCGGCCATGAGAAGGGCGCCTTCACCGACGCCAAGGACCGCCGCGTCGGGCTGGTGGAAGCGGCCGATGGCGGAACGCTGTTTCTCGATGAAGTCGGCGAGATGGACCTGTTGCTGCAGGCCAAACTGCTGAAGTTGCTGGAGGACCGGACCATCCGCCGGGTTGGCTCGGTGAAGGAGCGCAAGGTCGATTTGCGGGTGATCAGCGCCACCAACTGCAACCTCGAACACATGGTCCAGCAGGGTAAGTTCCGCCGCGACCTGTTCTTCCGTTTACGGATCATCTCGATCAAGGTGCCGCGCCTGTATGCCCGTGGCGAAGACATTCTGTTGCTGGCCCGGCACTTCCTGGCGACCCACGGCAAACGTTATGGCAAACCGAACCTGCATTTCAGCGACCAGGCCGAAGCGTTGATGCTCAGTTACAGCTGGCCGGGCAATGTGCGCGAGTTGCGTAACATGCTTGAGCAAACCGTGCTGCTGGCCCAGAGCGACACCATCGCCGCCCATCAGTTGAATGTGTGCCTGAGCCTGGTGGATGAGCCGCTGGTGTTTCAGCAAGAGCCGCAATACAGCGAGCCGCGTCCGGTCTACAACGGCACCGAGTCCATGAACCTGCCGGAAGTGGAGCGCGACATGGTGCGCAAGATGCTGGACAGGACCGACTGGAACGTCACCAAATCCGCACGACTGCTGGGCCTGAGCCGCGACATGCTGCGTTACCGGATCGAAAAACTCGGCCTCGCGCGCCCGGACAGACGCCAGTGGTAGGCCTATTGCATCACTGGCCCCTGACGGCTGAGGCACGCGAGCAGGCACGTGGGGTCGAGGACTTCTTCGTTCACGTAGACACCGTGTTCCTGATCGTAAGATCGGATGAACACGCGCACAGTGGCATCCGCTACCGTCGGCAATCTTGAGTCGTAGAACTCATGCTGGCTCGAGATGGGGATGAAATCTTGGGGGGCGGTCGGGATGTAGGACCCGGGGGGCTCCGTGCTCAGGGACGGAGGTACGGGGTGAGCAAAGGGTTGGTCGGCCCCGTAATAGTTGAACTCACTGCTGTAATCGCTAGTGGGGGTCAGGCTGTCGTCCGCGTGAGCACCGGTTGTGGCGGTCAGGCAGAGGGCGAACAGTAGCGTCAGATCGGTTTTTTTCATGGCGACACCTGCGAAATCGGTTGTTCCCGCATTTCCCCAAGGTCATTAACTATAGCTGCCGTACGGGGACGCGTTGGCGATGCCGGGATTACAAGATTTGAACAAAGACTCGATGGGGTTCTTCGAAACCCTGATCTAGACTCGTGCCGGTCAATCAAGATCCCAGTCTGGAGCGCGCAATGGAAATGCCGTCAAAAGAAAAAGCCATCGCCAGCAACCGCGATGCCTGGAATGATTCCGCCCGACACCACAAAGACACCCCTGAATGGCAGGCCCGTTTGACAGCTGTTGGTTATGGGGATTTTTGCTGTCTGGACGACACCCTCCGAAGTTTGCTGGAGCATGTGGGTGTCGACGGCAAGGACGTCGTCCAATTGGGCTGCAACAACGGGCGCGAAAGTATCTCGCTGTTTGCGTTGGGTGCCCACCGCGTCGTGGGCGTCGACCAGTCCGAGGCCTTCCTCGATCAGGCGCGTGAGCTGGCGTCACGCTCGCCCCATGCGCCTGAGTTCATCGAGGCTGATATTCATCATCTGCCGCTGGAGCTTCACAGCCGTTTCGACGTGGCGCTGATCACCATTGGCGTGTTGAACTGGATGCCGGACATCGCCGAATTCTTCCGCCATGTCGCACAAACCCTCAAGCCCGGTGGCAGCCTGGTGGTGTACGAAACCCACCCTTTCCTGGAAATGTTCGACCCCGAGTCAGCCGATCCGTATCGGCCGGACAGCTCGTACTTTCGCAGTGAACCCTTCGTGCAGGATCAGCCGATCGTCTACGAAGGCAAAGTCGACCAGCCGGCGCCTTCGTCCTACTGGTTCGTCCACACCCTGGGCGCCATCTTCACGGGGGCGATCGAGGCCGGATTGCAGATCAGCCACTTCAAGGAGTACCCGCATTCCAACCGCGAGGAACTCTATGATCGATATGAGCAGCAAACCGCGCAGCTGCCGTTGTGTTTTACGTGGGTGGCAGTGAAGCGAGCAGTCGAGTCAGAAGAGACTCTCAGTGAGTCGAGTGATTGATTAAATGACCCGGCTGCGCGCAGAGATCAATGCCAAGGGCATGTACGACCTTTAGAACCGTATCGAAACGTGGTTTTGCACCTGGTGCGAAGGCCTTGTACAGGCTTTCGCGGCCCATACCCGAATCCTTGGCAATCTGTGTCATTCCACGCGCTTTCACCACGTGGCCGATAGCGCGAAGAAATTCTTCGTTGTCGCCGTCTGCGAGCACTTGCGAAAGGTAATGGCTGATGGCTTCGTCACTGTCCAACAGAGTCGCGATATCGAAAGTAGTCAAAGTCTGGCTCATGTTTAAACCTCCTCGCCCGCCTGATGTCGGCGGTTTGCGGTTTGCGGTTTGCGGTTTGTTGAATAAGATAATTCATTGCTCAAATGTATCCATATGGATACAAATGAACAGTCAGACATTTCCTTGGTCATGTATGTTTTTTCCCTAAAGTGTGTGGGCTATGGGGTCTCTGAACCGGCCTATTCGCGGTACTGCTGCCGTCCGCTATCCTTGCTCCACGCACATCGAACGGTTTTCCCCATGCTATCGGTCCAAGGCGTCTTCAAAAGCTACGCCACTCCTCAGGGCCCATTACCGGTTCTGCAAGGTGTCGACCTCACCTTGAAACCCGGCAGCAGCCTGGCGCTGATGGGTGAGTCGGGCAGTGGCAAAAGCACTTTGCTGCACCTGATTGCCGGGCTGGACAAGGTCGATCGCGGCAGTATCCGCAGCGGCGAGCATCGGCTGGAACAGATGAACGAAGGGCAACTGGCGAACTGGCGGCGGACCGAAATCGGCCTGGTGTTTCAGCAGTTCAACCTGATCGGCAGTTTGCGCGTGGAGGACAATCTGGCCTTCCAGGCGCGACTGGCGGGGCGGCATGATCCGCGCTGGCAGGCGCATCTGGTGCACCGTCTGGGGTTGGCTGATTTGCTGCGGCGTTATCCGGAACAGCTGTCCGGCGGCCAGCAGCAACGGGTCGCTTTGGGCCGGGCCCTGGCGTCCCAGCCAAAACTGCTGCTGGCCGACGAACCCACCGGCAGCCTCGATGAAGCCACCAGCGATGAGGTCTTGACGCTATTACTGGAGTTGCTCGACGACAGTCCCACCACTTTATTGATGGTCACTCACAGCCCACGGGTTGCCGCGCGGCTTGCAGAAAAAGTGGTGCTCCACGGTGGCCGTCTGGCTGGCGCGGACGAGCGCTGAGGTGCGGGTCTTTCGCGAGACGCTGCGGGCGCTGCTCAGTCATTGGTGGCAGCATCCGGTGCAGTTTTTCAGTGTGCTGACCGGGCTCTGGCTCGCCACCAGCCTGCTGACCGGTGTGCAGGCGCTGAACAGCCAGGCGCGTGAAAGTTATGCCCGGGCCAGTCAGTTGATTGGCGGCGAACCCCAGGCCAGCCTCAGTGCGCCCAGTGGCGCGACCTTCTCCCAGCAAGTGTTTGTCGACCTGCGCCGTGCGGGTTGGCCGGTGTCGCCGGTCCTGCAAGGTCGGGTGACGCTCAAGGGGCATGACGACCAACGATTGCAGCTGATGGGGATCGAGCCGGTGTCGCTGCCCGCGGGTTCCGCAGTGGCCGGGCAGGCGTTGGCGATTGAGCAGATTGTCGAGTTTTTCAGCCCGCCGGGCAGTACCTGGATTTCGCCGCAGACGTTGCAGGCACTGGGTCTGCACGAGGGCGAACGCCCGGAGAGTTCGAGTGGTCAGGCCTTGCCGCCGCTGCATGCTCTGTCCGATATGGCGCCCGGTGTGTTGCTGGTGGACATCGGCTTCGCCCAGCAGATTCTCGGCCTGCCGGATCAGCTGTCGCGCCTGTTGCTGCCGAAGGGTTTCACCGCGACCCTGCCTGATCAATTCAAGGGACAACTGCAGTTCAAGACCAGCGACGAAGAGAACAATTTGTCGCGCCTGACCGAGAGTTTTCACTTGAACCTCGATGCTCTGGGTTTTCTGTCATTCGTGGTCGGCCTGTTCATCGTCCACGCTGCGATCGGCCTGGCGCTGGAACAACGCCGTGGCTTGCTCAGAACCCTGCGTGCCTGTGGCGTCAGTGCGCGAATGCTCATTACCTGTCTGGCGGTTGAACTGGGTGGCTTGGCGTTGATCGGCGGACTGGCCGGGGTCGCCAGCGGCTACCTGCTGGCCAGCGTGCTGTTGCCGGACGTCGCCGCCAGCCTGCGCGGGTTGTACGGTGCCGAAGTGGCGGGGCAGTTGAGCCTCAGTCCCTGGTGGTGGCTCAGCGGCGTCGGCCTGAGCCTGTTCGGTGCGTTGTTGGCCGGTGCCAACAGTTTGTTGCGGGCAGCGCGTTTGCCTTTGCTAGCCCTGGCCGATCCGCAAGCCTGGCATCAGGCTCACGCGCGCTGGTTGCGGCGCCAGGGTTGGGTCGCCGTGATTGCTGCGGTGGTCGCGCTGCTGGCGTTGATCTTTGGCGACAGCCTGAGCAGTGGATTCGTGCTGATGTCGGCACTGTTGATCGGCGCCGCACTGGCGTTGCCGGTGGTGCTCAACTGGGTGTTGAACCTGGTGCTGCATCGCAGTCGTTCGGTGCTCGGCCAATGGTTTCTCGCTGACTGCCGTCAGCAACTGCCGGCCCTGAGCCTGGCGCTGATGGCGCTGTTGTTGGCACTGGCGGCGAACATTGGTGCGGGCAGCATGACGGCCGGTTTTCGTCAGACCTTCAGCGATTGGCTCGAACAACGCCTGACCGCCGAACTGTACGTTAATCCGCGAAATCCGGCCCAGGCCAGAGCGCTGCAAACCTGGCTAAAGCAGCAACCCGGACTCACGGCAGTGCTGCCCAACTGGCAAGTGTCGATCCAGTTGCAAGGCTGGCCTGCGGAAGTCTTCGGCGTGATCGATCATCCGACGTATCGCCAGCATTGGCCGCTGCTGGAAGCCTTGGGCGACAACCCTTGGGACCGACTGGCCAAGGACGATGCTGTGATGATCAGCGAACAATTGGCCCGTCGGCTCAAGGTGCGCCTGGGCGATCACTTGACGATTCCCACACCGAACGGCGCCTGGTCGCCACGGATCGTCGGCATCTACGCCGATTACGGCAATCCCCAAGGCCACATCCTGGTCAACTTCAACCATCTGCTGCGCGGCTGGCCGCAGCTGACCCCGAGCCGTTTCAACCTGCGCATCGACCCGACGTTGATCCCCGCGTTCCTGACCGCGCTGCAATCCCGCTTCACGCTGGACGACAGCCGCATCGTCGACCAGGCCCGGCTAAAGGGTTGGTCCACGCAAGTGTTCGAACGCACCTTTGCCGCGACCGCCGCGCTCAACAGCCTGACCCTCTGCGTGGCGGGCGTGGCGCTGTTCATCAGCCTGTTGACCCAAAGTCAGAGCCGCCTCGGACAACTCGCCCCCCTGTGGGCGCTGGGTGTGACTCGCCGGCAATTGATGCTGCTCAATCTTGGGCAGACCTGGTTGCTGGCGGTGCTGACCCTGGTGCTGGCGTTGCCGTTGGGGATCGCGCTGGCGTGGTGCCTGGACACGGTGATCAACGTCCAGGCCTTCGGCTGGCGCTTGCCGCTGCGGGTGTTTCCGATGCAGCTGTTGCAGTTGATGGGGTTGGCGCTGCTGGCGACGTTACTGGCGTCGGCGTGGCCGCTGTACTCGCTGTATCGCTCGCAACCGGCGGATCTGTTGAGGTCCTTTGCTCATGAAGATTAAGGTCGGCGTGTTGCTATTGGCTTTGTTAGGCGGGTGCGATAACTCGGCGCCTGTTGAGAAAGGCTTCGCGGGTCTGGGCGATCAGGCCACCGCGTTTACGCCGGTGGTGCCCGGTCGGGTGTTCAGCTTTCCGGCGGATCACGGTCCTCATGATGGTTTTCGAATTGAGTGGTGGTACGTCACCGCCAATCTCAAGGACGATCAGGGTGGCGAGTTCGGCGCGCAGTGGACGCTGTTTCGCAGCGCCTTGAAAGCTACACCCGAGCAGCCTGGCTGGAGCAATCAAATTATCTGGCTTGGCCACGCGGCCGTGACCTCGGCGACGGTGCATCACGCCGCTGAGCGCTATGCCCGTGGTGGCGTGGGTCAGGCTGGTGTAAGTCTCGCGCCGTTCAACGCGTGGATCGATGATTGGCGTTTCAGCAGTCAGGGTTCCGATTCTTTGGCGGATCTTCAACTCAGCGCCCGGGACAAGAATTTTGGCTATCAACTGCGGCTGACCTCCACACGTCCTTTGGTGCTTCAGGGAGACAAAGGCTTCAGTCAGAAGTCCGAACAAGGGCAGGCGTCGTACTACTACAGCCAGCCGTTTTTTCAGGCCCGCGGCACGCTGGAAATCGACGGCAAAACGTATCAAGTCAGCGGCCCGGCCTGGCTCGACCGCGAGTGGAGCAGCCAACCCCTGACCGCCAACCAGACTGGCTGGGACTGGTTTTCCCTGCATCTGGACAGCGGCGAACAGGTGATGCTCTACCGCATGCGGCAGAAGGACGGCGCGCCATACCTCACTGGCACCTGGATCGACGCTCAGGGCCAGACACAGTTGCTGAACGCCGCCGACATCAGCCTCACACCGCAAGACACCGCCACAGTCGCCGGACGTTCGATGCCGGTGCGCTGGTCGATCAAAATTCCCGACAAACACCTCGACATCACGATCAGTGCCCTCAACCCCAATGCGTGGATGGCATTGCGCATTCCCTATTGGGAAGGTCCGGTGCGATTGAGCGGCAGCCACGGTGGGCAGGGTTATCTGGAAATGACCGGGTATTGAGTCGGAACTCTCGGTTGGGCGACAGCCTCCTAAGTTAAGACACCGGTACACAGGAGCCCGCCATGAGCGACGACCTCAAACCACCTGACCTTGCCTCCTGGCAGCGCCTGTTCGACGACAAGGCCTACTGGCAGCAGTCCCCCGACGCTCACTACACCGAACTGCTGCGGGTAGCCGATGACTTGCTGGGGCAGGGCGCCATCGACCTGGAACAGTGGCAAGCCTTGAAAGCCAAGGCCGATCAATCCCATAAAGACTCGCCTGCCGTGAACGTCGCCCATGAGGTTGACGATCCCGAAGCTTGAGGAGAACCCACATGAAACCGACAACCCCCACTGAGCACCCTGACGAACCTCGGCCACCGGGTGAAGTCGAGCGCGACAACGACGCCCTGCGCCCGACCGATCCGACCCGACGCAAGGAAAGCGGCAAGGGCACAGACAGCGGTGAATCCACCGCACAGGAAACGGCAAAAACGCCCTGATCAGCGCCTTTGCTTATCTGCACAGAGGGCGCTGGACTGGGGTTCAGCGTTCTTTCCGACCGCCATCAACATCGAAACCTGAAATTCAGAAGAAACTGAAGGATCTGAAAGCAGGGCAGAGCGTTGTGGTGACCTACACCGTTATATTGAAAATGACCCGTCATTACGACAGTTGAGTGTTAGCTCTATATATTTTTGTACAAGTTTTTGTACAAGAATAATCAGTTTTAATGGTCGACTTGGTTAATCTAAGTCGCTTGTTAAAAATAGTATTTGGGCCGACATTTAATCAATGTTGTTTCGATAAATTTCATGTTCATATACGCGGACATATTCGAAAACTTCAATTAATATACTTCCCGTTCGCCCAGTGTCAGGGCTCTTTACCAGTGCATGGATTGCCAGGCCATTCCACTGGGCGAACACCTTCTCGACGTGCGATACAATCGCGCCCAGCAGCACATCAAAGTCATCAACCTGAAACTGGCGTCAACGAGTGAGCGGCTTATAAGAATCGAGTGTTGGTTAAGTACGCGGTTGAGGCGCTACTTGAAATGCCGGTTGGAATATAAAAAAAACGGGCGATCTTAAGATCGCCCGTTTTTTTATCCTTTAAATCTGAGCCTGAATTGATTTTGCGGATTGGGGCGCTGACGGTGCTGACGGCGCGGATGCGTGGGATGCGTGGGATGCGTGGGATGCGTCGAGGGAGTCGAATAATTAATTGACGCCAGAATAGTGGCCATATAGCATTGCGCCACTATTTTGCTATCAGTCTCCATTTCGAGGGATCGAACATGTACCCACCCGCCCTCGTGGCGAGGTTGTGCCTGGCTTTGCTGTGCCTTTCTCCGCTAGATCTTGCTCACGCCGCTCCCACCCCCGGTGAAACCGATCTGATACGCGAACGTCAGGATCGCCTGCTCGAAGAGCAGCGTCGGCGTCTCGAAGAGCTCAAGGAATTGCCCGGCAAGGCCGCCAAACCCACGCAACCGACGGCCCCGGCCGACGCCCGTTGTTTTCCGATCAAGGGCATCGAACTCAAAGGCGCCGACAGTCTCTCCGAGAGCGAGAAAACTCGTCTGCTCAAGCCTTACATCGGCCAGTGCCTGGGTGTCACGCAGCTCAACGAGTTGCTGAAAGTCATCACCGACCACTACATCGAAAAAGGCTTGGTCACCAGCCGTGCCTACTTGCCGCAGCAGGATTTGTCCGGCGGGCATTTGAAGGTGCTGGTGGTCGAGGGGCGGCTTGAAGGTTTGAAGGGCGCAGACGACAGCAAGCTGTCGGACCGTGAACTGGCCATGGCGTTTCCCGGCAAGACCGGTGACCTGGTCAATTTGCGGGAAATCGAGCAACTGGTCGATCAACTGAACCGCTTGCCGTCGAACCAGGCGCAGATGGAGTTGACGCCGGGCAAGAACGTCGGTGGCAGCGAGGTGTTGGTCAAGAACACCCCGCAAAAGCCCTGGCGTGCCGGGTTGTCCCGCAGCAACGATGGCCAGCGCAGCACCGGCGAGCAGCAGTGGGGCACGACGTTTGATTGGGACAGCCCGCTCGGCCTGGCCGATCAGTTGATGCTGCGTGGTGGTCACGACGCGATAACCGATCACCAGCACACGTCCAACAACGCGCTGCTCTATTACAACCTGCCGTGGGGCTGGTGGAACGTCAGTTACACCTACAGCCAGAGCGAGTACCGCTCGCAAGCTCAAGCTAACGGCTTCAACTTCAAGCAGACCGGCGACAGCCAAAACCATCAGCTGCGCGCCGAACGAGTGATCCACCGCGATGCCGTGAGCAAGACCTCCCTCAGCACCGGGCTCTCGTACCTGCGCACCAACAATTTCATCGAAGACAGCAAGCTCAAGCTGAGCAGCAACCGCCTCAGCGAAGCACAGTTCGGCATCAATCACGGTCGACGGGTCGGCAGTGCGTTCGTCAACCTCGACCTCGGTATGCAGCAAGGCATCGGCGCGTTCGACGCCCAGAGCAATGGCCATCCTGGTCCCGGCGAACCGGACGCGCGCTACCGCAAGTACACCGCCACCGCGAGTTACCTGCAGCCGTTCAAGGTGTGGGGCGAGTCGTTCAGTTTTACCAGCCTGATGACCGGCCAGCGCAGCGAAGACGTGCTGTTCAGCCCGCAGCGCACCAGCCTCGGCGGGCAGTCGTCGATTCGCGGTTACAAGGACCAATCCTTGTCCGGCGACAGCGGCGGCTACTGGCGCAACGACCTGCGCTGGAACCGCCCGGTAACGCTGGAATGGCTGCGCCCGGTGTTCGCCGAATACGGCACCAGCCTCGGCTACGACCAGGGCGTGATTCGGGGCGACCGCTACAACGGCGATCAACACGGACGCATGTCGAGCAACTCGGCAGAGCTGTTTGCGCGCGGTCAGCAGGTGGCCGCCAGCGTGACGTTTGCCCATTCCCTGGAACGCCCGGACACCCTGACCGAGCGCGAAGCGCCGATCTATTTCCGCGTGGATGTCTTCCTCTAAATTCTGCTTTAAACGAGATTCGATCATGGACGTTCGCCAACTGGCCTTTCTGGCCAGCCAACCTGCTGCTGCCGTAAAAACCCGTGAACACTTCTGGGGCATGCCCAAGCGAGGATTGGCGTTCCTGTTGGCCAACGTCATGTTCTGGCAGCCGATGTGGGCCCAGGCCGAGGGCATCGTCGTGGCGACGCCGGGCACCAGTCTCGGTCAGGCGGGTAATGGCGTGCCGATCGTCAACATCGCCACGCCCAATGGCAGCGGCCTGTCGCATAACCAGTTCCACGAATACAACGTCAGCGCCCAAGGGGTCATCCTCAACAACGGTTCGACCCAGACCTTGGCCACGCAGTTGGGCGGCCTCATTATTGGCAACCCGCACCTGAAAAACAGCGGTGCGGCGCAGACGATCCTCAACGAAGTCATCGGCGGTAGCCCCAGCCAGTTGCGCGGTTACACCGAAGTGGCGGGACAGTCGGCGCGCGTGATCGTCGCCAACCCGTATGGCATCAGTTGCAACGGTTGCGGTTTCATCAACACCCCGCGCGTGACCCTGACCACCGGCAAACCCGTGCTCGACGGCGGCGGTCGTCTGGATCGTTTCCAGGTCGATCAGGGCAGTGTCTCCATCGAGGGGACGGGCCTTGATGCCAGCCGTGTCGACCGCTTCGAAATCATCACCCGCAGCGCGAAAATCAACGCTGAAATCCACGCGAAAAACCTGACCCTCATTGCCGGTCGCAACGACGTCAACGCCGACAATCTCAACGCCACCGCCCGCGCCGACGACGGCAGCGCCAAGCCGCAATTGGCTATCGACTCCTCGGCCTTGGGTGGCATGTACGCCGGGGCGATCAAACTGGTCGGCACCGAAGCCGGGGTCGGCGTGAAGCTGGCCGGCAACCTGGCCGCCAGTGCCGGGGATATTCAGATCGACGTCAACGGCCACCTGAGCATGGTCAAAGCTACCGCCAGCAATGTCGTCGACATCAAAGCCAGAAGCCTCGATGCCCAAGGACCGGTGTACGCCGGAACGCAATTGGCCGTGCAGACTGCCGAAGACCTGGTCA
>NZ_JASBRE010000029.1 GCF_029960815.1 Pseudomonas sp. AL03
GCGACTACGATCCAGAGGGCGTTGATCGCTTCGCCGCGGCGCAGGGCCACGACACCAAGGGCGCACGCTCCCAGGATTGCCAGCAGCAGCCAGGGCAAGTGGCGTAGCAGGCTATTATTATTTTTCATTTTATGATTCCAGCCAGGGTGGACAAGAAAGACAGCCGTTCGGAGTTTAGCGCTAACGGCCGCAAAGGCCATACCCCGACTTTGGTTGAGCCTTCACTTTGCTGGCAGCCTTTAAGGAAGCGGGTCTATAGTCAGCGAACCTTTTCGAGGATTGCGCCATGAGCGAGCACCCTGCCGATCGCCGCCGTTTCAAACGTATTGCGTTCGATGCCCGAACCGAGCTGAGCCAAGGGGCCTTCATCTGGCCAGTAACGCTGATCGACCTGTCGCTCAAGGGACTGTTAATCGAAAAGCCCGAGCCGTGGCTGGGGAGTCGAGAGCAGGATTTTTCTGTCGACATTCATCTTAGCGATGACATCGAAATCAAGATGGATGTGCATCTGACCCATGATGACCACAGCCAGCTCGGCTTCGTCTGCCGGCATATCAGCCTGGAATCCATTGAATGCCTACGGCGATTGATCGAATTCAACTTGGGTGACCCGAAAGCGCTGGAGCGGGAGCTGGGGGCGCTGATCGAAGTCTGATCAACACCCCCGACCTCATTACTCGAACAACGCGTCCAACGCCTGTTCCAGACGTGTCACAGCAATAATCTGCAACCCCGGCGGCGCCTCTTTCGGCGCATTGCCCTTGGGCACGATGGCGCGTTTGAAGCCGTGCTTGGCGGCTTCTTTCAAGCGTTCCTGGCCGCTTGGCACCGGGCGTACCTCGCCGGAAAGCCCGACTTCGCCGAACACCAGCAGGTCATGGGGCAGTGGCCGGTTGCGCAAACTGGACATGACCGCCGCCATCAGCGCCAGGTCGGATGCCGTTTCCAGCACCTTCACCCCGCCAACCACGTTGAGAAACACGTCCTGATCATGGGTCGGAATGCCACCGTGACGGTGCAGCACCGCCAACAGCATCGCCAGACGATTCTGATCCAGACCCAGCGTTACCCGACGCGGATTGGCAAGGTGGCTATCATCAACCAGCGCCTGGACTTCCACCAGCATCGGCCGCGTCCCTTCCCACGTCGCCATGACCACACTGCCCGGCACTTCTTCCTGCGCACGGGTGAGAAAAATCGCCGACGGGTTAGAGACTTCTTTCAGGCCCTTGTCGGTCATACCGAAAACGCCCAGCTCGTTGACGGCGCCGAAACGGTTTTTCACCGCCCGCAACAAACGCAAGCGCCCATCGGACTCGCCTTCGAAATACAGAACCGTGTCGACCATGTGCTCCAGCACTCGCGGCCCGGCCAATGCACCTTCTTTGGTCACGTGGCCGACCAGGAAAATCGCTGTGCCGCTCTGCTTGGCATAGCGCACCAGCAACGCCGCACTTTCCCGAACCTGCGACACGCCGCCCGGTGCCGATTGCAGCTGCTCGGTGAAGATCGTCTGGATCGAGTCGATCACCATCACCTTGGGTTTTTCCTGTCGGGCCGTGGCGATGATGGTTTCGATGCAGGTTTCGGTCATCACCCGCAGTTGATCCTGAGGCAAGCCGAGACGGCGGGCGCGCATGGCCACTTGCTGCTGGGATTCTTCGCCGGTGACGTACAGTGCCGGCATGACTTTGGCGAGATTGCACAAGGTTTGCAGCAGAATGGTCGATTTGCCGATGCCCGGATCACCGCCGATCAGCACCACCGAGCCGTCTACCAGACCACCACCCAGCACCCGATCGAGCTCGCTGGAGGCGGTGGAAAAACGCGGGATTTCTTCGACGCTGACTTCGGCCAGGGTCCTGATCTGTGCCTGTTGTCCGGTCCAGCCGGTGCGACCGCTGGGTGCTGCGGCGCCTCCACTTTCCACCATGGTTTCGGTCAGCGTGTTCCAGGCCCCGCACTCGCCGCACTGGCCAGCCCACTTGGGGAAGGTTGAGCCGCACTCGGTGCAGCCATACATGCGCTTGGCCTTGGCCATCTGAACTCCCGGCAAAAACCGCGATGATAGCTCAGCTGGCGCGGATCAGCGCGGCGTCGCGGTGCGGATTTCACCGCTGGCCAGACGCGCGGCGCTATTGCCCAGCGGATCCTCGGCGTAAAGGTCCGCCCCCTTGGCTTTGAGCGCGTCGAGCAACTCGACGCGCTTGAACAATCCGGCGTACATCGCTGCGGTTTGCCCGGCACCATTGCGTTGATCGGGGCTGCAATTGGTCGCCAGTAGGGTTCGAGCAATCTGTACTTCGCCCTTGAAAATCGCGCCCATCAGCGCCGTGTTGCCACGAGG
The DNA here is from genome assembly GCF_029960815.1 of Pseudomonas sp. AL03. Classification (GTDB taxonomy): domain Bacteria; phylum Pseudomonadota; class Gammaproteobacteria; order Pseudomonadales; family Pseudomonadaceae; genus Aquipseudomonas. Next base: position 2,348 of record NZ_JASBRE010000029.1, read on the forward strand.
GTCCTGAGCACAAGCGTCTGCCCCGGCAGCGAGCAATCGGTCCACCGCCGCACTCTGCCCGTGATAAGCCGCCAGAATCAGTGCGGTGTAGCCCTTGTTATCGTGAGTATCGAGGAAGTATCCAGCCTCGATGAAGGCCTCGAGCATCGGCACATCGCCGCGACGGGCAGCATCGAAGTAGTAGTCCTGCAATTGGGCTTTCAGTGCAGCAGGATCTTTCGTGCCTTGCGTGGCCGGCCCGGCGAGCACGCTGAACGGCAAACACGCCAGAAAAAATGACAGATAAAAACGCATGACAAGGCTCCTTTGCCAGACGGGACCTCGCATGAGGCCCCGCTTCAGGCTGAAAAATCAGTCAACCAGTTTGGCGGCCAGAGCCTTGACCCGGTTCAGATCCCCCTTGGCAACCTCGGTCACCCCGGCCCCGTACTCCGGGTCGGCCTTATAGAGGAAGGACAGCATGATGTGTTTGCTCTCATCATCGGTGGTGACCAGCGAACCACCGAAGCTCTCGATCAGGTCCTTGCGTTCTTTCTTGCTGAAGGAGCGATACAGATCGCCGGCCTGCTTGAAGTTTTGTTCACGCTGAATCTTCACCTGCTGCGTGCTGCCCGACAGCGCCGATTGGCTGTAGCGCGCGGTTTGCAGCTCTTCACGAGGCAGCAATCGGCTTGGCTGGTAATTCACCCCAGTGCTGCTGTGGCCGATATTCATTGCGCCGTCCTGATGGCCGTTGTTTACCGCAGTCTTTGGAGCATTGATCGGCAACTGCATCGCATTGGCCCCCAGACGGTACAGTTGCGTATCGGCATAAGAGAACACGCGCCCCTGCAACAATCGGTCTTCCGAAGGTTCGATACCGGGAACAAGATTGGCCGGAGCCATAGCAACTTGCTCCGTTTCCTGGAAGACATTCGCAGGATTACGATTCAAGACCATTTGTCCAACTTTTCGCTCTGGAACGCCGGGCCAAATCTTGGTTGCATCCAAAGGATCGAAATCAAACTTGTACAAGTCTTGAGGATTTAAAACCTGAATGTACAAGTCCCATTTCGGAAAATCGCCTTTGTTAATATGTGCAACCAAGTCCTTGGTCATATGACTGTAATCTTCACCTTGAATTTTCGTCACGGCTTTCGGGTCGAGATTGTTAATCCCTTGCAAACTGTTCCAGTGAAACTTCACGTAGTGAACTTCACCTTTGGCGTTAATTAACTTATAGGCGTGAACACCATTACCATCCATTTGCCGATAACTGGCCGGTGTACCGGAGTTAGAGTACAACTCGGTCAGGGTGCGAGTCGCCTCCGGAACATGCGAGAAGAAATCGAAACGACGGGCGTCATCGTCAAGGTTGGTACGCGGGTCAGGCTTGAAGGCATGGACCATGTCTGGAAACTTGATGGCGTCACGGATGAAGAAGGTCGGGAAATTGTTGCCGACCAGGTCCCAATTGCCGTCCGCGGTGTAGAACTTGGTGGCAAAACCGCGAGGGTCACGCAGGGTTTCCGGTGAATGGTTGCCGTGGACCACCGCCGAAAAGCGTACAAACACCGGAGTGTTCTGGCCAGCGGCGAACACCTTGGCCTTGGTCAGATCAGTCAGGTCGTCAGTCACGCTGAAGGTGCCATGGGCACCCGTACCGCGGGCATGCACCACTCGCTCAGGAATGCGTTCACGGTCAAAGCGCTGGAGCTTCTGGATCAATTGCACGTCTTGCAGCAACACCGGGCCGGTCGCGCCGGCGGTTTGCGAGTTCTGGTTGTCGCCCACCGCAGCACCGTTATCGCGGGTCAGGGTTGCTGCGTTGACGGAGAAAGACAGCAGACTGGCGGTCAAAACGCCAAGGGTGCGCCGACGGGGAAAAGCCCCAAGGCCAATGGTCAAATTCATTTCAGGTTCCTCTGTTTTTTAAGGCGCAATCCAAGTGCGCTTATCAGAGGCTAGAGGTCGAAGTCGCAGAACATAAATAGAAAGAACGTAATGCGATGATTTAGAATTTTATGTGGATAATCAGGTGGCTAACGTGTATTAAACGTGCGCGACTGATGGCACTTTGTCAACTAATTACCGGCAAACGTGTCGATAACACCGAGCATTGTAAGAAGGTGTTTCGAGCAAGACCCGTTTAGCTGATTTACACTGCGCTCACCAACCTCATCTGTAACAAGGAAATAACCTATGGGCGTGATAACTGAGTTCAAGGCCTTCGCGGTCAAAGGTAACGTGGTCGACATGGCCGTCGGCATCATCATCGGTGCCGCCTTCGGCAAGATCGTTTCATCGTTTGTCGGCGATGTGGTGATGCCACCCATCGGCCTGCTGATCGGAGGGGTGGATTTCAGCGACCTGGCCATTACGCTCAAGGCAGCCAACGGCGATATCCCGGCGGTAATGGTGGCGTACGGTAAATTCATCCAGAGCATGATTGACTTCATCATCGTCGCCTTCGCGATCTTCATGGGCGTAAAAGCCATCAACCGTTTGAAACGCGAAGAGGCCGTTGCGCCAACGCTGCCGCCGGTTCCGAGCAAAGAAGAGGAGCTGTTGGAAGAGATCCGCGATCTGCTTAAGGCCCAGAACAATCGGCCCTGAACGCTTTTGTAAAACAAGAATCGGCGCCCTCGAGGCGCCGTTTTTTTACCAGTAGTTTTCCACCGCCACTTGCCCGGGGCGTCGGCTGAGGCTCAAGTGCATGTGGCGCTGTTTGAGCAATTTACGCGTGTCATCAATCATTTGCGGATTGCCGCAGAGCATGACCCTGGAATGCTCGGCCGTCAGCGCCAAGCCTGCCGCCCGCTCCAGCTCGCCACTTTCGATCAGCGTCGTTATCCGGCCACTCAGGGCCCCAGGATGCTCCTCGCGAGTGACGGTAGTGATGAACCGCAGCTTGTGCGCAAACTCCGCTAAGTAGTCGCGCTGCGCCAACCCGCTGATAAGCTCCTGATAAGCCAACTCCCGGGCTTCGCGCACACTGTAGACCAGGATAATTCGTTCGAATTTCTTCCAGACCTCGAAGTCCTGCAGGATCGACAGAAACGGCGCCAGACCAGTGCCTGTGGATAACAACCAAAGGTCACGGCCATCGACGAAGCGATCAAGCGTCAGGTAACCAAAGGCCTGGCGTTCGACCAGCAGCGTATCGCCGACGCCCAGCCGACTCAGCTCACTCGTGAACTCCCCCCCTGGCACCACAATGGAAAAGAACTCGAGGAATTCGTCATAGGGCGACGACACCATGGAGTAGGCGCGCCATACCGTGCTGCCGTCAGCCTTGGTAACGCCCAACCGGGCGAATTGCCCGGCACGAAAACGAAAACCCGGATCCCGGGTGGTGCGCAGGGTGAACAGGCTGGGGGTCAACGGCTGGACGTTGAGCAAGGTCTGGCGAGTGAACTTTTCTGCACTGGCGGTCATGGGGTGCTCCATTCAACAGATAGCCACAGTGTCCCGCAAAGCGAGTGGCTTAAACACCGATGATTTGTAGTGGCTTTAGCCAGGTACGCTCACCCTCAAAAACTTCATATAGACGATCTAATACTAACCGCTCAGATAACTCACAATTACAAAGCCAATTATATTAAGCCCGACATCCCGCTATCCAGGCTCATGCTGCTAAACGTTAGAACCAGAGACTATTTTAAAGAACGTCAGTAACGCAAAATATTCTCAACGCGCACGTAGGAATTATCCTACACTCGGCTCGTACATAAATTGGATCCAAAAAAACACCCCCGGGTAATTCCACAAATGGAGAAACAAGATGGAGAGGTGGAAGGAATCACAGCTCAACCAATTATCGTGTGCAACGGAGATTGATACTGCCTACAGGATTTCACTTGGATTCGCGAAAAATATAGGGTTTAAATTTTTCGCCTTTTCAACGACATACCAAATAAAAACTGACGAGTTTAAGACTGTTCAGCTCAATTACTACCCTACAGACTGGAACATTGAATATGAACAAAAAAACTTCGGCGCGATAGATCCGGTATTGGCTCATTGCAATCACTCCAGACTACCGGTCCTTTGGAGTGAAGAACTTTTTTCCAAGACCCCGTGGATATGGGACGCGCTTGAGCAACGAGGATTGCAGCACGGTTGGTCACAATCGTTCCATGACGAGGAAAACGGTCATTGCAGCATTCTGAGCCTGGCGAGAAGCCATTGCCCGATAACGGCATTTGAGCTGTACGAAAATCTCGGTTTTTCAATGTTCATTGGGCACCATCTCCACACGTTAATCGCGCAGACACTGCCCAAGAAAGCGGTGAAGCCCTCCGCACCGCATTTGACCCCCCGCGAAATCGACGTATTGAAACTGGCGGCTGTGGGTAAGACTGCGTATGAGAGTGCCAGAATCCTTAATCTCAGCGCACGCACGGTCAATTTCCATGTGCAAAGCGCGATTCTGAAACTGGGAGTCAATAACAAAATTTCGGCAGTGCTCGCCGCAACCAAGTGCGGCTCTCTCAACAGCAGCGCTATAGGTTGATCATAAAAACCTGCAAGTAATCCAAATGAAAAAAACGTACCATTTGCGGTTCCCCCTGAGTGATGACGTGTAAAACTACACGCTGCAGTCCACTCGGACGGTCCCGCCCGCTACAACGCCTCAGGGCTGCGGGACATCTCTATTGAATACCCCCGTTGATTACCCAGAGCCCCCGCCCAATGCCCTTGCTCGAAACCCCCTTCGCCCGACTCGACCTGATCCGCCAGCCCGACCAGCAGAACGAACCGCTGCAGGCGTTTGATGCCGCAGACGAATACCTGCTCAATCATTTGGCTGACCAACAGCCCTCGGCCGACACTCGGGTTTTGGTGCTCAACGACAGTTTTGGCGCATTGGCCGCCAGCCTGGTGGGCAAGGTTCAAGTGACCAGCAGCGGCGACTCGTTCCTGGCCTTTCAGGGGCTGGAAAAGAATCTCATCCGTAACGGCCAGGCGTTTGATGCGGTGCCGAGCGTACCGGCCAGCGAAGCCTTTTCGGGCCCTTTTGACCGGGTACTGATCCGGATCCCGAAAACCCTCGCCTTGCTGGAAGAGCAATTGATTCGCTTGCAGGGACAACTCGCGCCGGGTGCTCAGGTGATTGCTGCCGCAATGATCAAGCATTTACCCCGAGCCGCGGGCGATCTGCTGGCGCGCTACATCGGCCCGGTGCAAGCCTCGTTGGCGGTGAAGAAGGCTCGGCTATTGATCGCGACCGCTGAAGTCAAAGCGCCCGTCGTGTCCCCCTACCCGACCCGTTATCGACTCGACACGCCTGAGATCGAACTGGTCAATCACGCCAATGTGTTCTGCCGCGAAGGGCTGGATATCGGCACGCGAGCGTTTTTGCCGCACCTGCCAAAGAACCTCGGCTCGGCGCGGGTCGCCGACCTCGGTTGCGGTAACGGGGTTTTGGCCATCGCCAGCGCTTTGCAAAACCCTGAGGCCCATTACACGATGGTGGACGAATCGTTCATGGCCGTGCAATCGGCCGCCGAAAACTGGCGCACGGCGCTCGGTGACCGGGAAGTGGTTGTACGTGCCGACGATGGATTGGCGGGTCAGGAACCTCAGTCCCTGGACGTGGTGCTGTGCAATCCACCGTTTCACCAACAACAAGTCGTCGGCGACTTCCTGGCCTGGCGCATGTTCCAGCAGGCCCGAGAGGCACTGGTGGTGGGCGGCGCGTTGTACATCGTCGGCAACCGGCATCTGGGTTATCACAGCAAGCTCGCGCGGTTGTTCCGCGGCGTCGAGCAAGTGGCGGCCACACCCAAGTTCGTGATCCTTAAAGCCCGCAAATGACGGGTAAAAAAAACCCTCCATCGGGAGGGTTGTAAATCCGTGCCGCAAGGTAACGGAATGGGATCAGGTGTCCAAAAATCAGTGGGTCGTCAGGCCCGCGGCATTCATGAACAGGCGCATCAGGCTGGCCACGATGAGCAGCGCCACAACGCTGCCGGTCCAGATCATCGCCAGCCAACCGAGTCGCTGCCAGAGCGGCTTTTTCTCTGCTGCTTCGATTTCCTGCAAGGAATGTTTACCCGCCATCATCGCAATCTCCTCTGAAAGGGCGCAGGTATCAGCACTGCGCCGCTGTCGCGTGTTCTAGTGGTAACCATCTTCGTGGGTGACCTTGCCGCGGAACACGTAGTAGCTCCAGAAGGTGTAACCCAGGATGAATGGGATGATGAACAACGTGCCCACCAGCATGAAGCCCTGACTTTGCGGCGGTGCGGCGGCGTCCCAGATCGAGATCGACGGCGGCACGATGTTTGGCCACAAGCTGATGCCCAGGCCGCTGTAGCCGAGGAAGATCAGCACCAGGGTCAGCAGGAATGGCGTGTAGTGCGCATTGCGAGCCACCGCGCGGATCAAGCCGTACATGGTCACCAGCACCAGAATCGGCACCGGCAGGAACCAGAACAGATTCGGCAGGGTAAACCAGCGAGACGCGATGTCGGCGTGGGCCAGGGGAGTCCAGATGCTGACGATACCGATCACCGCCAGCACCACGAAGGCCAGTGGTCGTGCCAGGTCATGCATCTGTTCCTGCAACTTGCCTTCGGTCTTCATGATCAGCCAAGTGCAGCCAAGCAGCGCGTAAGCCACCACCAGCGCTGCGCCACAGAACATTGTGAACGGCGTGAACCAGTCCAGTGAGCCGCCGGCAAACTGACGGTTGACCACTGGAAATCCATCGATGAACGCCCCCAATGCCACGCCCTGGAAGAAGGTGGCGGCGATTGAGCCACCGATGAACGCCTTGTCCCAGAGATGGCGCTTGTCGTCCTTGGCCTTGAAGCGGAACTCGAAGGCCACACCGCGGAAGATCAGCCCGATCAGCATAAAAATCAGCGGCAGGTACAACGCCGAGAGCACCACCGAATACGCCAGCGGGAAGGCACCGAACAACGCTGCGCCGCCCAGTACCAGCCAGGTTTCGTTACCGTCCCAGACCGGCGCGACGGTGTTCATCATGACGTCACGATCAGCCTTGCCCTTGATGAACGGGAAGAGAATCCCGATGCCCAGGTCGAAGCCGTCCATTACCACGTACATCATGATGCCGAAGATGATGATCACGGCCCAGATCAGCGGAAGATCAATACCCATGATTCAAATCTCCTTGGTCAGGCTGGGGCTGTGATCACCGTCACCGTTGTCATCGGCGGCGGACAGCGGACGGGCCGGCGTGCGTTTCTGGCCAGGACCACCATCGTTGGTTTCCTTGCCTTCGTCGATCTTCGGCCCTTTGCGCACCAGGCGCATCATGTAACCCAGACCGGCACCGAACAGCGCGAAATAGACCACGACAAACATGATCAACGTGATGCTCATCTGCATGAAGCTGTGATTGGAAGATGCATCCGCGGTGCGCATCAGGCCGTAGACCACCCACGGCTGACGGCCGATTTCAGTGGTGAACCAACCGGCGAGGATCGCAATCAGGCCGGACGGGCCCATCCATAACGCCAGGTACAGGAACGGCCGCGAGGTATAGAGCTTGTCGCTCTTGCGCAGCCACAGGCTCCACAGACCAGTGAAGATCATCAGAAGGCCCAAGCCGACCATGATCCGGAACGACCAGAAAACGATGGTCGAATTCGGCCGGTCTTCAGGCGGGAAGTCCTTGAGCGCCGGCACCTGCTTGTCCAGCGAGTGCGTGAGGATCAGGCTGCCCAGGTACGGAATCTCGACGGCGAATCTGGTTTTCTCGGCTTTCATGTCCGGCCAGCCGAACAGGATCAGCGGAGTCGGTTCATCACCGACGTTTTCCCAGTGGCCTTCAATCGCGGCGATTTTCGCTGGCTGATGCTCAAGCGTATTCAGCCCGTGGAAGTCTCCGATGACGGCCTGAATCGGCGCCACGATCAACGCCATCCACATGGCCATCGAGAGCATGGTGCGGATCGCCGGGTTGTCCTTGCCGCGCAGCAAATGCCAGGCCGCCGAGGAACCGACGAAGAAGGCGGTCGCAACGAACGCCGCCGTCGACATGTGCAACAGGCGGTAAGGAAATGACGGATTGAAGATCACCGCCAGCCAGTCCACCGGAATGACCTGGCCATTGACGATTTCGTAGCCCTGCGGGGTCTGCATCCAGCTGTTGGAGGCAAGAATCCAGAAGGTCGAGATCAGCGTGCCGATGGCCACCATCACCGTGGCGAAGAAGTGCAGATTGCGCCCGACCTTGTTCCAACCGAACAGCATGACGCCGAGGAAACCGGCTTCGAGGAAGAAAGCGGTGAGTACTTCGTACGTCAGCAACGGCCCGGTCACCGAGCCGGCGAAGTCCGAGAAGCGGCTCCAGTTGGTGCCGAACTGATAGGCCATGACGAGCCCGGAGACCACGCCCATGCCGAAGTTGACGGCAAAGATCTTCGACCAGAAGTGGTACAGATCGCGGTACGTGTCGTTATGGGTTTTCAGCCACAGGCCTTCGAGCACCGCCAGGTAACTCGCCAGGCCAATGGTGATGGCGGGAAATAGAATGTGAAACGAAATGGTGAACGCGAACTGAATCCGGGCAAGATCAAGTGCCTCCAAACCGAACATAAGTCTTCCTCTGTCAGGTAATACCGGCTGAAGGCTTGTGGCCTACACCCACTGCCCCCACGGATATGGAGTGTGGCGAATTTGAATTCGTTCTTTTTTTACAAACATCACAACGTAGGGAGTCTGGCCAGCTGGCCTGCGGATCATTTCCACGAGCGTTCTTGATCTGGATCAAGCAACGTTAAAAGAGTAGTCCCATTTTTGACGATGGACGGTGTGGTCTTTTGCCGCGTGACAGGTTGCCTCACCGATGGGGGCCAGGCATATCGGTGTCTAGCTAACGAAATTTCCGAGCGCTGCAACTTTTGGTTACAGCTTGGTGATGGGCGGTCAAGCCGGATTCAAACTCGCCCAACTGTCGGGGCGCTGCTGATGTCGCTGTACCTGGCGAGATTTGCCGTGGAGCGTTCGTGTGCCGGTGGAAGAAGTGAAGGCCTGAAGCAGTTGTCGATCAATCTATCATCGAACCCATTGCCGTCCACGCCTGACACGCTCTAAACCACCAACTCCCCCGCCACCGCCGCTCGCGTGGCCTTACCGCAGAGTTGTTCCACCAGCGTCAGGGCGAACGGCAACACCGCCCCTGAACCCTGCGCGGTGATGCAGTTGCCATCGACCACCACCGGTTGATCGACGAAGTTGCACCCCAACAGTTGATGGCTGGCCGATGGCAGGCAGGTCATGCGCCGCTGACGCAGTACGCCAAAGGCTTGCAACGCCAGCGCCGGGGCCTCGGCGATGCCGGCGAACAGGCGTCCGGCCGCGGCCTGATCCTTGATCAATTGTTGCAGGGGTTGATGGGCCGCCAGATGTTGCGCCCCCACGGCACCGCCGGGCAGGACAATCAGGTCGAACGGCTGGGCCAGCACGTCCACCAGCATCGCGTCGGACGTCACTCGGGTGCCGCGCGCGCAGGTGAGCATGCGCCGCCGCTCGATGCTGGCCACCACCAGTTCAACCTTGGCGCGGCGCAACACATCAATCAGGGTCACTGATTGCAGGTCATCGATGCCCTCGGCGAGGGTAATCAGAGCTCTAAAGGTCATGGGCGCAGTCCACAGGATGATCTTTAAAGCGTAGTCAGCTTTCCTGCCCCTTGTTCGAACCCGCCGTTACTTGATGTAAAGCTGCGTCGACAGCGTATTGCCTGGCGCGTTGATCGACGTGTTGCTGAAGGTGAAAGTACCTTCCTGCTTACCGGCCAGATCGAAGACATACAAATAGCCGACGGTTTTTTTCCCGACGGTGCACTCAGTCAGGTTGCCATTATCAAAAGCACAGACCGGGGTTCGCGTGCCGTTCACCTCAAAACCATCCAGCCCGACATGCGCGCTGCGACCGTAACCGACTTCCAGCACGTAGACCTTGATGTTCGGTCCGCTGTGATTGCAGCGGGTTTGCTCTTGCCCCTGCGCGATGTCTTCAAAGCCGCAGCCCGGCGACTCGACCTTGAGTACCTTCACCTGACTCAACGGCGCCGCCGATGCAGCCGAGGCGGTGTGTGCCCCCAGGAACAAGGCGATCGACACTGCGCATACGGCAATCAGACGTCTATTCATGCAATACATAAGTACCCCCAAAACCAGCGCGCAGTATGGCGCAGTTGGCTTTAGCGCAAAACATCGACGACGATCGCAGCCATAAGCAGCCATAGCCCCACGCTGCTGGTATGATGCGCGGCTTTTTCCGACCCACAGAAAATCACCAGGGCGCCATTAGCGGTCTGTGCTTTGCTGTTGAGGTCGATACATTCACGGCGCCGGGCGCGCCACGGGGAGCAGACATGCTGGAAAGGCTGTTTCAACTCAAGGCACACAACACCAACGTGCGGACCGAGATTCTGGCGGGCGTCACGACCTTTTTGGCCATGGCCTACATTCTGTTCGTCAACCCGAGCATTCTCGGCGAGACCGGCATGGACAAGGGCGCGGTGTTCGTCGCCACGTGCCTGGCAGCCGCCTTCGGCTCCACGGTGATGGGCCTGATCGCCAACTATCCGATCGCCCTCGCGCCGGGCATGGGCCTGAACGCCTTCTTTACCTACACCGTGGTCCTGCACATGGGCCATACCTGGCAAGTGGCGCTGGGGGCGGTGTTCATCTCGGCGGTGCTGTTTTTCCTGCTGTCGATCTTCCGCATCCGCGAATGGATCATCAACAGCATCCCGTTGCCGCTGCGTTCGGCGATTGCCGCCGGTATCGGCCTGTTCCTGGCACTGATCGCCCTGCATAACGCGGGCATCGTGGTGAGCAACCCGGCAACCATGGTCGGCCTCGGCGACTTGAAACAACCGGCCCCGATCCTCGCGACCCTCGGCTTTGCCCTGATCGTGGCACTTGAAGCGCTTAAAGTGCGCGGCGCGGTACTGATCGGCATTCTGGCGGTGACCGTCGCCTCGATCGTGATGGGCTTCACCCCGTTTGGCGGCGTGATGTCGATGCCGCCGTCCCTGGCCCCGACGTTCCTGCAACTGGACATCAAGGGCGCCCTGGACATCGGGCTGGTCAGCGTGATTTTCGCCTTCCTGTTCGTCGACCTGTTCGACAACTCCGGCACCCTGATCGGCGTCGCCAAGCGCGCCGGCCTGATGGGCAAGGACGGTCATATGCCGAAAATGGGCCGCGCCCTGATCGCAGACAGTACCGCGGCCATGGCCGGTTCGCTGCTGGGCACCTCGACCACCACCAGTTACATCGAATCCGCCGCCGGCGTGAGTGCCGGTGGCCGCACCGGCCTGACCGCCGTTGTCGTGGCGATTCTGTTCCTGTTGGCGCTGTTTTTCTCGCCATTGGCGGCCAGCGTTCCAGCCTTTGCTACCGCGCCTGCACTGCTGTTCGTCGCGGTATTGATGACATCCGGCCTGGCCGAAATAGACTGGGACGACATCACCGTCGCCGCACCGGTCGTGGTCACCGCCCTGGCCATGCCGTTCACTTATTCCATCGCCAACGGCATCGCCTTCGGTTTCATCTCTTGGACCGCGATCAAATTGCTGTCCGGCCGCGCCCGTGAGCTCAACTCGGCGCTGGTGATTCTGTCGATTCTGTTCGTGATCAAGTTGGGTTGGTTCAACGCATGACTTTTGATTCCCAGGCTTACGCCGTTCAGCTCGAAGAAAAGGTCACGCGCCTGCGTGACCTGCTGGCCCCGTTCGGTGCGCCAGAACCTGCAGTGTTCGACTCACCGCTGCAAAATTTCCGTCTGCGCGCCGAATTCCGCTTGTGGCGCGAAGCCGGTGAGCGTCACTACGCGATGTTTTCCCAGGAAGATAAACGCACACCGATCCTGATCGAAGCGTTCCCGATCGCAAGCCTGCGTATCAATCAGTTGATGCCGCAGCTTAAGGCGGCGTGGCAAGCCAGTGCGGCCTTGAGCCACAAGCTGTTTCAGGTGGAGTTCCTGACCACGCTGGCTGGCGATGCGATGATCACGCTGTGCTATCACCGCCCGCTGGATGAGCACTGGCACGCGGCGGCCTCGAAACTGGCCGCCGACCTGAACGTCAGCATCATCGGCCGTTCCAAGGGTAAACGCGAAGTGATTGGTCACGATTACGTGGTCGAGCAGATGGACGTCGGCGGTCGCACCTTCAGCTACCGCCAGCCGGAAGGCGCGTTCACCCAGCCCAACGGCACCGTGAACCAGAAGATGCTCAACTGGGCTTACGACGCACTCGGTGATCGCTCCGACGATTTGCTGGAGCTGTATTGCGGCAATGGCAACTTCACCCTCCCGCTCGCGACGCGCGTGCGCAAAGTGCTGGCCACCGAAATCAGCAAGGCCTCGGTTAACGCGGCGTTGAGCAATCTCAGCGAAAACGCTGTGGATAACGTCACGTTGGTGCGTTTGTCCGCCGAGGAACTGACCGAAGCCCTGAACGAAGTTCGTCCGTTCCGTCGTCTGCACGGCATCGATCTGAAGAGCTACGAGTTCGGTAGTGTCTTCGTCGATCCACCTCGCGCCGGCATGGACCCGGACACCTGCGAGCTGACCCGCCGCTTCGACAACATCCTCTATATTTCCTGCAACCCGGAAACCCTGGCGGCCAACATCGCCCAACTGCACGACACCCACCGCATCACCCGATGCGCAATGTTCGACCAGTTCCCGTGGACCCATCACATGGAATCCGGGGTGTTGTTGACTCGGCGTTGATTGCCGGTGCCAGACAAGAAAGCCGTCTCAATGACGGCTTTTTTTTCACACAATCACCCAGGCTGATTTTTTCGATACTCGGTCGTGGTCATTCCGGCATAACCCCAGTTATCCGTGTCGACCTCCTCGATCACGATGTGGGTCAGGTCCGGACGCTTGCCGAGGACTCGCTGCAAGGTGTCGGTGATTTCGGCGATGACCTGGGCTTTCTGCTCCCGGGTCACGCCGTCACGGGTAATACGTACGCTGACGAAAGGCATGACGTTTCTCCTGTCCGGTGATTAAAAAAGACCGACCACTTGCCGGTAATGAAGTCGGCGCTGGTCAAGTAAAGCACCGCTTCGGTGATTTCATCTACAGTGGCGAAATCCAGCACTTCATTTGATCCCCGGTGTCATCAATCATGCAGCGACAATTCGACGATCTTCAGTTGGGCAGCATCGAACTGTTTTGTCTGGCCGCCGAGGCTGGCAGCTTTACCGCCGCCGCGCTGGTGGCTGGCGTGACGCCGGCAGCCGTGAGCCGCTCGGTATCGCGCATGGAAGAGCGCCTGGGCGTGCGGTTGTTCGCCCGCACCACCCGCAGCGTCAAACTGACCGACAGTGGTCGGCGGTATTACGAGGAATGTCGTCAGGCGCTGGCGCAACTGGTCGAGGCCCAGCGCGAGGTCATGGGCCATCAGCAACAGCCTTCCGGCACGTTGCGCATCAGCATTCCCACCACCTATGCCCATCACCGGATTCTGCCGTTGCTGCCAGCTTTTCGGGCACGCTTTCCGATGGTGAAGGTCGAGTCGCACATCAGCAATCGCAATATCGATTTTGTCGGTGAGGGTTATGACATGGCGATCCGCGTGCGGGCGATTCCGGATTCCGGCCTGATCGCCCGCCACTTGGAGGATGCAGCACTGGTGATGATTGCCAGTCCCGATTACCTGAAACGTGCCGGTGTCCCGCACACACTGGATGACCTTCAGCAGCACGAATGCATTCAGTACGAACTGCCCAGCAGCGGTCGGCGGATTGCCTGGCTGTTCAACGACAATGGCGTGCACCGGGAGATTCTGGCCGAGGGTAATCTCAGTTGTTCCGACGACGTACTGGGCGGCGTGACCCTGGCCAAATACGGGGCGGGGTTGTTTCAGACCTACCGCTTCATCGTCGAAAAAGACCTGGCCGATGGCTCGCTGGTGGAAGTACTCAAGCCTTGTGGCGGGCGCTCGCGGCCGTTCACCCTGCTCTACCCGCAAAGTCGCCATATGCCGCTGCGGTTGAGGGCGTTTATCGATTTTCTGGTTGAACAGCTGCCTCGCTAGAAACCCGAAACCGTCCGATCACCGCACACAAAAACCTTGCGAACCGCCTCTTCAATTGACCAGATTAACCAGCTAGTACAATTTATCTCCCGAGGCTGAAACCCTCAGCCAATGCCAAAAATAATAAGTGGAGAGACCCCGATGCCCCCGATCGTTCTGGTGCTCAACGGCCCGAATCTGAACCTGCTAGGCACCCGAGAGCGCTGGAGCATTTAGTCCACGTTTGAAGGGGTGAAGGCCGTGACTTAGAACAACGCGGTATTGGCCGGACTGATCGGCGCCGGCATCCAGGCTTCCCGCACCCCTGCGCTGCACGAGCATGAAGGCGGCACAGGGTTTGCGTTACCTCTATCGCCTGATTGATCTGGATCAGTTGAAACTCGACAGCGACGCCCTGCCCGATCTGTTGATGGCCGCCGAACGCATGAATTTCACCGGCCTGAATATCACCTTTCCGTGCACATCAGGCCTGCAGATACCGCAAAACCGACTCGCAGATCATCTCCCGATGACGCTGCTTGATGCTTTCGTCCGGCAAGTCGATCTGAAAAGTCTCAGCGAAAGTATGGCGGTTCGATACGCGATAGAAGCAGAACGAGCTGATCAGCAGGTGCACATCCAGCGGCTCAAGTCCCGCGCGAAAAACGCCTTCCTCAGCACCACGACGCAAAATCTCGCCCAGTGAATCGAGAATGGTGTTGTTCATCGCCTTGATCGCATCGGAACGTTTCACGTATTCAGCGTTGTGAATGTTCTCGATGCTGACAATCCGCACAAAGTCGACGTTGCGATCATGGTGGTCAAAGGTGAATTCAACCAGCCGACGAATCGCTTCCACCGGCGCCAGTTCGGTCAGGTGCAGACGGTTTTCGGTGCTGCGGATATCGCCGTAGAGTTTCTCCAGTACCTCGACGTAGAGCTGTTCCTTACTGCCGAAGTAGTAATAGATCATGCGTTTGGAGGTGTGGATGCGCTCGGCGATCGCATCGACGCGTGCGCCGGAAAGCCCCTGCTGGACGAACTCGACAATGGCTTCTTGAAGGATGTTCTCGCGGGTCTTTTCCGGGTTGTTCTTGCGACTCTTGCGGGGCTCGGCCATGGGTTCGTCGGGCGCTGGGGAGAGTTCTGAAATAATTGTCATTGCGGGCTCACGGCCATCACGGCACAGGCTGGCAATTATGGGGCGCGCCGCACAGTGAAGGAAGCCGCGCGGCAGCGGTTTGTACCCGTGTTTACGATTTCCCTACAACTTTGCCTGACATACGGCACCACTGCGGATTTGGCCATGGCCGCCAGTCGCACCGCCACGTTGGCCGCACCGTATCCCGCGTAGCCATTCTTGCGCTGGATAATTTCAAAGAAAAACCACCCTTCAAACGGTTCGGTGAGCCGGCCATGATCGAGGCTTTCCTCGAAGCCGACCACCGACTGGGACCTGTCGCGCACGATCGAGACCCTGGTGTCGCTCAAGGATGCGGTCGACCAATAATCCCGCCGACGCAGGCGGTCGCCTGCTCGATAAAAATCCATCGCCTGAAGGAATTAGATGGGTTGTCCGTGTTCAATACGAGTCTGGAGTATTCCCGGCAACCCACCACAGGTTGCCGGGAAGGCTCCTGCGCGCAACAAAAGATGGACGACCGGACTGGCGCCGCTCCCACTCAGCAGCAACACTCATCCCCACGGACAATCAGAGGATTCCCACATGCTATGGAAAAAAGGCCGACGCAGCGACAACGTGGTCGATGCCCGTGGAGATGATGCCGGCGGTGGTGGTGGCGGGATGCGCTTCGGTGGCGGCAAGGGCCTGAGCCTGACGGCGATTATATTGATCGTCGGGATCGGCTGGATCACCGGCCAGGACCCGATGCAAATCCTCGGGCAACTGACCGGGCAGATGAGCGAGCAATCGGCACCCGCACCGACCGAAACCCGCAAGGCCCCGCCGGCCAATGATGAAGGGGCCGAGTTCGTGCGCTCGATCCTCGGCGATACTGAAGACACCTGGAATCAGATTTTCCAGCAGGCGGGTCGTCAATATAAGGAACCGACCCTGGTGCTGTTCAGTAGCCGCGTCAATTCGGCCTGTGGCCTGGCAACATCGGCGACCGGCCCTTTCTATTGCCCGGAGGACCAGAAGGTTTACCTGGACATGAGTTTCTTCCAGGAAATGTCTCAACGCTTCTCAGCTGCTGGCGACTTCGCTCAGGCCTACGTGATCGCTCACGAAATCGGACACCATGTGCAGACCTTGCTCGGTGTTTCGGCGAAGATTCAGACCGCCCGCCAACAGGGCCGGCAGATGGAAGGCGACGGCGGTTTGCTGGTGCGCCAGGAACTTCAAGCCGATTGCCTGGCCGGGGTCTGGGCCAACAATGCGCAGAAACGTCTGAACTGGCTGGAACCCGGTGACATCGAAGAAGCCTTGAACGCCGCCAACGCCATCGGCGATGACCGCTTGCAGCAACAAGGTCAGGGGCGCGTGGTCCCGGACTCGTTTACGCATGGTACGTCGGCGCAAAGGGTGCGCTGGTTCAAAACCGGATTCGCGCAAGGCCAGGTCGGCCAGTGCGATACCTTTGCAGCGAAAAACCTATAAATGAATAAGTGGCTGTTAGCTCTACTGATCACCTGCGCAAGCGCCCAGGCTGCCGAGCATGCGGTCAAGGAGGTCAGCCCCGGACGGCTGCTGTTGACTTCAGGTGAAATCGCGGTGGGCATCGGCCCGGCGCCGACGAAAATCGAACGCGTGCTGATCATCATCCACGGTCGATTGCGCAATGCCCAAACCTATCGCCAGAGCGCCGAGCACGCGGCCGAGCAGGCCGGGCAAAGCGCAACCACCTTGGTGATCGCCCCGCAATTTCTCAATGAAACCGACGTCGCGCTCCACCCAGTGGCTGACAGCGTATTGCGCTGGCAGGGCAATGACTGGATGGCTGGCGGCTTATCCACTGCTCCGTTTTCCCTGAGCTCCTACGCGGCGCTCGACGAAATCATCGCCCGAATCGGCGATCGAAAACAGTTTCCGGACGTGAAGCAAATTGTCATTGCCGGTCACTCCGGTGGCGCTCAGGTGGTGCAGCGATACGCGTTGCTGGGCCACGATCAGCCAGCGCTCAAGGCGGCCGACATACAGGTGCGTTACGTCATTGCCAACCCGTCGTCTTATGCGTACTTCGATGAACGACGGCCGGTGGCGTTCAGCCACGCCGGTTGCCCGAATTTCAATCGCTGGAAATATGGGCTGGCGAATCTCCCTGCCTACGCTGATGGGCAAACACCCGCGCAGCTGAAGGAAAACTACGTCAAGCGTGACGTCGTTTATCTATTGGGGCAGCAGGACATCGACCCGAAGCAACCGGCGCTGGATAAAAGCTGTGAGGCCCAAGCTCAGGGAGCCAATCGATTGATTCGCGGGCGCAATTATTTTGCTTATCTGAAACGGCTGCACCCTCAAGGACTGAGTCAGCAACTGATCGAAGTGCCCGGGGTCGGGCATGATGGGGAGGGTATGTTCAACTCGCCTGAGGGGCAGAAGGCGTTGTTCGGGCAGTGAGTTTTTGTGGTGTTTTAGCCGACGCCATCGCCGGCAAGCCTTGCTCCTACGGGGTTGTGGTGTGCACGCGATTGCATTTACACCAAGGACCTGTAGGAGCAAGGCTTGCCCGCGAAGGGGCCCTCAAGCCGACAACATCTGCCGCAACGCCACGCAATCGGCGGCATGCCAATCAGTCAATTCCGGCCAGGGATTATCCGGCAGGTTCACCAACACCGTCCGCGTCCCTGCCGCCCGGCCGCAATCCAGATCAAAGCGGTAATCACCGACCATCACCATCTCACTGGCCGGTACATTCCAGGCCTGGGCCAACTTCAGCAAACCACCTGGATGGGGTTTTGGCGGTGCTTCATCACGGCCCAGCACATCTTCCACCGCGAAGCAGTCGGCCAGACCGATTGCCTCCAGCGTCACATGCGCCAGTTCGCGAGCATTGCGGGTGAGAATGCCCAGGCGATAACCGCGCCCGGCCAGTTCACGCACCAGTGCTACCGCGCCCGGTGCCGCTGTCGAACCCAGCGCCAGGTCTCGTTCGTGTTCCAGCAACCATGCATGTTTGGCCATAGCTTCATCGGCCGGGAGCGCGGCGAGGTGGGTCAGGATGTCGTCTTCGGCCGGGATCGCCAGCGCCACGCGAATTGCCGCGAAATCATGCACGGCCACCGTCAGAGTGCCGTCCATGTCGAACACCCAGTGCCGCACCTCGGCCAGGCTCATGCCCAATCCTTGCGGTGGCGAATCAGGCCTTCCTGCGTGACCGAGGCCACCAGTTGCCCGGCGCGGTTGAACACGCTGCCGCGGGAGAAACCACGGGAATTGCCGGCCCACGGGCTGTCCATCGCATACAGCAGCCAGTCATCGGCGCGCAGATCGGCGTGAAACCACAGCGAATGATCGAGGCTGGCGACCTGCATGTCTTTCTGCCAGACCGACTTGCCGTGAGGCTGCATTGACGTGGTCAGCAGACCGAAATCCGAGGCGTAGGCCAGCAGGTATTTATGCAACGCCGGGGAATCGGCCAAGGCACCGTCGGCGCGAAACCAGACGTACTTGATCGGATCGGACGGTTGCGGGTTGTAGGGATCTTTCTCGGTGATCGGTCGGAACTCGATCGGTTTGGGGCACAGAAATTTTTCGCGCATGTGCTCGGGAATCAGGTGCGCACGCTGCTGGGTGAGTTCCAATTCCGACGGCAGGTTTTCCGGGCCGACCACAATCGGCATCTCGACCTGGTGCTGGAAGCCTTCTTCGTCGTACTGGAAGGAAGCGCTGCAGGTGAAGATTGGGTTGCCTTTCTGAATCGCTGTCACCCGACGCGTACTGAAGCTGCCGCCGTCGCGTACCCGATCAACCTGATAAACCACGGGCAACGCGGAATCGCCCGGACGCAGGAAATAACCGTGCATCGAATGCACATGGCGCGCTTCTTCGACCGTCTGACTGGCCGCCGACAGGGACTGACCGATTACCTGACCGCCGAACAGCTGACGAAAACCCAGGTCCTGGCTGCGGCCACGGAACAAGTTTTCTTCGATCGGTTCCAGGGTCAACAGGTCAACCAGATCATCCAACACTTGGCTCATTCAGACTCTCCTCACACAACGCATGCCGCGCAGTCTTGGCTGCGACGGTCGATTCAATTTCTGGCCAGGGCCCATGGGAGCCATTGTAAACGTCCGTGCCGGCTTATCCATGCAAGGTTTGCAGCCATTGTTCACGAGTGATGCGGTACAGCACATGGTGACGCAGGGGATGATCGACCGCGAGCTTCGGATGTTCAAAATCATCGGCTGAATCATGGTGCATGCCGATCGCCTGCATGACTTTCTGCGACGGCAGGTTGGTTTCGCTGGTGAAGGACACGACTTCTTTCAGCGGCAACCGGTCAAACCCGCAGCGCAGAGCGGTCCACGCCGCTTCACTGGCGTAGCCAAGGCCCCAGTGCTCGCGGGCCAGGCGCCAGCCGATTTCAGTGGCCGGGGTGAAAGGCGCGTCGAAACCAATCACCCCGAGCCCGGTAAACCCGATAAATGCCCCGGTATCCTTGCGCTCCAGCGCCCAGAGACCGAAGCCATGCTCGGCAAAATGGCCACGAATCCGTCCGATCAGCGAAGCACTTTC
Organism: Pseudomonas sp. AL03; assembly: GCF_029960815.1. Lineage (GTDB taxonomy): Bacteria > Pseudomonadota > Gammaproteobacteria > Pseudomonadales > Pseudomonadaceae > Aquipseudomonas. The sequence continues at coordinate 22,051 of NZ_JASBRE010000029.1, forward strand.
CAGTCGACTCAAGGGCGCCGGAAAATATCGCATCACCTGTGGATCGGCGCACATCGCCGCAAACGCCGGCAAATCCTCATCGCGCCACTGCCGTAACAGCAGTCGCGCGCTCTCGAGTTCCAGTATCGGCTCCATCGTGCCCCCCGTTTCCATGCCGCAAGTCTACATCGCTGGTAGGATCCTTCCTTCATTCCGAACTGAATTCGTCATGCCCCCGCCCCTGATCTACCACGAAGACTACAGTCCCGAGTTCCCGGCGGATCACCGCTTCCCCATGGACAAGTTTCGCCTGCTGCGCGATCACCTAGTGGACAGCGGCCTGACCCGGGACGCCGACCTGCTGCGCCCCGACCTCTGCCCGCCAGAGATTCTCGCCCTCGCTCATGACTCTGCGTATATCGAACGCTATATGAGCGGCGAATTGTCCCGCGAAGACCAGCGGCGCCTCGGCCTGCCGTGGAGCGAAGCCTTGGCCCGGCGCACGGTGCGGGCAGTTGGCGGCTCGCTTCTGGCCGCCGAGCAGGCGCTGGAACATGGCTTGGCCTGTCACTTGGCGGGTGGCACCCATCACGCCCACTACGACCATCCTGCTGGGTTTTGCATCTTCAATGACCTGGCAGTGATCAGCCATTTCTTGCTGGAAAGCGGCCGTGTGAATCGGGTGCTGATCTTCGACTGCGATGTGCATCAGGGTGACGGTACTGCACGGATTCTGCACAACACCCCGGACGCGGTGACCGTTTCCCTGCACTGCGAAAAGAATTTTCCTGCACGCAAGGCCGAAAGTGACTGGGACATTCCACTGCCCATGGGGATGGGCGATGCCGACTACCTGAAGGTGGTGGACGATGCGCTCAACTATTTGCTGCCGCTCTACCAACCTGACCTGGTGCTGTACGACGCCGGTGTCGATGTGCATAAAGATGACGCACTCGGTTACCTGAAGCTGACCGACGAAGGCGTGGCCGCTCGCGATGAAAGTGTGATGCGTCATTGCCTGGGCCGCGATATTCCGGTGGTCGGCGTGATCGGCGGCGGCTACAGCAAGGACCGCAAGGCGTTGGCGCGCCGTCATGGAATCCTCCATCACAGCGCGCAGCGGGTCTGGCAGTCATCAGGTTGTCATTGAGGTGTGGGTCTTTACCCACAATGTCTGTGGAACTGCCTGTGGATAACCTGAGTGAAAGGTACTGCAGGCCATGCTGCCTATAGCCTGTAAAGGGGTGATTATTTTTTGATCAGCTTCTTCAACAACGCCCACAATGATTCGTGCTGGTAGAATGCGCGGCTTATTCCGCCACGCCGCAGCTCTAGCCATGACCCAGCCCTCGCCTTCCTCCACTTCTCACGTTGCCATCATCGGCGGCGGCCCCGCCGGTTTGATGGCGGCTGAAGTGCTGAGCCAGGCCGGGATCAAGGTTGATCTGTACGACGGCATGCCTTCAGTGGGGCGAAAATTCCTGCTGGCCGGTGTGGGTGGCATGAACATCACCCATTCCGAAGCTTATCCGGCGTTTCTCTCGCGCTACGCCGAACGCGCGCCGCAGATTGCGCCGTTGCTGCGAGGTTTCGGGGCCGAAGCCTTGTGCCAATGGATTCATGACCTGGGCATTGAAACCTTTGTCGGCAGCTCCGGCCGAGTTTTTCCTACAGACATGAAGGCCGCCCCCCTATTGCGTGCATGGCTCAAACGCCTGCGTGACAGCGGCGTCGTTATCCACACCCGTCACCGCTGGCTCGGCTGGAATGACAGCGGCGAATTGCGCATCGACAGCCCCGAGGGCGAAAAAACCGTCAAGACTGACGCAACCTTGCTGGCCCTCGGCGGCGGCAGCTGGTCGCGCCTCGGCTCGGACGGCGCCTGGATGCTGCCACTGGAACAACGCGGCGTAGGACTTGCGCCGCTGCAACCGAGTAATTGCGGCTTCGAGGTGCAGGCCTGGAGCGAGTTGATGGTCAGCAAATTCGCCGGCGCACCGCTGAAAAACATCGCCATTGGCCTCAATGACGACGTCCCACGGCTCGGCGAATGCGTGATCACGGCGACCGGGATTGAAGGCAGTTTGATCTACGCCTTGTCAGCACCGATCCGCGAAGCCATCAATCAGCACGGCTCGGCGACGATTCACCTCGACCTGTTGCCGGGCAGGGCTGTGGATAAAGTCCAGACTGCGCTGAGCAAACCGCGTGGGTCTCGTTCCATGTCGAAACATTTGCACAGCCAGCTCGGGATCGAGGGTGTGAAAGCGGCGTTGCTGCGCGAACTCACTCCGGCCGAATGCTTCGCTGATCCGGCGCTGCTGGCCAAAGCGATCAAGGCGTTGCCACTGACGTTGGTGAAAACCCGTCCGCTGGATGAAGCCATCAGCAGCGCCGGTGGCGTGATGTTCGAATCGATGGATGAACGATTGATGCTCAAGCAACTGCCTGGCGTGTTCTGCGCGGGGGAAATGCTCGATTGGGAAGCGCCGACGGGGGGGTATTTGCTGACGGCGTGTTTCGCCAGTGGTAGAACGGCGGGGTTGGGGATGGTGGAGTGGTTGAAGCGAGGGGCGTGATGATCGTTCCCACGCTCTGCGTGGGAATGCCTCTTCGGACGCTCCGCGTTCGGCTTTGAAGGGACGCGGAGCGTCCCGGGCTGCATTCCCACGCAGAGCGTGGGAACGATCAACAGACGCCGCAGAGAATCAAGGCTTACGCTTACGCGGCCCAGTATTAAACACTGGCACCTTGCGCACAGGCTTGATCGAAGGTTCCGGCGCCGAAGCATCACCACTCTCAACCCACTTGCCCAGATTGCGTTTGCCGCCGCCGGACGTCTTCGGCTTCTTCGGTTTTTTCGGCTTCTTGACCACCTGACCGCTGGCATCGGTATCCGGCACCCGGTGCTCAGGCTCGAAGTCATGCTCCATCTGGCGAGGCAATGTCTGACGGGTCAACGTCTCGATGGCCGACAGCAGATTCACTTCATCGGCGCAGACCAGCGAAATAGCCTGCCCGGTGGCACCCGCGCGACCGGTACGACCAATCCGGTGGATGTAGTCCTCAGCCACGATCGGCAGGTCGAAGTTGACCACCAATGGCAAATCTTCGATATCCAGACCACGGGCCGCGACGTCGGTGGCCACAAGAATCTGCACTTCACTGGCCTTGAAACGGTCCAGCGCACGCTGACGGGTCGCCTGCGGTTTGTCACCGTGGATGCCGTCGGCGTTGATGCCCAGGCCCTGGAGTTTTTCCACCAGCGCGTCCACGCCATTGCGGGTCTTGGCGAACACCAGCACCTGCTTCCACTTGCCCTTGCGCAGCAAATGGATGAACAGCTCCGGCTTGCGCTTCTTGTCCACCACCACAACCCATTGCTTGACGGTGTTGGCAGCGACGTTGCGCGGGCTGACTTCGATGCTCAACGGATCGTTGAGCATTTGTCCGGCCAGCAAACGGATCGCGTCGGAGAAGGTCGCGGAAAACAACAGCGTCTGACGTTGCTTCGGCAGCACACGGTAAATGTTCCCCAGCTCCTCGGAAAAACCCAGATCCAGCATGCGGTCGGCTTCGTCAAGAATCAGGGTTTGCAGCTGATTGAACTTTAGGGCCTTCTGGCGATACAGGTCGAGCAAACGACCCGGGGTCGCCACCAGCACGTCGACACCTTTGCGCAGCTTCATCATTTGCGGGTTGATGCTGACGCCGCCGTACACCGCGTAAGTGCTCAACGGTAGATTCTCGGCGTACTGACGCACGGCTTCGTGAACCTGTTCCGCCAGTTCGCGGGTCGGCACCAGGATCAGGGCGCGCACCGAGTTGGAGGCAACTTTCGGCCCTTCCATGGCCAGCAACTGCAGCAGCGGCAGCGCGAAACCGGCGGTCTTGCCGGTGCCGGTCTGGGCCGCAGCCATCAGGTCGCGACCGGCCAGCACCGCCGGAATGGCTTGCGCCTGAACCGGCGTAGGAGTCTGGTAGCCGAGCGTCTCGAGAGAGCGCAGCAAGGGTTCGATCAGGCCAAGGGAGGCGAAAGTCATGGGATTACCGTAGGAAAATTCAGCGCGGGTTTTTCAAAACAAGTGTGCAAAACGAGATGCAATGGCGCGCAGTTTACCCTAATTCACACGGGATTCTGTCGGCACCGCTACGGCAGGTCGAACGGGAGCTCGACGCCACTGCGGCAACCCGATCAACACTACGGCACTGATGATCACCAGCATCGCCAGCCCTTCTTCAATACCGATGGTCTCACCGACAAACACGATCCCCAGCAACACCGCCACCGCCGGGTTGACGTAGGCATAACTGGTGGCCGCCGCCGGACGCACGTTTTTCAACAGGTACATGTAGGCGTTGAAAGCGATGATCGAACCGAAGACCGTCAGGTAGGCCAAGGCTGCCCAGCCTTCAATCGGCGGCATGCTTTCCAGATGTTCACCGCTCAGCGCACTGCCGATCAACAACGCCACGCCGCCCACCAGCATTTCCACGGCACTGGCCATCGCGCCCTGGGGCAACGGCAAATGTTTGCTCCAGACTGAACCGAAGGCCCAGGAAGCTGCCGCGAATATCAGCAATGCGGCGCCCAGCGGGCTCGATTGCAAGTTGGAGCCGAGGTTGAGCATGGCAATGCCGATCAGCCCGAGCATAATCCCGGCCCATTCGAGACGGGTATTACGCGCACCCCAGAAGTATCCGCAAAGCAAGGTAAACAGCGGCACTGTCGCCACCGCCAGCGCGGCAACGCCGGAAGCGACACCCGTGTGTTCGGCGACACTGACCGCACCGTTGCCGCACGTCAGCAGCAAGATCCCGATGATCCCGGCGGCCTTCCACTGCGCCCAGGTCGGTGCCGGCGCCCCGCGCCAACGCAGGAACGCGTACATCAGCGTCCCGGCGATCACGAAACGAATACCGGCGAGCAGCAACGGCGGCCAGTACTCCACGCCGATGCGAATCACCAGGTAGGTCGAGCCCCAAATCACGTACAACGCGAAAAAGGCGGCGATCAACGGCAAGGGAAAACGGCGTAGGCCAGGCATGGGGCGGCTCGTAGGCAAGACAAGTGAACAGCTATTCTAGAAAGGCCAGCGGCGTAAAATAAGTTACAAAACCTGTTTATAGCGCCGGTACACTTTTCAAAACACGGAGATTGCCGTTATAAACCGTGCTTTCGAAAGTCAGTCATTTTTCAGGATTACCACGATGGATAAATACGACCGCACGCTCCTCAGCGCCCTGCTGGAAAACGGTCGTGCGTCCTACGCCGACCTGGCGCGCAAAGTGAACCTGTCCGCCCCGGCCGTGGCCGAGCGCGTGGCCAAACTCGAAGCCTGCGGGGTGATCACCGGGTACCAGGCGAAAGTCGACATGGCCAAGCTTGGATTGCCGATCCAATGCGTCATCGAACTGCGCCTGAACCAGCACGGTAATCAGAAGGCCTACGATGATCTGGTCAAAATCCCACAACTGACCGAATGCCACCGGGTGACGGGTGATCCGTGCGTGATCATGCAGGCGGCGGTGGGATCGATGCCGGAGCTGGAAGAGTTGATTAACCGGATTGCCAAGTTCGGGTTCAGCAAGACGTCGATTGTGTTGTCGAGTGCCATCGAGAAGCGCGTGCCATTGGGGCAGTTGGAAGGAAATGGCAAATAGGTTCAGGGGATTTGCGGTGTTTTTAGAATCCGCGATGCCGCTTCAAGTGCTCATTGATCTTCGCCGCCGGCACTTTCTGCAAGCTGACCAGCAGATCATGCGACAACTCGCGCAACCCGTGCTTTTGCCGCAACTCCTGAGCCAAATGCGCCGTCAGGTTGGCCGCCATCTCGGCATCGGCCATGGCCCGGTGAGCTTTACCTGTGTTGGGCAGGCTGGCGTACGTGGTGAGGGTGCCAAGTTTGTGGTTCGGCGCGGCGGGCATCAAACGGCGGGCGAGTAGCAGCGAGCAGGCAAAGTTCTGCAAGCGTGTGCGCTTGATGCGGCCGAGTTCAAAGTCCCAGAACTTCTGGTCGAACGCGGCGTTGTGCGCCAGCAGCGGTGTGATGCCGACGAACTCGTTGACTTCGTTCATCACCTGCTCGGCCGACGGCGCGGTGCGCAGCATGGCGTTACTGATGCCGGTGAGTTGTTCGATAAAGGCCGGGACGCGCACGCCGGCATTCATCAGGCTCTGGTAACGCTCGACGATGCGCCCCTGTTCAAGGATCACCACGGCAATTTCCGTGGCCCGGCAGCTGCTGCTCGGGGAGATCCCGGTGGTTTCAAAGTCGATGACTGCTATGCGTTCCAAACCTGTTTCAACTCCGTAAAAATCAATTCTTGAGCAGCAACGCGCCTTCGATCGGCACGTAGCGGCTGGCGGCGCGGATCAGCGAGTTGGCCGTCAGGCCCGGCACGCCGTAGGCCACCGCTTGCACCCCGTGCTTTGTGATGATGCGCTCCAGCAGCATGTCGAAATCACCGTCACCGGAGGCCAGCACCACTTCGTCGACATGATCGGCGGCGTCCATGATATCGAGGGTGATGCCCACGTCCCAGTCGCCCTTGGCCGAGCCATCGCTGCGCTGGATGTAGGGCTTGAGCTTCACGGTGAAACCGAGGTTGCGCAGGATCTGCTGGAATTGCTGCTGTTTGCTGTCGCCACGATCGATCGCGTAGGCATAGGCCTCGACGATCTGCCCCTGTTTGCTGATGTCAGCCCACAGGGCGGCATAGTTGAAGTGGCAACCATAAGCCTGACGCACGGTGTAATAGAGGTTCTGGACATCGGCGAACACTGCGATTTTTTTCACCGGTCATCCTCATTAGCGCGCCGGAGCGCGGGCAGGATCAGGCACCAGGCCCGAAAAGTTGCCCAGTATGCCAGTCTGAAGGATTGTTCCGCGAATAATCGGCCCGGAGCGCCAGAGCGCTCCGGACGAATGGTGTATCAGACGAAGGAATCGTCGTCGCCGCCGAAAAACGATGAGCTGTCATCGCTGTAGCCGGCGTCGGTAAAGCCGCCCTGATCGTTGGCGTTGTTGTCAGCCACGCGCTGATCATCGCCTCCGCCATTGCCGCTGTCGCTCTGATCATTGACCTGAGCCGGTTCTTCCTTGATGACTTCAGCCACTTCCGGCTGCTGATTGTGGTGGAACAGGCTGCTGATGCCTTGCGCCAGCATCACGCCACCGGCCACACCGGCTGCGGTTTTCAGCGCACCACCGAGGAAACCGCTGCCGGCAGGCTGTTGCGCAGCGTCATTCTGCTGAGGAGGCGCTGAGCCGAAGTTCTGTTGTGGCGGCTGCGAATTGAACGACGGCCCCGCCGGTTCACGCCAGCCGCCACCGCTCGATGCGGGTGGGCTTTGGGTTGGAGCAGGCTGCGAATCACGGGAACCGCCACCGAATATGCTCGATAGAAAGCCGCCGCTGGTTGCCGGAGCCGCCGGCTGAGCTTTGGCCTGCTGCAGTTCGGCCTGCAATTGCTGGACTTGCTGAGCGAGTTGCTTGTTCTGTTCGTCGAGGCTCTTGAGGGCCGCCTCTTGCACCAGAATCGCCTGGGTCATGAAATAGCCTGCCGCTGGCTGGCGAGTCAGGTGTTCCTTGATCCGCGCCTCAGCCTGGGCGTCGCGCGGGGCTGAGTCCGTTTCGGCCTGTTGCAGCCGGGAAAACAGTCCATCGATCAGGGTTTGTTCTTCGCTGTTCATGGCGACCTCGTAGATTGCCGGGAATATCTGCCCTATCCACTGTGGATAAGGGACACCCCTCTAATGGAGGTTGATGCAGGATGTTTCAATGGTCTTTACCGAACGTTTACGTTTGCGCCCCAAAGCGCTTCATCGGTTAAAGTGTGCCACTGCTTCCAACCTGCGATACCGACTGATGAATTCGTTCGATGTACTGCGTGACTCTCTGTATTTCTTCAAACGCAATCTGGGCCAGATCGTTCGGCTGTGCCTACCGCTGGTGATCTTCGAGGCGCTGTTGCAACTGGTGGTCGACCACTCCACCGAGCCGGACAGTTTTCCTGGTATCAGCGTGATGGTCGGCTTGCTGGTCTACCCGCTTTACTCCGGCGCACTGATCCTGTTTCTCGATGCTCGCAGCCGTGGCGAATCGCCGCGAAATCGCGACCTGCTGGCGATGTCCGCGACCCTGTGGCCACGCTTCGCCCTGCTCACCGCCCTCAATACCCTGCTGATTCTGATCGGCCTGTCGCTGTATTTCCTGCCGGGCATCTGGCTGATGGTGACCCTGGCGTTTGGCGAATACCTGTTGGTGCTACGCGGCCTGGCCCCGCTGGCGGCGATGAAGGAAAGCCTGCGCCTGACCCGCGGCCACTTCCTGCGCATTCTGGTGTGCATTTTGTGCGTGATGGCGCCGTTGTGGCTACTCAAGGGCGCGACCCTCGCGGTTTACCCAGAGCCGCAGAACCCGGTGTTTTCTCTGCTGATCGACAGTGCTCACAGCTTCCTGCAACTGTTCACCAGCGTGGTGCTGTTCCGCTTGTTCATGCTGATCAGCGATGTGCCCGAAAAAATTGACGGGCCGCTCTGACTAGACGACGCGCCCCTTGTAGCAGCTGGCGCAGCCTGCGTTCGGCTGCGAAGCAGTCGCAAAATCAGTGCTCAGGGTGAATCAGGTAAATCGCGTGAGCCGGTTTAACGACTGCTTCGCAGCCGAACGCAGGCTTCGCCAGCTGCTACAGGGGCGTGTCACGGCTAATTGATGGGTATGCCGTTTCGCCCTTGGGCTTAAGCCGGATGCTCGGTTATGCTCGGGGTCAACTTTTGTAACGCTATAAGCCGAGCCATGACCCGTCTACTGCGCTACACCCTGCTGGGCCTGTTGATGATGACCGGCCTGATTGCCTTGCTGATCTACAACCTGACCTGGCGTCCCGAACCCAAGGAAGCATTACCGGTCGTTTGCAACGCCCAGGCACCGACGCTGGTGCCCGGTCAGGCGCTGAAGGTGATGACCTGGAACGTCCAGTACCTGGCGGGAAAACGCTACGTATTCTGGAATGACCTGGCGGCCGGCAATGACGAAAAACCCACGCCCGATGACATGGCCTTCAGCCTTGATGAAGTGGCGCGGGTGATCCGCGACGAGCAACCGGATGTCGTGCTGTTGCAGGAGCTGGATGACGGCGCCAAGGCCAGCGATTACCAAAGCCAGTTCAAGCTGCTTCAGGAGCGGGTCGCGGACCTTTATCCGTGCGGCGCTCACGCCTTCGACTGGAAAGCCGATTTCGTGCCTGAGTCGCACATTTTCGGCAGCGTCGGCCGGCAGTTGGCCACCCTCAGCCGCTATCAGATCGAGCACGCCGAACGCCTTCAATTACCGGTCGTGCCGGCCAACTTCGTCACCCGCCAGTTCAAACCGAAAAACGCCTTGTTGGTCACCTATCTGCCGCTGAGTGACGGCGGTCAGGTAGCGGTGCTCAACACCCATCTGGACCGCGTTACCCAGCCCGACGAAACGCTGCAAGCCCAGGTGACGGCCGTGGCCAAAGTCCTCGACACGTTCGAAAGCCGCGGCACGCCGTGGTTGATCGGCGGGGACTTCAACCTGTTGCCGCTGGGGCAATATCGACGCCTGCCCGATGAGCAACGCACGCCCTACTCCGCCGACAGTGCGCTGCATGTGCTGTGGGACAAGTACCCGATGATCCCGACCAACAACGAAGCCAGCGGCATTGATCGAGCGCGGTGGCTGACCCACTACCCGAACGATCCGGGCTTGAACGGCCCGGACCGGACGGTCGACTTCCTGTTCTACAGTCCGCGGATCAAACGGGTCGAGGCGATGGTGAGGCAGGACGACACCTTGCGCATTTCCGATCACTTGCCAGTGATCGCAAGGTTCCTCTTGCCTGCGGCGCCCTAGGGCTGAATCAATGTTCCTCCTCCAGCTCATCATGCAGTAACCCGAAGATCTTGCGCTTCATGTCGATGAACGAGCGCTCCATGACCCTGTCCAGGGTCCGTGGGCGCTCGATCGGCACGTCCAGAATTTGCTTGATCCGCCCAGGCCTGGCCCCCATCACGTAGACCCGGTCACCCAGCAGAATCGCCTCGTCGATATCGTGGGTCACGAACAACACGGTCTTCTTGCTGTTGCCCCAGACCCGCAACAACAGCTGCTGCATTTGCAGGCGCGTCTGGCTGTCGAGTGCGCCGAAGGGCTCGTCCATCAGCAGGATTTGCGGGTCGTTGGCCAGCGCCCGAGCAATGGCGACGCGCTGCATCATGCCGCCGGAAAGCTGCTTGGCGTAGTTATCGGCGAACCCGGTCAGACCCACTTCGTTGACGTAGTAGTCGACGATGTCCTTGCGCTGGGCGGCCGCCATGCCGCGACGCTTGAGGCCGAACTCGACGTTCTGGCGCACGGTCAGCCAGGGGAACAGCGTATAGCTCTGAAACACCATGCCGCGATCCGCGCCCGGGCCCTGCACGTGCTGACCGCCGACGTAGATTTCGCCTTCCGTGGGCTCATTCAGACCTGCCGTGAGATACAGCAGACTCGACTTGCCGCAGCCCGAAGGCCCGACCAGTACGGCGAATTGTTGATCCGGCACTTCGAAAGACACCTGCTCTAACGCTGTGAATATTCCGCCATCAGGCTTCTGATAACGCAGGCTGACCTTGTCCACTTGCAGCCGTGGCGCGGCGTGCACCGGGGCCGCCTGTGGCGTGATGAAACGCGGGTTGACGGCGCTTACTGAGCCCATGCGGTGATCCTCAGACGTAGGAAACGAAACAGTTGATCGGTGACCAGGCCCAACAGGCCGATGATCGCGATGGCCAGAAAGATCACATCCACTTGAAAGCCGCGCATGGCTTTAAGGCTCAGGTAACCCAGGCCGCTGGACGCCGCAACCAGCTCGGCGACCACCAGGTAAGTCCAGGCCCAGCCCATCGTCACGCGCAAGGCATCGAGCACACCCGGCAACGACGCCGGGGCAATCACATGCAGCACCGCATCGCGGCGGTTCGAACCCAAGGTGTAAGACGCGTTGATCAGGTCCTTGGAGATACCTTTGGACACGTCCGCGATCATCACCAGTTGCTGGAAAAACACGCCGAAGATGATCACCGAGACCCGCTGCTCCAGACCGATGCCGATCCACAGAATGAACAACGGCACGAACGAAGTGACCGGCAGGTAGCGGATGAAATTGACCATCGGCTCAAGGAACGCCTGGACGATGCGAAAGCTGCCCATCAGCAACCCCAGCGGCACCGCCACCAACGACGAGACGATGAAACCGACCATCACCACTTCGAGGCTGGCCCATACATGCAGGCCGAGGGTGCCGTCGCGGCTCAGGCGCACGGCGGCCTCGACCACCGCGCCCGGTGTCGGCAAGAACATGCCCGGCACCACGCCGCCGTAAGACAACCCGGCCCACAGGCCGACCAACAACACCCAGGCCAGACCGCTCGCGCTCCAAATCACCGAAACCGGCAAACCGGTCTTGGGCGTGATACAGCGGCTCAGCCATGAATTGCGCTTGAACATGCGGACCTCCTAGAGCGGGCTGACGAAGCGGTTGTCGATCAGGTCGTCATTGCTGACGTTGTACGGTTTGCCCTGCAATTCACTGGCGGTCTCGTTGGCCAGTTTGATCAGCGGTGCGCTGTCGCCCGGCTTGCCTGGCGAGCCGAAGAGTTTTTCGCTCATGGCCTGATCGTAAAAGCGCACGCCTTGTGCGGCAGCCGCCAGCTCCTTCGGATCGGCGAGGTAACCGCCGACGCCTTTGGCCATGATTTTATAGGCTTCTTCCGGATGGTCCTGGGTGTACTGGACCGCTTTGTACAGACCGGCCACCAACGCCTTGACGTCTTCCGGTTGCTTCTCGATGACGGTGCAATTGAGCGCGACCACATCGACAATCACTCCCGGCGTGCTGCTGCTGTCGATCAGCACCTTGCCTTGTTGCTTGTTGCGGACCATCGACAGATGCGGCTCCCAGGTCACGGCGGCCGGCACGCGACCGGCGATGAACGCGGTGGCGGCATCGTCGGCGGTCATGTTCTGCACGGTGATGTCGCTCATTTTCATGCCGTGTTTTTTTCAGCAAGTACGACAGCCAGAACTGCGAGGTAGAACCTTCGTTCACCGCCACGGCTTTGCCCTTCAGCTCCTGCAGACTCTTGACGTCCTTGCCCACGAGCACGCCGTCGCCACCATGGCTGTCATCGAGTGCGGCCACCGCTTTGAAGCAGAATTGCGGGCGGTACTTGAGCACTTCGTCGATGGTCGACGCCGACCCCGATAACTCTCCCGAGGCTTGCGCAGCCATGTACATCGAAGCCTCTTCGACGACAGGCAATTCGACGGTCAGACCGTTTTCCTTGAAGTAGCCCAGATCCCGGGCCAGGTAGAGCGTGCCATATCCGACCCACGTGGTGTGGCCGATGGACAGGGTGCCGGCCTGGGCGCTGGTAGCGACCGTGGCGGCGATGGCGGTGACCGCCAGCGGATGAGCGAAGCGGGTAAGCAAGGACTTGATCATGGAGCACTCCCAAAGCTGTTGATTTAGTTTTGTCATGGGCAGTACGGCCAGTGGCCTTGGAGCAGAAGCAACCTGAGGTCTCTGATGGACCTTTCGGCGGTCAGCGTTTGGCTGACTGGCGAGGTCGATGTTGGCCCAAGGCGGGGATTAGGAAAATTAGGAAATATGTCGATGGGAGTGATGAAAAAACTGGGTAGCGTGCGCGGTAAAAGGGCAGTGTTGGCGGGGGTGCACGGGGTGGGTGCAAAAGGTGAGACGATGATCGTTCCCACGCTCCGCGTGGGAAATGCAGCCCGGGACGCTCCGTGTCCCAAAGCGGACGCAGAGCGTCCATTGAGGCATTCCCACGCAGAGCGTGGGAACGATCAGTGGAGCTCAGAGTCGGCCGTATTCCTGCGCCGTGCGATCGACTGCCTTGAGGGTCTTGCCGACCAACTCATCAACCTCTTCGCGACTGGCAATCAACGCCGGCGCCATGATCATCCGCCCCAGCGTCGAGCGAATAATCACCCCTTCTTCGAAGCCGATCGTGCGGCAACGCCAGGCAATGTCGTTCTCATTGGCAAAGCGCTTGCGACTGGTTTTGTCCTCTGCCAATTGCAGCGCTGCGACCATGCCGACACCCTGAATATCGCCCACCAACGGGTGATTGCCGAACACCTCGCGCAAGCACTGTTGCAGGTAGGGGCCGATGTCATCCTTGACCCGCGTCACCACCCCTTCATCACGCAAGGCCTTGAGGTTGGCGATGGCCACCGCCGCTGCCACCGGGTGCCCGGAGTAGGTCAAGCCGTGGGCAAACACCCCGCCCTGCTCCACCAATACCTGGGCGATTTTCTTCGACAGAATCAGACCGCCCATGGGGATGTAACCCGAGGTCAACCCCTTGGCGATGGATAAGGTGTCCGGCTCGAAACCGAAGTGCTCGTGGGCGAACCATTCACCGGTGCGGCCAAAGCCACCGATCACTTCATCGGCGCACAACAGCACGTCGTACTTACGGCAGATTCGTTGAATCTCCGGCCAGTAACTCTCTGGCGGAAAGATCATCCCGCCAGCGCCCTGGAACGGTTCGGCGATAAACCCGGCAACCTTGTCCGCACCCAGTTCGAGAATCTTCGCTTCCAGTTGCTGCGCCGCCCGCAGGCCAAATTCAGCCGGGGTCAGGTTGCCCTCGTGGGCGAAGAAGTACGGTTCATCGATGTGTTCGATGTCGGGGAGCATGCCGCCCATTTCGTGCATGAACTTCATGCCACCGAGCGCCGTCGCCGCCAGGGTCGAGCCGTGGTATCCGTTCCAGCGACCAATCATGATTTTCTTCTCGGGCTTGCCAAGAACCTGCCAGTAACGCCGCACGGTGCGGATCAGCACCTCGTTGGCTTCGGAGCCGGAGTTGGTGTAGATCGCGTGGCTGTAGTGCCCCGGCAACAGGCTGAACAGCAGCTCTGAGAGCTCGATCACCTGCGGGTGGGTGGTGTGGAAAAACATGTTGTAGTACGGCAACTGTTCCAGCTGCCGGGTCGCTGCAGCCGCCAGATCCTTGCGCCCGTAACCGAGGTTGGTGCACCACAGCCCGGACATGCCGTCGAGGTAACGCCGACCATCGTTGTCCCACAGGTGCAGACGCTCGCCACGGACCATCACCCGAGGGCCTTCATCGTTGAGCGCTTTTTGATCGACGAATGCGTGGATGTGGTGCGCAGCGTCGGCGGCCTGGTAGTCGCGGGTTTCACGTGGTGTGGTCATCGCCAGTTCTCCGTTTTGTTATTAGCGGCTGTTATGAGCGCAGCTGAAACCAGGTGGTTTTCAACTGGGTGTATTTATCGAATGAATGCAGCGATAGGTCGCGGCCGAAACCGGACTGTTTACCGCCGCCAAAAGGGACGGTCACGTCCAGCGCATCGACGCTGTTGACCGACACCGTGCCTGCTCGCAACTGCCGCGCCACGCGGTGGGCGCGATTGAGATCATCGGTCCACAGCGAGGCCGCCAATCCGTAGACGCTGTCGTTGGCCAGCTGCAAGGCGTGAGCCTCGTCATCGAACGCCGTGACCGCCAGCACCGGGCCGAACACTTCATCGCGAAACAGCGGCATGTCCGGGCTCACGCCGGTGAAAATCGTCGGCTGGATGAAGTTGTCGGAACCGTGGAAAATCGACTGCCGCCCACCGCACACCTTCGTTGCACCGTGGCGCTCAGCCTGCTGAATAAACTTCATGATGCGCGAGGTCTGACGGCTGTCGACAATCGCCCCGGCGCGGCTCGTCGGGTCCAGCGGGTCACCCGGCTGCCAGCATTCGGCCTGCGCCTTGAGGCGCTCGACGAACTCGTCATGGATCGAACGCTCCACCAGCAACCGCGAGTTGGCCGAACACACTTCACCCTGATTGAAGAAGATCCCGAACGCGGCTTTCTGCGCCGCCAGATCGAGGTCCTGGCAATCGGCGAACACCAGATTGGCGCTCTTGCCGCCGCATTCCAGCCACACCTGTTTCAGGTTCGATTGCGCGGAGTACTGCATGAAATACTTGCCCACTTCGGTGGAGCCGGTGAACACCAGGCAATCGACATCCGGGTGCAAACCGAGGGCTTTGCCGGTCTGCTCGCCGAGCCCCGGCAGCACGTTCAGCACGCCGGCTGGCAAGCCGGCTTCCAGCGCCAGCTCGGCCAGACGCAGGGCGGAAAACGGTGACTGCTCAGCGGGTTTGAGGATCACAGAATTGCCCGCCGCCAGCGCTGGCGCGAGTTTCCAGGCGGCCATGTCCAACGGGAAATTCCACGGCACCACCGCAGCGACCACGCCCAGCGCCTCGCGGGTGATGGTTGCCAGCACGTTTTGTGCACTGGGGGCGATCTGGCCGTAGAGTTTGTCGAGGCTTTCGGCGTACCAGCGAAACACCCCGGCGGCGCCCGGTACGTCGATGTTGTAGGCGTCCATCACCGGTTTGCCCATGTTCAGCGAATCGAGCAGCGCCAGTTCTTCGCGGTGGGCCATGATCAGGTCGGCGAGGCGCAGCAGCACTTGCTTGCGCTCGCCCGGCGATCGCGCCGACCAGGTCCCGGCCTCGAACACTTGCCGCGCATTGCTGACCGCGGCGTTCACCTCTTCATCGCCGCACGCAGTCACATTTGCCAGACACTGGCCGGTGGCCGGATTGATCGCTGCGAAAGTCTGGCCCGACTGCGCCGAGCGAGATTTGCCGTCGATGACGGCCTGGTCGGGTAACCGCAGCGCGGCAGCTTTGTTTTGCCAATATGCAAGCTCGAACACGTTCAGATGCTCCATGGACTTTTCTTGTGTCTGGATGGTGGCCCAGGCCCGTGTCCAGGAAAAATAGTAAAAATATCTTCGCAGACCATGAAAAAACTGGGCAGCCAATCTCCCCGGTGGCGCGGTATGTGGTTATTGTTCAGGCATAACAACACCGTCGTCAGAACGGATGCAGTCGGCGCAAAAATTGCCTGGATGTCGAGTCCATCCACCCCGAGGTTTGCCGTGGCTGCCTACAACCTGCGTCAATTGAAATACTTCATCACCACCGTTGATTGCGGCAGTGTCGCCGAGGCTTCGCGTAAGCTGTACATCGCCCAGCCGGCGATCTCCACGGCGATCAAAGGCCTGGAGGACAGCTTCGGCGTGCAACTGCTGATCCGTCATCACGCCCAAGGCGTGTCCTTGACCCCCAGCGGCGCGCGCTTTTATCGCAAGGCCCAAGACCTGTTGCGCATGGCCAAGGAGTTCGAACAGAACGCCCTCGCCGACAACGACGTGGTGGCCGGGCAAATCGATATCGGTTGCTTCGAAACGGTCGCTCCGCTGTACCTGCCACAGTTGATTGCCGGGTTCTCGGCGCTGTACCCGGGGGTGAAAATCCGCATCCGCGACGGCGAGCAGCAAGAGCTGGTGCAAGGCCTGACGTCGGGCACCTTCGACCTGGCGATCCTGTACGAACACGACCTCGACGCCACCATCCAGACCGAACCGCTGATGCCGGCGCAGCGCCCTTATGCGTTGTTGCCGGCGGATCATCGCTTTGCTCAGCTCAAGCAAGTGTCGCTGCGCGATCTGTGCCTGGAGCCGATGATTCTGCTGGATGTGCAACCGAGCCGGACCTACTTCGTCAGCTTGTTCGAAGAGTTGGGGCTGACGCCGAACATTGCCTTCAGCTCACCGTCGATCGAGATGGTGCGGGGGATGGTCGGGCAAGGGTTCGGTTTCTCGATCCTGGTCACCCGGCCGCATTCGGAATGCACCTATGACGGCCAGAAAGTGGTGTGCGTGGACATCGTCGAAGACGTCACCGGCTCTGGGCTGGTGGCGGCGTGGCTCAAGCGCGGGCAGTTGACCAAACCCGCGCAGTTGTTTGCTGATTATTGTCGGGAGCAACTGACCGCCAAGGCCGGGGCCAGGCCTTAGCGATTATTTACGGGGCTTGATTCGCGCCGTTGCTTCAGCCACCAGCGGATCATCCGGCCAGTAGTGCTTGGGGTACCGACCCTTCAAGTCCTTCTTCACCTCGGCATACGTGCTGCGCCAGAAGTTTGCCAGGTCCTGGGTCACCTGCACCGGCCGTCGCGCCGGGGACAGTAAATGCAGTTTGACCACCTGCCGACCACCGGCAATCCGCGGGGTTTCGGCCAGACCGAACAGCTCCTGCAACCGCACCGCCAGAATCGGCGGCTGCTCGCTGTAATCCAGACGAATCGACGAACCCGACGGCACGCTCAGATGATGCGGCGCCAGCTCATCGAGCCGTTGCGGCAGCGGCCACGGCAATAGGTTATGAACAATGCTCGACAGGTCCAGATTGCCGAAATGGCTGAGCCGCGAAACTCTCCCCAGATACGGCATCAGCCACTGTTCGAGGCTTTTGAGCAACGCAGCATCGCTGACATCCGGCCATTCACTCTGCTCCTTACTGCCGAGGTCCAGCTGCCGCAACAACGCCACCCGCGCCTGCCATTGACGCAGTTCTGGCGTCCACGGCAACAGCTCCAGACCTTTGCGTCGCACCAGATTGACCAGCGCCTGACTGCGGGCCGTTTCATCGAGGCCGGTCAGGGGTTCGCGGCTGAGGATCAATTCACCAACCTTGCGCTGACGCTCGGCCCGCAACACGCCTTCACGCTCGTCCCAATCCAGTTGATCGACGCAGCGCACCTGTTCGGCCAGCACCGAATCGAACAGCGCCGGATCGAAATCCGCCGCCAGATAAATTCGTTCTTCACGCTGGCCCTGACGACTGCCGAGGTCGGCGATCACCAGCCAGGGTTGCTTCATCAAACTGTCGGCTTCGGCAAACAGCGCTGCACGACCGTTGGCCAAACGATATTCCGCACCACCGGCCCGGCGCTGTTGGGCGACCCGATCCGGATAGGCCAACGCCAACAGCGCGCCGAGCCAACGCGGATGATCCGGATCGCTGACCGGCTCCGATGCTTTACTCCGCAGGTAACCGCGGTACTGCCGCGCCAATTGCCGAGCCCTTTGCACGCCACCCTGAGCGCCGCGTGCGGCCCGTTCTTCGCCGGACAACAACACCAATCGGCTGTGCAGATCCGCGCCGGCGCCACGCAAAATATCCCGCTCACCGAGCAAGGCCGCAACATCGCACGCCATGTCGGCCAAGCCGAGTGCCTGACCGCGCAACAACAAATGCGCGATGCGCGGATGAGCCGGCAGTTCGGCCATGGCCTGACCGTGCCGGGTCAATGCTTCACCGTCCAATGCGCCCAAGCGCTCCAGCAGATCTTGAGCCTGTGCATATGCCGCCGCGGGCGGTACGTCGAGCCAAACCAACTGCCCCGGCGTAACGCCCCAGCGACTGAGTTGCAATGCCAGACCGGCGAGGTCAGCCGAAAGGATTTCCGCGCTGGCGTAGGCCGCCAATTGTTCGTGCTGATCCTGCGACCACAACCGATAACACACGCCCGGTTCCAAGCGCCCTGCCCGACCCGCACGCTGAGTGGCGCTGGCGCGAGAAATACGTTGGGTGTCGAGGCGGGTCATGCCGCTACCGGGATCGAACCGCGGCACTCGCGCCAACCCGGCATCAATCACTACGCGCACGCCGTCGATGGTCAGACTGGTCTCGGCGATGTTGGTGGCCAGCACCACTTTGCGAAAGCCTGCCGGTGCCGGGTCGATCGCGGCGCGTTGCGCGGCCAGGTCCAGTTCACCGTGCAATGGGCAGAGCAACACCTGCGTGCTCGCGCCCAGCGCATCGGCGAGTTGTTGATGCACCCGACGGATTTCCGCCTGCCCCGGCAGGAACACCAGCACGCTGCCGGTTTCATCATTCAAGGCTTCAAGGATGGTCTGTACCAGACGTGGCTCGATGAATTCACCGGGCTGGAACGGTCGGCCCCAGCGCATCGCCACCGGGTACATGCGACCTTCGCTGCGCAAGATCGGCGCGTCATCCAGCAACCCGGCCAGTCGTTCGCCTTCAAGGGTTGCCGACATCAACAGGATCTTCAGCGCTTGATCATCACGAAACAGCTCGCGGCCATTCAGGCTCAAGGCCAACGCCAGGTCGGCGTCGAGGCTGCGTTCGTGGAATTCGTCGAAGATCAGCAAACCCACACCTTCCAGCGCCGGGTCGTCCTGCAAGCGCCGGGTGAGGATGCCTTCGGTGACCACTTCGATACGGGTGTTGGGGCCGACTTTGCTGTCGAGTCGAATGCGATAACCGACGGTTTCACCGACCTTCTCGCCCAGCTCACTGGCCAAGCGCTCCGCCGCCGCCCGCGCCGCCAACCGGCGCGGTTCGAGCATCAGAATGGTCTGCCCGGCCAACCAGGGCTCGTTGAGCAAGGCCAACGGCACGCGGGTGGTTTTACCGGCACCGGGCGGTGCTTCGAGCACGGCTTCGTGGCGTGTAGCCAAGGCTTCACGCAGGGCGGGTAAAACTTCATCAATCGGCAAAGAAATCATGCTGGGTCCCCAGGGCGTGCCCACAGTAAATTGCGAGTCGCGTTGAAGCTGTGGGCGTGCCAGGCAAGGCGCGGGACGCCGGTAAGGGTCGTTTCCTTACCAAGTTCCGCAACGCAGCATGGCGCGTCCACAGCTTCAGCCCGGAGGGCCGAACCCCGATAAAATTTATCAGCCGTCGCGCGTTGTCGATCTGGAAAAAACAACATCAATCCTCAACAATTCCAGTGGGGGTGAGACGAGGGCGCAATTTACTGTGGGCACGCCCTGCCGGCGCGAGTATAACGGCGAACTGCTTGTCGCTCGTTGCTGTCCTAATTCATATCGACGACGCTTCGTTTTCCAGATGACTCAGGAGATTTCATATGCGTATTCCCTTTCGCTTGATTGGCGGTGTATTGGTCGCGACGTTGCTGACGCAAGTGACCGCTTGCGGATCGATTTTCTACCCTGACCGTCGTGGTCAGATCGACGGCAAGATCGACCCGGCCATCGCCGCGCTCGATGCCGTGGGCCTGCTGTTCTACATCATTCCCGGCCTGATCGCGTTTGCCGTGGACTTCGCCACTGGCGCGATTTACTTCGAGCCCGGCAAGACCACCCAAGTGGCCCCGGAAAAACTCAAGGAAGCCATCGGCGCCGACGGCAAGGTCGATAACCACAAGTTGCAGACTATTCTCGAAACCGAACTGGGACGTAGCTTCCCGCTGGACGACCCGCGTCTGATTCAGCATAAGGGCAGCGCGCAGCAACTGGCCATGTTCGGCCTGCAACCTGCCGCGTAATCCGTGCCTGTGAAGGAACACTTAAAGGACAAGCCGCCCCTATGATCGCAAGCTCCGAACACGCCCGCCTGTTGCGGCTGGCGACCCGCGCCTCGGTCGCGGTGGCGTGTACGCTGATCGTCGCCAAAGCCATCGCCTGGTGGTTGAGCGGTTCGGTGAGCATGCTCGCCGGGCTGACCGACTCGACCCTCGACGGCGTCACCTCGCTGCTCAACTTGCTTGCGGTGCATTACGCCTTGCGCCCGGCCGACGACGATCACCGTTATGGTCACGGCAAGGCCGAGTCGCTGGCAGGCATGGCTCAGGCGTTGTTCATTGGTGGCAGTGCTGTGCTGATTGCCTTGCAGGCGATCGATCGACTCAAACACCCGGAACCGGTGGGGGCGCCATGGATCAGCATCGGGGTGATTGTGTTTTCCCTGGTGCTGACGCTGGCCCTGCTGATGTTGCAACATCGGGTCGTCAAGGCGACCGGCTCCAACGCGGTGCGCGCCGACTCTCTGCATTACCGCTCGGACATGCTGCTCAACGGCAGCATTCTGGTGGCGCTGGTGCTCGCCGGGTTTGGCTGGCATCAGGTCGACCCTTGGTTTGGATTGGCGATCGCCGTCTACATTCTCTGGAGCGCGATTCAGATCGGCCGGGAAAGTTTTACCGTGTTGATGGATGAAGAACTGCCGTCGGACGTCAGCCAGCACATGCTCGAACTGGCCTGCGGCGTACCGGGAGTATTGGGGGCGCACGACTTGCGTACACGGATTTCCGGTAGCCAGTGGTTCGTGCAGTTGCATCTGGAATTACCGGGGGATTTGACCCTGTCAGTCGCTCACGGCATCAGCGACCAAGCCGCCGATGCTATTCATGCCGCCTACCCGCGAGCCGAAGTGCTGGTGCACGCCGACCCGCAGGAAGTGGTGCAGACCACCAGGGCTCAGAAACTCACCTGATAACCGCGACTGCTCAGGCAGTTGCCCTGGGCCTGGCGGTAGGCTTGCACCACCGAGGGGTCCGGCTGGTAGGTGGCCGTTCGCGGATCGAAGCCACTCTGCTGCACTGCGTATTGATAGCACTCGTAACCGTCCTGGTTGACCTGCTCCGGCGACTGACCGTTGGCTGGATACGCCACCACGTCATAACTATTGCTGACCGGTTGCAGCTGCGGTTGCACGGGCGGCTCGACCACGATGTAATCCTGAGTGCTGTCCTGATAGGCGTAATACGAGCCGGCCGCCAGGAACAACAGCGCACCGCCGATCCACACTTCACGCGCGTAATCGGGCAAGTAGCGGGTGCGAATCCCGCGTGGCGGCTGCACCACCACATAACGCGGGCCGAGCGGGCGATACCAGTAGCCGCCGGAGTAGAAGTAATCCTGCCCACGATAGGGCACGCGGTAATCACGGTCCGGGAAGCGATCGATCACATGACCGGGTCGGTACTGCGGGCCGGAGCCCCAGCCATTACCGTGCCCATCCGGGCGACCGGTCCAGCGATGGTCATTGGGACGCGGACCGTTGTTCTGCCAATGCGGGTTGTTATCGTTGCGCCGCGGCACGTCCTGATAGTAACCACGCTGCGGCTGCTGGGTCTGGCGCACGGTGTCGGGCCGCCCCTGGATCGGCAGGTCATTGGCCGGTAGTTGCGGCGGCGGCGGTGGTGGTCGAACCGGACTGTTGTAGTCGTGCGGCTGACGGTTCTGCTGATTCTGGCCGTTGTGCTCGAACTGGCGACTGTTGTCGCCACGAATGATGTCGTTGTTCTGCGGACGCGATTGATTCTGCTGCTGATTATCGCCGCCATGGCCCTGATTGTTTCCCTGATGGCCGTCCGAGCCACGTTGTCCACCATCGGGACCCCGGTTTTGCGGCTCATCGGCCAGCGATTGCGCAGTGACACATACACACAGCAAACCAACACCGGCCAAACGCCAGATGCGCGACTTCATGCTTTTCCTCACTGCGGGTTAGGGCCTGTACGTAAGACTGGGAAAGCACCGGCCGGTTCTGCAACAGGTTATCAGCCCTCCACTTATTTATTGAGGAAGACTTTATCTAGGGCATGCCAAATTCCGGGCAAAAGAAAAGGGAGACCCGTCGGCCTCCCTTTGAGAACTTCGTCCGTGCTCGACGCTTTTGACGTCGGCTCACCTCACGCCGTCTTCTGGACAGTGTGTAGCTCGGGGGCCGGCTCATCCCCTGTGGGGGTGGCGACCGCAGCGGGCCTGATTGGGCGAGCCGCACTGGACTGTTTGTCCGAGCAGTGATTCTGGTGATAAGAATAGGCTCGCGGCGCCAGCAGAGGATTGCGAAGATTGCTCAAATAAACATCACTTGCGCAATTTTTAACCCTGGATAGATAATCCGCCGCAATAGTTATGACAAAGGCCTGATTGATGAGCAAACTCGACCGATACGACCTGAGCATTTTGGCGGAATTGCAGCGTGACGCGCGCATCTCCAACCAGGAGCTGGCCGAACGCATCGGCCTTTCCCCTTCGCCATGCTCTCGACGGGTCAAGCAGCTGGAAGACGACGGTTACATCTCCCGTCAGGTGGCCCTGCTGGACCGCAAGATGCTCGGCCTGAGCCTGACGGCTTACGTGTTGATCGGCATGGACCGACACACACCGGAGCGTTTCGAAAACTTCGAAGCGGCCATTCGTACGTTGCCGCAGGTGCTGGAATGCAGTTTGGTGACCGGAATGGATGCCGACTATCAGCTCAAGGTGGTGGTGCCGGACATGGACCATTATCAGAAATTGCTGCTAGGGCATCTCACACGGATTGAAGGGGTGACGAGTGTGCGGTCGAGTTTTGTGTTGAACCAGGTGCTCAATAGTACCGAGTTGCCGTTGACTCATTTGCGCGGCTGAACGATCACTATCAGGGCGACGAATAGCTGCGACACACTGCCGCAGGTCAATGCCCGGCCAATCCCCCATGACGTATACTCCAGCGCCTTTTAGCCCCGCCAACGCTGGAGATGTTCGATGGATCCTGCAGTATTCGAAGAGTGGATGATGACCAGCCTGGTCAGCATCCTGATCATTTTCATGGGTTTCATCGTTTGGGACCTGGCGAAGAAGTCCAAGGCCGGGCGCTTTGGCTCGTTCATTCTGTTTTCCGTACTCGGCCTGGGCGTGGCCGCGTTCGTGATCAAAAGCGTGGTGATCGGCCTGATCGAATCCGGCTCGTTATAAACGCGCCGGCACTTCCTTCCACTGGCCCTGATCAAGCCCTTCGATGGTCCAGTCGCCAATTTTGACCCGCACCAGGCGCAATGTCGGCAACCCCACCGCCGCGGTCATGCGCCGTACCTGACGGTTGCGCCCTTCGCGAATCACCAGCTCCAGCCAGCGGGTCGGCACGCTTTTGCGAAACCGCACCGGCGGATTGCGTGGCCACAGCTCGGGCTCTTCCAACTGTCGCGCCTCGGCTGGCAAGGTCATACCGTCATTCAGCTCGACGCCATCGCGCAAACGCTGCAATTGCTCGGCACTCGGCTCGCCTTCCACTTGCACCCAATAGGTCTTGGCCAGTTTGTGTTTCGGGTCGGCGATCCGCGCCTGAAGCTGGCCGTCGTTGGTCAGCAGCAGCAAACCTTCGCTGTCACGGTCAAGCCGTCCTGCCGGGTAAATCCCGGGAATCTCGATGAAATCCTTGAGCGTCGCCCGCCCTTCGCCGTCGCTGAATTGCGTTAGCACATCGAACGGTTTGTTGAACAGAATCAGCTTCGGCTCGGCCGGCGGCGCTTTGGCGACACGACGCGGGGCTGAAGGAGCTGGCTTCGCACCTGGATGGCGGGAAGGAGGACGCGGGGGACGGGACATGGGGAAAACAACATCTAACGGTCAGGACTGCTAATGCTAGTGCCCCGACCGCCAAATGACCACGACAAACCGTTAGCGGAACGGCGGCTCGTCGAAGCTGCGCAGTTTGCGTGAGTGCAGAGAGTTGAGCTCGGTGCGCAACAAGTCCACCGCCTCGATGCCGATCTTCAAGTGCTGGCTGACCGCGCGCTCATAGAAAGCGTTGGCCGAACCCGGCAGCTTGATTTCACTGTGCAACGGTTTGTCCGAGACACAGAGCAACGTGCCATATGGGACCCGCAAACGATAACCTTGCGCGGCGATGGTGCCGCTTTCCATGTCCACCGCCACGGCGCGAGACAGGTTGATCAGCGGACGTTCTTGAGCCCAGCGCAATTCCCAGTTACGGTCGTCGTAGGTCAGTACGGTGCCGGTGCGCAGGCGTTTTTTCAGCTCGTCGCCCTTCTCTCCAGTGATGTTGGCCGCCGCTTGCTGCAACGCCATCTGCACTTCGGCCAGGGCCGGAATCGGGATATTCGGCGGTACGACCCGATCGAGAATCCCGTCGCGGCGCATGTAGGCGTGCGCCAGCACGTAATCGCCAATGGTCTGCGACTGACGCAAGCCGCCACAGTGGCCGATCATCAGCCAGCAGTGCGGACGCAGCACTGCCAGGTGGTCGGTGATGTTCTTGGCGTTGGACGGGCCGACGCCGATGTTGACCAGAGTCACGCCATGGCCGTCGGTGGCGATCAGGTGATAGGCCGGCATCTGATAACGGTGCCAGACCACGCCCGCGGCAATCGCCGAGGCTTCGCCGTGGTCCATGCTCTTTTCGATGATGACGTTGCCCGGCAAGACCATGCGCACGAAACGCGGATCGCTGCGCAACTGTTCCAGACCATGAACGATGAACTGGTCGACGTAGCGGTGGTAGTTGGTCAGCAGAATCCACGGTTGCACATGGCGCCAGTCGCTGCCGGTGTAATGCACCAGGCGGCGCAGGGAGAAATCCACCCGCGCGGCGTCGAACAAAGCCAACGGCAGCGGATCGGTGTTTTCCCAATCGTACAAACCATCGGCGATGCCGTCGGTGGCGGCGGACAGGTCAGTACTCGGAAACACCCGCGCCAGCGTCGCTGCGGTGACGCCGGAGCCGGCCAGTTCATCGCCCTGCTCAACCACGTACGGATAAGGAATGTTTTGCTGGCTGATACCGACTTCCACCGTCACGGTGAAGTCGTGCATCAAAGGAACAAGCTGTTCCAGCAGATATTTACGGAAAGCCGCCGGATGGGTGACGGTGACGCTGTAAGTCCCCGGCAATTGAACCTTGGCATAGGCGCGCGTGGTCTGTGGGACTTCGCCCTGGCAGAGGTAGGTCAGGCGCAGTTCGGGATAACGAAACATCGCACGCTGTTCGGCGTCCGGTTCGACACGATCCTTGAGGTAACGCTTGAGCGCCTGGTTCAGCGCGGTGGTTGCACGATTGTGCAAGAGCGCAAGCCGATCCACGGCTTGCTCGGCGGTTTGAACGACAATAAAAGCTTCGGTCACGATCAGCATCCTGTGTTCTGACTTGCAGACCTTCATCTTGCCTGCAAGTCAGCGCGATCAGAAGCCCTGTGGTGTCGAGCGGGCAACAATCGCTTCCACACCCAGCCCACGTGGCAACGCGCCATACACCCGACCGGCGGAACCTAGGCGGCTGGCGATGAAGGCGTCACTGACGGCGCTGTTGCCGGCTTCCAGCAACAGTTTGGCTTGAAGGCCCAAGGCAATGTCTTCGGTGAGCTGGCGGGCGCGGTATTGAATATCGCGGGTGTCCTTGAAGGCCGCCTTCAATTGGCTGATGTGCGCGGCCAAGCGTTGGTCGCCATGACCATCGCCCAATTCGCTGAACAATACGTCGAGCACACCCGGCTCCTTCGACAACGCTCGCAAAACGTCGAGGCATTGCACGTTGCCGGAACCTTCCCACGTCGAATTGACCGGTGCCTCACGGTACAACCGCGGCAAGATGCTGTCTTCGACATAACCGGCGCCGCCCATGCATTCGGCGGCTTCGTTGATCATCCCTGGCGCGCGTTTGCAGATCCAGTACTTGCCCACCGCCGTGACCAGCCGAGCGAATTTGGCTTCATGGTCGTCATCCAGATGATCCAGCGCCTGGCCCATGCGCAGGCTCAACGCCAGGGCGGCTTCGCTTTCCAGAGCCAGGTCGGCCAGTACGTTCTGCATCAAGGGTTGTTCGCTGAGCAACTTGCCGCCAACCCTACGGTGAGCGCAGTGATGGCTGGCCTGGGTCAGGGCCTGGCGCATCAGCGAACTGGAACCGACCATGCAA
This sequence comes from Pseudomonas sp. AL03, assembly GCF_029960815.1. Classification (GTDB taxonomy): domain Bacteria; phylum Pseudomonadota; class Gammaproteobacteria; order Pseudomonadales; family Pseudomonadaceae; genus Aquipseudomonas. The sequence goes on from NZ_JASBRE010000029.1 coordinate 48,417, forward strand.
TCGAAGCGGGTCATGGCGACCATTTCGATGATGGTCGGAACGCCCCGCCCCTCCTCGCCGACCATCCATGCCAGTGCACCACGGAACTCCACTTCACTGGAAGCGTTGGAGCAATTGCCGAGCTTGTTCTTCAGGCGCTGTATGTAGAACTGATTGCGCGAGTCGTCCGGGCGATGGCGCGGCAACAGGAAACAGGTCAGCCCCTTGTCAGTCTGGGCCAGGGTCAGGAAGGCATCGCACATCGGCGCCGAACAGAACCACTTGTGACCCACCAGCTCATACGCCTGGCCCGGACCACTGGCGCCGACCGGATAAGCCTTGGTGGTGTTGGCCCGCACGTCGGTGCCGCCCTGTTTCTCGGTCATCGCCATACCGATGGTGACCCCGGCCTTGTGGGCCATGCCGACATTGCGCGGGTCGTATTCGGTAGAGAGGATTTTCGGCAGCCACTGCTCCGCCAGGTCCGGTTGCAGGCGCATCGCCGGGACGCTGGCGAAGGTCATGGTCAGCGGGCAACCACTGCCAGCTTCGGCCTGACTGTGCAGGTAGGTCAGGGCGGCGCGGGCGACGTGGGCGCCGGACTGCGGATGCGCCCAGGGCAACGAGGTCAAACCGTGCTCGACCGCCGTGCGCATCAGTTCGTGATAGGCCGGGTGAAATTCCACCAGGTCAATGCGATGGCCGTAACGGTCATGACTGCTGAAAACCGGCTTGTTCTGATTGGCCAGGAACCCCGCGTCCATCAGCGACCCGCCTGCCAGGGCGCCGTAAGCGTCGATCCGCGACTCGGCCCACCCGGCCCCGAAACGCCGCGACCACTCCTGCAACGGCAGGTCGATGCGATACAGGTTGGTGCCGTCCAGCGACGGTGGCTGGTTGGTGACTTCGTGGGTTTCGGCGAACTGATGCAGGTTCATGACGGGGCTCCTTTGGTCAGCCAAGGGACTTCAGTTAAGCACCGCCCCTTAGCGGAACAAAGTGTCATATCTGCCTAACTGCCGGCGCTTTCGCCTTGCCTTGGACAGAGCACGCGACGATAGAGCGCTGCCTGCAGGTCCTCGAACTTCACCGGTTTGTTCAGGTAATCGATCAAGGCACCGGTCGGGAAGCGTTCCCGATCAATGCTCAAGGCAATCACGAATACTGGCAATTCGCTGCAGCCCGGCAACGCGCGGATCTGGCAACAGAGGGACGCGCCGTCCAGAGGTGTTAGCTGGCAATCGAGCAATACCGCATCAAAGGTTTCGCGCTGCAAGTGATCAAGCGCGGTAGCGCCATTGTCGGCGGTGCGCACCCGGAACCCCAGTTTGAGCAACATCCCGCGCATCACCAACTGATTGATGCTGTTGTCATCGACCAGCAGCACCGTGCAGTCCTGAGGCAATCGCAGGCGAGGAAATTCCTGGGTCATCAAGGGCACTGACGGCCGTTCCACCACGGGCAGTTCGAGTTCGACGTCGAGCTGGAAGCGGCTGCCCCGGCCAGGCTCGGAGCGGTGAGTCAGGCGCCCGCCGAGTAATTCCACCAACTGCCGACAGATCGCCAGGCCGACGCCCAGACCGCCGTATTCTCGGGTCATCGAGCCGTCGAGCTGGAAGAACCGCTGATAAAGGGTCGCCTCTCCCAGATCGCTGAAGCCGATGCCGGTGTCGATCACCGCAAACGACAGTGCCAGTCGGTTGGGCTCCACGGGTTTACCCGTCACCCGCATCGCTAACCCGCCAATTCGAGTGAACTTGATCGCGTTATCCAGCAGGCATTCCAGGCACTGCGCCAACTTGGCGCTGTCGCCGTGCAAGCGATCCGGCAGCCCCGCCGTCACGTCAACTTTGAAGTCCAACGACTTGCTCAGGGCGTTGCCCTCAAACTGCAGGCGCAAAGCCTCAACCACGCCGCGCAAACTGAAGGTAGCCGGATAGGTCTTGAGTTTGCCGGCCTGCAACTCGGTCAGGGTCAGGATGCCGTTGACCATGCGCATCATGTCTCGCGCCGAACCTGCGGCTGTTTGCTGGTATTGCTCCAACTCCGGGCCCATCCCGACGGTCTGCATCAGCTCCAGCGAACCGATCACGCCATTCATAGGCGTGCGCAGTTCGTGGGTCAGGGTGGCGAGGAATTCGTCCTTGAGCTTGTTACTGTGAGCCAATTGCTGGTTCAGCACTTCGAGCTTTTGACCGGCATCGAACAGGGTCTGCGCCTGTTGCTCGCGCATGGCATTGATGCGATCGGCCAGTGCCAGGGACAGCAGCGCCACTTCAATCGCCGAGCCGATCTGGCTGGAATACATGGTCAGGAACACGTTCGGCAGGTAACCCAGCACCATCAGCGTGTTGACGATGCCGCCGAGCAGGAAGGCCGACCAGGCGATGATGAAATACCGCGCCACTCGCAGGCCACGCAGCCAGGCGAAAATCCCTGCGGCAAAAATCACTAGGGTGAAGGCCAGTGCCAGCGCTGTCGCCAGACGCAAGGCCAGGGCGTAACTGGCCATCAATGACAACCCGACCACCACCGCGCTGAACGCAATCAATGCCAACAGCAAGCGGTCGAGCCAACGGCTGTACGTTGTGATCTGCAAGAAACTACGGGCGAACTGGCTGCCGAAGAGCCCCGAGCAACCGATGAAAAACGGCGTGGCGGCGTTGGCCCACCACGGGTTGTCTGGCCAGAAATATTCCACGGCTGCGCCGTTTACCGACAGCTGATACAGGCCGAACGAGGCGATGTAGAAGATGTAATAGAGGTAACTGGTATCGCGCACGCTGAGGTAGATGAACAGGTTGTAGACCAGCATGCCCAACAACACGCCGTAGATCAGGCCCAACACATAGAGTCGGACCGGTTGTTCTTCGAGCAAAGCAGTACTCGACCACAACGTGACCGGCGCCTGGATCGACCCTTCACTCTGCAGGCGCAGGTACACGGTTTGCGCTTGATCAGCGGTGAAGTTCATATCGAACAGGTAGTTGTTCTGGCGGATTTCGCGAGTGGCGAACGGCAAGGCATCACCGGTCTGTCGGGCCAACTGATAGCCACCGGCAGCATCGGGCAAGTACAGATCAAGGTGATCAAGGGGCGGATAGGCCAGTTCCAGCAACCAGGTGCGTTGCACCGCGGGATTGGTCGGGCGGTAATGCAGGTCAATTTTCAACCAGAACGCTGAACGCGAGTAACCGGCGTTGAGGGTCGCTTTGTCGTGAGGCTTGAAGTTTCCGCCCGCGGCTTGCGCACGGACGTCGGCGATGGTCGCCTGACCGCCCGCGTCTTCAAACACTTGCAGGGTTCGGCCCAGGGGAAGGCTTTGAGTGAATTCATCGAACTCGACGGCACTCGCCATGAGGGGCAAGCACAACAGTAACATCAGCAAATAGCGCATTTAAGCCCCAGCGTGGCCTGTCCGGTTATCTCAGGAAGCCCCTCATTCCTTTTGAGTAGACGTAAAACCGGTATTACCTGTTATTGGTTTGGATCCACTCTAGCATAGCCATTGATGGCCATTGAGCACTATTAAAATTTTTCCTACAAAGGCTCTAACACGGGCGTTCCAGCTCAATGCGTTGGGATAGAGCTGTTTACCCGTCAGCGTGTGGCAATGGCTTATTCCCTGCAGCAGCTGGCGAAGCCTGCGTTCGGCTGCGTAGCAGTCGTAAAATGAACACGCGGTCTGCCTGATGCACCGCAGCGACTGACTTCACGACTGCTGCGCAGCCGAACGCAGCCTTCGGCAGCTGCTACATGGACCGCCTCATGACTCACTGGTCGACACCCGAAAAAAGATGTTTGGTGGTAAGCTCGCGCACCATGAATATCTACAGCTCCCGCCCCGTTGTCCTCTGTCTCTCCGGCCACGACCCAAGTGGTGGCGCCGGCTTGCAGGCAGATATCGAAGCCCTGCTCGCTCAGGGTTGTCATGCGGCCCCGGCCGTCACCGCCCTGACCGTGCAAGACACGGTCAATGTCACTGACTTCCGCGTCCTCGACCGTGAGTGGGTGTTGGCCCAGGCCAATGCCGTGCTCAACGACTCGACGGTAGCAGCGGTCAAACTGGGCATGCTCGGTTCCCTGGAAATGGTCGACACCGTGGTCGAACTGCTGTCGGCCCACCCGGATTTGCCGGTGGTCTGCGACCCGGTGCTGCGCGCTGGCGGCGGCGGACGCCTGGGCAAGGACGAAGTCGGCTACGCCATGCGCGAACGCCTGCTGCCCCTGTCGATCATCGCCACCCCTAATCTTCCCGAAGCCCGCATCCTCGCCGAACTGCCCGAAGGCACCGCGGACGAGTGCGCTGAAAAACTCCTGCCATTCGTCAAACACCTGCTGATCACTGGCGGCCATGGCGATGAACACGAAATCCACAATCGCCTGTACAGCCGCGACGGTCACCGCGAAACCTTCACCTGCCAACGCCTGCCCGGCAGTTATCACGGTTCCGGTTGCACGTTGGCCAGCGCCCTGGCGGGTCGTCTGGCCCTCGGTGAAAACCTCGCCAGCGCCGTACAGTCGGCACTTAACTACACTTGGCGTACCCTGCGTGACGCGGAGCAGCTAGGCAAAGGCCAGTTCGTGCCGCGCCGCCTGCCGCTGGACTTCTGTTCGTAACTTTTCATTTGTAATGCGGGGAGGCTTGTCCGATGAAACTACGTGGCCTGTACGCCATTACCGATAGCCAACTGCTGGCCGGTAAATTTCTTTCGTACGTGGAGGCGGCGCTGGAAGGCGGCGTCACCCTGCTGCAATACCGCGACAAGAGCAGCGATGAGGCCCGCCGACTGCGCGAGGCCGAAACGCTGCGCGATCTGTGCGATCGCTACAAGACCCAGCTGATCATTAACGACGATGCCGAACTGGCCGCGCGCCTGAACGTCGGCGTGCACCTGGGCCAGACCGATGGCCCGCTGACTCCGGCCCGCGCGTTGCTCGGTCGCCAGGCGATCATCGGTTCGACTTGCCACGCGCAGCTCGAACTCGCCGAGCAAGCCGCCAAAGAAGGCGCCAGCTATGTTGCCTTTGGTCGTTTTTTCAACTCCAACACCAAACCCGGCGCACCGACTTGCAGTCTCGAACTGCTCGACAAGGCCCGCAGCAAACTGCACCTGCCGATCTGCGCGATCGGCGGTATCACCTTGGATAACGCCGCCCCGCTGGTGGCCCACGGGGTCGATCTGCTGGCGGTAGTCCATGGCCTGTTTGGCGCCGAGAGCACTGCCGAAGTGACGCGCCGCGCCCGCGCCTTTAACGAATTGTTCAAATCCTGATTTTTGAGAGCCCGATCATGTCTCGTTCCGAAACGCTGTTTGCCAATGCCCAGAAACACATTCCCGGTGGCGTGAACTCGCCTGTTCGCGCGTTCAAAAGCGTCGGCGGCACGCCGTTGTTCTTCAAGCACGCTGAAGGCGCCTACGTCACTGACGAAGACGACAAGCGTTACGTGGATTACGTCGGTTCCTGGGGGCCGATGATTCTCGGTCACAGTCATCCCGACGTGCTGGACGCGGTACGCAAACAGCTTGAGCACGGATTGTCCTACGGCGCCCCGACCGAGATGGAAACCCAGATGGCTGATCTGGTTTGCTCGATCGTGCCGTCGATGGAAATGGTGCGCATGGTCAGCTCCGGCACCGAAGCGACCATGAGCGCGATCCGCCTGGCCCGTGGTTTCACTGGCCGCGACAGCATCATCAAGTTCGAAGGCTGCTACCACGGTCACTCCGACAGCCTGCTGGTCAAGGCCGGTTCCGGCGCCCTGACCCAAGGCGTGCCTAGCTCGGCCGGTGTGCCGGCGGCCTTCGCCAAACACACCCTGACCCTGCCGTTCAACGACATCGAAGCCGTAGACACCCTGCTCGCCGAAGTCGGCCAGGAAGTGGCGTGCATCATCGTCGAGCCAGTGGCCGGCAACATGAACTGCGTGCCTCCGGCGCCAGGTTTCCTCGAAGGTCTGCGGACCCTGTGCGACAAGCATGGCGTGGTGCTGATTTTCGACGAAGTGATGACCGGTTTCCGTGTCGCCCTCGGCGGCGCACAAGCCCACTACGGCGTGACGCCTGACCTGACCACCTTCGGCAAGATCATCGGTGGCGGCATGCCGGTTGGCTGCTTCGGTGGCAAGCGCGAAATCATGTCGCACATCGCGCCATTGGGCCCGGTCTATCAGGCGGGCACCTTGTCGGGTAACCCGCTGGCTATGGCTGCCGGTCTGACAACATTGCGTTTGATCAGCCGTCCGGGTTTCCACGCCGAGCTGAGCGACTACACCAGCCGCCTGCTCGATGGCCTGCAACAGCGCGCCGATGCGGCGGGCATTCCGTTCGTGACCACACAGGCCGGTGGCATGTTCGGCCTGTACTTCAGCGGCGCCGACGACATCGTCACCTTCGATGACGTGATGGCCAGCGACGCCGCCCTCTTCGGGCGCTTCTTCCACCTGATGCTCGAAGGCGGCGTGTACCTGGCGCCAAGCGCATTCGAAGCGGGCTTCACTTCGATCGCCCATGGTGAAACCGAGCTGAAACTGACGCTGGATGCCGCCGAGCGTGCATTTGCCGCATTGAAATAACGCTGTGCCGCTGACGTTGGCGATTGCCAGCGTCAGCTTTCACCTACCTTTACGTCCTTATTCCTACGCTTCTGCTCAATATCCCCAGCAAAGTGGGCGATATATTCCCCGCGCAGCAGAAAAACGAGTAAAGACTTTGTAAGGTTGGCCCTGCTTATTTCATAATGCGCGCTTATTGGATCCCTCGATGGGTCCGCGCGCCCTTCAGAGGTAAGTCGATTCCCATGAACCGCACCGGCCGCGCCCTTGCACTGGGCTGCCTGTTGCTCCTTCAGCCCCTGCTCGCGCTCGCACAAGCAGGCGGCAACTCGTTGTTAATCCCAGCGATGGGTCGTTGCACCCTCAATACTCAGCCGCAAGACCTGGCGCAGGCTCTCGCCGCCTGCCAGAAAGCGTCGGATGAAGGGGATGCGCAAGCGCAATACGAGTTGGGTGAGTTCTACTACGACGGCAAAAACGCGCCGCGCGACCTCAAAAAAGCCATGGGCTACTTCGAAAAGGCCTCGCTGCAAGGCCACGCACAGGCGCAATTCAAACTTGGCACCATGTTCTTCCACGGCGAAGGCGTACCAGCCAATAACATCCAGGCTTATATCGTGCTGAAAATGGCGGCGGTCAATGGCGCTGAAGATGCGTTGGACACCGCCGACGAAGTCGCCGAGAAAATGCCCCGCGAAGAACTTGAGGTGGCTACCCAGGTGCTCGGGCAAATCTTCCGCAAGTACCTGATGGAATTGCAAAGCGCCGATGGGCGTACGCCGTTTTCACCACTTCCCTGATTAGCCGGATCCGATAGCTCCCACGCTCTGCGTGGGAACGATCAATCTGAATCTGCTTACTTCTCAGGCATCGGCATCGGAAACGGCATGACATTGCCTACCGCACCGCGGGCTTCGCTGATTTTCGGCGTGCCGAGGCGCTCGACCTCGTCGATGCGCACGATCGAATGCATCGGCACAAAACTGCGCACAACGCCTTCGAACTGAGCCTTGAGCTTCTCTTCGCTCGGATCGACGACCACTTGCGTGCGCTCGCCAAAGACGAACTCTTCCACTTCCAGGAAGCCCCACAGATCACTTTGATAGATCTGCTTGGCATACATTTCGTACACCTGGCCCTGGTTGAGGAAAATCACCTTGTAGATTGGGGCTTCACGTTTGGTCATGGTGGGCGGGCAACACATCGGAGATAAAAATGAGGGCGCGAACTATAGCATAGCCGCCGGACGCACAGCGGTAGGAACCTTGGGACATGTTCCCTATAATGCGCGGTTCTTTGAATCACGTGAGACTGGGGTCCATGGCCAAGAAGCTTTACATCGAAACCCACGGTTGCCAGATGAACGAGTACGACAGCTCGCGCATGGTCGATCTGCTGGGTGAACATCAGGCCCTGGAAGTCACCGCTCGCGCTGAAGACGCCGACGTGATCCTGCTCAATACCTGTTCGATCCGCGAACGCGCCCAGGACCGTGTGTACTCCCAACTCGGCCGCTGGCGCGAACTGAAACTGGCAAACCCGGACATGGTCATCGCCGTCGGCGGTTGCGTGGCCAGTCAGGAAGGCGCCGCCATCCGCGACCGCGCCCCGTATGTCGACGTCGTGTTCGGCCCGCAGACCCTGCACCGCCTGCCGGAAATGATCGACGCCGCGCGCGCGACCAAACTGCCGCAAGTCGACGTCTCGTTCCCGGAAATCGAAAAATTCGACCACTTGCCGGAGCCGCGCATCGATGGCCCAAGCGCCTACGTGTCGGTCATGGAAGGCTGCAGCAAGTACTGTACTTTCTGCGTGGTGCCTTACACACGTGGTGAAGAAGTCAGCCGACCGTTCGATGACGTGATCGCCGAGGTCATCCACCTGGCCGAAAACGGCGTGCGCGAAGTGACCCTGCTGGGGCAGAACGTCAATGGCTATCGCGGGACCACTCACGATGGCCGCCTGGCGGATCTCGCCGAGCTGATCCGCGTGGTGGCCGCCGTCGATGGCATTGACCGCATCCGCTACACCACCTCACACCCGCTGGAGTTCTCCGACAGCCTGATCCAGGCCCACGCCGACGTGCCGGAACTGGTCAAGCATCTGCACTTGCCGGTGCAGTCGGGCTCGGACCGAATCCTGGCGGCGATGAAGCGCAACCACACCGCGCTGGAATACAAATCCAAACTGCGCAAGCTGCGTGCCGCCGTGCCGGGGATCTGCATCAGTTCTGACTTCATCGTCGGCTTTCCGGGCGAAACCGAAAAAGACTTCGAACAGACCATGAAGCTGATCGAAGACGTCGGTTTCGACTTCTCCTACTCGTTCGTCTACAGCCAGCGCCCGGGCACTCCGGCTGCCGATCTGGCCGACGAAACGCCAGAAGCGTTGAAGAAAGAACGCCTGAATGCGCTGCAACATCGCCTGAACCAGCAAGGTTTCGAGATCAGCCGACAAATGGTCGGTTCGATCCAGCGGATCCTGGTGACCGATTATTCGAAAAAAGACCCCGGCGAACTGCAAGGCCGGACCGAGAATAACCGTATCGTCAACTTCCGCTGCGACAATCCCACGCTGATTGGCCAGTTTGCCGACGTGCACATCGACGCCGCCCAGCCGCACTCGCTGCGGGGCTCGCTGCTGTAGATACTCTGTTCACGGTCAAGCTTTCGCGAGATGTTTTTCGCTAAAAAGC
>NZ_JASBRE010000002.1:0-250597 GCF_029960815.1 Pseudomonas sp. AL03
GACTGCCACCGTGGCGCATTGACGCCTCGGCTTGGGCGAGTCCATCCAATTACAGATCGCATTTGGGGGCACCCTCGACTGATCAGCGCACTGCGCTGACACCATCCAATGTCGAGAACGACGTGTCCTTGGCCGTCAGCAAAAAATCGCGCATATACGGCGCATCCAGCATGTCGGCCCGAATCCCGGCGTATAGCGTCGCAAACAAACCCTTCTCGCCCAGCCGCTTGGCCTTCACATAACCCCGTGAGCTGTATTCATGCAGCGCCCAATGGGGCATGCCGCACACGCCGCGACCGCTGGCCACCAATTGCATCATCATCACCGTCAGTTCCGACGTGCGGACCTGCGCCGGTTCGATATCGGCCGGTTCGAGGAAGCGGGTGAAGATGTCCAGCCGATCACGTTCCACTGGGTAGGTGATCAGCGTTTCGGTGAGCAAATCTTCCGGAACGATGTAGGCCTTGCTCGCCAAACGGTGCTGGTTGGCCACCGCGAGCATCGCTTCGTAGGTGAACAACGGCACGTAAGTGATCCCGGCCAGTTCCAGCGGATCGGAGGTCACCACTAAATCCAGATCGCCACGGGCCAGCGCAGGCAACGGGGCGAAGGAGAACCCCGAGGCCAGGTCCAGTTCGACTTCCGGCCAGGCATCGCGGAACTGGTCGATGGTCGGCATCAGCCACTGGAAGCAGCTGTGGCACTCGATCGCCATGTGCAAACGCCCCGCGGTGCCACCGGCCAGCCGCGCGATATCGCGCTCGGCACCGCGCAGCAACGGCAGGGTGGCGTCGGCCAGTTGCAGCAGTCGCAAACCCGCGCTGGTGAAGCGCACCGGTTTGGTCTTGCGCACGAACAGCGGCATCCCCAGCCGTTCCTCAAGCTCCTTGAACTGATGGGACAGGGCGGACTGCGTCAGGTGCAGGCGGTCGGCCGCATCCACCAGGCTATCGGCTTCGCGCAAGGCGTGCAGGGTCTTCAGGTGACGGATTTCAAGCACCGGGGGGCTCCATGAGGAAAACTTGTGATCAACACGAAAAGGTTGAGTTTGTCTCATGTTGGGTTGGCTGTCGACAATAGGGCCATCTTATACAGGGAGAAATTCACCATGGCTCTGGCCCACACACTTGGTTTTCCGCGCATCGGCGCTGACCGCGAACTGAAAAAAGCCCTCGAATCCTACTGGAAGGGCGATCTGGATCAGGACGCGCTGAAAAGCGTCGGCCGCCAACTGCGCGCCACCCACTGGCAATTGCAGAAAGACGCCGGTATCGACCTGCTGCCCGTGGGCGACTTCGCCTGGTACGACCAGGTTCTGACCCATTCCTTGACCTTCGGTGTGATCCCCGAGCGTTTCGACAGCGCCAAGAACTCACGCGGCCTGCCGACCCTCGACACCCTGTTCGCCATGGCCCGTGGCGCCACGGCTGCCTGCTGCGGCGGCGAACACAGCAAAGCGCAATACGCCCAGGAACTGACCAAGTGGTTCGACACCAACTACCATTACCTGGTCCCGGAATTCACCGCTGACCAGCAGTTCAAGCTGAGCTGGGAACAGTTGTTCGACGAAGTCGACGAGGCGAAGGCCCTCGGCCACAACGTCAAACCGGTGATCATCGGCCCACTGACTTACTTGTGGCTGGGCAAAGCCAAAGGCAACGACTTCGACAAACTCGACCTACTGGAACGCCTGCTGCCGATCTACGGCGAAATCCTCGGTCGCCTCGCCGCTCAAGGCGTTGAGTGGGTGCAGATTGACGAGCCGATCCTGACCCTTGACCTGCCACAGGCCTGGAAAAACGCCTTCGAACGCGCCTATCACATCCTTCAATACTCGCCGCTGAAAAAACTGGTGGCGACCTACTTCAGTGGTCTGGAAGACAACCTCGGCCTGGCGGTCAGCCTGCCGGTACAAGGTTTACACATCGATGCCGTGCGCGCCCCGGATCAGCTCGGCCAGGTGCTGGACCGTCTGCCGATTTACAAGATTCTCTCGGTGGGTCTGGTCAACGGCCGCAACGTCTGGCGCTGCGAGCTGGAGCAAGTCCTCGCGCAACTGCAACCGGCCCAGGAGCGTTTTGGTGACAACCTGTGGGTCAGCAGTTCCTGCTCGCTGCTGCACAGCCCGGTGGATCTGGATCGCGAAGACAAACTCGATCCTGAACTGAAAAGCTGGTTGGCTTTCGCCGTACAAAAGTGCGGCGAAATCGCCGTGCTGCGCGATGCCCTGAACGACCCGCAATCGCCCAAAGTGCAAGCCGCCCTGGCCGAAAGTCGTGCGATTCAGGCTAGCCGCGCCGAGTCACCGCGTATCCATAAAGCCGAAGTTCAGGCGCGTATCGCTGCCATCGGCGCAGCGGACAGCCAACGCCATTCGCCGTTTGCCAAACGCATCGAGCAGCAACGTGCGCGGTTGAAACTGCCGGCATTCCCGACCACGACCATTGGCTCGTTCCCGCAGACCGGTTCGATTCGTCTGGCGCGGCAAGCGTTCAAGCAAGGCAAGCTGTCGGCCAACGACTACACCGACGCCATGCACAGCGAAATCCGCCATGCCGTGCAAGTCCAGGAACGCCTGGGACTGGACGTGTTGGTGCACGGTGAAGCCGAGCGTAACGACATGGTCGAGTACTTCGCAGAGCAATTGGACGGCTACCTGTTCACCCGTTTCGGCTGGGTGCAGAGCTACGGTTCGCGCTGCGTTAAACCGGCGATCATCTATGGTGACCTGAGCCGCCCGACCGCCATGACGGTCGACTGGATCACCTACGCGCAGAGCCTGACCGACAAGGTCATGAAGGGCATGCTCACCGGTCCCGTGACCATGCTGATGTGGTCGTTCCCCCGTGAAGACGTCTCGCGCAAAATCCAGGCGCAGCAGTTGGCGCTGGCCCTGCGCGACGAAGTGGTCGACCTGGAAACCGCCGGCATCAAAATCGTGCAGATCGACGAAGCCGCCTTCCGCGAAGGCTTGCCGCTGCGCCGTGCGCAATGGCAGGAATACCTCGACTGGGCGGTGGAAGCCTTCCGCTTGAGCGCATCCGGTGTGCGGGACGAAACCCAGATCCACACCCACATGTGCTACAGCGAATTCAACGACGTGATCCAGTCCATCGCGGCCATGGACGCCGACGTGATCACCCTCGAAACCTCGCGTTCGGACATGGAATTGCTGGAGGCTTTCGAAGCGTTCGACTACCCGAACGACATCGGCCCGGGGGTCTATGACATCCACTCGCCACGGGTGCCGGACACGGCCGAAATGGTCAAGTTGATGAGCAAAGCGGTGAAACGGATTCCAGCCGAGCGGTTGTGGGTGAATCCGGATTGCGGGTTGAAGACTCGGGCGTGGCCTGAGACTGAGGCGGCGTTGGTGAACATGGTGGCGGCGGCTCGGCAATTGCGCAGTCAGTTGGCCTGATTTGATCTGATCGTTCCCGCGCGTGGGAACGTTCTTCTGTGCAAATACGACCGTTCAGCACTCTTCATCAAACTGTCACGCAACTGTGGCAGCGCGCTTGAACAAACTTCATCAGACTCGCGCTCTACTGGGGTTTTGCGTTTCGGTGTTTTTTCATGTGTGCACGATTTTTCTCGACAGCGGTTTTCCTGGCCGCGCTGTTGTTTGGCTTGCCGTCCCTGGCGGCGTCTCGTTGCGATATCAATGTTCCGACCAAGCATGTCGATCTGGCGCAGGTGAGCCTGGCGTACCAGAGCATCGGCCGTGCGTCCGACCCCGCGTTGTTGCTGGTGATGGGCCTGGGCGGTCAGTTGATTCACTGGCCGGATGAGGTGGTGGTCGCGCTGTGTCAGCAGGGGTTTCGGGTGATTCGCTATGACAATCGGGATGTCGGCCTGTCGACCTGGCGGCAAGCGCCCGTCGACGCCAACCTGATGTTCGAAGTGCTGCGCTACAAACTCGGTTTGCCGGTGTCGGCGCCGTACACCCTGACCGACATGGCTGACGATGCCTTTGGCCTGATGGATGCGTTGCACGTTGAACAATTCCACGTGCTGGGCGCGAGCATGGGCGGGATGATCGCCCAGCATATGGCGGCGATGGCGCCGCAGCGTGTGGAAAGTCTCACTTTGATCATGACCAGCTCCGGGGCTGAAGGCTTGCCGGCGCCGAGTGCGGCGTTGGTGCAGTTGTTGTCGCGACGCGGCGCGCCGAATCGCGAAGTGGCGCTGGAACAACAAGCCGATTTGCTGGCGGCGCTGGGCAGCCCGACGGTGAGCGATGATCGGCAGGGGCTGCTGCATCAGGCGGCGCTCTCTTATGACCGTGCATTTAACCCCGAAGGCGTGAAGCGCCAGATCATGGCGATTCTCGCCGAGCGCAGTCGTGTCGCGCTACTCAATCAATTGCGAGTACCGACGCTGGTGGTGCATGGCACCGCCGATCCGCTGTTGCCGGTGATGCACGGCGTACACCTGGCGGCGCATATCCGCGGCAGTCAGTTGAAGCTGATTCCGGGGCTGGCGCATCGTTTCCAGGAGGCGTTCAAGGCGCCGCTGCTGGCGGCGGTGTTGCCGTACTTGCAGGCCCACCGCGAAGACACCTCGCATTGGGCGCAGATTGATCCGGTGGCGGCACCGAACCTGCTGTAGGTCTTTCGGGTGTATCGTTCAAACTTTCCGGCGCAATCCAAGCCTGCGAGGTGTGTGATGAGTACCCCCCTGAAAATCGATTTCGTCAGCGATGTGTCCTGCCCCTGGTGCGTTGTCGGCCTCTACGGCCTGACCCGAGCCCTGGATTTGCTGGGCGACGAGGTGCAGGCCGAGATCCGTTTCCAGCCGTTCGAACTGAACCCGAAGATGGCGCCTGAAGGGCAGAACATCACCGAACACATCACCGAGAAGTACGGCTCGACACCTGAGCAATCGCAGAAGAATCGCGAGATGATCCGCGCGCGCGGTGCCGAGGTCGGGTTTGCCTTTCGCACAGACGGCAACAGCCGCATCTACAACACGTTCGATGCCCATCGCTTGCTTTTCTGGGCGGGGCTGGAAGGGTTGCAGTTCAATTTGAAAGACGCGCTGTTCAAGGCGTATTTCACTGATGGCGGTAATCCGTCCGACCCTGGTCAGTTGGCGCAGATTGCGCAAAGCGTTGGGCTGGATCGGCAGCGGGCCGAGGCGATTCTGGCGTCGGACGAGTTCGCCAAAGAGGTTCGCGAGGAAGAGCAGTTGTGGCTGTCGCGAGGTGTCAGTTCGGTGCCGACCGTGGTGTTCAATGGGCAATACGCAGTCAGCGGTGGCCAGCCGGTGGAGACCTTTGTCGGGGCGATTCGGCAAATCATGAGCGAGGTGAAGGGGGGAACGGTGAACTGACGAAATTCAGTCGTCAGAAAAGTGTCAATATGCCACTATTGTTTATGCCGTTGCTGCCGACACAGGCAGCACCGTTCTTAAATCATAGGGATTTGATCCATGACCTTTCACGCGTTACGCACTTTTTCAGCCTTGACCTTGCTCGCCTGCCTGACCCTCACTGGCTGCGCCCACATTCAACCGCCTGTTCCGCTGGATAAACAATTCTGGGATGCCAAAGAGCCGACCATCGGCGTGGCCATCACTGTGGTGCCGGCGCCGGTGCTGGCGCTGACCGGTCAACAGGGGATGCTCGATTACGCGATCAATCGGGGCGTCAACAGCAAACTCAGTGACAACGTCGAAAAATGGCAAGTGCGCGACCTGAACACTTTGCCGGATATCATCGTCGCCAAGCTGCAAGCCAAGGGCTACAAGGTCAAGCGAATCAACGAGCCGGTTGACCTGAAAGTCTATAAGGAAACCAGTTTCCGTGAAGGGTATACGGGCCGTGACCTGACGCCGATCAAGGGCGCTTACGGTGTCGATCGTCTGTTGCTGGTGAATGTCTTCGCTACCGGTGCTACCCGCAGCTACTACGGATTTGTGCCGACCAGCGTTCCGATGGCACAGGTGAGCGGGCAGGGCATGGTGGTCGATCTGGTCGACAACAAACTGCTGTGGTTCAAACCCTTTGCCGCGGTGCAAGCCGCCCAGGGCGAGTGGGATGAGCCGACCTACACCAACCTGTCCAATGCCTTCTACCAGGCCATGGACAATAGCCGTCAGCAAATGATCACGCCGTTCGAGCAATGAAGTGCCCGATCATGGGGGCCAGCGCGCTGGCCTTGTTGATGCTCGCCGGTTGCGCGCAGAAACCGGCGCCCGAGGCCGGTTTCAAGTCGCAGAGTGCCGGGTCCTACGTCCAGGCTCATGGGCTGAAAGTGGACATGCAGCTGCCACAGGCGTTTGTCGGTGCAAGCACGGTGATTGACGCCGAGGCGGCGCAGAAGGCGGCTTCGTCGAGTCATAACCTGGTGGCGGGTTCCAATGCGGCAGGGTTGGCCGGTTTGCTGGTGGCGAGCCTGATCAACACCCAAATGGGCAGTGGCAGCTTGCAGCGCGATGCGGAAAAGACTGCCCTCAAGGATTCGCGCCCGATGGCCGATCTGCTTGCCGGCGTGCCTTTGCAGGAACGTCTGCAACAGCGCTATCAACAGGCTTCGCAAATGGCCGGGCTGAAGCAAGGGGAGGGGCAAGTCACCGCGCGTCTGGTGATTGAACCCAAGCTGGTGCTGACGGCTGATCGCGGCAGTTTTTTGCTGATCAATCAGGTGCAGGTCCAGGACATTGCCGGTTCAGCGCTGTACCGCATGCGCATCGAAGTGGCCAGCCAGCCGATCCGGCGTTGCGGCAAGCAATGCATTGACGACGGCAGCCTGGATCTGGCGAAGGTCACGGCCGTGCTCGACGAGTGCATCGACGAATCCATGCGCGTGCTGGCCACCGACCTGATGCAACCGGCACCGCCGGCAGCCGCGCAGGAAACCTTGCGTTATGTGCTCGATGGCCAGCGCGTGGTCGAGCGCGGTTATCAACTGGCCAACAACGGCAACTACTGGCGCTATCGCAATCTCTACGGCGCGGTGAAATCGGTGCCGGTACCGTTTGAGGATGCGTTGACGCAAGCGCAGTTGCAGCAGGTTTACGCACAGTAGGAAGCCTGTGGCGAGGGAGCTTGCTCCCTCGCCACAATCGTTTAACTGATCGAATCGAAATCGAGAGTATGCGGCTGTCATCGTTCGTGCTCTTTGGTGCCATGGCCAACTGCTCAGTGGCCTGATTTTCTGGATGTGCCTGCCAGCGCGGCAGGTTTTCTGCCAGTTGTTCAGGTTGTTCTGAAAGCAGCCCGTAAACATCTTGTTCGCTAACGCTCCGGTGCCGAAGGGGCGCCAATCGAGTGCGTGTTGTTTGTACCTTATCGATCTCATGATTGATCGCATCGAGCGTCCGCTTTTGGGTGCGCACATAAGCATCCGGGCGCCCCAGCAGGTCACGTCGTTTACTGCGCAACGTGCCGTGGTGTTCGTAGAGCTCGCCCGTCCAGTTGGTAATGCCCGCCACAAACACCGACAGGCCGGCGGGTACGTTGACAAAGGTCAGCGCCGCCCCCGCCCCGAAAACACCGGCTTTGGTGTTCATCCTGCTGCCGGGGACGCTCGGAACCGGGTCGTTGTGGTTGACCATGCGGTAATGCACCAGCGGCGCCGCGCCTTTTGCGAAGTTGGCGTCACCGGCGCGGGGGCGCTGTAGGTGTAGAGCTGGATGTTGTAGCCTTCAGGACTGCGACGCAGCATTTCCGAAAGCAACAACGCCACTGCGCCATCCAGGCTGTGGCCGCAAATCATGAGCTTTCGCCCTGCGTAGAATTTATCCAGATACCTGACGACAAAGATGGCTGCTTTCTGCGCGGCTTCGTAGAAACCACGATGCACTTTGTTGTCGGTGTCTTCAAACGGCACTTGAAACGCATCGGCATCGCGCAAGCCATCGGCGACGAGTTCGAAGGTGCCACGTACCGCAATCAGGATCAGTTCGTCGTTGTGCGTGATGAAGGCTTGGGTATCGGTAGTACTCGTCAGGGCAGGTGAGCACGCGACTGCTCAAGCTTGATGCCAAATCCTTTTCCAATGACGTCATGTCAAAATCTCCTTATTCCGTGCAGCCGGGGTAAATAGTGCAGGTGCGCCCATCCACCATTTTGAAGGTGCTGAAATCGGTGTGATTATCGAAGCAATACGCGTCTTGATCCTCAAAGCTTTTGCCCATGCAACGCTTCCAGCCGCCGGGCACTTTGACCCACGTATCTCCCCAGCCCTGCCTTTCCTCACCACGCTGGCGGCATCCCCACTTGCATCTCTCCAGGTTTTTCCATAAGCCGAGTTGATTTCCAACTTGATACGACTGACCACCAATGGGCAGCCTTTCTGAGTTCTGCGAATAGTGATTTCAGAATCGGGTTTGTATTCCTTTCGCCATTCGTTATTGAAAACGGGCGCTAAGTTATCCCTTGTTTCAACGGTGCAGGTTTCACCCTTCGCGGGCACGTAGTAAACCGCTGCAATGTAGGCAAAGTTGAGCGGCAAATCAGCGGTGAAGGTGAACGTGTTCCGCTGGCCAGTGGAGCAGCCTACGGTGAACGCGAGGCAGCAACCCCGGTCGCGCAGCCGCGCCTCAGGATCCTTGCGCTCGGCGAGTTTGGCGTAGGCTTGCGCCTGTTCAGCCAACAGATAGCGGTGAGCATGGCCAGACGAATCTCCATGGCCTGCTGATCGGTTACAGGCACTTGGTGCCAGAGCGGTTGGTCCGGCACCGGATACTGGCCGGGAGCGGGGTTGTCGGCACATTCCCAGCGAGTCCCTTGCCAGTAGCACACGCTGATCGCCGGCCCGAGCTAGGCCGGATAAGCCTCTGCGGGCGGATGCTCCAGAGCGCGGGCCAATACCCGGTTGTCGTGAAAGCGGTACAACGCCTGATGAGGGCGCGCACCGATGATCAACCGTTCCTGCCAGTGTTTAACCAGTTGGGGGAGGTCACCCTTTTGAAGGCTGGCGAGCCAACCCCAGTGACGCTCCGGTTTCTTGAGCAATTCGCCGATGCGTTTGTCATCGGGTTGATCGAAGGTGAAGACGAACGGCCCGGCATCTCCCAGGTCGGCAACCAGGGTTGCGCCGTAAACACTCAGGTGTTGGTCGAAGCGGCTTGAATTCAACAATAACTGTCGGATTTCGCGCTCATTCTCTGAATCCAGCATCCCACATAATTCATGGCCAAAGCGCCGCTGTTCGGTCATCCATTGGCGGGGGAGTGCGTCGACCATGCGACGGTTCCTTCCGTCAGGCAGATACCCTCTCGACAGGCCTCGCAGATCGGGCAGAAATCCGCGCCGAGCAATTTGCTGGCCGCCATCAACGCGCCCTGGGAGGGCGCGATCACTGGGGGCAGTTCGGGTGGCGCAGACAAGCCATCAACTGACCAAGGCATTGATAACGATGTGGCTGCCTCGGGCACGGGAGTACCACCGATCTCGATTTCGCTGCTGCTGAAAATGCCGTGGTCTTTTAGTACCTGCGCAATGATCTGCGGGACGGTCAATTGCTGAAAAATGCGATGAATTTGCCCGGGAATGCCGTTGCCAGCGTCGTTGAAGGCGAGGAAGGCTTGTCTATTCAGCAGGCTTTCCTGGTCCAGGTCCGGTCTTTCGCTGACCAGTTCGACATCAATGGCGTAAGGCTGGCTGATGAGTTCCTTGCCGGTGAACCTGAGCACCTGAAGGTCATGTTTAAAGTTGTTGATTGTGAGGCTGAAGCGGGCGTGTGGGTTAGCGTCAAACATCCAGTGTTCCTTGTCTGGTGACGTGGCACAGGCTCGGGAACGTTGATGCAACACGTGTGAAAGGCCTTCCAAGGCCTGATCACAACAGAACGTCCTGGAGCCGGGTTCAGTGCAACGCTAACAAGGGCGCAAACGAATTGATGTCAGACGCGTCCCAAAATGCAGTTACCACTCATGGACGTTACGCGAGCTCTCGCTTCGCTCCAGCGTTCCGACGATGCCGGACTGACAGTCACCATGGAGGTCGACTGATATACCGCTATCGCGAGCAAGCTCGCTCCCACAGGGGAATGTGGTCAGGCGTGGAGGCGAACCCAAACACTGACAAGCACAGTCGCCGCCATCAACCAAGCCACCGCCGCCACCGCCAACGAAGCCTCCAACCGCATCCGGTCCACCATCACATACAACGTCGCCAGATAGATGAAGTAAGGAATAATCGACCACATCCCAAACACGATGGTGGTCTTCAAGTCCTCCAGCGAACGCCCCTTGCCGACGATGTAATGAGCAATCAGCGCAAAGGTCGGAAACAGCGGCACCAATCCGGCGATGTAATAGTTTTTGGTCCTGGCCAGCGCGGCGAGGATCACCACCACGGCCGCGCCCAGGGTTGCTTTGAGAATCAGGTCCATCAGTGACTCAGCCCGTACTTCTTCACTTTGTCGAACAGCGTGGTCTTGGCCATGCCCAGTTCCAGGCTCGCCTGGGTCAGGTTGCCGCCGCTGCGTTGCAAGGCATCGCTGAGCAGGTTGCGTTCGAAAGCTTCTACCGCTTCGGCGAAGGCCAGGCCCTGATTGCTACCGCTGGCGCCGGACTTCTTGAAGGCCGGCAGGCCGAGGGCAAAGCGCTCAGCGACGTTGCGCAGTTCGCGCACGTTGCCCGGCCAGTCGTGGCTCATGAGATTTGACATGGTCTGGTTGTCCAGGTCCGGCACCGCGCGGTCGAAGCGCAGGGACGACTGCTGCAGAAAGTGTTCGAACAATTGCAGGATGTCTTCGCGTCGTTCGCGCAGTGGTGGCAGTTCGAGGGTCACCACGTTCAAGCGGTAATACAGGTCGCTGCGAAACTCGCCAGCCTTGCTCGACTCATCCAGGTCGGACTTGGTCGCCGCGATCACTCGGCAATCCACTGCCACGCTCTGGTTCGAGCCGAGGCGTTCGAGGGTGCGTTCCTGCAACACCCGCAGCAGTTTGATTTGCAGCGGCAGCGGCATGCTTTCCACTTCGTCGAGGAACAGCGTGCCACCGTCGGCGTGTTCGATCTTGCCGATCCGCCGTTTGCCGGCGCCGGTGAAGGCGTTGGCTTCATGACCGAAGATTTCGCTTTCGAACAGGTTTTCCGGCAGACCACCGCAGTTCAGCGCGACAAACTGTTTGGAGTGCCGTCGACTGAAGTCATGCAGGCAACGCGCGACCAACTCCTTACCGGTGCCGGTCTCGCCTTCGATCAGCACGTTGGCTGACGTATCAGCGACGTTGGCGATCAATTCCCGCAGGTTTTGCATGGCGGGTGAGCGGCCGATAATCCGGCCTTCGAGGGAATCCCGTTCCGCCAGTTGCCGACGCAACGAAGAGACTTCCCGCGCGAGGCTGCGTTGCTCCAGCGCACGGCGCGCCACGTCGACCAGACGTTCGGGGGAGAAGGGTTTCTCCATGAAGTCATAGGCGCCTTTTTGCATCGCGCCGACGGCCATGGAGATGTCGCCGTGGCCGGTGATCAGTACCACCGGCAGGCTGCGGTCGCGGGCCTTGAGTCGGGTCAGCAATTCCAGGCCGTCGATGCCCGGCAGGCGGATGTCGCTGATGACGATGCCTGCAAAATTGTCGCCGACCCGCTCCAGCGCTTCTTCGGCGCTGCCGACGCCCACGCAGGGAATGTCTTCCAGGGTCAGCGCCTGTTGGCAGCCGAGCAGCACATGGGGGTCGTCTTCGACGATCAGCACACTAAGGTCGTTGTTCATATTGGCTCGGCGTGAGTGGGGCTTACCAACGGTAAACTGAGGACGAAGGTGGTACCACCGCTGGCCGGGTGTTCGACACCCAGATGACCGCCGGTGGCAGCGGCCAGACTCGCTGACAGGGTCAGGCCGAGGCCCAGGCCCTGTTCGCCGGGTTTGGTGGTGAAGAACGGTTCGAATAGATGTTTGCGTGCTTCGGCATCGATGCCGTGGCCGTTGTCGCGTACACGAAGGCGATACTTGCCATTGAACTCTTCGCCTTCGAGCCACAATTCTGGCAGCGGCTGCGCCTGCATGGCGTCGAGGGCATTGCCGATCAGGTTGACCAGAATCTGCTCGAGGCGGGTCTGGTCGATCTGCACCTGGGGATCGGCGAAGTCTCGGTGCAGTTGCAGATGAGCGCTTTCCACGCGACCACAGAGCAGCTGCAAGGCTGCATCCACCGCTTTGCAGAGGCTGGCCTGACCTTTGTCGTCACCGCGGCGAGCGAACGAACGCAGGCTGGCGGTGATCCGGCCCATACGGTCGATCAGTTCGTTGATGGTCTTGAGGTTGGTGCTGGCAACGTCCAACTGGCCCCGCTCAAGGAAACGCACGGTGTTGCCGGACAACGTCCGCAGCGCTGCCAGTGGCTGGTTCAATTCGTGGGCGATGCTGGTGGACATCTGGCCGATGGCTGCGAGCTTTCCGGCCTGCACCAGTTCATCCTGGGCGCGCCGTAGCGTCTCTTCGGCCAGACGCCGTTCGCGGATCTGACCCTTGAGTCGTTCGTTGCTCGCGCGCAGATCGGTGGTGCGTTCGGTAATCCGACGCTCCAGTTGATTGTTGGCTTCCTGCAAGGCTTCCCGTGCGGCCAAGCGCGTGGCGATCACCTTGCGCCGCTCGTTCCAGGCGATCAGCAGGAATGCCACCAGAGCAAACGCCACCGCCACCAGAATCCCTTGATTGATCGCTTCACGCCGCAAATCCTGCAGGGGCGTGAGCAAAGTGAAATTCCACGGGGTATCGCTCAATGGGCGGGTTTGCGACAGGTAGCTGATGTTCTCTTCATCGGACACGAGTTCGCTGTTGGCGGGGAACGTCAGTTTTTCCTCACCTTCGGCCAGTTGTTCCCGGGCCAGCGGCTGCAGTTCGTTCAGTGGAAACCAGTAGTACTGAAGGCTGCGGGCCAGTTTTTCCTTGGTCTCGTCGCTCAGCGGCACAACCGATTTCAGGCGCCGTGCCGGATCGCTGGACAGAATGATGATGCCGTTCTCGTCGCTGACGAAAGCTTCCAGCCGCGCACGCTGCCAGCGCTCTTCCATGGCTTCGAGGCGGACCTTGACCACCGCGACGCCGATGATCTTGCCGTGTTCTTCCAGGCCATGGGCCAGATAATAACCAGGCTCGCCGTTGGTACTGCCGATGCCATAGAAGCGCCCCGGCTGACCGCGCACGGCGTTTTGGAAGTAGGCGCGAAAGGACAAGTCTTCGCCCAGGTAACTGTCGACATCGCGCCAGTTACTGGTGGCCATGACGCGACCGGTGGTGTCCATCACATAGATCGCCCGGCTGCGGCTGCGCCGGTTCAGGCCTTCGAGGTATTCATTGACCGTCTGCCGGTGTTCCGGTGACGGGTCGGCCAACAGCTTTGAGACACTGGATTCGAGTTCCAGCAGGCTGGGCAGGTAGGTGTACTTGCTGATCTCGCTCTCGACGGCACGTGCGTGCAGTTCGAGCTGACGCTGGCCGTTCTCGCTGAGGCTGCGAATCCCGTAGTGTTCACTGACCCAGAAGCCGATGTAACCCAATCCGATCATCAGGGCGATGACCAGCGGCGGGAGGAACAGATGGCGAATCAGACGGGGTTTCACGGCGAGTGATGGCGGCGCGGCGCGATAGAGAGAGGGGTCGCATTTCATCACAGATGCCTTGGGTCAACCAGCATGGCAAACGGGTTTGCTCTGGTTTCCAATCGAACGCGGAACCTGTGGCGAGGGAGCTTGCTCCCTCGCCACAAGAGCAAGCCTGCTCCTGAAAGAGCAGTACCGTTTTAGTGCTGCAGAATCTTGTTAAGAAAATGCTGCGTACGCTCGGCGCGGTGGGTGATGTCGCCGAAGAAGTCCTCTTTCTTGCAGTCTTCGATGATCTTGCCCTGGTCCATGAAAATCACCCGGTCCGCCACTTTACGGGCGAAGCCCATTTCGTGGGTCACGCACATCATGGTCATGCCTTCGTGGGCCAATTGCACCATCACGTCGAGTACTTCGTTGACCATTTCAGGGTCCAGCGCCGAAGTCGGCTCGTCGAACAGCATGACGATCGGGTCCATCGCCAGCGCGCGGGCAATCGCCACACGCTGTTGCTGGCCACCGGAGAGCTGGCCCGGGTGCTTGTGGGCGTGAGCCGAGAGGCCGACGCGCTCAAGCAATTGCAGGCCTTTCTTGGTGGCTTCTTCCTTGCTGCGACCCAACACCTTAATCTGCGCGATGGTCAGGTTTTCGGTGATGGTCAGGTGCGGGAACAGTTCGAAATGCTGGAACACCATGCCGACGCGCGAACGCAGTTTCGGCAGGTTGGTCTTCGGGTCGGCGATGGACGTACCATCGACCACCACGTCACCTTTCTGGAACGGTTCCAGGGCATTGACGCATTTGATCAGGGTGGATTTGCCGGAACCGGACGGCCCGCACACCACAATCACTTCGCCTTTTTTGACCTCGGTGCTGCAGTCAGTCAGTACCTGGAAGTCGCCATACCACTTGTTGACATTCTTGATAGAGATCATACGGCAAACCTTTTTTGCAGACGCTTGACCAGCAGCGAGGCGGCAAAGCTGATTGTGAAGTACACGAGCCCTGCGAAGATCAGGAACTCATTGGAGCGGCCGATGATGTCGCCACTGGCACGCGAGGCATTGAGGAAGTCCACCAGACCGACCGCGTAGACCAGCGAGGTGTCCTGAAACAGAATAATGCTCTGTTGCAGCAGCAGCGGGGTCATCTTGCGGAACGCTTGCGGCAGGATGATCAAACGCATCATCTGGCCATACGTCATGCCCAAGGCTTGGGCAGCACCCATCTGGCCCTTGGAAATCGACTGCACGCCGGCCCGGACGATTTCGCAGAAGTACGCCGCTTCGAACATCATGAACGCCACGATGCACGAGGCGAATGCGCCGATCGGTGTATCTTCGCCGGTGATCCAGCGCAGTACGAACGGCACCGCCAGGTAGAACCAGGTGATGACCAGCAGCAGCGGGATCGAGCGGAAGTAGTTGACGTAGGCGCCGGCAATGTTCGACAGCCATTTGCTGTGGGACAGGCGCATCAGTGCCAGGATCGTGCCGAGGATGATCCCGCCGACCACGCCCAGCGCCATCAGTTGCAGGGTCATGACCATGCCGTTCCACAGGCCCGGCAGGGAGGGGATGATGCCCGAGAAGTCGAATTCCATCATTTACCCCCTACGGAGATCAGGCCCGGTACGGCAACTTTCTTCTCGACCATGCGCATCAGCAGCATCAGGCCCATGTTCAGCGTGAAGTAGATCAGGGTCGCCAGGGTGAAGGCTTCGAACAGGTTGGCGGAGAACTCGGCGGTCTGTTTGGTCTGCGCAAGCAACTCCATCAGACCGATCAGCGAGGCCACGGACGAGTTCTTGAACACGTTCAGGAATTCCGAGGTGAGCGGCGGAATGATGATCCGGTAAGCCTGGGGCAGCAGCACGTTCCAGTAGATCTGCGGCAACTTGAAGCCCATGGCGCGAGCGGCAAATTCCTGACCGCGCGGCAACGCCTGAATGCCGGTGCGCACCTGTTCGCATACACGGGCGGTGGTGAACAGGCCAAGGCACACGACGACGCTGAGGAAGGCCGAGGTGGTCGGGTTCAGGTCCTGTTTGTACCAGTCCTGCAGGTTTTGTGGCAGCAGGTCGGGCACCAGGAAGTACCAGATGAACAGCTGAACCAGCAGCGGCACGTTACGAAAGAGCTCGACGTAGCAGGTGGCGATGCCCGACACGATGCGATTCGGTACGGTGCGCATGACGCCCAGAACTGAGCCCAGCGTCAAAGCAATGATCCAGGCCACTATGGCGATGGCGATGGTCCAGCCCAAACCGGAAATGTACCAGTCGAGATACGTCTCGCTGCCCACGCCGGTGGACTTGAAGAACACGCCCCAGTCCCAGTTGTAATTCATTAGGGTCTCCCCTCAGATCGTTCGATATACAAATGCCCGCCTGGGGAAGCTCCGTTCCCGCCCGACCTTGACGGTCAGGCACACACGAGCGGCTCGACAGCCACCGGTTCGAGTGTTTCCAAAAATGCCAGCAGGGAGTGACTATCCCTGAAAGGGCAGCGGCCCTTTCAGGAGATAAGGTTAGTCAGAAATCAGGATTTCTTATCGTCAGCCGCTTTATCGGTCGGATTGGCGATCAATTCCTTGATCTTCTCGCTCATCGGGAAGTTCAGGTTCAGGCCTTTAGGCGGGATTGGCTGCATGAACCATTTTTCGTAGATCTTGTTGATCTCGCCCGACTTGTAGGTCGCGATGATTGCGTCGTCCACAGTTTTCTTGAACGGCTCGTCGCCCTTGCGCACCATGCAGCCGTAGATTTCATAGGACTGGGCAGTACCGGTTACCGACCAGTCAGCAGGCTTCTTGGCCTTGGCCATTTCACCGGCCAGCAAGGCGTCGTCCATCATGAAGGCAACAGCGCGGCCGGTCTCCAGCATCTGGAAGGATTCACCGTGGTCCTTGGCGGAGATCACGTTCATGCCCATCTGCTTGTCGGCGTTCATCGACTTGAGGATGCGCTCGGACGTGGTGCCGGCGGTGGTCACGACGTTCTTGCCTTTCAGGTTGTCGAAGTCTTTGTACTCCGAAGCGGTTTTCGACAGCAGGCGAGTACCCACTTCGAAGATGCCGACGGAGAAGTCAACTTGCTGCTGACGTTCGACGTTGTTGGTGGTGGAGCCGCACTCGACGTCCACGGTGCCGTTCTGCACCAGCGGGATACGGGTTTGCGAGGTGACCAGGTTGTATTTGACCTGGAGGTTCGGCAAGTCGAGTTCTTTCTTGATGGCTTCGACGATTTTCAGCTGGATATCGTGGGAGTAGCCAACCGGTTTGCCGGAAGCGTCCGCGATATAGGAAAACGGAATGGAAGCGTCACGATGCCCGAGGGTGATAACGCCGGACTCTTTGATCTTCTTCAGGGTGCCGGTGAGTTCGGCGGCGAAAACTGGAGTGCTGATCAGAGCGGCAGCAATGGCTGCGCCCAGGATATGGGGAACGATGCGCATCAAATTTTCCTCGACATTGTTTTTATATGGAGCCAGTTCATCGGCCCTTTTTGTGCTTCGAATGCTTGCCGGCTCCCGAAGGGTTGGCACAGCGGACATTCGTCCAAGAGTGT
Source organism: Pseudomonas sp. AL03 (assembly GCF_029960815.1). Classification (GTDB taxonomy): domain Bacteria; phylum Pseudomonadota; class Gammaproteobacteria; order Pseudomonadales; family Pseudomonadaceae; genus Aquipseudomonas. The sequence continues at coordinate 17,069 of NZ_JASBRE010000002.1, forward strand.
AGAGCATGACTCGTGCCAGGCCAGGCCTAACAGATCAAATCATTGATTTATAAGGGTATTAAATATTTATGGCGCAGATTTTGACGTTGGCGAATCCGGTTAACCGAATCGACCGACAGGTCGCGTTCGGAAAACCGAATGGTGTTTGGGGCTGCTAACGTCTCATCGGCCAGACAAGAGCCAGTGATCGTGCCGTTCATACCAAATCAGCTTTCCTGGCTTAGCGGCGTTTCATGCAGGTAGATCCATTGGGCGTTGTGGTGATGGATGCCAATGATCGCCACCGAAACCCGTGAGCTTTCGCGCTGGTCGAGGCGATGGGTTTCCTTGTAGCGGATCGCCACGCTGTCGCCTTCTTGCCAGACTGTCTGCAGGTCGCTGATGACGATCTCCAGGCCTGGCTTGGCGCCGACCGCCCCCCTGAACATCTGTTCGACCATCGCCCGGCTGACGATGGCGGCCGAAGTGGTAACCATGGTGAAGTGCTCGGCGAATGCCGACATCAGCGGCTCGAGCGCGGCCTGCCCCTTACCGTTTGCATCGGTGAACAGGGTGTGGATCAGCTCGTGCACGTGATGAATGCTGTGGTGCGCCTGTTCAACTATTTTGTTGTGCATGACAGTCCTTTTGAGTGTTCAACTGACTCAGTTGAAAGAGTGGGAGCAGGCCCACCAGCGCGGCGATGGCGAAGGTCACGTGGTAGGCCTGGGTGGTATCGAAATGCTTCAAGAGCAGGTTGAAAACCATCAGGAAGAGGGCGGCGCCGATGCTGAATGACATCTGTCGGTTGATGTTCCAGATGACACTGGCCTTGTGGGTGTCATTGCCCTCAAAGTCCATCAACGACGTGGTTTGTGCTGTGTTGGCACCGATGCCGCCGCCGATTCCCATCAGGCTGTAGGCGATGACAATCACCAGAAGGTCTGAGGGATCGTTCACCAGTAACAGGGTGGCAATGCCGACGCTGTGCAACAACATGCCGAGGGCAAACAGCCGCTTTGCGCCCATTCGGTTATAGACCCGGCCACAAATCAGCATCGCGATGAACGCGCCGATGGCGTAGAGAATCATGAACATCCCTGTCAGTCGGGCGCTGAAGTGCAGGGTGTTTTGCAGGAAAAAGATGCTCATCAAATTGACCCCCGTGAACACACCGGGAATCGCGTAATAAATAAAGATGGAGGTGCTGAGTTTTTTGCTTTTGAGCAGGCTCAGTTCAATGATCGGGTTTTTGCATGTGCGGTAGTGCAGCCCGTACAGCACGACGAAAGCAACGCCGGCCATGACGAAGAGGGCGGCCAACCATGCCGTAGCGTCGCCGCCATACAACGACATGCCCATCAGCAGGCTGCCGAGTGCCGCGCTGACCAACAACAAGCCCTTGATGTCGGGCCTGGGCAAACTCGTCGGCCGCGCTTCGTTGATCCAGAACCAGGACAACAATGCCGCGATCAGCGAGAACGGGATGTTGCTGTAGAACACCCAGCGCCAGGAGCTGCTGTCGACGATGATGCCGCCGATGGTTGGTGAAATGGCGGGCGCTAGCAGGGCAACGGCCATGACCAATGTGGATATTTTCGCCCGCTGCGCACCCTTGAACAGGTTGAACGTCAGCGCCTGGCCGACTGGAATCAACAGGCCGCCGCCAATCCCCTGGACGAAGCGCCAGATCACCAGTTCGTTGAAACTGTTGGCCAGCCCACACATCCACACGGAGCCGGTGAACACGATCATCGAGGCGGTGAGGATTTCCCGACGACCAAAACGACCGGCCAGCCAGGTGCTGACCGGGATGATCAGTGTCAGCCCCAGAATGTAAGCGTTAGCCACCCAGGCAACGTCTGAAGTACTAACGTGCAACGCCGTCGATATGCTTGGTAATGCGACCGCCGACATAAAGATGTTAATGCAGTCTATAAAAAAGCCGATCAGAAAAATCAGTGCAACTTTGTAGCGATAGGTCATGTTGTTTCCCCTTTGCCGCAAAGCATAGGGGCGGTGGACTTGAACTGTCGATACGACTATCCTTGAAACACTGTTTGACAGGATTTAACAGTGAACCCTATTGCTATGCACACTCATCTTAATCGGGTCCAGACATTTCTGGCCGTGGTCGATTTTGGTTCTTACACCAAGGCCGCCAATTACCTGAGCATCAGCAAGGCCATGGCCAGCCTGCATGTCAAGGCGCTGGAGGACGTGCTGTCAGCGACGTTGTTGATTCGTAATACCCGAAATATATCCCTCACCGAAATCGGTCAGGACTTTTATGAAGAGTTCAAAGGTATTGTCGTGGATATTGATACTGCCTTCGATAATGTATTAAAAGGGCATAATCGGGTTTCCGGTAAACTGCGCTTCAGTTCCACCAGTGAATACGGTGAGGCGTATATTCTGCCGTTGATTCCGCACTTTGTAGAGCGCTATCCGGAGATAAAACTCTGTTATAACTTTAACGCGTCACTCAATGATCTGGTGGCGGAAAAGTTAGACCTGGTTATCCGTTTAGGCAACTTGTCGGACTCGGCATTCAAGAGCCGTAAGCTGGCGGATTATGAAATTGTTTTGGTGGCTGCCGAGGCGTTTCTTGCGCGTCACCCGGTGCAAAATCCCCAGGACCTGAATTCGGTGCCGTGGATTGCCAATAGCAACCTGCAGGCACCGACTCAGTGGACGTTGCGTCATCCGCAATTGGGGACTGTAGAGATCAACGGGATCAATCAGTTTGAATCCAATTCATCCACGGCCATTCGCTCCATGACGTTGTCGTCCCTTGGGGTTTCGGTGCTGCCCGCGTGGGTGGTCAAGGACGACATTGCCAGCGAGCGGCTGATCCGCCTGTTGCCCGACTATTCGCTGCCCTCGCAGTCCGTCAACGTAGTGTTTCCCAATAACCCGCATTTACCTCACAAATCGAGGGCGTTCATTGATTTCCTGTTGCTGCATCTGGCGCAATGAGCACCTACAAAAAAGCCCCTGAATCGTGAGATTCAGGGGCTTTTTAATCGGATTTCCGATCAGGCCGCTTCGATCTTGCTGCGGTTCTGTTCGACCTTGTTCAGGTAATCCGCAAGCTTTTCCTGTTCCGCCGGGGTGGTGAACAGCCCCAGCTTGCTGCGGCGCCACAGAATGTCGTGCGCCGTGGTCGCCCACTCTTCGCTGCACAGGTAATCGACTTCGCGGGTGTAGAGACCGCCACCGAGGTGTTCGCCCAGGTCGCTGAGGTTTTGTACGCCCTCAAGCATGCGCCAGGTGCGGCTGCCGTAGGTGGTGGCCCAGCGGCGGGAGATTTCGCTCGGGACCCAGTCGAACTTGTCGCGGATCAGCGAGCTCAGCGCCTGCGGGGTGGTCATGTCTTCGCCGCCCGGCAGGGTTGCGCTGGCGGTCCAGCGTGGCTTGATGTCTTTGAAGTACGGAGTCAGTTGCGCCAGCGCCGACTCGGCCAGTTTGCGGTAGGTGGTCAGCTTGCCGCCGAACACCGACAGCAGCGGCGCTTCTTCACCACTGCCTGACAGCGCCAGGGTGTAGTCGCGGGTGACGGCCGACGGGTTGTCGGATTCGTCGTTGCACAGCGGACGAACACCGGAATAGCTGTGCAGGATATCGTCGCGGCTGATGCGTTTCTTGAAATGGGAGTTGACCACTTTCAACAGGTAATCGGTTTCGCCTTCGGTGATTGCGACTTTCGCCGGGTCGCCGGTGTATTCGCGGTCGGTGGTGCCAATCAGGGTGAAGTGGTTCAGGTACGGAATGGTGAACACGATGCGCTGATCTTCGTTTTGCAGAATGTGCGCGTGCTCACCTTCGTACAGTTTCGGCACGATCAGGTGGCTGCCCTGAATCAGGCGAATGCCGTAAGGCGATTCCATCTTCAGATCGTCACGAATGAACTTGGCGACCCACGGGCCGGCCGCATTCACCAGCGCCTTGGCGCGGATCGAAAACAAACTGCCATCGGCTCGCTCCAGGTGCAGGTGCCACAGACCCTTAGTGCGACGGGCACTGACGCAACGAGTCTGGGTGTGAACGTGGGCGCCTTTTTCGCGGGCGGCCATGGCGTTCAGTACCACAAGACGAGCATCGTCCACCCAGCAATCGGAGTATTCGAAGCCTTTGGTGATTTCGCTTTTCAGCGGACTGTCCGGGCCGAACTTCAGGCTTTTCGAACCTTCGAGTTTTTCTCGCTTGCCGAGGTGGTCATAAAGGAACAGGCCGGCGCGGATCATCCAGGCCGGACGCAGGTGTGGGCGGTGCGGCAGCACGAAGCGCATTTGCTTGACGATGTGCGGGGCCTTGGCCAGCAGCACTTCGCGTTCGGCCAAGGCTTCGCGCACCAGACGGAATTCGTAATGTTCGAGGTAGCGCAGGCCACCGTGGATCAGCTTGCTGCTGGCCGACGAGGTGTGGCTGGCCAGGTCATCCTTTTCGCAAAGGAACACCGAAAGACCGCGACCGGCGGCATCCGCTGCAATCCCCACGCCATTGATCCCACCACCGATGACGGCGATATCGTAGACCTCAGCGAGAGGGGGCATAGGCAAGGTAGAAGTGGGCATCGGCTGGCCTCGGGCTTTTATGATTTTCGGTATTGGAATTCGAACATTTATGTTCATTTTCGAAAATGGTAGCCCATAAAGCCGCCCACGGCCAGTCAACTTCGATTGAAAATACTGATCGAAGGGCTGTTAAAGGAAAATTTTCGAACATTTAGATGCGTATAACGACGCGAAAGAGGAGGTGCATGAGAGATCGCTATCGTCGGAACGCCGCCCGGAGCAAGCTCGCTCCCACAAGGGTTACGGTGAACCTGTGGGAGCGAGCTTGCTCCGGGCGGCGTTCCGACGATGGCGTCGGTACAGCCGACGAAGATGTGAGGGGTTAAACGACCTCGAGCCGAATCTTGTGCTGACTCAACAACTGCGCCAAGGCCGGTACAGGTTGCTGATCGGTCACCAGGCAATCGATCAGGCTGATAGGCCCCAGGCGAATCATGGCGTTGCGCCCGAATTTGCTGGAGTCAGCCGCCAGGATGACCTGTCGGGCATTGGCGATGATCGCTTGGGATACCCGAACTTCCTGATAGTCGAAGTCCAGCAGGCTGCCGTCTTCATCTATACCGCTGATGCCGACCAGGGCGAAATCAACCTTGAACTGGTTAATGAAGTCGACACTGGCCTGACCGACCACACCTCCGTCACGTCGGACATTGCCACCGGTCAGCAGAACGTCGAAATCGTCCTTGGCGCTGAGCATCGAGGCTACATGCAAGTTGTTGGTGATGATTTTCAGGTGATTGTGATTGAGCAACGCCCGGGCAATCGATTCGGTGGTGGTACCGATATTGATGAACAGCGAGGCGTGATCGGGGATCTGCGCGGCAATGGCTTCGCCAATACGCTGTTTTTCGTCGCGCATCTGGTCGGCACGCATGGCGTAGGCGGTGTTTTCGACGCTGGAATCGTAAGCGGCGCCACCATGGTAGCGACGCAACAAATTAGCTTCCGCGAGCTGATTGATATCGCGGCGAATGGTTTGCGGTGTAACGACGAACAGCGTAGCCATTTCCTCGATGCTGACATAGCCGCGTTCGCGGACCAGTTCGAGGATTTGCTGCTGACGGGGAGGCAGATTCATGGGGCTTCCTTTGGGCTGCCGTGCAAAATTTGCCCATGATGCCGCAGGAATCTGCTCCCGACCAGTTACAACCCTATTCGTGTGCTGGGCTTGGCTTACTCAGCGCCCTCGTGCGGTTCCCAATCGCGGGTGCGGCTGACGGCTTTTTTCCAGCCGGCATAGAGTTTTTCCTTCGCGGTTTCGTCCAGGGTCGGTTCGAATTCGCGTTCGATCACAGCCTTGCCGCGCAAGTCATCCAGGCTGCTCCAGAAGCCACACGCCAGACCGGCCAGGTAAGCCGCGCCCAGTGCGGTGGTTTCGCGCATTTGCGGACGCTCTACCCGAGTGCCGAGGATGTCGGCCTGGAACTGCATCAGGAAGTTGTTCGCCACCGCACCGCCGTCCACGCGCAGGGATTTCAAGCGTTCGCCGGAATCCTGTTGCATGGCGTCGAGAACGTCGCGGGTCTGGTAGGCAATCGACTCCAGGGCTGCACGAATAATGTGATCCACACGTACGCCGCGAGTCAGTCCGAACAATGCACCACGGGCATACGGGTCCCAGTACGGAGCGCCCAGACCGGTAAAGGCTGGCACGAGGTACACGCCGTTGCTGTCCTTGACCTTGTTGGCGAAGTATTCGGTGTCGTGGGCGTCGTTGATGATCTTCAGTTCGTCACGCAGCCACTGAACAGTAGAACCGCCGTTGAACACTGCGCCTTCCAGTGCGTAAGCCACTTCGCCGCGCGGGCCGCAAGCAATGGTGGTCAGCATGCCGTGCTTGGATTTTACGGCTTTGTCGCCAGTGTTCATCAGCAGGAAGCAACCGGTGCCGTAGGTGTTCTTCGCCTGACCGGGTTCGACGCACATCTGGCCAAACAGGGCCGCTTGCTGGTCACCGGCGATACCGCCAATGGCGATGCCGCTTTTGGTGTGGCCGTAGATTTCGGACGAGGATTTAACCTGCGGCAGCATCTCGCGCGGAATATCCAGCACCTCCAGCATCTTCGCATCCCACTCCAGCGTGTGGATGTTGAAGAGCATGGTACGAGAGGCGTTGGTGTAGTCGGTGACATGCACCTTGCCGCCGGTAAATTTCCAGATCAGCCAGCTGTCGACAGTGCCGAACAGCAGTTCACCCTTGCGCGCACGCTCGCGGCTGCCTTCGACGTTGTCGAGGATCCACTTGAGCTTGGTGCCGGAGAAGTACGGGTCGGTGACCAGGCCCGTGGTGTCGCTGATGTACTGCTCGTGGCCATCACGCTTGAGCTGCTGGCAGATTTCGGTGCTGCGGCGGCACTGCCAGACGATCGCGTTGTAGATCGGGCGGCCGGTGGTCTTGTCCCAGACCACCGTAGTTTCGCGCTGGTTGGTGATGCCGATGGCGGCGACCTGGTCGTGATGCAGGCCGGCTTGAGCCAGGGCCTCGACCATCACGGCGCTTTGAGTGGCGAAGATTTCCATCGGATCATGTTCAACCCAGCCGGCTTGCGGGTAATGCTGTGCGAATTCGCGCTGGGCGGTGCAGACCACGTTCGCGTCGCGGTCGAAAATGATCGCGCGGGAGCTGGTCGTACCCTGATCAAGGGCAATGATGTAGTTCTTATTCTGAGTGTCGGTCATGTCGATTGCCTTGGACGAAAAAAGGGAGTGAGGTCCGGCGCGCGCTCTTAATGGGCAGGATCACGCGCCAACGGTATCAAGAAGTTCTTGGTTTGCCGTCAATGGCCGGTGCTGCTTCCTTTGTAGCAGGTGTGGCACTGGGCAGGTGACGGGCAATCAGCCCGCGATAAGCGGCAGCGCCGAGGCAGGCACCGACAATCGGTGCAAAAATCGGAATCAGGAAATACGGGATATCGCGCCCGCCGGTGAAGGAAATTTCACCCCAGCCGGCGAAGAAAGTCATCAGTTTAGGACCGAAGTCGCGCGCCGGGTTCATCGCAAAACCGGTCAGCGGCCCCATCGAACTGCCAATCACGGCAATCAGCAGGCCGATCAGTAGCGGAGCGAGTGGACCCTTTGGCAAGCCGTTGTTGTCGTCGGTCAGGGACATGATCACGCCCATCAGGATGGCGGTGATGATCACTTCAACCAGGAAGGCCTGTGCCGTGGACAAGACCGGGTTGGGGAAGGTGGAGAACACCGATGCCAATTCGAGACTGGCCTGAGTACCACGAACCATATGGTGGGTTTGTTCGTAATCGAAGAACAAATTGCTGTAAAGCGTGTAAACCAACAACGCTCCACAGAAGGCGCCCGCCACCTGGGCGAGAATATAGAACGGCAGTTTGCGCTTTTCGAAGTCAGCGAAAATGCTCAGGGCAATGCTGACGGCGGGATTGAGGTGAGCCCCGGAAACGCCGGCGGTCAGGTAGATCGCCATGCTCACCCCGATGCCCCAGATGATGCTGATTTCCCAAAGGCCGAAGCTGGCGCCCGCGACTTTGAGCGCGGCAACGCAACCCGTACCAAAAAAAATCAGCAGCGCAGTGCCCAGGAATTCGGCCATGCATTGGCTGGAGAGCGACGGTTGTTGTAAAGCAGTTGTCATTGAAAACCTCGTTTTTGTTGTTGTCTGGCGCTTTGGCATCAGGGTCAAAGCGCGATTTTCACCGAGGCAGAATCCCCATCCTGTTCTCGGCCTGCTGCTGGGTGCTGCGGTAAGACATTCGTACAGTATTCAGTTTCGAAAAAATATAGACAAGAAACGCTGCTGTCAAAGGTCGAAAGTGAACCGTCAGTCACAATCGAACTATTAGTCATGTGAATGACCACATCGTTCACGCGGCAGGCTGAACGTGGACGAACGGCAGAAGGCGCCGCCAAGCCTTTGAAATAGCGCCGCAATAGAGCCTTTTATTGATCAATGGCCTAGAATTCAGCGCAGTATTTTTCTTCTGTCGCCAGCCTGGAGCTGCCATGACCCCCGCATTGGATTTGTTGAAAAAAGTTCGTGCCGAACATCGCGTGCACAGTTACGAACATGATCCGAAGGCGGCGTCCTATGGGCTGGAGGCCGCGGAGAAACTGGGATTGGACCCGGCTCAGGTATTCAAGACCTTGCTGGCAGCCAGCGAGAAAGGTGAATTGCTGGTGGCCGTGGTGCCGGTCGTCGGAAGTCTGGATTTGAAGGGCCTGGCTCATGCTGCGGGCGTGAAAAAAGTCGAAATGGCCGACCCTGCCGCTGCGCAACGATCCACCGGTTACCTCTTGGGCGGGATAAGCCCGCTGGGACAGAAAAAGCGCTTGCGCACTTTCATTGATAATTCAGCTCAGCCCTTCGCCAGCATTTTTGTCAGCGCGGGGCGACGTGGGTTGGAAGTCGAATTGGCACCCGCGGTATTGGCGGAACACACTCAGGCCAAATTTGCCGATATCGGCCGCGCCTGACTCAGGGAGAAGGTTATGCAGCTTGAATTTCACCAGGTTGATGCGTTCAGTGATCGGCCGTTCAGTGGCAATCCGGCGATGGTCTATCGCCTCGATGCCTGGCTTGCCGATGAGCTGATGCAGAAGATCGCCGCCGAGCACAACCTCGCCGAAACCGCCTTCGTGGTGCGCGAAGGGCAGGGCTGGCGCATCCGCTGGTTTACCCCGACCACCGAAGTGCCGTTGTGCGGTCATGCGACCCTGGCCAGCGCTTACGTTCTGTTTGAAATCTATAAAGAGCCGGTCGAGCGGCTGGACTTCGTCTGCAAGTCCGGCCCGCTCAGTGTGAGCCGTGAGGGTGAGCGCTTGTGGCTGGACTTCCCGGCCATCGTACCGTCGGAAGTGGGCGTGACCCTGGATGTCGAGCGCGCGCTGGGTGTGGAAGCGGTTGATGTGCTGGGGTCGAACGAGTTGTTCGTGGTGCTGGAATCCGAGCAGGCGGTGCTCGAATGTCAGCCGGACATGGCGGCGCTGGCGAAACTGCCGTGGCCGGGGGCAATTGTCACGGCCAGGGGCAGCAAGCATGACTTTGTGTCCCGCTACTTCGCCCCGGCGATCGGCATCAATGAAGACCCGGTGACCGGTTCCACCCATTGCAGCCTGATTCCGTATTGGTCGAAACGTTTGGGCAAGTCGAGCCTGACGGCTTATCAGCGTTCGGCGCGAGGCGGGGAGTTGTTCTGTCGACTGGAAGGGGATCGGGTGAGAATTGGCGGGAATGCGACGCTTGTTGCGAGTGGAAAATTATTACTCGGATGATTTCTCTGTAGGAGCGAGGCTTGCCCGCGAAGGCGTCGTGTCAGTCGACATCTTCATTGGCAGGCCTGACGCCTTCGCGGGCAAGTCGGATCGCCGCACCGCTCGCTCCTACAAATTCAGGTATCAGCTAGCGCTGCTGTAGCGGCGGACGCCGGACTCGATGATCGGAATCTGCGCCGCCGTACTGCCCGATGCCTGGAACAACACTAGATGTTCAGCCGCGACACGAATGCCGACCTCCGACCCCACCTGATGATCAGCATGACTCGGAAATATCGACTCAAGCTGTGCGCCCGTCGGTAACTGCAAGCGATACAAGGTCGACGCACCCTGGAAAGACTTGCCGACGATCCGCGCTTTCAAGTCGTTGTCCGGTGCATAAACGATATCGTCCGGACGCAGCAACACATCCACCGCACCGCCAACCGGCCAGGTGTAGGCACGATTACCGCGTAACTCTCCCAATTCGGTTTGCACCGACTCGGGGCTGCTCAGCTGGCCGCGAATGAAATAACCCTGGCCGATGAAGCTGGCCACAAACGGCGTCAGCGGTTCGTGATACAGGTTGTAGGGCGTGTCCCACTGCTCCAGACGACCTTCCTTGAAAACTCCCACATGGTCGCTCACCGCGAAGGCTTCTTCCTGGTCATGGGTCACCAGAATCGCGCTGGTGCCACGGGCCTTGAGGATGTCGCGCACCTCATGGCTGAGCTTGCGTCGCAACTCGCCATCAAGGTTGGAGAAAGGTTCGTCGAGCAGCAGCAGTTGCGGTTCCGGTGCCAGGGCCCGCGCCAGAGCGACGCGTTGCTGTTGACCACCGGATAGCTCATGCGGGAAGCGTTTGCCGAGGTTTTTCAGATTGACCAGCTCCAGCAACTCTTCGGTGACGCGATCTTTCTGAGGATGTTTACGGATCCCGAAGGCGATGTTCTCGGCCACGCTCAAATGCGGAAACAGTGCGTAGTCCTGGAACACCATGCCGATCCGACGTTTTTCCGGAGCGAGGGTGAAACCGGCGCGGGAGATCGTCTCGCCCGCCAACTGGATTTCACCTTCGTGCACCGGTTCGAAACCGGCAATGGCCCGCAGGGTGGTGGTTTTTCCGCAACCCGATGAGCCCAGCAAGCAGCCGATGTCGCCGGCATTCAAATGCAGGTTGAGGTTCTGCACGACCCGCTGGTCTTGGTAGCCACAGGCGAGGTTGCGCAGGTTAAGCAGTAATGGATGGCTCATGCGTGGTGGTACGAAGGCGGGACGAGAAACTCGAGCAGGGCCTTTTGTGCGTGAAGACGGTTTTCGGCTTGATCCCAAGCAACGGAGCGCTTGTCATCGAGCAAGTCGACGCTGATTTCCTCACCTCGGTGGGCCGGCAGGCAGTGCATGAACAGCACGTCCGGAGCGGCCAGGTCGAGCAGGGCGCGGTTGACCTGGAACGGTGCAAACAGCTTCAGGCGTGTGGCGGTTTCCTCTTCCTGGCCCATGGAGGTCCAGACGTCGGTGCTGACCAGGTGGGCGCCGCGTACGGCATCCTTCGGGTCGCGGACGATGGTGATCCGATCACCCGCCTTGGCCACGAACTCAGGGTTGGGTTCAAAACCCTCCGGGCAAGCGATGCGCAACTGGAAGTCGAACTGCATCGCCGCTTCTATATAGCTGTTGCACATGTTATTGCCGTCGCCGATCCAGGCCACGGTTTTGCCCTGGATCGAGCCGCGGTGTTCGAGGAACGTCTGCATGTCGGCCAGCAACTGGCATGGGTGCAGGTCATCGGACAGGCCGTTGATGACGGGCACGCGGGAGTTGGCGGCGAATTCGGTCAGGGTGCTGTGGGCAAAGGTACGGATCATCACGGCGTCGAGCATGCTCGACATCACGATCGCGCAGTCGCCGATCGGCTCGCCACGGCCCAGTTGGGTGTCACGCGGCGACAGGAAAATCGCCTGGCCACCAAGCTGGATCATGCCGGCTTCGAACGAAATACGGGTGCGGGTCGACGATTTCTCGAAAATCATCCCGAGCACGCGGTTTTTCAAAGGCTCGAACAGTACGCCGCGGTTACGCAGGTCTTTGAGCTCAATGCCTCGACGGATCACGCTGACCAGCTCTTCGGGCGTGCAATCCATCAGGGAGAGAAAGTGCCTTGCGCTCATCATTGACTACCTTTTTGCAACAGACCGCAGATACTCAAAGCCTTGTTTAACTGAAAAACGGGCGAGACCTGCGGCGTAAGCCGCACGGGGCGACGAAATAGGGGAAGGCGCGATCTTATAATTAAATGTCGCGTCTTACCAATAGGGCTACGGTTTTTAGGGGATTTCAGAGGGGCTACGGGATGACCGCAGTAGCGCTTTTGAAGCCTGTTTCCTGACAGCAGCCCGTCATTTGTACACTGGGGTCACGGGGCTTTGCAATCAAACGGGGTGAGGATGGATAGCAGCGGTCGGTTTCTGAGCTGTCTTTCGACGCCTTTGTGCTCAGGAACGATCGATGTGTCTGGTCTGAAACATTTGCTTATGCAAGGAGGCGGGTTATAACTAACCCACGAACGACGCAGGAAGCCTTCGGAATGGAATCGAAAGAACAACAGTTAATGGAATTACTCGGCCTTACGGCTCGCTCGCTGACCCACCTCACCGCGTCCATGACTTCGATGTCCTTCGAGTTGATGCGCAGTGAAGACGAAGTGACCAAGGCAGCCGGCCGGCGGATGATTGACCGCATGGCAACCATTAGCACCGGGCTCGACGAGCACTGGCGCCTGATAGGCGAACTCACGGGAGTCCATGTCGCTCAAGAGCAGATTGAAACTGTTCAGGAAATCCAGTTGCAGAGGCCACCGAGGCTGCCGCCGAACTGATCTCCGGCGGTCATCGGCTGGCCTGATGGCCGCCGATTCACAAGACGAACGTCGCTGGCGCAGCAGTGAGTCAGGCGCCATAGTTTTGTTCCCGCGGCCGATATTGCCCGCCCAGAACAAGACAGAGACTGGCCATGACCAAGACTCTCCATCACCGTGCGTGCCACTTGTGTGAAGCCATCTGCGGCCTGACCATCGAAACCACCGAGGTCGAAGGCGCTGTGCAGATCACTTCGATCAAGGGTGACCCTCAGGATACATTCAGCCGCGGACACATTTGTCCCAAGGCTGTCGCCCTGCAAGATATTCAGAACGATCCTGATCGTCTGCGTCAGCCAATGCTTCGGGTCGGCTACGAATGGCAACCCATCGAGTGGGAAGATGCCTTCAGCCTTGTCGCCGAACGTCTGGCGGCGATTCAGGAGCGTCACGGGCAGAACGCGGTGGCGGTCTATCAAGGCAACCCCAGCGTGCACAACTACGGGCTGATGACCCACAGCAATTACTTTCTCGGCCTGTTGAAAACCCGCAACCGGTTTTCTGCGACCTCGGTTGACCAATTACCCCATCACCTGACCAGCCATTTGATGTACGGCCATGGCTTGCTGTTGCCGATCCCGGACATCGATCACACCGATTTCATGCTGATCCTCGGCGGCAATCCGCTGGCCTCCAATGGCAGCATCATGACCGTGCCGGATGTGGAGAAGCGCTTGAAGGCCATTCAGGCGCGCGGCGGTAAAGTGGTGGTGGTTGATCCGCGCCGCAGCGAAACGGCGGCGATTGCCGACCAGCATCTGTTCGTGCGCCCGGGTGGCGATGCCGCGTTGTTGTTCGGGCTGCTCAACACCTTGTTTGCTGAAGGCCTGACCCGCGACAGTCATTTGCCGGTGGAGGGTCTGGATGAGGTGCGGGAGGCAGTCGCCAGTTTCACCGCCGAGGCCATGAGCCCACTGTGTGCAGTGCCCGCCGAACAGATCCGCCAACTGGCGCGGGACTTCGCGGCAGCGCCGACGGCGGTCTGTTACGGCCGCATGGGGGTCTCGACCCAGGCGTTCGGTACCTTGTGCCACTGGGTTGTGCAGTTGATCAACCTGGTCACTGGTAATCTCGATCGCGTGGGGGGGGCGTTGTGCACCGAACCTGCGGTGGACTTGGTGGCGTCCACTTCAGGCGGGCATTTCAATCTGTGGCAGAGTCGGGTGTCCGGGCGTCCTGAATACGCTGGAGAATTGCCGGTGTCGGCACTGGCCGAAGAGATGCTCACCGAAGGGGAAGGGCAGGTCCGCGCGCTGATTACCGTGGCGGGTAACCCGGTGCTCTCGACGCCCAATGGCCGGCAACTGGAGCAGGCACTGGACGGTTTGGAGTTCATGGTCAGCATCGACCTGTACATCAATGAAACCACGCGTTATGCCGACCTGATTCTGCCGTCCACATCGGCCCTGGAAAACGATCATTACGACACGACTTTTAATATGTTTGCGGTGCGTAACGTCAGTCGGTTCAATCGCGCGATCCTGGCCAAACCCGAAGGTGCGTTGCATGACTGGGAAATTTTCGTGGGGCTGGCCAAGGCCTTTGCTGCGAAGACTGGCAAAGCATTGAAACCAACCGTCGCCCCGGCGCAGATGATCGATCAGGGCTTGCGGATGGGGCTGTATGGCGACGCGTCGAAGCACAAGCTATCGTTGGCGACATTGTTTGATCACCCTCATGGTGTCGATCTTGGGGCATTGAAATCCAATCTGGCGCCACGTCTGAAAACGGCAAATCAGCGAGTCCAGGCTGCGCCTGCCGTGATCCTGGCTGACCTCGCCCGCTTTGCGGCGTTGCAAGCACCGGCCTTTGATGAGTTGTTGATGATTGGCCGCCGGCATGTGCGCAGCAACAACTCGTGGATGCACAACTACCACCGCCTGGTGAAGGGCAAGCCGCGCCATCAATTGCTGATGCACCCGGATGACCTGGCCAGTCGTGGGCTCAACGACGGGCAGCGAGTGCGGGTCAGTTCGCGGGTCGGTGTGATCGAAGTTGAAGTGCTCGGCAGTCTGGATATGATGAAAGGCGTGGTCAGCCTTCCTCACGGTTGGGGCCATGCACGGCCGGGTGTGCAGATGACCATTGCCAGTGGCCAACCGGGCTCCAGCGCCAATGACTTGACCGACGAGTGTCAACTCGATGAGTTGTCGGGCAATGCGGCGTTGAACGGTGTGCCAGTGACCGTGGCGGCGGCTTGATCAAGTCTGTCGGGGAGACCGAGCAGGGTGCTCGGGTTTCCGTTACAATGCGCCACCGTGCCGACCACTGAGTCGGAAAGTTCAGCCGAGGTGTTCCATGGATATCATCGAAACGATTAAAGAGCAGATTGCTAACAACACCATTCTGCTTTACATGAAAGGCTCGCCGAATGCCCCGCAGTGTGGCTTCTCCGCGAAAGCCGCGCAGGCCGTGATGGCGTGTGGCGAAAAGTTTGCTTACGTGGACATCCTGCAGAACCCGGAAATCCGCGCCAACCTGCCAAAGTACGCCAACTGGCCAACCTTCCCGCAACTGTGGGTCGGTGGTGAGCTGGTCGGCGGTAGCGACATCATGACTGAAATGTCTGCTGATGGTTCGCTGCAGAGCACTATCAAGGCTGCTGTCGAAGCTGCTGCTGCCAGCAAGACCGAAGCCTGATCCGCTTTTTGTAGGCGCGAGGCTTGCCCGCGAAGGCGTCTTACCTGAAAGACCGCTTTCGCGAGCAAGCTTCGCTCCTACAAGAGCGAAGGCACAAAAAAGCCCCGCCTCTTTAAAGGAGCGCGGGGCTTTTTATTGTCTCGAGTTTAGCGGGCGCTAACTTACTCTTCGCCCATCTGCGATTGCAGATAGTTCTCAAGACCGACTTTATCGATCAGGCCCAGTTGGGTTTCCAGCCAGTCGATATGTTCTTCTTCGGACTCAAGAATATCTTCAAGCAGTTCACGGCTGCCGAAGTCGCCAACGGTTTCGCAATGAGCGATGGCTACTTTGAGATCAGCGTGACCGGTGCGTTCGATACGCAGGTCGCACTCAAGCATTTCCTGGGTGTGTTCGCCGATCTGCAGTTTGCCCAGGTCCTGGACATTCGGCAGGCCTTCAAGGAACAGGATGCGCTTGATCAGCTTGTCCGCGTGCTTCATCTCATCGATGGATTCGTGGTACTCGTGCTTTCCGAGCTTGTTCAAACCCCAATCTTCGTACATGCGTGCATGCAGGAAGTATTGATTGATCGCGACCAGCTCATTGGCAAGGATCTTGTTGAGATGCTGGATGACTGTAATGTCGCCTTTCATGATGGGGTCCTGCCCTGTATTAGCTGTCTATAAGGCAGAGTTTGAGCCGCGTAATTAAGAGTGTCAAACCTAAGTTATTGAAAATTAAGTGAAAATTAATCGGAATAAGAATGTTTGTGTTCCGCGTCTAGAGCGTAAGCGGTTGATTTTCAGACATAAAAAAACCGAACATCAAGTCCGGTTTTTTGAAATAGGGTATTTACGCGGCAGTAAATTCTACGGAATAGGGAATCGCGGACTGAGCCGATTGCAATTTGGTCAGGGTTTCGCGGACCACTTCCTTGGCAAGGCAGGCACATTTGCCGCATTGGCTGGCTACGCCGGTGGCCTGTCGGACTTCTTTATAGCTGCAGCAACCTTCATAGATTGCATCGCGGATTTGACCGTCGGTGACGCCAGTGCAGAGGCAGACATACATAAGTGAAAACCGTCGCTGGTTGTGACTCAATTGCGATGGATCTTAATGTTAACGAGAATGATTGTCAAAGTGGTTTCAGAAAGCTTTGGTCGAGGCTGACGAACGGTTTCCCCCTCAGCGTCGATCACACGGAAAACCTGTCGACAGCATTTCCCTTGGCAAAAAAACCGTTAAGGACAGGTCAAAAACGCAGTGTATGATGGCCGGTCCTTGCGAAGCGGGTTCGTGTCACAGGGCTGTCGCCTGAAGGTGGCAGGCTGATGCGAGCCCAGTTCTTCACGTTATTACACCAGGAGATATCCAATGAGCGTACTCGTAGGCAAACAAGCCCCTGACTTCACCGTACCGGCCGTACTCGGTAATGGCGAAATCGTAGACAGCTTCACCCTGTCGTCGGCCATCAAAGGCAAATACGGCCTGGTGTTCTTCTACCCACTGGACTTCACCTTCGTTTGCCCGTCCGAGCTGATCGCTCTGGACAACCGCATGTCTGACTTCAAGGCTCGCAACGTTGAAGTGATCGCCGTTTCGATCGACTCGCACTTCACCCACAACGCCTGGCGCAACACCCCGGTCAACAATGGTGGTATCGGTGAAGTTCGCTACACCATGGCTGCCGACCTGAAGCACGAAATCGCCAAGGCCTACGACGTTGAGTCCGAAGGCGGCGTGGCTTTCCGTGGCGCATTCCTGATCGACGACAAAGGCGTTGTCCGTTCGCAGATCATCAACGACCTGCCGCTGGGCCGTAACATTGAAGAGCTGATCCGTCTGGTCGACGCTCTGCAATTCCACGAAGAGCACGGCGAAGTTTGCCCTGCCAACTGGAAAAAAGGCGACAAAGGCATGACCGCTTCGACCGAAGGCGTCGCGGCTTACCTGACCGAGAACGCTGCTGCGCTGTAAGGCACGTTTGAGGCATAAAAAAACCGGCCGTTGAGGCCGGTTTTTTTATGGGCGGGATAAACCCGACGACGATCAGTCGTTGTAGTCTTCCCAGCCGCCCATTTGTTTCCAGCGATTGACGATGCCGCAGAACAGCTCGGCCGTCTTCTCGGTGTCGTAGCGAGCCGAGTGGGCCTCGCGACCGTCGAAGTCGATATCAGCTGCCTGACAGGCCTTGGCCAGTACCGTTTGGCCGTAAGCCAGACCGGCCAGGGTTGCAGTATCGAAGCTCGAGAACGGATGGAACGGGTTACGTTTCATGTCCAGGCGCGCGACGGCGGCGTTGAGAAAGCCCAGATCGAAGCTGCTGTTGTGCCCGACCAGAATCGCCCGTTTGCAACCATTGGCTTTAAGGGCCTTGCGGATGCCGCGGAAGATATCGGTCAGCGCTGCTTCCTCACTCACTGCCATGCGTAGCGGATGATCGAGTTTGATCCCGGTGAATTCCAGGGCGGCCGCTTCGATGTTTGCGCCTTCAAAAGGCTCTACGCGAAAGAAGTAGGTGTGGTCGGGGTACACAAACCCTTTTTCGTCCATGCCGATGGTGGTGGCGGCAATTTCCAGCAACGCGTCAGTGGCAGAGTTGAAACCACCGGTTTCAACGTCGACAACGACTGGCAGGTACCCACGGAAGCGTTCAGCCATCGGGTGGCGCGAACCACCTCCACCGCCTTGACCTTCCTGTTCGTCGTCGAAATGGTCTTCACTCACGCGTGTTCCTCCAGCAGGCGCCAGCGCAGTTTTTCACCGGCGCGCAGCGGGATTACGGTCAGCTCGCCAAATGGCAGGCTGGTTGGGGCGGTCCACTCATCGCGGACCAGGGTGATGCGATCGGTGTTCACCGGCAGGCCGTAGAAACGCGGGCCGTTCACGCTGGCAAAGGCTTCGAGCTTGTCCAGCGCGTTGCGTTGTTCGAAGGCTTCGGCATACATCTCAATCGCGGCATAAGCGGTATAGCAACCGGCACAGCCGCAAGCGGCTTCCTTGGCGTGCTGGGCATGGGGCGCCGAGTCGGTACCGAGGAAGAACTTGTCGCTGCCGCTGGTGGCGGCGTCGAGCAGGGCTTCCTGATGGGTGTTGCGCTTGAGGATCGGCAGGCAATAGAAGTGCGGCCGAATCCCGCCCACCAGCATGTGGTTGCGGTTGTACAGCAGGTGATGCGCGGTGATGGTCGCGCCAACATTGGCCGAAGCCGCGTTGACGAACTGCACGGCGTCAGCGGTGGTGATGTGTTCGAACACCACTTTGAGCGTCGGGAAACGCTCGACCACTCGACGCATGTGCTCATCGATGAAGATTTTTTCGCGATCGAAAACGTCGACATCGCCACGGGTGACTTCACCGTGAACCAGCAAGGGCATCCCGACTTCGGCCATGGCCTCGAGTGCAGGGAAAATCTTGTCGATGCTGGTGACACCGGAGTCTGAGTTGGTGGTCGCGCCTGCCGGGTACAGCTTGGCGGCGTGAATGAATCCGCAGGCCTTGGCCTCGCGAATTTCTTCGGGCTGTGTAAGATCGGTCAGGTACAGCACCATCAACGGTTCGAAGCGACTGCCGGCCGGGCGTGCAGCGAGAATCCGCTGGCGATAGCCGTCGGCTTCAGCGGTGTTACGCACCGGAGGTACCAGGTTGGGCATGATGATGGCGCGACCAAAGGTGCGCGCGACATCCGCGACTGTATTGGTCAACACAGCACCATCGCGAAGATGAATATGCCAGTCGTCGGGACGCAGCAGGGTCAGGCGGTCGGACATGAGGGGATTCCAGGCGGGTCAAACTGAGGGGAATGCTACCGGAAAAGACTCTTCCAGGCACTCGCTATCAAGTTTTGCAGGAAGCTTCCGATATCCAACAGGTATGCCGTAAACCTGTGTATGTCGGTCTTTTTGTTGTAGAAGCCAGTGGAGCCTCCCGTGCGCCAGCGTTATTTAGCCTTGCTCAGCGTATTTGCCAGCCTTCCCGCGATGGCGCTCACTTTCCAGACCCGTCTGGAGAGCATCGAGTGGACGGTCGAAGGAGACAAGTTCGAGTGCCGCCTGACTCAGCCGATCACCGATTTTGGTTCCGGCGAGTTCGTGCGCCGCGCCGGCGAGCAAGCGACGTTTCGTCTGAAGGCCGACAACGCGATGATCGGCGGCGGTTCGGCGACCTTGCTGGCGGCGGCTGCACCCTGGCAGCCGGGGCGTGGCGACATTAACCTCGGGTCTGTGCGAATCGGCAGTGGCAATGTGCTGTTCAACAGTTCGCACGTTCAGGCCGGGCGTTTGATCAGTGGCCTGATGGATGGCCGCAGTCCGGTTGTTCGACATTACTCTGGCGATGGCCGGATGTCGGAAGTGCGTCTGTTGCCGGTCAAGTTCAGCAAGGCCTTCAACGACTACCAGGGCTGCGTGGCAAAACTGCTGCCAAAGAATTTCGAGCAGGTCAAACAGTCCGAAATTGGCTTCCCCGGCGAAGGCATCGATCTTGACGCGCGGGCCAAGGCTCAGTTGCTGGTGATGCTGGATTTCATGAAGGCTGATCCGACGGTCAACCACATCGAACTCGATGGCCACTCCGACAATAGCGGCAACCGCCTGACCAACCGTGACCTGTCGCGCCGCCGGGCTCTGGCGGTCATGGACTTCTTCAAGGTCAATGGTATTCAGGAATCGCAGATCACCCTGCGCTTCCACGGCGAGCGTTATCCGTTGGCGCCCAATACCAGTTCTGCCAACCGGGCGAAGAACCGTCGGGTCAATGTGCACCTGGCGCGGGTTGCGCCCACCGAAAAGCCAGCCCCTCAGGCCACTGCAGCGGCGAGCGCCGCGTCGACTTCCTGAACCCGCTGTATTCGTCGCTCACTCGACATAATATGTCGCTTCGTCGTCATAAGCTGTCGCGCCTCTGTAAATTATCCTGCATGACCGGTAGACTTGACGGCTTTCCGTAGAACCCGTGGAGTGATGGCATGGCGGACGTAAACAAGGTCGTTCTGGCGTATTCCGGCGGCCTGGACACTTCGGTGATCCTCAAGTGGCTGCAGGATACTTATAACTGTGAAGTCGTGACCTTCACCGCTGACCTGGGTCAGGGCGAAGAGGTCGAACCTGCACGCGCCAAGGCACAAGCCATGGGCGTGAAAGAGATCTACATCGACGACTTGCGCGAAGAATTCGTGCGCGATTTCGTTTTCCCGATGTTCCGCGCCAACACCGTTTACGAAGGCGAGTACCTGCTGGGTACTTCCATCGCTCGTCCGTTGATCGCCAAGCGCCTGATCGAAATCGCCAACGAAACGGGGGCAGACGCCATTTCCCACGGCGCCACCGGCAAGGGCAACGACCAGGTTCGTTTCGAACTGGGCGCGTACGCCTTGAAGCCAGGGGTGAAAGTGATTGCTCCGTGGCGCGAATGGGACCTGCTATCCCGTGAAAAGCTGATGGATTACGCTGAAAAGCACAACATCCCGATCGAGCGTCACGGCAAGAAAAAATCCCCGTACTCGATGGATGCCAACCTGCTGCACATCTCCTATGAAGGCGGCGTGCTGGAAGACACCTGGACCGAGCACGAAGAAGACATGTGGAAATGGACTGTCTCCCCGGAGAAGGCTCCTGACAAGGCGCAGTACCTGGAACTGACCTACCGCAACGGCGACATCGTCGCACTGGACGGCGTCGAAATGACCCCGGCCACCGTGCTGGCGACCCTGAACCGTATCGGTGGCGAACACGGTATTGGCCGTCTCGACATCGTCGAGAACCGCTACGTTGGCATGAAGTCCCGTGGCTGCTACGAAACCCCTGGCGGCACCATCATGCTGCGCGCTCACCGTGCGATCGAATCAATCACTCTGGACCGCGAAGTGGCTCACCTTAAAGACGAGCTGATGCCTAAATACGCCAGCCTGATCTACACCGGTTACTGGTGGAGCCCTGAGCGTCTGATGCTGCAACAGATGATCGACGCGTCCCAGGCCCACGTGAACGGTGTTGTGCGCCTGAAGCTGTACAAGGGCAACGTGATCGTCACCGGTCGCAAGTCCGACGAATCGTTGTTCGACGCCAACATCGCGACCTTCGAAGAAGACGGCGGCGCTTACAACCAGGCCGACGCGGCGGGCTTCATCAAGCTCAACGCTTTGCGCATGCGTATTGCGGCGAACAAAGGCCGGAAGCTTTTCTGAGATTTTTGAAGCCGTAATGGAATGACCGTAGTGAATAGAGTTGTGGCCTTGTCGATGACAAGGCCACACATCTGAATAGGGAGGATTTCCTGCTGGACATCGTTTTAACAGCGTTCTTTTTGTTTCTGTAATACCTTCCTTCTGTTTCTTCTCTCTGAAAGCTCTTCAAGCGTTACCTGCTGCGTGTCAGGTAAAAAGAGTGATCAAGTATCGTCAGGCCACGTGAATTCAAATTGTAAGCAATGCAGAGTGTTGGACCGTTGCGGTTCTTTGTCTCTTTTGAATGCGAGAGGGCGCTTTCCTTCAGTAATGCCTCCGAATCGGTACAGGTGAGAAATACGATCACTTGCGCAGGGCTTCCCTGTGGGTGCAGATTTTTTTCAATCCAGGCGCCAAACTCCTTTTTTTTGCTCAACCACCGCGCATCGACGATGTGCAGGTTTTTTAGCGGCTCGGTCAGGCTCACGTGCTGTAGCGCCGAGAGGCTTGTCTGAATTCCGATCCCGGAGGGAGGGTCCTTCAGGTTATCGGGCCGCTGACCGCGATCAGCGTTGTCCAACACGTCTAAAAAATGCTTTCCTTTCCCATAATCGGAGGGCGCGTACAGCGACCGGTAGTTGAAGTTGAGTGTGGCGAAGAAAAGAAAAAGCAAATAAAAGGGAAAACTGATCAGGAACCAGACATAGAGCTCTTTCTCCTTGTTGTCGAGAAACGGCAGTGAGACGGCGGCCGATGTTTCAGAAATAGCGGCAAATATGGCAATAACGGTCATCGGGTTGATGATTTTTTTCTTTAGTTTGTTCATGTTTTCTGCTCATGGGGATATTGTCTTTTCTCAAATGGGTAATGTTATTGGTTTTAATTTTAATAACTAATTGATTGGTGTCTTTGTTTGTGTGGTGCTCCTTTAAGGTTGGATTTCAATGGGGGATAGTAACGGCAATGAGCGTGGGTTGGGTATATCTGTTGTTGATGTTTAAGATTGTGTTGGATTGAATCTTTTTGAAGTGTTGCCTGGTGTGATTTTTTCTTAATCCTTGATGTGCGCTGTTTGCGGTATGGGTGTCAGGTCGAAAACATCCGTTACTTTTAAGCGTAGCTCAATAGTCGGTGTTCGTTGGATCGCTTGCAGCGGACCCTGTTATTTGGCTTTCTGGATGTAAATAGAAACAAAAAAACTGCGGAAAATATAAATACCTTCAGGTCGATAAGGTTTTTAGCCACCGGTATTTTTGGATGTTTTGTAAGATAAATCTCTAATGTCTGTAAGGAATGTCTCTCGGTGCAGGTCGCCGAGGGGGGCGGCATGCCATGGATGAAACGACTAGGCTATTGTGCGGGCTCTAAAAATTCGAACAGCGAAAATTGGACTTGCCCATGAATAAAGTGCTGATCGTGGATGATCACCCCGTCATTCGTCTTGCGGTACGAATGCTAATGGAGCGTCATGGCTACGAAGTCATTGCAGAGACAGATAACGGCGTGGATGCATTGCAACTTGCCCGTGAACATATGCCGGATATTGTCATCCTGGATATTGGAATACCGAAACTTGATGGGTTGGAAGTTATCGCGCGTTTAACCTCGACAGCAATGCCCATGAAAGTTCTGATACTGACCTCTCAGGCACCTGGGCATTTTTCCATGCGTTGCATGCAATCGGGTGCCGCCGGGTATGTCTGCAAACAACAGGATCTCACCGAATTACTCAGTGCAATAAAGGCAGTATTGTCAGGCTACAGTTACTTTCCGAATCAAGCCTTGCATACCGTACGTTCCAGTTTGGGGAACGCCAGCGAGGCCGATATGGTGGATCGTCTGTCAGGACGGGAAATGATGGTCTTGCAGCAGTTGGCCCGAGGCAAGACCAACAAGGAGATCGCCGATGGAATGTTTCTCAGCAATAAGACTGTCAGTACTTACAAGACCCGCCTGTTGTTGAAACTCAATGCTCGCTCTCTGGTCGACCTGATCGAATTGGCTCAACGCAATGGTTTGGTGTGACGGCCTCAACGTTTGACGAGGCGCGATAAGCGGGGGCATCAGGGCGTGGCACTTAGTAAAAAGCCTCCGTTTCGGGAGGCTTTTAGGTGTCATAGATCAAAATCGTAATCGGTCAATTGCTTTTGCAGTCGGCGCTCCTCCAACAGATTGTCGATGGTACGGCGTTTGCTCAGGTTGGTCTTCGCCACTTCAACCACCGGCTCAGCGTCATCAGCCTCAACGGGGGTGAAGTCGTCTTCTACGTCCAATTGCTCTTTGCCAGTGCTCATAGTGTTACTCCAGGCTAAGACTGCCTTTGGCGCTCCTTATAGCGATAATCTCCCGGCGGGTAAAAAAGATTTTTTCAATCGATAAATCAAAATACCTAATAGCGCCTCAATCGTCGGAAGTCTTTTGCTTGTATTCGCACAAGTCTTCGATCCGGCAACTGCCACAGCGAGGCTTGCGGGCCAGGCAAACGTAGCGTCCGTGGAGGATCAGCCAGTGATGGGAGTCGAGCAAATATTCCTTCGGCACGAACTTCATCAGTTTGTTCTCAACCTCGACCACATTTTTGCCTGGAGCAATGCCGGTACGATTGCTGACCCGGAAAATATGCGTGTCCACGGCCATGGTCAGCTGACGGAATGCGGTATTGAGCACCACGTTGGCGGTCTTGCGGCCGACGCCGGGTAACGCTTCCAGCTCTTCACGGGTTTGCGGCACTTCGCCTCCATGACGTTCCACCAGCAAGCGACAGGTCTCGATCACGTTTTTCGCTTTGCTGTTGAACAGGCCGATGGTCTTGATGTATTCCGACAGTCCCTCGACACCCAAGGCATAAATCGCCGCCGGCGTATTGGCCACCGGATAGAGTTTGGCAGTGGCCTTGTTCACGCCGACATCGGTCGACTGGGCCGAGAGAATCACAGAGATCAGCAATTCGAACGGCGAGGAGTACGCCAGTTCGGTCTTTGGTTCCGGGTTGTCTTCGTGAAACCTGCGGAAAATTTCCAGACGTTTTGCGGCATTCATGGGCAGTGCGTTTCCTCGAAGGCGGTCAGTGAGAGGGCGTCGAGCGGGTCCAGGCCTGACGTGCGGCGATCAGCAGTCCCAGCAGAATGAATCCGCCAGGGGCCAGGGCGGCCAGGCGCAAGCCACCGTCGGCGGTCAGTACCCAGCCTTGCCAGTCCGCTTGCGCAGTGCCAGCCAGCCATGGCAGATGGCTGCCGAATGTTCCGTTGCCGATGAATTCGCGCAGCAAGCCAAGGCCCGCCATCAACGCGCCGAACAAGCCACACAGGCGCAGGCGATCACGCCGGGCGCTCTGGAAAAAGCCGGTGTTTTCCAGCACGACGCATTGCAAGGCGATCAATCCTGCATACAACCCCACATGGTGGTGCCATTGCAGCGACCAGAGTTGCGCGGCGAGTTCCGCGCAGCTGGTCAGCGTGGCCGCCAGCAGGACGCCGGCAAGCAGGTGTGTCACCGGGAGCAGTCGAGATCGCAAGGCACCCATGCACACACCAAAGGCATTGATCACTACGATGAACATCAGCCACAAACCCAAAGCGGACACCAGTGAGTCCGTGGCGCCGATCAGCGGCGCGAGCATCAGCGAGTTCCGCAGAGACGATGACATATTCATGGGGGGCTACTCCCGATCAACTGTTGCCGGCGCTCATCGAAGTAACGCAACGCGTCATGGATGGCGTTGATCACTGCTCTTGAAGTAATGGTCGCCCCCGCCAATTGATCGAATTGCCCCTGATCCTTTTTCAAGGCCCAGCCAGCGTCGGCGGGTTCGGTTCGAGATTTACCGACAAACAGCTGAAACCAGGCATTAGGCCAGTTGGCAATCTTGCCACCCAGCCCCGGGGTTTCTGATTGCTTGAGCGTTTTGACGCCAAGCAACTTGCCGTTTGCGTCGATGGCGATCAGCAATTCGATGGCGCCCTCATAGCCTAAGGTCTGGCTGCGCAGCAACACGGCGCTGGGTTGGCCAGTCTTGGTCGCCAGATAGCCACCCAGCAGCGTGCTGTTGGCCAACTCAGTGTTTTCGAGGGCGAGCGGCTGTTCCAACGGCTGATTGTCGTAGCGCTCGACGGGCAGCAGATCCAGCAGGTTACGGCTGTCGATCAGGCGCTGTTCGGCCGCAATGCGCGGCGCGCTGATGTGCTGGACCAGGTACGTCACGCCAATCCCCAGGCCTGCCAGTAACACCAGGACCACAGCGGTCGATGCTCGGCTCATGGCGCACCCCGTTCCTGTCTGGAGGCGACAAACCGCTCCAGCGCCGGCACACAGAGGTTCATCAACAGCACGGCAAAGGCTACGCCGTCCGGATAACCACCCCAGGTACGAATCAGGTACGTCAGCAGCCCGACGCCCGCGCCGAAAAGCAGTCGCGCGCCGGGGCTTTTTGCGCCAGACACCGGTTCCGTGACGATGAAGAATGCACCCAGCATGCTCGCGCCCGTGAGCAGATGAAACAGCGGCGAGCCATGGGAGTCGGAGCCTGAGCCGTTCCAGAACAGCAGGCTGATGATGAACAGGCTGGCGAGCATGCCGACCGGCGCATGCCAGCTGAACACCCGTTGTTGCAGCAGAATCGCGCCGCCCGCCAGAAAGGCCAGGTTGACCCATTCCATGCCTCGGCCGCCGAAGTGACCGAACGCCGGGTTAGCGGCAAACAGTTCGTCCATGGTCAGGCTTTTGTTGATCCGCAGGCTGTCCAGCGCTGTGGCCTGGACCCAGGCATCCGGCGTCTGGCTGAAGCTGAGCCCAAACACCTGCTGCAAGCCGTCGAGCAGGTCCAGTCCATGGGACGACGGCCAGTGGGTCATCTGTTGGGGAAAGCTCACCATCACGAGGGCGAAACCGAGCATTGCCGGGTTGAATGGGTTATTTCCTACGCCGCCATACAGGTGTTTGCCGAACACCATCGCGAACGCCGCGGCACAGACCGTCAGCCACCACGGGCAATAAGGCGGCAAGGCCAGAGCCAACAGCGTTGCGCTGACCAGCGCACTGCCGTCGCTCAAGGTCGGCTTGAGCGCAAGCTTGCGCAAGCGCAACACGGTCGCTTCAACGGCCAGTGCGGTAACACCCGTCAGAATCAGGTTGATCAACACGCCCCAGCCGTACAGCCAGAAAAACACCAGTATCCCTGGCACGGTGGCCAGCAATACCAGCTTCATGGCCTGCTGAAGGCGCTCGTCGACCGATTCAAGGGGCGACATAGGCATCCACTTGGCGCTCGGCTTCATTCACCGCGAGTTCCAATGCTTCGATTTGCTCAGCCGGCACTTCGCTGGTGCGGGCTTTCTTGAGTTCGGCGCGGCGCATGGCCAACTGGATCTTTGCCCGATTCAACTGCGCATTTTTCGCCGGAACGACGGGCGCCGGGGCCGGCGGTGCAGTGCTTTCCAGCTTCGCCAACGCCTGTTCGGCAGCCTCGAACTGTTGTTGCAGGACGATCAGTTGCGACTGCTGTTCGAAGGTCGGCGGATGCCCGAACGCCTTGAGAGACTTGTTCAGTTGCGCCCGACTCATCGCCAGATCGATCTTGGCTTTTTTCAACGCCGTATCCGGCACCTCACTGTGCTGGACGGCGCGCTGGGCTCGGGCCTGACGTTCGGCGATTTTCTGTTCTTCTTCACGACGCAGGCGAGCGTTGCGTTGTTCGAATCGGCGCCGTGCGTGATCGCGCTTGGCCGTCCGGGCGCGTTGTTCCTCAGGGCTGAACGCCAGGCCGCCGACAATCGGTAGCACCGTGGCCAGCGGCAACGGCCGCATCTCGATGCAATCCACCGGGCAGGGCGCCACGCAAAGGTCGCAACCGGTGCATTCATCGACGATCACGGTGTGCATCAATTTCGCCGCACCGACAATGGCATCCACCGGGCAGGCCTGGATGCACTTGGTGCAGCCGATGCATTCGGCTTCGCGAATATAAGCGATCTGCGCCGGTGCCGAGCCGCGACTGACGTCCAGTTCCAGCACTGGCACGTTCAACAGCTCGGCCAGGGCTGCGATGGTTTCGCTGCCGCCCGGCGGGCATTTGTTGATCGGCTCGCCGCTGGCAATGCCTTCGGCGTACGGTTTGCATCCAGGATGGCCGCACTTGCCGCATTGGGTCTGCGGCAAGAGGGCGTCGATGCGTTGAATCAGACTCATGTTTTGATCAGTCCACTGAATCCGAGAAAAGCCACTGCGATCAGTCCGGCGCCGATCAACTCGATCGGCAGGCCACGAAAGGGCAGGGGGATATCATTATCGAGTGTGCGTTGGCGCAAGTCGCTGAACAGGCTCAGTACCAGCCAGAAACCCAGCCCGGCACCCAGGCTCAGGGCCATGGCGTGGAAGAGTCCTTTGTCGTCTTGAGCGTTGAGCAGCATCAGGCCGAGTACGCCGGCGTTGCCCAGCAGCAGGGGCCAGAGGCCATCGAACGCAAGCTTTGGAAGTGACCGAGAAAGCACTTTCAGCAGCGGGCCAATCAGCAAAACGCTTAAAGGCAGGAATACGAAAAGGCGCAGCGACGTCAGCTCCAGCGGGATCAGCAGCCAACGGTAGGCCGAGTAGCCCAGCGTGCCGACGATCAGCATCAAGCAAGCCGTCGCAAGGCCCAGTGCGTGGACCTGCCGATGCTCGTTGCGCAACAGCGGATCGACGCCCAGCGGCCAGTGCAACACGAGGTTGTTGATCAGGGCTGCACTGATAAGCGTAAGAACAATTTCGGTCATGATCGTGCCGGCAAGAACGGGGCTTTTTAACAGAGCGGTCTAAAAAGCTTAGGCATTATCCGGCAAGGACGGAGGGTGGGCCAGACATGAAAAATCCCACAGTCGCGCCAGGCACGACTGTGGGATCGATTTACTGCACAACCTTACTTGATGCGCTGACCTGGCTTGGCGCCGCTGTCAGGGCTGAGCAGGTAGATTTCTTCACCACCAGGACCGGCAGCCATCACCATGCCTTCGGAGATGCCGAACTTCATTTTCCGTGGCTTGAGGTTGGCGATCATCATGGTCAGGCGACCATTGAGCTTGGACGGATCCGGGTAGGCACTCTTGATCCCGGAGAACACGTTGCGTTGCTCGTCACCGATGTCCAGGGTCAGGCGCAGCAGTTTGTCAGCACCTTCCACGTGTTCGGCCTTGAGGATCAGGGCGACGCGCAGGTCGACAGCGGCAAAGGCATCGAACTCGATCTCTGGCGACAGCGGATCCTTGGCCAGTTCGCCATTGCCGACAGGTGCAGCGTCACCGGTGTCAGTCTGGCTGGCGGTCAGGTCTTCTTTCGAAGCGTCGCTCATGGCTTGCACTTTTACCGGGTCGATACGGGTCATCAACGGTTTGAACTCGTTTAGCTGATGGTTGCTGAGCAAGGTGGCGTGATCGTTCCAGGTCAGCGGCGCGACGTTGAGGAACGCCTCGGCGTCGGCGGCCAGCAGCGGCAGCACAGGTTTGAGGAAGATCACCAGCTGGCGGAACAGGTTGATGCCCAAGGCGCAGATGGCCTGGACTTCGTCCTGCTTGCCTTCTTGTTTATTCAGCGACCACGGGGCCTTGTCGGCGATCCAGGCGTTGGCGCGGTCGGCCAGGCCCATGATCTCGCGCATGGCACGGGCGAAGTCGCGAGCCTCGTAGGCGTCGCAGATGCTCGGCGCTGCGGCCAGGAACGCTTCGGTCAGTTCCGGCGCGGCATTACCCGCCACCAGCACACCGGCGTTGCCTTTATGGATGAAACCGGCGCAACGGCTGGCGATGTTGACGACTTTACCGACCAGGTCGGAGTTGACCTTCTGCACGAAGTCTTCGAGGTTCAGGTCGAGGTCGTCGACGCCACGGCTCAGCTTGGCCGCGTAGTAGTAGCGCAGGTACTCCGGCGACAGGTGGTCCAGATAGGTCCGGGCCTTGATGAAGGTGCCGCGGGATTTGGACATTTTCTGACCGTTGACAGTCAGGTAGCCGTGCACGTTGATGCCGGTCGGTTTACGGAAACCGGCACCTTCGAGCATGGCTGGCCAGAACAGCGCGTGGAAGTTGACGATGTCCTTGCCGATGAAGTGGTACAGCTCGGCGGTGGAATCCTTGCCCCAGAACGCGTCGAAGTCCAGGTCCGGACGACGGGCGCAGAGGTTCTTGAAGCTGGCCATGTAGCCGATTGGCGCGTCCAGCCAGACGTAGAAGTATTTGCCT
Organism: Pseudomonas sp. AL03; assembly: GCF_029960815.1. Lineage (GTDB taxonomy): Bacteria > Pseudomonadota > Gammaproteobacteria > Pseudomonadales > Pseudomonadaceae > Aquipseudomonas. The sequence continues at coordinate 46,757 of NZ_JASBRE010000002.1, forward strand.
GGCTCGTCGGGGATTTCGAAACCGAAGTACGGCGCATCGCGGGAGATGTCCCACTGTTGCAGGCCGGCATCCAGCCATTCGGCGATCTTGTTCGCCACGGCCTCTTGCAGGGTGCCGCTGCGGCTCCAGGCTTGCAGCATTTCCTGGAAGTCCGGCAGCTTGAAGAAGAAGTGCTGGGAATCCTTGAGCACCGGGGTGGCGCCGGAGATCGCCGACTTCGGATCCTTCAGATCAGTCGGCGCGTAGGTCGCACCGCATTTTTCGCAGTTGTCGCCGTACTGGTCTTCGGTGCCGCATTTCGGGCAGGTGCCCTTGATGAAGCGGTCGGCCAGGAACATTTTCTTTTCCGGGTCGAAGTACTGAGTGATCGAACGCGTGGCAATGTGCCCGGCGTCGCGCAGCTTCAGGTAGATCTGGCTCGACAGCTCACGGTTTTCTTCGGCGTGAGTGGAGTGGAAGTTATCGAAGTCCACCAGGAACTCGGCAAAGTCGGCGCTGTGTTCAGCCTGGACGTTGGCGATCAGTTGTTCCGGGGTGATGCCTTCCTTCTCCGCGCGCAGCATGATGGCCGAACCGTGGGCGTCGTCGGCGCAGACATAAATGCATTGATTGCCGCGGTGCTTCTGAAAGCGCACCCACATATCGGTCTGGATGTATTCCAGCATGTGGCCAAGATGGATCGAACCATTGGCATAGGGCAGGGCGCTGGTGACGAGGATCTTGCGTGGCTCGGACATGGGGCTCGGCTACTTGATGAAACGGAGGTCGGCCACTATAAAGCGCCGGCGCATATTTTTCACCCCCAAGGCCAACCCCCGCGGACCTTAGTAGCAGCTGCCGAAGGCTGCGTTCGGCGGCGAAGCCGTCGCCAATCCTGTCACCCTGATTTGCCTGGCACACCGCGGCGCTTGGGTTTGCGACGGCTTCGCCGCCGAACGCAGGCTTCGCCAGCTGCTACAGGTATCATTCGACCATGGGTTATTTGTCACGTTTTGAAAGCATGCCGTCCAGGCCATAGAACGGTTAGGATACCCACCTGATTTTCCAGTCTTGCTATCGGAGTTGCCCATGAGCGTCGTCAATCGCGCAGCGGTGGAAGCCGTCCTTCGCCAATACACCGACCCTTACCTGAACCAGGATCCGGTCAGCGCCGGGTGCGTGCGCGGCATCGACATTCAGGGTGATCGCGTCAGCGTCCAACTGGAGCTGGGTTACGCCGCCGGTCTGTTCAAGAGTGGCTGGGCGCAGTTGCTGCAAATGGCCATTGAAGGGCTGGACGGCGTGACCATCGCCCGCGTCGAGATCACCAGTGTCATTGCCGCGCACAAGGCTCAAGCGCAGATCCCGGGGCTGGCCAACGTCAAGAACGTGGTGGCCGTGGCATCCGGCAAGGGCGGTGTGGGCAAATCAACCACCGCTGCCAACCTGGCCTTGGCCCTGGCCCGCGAAGGCGCCAAGGTCGGGATTCTCGACGCGGACATTTACGGACCGAGCCAAGGCATCATGTTCGGCATCCCCGAAGGCACCCGACCCAAGGTCAAGGATCAGAAGTGGTTTATTCCGATCGAGTCCCACGGCGTCGAAGTCATGTCCATGGCGTTCCTGACCGACGACAACACGCCGATGGTCTGGCGCGGGCCGATGGTTTCCGGTGCCTTATTGCAACTCGTCACTCAAACCGCCTGGGGCGACCTCGATTACCTGGTCATCGACATGCCACCAGGCACCGGTGACATCCAGCTGACCCTGGCGCAGAAAGTCCCGGTGGCCGGCGCGGTGATCGTTACCACGCCGCAAGACCTGGCGTTGCTGGACGCGCGCAAAGGCGTGGAGATGTTCCGCAAGGTCAACATCCCGGTGCTGGGCGTGGTGGAAAACATGGCCGTGCACATCTGCTCCAATTGCGGACATGCCGAGCATCTTTTCGGTGAGGGCGGTGGTGTGAAGCTGGCCAACCAGTACGGCGTCGAGCTGCTGGCTTCCTTGCCGCTGTCGATGATCATCCGCGAGCAGGCCGATGGCGGCAAGCCAACGGTAATCGCCGAGCCTGACAGCCCGATTGCGATGGTTTACCAGGAACTGGCCCGCCATGTCGGCGCGCGGATCGTGTTGCAGGAAGCGGCGACACCGGCAATGCCGAACATCACGATCAGCGACGATTGATGCGGTCCTGACTGAAACAAAAACGCCCGATGCATCTGCATCGGGCGTTTTTTTATGGGCGCAGAATCAGATCCGCAACCCGCCATCCATTTCCAGAATCCGACCGGTGTAGTAGTCGTTCTCGAAAATGTAGGCCGCCGAATGGGCGATCTCTTCAGTCTTGCCCATGCGCTTGAGCGGAATCGCGGACGTTATCTTCTCCAGCGCCTCAGGCTTCATGCTCAGCGTCATCTCGGTTTCGATAAAGCCCGGTGCAATGCCCGCCACCCGAATACCGTAGCGTGCCAGTTCCTTGGCCCAGGTCACGGTCGCCGCAGCGACACCCGCCTTGGCGGCGGAGTAGTTGGTCTGACCGACGTTGCCAGCGCGGGAGATCGACGAGATATTAATGATCGTGCCGCTGTTGTTCAGCTCGACCATTTTGGCCGCGACTTCACGGGTGCACAGGAATACGCCGGTCAGATTGACGTCGATGACTGCCTGCCACTGGGCCAGGCTCATCTTGGTCATCTCGCCGTCCTTGACCTTGATGAGCAGGCCATCGCGCAGAATCCCGGCGTTGTTGATCAGGCCATGGATCGCGCCGAAGTCTCCGGCAACCTGGGCGACCATATGGGTCACTTGCTCTTCATTGGCGACATTGCACAGATAAGCGCGAGCATCGACGCCTTTAGCCTTGCAAGCGGCGACAGTGTCGTCGAGTTTTTCCTGGTTCAGGTCCACCAGCGCCAGTTTCGCGCCTTTAGCGGCGAAATACTCGGCCATGGAACGGCCTAAACCCTGGCAACCGCCCGTGATAATGATTACTTTGTCAGTGAGTTGCATTTGCATGCCCCAATAGCAGGTCAGAGGAGTGGGTTCCTTTTAGAGAGCCTCTCGATCTGCACCTGATGTGGCCTGGCTGCACATGAGAACTGCCCCGATGGCGGACTGGAACTTATGCCAGGCGCCTGTCCGTTTTTTTCGTCGGATTCTATATAAGGAGTCATAAGTTGAGCGTTGAAGCGGCCAAGAATGCCCGAGAATTGCTTCTCAAGGAATACCGGGGAGTGCTCTCGACGCACTCCAAGGCGATGCCCGGTTTCCCGTTTGGCTCCGTGGTTCCGTACTGTCTGGACGAACAGGGCCGGCCGCTGATCCTTATCAGCCGTATCGCCCAGCACACGCATAACCTGCAGAAAGATCCGAAATGCTCACTGTTTGTGGGCGAGCGCGGAGCCGAAGATGTGCAAGCCGTTGGTCGCCTGACCTACCTCGCCGAAGCAGAAAAGCTCGAGGACGAGGCCGCTATCGAAGCGGCAGCTGACCGTTACTACCGCTACTTCCCGGATTCGCAGAGCTACCACAAGGCCCACGATTTCGATTTCTGGGTGCTCAAACCGGTACGCCACCGTTACATCGGTGGCTTCGGCGCGATTCACTGGGTCGATCAGCTGACCCTGGCCAACCCATTCGCCGGAAAGGCCGAAGCGAGCATGGTCGAGCACATGAATGCCGATCACGCCAAAGCCATCGCCCACTACGTCGAGTTGGCAAGCCTGCCGAAAACCGAGCCGGCGCAATTGGCGGGTATCGACACCGAAGGCATGCACCTGCGCATCGGTCAGGGACTCTACTGGCTGCCGTTTCAAGCGCCATGTAATACGCCGACACAAGTGCGCGAAGCCTTGGTTTTCCTGGCTCACGCCGAACATTGGCCGAAAAATGAAGTGGCCGACGCTTGAATTCACGAATCGGCGACGTCATCTAGGGATTACTGGCAAGGCATTCTTGCGTTGAGGAACCATTTGATGCGCCCTTTTTTATTGCTCTTTGTACTGTTCCCGGTGTTGGAGCTGTTCGTATTCGTCAAGGTGAGCGGGGCGATCGGGTTTTTCCCGGCCCTGCTGCTGGTGATTCTCGGCTCGATGCTCGGCGTGTTCGTGCTGCGTATCGCCGGTCTGGCCACTGCGCTGCGTGCTCGTGAAAGCCTGAACCGTGGCGAGCTGCCGGCCCAGACCATGCTTGAAGGTTTGATGCTGGCGCTGGCGGGTGGTCTGTTGATCCTGCCGGGCTTCGTCACTGATGTGCTGGGCCTGATCATGTTGCTGCCGATCTCTCGTCGGCTGTTGGCCAATAAAATGCGCCAGCGCGCCGAAGAGCAGGCGATCCGTCAGCGTGCATTCGCCGATGACCTGCAGCCACGTGGCGGTCCTGTTCCGCGCGAGCCGTTGGGCCGTGAGCCTAACGTGATTGAAGGCGAGTTCGAGCACCGCGATAACAAGTAATCCGCTACACCGGCACGGCACCTTCGGGTGCCGTGTTCGTTTGTGGGGCCGCAACATGAAAAAATTTGCTTACTCGCCCTTGTAATAAGCTGATGCGCCCTTATGTAACGGTCACCGCAAGGTTTCTGGCGATTACGCCAGACAGACTTCCGCGGTTCGCTCGTCGAATCGCACCCGGCACCGCCGGATTTGTTAAACCCGCCGGGAATACACCGGCCGATGAAAACCACAATTAGGAGAGATCGACAATGAAGCTTCGTCCTCTGCATGACCGCGTCGTCGTCCGTCGCAGCGAAGAAGAAAAGAAAACCGCTGGCGGTATCGTCCTGCCAGGTTCGGCTGCTGAAAAGCCAAACCAGGGTGAAGTCCTCGCTGTAGGCCCAGGCAAAGTACTGGACAACGGTGAAGTGCGTGCGCTGTCCGTGAAAGTGGGTGACAAGGTTGTGTTCGGCCCGTACTCCGGCAGCAACACTGTGAAAGTCGACGGCGAAGACCTGCTGGTAATTGGCGAAAGCGAAATCCTCGCTGTTGTCGAAGGCTGATTCCCCGCTCATTTTCCCGTTACTACAAAGTATTTAAGGAATATCGATCATGGCTGCTAAAGAAGTTAAATTCGGCGATTCCGCCCGCAAGAAAATGCTCGCCGGTGTCAACGTCCTGGCTGACGCAGTAAAAGCGACCCTGGGCCCTAAAGGCCGTAACGTGATCATCGAGAAGAGCTTCGGCGCTCCGACCATCACCAAGGACGGCGTGTCCGTTGCCAAAGAAATCGAGCTGAAAGATCGCTTCGAAAACATGGGCGCGCAGCTGGTCAAAGACGTTGCCTCCCGTGCCAACGATGACGCAGGCGACGGCACCACCACCGCTACCGTTCTGGCTCAATCGATCGTCAACGAAGGCCTGAAAGCCGTCGCTGCCGGCATGAACCCGATGGACCTGAAGCGTGGTATCGACAAAGCGACCATCGCCATCGTCAAAGAGCTGAAAGCCCTGTCCAAGCCTTGCGCTGACACCAAGGCCATCGCTCAGGTCGGCACCATCTCGGCCAACTCCGACAACTCCATCGGCGACATCATTGCCGAAGCCATGGAAAAAGTCGGTAAAGAAGGCGTGATCACCGTTGAAGAAGGCTCGGGCCTGGAAAACGAACTGTCGGTTGTTGAAGGCATGCAGTTCGACCGTGGCTACCTGTCCCCGTACTTCGTCAACAAGCCAGAGACCATGACTGCCGAGCTCGACGGTCCGCTGATCCTGCTCGTCGACAAGAAAATCTCGAACATCCGTGAACTGTTGCCAGTACTGGAAGCCGTTGCCAAAGCAGGTCGTCCACTGCTGATCGTGAGCGAAGACGTTGAAGGCGAAGCCCTGGCGACTCTGGTTGTGAACAACATGCGCGGTATCGTCAAAGTGGTTGCCGTCAAGGCTCCAGGCTTTGGTGACCGTCGCAAGGCCATGCTGCAGGACATCGCTGTCCTGACCGGCGGTACCGTTATCTCCGAAGAGATCGGTCTGAGCCTGGAAAGCGCTACCCTGGAACACCTGGGTAATGCCAAGCGCGTAGCCGTAACCAAGGAAAACACCACCGTCATCGACGGCGCCGGCGTTGAAGCTGATATCCAGGCTCGCGTTCTGCAGATCCGTCAGCAAGTGGCTGACACTTCGTCCGACTACGACCGTGAAAAACTGCAAGAGCGTCTGGCCAAGCTGTCCGGCGGTGTTGCAGTGATCAAGGTTGGCGCTGGTTCCGAAGTTGAAATGAAAGAGAAGAAAGCCCGCGTTGAAGACGCCCTGCACGCAACCCGTGCAGCCGTTGAAGAAGGCGTGGTACCTGGCGGTGGCGTAGCGCTGATTCGCGCTCTGCAAGCCATCAGCGAACTGAAAGGCGACAACGCTGATCAGAACGTCGGTATTGCTGTACTGCGTCGCGCTATCGAATCGCCACTGCGTCAGATCGTCGCCAACTCCGGCGACGAGCCAAGCGTAGTCGTCGACAAGGTCAAGCAAGGTTCGGGTAACTTCGGTTACAACGCTGCTACCGGCGAATACGGCGACATGATCGAAATGGGCATCCTCGACCCTACCAAAGTGACTCGCTCTGCTCTGCAGGCCGCGGCGTCCATTGGTGGCTTGATGCTGACCACCGAAGCCATGATCGCTGATGCTCCGGACGACAAACCAGCTGGCGGCATGCCAGACATGGGCGGTATGGGCGGCATGGGCGGCATGATGTAAGCCAGCCTTACCCTGTACGAGCTTACCCCTATAAAAAAGCCCCGCCTGCGATAAGCAGGCGGGGCTTTTTATTGCCCATCATTCAAGTCAAGGATCAGACGCTGACCGTTTCTGCCTGGGTCACTCGATCAGCCTTGGAAACCGGGCGATAAAGGATGTAGTAGTAAGACCCCAGACAAATCAGCCAGCAGAAGATTGCCGTCCACACATTGTGCGAAAAGAAGTGCGCTCCCTGCATCATCCGGCTGATGGAAAACACCGTGCCCAACGCGAAAGCGAACACAAACGCGTTGCGTGCCAGACGCGGGCGACGGTCACGCAGGACAAAGAACAGCGCAAACAGTGTGAAACCGGTCGCCGCATGACCGCCGGGCCAGCAACGGCCAGGTTTATCGGTGTGCGGGCGAGGGCTGAGCAGTTCGCTATAGGTTTCGTGACCGCCGAACTGCTCAAGGCTCCATGGGCATTGAACGGCCGTCACCGCTTTGACTGGCGTGACAAAGGAAGTCGCCAGAGCCAGAGACAGCACCAGGCAGCCCAGTTCTCGTTTGACCGGTTTGAGCCTGTCCATGAAAAAGGAGGCGATGAAACTGAAGATGGCCAACACCGAAAAGGCGATGACTACTTGCTTGGCGCGGTCATGCAGGATGTTTTCGAGGAAGTAACTGTGCCGCCCGATGAAGTCACCCGCGACCGGGTCATAAAGCAGCGTGGCAAGGTCCATGTCCAGGGACGTCAGTTCGAGCAGCACCAGAATGATCGCCGCGATGGCGGGAACACCCAGGCACACCCAGAAATTGAGGGGGCGGGAGGCGGGTCGGGCGGTGGTCGAAACCATGGCAGTTCCTTGGTCGGTTAAATGTTCTTAAGAGTGCAGCCGCGCGGAGTTTGAGCCTGGATCTGTCGCCTGTGTGTGAATCGATAGTGAAAAACTTGTCAAGGCCTCAACAGGTTTATGGGCTGGGTTTACAACTGCACACAGGCCTAGCCCTGAGCCACACTTGGCCTTAAGCTGCGCGGGCCAAGACGGCCGTTACTGTGTACGGAGGAGATACCCATGCGAATTCTATTGGTTGAAGACAACCGCGATATCCTGGCCAATCTTGCGGATTACCTGGGGCTCAAAGGCTACACCGTGGATTGCGCGCAGGACGGTCTGTCAGGTCTGCATCTGGCGGCCACCGAGCACTATGACTTGATCGTACTCGACATCATGTTGCCGGGTATCGACGGCTACACCCTGTGCAAACGCCTGCGCGAAGACGCGCGCCGCGACACGCCGGTGATCATGCTCACCGCTCGCGATCAACTGGACGACCGGCTGCAAGGTTTCAAGTCCGGCGCCGATGACTACCTGATCAAACCCTTTGCCCTGTCTGAATTGGCGGCGCGCATCGAGGCGGTCATGCGTCGCGCCCAAGGTGGCGGCCGCCGCACCTTGCAGGTCGGCGATCTGATCTACGACCTCGATACCCTGGAGGTGACCCGCGAAGGACGTCTGCTGAAACTCAACCCGGTGGGCCTGAAGTTGCTGGCCGTATTGATGCAGAAAAGTCCTCACGTACTGCGCCGCGAAATTCTCGAAGAGGCGCTGTGGGGTGATGACTGCCCGGACAGTGACAGCCTGCGCAGCCACGTCCATCAATTGCGCCAGGTAATCGACAAGCCGTTCGCCAAACCGTTGCTGCAAACCGTGCACGGTGTGGGTTATCGCTTGGCCGAGGGCCGAGATGGAGTTTAAACAGAGCCTTGCTCAACGGATCATCATCGCCTTTGCGCTGATGAGCGCACTGGTTGCGGGAGCCTTTGCCATGGGCATTGTGGCGACCGTGCACCTGGTGGAAGAAAAACTGATTTCGGCGGGGCTGGGTGGCGATTTACAACGTCTGTTGCTGATGGACAGTGTCTCGGACTGGAGCCACCGTCCCGAGCCGGACCAGCTGTTCTATTTCAGCGGCGGGCCTGGCGACTTCAATTTGCCCAAGGACCTGCGGCACCTGGACCCGGGCTTTCACGAAGTGTTTCGCGAGCAGCTGTCGTATCACGCGATGGTCGAAGTCGTCGACGGCCGGCACTACGTGCTGTTGCAGGATCAGAGCGATTTCGAAGAGCGTGAACGGGTGCTGTTTGCCGTGGTGCTGGTGGGCTTCGTCCTGAGTCTGGCATTGGCGGTGTTTCTCGGCTGGGTACTGGCGCGCAAAGTGATGGCGCCGGTGGTGCGACTGGCCCGCCAGGTCCGTCACCGTGATCAGTTATTAGGTCTGGCGCCACCGCTGGCGCCGGATTACGCCGCCGATGAAGTGGGCGAGTTGGCCGTGGCCTTCGATGCCACCCTCGGGCGCTTGCGCCAGGCGTTGACCCGCGAACGGATGTTCACCAGTGACGTCAGTCACGAGCTGCGCACACCCTTGATGGTGCTGGCCAGTTCCTGCGAGCTGCTGCTGGAAAACCCCGGCATCGATCAGCGTGGACGTGCTCAGGTCGAGCGAATCGCCCGCGCCTGTGAAGAGATGCGCGAGCTGGTGCAAACCTTCCTGATGTTGGCCCGCGCACAACGTGAAGACGCCAGCATGTCGCCCCAGCAGACCCTGAACCAGATAGCCGATGGACTGCTCCATCTGTGGCGCGAGCCGATCGAGGCCAAGGGGCTGGCGCTGATCTTTGAGCCGGGCAATCCGGCAAACACCTGCTACAACGCAACCCTGCTGCACGCGGTCATGGGCAACCTGCTGCGTAACGCGCTGCATTACACCGAGCACGGGTTCATCCGCCTGACCCTGACGGCCACGGGTTTCATCGTCGAGGACAGCGGCGTGGGCATTCCAGAGGAAAAACGCGAGGCGATGTTCGAGCCCTTCGTGCGGGGCAATGAGAAACGCGGCGAGGGTCTGGGGCTAGGGCTGTCGCTGGTGCAGCGGATCTGTGAAAACCAGGGTTGGAACGTCAGCCTGACGAACATGGAACCCAATGGTTGTCGTTTTCAGGTGGAGTTGTATTTGTCGGATGTGAAATGATCGACCTATTGCACCGCAGTAGCCCGGAGCAATCATTGTCGTCCTGTAAAGCCTCGAAATAATTCGAGGTTTTACATAACATTTTTTTCACAAAGGCATCACCTGACGCTGACACGGCGTTACCTATCGTGGGTGCCATCAACGGCTCAGGAGACCTTGTTGATGGACGGCCCGATCAAACTTGATTTTTCCGAAAAATACGACGATCAACACGCTAAACGATACCTGCGCAAACATAAGGATGGCCTTGCCCGCCGTCTGTCCCACTGGCGTGACGAGCAACTAGCGCGCAAAGCGCTGGCACTGGCCGGTGAGCCGGGTCTGGTCCTCGATTTGCCCTGTGGTGCGGGACGTTTCTGGCCATTGCTGGCGGAAAAAACCAATCGTGCCATCATCGGGGCTGACAACTCCGAGTCCATGCTGAAGATTGCCATGCAGGCGCAACCTGCCGATGTGGTGAAACGGGTACAACCCTTGCACACTTCTGCATTCGACATTGCCTTACCTGATAACGCCGTCGACAGCATTTTTTGCATGCGTTTGCTCCATCACATCGGTGAAGCCGAGCATCGACTGACTGTTTTGCGTGAGTTCGAGCGCGTCACCCGCGACAGCGTGATCCTTTCTTTGTGGGTGGACGGCAATTTCAAAGCGTGGAAACGTAAGCGCGCCGAGAAAACCCGTGGGCAGCAAGGTTACCAAAATCGATTTGTGTTACCGGCGGCTACGGTTGAAAAGGAATTCGAGCAGGTGGGTTTCCGTATCGAGGAACAACTGGACTTTTTACCGCTCTATGCCATGTGGCGGGTCTACGTATTACGCAAGAGGTAACAGAATGGCAGTGCAATGTGCAGCAGAAACGGACGTCGCCCCTCAGGACCGCTTCGACTATTTCTGGAATCAGCGCGGTGAATGGGTGGAAGAGCCCAACGTCCGTCGCGGAGGAGAAAGCGGCGTGCAGCGCGTCGTGAGCAGCAATGGACAGCTGCTTTACGTTAAACGTCAGACCGGGCATATCTATCGCAGCTGGCTGCACCCGTTCGGTCGGCCGACGGTGTTGCGCGAGCGCGATGCGCTCACTGTCATGCACCTGCTCGACGTTCGTGTTCCGGAGATCGTTTTCTGCGGTGCTCAGCGCGATCCTGTACACAAATGGCGCGCATTGCTGGTGACCAAGTCGCTGGACGGCTTTGAGGAAATCGAGCACTGGTACGCTGGCGGCGGTCGCGAGCGTCACGGTGAGGCCGTGCATGATCGAGTGTTGAAGGATCTGGCCGAGAATCTGGTTCGGATGCACAAGGGGCGCTGGCAGCACAGCTGCCTCTACATCAAGCACGTATTCGTGCGCGTCACCGGCGAAGGCGAGGCTGCCAAAGTCGAAGTGGCGTTGATCGATCTGGAGAAATGCCGGCACCGTTTGACCGCCCGTCGCGCGGCGTCCAATGACATGAAACAACTGCGTCGCCACTCGTCATTCAGCACGACGGACTGGCAGAAACTCGTCTATTTTTATGAGACGGCGTTTGGCAGCGCTATCAAAGGTTTATAGCAATGAAACTCGAAATTGCACGAGTTGGGTTTTTGATAGGAGCCTTGGCAGTTGCTTCACTGGCGGTGGCGGCATGGGAGCAGCCCCGCACGCAAGTCCTCAGTTCAGTGAATGGCGACGCGCACTGTCCGTTGCCACGCGTTGCCAAGGCATCCGTGGCATCACAACCCGATCATGATTTATTGCTGTTCATGTTCGGTCTTTCTCAAGGATTGAGGCCACAAAGTTGAACAGATTGAAGCCCAAATAAAAGGCCTCGCCAATCGCGAGGCCTTTTTTATTCCCGATGCTGATCGTTCCCACGCTCTGCGTGGGAATGCAGCCCGGGACGCTCCGCGTCCCCTCAAAAGCCGAACGCGGAGCGTCCGTTGCGGCATTCCCACGCGGACGGTTCGACGCCTCGACGTGGGAACGATCATCGGCGCTATGGCTTATCGGGTTTGGCCAGCACCGTGTAAACACAGGGCAACACGAACAGCGTAAACAACGTCCCGATCGACATCCCCGTGGCGATCACCGTGCCAATGTCGAACCGGCTGACGGCACCCGCCCCCGTGGCGATGATCAACGGCACCATACCGAACACCATCGCAGCAGTGGTCATCAACACCGGACGCAGACGAATGGCCGCCGCTTCCTCCACGGCTTCGCGCGGCGTCAGGCCTTTGTCCCTGCGTAACTGGTTGGCGAATTCGACGATCAGGATGCCGTGCTTGCTGATCAACCCGATCAGCGTCACCAGGCCGACCTGGGTATAGATGTTCATGCTCGACCAGCCCAGGAACAGCGGGATCAACGCGCCACAGATCGATAACGGCACGGTCACCAGAATCACCAGCGGATCGCGAAAGCTTTCGAACTGGGCGGCCAGTACCAGGAAAATGATCGCCAGTGCCAGAGCGAAGGTGACCCACAGCGCACTGCCTTCCTGGACGTATTGCCGTGATGCGCCGGCATAGTCGAAGGCATAACCCACCGGAGCCTCTTCCCGAGCGATCTGGCGCACGGTGTCGATGGCTTCACCCATGCTGACCAGCGGCACCCCGGACAGGATGCCCGAATTGAGTTGCTGGAACTGGTTCAACTGCCGTGGACGCGCCCGGTCGGTCACCGTGATCAGGGTCGACAGGGCCAGCAATTCACCTTGGGTGTTCTTGACGTAATAATTGTTGAGCCAGTCGGGGTTATCCCTGAAAGGCCGTTCGACCTGAGCGATGACTTTGTAGCTGCGACCTTCAATGGTGAAACGGTTGATCTCCGCCTCACCCAGCAACGTCGCGAGTGTCCCGCCAAGATCCTGCATGGAAACACCCATCTGTGCGGCCTTGGCGCGATCGATATCCACCACCACTTCGGGCTTGTCGAACGCCAGGTCGAGGTCGACGAAGGCGAACTTGCCAGATTCCATTGCCCGTTTTTTCACCCGGTCGGCCACTTGCAGCAGTGACTCGTAATCGTTGGCGGAACTGATGACGAACTGAAACGGCAGCCCCTCGCCGGTGCCAGGCAGGGAAGGCAGGTTGAAGCCGAAGATCTGCAGCCCGGAAATGCTCTCCAGTTTGCGCTGGACCTCGGGCAGGATTTCCATCTGAGTGCGGCTGCGTTCGTTCCACGGTTTGAGCAGGAAGCCGCCGATGCCCGATTGCACGCCGTTGAAGCCATTGATCTGGAACGACGAGTAGTACTCGGGAAACGTTTTGAAGATCGTGACGAACTCGTCGGTGTAGGTGCTCAGGTAGTCGAGGTTGGCCGGTTGTGGGGCGTTGGCTATCATGAAAATGATGCCCTGGTCCTCGTCGGGCGCCAGTTCCGACTTGGTGAATTTGAGCAGCACCGGTATCAGGCACAGCACGATCACCGCGAACACCAGCACCACCGGCCGGGTGTTCAGGGTTGCGTGCAGCATGCTTTGGTAACGGCGCTTGAGGCCTTCGAATATCAGGTCCAGTCGATGGGCCAGGCCGCTGGGATTTTCGTCGTGACGCAGCAAGAAGGCGCACATCATCGGCGACAGGGTCAGGGCGACGATGCCAGAGATCACCACCGCACCGGCCAGGGTCAGGGCGAACTCCTTGAACAGCGCCCCCGTCAGCCCCGTCAGGAAGCCGATCGGCGCATAGACCGCCGCCAGGGTGATGGTCATCGAGACCACCGGCATGGCGATTTCCCGGGCGCCTTCGATGGCCGCATCCAGCGGCGTCTTGCCTTCTTCAATGTGCCGGTGAATGTTCTCCACCACGACGATGGCGTCGTCTACCACCAGGCCGATGGCCAATACCATCGCCAGCAAAGTCAACAGGTTGATCGAGTAGCCCATCATCTGCATGAAGAACATCACGCCGATCATCGACAGCGGGATGGTGACCACCGGGATCACCACCGAACGCAGCGCGCCGAGGAACAGGAACACCACCACGATGACGATCAGCACCGCTTCAAACAGGGTTTTCACCACTTCGTCGATCGAGGCCTGGATGAACAGCGTGGCGTCGTAGGCGATTTCACCTTTGAGGTTCGGCGGCAGTTGGGCTTCCAGGGACGGCATGATCTTGCGCACTTCCCTGATCACGTCCAGCGGGTTGGCGCCAGGCGTGGCCTTGATGCCGATGTACACCGAAGGCGTGCCGCCGAAAGAACTGATCGAGTCGTAGTTTTCCGCGCCCATTTCAACCCGCGCCACATCGCTGAGCAGCACGCGACTGTCGCCCTCGACCTTGAGCGGGATCGCGGCGAAGGCTTCAGCGGATTTGAGCTCGGTGTTGGCGTTGATGCTGGTGACGACGTACTCGCCTTTCACTTCGCCGGCGGCGGAGAGGAAGTTGTACTTGCGCACCGCATCGGTCACGTCGCTGGCACTCAGGCCGAAACCGGCCAGCTTCACCGGGTCCAGCCACAGGCGCATGGCGAATACCTGGTTGCCGAGAATCTCGGCTTCGGCCATGCCCGGCAGGGTCGCCAGTTTCGGCTGGATGACCCGCGACAGGTAGTCGGTAATCTGCGGGTTGCTCAGCTCCTTGCTGAAGAAACTGATGTACATCAGTGCCGAGGCGTCGGCGGCTTCCTTGCTCAGTACCGGGTCTTCGGCGTCCTGAGGCAGCTGGTTTTTCACCTCGTTGGCCTTGGCCAGCAATTCGGTGAACAAGCGGTCGCTGTTGGCGCCAATGCGCGCGTAGATCGAGATCACCGAGAAGTTCTGGCGACTGACCGACGTCATGTAGTCGATACCCTCGGCGCTGGCCAGACTCTGCTGCATCGGTTGGGTGATGTAGCCCTGGATGGTCTCGGCGTTGGCCCCGGGGTAAGCGGTGGTGACCGTGATCAGGGCGTTTTCCATTTGCGGATATTGGCGCAGCGGCAACTTGCTCCAGGCCTGGAAGCCCAGCAGCACAATCAACAGGCTGACCACGGTGGCGAGCACCGGGCGGCGGATGAACGGGTCGGTAAAAGCCATGGGGATTCCTTGTCAGTCAACGCGAGGCTGACTGCGCTTCTCGGCTAGTGTCTTGTCGTCGCTGATCGCGATATGTGCGCCGTTGTCCAGTTTGATCTGGCCGGCCGTGACCACTTTTTCACCGTTCTGCACGCCCTTTGTGATCATCACCACACCGTCGCGGCGCTCGCCGGTTTCAATGAAACGCCGTTCGGCGATCAGAATCGGCTCGCCCTTATCGTCCTTTTCGACGCTGCCGTCTTCGGCTTTTTTCTGCGCGACGACATACAGCGAATTGCCGTACAGCGTGTAGGTGATCGCGCTTTCCGGCACGACGATGCGCGGCTGCGGGTCGGGCAACAATATTTGCAGGCTGGCGAACATCCCCGGCAACAGTTTGCCGTCGGGGTTGGCCAGGGTCGCGCGGACCTGGACGTTGCGTGTGCTGTTTTCAACTTTCGGGTTGATTGCACTGAGGGTCCCGGGGAAGTTCTGCGCCGGGTAGGCCGAGACAATGATCTGCACCGATTGGCCGATCGCGATCTTCGGCACCGACTGCTCGGGCACGAAGAAGTCGACGTAGAGGCTGCTGAGGTCTTGCAGGGTGGCGATCATGGTGCCGCTGGCCACGTAGTCACCGACGTCCACCTGACGAATGCCGATGGTTCCGCTGAACGGCGCGACGATGCGTTTTTTCTCGAGCGAAGCCTTGAGCTGATTGACCGTGGCCTTGTTCTTTTTGAACACCGCCGAGAGTCGGTCGAACTCGCCTTTGGAAATCGCCTGGCTGCCCACGAGCTGGCTGCCACGGTTGTAATCCACTTGGGCCAGTCCGAGGTCGGCGAGGGCGGTTTCCAGCAGGGCGGTTTCCACGGCGCTATCGAGTTGGACGATCGGCTGACCGGCCTTGACCTTCTGCCCCGACTGGAACTGCACATCGGTGACGGTGCCGGCGATCTCCAGGCTCAGGTCGACGCCTTGCAGCGCCTTGAGGGTGCCGACGGTCGGCAGGCGGGCTTGCCACGGCCGTTCGGTGGCGGTGGCCACGGCGACACTGATCGGCGGTTTCGGCGCAGCAAAGCCCTGAATCATCGTGTAGATGGAAAAGGCTTTGTAACCGGCCAGGACCAGTACGATCAGCAGAACAACACCCAACATGATCAGCATGCGGCGACGCAGCATATTTCCACTTCCTTGGAGAAAATCAGGTGAGACAGTCGGGCACATTACTCCGAGTGGGAGGTTGATTCCAACTGGCAGAACTTACAGGTGGGCGTCACCCCGACCTGTAGCAGCTGGCGCAGCCTGCGTTCGGCGGCGAAGCCGTCGTAAATCCATGCAACGTGGTTTGTCTGACACACCGCGTCGTCGGATCTCACGACGGCTTCGCCGCCGAACGCAGGCTTCGCCAGCTGCTACAAAGAACCGTGTTTAGATGAGGTGGAGGTGGTTGTCCCAGAGCCCTGCGGGCAGCTCCAGTGGTTTTGCTACAAGATCTGTCTGGCGGCAATCGTAGTACCGGCATCGCCCCTGTCCCGAGGTCACGACAAAGCCATCGGCTACCGCGCCGACCCCGGCGCAATCGGGAAGCGGCGCGTCCAGGCGCACGTCACCGCTGTCCAGGTCCCAGATGAAAAAGCGATTGCCCCGTGGCGCGGTCAACGCGACCAGGCGCAGTTCGCTGTGCACCGCGACGCTGGCGGTGTAATGCCCCATGGCCTGCAACTGATGCTCAGGCACCGGGAAGGCCACGAACGGCTGGCCGGGCCGCTTGATCGCCAGCAGCTGCGAAGGCTCGTGAGACGGTCCCATGAACTGCTGGCCGGCGACGATGGTGCCGTCGCTGGCAATCCCCAAATGACGCACGCTGTTCATCTGCTGGGCGAGGGTTTCCTTGCTCAGCAGGGTGCCGTCGCGTTGCATCAGGACCAGGCTCGGTTCCATGGCGTTGAGGTTCATCTCGACGCGGCTTTCGGCCTCGGTGCGAATGCCGCCGTTGGCGACCACCAGCGTTTCACCATTGGGCATCCACGACACCTGATGCGGGCCGACGCCGTGGGTGGGGATCTCGCCGCTGTGGATAAGTCGCTCGCCTTCGAACTTATACACACCCAGCAAGCCACGACCCGGATCAGAGGTGTCGTTCTCGGTGGCGTACAGCCAGTCGCCGCTCTTGTGAATCACCGCGTGACCGTAGAAGTGCCGGTTCGGCCGTGAGATCACGGTTTGCAGCAGCGTGCCGTCGCGCAGGTCGATCAGGTAACTCTCGGTCCCAGGACGACGGGCGACGAACAGCGCAATCGGCAGCGTCGGGTGGTTGATGATGTCGTGACAACGCTGGCCGACCTGGGTGGCAAACACCCGGGTGCCGTCCAGCCGATACCCAACGGCATAATGTTTGCCGTCGGTATCGTCCCGCGCCGAGAGCAGCAGCGGGCTTTTGTCCTTCTGCTTGAACAGCGTCCAGCCGCCGAGTGTCACCGCACCCAGCAGCAAACTACCTAACGTCAGAGCCTGGCGTCGCAGCATGGAACTTGCCCTCATCAGTCACCGTCGTTGGCGTTGAAGCCCAGTTGGATGCCCAGCGCCTTGGCCAGTTCGCCTTCGTGCAGGCGGTGGACGACGTTGAGGCTGTCGTAGAGATCGTTGAGTTGCTGGCGACCGGCGTCATCGCCGAGCATGTCGGTCAGCGAGCGCTGGTTGCTGGCGAACAGTTTCAGGGACGCAGCGTAAGCGGCGTCGATCTTGTCGGCCAAGGGTTTCTGCTCGTTCGGCAACAGACCGCGCAGGCCTTTGTTGTCGACACCGACCCAGACGGTTTGCGCCGCGGCCAGGCTGGCTTCCAGACCTTGCAGCGAGGACTTGCTGCGCCAGGCGTCGGCCTGGAACGGCTGAGGAATGCCCTTGCTCTGACGGCCCATCGGCGTGCCGAGTTTTTTCTTCAGGGAGTCCAGCGCGGTGACTTGCACGCGCAGCAGGTCCGCGATCGCTTCGTGGGAGTCGGCGTAGCGCTGGTTGGGGAATTTGCTCATCTGCGCGAGCATGCCGTCGTTGGTGTTCCAGCGCGACAGGATCTCTTCGGCCAGTTGTTTCTGACGCTCACCGATGGCGCTCAGCAGCGGGCAGTACTTGGCTTTCTGGGTGGCATCGGCCATGTCGATCTTGCTGTCGAACAGGATGTATTCATAGGCGGAGAGGCCCTGAACCACAACGCTGGACTTGGTCAGGGCGGCGGCATCGATCTGCGGCTGCGCGGTGACCAGTTGCTCGACCTGACGGCCCACGAGGTTTTTCTTGTCCGGCCAGAACTGCACCTGCCACGAACGGTTGCCCTCGGCCAGCGGGCCGATCAGCAGCGGTTGCAGCTCGGCCCAGGCTTTCTGCGCATGCAGGAAGTCGGCACGGGCGGTGTCGAGGGTTTCCTTGCCTTCGCAGAAGGCCAGGGCGCTGACCGCCAGTTGACGGTCGGCTTCTACCCAGCGGCTGTAGGTCGGCAGGATCACTTGCTTGGCGATGGCCGCCGAAGTAACGGCCTGCGGATCCTGAGGCGAACAGGCGCCCAAGGCGAGCGCGGCAAGGCTGGTGAACAACAATTTTGGACGGAACATGTCGGGCTCCCGCAATGGAATACGGATTAAAGGGAATTCAAAAACGCCAGCAACGCAGCGCGTTGCTCGGCATTGAAAGACAAAACCTGTTGCTGCGCCGCTGTTGCTTCGCCGCCATGCCAGAGCACGGCTTCGAGCAGATTGCGAGCGCGGCCATCGTGCAAAAACTGGGTGTGGCCACTGACCGCCTGCGTCAAACCGATGCCCCACAATGGCGGGGTGCGCCAGTCGCGGCCACTGGCCTGGAATTCGCTACGGTTGTCGGCCAGACCGTCGCCCATGTCGTGCAGCAGCAGATCGCTGTAAGGGCGAATCACTTGATTGGCCAGTTCAGGTTCGGCGGCGTTGGCGGCGGTGGTGTATTTCGGGGTATGACAAGACTGGCACCCGGCCTGGAAAAACAGATTCTTGCCGGCCAGCACTTGGGGAGCGCTGACATCGCGGCGGGCCGGTACGGCGAGGTTACGGCTGTAGAACAACACCAGTCGCAGGATGTTATCGCTGACCTCCGGCTCGCCATCAGGGCCATTGCCGTTGGGCGCCTGCTTGCAAGCGGTTTGCGTGTCAGTGCAGTCGTCGACGGGCCTCAGGCTTGTGGTGAGGCCCATGTCACCGGAAAACGCATGAACATTTTGTTGATTGAGGTTCGGTTGCCCGGCCTTCCAGCCAAATCGCCCGAGGACGGTTTTTTGCTGCGTGTCATCCCAGACCCGGTTCGGGCGTCCGGCGATGCCGTTTTTGTCTTTTGCTTGAGCTTGTGCATTGGCCAGGATCGCCTCGTCGGGGATCGCTTCCAGCAGACCCAGGCCAATCATCGGCGGTGCGACACGCGCCGAGAAACGGGTATCAGGGTGCATCGGACCGTAGCCGAGTTGGGTGATCTGCAACGTCGGTTTGCGCAACTCGACTTCGGTGCCGTCCTTGAAACGAATCGGAACGGGCGTGTAATCGACACGCACTTTGCCTTCCGGGACGACACCGGGCACGGCCATGTCCTGGAATTGTCCGCCGTAGACCGGCTCCGGGACGACACCAAGTTGCTCGATGACGTTGGCATACGCCGGCGCATCGGGAATCGACAGGCGCACCAGCATCGACACGGCGTTCTGCGCATCAGGCGTGGGCGGATGACCGCGGCCGTCCTTGATGTGGCAGTTCTGGCAGGCGTTGGTGTTGAACAATGGGCCGATACCATCCCGGGCGGTGGTGGTCGACGGGGCGATCACCCAGGGACTGCGGAAGAAGCTGTTGCCGACGCTGAAGTCCACGCGCCGTGACGGCGGCAGGTTGGCGGACGGCAGGGAAAACGAGTTCTGATCGGTCTTTCGCACGGTCGCGCTGCCACCGGACCGGGCTTCACCGGGTTCGGCTTTGGTAAAACGTGGGGCGTCGTCGCAGGCACTCAGGCCCAGGGCCAGCAACAGTGCGGACAAGCGAAGAGGCAGCGAGGGCATCAGGCATCCTGCAAGACGAGCAAAACAAGGGCGCAAAGTCTAACAGGGCAGGGGAGTTTGAATAAGAGGAATTATCGTTTGCTTGATGTGGGGCAACTGATCGTTCCCACGCTCAGCGTGGGAATGCAGCCCGTGACGCTCTGCGTCACATCAAAAGCCGAACGCGGAGCGTCCGTTGAGGCATTCCCACGCAGAGCGTGGGAACGATCGGCGACCCGAAGGTCGCCTCTTAGTCACTCAGACAGCGTTGATCAGAACTCGTGATCAGCGTTGTCCGGGTTCAGGTCGCTGATGCCCAGTTTGCCAGCGGCGGCTTCGATCGAGCCGGTCTGCTTGACCAGGGAAGCGATAGCGTCGCGCACGATCTGGTTGCCAGCAGTGTTGCCGGCAGCGATCAGCTGGTCGTAGTGCTCACCCTTGTTGGCATGATCGACGATAACCTGCATCTTCGCTTCGGTCGCAGCCAGGTCGGCTTTCAGCGCGGTGTCGGCAGCCGAGTCAGCCTTGGCTACCAGGGACGACAGGCTGGCGCCGGTCATTTTGGTGCCGTCGACGCGGGTGTACTCGCCCAGGTACACATTACGAATGCCTTTGGCATCGTAGAACTGCGAGTTGTGGGTGTTGTCGCTGAAGCAGTCGTGTTCGTCTTCCGGGGAGTTGGCTTCCAGGGAAACCTTCATGCGCTCGCCCGCCAGTTCGCCCAGGGACAGGCTGCCCATGCCGAACAGCATTTTGCGCAGGCCGCTTTCGGCAGGCTCGGCTTCCAGGGTGGCGCGGTAGTTGTCGGCCACGTTCGGCTTCCAGTTACCGACCATTTCTTCCAGGTCGCTGACCAACAGTTGGGTCACGGACTTCAGGTAGGCGCGACGACGATCGTTATGACCGCCGGTTGCGCCTTTGCCTTCCAGGTAGTCGGACGCTGGACGGTTGCCGGCGCCAGGGCCGGTGCCGTTCAGGTCCTGGCCCCAAAGCAGGAATTCGATGGCGTGGTAGCCGGTGGCAACGTTGGCCTCGGAACCACCCAGCTCGTTCAGACTGGCGAGTTTTGCCGGGGTGATGTCTTTCACGTCGACCTTGTCTTCGCCGACCTGAACTTGAGTGTTGGCGATGATATTGGCCGTGGCGCCCGGGTTACCCAGTGCGTGCTCGTAGGATTTGTCGACGTAGTCGATCAGGCCTTCGTCCAGTGGCCAGGCGTTCACCTGACCTTCCCAGTCGTCGATGATGGTGTTGCCGAAGCGGAACACTTCGCTCTGCAGGTAAGGCACGCGGGCAGCGACCCAGGCAGCCTTGGCAGCTTTCAGGGTGTCGGCGTTCGGCTTGGCGAGGAAGGCGTCGACGGCGGTTTGCAGGGTCTTCGCGGTGGATTCGGCATCGCTGTAAACGGCGAAGACGATGTCGGCGTAATGCGCGACAACGGCTTTGGCGGCTGCTTCGTCGACTTTACCGGCAGCGGCAGGTGCGGCGGCCGGGGCTGAGGTGCTGGCCGCCGGAGTCGGCGCCTGCGCAGCGACAGCTTTGTCTTTGCCTTCGCCACAACCGGCGAGGGAAATAGCGATGGCCAACAGACTGGCGGTAGCCAGAGGCATACGAATCATGGCGAACATCCTGCTTCGAGAGGGGGTGGAATGGCGCAGCAAGCGCGCAAAGCTGCGACATAATGCAAATCTTTCGCATTATGTGTAAAGGGTTGTGCTTGGAAATATTTCTTATTCACGCGGGGTTTGTGTCGTAGATCAAGAGATCGCAGCCTCGTTTCACTCGACAGCTGCTACAGAGTGAAACGAGGCTGCGATCTTGTGATGTTTACAAAATAGCCGCGTTACTGCGCTGAGCCTGTTTCAGATACGCGCTCAATTCCCGCGCCGGCAGCGGTTTGCTGTAGAGATAGCCCTGACCTTCGTGACAGCCTTCGGAGATGATGTAGGCCTCTTGCTCGGCGGTTTCCACGCCTTCGGCAATCACCTGCATGCCCAGGCTCTTGCCCAGCTGGATGATGGCCCGAACGATGGTCGCATCGTCGTCGTCATCGAGCAGATCCTGAACGAAGCTCTTGTCGATCTTGATCTTGTCCAGCGGCAGGCTTTTCAGATAGCTCAATGACGAGTAACCGGTGCCGAAGTCGTCGATCGCGATCAGCGCACCGGAGCGGCGCAGGCTGAGCAGGTGCTGGGCAGCCGTGCTGATGTCTTCCATCAGGCCGGTTTCGGTGACTTCCAGCTCCAGGCTGCGGGGCGGCAGGCGGTACATCTGCAGCAGGTTGTTGACCACCCGTGGCAACTCGGCGTGGTGCAGTTGCACCGTGGACAGGTTTACCGCCATGCGCAGGTCGACAAAACCCTGGTCATGCCAGTCGCGCAATTGCTTGCACGCCTGATCCAGCACCCATTCACCGATGGCGATGATGGTGCCGTTCTGCTCGGCCAGGGGGATGAACAAGTCTGGCGGAACCAGCCCGTGCTCGGGATGCTGCCAGCGAATCAACGCCTCGACACCCACCACTCGGTGATCGCGATAGCTGATCTGCGGCTGGTAGACGAGGTACAACTGGTTACGGGCCAAGGCGTCGCGCAGGTCTTTTTCCAGCTCGCGACGTCGGCGCATCTCGGTGTCGACGCTGGCGATATAGAACTGATAACGGTTGCGCGAGCGAGTCTTGGCCAGGGTCATGGTCTGCTCGGCTTTTTGCAGCAGTTTTTCGGTGCTGTCACCGTCCTCGGGGAACAGGGTGATGCCGATGGTGGCGCGCAGGCGAATCTCTTGATGGTCGAGGGCGAACGCCGCTTCCAGGTCATCGAGAATGCTTTGGGCCAGTTCGGCCGCTTCGTAGGGTTGTTCGATATCGGCCTGAACCAGGGCGAACTGGTCGCCACCAAGGCGGGCGAGGGCGCCGAGGCGTCCGCTGTGAGCTCGCAGGCGATCGGCGAGGGCCAGCAGCAGTTGGTCGCCGGTCTGGTAGCTGAATTGTTCGTTGATGCCTTTGAAATCGTCCAGGCCGACCACCAATACCGCGACCCGACGTTGCAACTTGCCGGCGTCTACCAGAATTTTGTCCAGTTGCTGCTGCAATTGCTGGCGGTTCGGCAGACCGGTAAGGAAGTCGTACTGGGCCATGCGAAGTAGGCTGTTTTCCGCTTCGTGGCGCAAATGGGTGTTGCGCTCGATGGACTCGAGCAACTGGTTGGCGGTGCTGATCCAGATCCCCAATTCGTTCTTTTCATGCCCCTTGAGCAGCGGGATTTTGTGTTCGCTGGGGCGGTCCGGATTGATTTCCGTGAGGTGCTCGATGATTCGCGACAGCGGTTTGGTCAGCAGCCAGTGATAGACCAGGTACAGCACCAGCCCCATGGCCATGGCACGCAATACGCCGGAGATGAAAATGATCACCGAACTGACGATGAAACCCTGGCCGTAGGTGGCGGTGTCGAGCGTAATGCTCAGGTCGCCGTAATACTCGCTGTAAGGGCCGCGACCCACCAGTTGGGTGGTGAAGGTGCGTTCCTTGCCGAGGATCAGGTCGGTCAGCCAGCGACTGCCGGAATGCTGCAACTCGCGAGACTTTTGCGCGAGCATGGCCTCGTTGGGATGGCCAATGGAGGCCTTGCGCACTGCGTCGTCCTGAAACAGGCCTTCGATAACCTGCATGCCCATCTCGCGGTCCAGGCTGTAGACGGCCTGGGTCGAGGGGTCGCGGAACATGTCGAGGATGCGTTGGGCATCGCTGGCCACGGCCTGGCGTGTTTTATAGGCATCGAAAACGATCTGAGCGCAGCTCAAGACCACGCCGACGATCAATGCCGACAGGAGCACGACCCGGAGCAACTTCACCGACAAGCTGTTCTTGAGTTCCAGCTTCAAAGAGTCATTCCTTGTTCCGTGCGGGTAGCGTCAAGTTGCCATGAGTATTGGCAATCCGGTGATGTCAGTCAAAGGGACAATCAATCACATAGGGTTTTGCCTGTAGCTTGGCCGAAATGCTGTCGTATGGAGTATTTGCGCTAGTTGTACTGTGTCGGTTGTTGAGTCCTTCAACTTGAGGGGGATGTGGACATATTTTCCGTTTGATTGATGTTAGACGGCTGTGGCGTTGGGGCAAGGGGCTGAAGGCTGGTTTCATCGTGGGAAATTGCTCTGGTTTCTGCTGATGTACACGTTTTGAATGTGGGAGCGAGCTTGCTCGCGATAGCGGCCGCACAGGCAACGGATGCGTCCGTTTAAACAGCGGTAAAAAAACCAGACCTTTCCCACGAGGTTTTCAGGTTGCCCGTAGGAAGCGGGTTCAATAACCTTTTGGGTGTCGCTGAAAACTCAGCGATCGGGTGTGAGAACCCGGCAAGTCATAGTCATCCATCGCCAGTATCCGCATAATTGCCGCCAGCTTATCTGCTGCATATGCGTTATGGCGGCTGTGTGCGGGCAGACTTCGGTCTGGCCGGGTGTCTATGACCGGTTTCTCACCTCGCACATAGCTGCCACCTCTTCGTCGCGTGAGAAACGGCGAGGGAATGGCACCCAACGTCATAGGCATTCCCTTGGATAAATTAATCCCCGATCCCCCCTTCAACAGCTCCAAACCCTACAACCCCAGCCCCATGTTCCTGATCTCCCCGGACATGAACACCGAATCCCTCCTGGCCCACGCCTGTGAGTCATTGGCCTCGGCAAGTGTTCTGGCCAGCGATTTCGCCACCTACCTGAGCGGCTCCCAGCGCAGTACCGCGTTGGCCATTGCGCAGATCGTCATGTTGGCGGACTTAGCCGTTAATCGGGCGCTGGATATCGTCGACCCGCAGGAATAGGCGTTCAGTCAGTTCTACCGCGTCATCGTTCTTCGCGAGCAAGCCCGCTCCCACAGGTGCAGTGGTGTCCTTGTGGGAGCGAGCCTGCTCGCGAAGGTGGTCCAACTGCCGCCGCAAGACTTTTCCTGGCCCAAAAAAAAACCCGGCAAAAGCCGGGTTTTTTGACTGGCGTCGATCTTAAGCGGTGAAGGTTTTACCTTCGAACTGCTCAGCCACGAATTTCCAGTTGACCAGGTTCCAGAACGCTTCGACGTATTTTGGACGAAGGTTGCGGTAGTCGATGTAGTAAGCGTGTTCCCAGACGTCGCAGGTCAGCAGCGGGGTGTCGCCGTTGGTCAGCGGGTTGCCGGCACCGATGGTGCTGGCCAGGGCCAGGGAACCGTCAGCCTTTTTCACCAGCCAGCCCCAACCGGAACCGAAGGTGCCGATGGACGTCTTGCTGAACTCTTCCTTGAACTTGTCGAACGAACCGAAGGCTGCGTTGATGGCGTCGCCAAGTGCGCCGGTTGGTTGACCGCCGGCGTTTGGCGCCAGGCAGTTCCAGTAGAAAGTGTGGTTCCAGACCTGAGCGGCGTTGTTGAAGATGCCGCCCGAGGAAGACTTGACGATTTCTTCCAGAGTCTTGCCTTCGAACTCGGTGCCTGGCACCAGGTTGTTCAGGTTCACGACGTAGGTGTTGTGGTGCTTGTCGTGGTGGTATTCCAGAGTTTCCTTGGAAATGTGCGGCTGCAGGGCATCGTGTGCGTAAGGCAGCGGCGGCAATTCGAAAGCCATGATGATTCTCCTAATCAGGTCAGTTGCGGTGAGCGCAAGGCCGATCACGGGCGGCCAGACAAGCGCCGGGGAGTTTGTACTCTTTGCGGCGCCGGGTTCGGATCATAGCACCGGGGGTGCGGCATAACCACGCAACAACTGTGTGGAATAGAGGTTCCAGAGGCTTTTGGAATAATCAGCCAGCGATTAATTGAAAGGCCACTGCAAACATCATCACCGCTACCAACAGATCGAGAATCCGCCAGGTGCTTGGCCGGGCCAGCCATGGCGCCAACCATGCGGCGCCTAATGCCAAGGTAAAAAACCACAACAACGACGCACTCGCGGCTCCCACCACATAAGCGCCGGGCTCTGTTTGTTGTGCGCCGAGGGAGCCGATCAGCAGCACCGTATCCAAATAAACGTGCGGGTTGAGCAAGGTCACGGCCAGAGCGCTGAGCATCACCGCGCGCAGCGAACGCACGGTCTTGTTTTCACCTTGTTGCAGGCTCTGTTTCGAGAAGGCCCGACGCAACGCCAGGCTGCCATACCAAATCAGAAACGCCGCGCCACCCCAACGGGCGACTGCCAGCAACGTCGGGTTCTGCGCCAGCACCGTCGCCAGGCCGAATACCCCGGCGGCCACCAGCAAGGCATCGCAGGTCACGCAAAGTGCCGCCACGGGCAGATGATGTTCGCGCCTAAGGCTCTGAGCCAACACAAACGCATTCTGAGTACCGATCGCCATGATCAGCCCTGCGGCCACCAACAGGCCGTTCACATAACTTTGCCACATAAGATGTTTACTCCGCGTTGGCCGCCAGATCCCGCAGCACGTGCAGGGCGCGTTCGGCATCGGCCTGGCCGACGAATAAATGGTCGTGGTAATAGCCGGCAATCACGTTGCAACTGATGCCGGCCTGGCCTAATGCCGTGGCGAACGCGGCGGTCAGGCCGACGGCTTCGAGGGCCGAGTGCACGTTCAAGGTGATCCAGGCCGCGATGTAATCGAAACTGAAACCGGCCTTCTCGGCGTGGGAACGTTCCAGAATCACTGTCAGACCTTCCTGCTCGCGGAAACTGCCGACGATCTCAAGGCCCGCGGGCAACTTGCCGTCGCGCAGGGTGCAGAACACGTATTCGCCGACGTTGAGTTGCGGGCTCATGCTGCGCAGCAGGGTTGCCAATGAAGTTTCGCCAGCCATGTCGATGATCCTTGTTCAAGAGTTCTTGCTGGCCATTCTCCGGTGCAACGCTGTATAAGAAAAACCAATCATGCTGATCGCTCATTAGGAAAACTGATGTTCGACTATAAATTGCTTTCTGCCTTGGCTGCGGTGGTTGAGCAGGCCGGTTTCGAACGTGCTGCGCAGGTGTTGGGTTTGTCCCAGTCGGCGATCTCTCAACGCATCAAATTGCTCGAGGCGCGGGTCGGTCAACCGGTTCTGGTGCGCGTTACACCGCCGGCGCCCACCGAAATCGGCCGACGACTGCTCAACCATGTGCAGCAGGTGCGTTTGCTTGAACGTGACTTGCAAACCCTGGTGCCGGCACTCGACGAAGAAGGCTTGCCCGAACGCCTGCGCATCGCTTTGAATGCCGACAGCCTCGCCACGTGGTGGGCCGTGGCGGTCGCGGATTTTTGCGCGCAGCAGCATCTGCTGCTCGATCTGGTGGTCGAAGACCAGACCGTCGGCCTCAAACGCATGCGCGCCGGTGAAGTCGCGGCGTGTGTCTGCGCCAGTGAGCGACCGGTGGCCGGCGCGCGCAGCGTTTTGCTGGGGGCCATGCGCTACCGTGCGTTGGCCAGTCCGACGTTCATTGCCCGGCATTTTCCTGAAGGTGTGCGTGCCGATCTGTTGTCGAAAACGCCAGCGCTGGTCTTTGGCCCTGACGATTTCCTACAGCATCGCTACCTCGCCTCCCTCGGCGTCGATGGCGGATTCGAACACCATCTATGCCCCTCGTCCGAAGGCTTCATCCGTCTCATAGAAGCGGGACTCGGTTGGGGCCTGGTGCCTGAACTGCAGGTGCGCGAGCAACTGGAGCGCGGCGTATTGGTGGAGCTTCTGCCAGATAAGCCGATCGATGTGCCGCTGTACTGGCATCATTGGCGCAATGGCGGTCAGTTACTGGGGTTACTGACCGATCAGTTGGTGCGCTCGTCAAAGCAATGGCTGGTGCCGTTGGACTGATGGGCAGCGTCAAGTCCTCACGCCCTACGCTATATGCAAAACGCAAAACGAAATATTCGGAGCAATTCATGAAGATTCTGGTCACCGGCGCAAGCGGCTTCATCGGCGGGCGCTTTGCGCGTTTCGCCCTGGAGCAAGGCCTGGACGTGCGGGTCAACGGTCGCCGGGCCGAAAGTGTGGAGCATCTGGTGCGCCGTGGCGCCGAGTTCATCCAGGGCGACTTGAGCGAGCCGGAACTGGCGCGCGACCTGTGCTCAGACGTCGAAGCCGTGGTGCATTGCGCCGGCGCGGTCGGCTTGTGGGGGCGTTATCAGGACTTTCATCAAGGCAACGTGCAGGTCACGGAAAACGTGGTCGAGGCCTGCCTGAAACAGCGGGTTCGACGACTGGTGCACGTGTCGTCGCCGTCGATTTACTTTGATGGTCGCGATCACCTGGGCCTGACCGAAGAACAGGTGCCCAAGCGCTTCAAACATCCCTACGCCGCCACCAAGTACCTGGCTGAGCAAAAGGTTTTCGGCGCTCAGGAGTTCGGCCTCGAAACCCTTGCCCTGCGCCCGCGTTTCGTGACAGGGGCCGGCGACATGAGCATCTTCCCGAGATTGCTGAAAATGCAGCGCAAGGGACGGCTCGCCATCATCGGCAACGGCCTGAACAAGGTCGATTTCACCAGCGTGCAGAACCTCAATGAAGCGTTGCTCAGCAGTTTGCTGGCCAGCGGTTCGGCCTTGGGCAAGGCCTACAACATCAGCAACGGCGCGCCGGTTCCGCTGTGGGACGTGGTCAATTACGTGATGCGCAAGATGGAAGTCCCACAGGTCACCCGATACCGTTCCTACGGTTTGGCCTACGCCGTGGCGGCGCTCAACGAGGGGGTGTGCAAGGTGTGGCCGGGTCGTCCCGAACCGACCCTGTCGCGCCTGGGCATGCAGGTCATGAACAAAAATTTCACCCTGGACATCAGCCGCGCCCAGCAATATCTGGACTACGATCCCAAAGTCAGTCTCTGGACCGCCCTCGATGAATTCTGTGGCTGGTGGAAGGCCCAGGACATTCACTGACTCAGGGTTACGAGCGGCAACACTGAACCGAGTTCGGGGTTCAGGGTCAATCGATGCGGCAGTGGGGGTTATACTGCGCCGCATCAAGCCATCACCGCGTTCCACAAAGGTTGACTCAATGTCCATGCGTAACGATGCCAACGACGACTTCGACGATGTACCGAGCCTGCGTGCCAAAAGCCTCGACGACGATGATTTTCCGACCACCGCTCGCACCTCCGTGCATTCGCGGACCGCGCCAGTAGTCAACGTCAAAAGCGCGAGCACCGGCCCGCTGTGGGCATTGGTGGGTGCCTTGTTCTTTGCTTTTGCAGGTCTTGCCTGGTGGAGCTTTCAGCAGCTCTCGCTGATGGAACAGCAATTGGTGGCGACCCAGGAAAGTTTCGCGCGTATCAGTGAGGATGCGGCGGGGCGCTTGCAGGACATTTCCGGTAAGGTTGTAGCCAGCCAGACCAACGTCAGCAGCGACAGCGAAGCCTTGAAGCTGCAAATCAAGCAGCTGGAAAGCAAACTTCAGGATCAGAGCAAACAACAGCAAGGCGTTGCCGGCCAGACTTCGGAGCTGGACAAGCGCCTGGCGCAGATGACCGCTCAGAGCACCGAGCTGGACAAACGCTTGGCGCAGATGACCGCTCAGACCACTGAGCAACAGACCGCCACCATTCAATTACAGGCTCAGGTCAAAGTCTTGAACAGCGATGTGGCCGTGCTGAAAAGCGCGCCGGCGGACACAGACAAATTCGACGCACAGCTGAAAAGCCTCGGCGCCGACATCGTCGCGCTGAAGAAGCAAGGCAACCCGAGCGCTGCCATCGAGCGTCTGGAGCAGGAAGTCATTGTGCTCAAAAGCGAACAGGACAATCGCCCGGCCCCTGCCCAAGGGGCGACCAACACCGCCGAATTTGACGCTTTCCGTGGCCAGGTCACCCGCAACATCAACACCCTTCAAGCGCAGATCCAGAATCTGCAGCAGCAGCTGCGCGCAAGGCAGTGAGCCTCAACCGGCGTGGGTAGCAGCTGTTGATCGTTCCCACGCTCTGCGTGGGAATGCCTCAATGGACGCTCTGCGTCCGCTTCGGCTGGGACGCGGAGCATCCCGGGCTGCATTCCCACGCAGAGCGTGGGAACGATCGGTATCAGAGATCAGCGAACCTTATCTTCCCGCCCACGCAACACCCTGTTCGGCATCGCAATCGCTGCCGCCAGCCCCAGCAGCGACACCGCCGCGCTGACCATCAACAAATGCCGGAAGGTCATCAGCAGTTCGGCGCGCAAGGCGTTCTGCGCATCCCCCGGCGCGGCGTTCAAGCCGTCTAGCAGCACATTCCCCGAACTGCCCTCGGCAATCATCGAAGAGCCTGCCAAGTGGGCGAAATTTGAGTCCTGCAACAACGCCAGCAGCAGTGCAGACATCAACGCCACACCCACCGCGCCTCCCGACGAGCGGCCATGAGGTTGGGGGTGACCTCAGGGGCCAGCGCCGATGATGGCGATTTGAGTTTTCAGCGTTTTCATTGTTTTCAAGACTCGCAAGTGCCACGCGACCATGCCCGGTGAATTATTTTTATGGATCGAGTGCTTGCATTTTTCCCCCGAGAGTCTGTCAATTGAAGGGGAAAACTGAGCCGATATCTGTACATTCTGCCAATCGGTGCGATTATCGCCCGCTACCCCCGAGGCCTGGATTGAAGTGATGAACAAGCCTGACCTACCTTCGATTCCAGTGTTCAAGCTCTACGGTGAAAGCCTGGATTGGCCAACCCCGGACTTGCTGCACTGTGAAACCATTTCCAAACACAGCCGCGAACATCAATGGGAAATCAAACCCCACCGCCACGCCGATTTGTGTCAGTTGCTCTTCGTATTCAAAGGTCAGGCAGAGCTTGAAATCGAAGGCAAACGTACGCAATTGACCGAACCGGCGATCCTGGTTTTGCCGCCGTTATCGGTGCATGGCTATCGGTTTTCCGAGGACGTCGAAGGGTTTGTGGTGACCCTTGCCGCGCCGCTGGTCGCCCATCTTCAGGCGCAACTGGGCAATGCTGTGAACGCCCTGGCGCAGGCCGAAAGTTATCTCGCGGGCAAGGAAGGCGAATACCTCAACAGCGTGTTTTCAGCGCTGCAAGACGAATACACCGGCCACCAACCAGCTCGCGAAATGCTCATGCATTCGCTGGTCGGCGTGATCATGGTGTGGGTCAGCCGCCAGGTGATTTCCCGCCGCAACGCCAGCCAGCGTCCGCAGCGTGCCCGGGAATACCTCAACGGTTTTATCCAACTGGTGGAAGAGACCTATCGCCAACACGTCAAGGTCGAGGACTTGGCCCATCGGCTGGGGATTTCCGTGTCCCACCTCAACGGCACCTGCCGAGAGCTGGCGGGACAACCGGCGTTGCAGATCATGCACGAGCGTCAGTTGCTGGAGGCCAAGCGCTTGCTGACCTATACCAGCATGACCATTTATGAGATGTCCGACGTGTTGGGGTTCTCTGATCCGACCAACTTCACGCGCCTGTTCCGGCGTCGAGTGGGGATCTCGCCCAAGGCATTTCGCGACCGTTTGAAGGCCGATCAGGACAACAAGGCCTGATCTCCTTCGTTACCGGAGGGCGTTGAGGGTCGCGTTGTGGGGAATGCAGCGCTCGAAGTTGCAGCTCGCGTATTCACGGGGCAGTTGTCGCAACTGCTCGACGCGCCAGGCTGCGGTGCCATACAGCGCGAGCGTGGCCGCGCAGGTGATGAAAATGGCGAGGTATCTTCTTGTTTTGATGTTCATGGCGTTGACCTCTGAACGAATACCCTTCGGTACTGCTTTCAGCATAGGTCAGCGCCAGTGAGTTGCCAGCCAGTCGGGCCCTGTATGCCCGATTGATCGTTCCCACGCTCCGCGTGGGAATGCAGCCCGGGACGCTCCGCGTCCCATCTGAAGCCGAACGCGGAGCGTCCGTTGAGGCATTCCCACGCAGAGCGTGGGAACGATCTCTCCTTAAAGCCCCACATCCCACGCCGGCTCTTCCGGAAATCTGAGCACCAGAAAATCCAGCATGCTGCGCAGTGTCGCCGGCATGTGTTTGCGTGAGGCATACACCGCGTAGACATTCATTTGCCGAGGTTCGGCGTGGGGCAGCAGGCGGATCAATTCGCCGCTGTGGATAGGCACACCGGCCTGATAACTGGGCAGCATCGCCACCCCGGCGCCGGCCATCGTCGCGCGCAATAGCGTGCTGGCTTCGTTGGCGCTGATGTTGCCCTGCACCGGCACTGACACCTGCTCACCGTCCTCCTCGAAATGCCAGAGGCTTTTGCCGAAGTAGGAGTGAGTCAGGCAATTGTGCTGGCTGAGGTCCTCGACCCGCAGTGGCGTCGGGTGCTCGAGCAGGTAAGCGGGGGAGGCGCAGATCACCGAGCGGCAGACCGTCAGCCGCCGCGCGATCAGGTTCGGGTCCAGGTCGTTGCTGGTGCGAATCGCCAGATCAATGCGCTCATCCACCAGGTTCACCGTGCGGTCGAGCATCTGCAGGTCGATGCTGACGCCGGGGTAACGTTTGACGTAAGCGGCCATGGCATCCGCCAGTTGTGCCTGACCGAACGACGTGCTGACGCTGATTCGCAACACGCCGCGCGGCGCATCGTCCGGTTCGCTGACGGCGGCTTGCATGTCCGTGGACAGGTCGAGCATTTGCCGACAACGGGGCAGGATTTCACTGCCGGCGGCGGTCAGGCTCAACTTGCGCGTAGTGCGGTGCATCAGGCGTGCGCCGACCCAATCCTCCAGCTCCGCGAGATAGCGCGAAACCACGGGCCGTGACAGGTCCAGATGATCGGCGGCGGCCGACTGGCTGCCGAGGTCAACCACCGTGACGAACACCCGCATTGCTTGTAGACGATCCATGATTTGACCACTTTCAGAAACAAACTATGTTCCAGCATCGCATTTTTTGTACTGAGTCATGCAACTAAGCTCTGTCCCATCGCCAAGCATGGCATTCGGACAACGGAGCAACAGATGATCGGCTTCACCTCGCTTAAACGTATTTTGCTGGCCACCGCCACCCTCGGTTTCGCCGCCCACGCAGCGGCGGCATCGACCCTGACCCTGGATGTCTACAACCCGGGCGACAAGGCGATCTTCCCGGTGACCTCGGTGTTGGTCAGCGGCGAGAAAGACGCGATTTTGGTGGATGCACAATTCGGCAAATCCCAGGCCGAGCACGTGGTCGAAAAAATCCGCGCCAGCGGCAAGCAACTGACCACCATCTACATCAGCCACGGCGACCCGGATTACTACTTCGGCCTCGACACCCTGACCGCCGCATTCCCCAAAGCCAAAGTGCTCGCCTCGCAGCCGACCGTGGATCACATCAAAAAAACCGTCGACGGCAAACTGGCGTTCTGGGGCCCGAAAATGGGCACCGACGTACCGGCCAAAACCATCGTGCCGGATGCACTCAAGGGCGACAGCCTGATGCTCGAAGGACAGAAACTGCAGGTGGTGGGTCTTGACGGCAAGCAACCGGATCGCACCTTTGTCTGGATCCCTTCGATCAAGGCCGTGGTCGGTGGCGTCGTCGTCGCAGAAAACATTCACGTGTGGATGGCCGACACCCAGACGTCGCAGTCCCATGCCGATTGGCTGACGACGCTGCACGCCATTGAAACCTTGAAGCCGACAACCATCGTGCCGGGTCATTACCTGGGTGAGAGCGTCCGTTCGCTGGCCGCTGTGCAGTTCACCGCCGATTACATCAAGGCTTTCGACGAAGAAACCGCCAAGGCAAAAGACGCCGCCGCGCTGATCGCCGCGATGAAAAAACGCTACCCGACACTGGGTGAAGAAAGCTCTCTGGAACTGAGTGCCAAAGTCGCCAAGGGCGAGATGAAGTGGTAACCCGATTCACCCACTCACACTGATCCACACTGGAGAACGTCATGAGCAAGATCGCAATCATTGGTGCCACCGGTCGTGCCGGTAGCCAACTGCTGGAAGAAGCGCTGCGTCGTGGTCACAGCGTTACGGCCATCGCCCGCGACACCTCGAAGATCGGCCAGCGTGCCGGAGTGGTCAGCAAAAATGTTGATGCGCTCGACGCCGAAGCCTTGCAAGCGGCAGTCGCTGGCCATGACGTGGTGATCAGCGCCGCGCACTTCACGACGCTTCCTGCCAGCGCCGTGGTCAGTCCAATGAAAAAGGCCGGCGTGAAACGTCTGCTGGTGGTGGGCGGTGCCGGTTCGCTGTTGCTGCCGGACGGAACCCGCGTCATCGACAGCGAAGGATTTCCGCAGGCGTACAAGGCTGAGGCGGGTGCAGGCGCTTTGTTTCTTGAAAACCTGC
The DNA here is from genome assembly GCF_029960815.1 of Pseudomonas sp. AL03. Lineage (GTDB taxonomy): Bacteria > Pseudomonadota > Gammaproteobacteria > Pseudomonadales > Pseudomonadaceae > Aquipseudomonas. Next base: position 80,614 of record NZ_JASBRE010000002.1, read on the forward strand.
GTCAGGAAAAGGAGCTGGACTGGACCTTCCTGTCGCCGTCGGCGGAGTTTGTTGAGGGGGAGCGTACGGGGGCGTTTCGGGTTGGTAAGGATGATTTGTTGGTGAGCAGTGCAGGGCGGAGCTGGATCACGTTTGCTGATTATGCGATTGCAATGCTCGATGAAGTGGAAACACCGACACATTCGCGGCAGCGGTTTACAGTGGGCTACTGATTCCCGCAACACCGCAAACCTGTAGCAGCTGGCGCAGCCTGCGTTCGGCTGCGAAGCAGTCGTAAACCCGATACCCACGATTTTTCTGACACACGGAGGTGTCTGGTTTTGCGACTGCTGCGCAGCCGAACGCAGGCTTCGCCAACTGCTACAGGGTTCGGCTCAACGCGCCTGAGCCTGCTCCACCAACCACCCCATCAATTCCCTCAACTTCGGCGAAGGCCCGGGTTTCTCGGGGAAAACCAGGTAATACGCCAACCCCGTCTTCACCTTCAAGTCAAACGGCATGACCAGCCGCCCGGCGCTCAAATCATCACCAATCAACGACCAATCCCCGATCGCCACGCCGGTCCCTTGGGACGCCATCGACATCGCCAGATCCAGCGTTTCGAAATGCTGGCCCTTGCCGACATTGCTCAGGCGAATATCAGCCGTTGCCAGCCAGGCCTTCCAGTCTCGTTCATCCCGGGTCGGGTGCAGCAACATGTGCTGCTCCAGATCCTCCGGCGTCAGCAGCGGCACCGTCCCGTCGAGCAACGGCTTGGAACAGACCGGCGTCAGCTGTTCATCAAACAGGTGTTGGGACACCAATGAACCGTCCGGCGGTGCACCGTACATCACCGCTGCATCGAATTGCTCGCGATGAAAGTCCACGCCGTGTTTGACCGTGGTGGTCAATTCCACCGGCACGTCCGGGCGCTCCCTTTGCCACTGCAACAGCCGCGGCAACAGCCAGCGCATGACACACGTCGGGGCCTTGAGTTGCAGGGTTTCGCGCTTCTCGCCGATCTGCTCCACCGCCTCGTCGATCAAGCCGAAAATCTGCTGCACCCGTGGCAGCCACTCCTGTCCTTCGGCGGTCAGGTCAAGGCCCCGGGCCTGGCGGATGAACAGTTCATAACCCAGATGTGCTTCCAGCCCGGCGATCTGCCGACTCACCGCACCTTGGGTGATGTACAGCTGTTCGGCAGCCCGGGTGAAGTTGCAGCACTGCGCGGTGATCAGAAAAGTGTGCAGCGCCGGCAGGGGAGGCAGTCGTTTCATTGGGATCCAAGGTATGACGTGAGGACATGGCTAGTATGACTTTTTATCCATTGTTGCGGCTACGTGTCGCCCGTTCCAATGAGGCCATCCCTGGACCTGCCCACGCATCATAAACACTGCGCAGGCCCGGCGTCTCAAACGAACAAGAAGGGCAAAGACATGGCGACGTGCGGCGAAGTATTGGTCAAGTTACTCGAAGATTACGGGGTCGAGCAGGTGTTCGGCATTCCCGGGGTTCACACCGTGGAGCTGTACCGCGGGCTGGCCCGTTCGAGCATCAACCACGTCACTCCGCGTCACGAACAGGGCGCCGGTTTCATGGCCGACGGTTACGCTCGCACCAGCGGCAAGCCGGGTGTGTGCTTCATCATCACCGGCCCTGGCATGACCAACATCACCACCGCCATGGGCCAGGCCTACGCCGACTCAATCCCGATGCTGGTGATCTCCAGCGTGCAATCGCGCAGCCAGTTGGGCGGCGGTCGCGGCAAGCTCCACGAGCTGCCGAACCAGAGCGCATTGGTCGGCGGCGTGGCGGCGTTCTCCCACACCTTGATGTCGGCGGCTGAATTGCCGGGCGTGCTGGCCCGTGCTTTTGCCCTGTTCCAGGCCGGTCGTCCGCGCCCGGTGCACATTGAAATTCCGTTGGACGTGCTGGTTGAAGAGGCCGACGACCTGCTCAGCAGTCTCCCGGTGAACATCGACCGCGCCGGTGCCTCGCCGAGCGCCATCAGCCGCATGACCGCGCTGTTGGCCGGTGCCAAGCGCCCACTGATTCTCGCCGGTGGCGGCGCCATCGATGCCGCCGCCGAGTTGACTGAACTGGCCGAACTGCTGGACGCCCCGGTGGCCTTGACCATCAATGCCAAAGGCATGCTCGAATCCAACCATCTGTTGCTGATCGGCTCAACCCAGAGCCTGGCCGCCACTCGCGCTCTGGTGGCCGAGGCTGACGTGGTATTGGCAATCGGCACCGAGCTGGCCGAGACCGATTACGACATCACCTTCGCGGGCGGTTTCGAGATTCCCGGTGTGCTGCTGCGTGTAGACATCGACGCTGACCAGACCGTGCGTAATTACCCGCCAAAGGTCGCGTTGGTGGCCGACTCGCGCAACGCGGCTCAAGCCTTGCTGAGCGGACTGTCCCATCACTCGCTGGCCGAGCGCCGTAACGATTGGGGCCAAGTCCGTGCCGCACGCTTGCGAGACGAACTGGCCGCCACCTGGGACGCTCCGACCCTGGCCCAGACCCGCTTCCTGGAAACCGTCCTGCACGAACTGCCAGACGCGGTATTCGTCGGCGATTCGACCCAACCGGTGTACACCGGCAACCTGACGTTCAACCCGGAACGTCCGCGTCGCTGGTTCAACTCGTCCACCGGTTACGGCACCCTCGGTTATGCCTTGCCGGCGGCGATCGGCGCCTGGCTCGGCGGTAGCGTCGAAGGGGGTGTTCGGCCTCCAGTGGTGTGCCTGATCGGCGACGGTGGCCTGCAATTTACCCTGCCGGAACTGGCCAGCGCCGTGGAAGCGCGCACCCCGGTGATCGTCCTGCTGTGGAATAACCAGGGCTACGAAGAGATCAAGAAATACATGGTCAACCGCGCCATCGAGCCGGTTGGCGTGGACATCTACACCCCGGACTTCATCGGTGTCGCCAAGGCGCTGGGCTGTGCAGCCGAAGCCATCAACGGTGTCGAACAACTGCGCAGCGCACTGCGTGCCGCCGCCGATCGCCAGGGCCCGACCCTGATTGAAATCGATCAGACCCAGTGGATGAAGGCGGTATCGAAATGACTTTCCGCATGACTTTCCCAACGGCACTGGACGGTCTGTTCATCGATGGCCAATGGTCGGCCGGCAACGAACATTTGCGGGTGATCAACCCGGCGACCGAAGCCCTGTTGACCACCGTTAATGGCGGCGATGAGCGCGCGGTCGATCACGCCGTTACTGCCGCGACCAACGCCTTCAAGCAATGGTCGAAAACCACCGGCACCGAGCGCGGCGCGATCCTGCGCAGAATCGCTGCGGGGGTGCAGGCCGGTCGTGAACAGTTGATGCACTTGCAGTCGAGCAACAACGGAAAACCACTGTTCGAAGCGGCCATCGACGTCGATGACGTGATCGCCACGTTCGACTATTACGCCGGTTTAGCCGAAGGTCTGGACGCCAGGCAGGACAGCAATGTCGAGTTGCCTACCGACGATTTCAGCGCTCGTGTGCGCCGCGAACCTTGCGGCGTAGTGGGCCTGATCGTGCCGTGGAACTTCCCGATGGTCACCACCGCCTGGAAACTCGCCCCGGCCCTGGCCGCCGGTTGCTGCGTGGTGCTCAAGCCGTCCGAAGTGACACCGCTGCCAGAACTGGAACTGGCGGCGATCATCGCTGAGGCCAGTCTGCCCAAGGGTGTGTTCAACCTGGTCTGCGGCACCGGCCTGGCCGTCGGCGCGCCGTTGTCGGCCGACCCGCGCGTGGCCAAGATTTCCTTCACTGGCAGCAACGCCGTCGGCGTGCAGGTCATGCAACGCGCGGCGGAAACCGTCAAAGGCGTGAGCCTGGAACTGGGCGGTAAATCCTCGCTGCTGGTGCTCAAAGACGCCGACATCGAACTGGCCGTGGAAGTGGCCTGTGGCGGTGGTTTCTTCAACGCCGGGCAAATGTGTTCGGCCACCAGCCGTGTGCTGGTCGCTGATGAACTGGCGGATGAATTTCTTGTTCGTTTGAAGGCCCGCACCGAAGCCATTCGCGTGGCCGACCCGTTCGATCCGAACGTGGAGATGGGCGCACTGGTCAATCAGGCGCAATACCAGCGTGTGCTCGGCCACATCGATCGCGGTTTGAGTGCTGGCGCCAAGCTGATGTGCGGCGGCAATCGTCCGGCAGACCTGCCGCGCGGCTATTTTTTGCAGCCGACGATTTTCACTGATGTGCCCTTGGACAGTGCGTTGTGGTGTGAAGAGATCTTCGGGCCGGTGATCTGCGTGCGCAATTTTGCCTCTGAAGCCGAGGCGATTGCCCTGGCCAACGACAGCCAGTTCGGTCTGGTGGCCAGCGTCGTCACTCGCGACGCGGAAGCTGCAGACCGGGTTGCCAACGCTTTGCAGGCGGGGCTTGTGTGGATCAACGCGCCGCAAGTGATCTTCCCGCAGACCGCCTGGGGAGGTTATAAACAGAGCAGCATCGGCCGCGAGTTGGGGCCGTGGGGTTTGCAGGCTTTCCAGGAAATCAAACACGTGATTCGGGCGCTCTGACGGCTCGAAAACGGTCAGTACCTGCCTCTTGATGAGGCATGCACTGACGTCATGGCTACAATGAGTTTTTTTCGATAGTCAGGTGTTTTGCACGACCTCAGGATGAAGCGGTCATTTCAGCTCAAACCCTTTGAAACCGGGGACTTTAAGCCGATCTGACCGCGCGGATGCAACGGTTGCGACCAACCTCATACTTAAAAAAACAAAGGGAGTCCTTCATGGGCGAGCATGATTTAAACAGACGTCAATTCATCAAAACCGTGGGCGTGGCGTCGGTAGCTGCGGCGGCCATGAGCATGCCCTTCATCCGGGCCAACGCCAGTGACACACGCTTCCAGGGCAAGACCTTGCGTTTGCTGACCTGGTCCGATGACACCGGCCTCGCGGCACTGCGCAATATCGCGGCAACCTTCGAGGACAAGTACGGCTGCAAGGTCATTGCTGACCGCACCGGCAGTACCTCGGAAATGGTCGCCAAACTCAAGGCCGCTGGTGATCGTCCGCAGTACGACATCATCACCCTGGCCGGCGTCGGCGCCGAAGGTCTGGCCGCGGCCAACCTGCTGGAAAAACCCGACCTCAACCGCATCCCCAACCTGGTCGATGTACCGGAGAAATACCGCACCGGCGCTAATGGCCACGGCATCGGTTACCTGCTCTGGTGCAACAGTCTGGTCTACAGCACCCGCACCGTTAAAGAAGCGCCGGACAGCTACGCCGCCCTGTGGGACGCCGACCTGTCGCCGAACATCTTCCTGCCGCCGCCGAACTGGACCGAAGCGATGGACCTGATCATCATCGCCGCCAAACTGGCCGGTGGTGACGAGCACAACATCGAACCGGGCTTCAAGAAACTCGCCGAGCTCAAGGACCGTGTAGTGACCTTGGGTGAAAACCCGAACCAGATCGCCGAACTGTTCCGCACCGGTTCCCTGGACATGGGTGGCTTGTACGCACCGGCATTCTTCCCGAAACAGATCCGCGATCCAGCCTACGGTCTGGGCGCCACGTTCGGCATGAAGGAAGGTTTCTACACCGACTTGATGCTCTCGGTCATGCCGAAGAATCGTCCGGGTGACACCGACCTGGTCTACGCCTTCATCAACCACTCTCTGGACCCACTGGTGCAGGGCAAGATGGCTGAGGACATCTACAACGGTCCGGTCAACGCCAAGGCGATCATCTCCGCCGAAGCGCGCAAGAGCCCGTACATCCTCACGCCGGAGCAGATTGCCGAGAAGGCGATCATGCACGACAACGCCTTCCTGGCCTCCGTGCATGACCAATGGATTCGTCGTTACACGGAAATCTTTTCTTCCTGATCTGAATCGCAGGGAGGTTCTTCGAACCTCATCGCGGGCAAGCCTCGCTCCTACAAGAGCGTCGCAATACCTGTAGGAGCGAGGCTTGCCCGCGATCGAGTGCGCAGCACTCGCCACGATCTTCCATTGACGAGACCTTTGCTATGGAACACCAACCTTTGACTCATCCGGTAAGCGCCGCTCCATCGCGCACCAAACGGGGTGTTTCGCCGACGACGCGTGCCTGGTTTTTCCTCTCGCCGTCGATGCTGTTTCTGGGCGTATTGATCGCCGCCAGCCTCTTGGTACTGCGCATGAGCGTGGGCACCAAGGGCGCGGAATGGACCGGGTTCAGCCTGGCCAGTTATGCCCAATTGCTGGAACCGTATTACCTCAAATCCTTGCTGCTGACCCTGCGTCTGGCGCTGATCAGCGCGGTGATCGCGGTGGTGCTGGCGATTCCGGTGGCCTACACCATGTCGCGGCTGACCTCACCCTTCGTACGGCGGATCTTCCTCGCGGCGGTGCTGCTGCCATTGCTGGTCAACCTGCTGCTGCAAAGCTACGGCTGGCTGGTGATTCTCGGCCCGGGCGGGATGCTCAACCAGGCGCTGATGGGCCTGGGCCTGATCAAGCGACCGATCATGTTTCTGTACAACCAGAACGGCGTACTGATGGGCCTGGTGCAAACCGCGTTCCCGTTGGCCGTGCTGCCGATAGCCAGCGCTATGCGCGGGGTCGCCCGTACTTATGAAGAAGCCGCCGCCACGCTGGGCGCCAGCCGTTTGCAAGTGTTCCGTCAGGTGGTGCTGCCGATGAGTATGCCGGGGATCATCACTGGCGCGACGTTGGTGTTCGCCTACAACGCCAGCAGCTTCGTGGTGCCGTTGCTGCTCGGTGGCCGTCGCGTGCCGATGCTGGCCGTGATGGTCCATGACCAGATCGCTCCGCTGATGAACTGGCCCGCCGCGTCCGCTGCCGGTGTGGTGTTGATTGTCACCACGCTCGCGATCATGACCTTGTCCGAATACATCACTGGCCGTCGTCGGCGCATGCTGGAGGCTTCGCAATGAGCTCTGTGATCAAGAAGCGTTATGGGCTGCTGCCCGGCGAGACCGGCAAGTTTGCCGGCATCCTGTCGGGCTTCATTCTGCTGTTGGCAGTGTTGCCGATCCTGACGATGATCGTGATGTCGTTCAGCGGTGCGTCGAACCTCGACTTCCCGCCGAGCAGCTACAGCCTGCAATGGTACAAGGCTGCCTGGAACACCTTCGTGTCGCCGGATTCCAGCGATGTGCTGAGCCTCGGCAAAGTCATGACCACCAGCCTGATGGTCGCGTGCCTGACCATGGTGTTTGCGACGATTGTCGCAGTGCCGGCGGCTTATGCCCTGACCCGTTGTGAGTTCCGCGGTAAAGCCGTGGCGCTGCAATTGATGTCGTTGCCGTTGGTGTTCCCGATGGTGGTGTTGGGGCTAGCGTTGCTGCTGGTGTTCGACAGCCTGCCGTTTCAAATGACCACCTCGCGGTTGGTGATTGCTCACGTGATCCTGGCGTTACCGTTCGTGGTGAAAAACTGCACGGCGGCGATGCTGTCCATCGGCAGCGAAGTCGAAGAGGCCGCGCAGATGCTCGGTGCCTCGCCGACCCGGGCGATTATCGATGTGGTGGTGCCGCTGATGAAGTCGGGAATCCTGGCGGGCATGCTGCTGGCGTTCATCGTCTCGTTCAACGAATTCACCGTGACCTACTTCCTCTACACCATCGACGTCATGACCGTGCCGATCTGGATGTACAGCCGCACCGTGTCTTCGCTCGACCCTACCGTTTTCTCGTTTGCCGTGCTGATCGTGCTGATCGACTTCGTCCTGATCTGGGCGTTGGAGAAGCTGGTCGGTGAAGGTGGCGTTTCGTTCTGATTCTTGAGGTGCAACATGACTGGTCTGATTCTGGAAAACGTCGAGAAACATTACGGCTCGGCCTGCGCGGTAAAAGATGTAAACCTGCATTTGCCCGAGGGCAAACTGGTGTGTTTTCTCGGCCCTTCGGGCTGCGGCAAAACCACTTTGCTGCGCATGATTGCAGGGCTCGAAACCCTGAGCGGCGGCGAGATTCGCCTGGACGGTGAAGACATCGGCCACACCCCGGCGCATCAACGTAATTTCGGCATGGTGTTTCAATCGCTGGCGCTGTTTCCGCACATGACGGTGGGGGAGAACATCGCCTATCCGCTGAAACTGCGTGGCGTCAGCAAGGCCGATCAGCAGGCGCGAGTGGTGGAGTTGCTGCAACTGATTCAGTTGCAGGAAATGATCGACCGTCCGGTGTCGAAACTCTCCGGCGGTCAACGCCAGCGCGTGGCAATTGCCCGCGCGATCGCCAATCACCCGAAAATTCTGCTGCTCGACGAACCGTTGTCGGCGCTGGACGCCAAATTGCGCGAGTCGATGCAAGTGGAAATCCGTCAGCTGCAACAACGCTTGAACATCACCACCATCCTGGTGACCCACGACCAGCGTGAAGCCATGACCATGGCCGATATCGTGGTGGTGCTGGGTGAGCATCGGGTGCAGCAAGTGGGCACGCCGATTGAGATTTATCGGCACCCGGCCAACGAATTCGTCGCGGACTTTATCGGATCGGGCAACATCTTTCCGGCCACGGCGCTGGGCAACGGGAAGATTGGGTTGCCGGGTGGCGCTGCGCTGCAAGTGCCGATCTGCAGCAGCATTGTGGTGGGGGAGAAAGTCAAAATGCTGATTCGCCCTGAAGACCTGCAGCTGTCGCATCCACAGGCGACGGCGGGGAATCGGTTGCTCGGTAAGGTGACGTTCGTGCGCGATATCGGCGCGACGATTGAAACGACTGTGGAGTGTTCGGGGGTTTCGTTTACGGCGTTGAGTACGCCGTGTCAGGGGTTTGGGTTGAGCATTGGCAATCCGGTGTCAGTGACGTTGCCGGCTGAGGCGTGCCGCGTACTCAGCGCCTAAAAACACCACCAACCCTGTAGGAGCGAGCGGTGCGGCGATCCGACTTGCCCGCGAAGGCGATTTCATATTCAGATAGATGTTGACTGACACGACGCCTTCGCGGGCAAGCCTCGCTCCTACAGGGGGCGTTTCAATTCAGCTACACGGTCAACCGCAACCGCGCCAAATCCCGGAGCGGCGGCGCGCCGAACAACCGACTGTACTCCCGGCTGAATTGCGACGGACTTTCATACCCCACCCGATACCCCGCCGCCGAAGCCTCCAGCCCTTCCGCCAGCATCAACCGCCGCGCTTCTTGCAGGCGCAGCTGCTTCTGATACTGCAACGGGCTCATCGCCGTCATCGCCTTGAACCGGTGATGCAACGTCGACACGCTCAAGTTCACTTCCTTCGCCAGATCGTCGATGCGCAGCGGCTGTTCATAGTTGCCGTTGAGCCATTTGATCGCCTGGCTGATGCGGTGGCTCTGGCTGTTGGCGATGGCGATTTCATACAGCCGATGCCCCTGTTTGCTGCGCAACAACCGATAGAGGACCTCCCGACGAATCAGCGGCGCGAGCATGGCGATGTCTTTCGGGGTCTCCAGCAACCGGGCCAGTCGCAGCACGGCGTCGAGCATTGCGGTGTCGATTTGTTCGACATACAGACCGCGACCGGTGGGGCGGGTCGGCACGCCCAAGGGACCGGCATCGGCAATCAGCGCTGTGATTTCCGTCGGGTCGATGTCCAGCCGAACGGCGAGGATCGGTTCCTCGGGCGAGACATTCACAACACGTCCGCTCAGGGGCATCGAGACCGACACCACCAGGTAATTCAGCGGGTCGTAATTGAAGTATTCATCCGCCAGCCGAACCTCTTTGCGCCCCTGGGCCATGATGCACAGCGCCGGTTGCGCCAGGACCGGAGCGAAGTTATGCGATTGGCTATGTCGCGACATGAACAGCGAGCCGACGGCAGTGGCATAACTGCCATCCTCCTGGGTGTTGCGGCGGATGATGGCGGCCAGTTCCGTGCGCTGTTTCTCCATGTCGGCGTCCAGCGGGGCTTGAAATTGATCGAGCGACGACATGCAGGGCATCCTCGGTGAGGCGTTGGTAATGAGCCGAGCTTAAGTTTGTGCAAGACAACGCGGTAGACACATCCTGCCAAAAGCTTGCCTGATTCTGCACGGGGTTGAAGCGTTGCGCTGCTTTGGCAGCTTATGGTCGGGAAAACTTGCTTGAAAGTCGTGTTTCAGTCCTGTAACAGCATTGACTCGTTGTTACAGGTGCGGGATGCAGCGTCGCAGGATTGTGCAACAAGCCGGCAGGAATCGACTAACGGCGCGGCGTCCGGGCGCTTAACCTTGGATCCTGTCGCAGCCCGTCCCACGGCTGCCACTCGAGTACCTGGGAGGGTTGAACATGTCTACGCAGATCCCCGTCAGTCATATGGCCTTTGTCCGTGCCCGTGTCGGGCGTTCAGCGGAACTCGGTGCGCGCCTCAGCGCTTTGATCGAGCCGTCTCGCAGTGCACCGGGTTGCTTGAGTTTTGCCCTGCAGTATTCGCAATGCGATCCCGAGTTGTGGCTGGTGTCTGGTTTCTGGATCAATCAACAGGCCATTACGGCGTATTTCAACAGCCCGGCCATGGATATTTTCGCCGAGGTGATCCAGGAACGGGTGGTCAACAGCCTGGATTTCCATACCTTCAAGGATGTCTCGGTGGGACAGGCGCTCGGTCACCCGCAGGCACCGGTACACAAACTGGCCGGTTGAGGGTTTAATGGCTCAACTTTCAATTAGCCAGGATCCGCGCCATGGCACGCAAAGCCTTTGACACCTTCGAAGCCGTATCTGCCGTCGTACCTCGTGAAGGCGGTTATTACGCCGCAATCGCCACCAAAGCCATCGGTGGGTCGGGTGCGCCGCGCTTTCATAAGCTGCTCGCAGAGCAAACCTTCAAAACTGCCCGAGATGCCGATGAAGCCGCCGCGCTGGAATTGACACACCTCAAAGGCGTCGGCGAAGACGGCGACCTGATCTGGTAATTACCTTTTCGCCCCCGGCCGATACATCTTGAACAACGCCTCGGGCCCCAGCTGGAAGTAATCCGCTGGCCCACCGCCGCGTAGAATCGGTTCTGCCGCGGCGGTGTCGTACACGCCATCCTTCAATAGCCACCTGGCGATATGCACGGCGACCACTTCGCCGAGAATCAGCCAGCTCGGCACCACTTCGCCGTCTGCCCGCTGCAATTGAATGATCTGCGTGACCTTGCACTCGAAGGACACCGGGCTTTCAGCAACCCGTGGCACCTGAATGATTTTCGACGCTGCCGGCGTCAGCCCGGACAGTTCGAACTCGTTGACCTCAGGCGCGACCATGGCACAGCTCTGGTTCATCTGTTCGGCCAGCGGACGGGTCGCCAGGTTCCAGGCGAACTCGCCGGTCTGTTCGATGTTGTTCAGGCTGTCTTTACGCCCGACACTGGAAAAACCAATGATCGGCGGAATGTAGTTGAACGCGTTGAAGAAACTGTAAGGCGCCAGGTTCAAGCGGCCATTGGCATCCTGAGAGGAAATCCAGCCAATGGGACGCGGGCCAACGATCGCGTTGAACGGGTCATGCGGCAGACCGTGGCCGTTGGCGGGTTCGTAGAAATGGATATCGTCAGCCATGGAGTAAATTCCTGGGAGGTGTGCGGAGGGCGTTCATAGTGTAAGGATGAATTAGTTATTTCCAGCGACGAGACCCCCTGTAGGAGCGAGGCTTGCCCGCGAAGGCGATTTCAAGTTCAGCATTGATGTTGGCTGACACGACGCCTTCGCGGGCAAGCCTCGCTCCTACTGGGGGACTGTGACTATTCAAAGAAAAGGGGCAGACCCGGCTAAGGTCTGCCCCTTTTTTTGTGTCGATTGCGGACTTAGTCCGTCTCGATCCGCGAATGCTTGCGGGTGTCTTTCATGGTGATGTACACCAGCAACGACACGGCAATACACGCAGTCACATACCAGTAGTACCCGGTTTCCATGCCGATGCTCTTGAACCACAGCGCGATGTATTCGGCGGTGCCGCCGAAGATCGACACGGTCAGCGCATACGGCAAACCAACGCCCAGTGCACGAATCTCGGTCGGGAACAGTTCGGCTTTGACCACCGCGTTGATCGAGGTGTAGCCGCTGACGATGATCAGCGCCGCCATGATCAGGAAGAACGCGCCCCACCACGTCTGGATGGTGTGCAGGGTGGTCAGGATCGGCACGGTGAACAGCGTTCCGAGAACACCGAAGGCAATCAGGATTGGTCGGCGACCGACTTTATCCGAGAGCCCGCCAATGATCGGTTGCAGGCACATGAACAGGAACAGCGTCGCCGCCGAAATAGTGGTGGAGTCGGAGATGCTCATGCCGACGGTGTTCACCAGGTATTTCTGCATGTACGTGGTGTAGGTGTAGAACGCCAGCGTACCGCCCATGGTCAGGCCGACCACGGTCATCAGTTCCTTCGGATGGCGCATCAAGGTGCGCATGGCGCTTTCCTTGGCTTTCTCTTTCTTGGTGAACGACTCGGTTTCTTCCATGCCGCGACGCAGGTACAGCGCGACCACGGCACACAGCGCGCCGATGGCGAACGGGATACGCCAGCCCCAGGCATACAGCTCTTCGGTGGTCAGCACGTTTTGCAGGACGATCAGCACCGCCAGGGCGATGAGCTGGCCGGAGATAAGGGTCACGTACTGGAAGCTGGAGTAGAAGCCGCGACGTTCCTTGGTCGCCATCTCGCTGAGGTACGTCGCCGAAGTGCCGTACTCGCCACCGACCGACAGGCCTTGCAGCAAACGGGCGAAAATCAGCAGGATCGGCGCGCCGATGCCAATGGTTTCATAACCCGGGCTCAGGGCGATCAGCAGCGAGCCGAAACACATCAGGTACACCGAAGCCATCAGCGCTTTCTTGCGACCGGCGCGGTCCGCGTACAGACCCATCAACCAGCCACCGATCGGGCGCATCAGGAAGCCCACGGCGAAGATCGCAGCAGTGTTCAGCAGTTGCGCGGTGGTGTCGCCTTTGGGGAAAAAGGCTTTGGCGAAGTACAGGGAGAACGCGGCGTAGACGTACCAGTCGTACCACTCGACCATGTTGCCGACAGAGCCGCTGAAGATCGATTTGATGCGACTGGCAGTGGTTCTTTCTTTGGCAGGCGAAGCGGTCGACCCAAGAGGCAGGGTTTGTGAGTTATCCATGATGGATCCTTCATTTAATTGTTTTTGTGGAGCGCGTTGAAACGCAGCCTGCTTGGGCTATAGCAGGAGCTGTGCCATATCGAAGAGGGCCGGTTTAGAGGGGGGGTGAAGCTCAAGTGAGCGGAAATCCGCTTATGGTGCGTAGGGTGACAAGCGGATTTTCGCCGAACCTGATCGTTCCCACGCTCTGCGTGGGAATGCAGCCCGGGACGCTCTGCGTCCCAAAAGCCGAACGCGGAGCGTCCGTTGAGGCATTCCCACGCGGAGCGTGGGAACGATCATTCGGGCAGGAACATCTCGCGGGTCAGGCCATGCCGCTGCATCTTTTCATTAAAGGTCCGGCGCGGCAGCTGCAGCTCTTCCAACACCGCTTTCACATCGCCCTTATGCCGGGTTAACGCCGCACGCAAACAATGCGCTTCAAACGCTTCCTGCTGCGCCGCCAGCGACTGCCCGGGATCGATCCCCACGGGTTCCGGCTCGCCCAGGCCCAACACCTGACGTTCGGCAACATTCGCCAGTTCGCGCACATTGCCCGGCCAGTCGTGGCTCAGCAGATGGCTCAACTGCGGACCACTCAGCGGTGGAAAGCTTCGCCCCAAACGCTCGGCTGCGTTCTGCGCAAACGACTCGAACAACAATGGAATGTCTTCACGCCGCTCGCGCAACGGCGGCAGCCGCAACTCGGCCACGTTTAACCGATAGGCCAGATCCTCGCGAAAACGTCCGGCCCGGGCTTCGTCCAGCAAGTCAGGTTTGGTCGCGGCGATGATTCGCAAATCCACGCGGATGCTTTGATTCGAGCCCAACCGCTCCAGTTTCTGCTCCTGCAACACCCGCAGCAATTTCACCTGCTGGGCCAGCGGCATGCTTTCGATCTCATCGAGAAACAGCGTACCGCCATCGGCGTATTCGAGCTTGCCAATGCGTTTGCCCGACGCGCCGGTGAACGCGCCGCTCTCATGGCCGAACAACTCGGCCTCGAACAACTGCTCGGGAATTGCCGCGCAATTGAGCGCCACAAACGGTTTGTCGGCGCGTGGCCCGAAGTCATGCAGGCAACGGGCAACCAACTCCTTGCCGCTGCCGGTTTCACCGCGAATCAACACATTGACCGGCAGCGTCGCCAGGTCCAGCACTTGCCGACGCAGCGTCTGCAAACCACGGGACACGCCCAGCAGCGTCGCATCGAGTTTGGCGCGGTTGTCCGCCTGCTCGTGCAAGGCGCGGTTTTCCAGCACCAGCCGCCGCTTGTCCAGCGCGCGGCGCAGACTGCCGAGCAGGGTTTCGGGGCTGAAGGGTTTTTCGAGGAAGTCATAGGCGCCATCGCGCATGGCGTCGACTGCCATCGGCACATCGCCGTGACCGGTCAGCAGAATCACCGGCAAGTCGGCATCGCGGCGCTGAACCTCGGCCAGCAGTTCCAGGCCGGTCATGCCGGGCATGCGCACGTCGCTGAGGATCACGCCGGGGAAATGCTTGGGCAGCTGCGCCAGGCATTCATCGGCGCGGCTGAACAACTGCACCTCGAACCCCGACAGGCTCAGCCATTGTTCGACGGCGCTGCGAATACTGCTTTCGTCGTCGACCACCATCACGGAATTCAGCATGAGCCAGGCGCCTCCAGGTCGATGGGCAACGTCACGGTGAACACCGCGCCGTTTGCATGATTGTCGGCGCTCAGGCGTCCGCCCGATTCATGAACGATGGCAAAGGATACGGCCAGCCCGAGGCCCAAGCCATCACCCACCGGTTTGGTGGTGAAGAACGGATCAAACACGTTCGCCAAGTGCTCTTCGGCAATGCCGCCACCGTTGTCGGTGACCGTCAAGCGCCAGAGTTGTTCGTCGGCTTCGAGACGGATTTCCAGGCGTTTGCAGGGTTTGTCCTGCAGGGCGTCCAGGGCATTGCGCAGCAAATTGATCAGCACCTGTTCCAGACGAATCGCATCGCCACGCACCCACGCCGGGCGCGTCAGGTGCAGCACCGTGCTCACCTGTTCATCGCGCAACCGTGTGTCGAGCAGCTGCAACGATTGGTCCACCACCGCCGCCAGGTCCAGGCGTTCGCGTAAACCGCTGGGGCTTTTGCGGGCGAAGGTTTTCAGGTGACCGGTGAGGGCGGCCATGCGCGTCAGCATGTCATCCACCGGTTTGAGCGCCTTGTAGGCGTCATCGACCCGACCGTGATCGAGCAGCAGTCTCAGAGTAGCAAGCTGCATGCGCTGGGCGGTCAGCGGCTGGTTGATTTCATGGGCCAGCGCGGCAGACATCTGGCCGAGTGCGGCGAGTTTGGCCGATTGCACCAGACCGTCTTGAGCGGTGCGCAGGTCGCGAGTGCGTTCTTCCACCAGTTGTTCGAGCTCTTCGCGACTGCGCTGGCGCAGCTTGGCCAAACGCCAGCGCTGATTGAGAAACAGCAACAGAAACACCACCGCCAGCCACAGCCCGGCAGCGGCGAGCCCGGCGTTGCGGCTGTCTTCGAACGCGACTTGCGGGCGGCGTAGCAGATGCAACGTCCAGCCTTCAGTGCTCAGCGGCAGCGATTCCCACAGGTAATTTGCGGTCCCGTCAGGCCCCACGACCCGCGACAGATCACTGTTGTCGTCGAAGCGCCGGACCGATTGGTATTCCAGCGGTGTGAGCGGTTGTTTGTCGTATTGGCGGGTAGCCTTGAGTTCGGCGTGATCGCTGTCACTCAGCGGTTTCAACAAGCGATAGCGCCAGCCCGGCTGGTTGGCGATGAAGATAATGCCGCGTGCGTCACTGACCAGCAGGGTGTCGCTGCCCTGACGCCACTCGCGCTCCAGTTCCGGAAACTCGAGTTTCACCACCATCGCGCCGAGGAACTGGCCGTTGTCATCGGTGACCGCGCTGGACAGGAAGTAACCGGGAATTCCGCTGGTCACGCCGACGGCATAAAAGCGCCCCGTGCCTTGGGTGCGGGTCTGGCTGAAGTAGGGGCGGAAACCGTAATTGTGGCCGACATAACTGCTGGGCAAGCGCCAGTTGCTCGCCGCGACGGCAAGGCCGGTGTGATCGAGCAGTTCCAGGGTCGAGGATTGGGCTGCGCCGTTGATTTTTTCCAGTTTCAGATTGAGTGCCGCTTGCTGTTCGGCGTTGACCGGGCCGGCCAGCGCCGAACGCAACTGCGGGTCCAGCGCCAGCACGGCGGGCAGGGCGCGGTAGCGATCGATCAGGGTGTGCAGAGACGTCGCGTACAGCGCCAATTGTTGATTGGCGCGGGCAGCGTCTTCCACCAAGGCCTGACGCTCGGCGTGACGGATGGCCAAACCGGCCGCGAGGGCCGCGCCGGCGAGGATCAACAAGGTATACAACGACAAACGCACGGTACGGGAAGTCGGCAGCATGCTGTGGGAAACAGGTTGGCGTTCGGGCGGGCACCATAACATGCCGCTCACGTTCGTTACTGCTTCGGCGGTGGCCTCTGTTTACACGGCGGTGAATCTGGACGACCGAGAGTGCAGCATTGCCTGGGTATACTTCAGCTCATGGATGGCGCTGTTTGTCATTTTCCTGAGGCTTTCGACCGTATCGCCGGAGGGGGTGTAGAATTTGCTGGGGACGACGCTGTATGTATTAATCGCCTTCACTCCAGCAGCCCCGAACATCGCCTCAATGTTGTTCATATTGGTATTCAACGTGTCGATCAGATGGCTAATATTTGAGTCGGCCTTCGCAATTTTCTCTGGGGAGAGTTTGGCCGCGGCACCTATGACTTCATGCACTATCTCAGGCAGGCCCAGGGCGCCGGAAAACCCCGCACTGATTTCGCTGGACATTGCTGTACCCGCCAACTTCATCCCGGTGGTTGCTCCCAAGTTGGTGCCTTCTTTGGCTCCCTTTAACCAGCCCTTTTGGTTCAGTGCGATGACCCCGTTCACAATTCCCTTGAATTTATTGGTGATGTAAGAGTTGTAACTCCCGGTCTTGTATTCACCTTTGGCAACGATCCTTTGCGGGTCCAACTTTCCGGCTTTGAATTTGACCGATGCACTCAGGCCTGATCGCTCCAAGGCAAAATCCAAACCCAGGCTTACTGCTTTTTTTGTCACGATCCCCAAGGCGGCACCTGTCGCTACGCCTGCCGGGCCGGCGGCGGCACCCAGTGCCGTTGTTCCCAGACCGATGGCAATACCGGCGCCATAGGAGACCGCCTGGCTTCCAATATGGAGGGCTGTTCTGATCGCGGCGGAGGCTCCATAAGCCTTCGCCGAGCGATGGTTGAGAATTTGTCTTTGGGCTTCCTTTGCCCTGCGTTCGGAGAGCCCCACTATAGCTGTATGTTTGTCAACAGCCTTAGACAGACTTGGTCGGGCACTTCCTTTGGCGCTTCGCACTTTTCTCTCATCCCGTTGCTGTGATGTTTCCAGAAAACCATCAATGAAGTTTTCGAGAGACTGGCCGGTGGGGTCGGTAAAGACAATCGGGTTATTCCCCACCATCGCATAAAGATTCAGCCCATCCACATCCTCCGCCGGGTCGGCGCTGATCCAGCGTTGCAACCACGGCGCGTAGTATCGCGCGCCGTAGTAATACAACCCGCTGACATCCATCTCCTTGCCCGAGTAACGGATGAACTTGTACGCCACTTCGATCTGCGAGCGCACCGCCATCCACGCCGTGGCGCCGAACGGGTAGTAGCCTTCGTGGTTGATCAGTTGCGCCTGTTGATCCAGTTCCATCAGGCAGGAACCCAGGTGGTCGTCCAGGGTGTAGCGCAATTGATCGTTGTCGATACCGGTCGGTTTACCCGTCACCCAATGCAGACAACGGACGCTGCCGAAGCCGCCGACGAGGGTGATCACGTGCAGTTCTTCGCCGTTGTCGCGGGTGCGGATTTCCAGTCCCGGCAGATAGCGTACTTCGTGAAAGTGGCTGGTTTTCGTGGTGTGGGTTTCTTGGCGTTTGAAGACCCGTGCACCCTGGCTGTAGCGGCAATGCTCTGCGTCGTCGGGGCCGTTGTCGCGATGGACCAATGTCGCCCACTCCAGTTGATCGCGAGCGTTCCATTGCAAACCTCGCCCCGGCTGCAACGCCAACAGGTTGCCATGACGGTCGAACAATCTGTCGAATTGCGGGTCGGGATCACCTTCGGTCCAGCGCACGCCACGGTTGCTGACCGGGTCGATGAACATCTGGCGAGTATGGCTGGCGCCTTCGCGCACATGGCTGAGTTTGATCAGATTACCGCCGTGATCGTACTGGTAAGTCTGGGTGTAGTTGCGCCGGTCGTTGGGGTCGGTTGGCTGCGGCCGGCCCGGGATGTCCGAAGGTGGACCGTCGTCGTAGCCGCTGGCGCTGGTCAGCCGGTACAGCGAGTCGTAGGTGAAGTCGCGGTGGCCATCGACCCGCTGGTTGGCGAAAAACGTCGGTGTGAAGACGTGGTCGAGGATGCGGGTGATGTTGCCCACCCGGTCGTATTGATATTCGAAATCCTGAAGAACCGACGCCTGATCCTTTTGTGCGGTTTGCTGGAGCAGGCGTCCGTCGGTCAAATCGTACATCCAGCGGCTGGTCAAGCCGTTTCCGGTTCGCTGCTCGACGATCTGTCCGGCAGCGTTGTACCTGGCGTCCTCCAATACCGATTGCCAGTCGGTGTGTCCGCTGAGCTGCAATTGCACCTGGGTGAGGTTTCCAGCGAGGTCGTAGCTCGACTGTTGCCGATGTCCAACGGCATCAGTCTGCTCCAGCGCCGCGCCCAGTGGACTGAAAGTGCGACGGCTGATGAAGGCCTTGGCATCGTGGAAGGTGCGGGAATCAAACAGTGGCTGACCGAGCAGGTCATAGCTGTCGAGGCTCAGTTTGCCCGACGCATCGACCTGTTCGATCAACTGGCCGCGCAGGTTGTGTGCGGGATCGGCCGAGGCATCGGCATAAGTAAAGGTTTCGACGTTTGGCTGGCCATTTTCCTCGAGGGCGACCACACGTAGCTGAAGGTCATAGGTAGTGCGCCAGTGACTGTCGCGTTGATCCCAATGCTGCAGCTCTTCCCCGGCCAGCCCCGGCAGGCTTAGCCGCCAGCCGGCATCGACGCTGTCGACTTTCAAGGGTACGCCGCCCAACCCGTAAACGGTCACGAGGTTGGGTATGGGCAGGCGCGGATCCCATTGCGCCATTAGGCGCCCGGCTGCATCGTGTTGTTGGCGAGTCTTCAGGGCGGCAGGCGTATCACTGGAAAACGTGCGTAGGTATTCCACTTGCCTGACAGGCAAGCGGCGCGGGTCATAGCCCTTGATGTTCGGCGTGCGGTGATGAATGGATGAGGCCACGTTTTCACACTCCGTTGCGCCAAGGGATTACGCCGCATGTTGTGTCTGCGCTAAATACTGGGACACCCTGCTGATCAAGTTTCTGGCATGTTTTATCTTGCCGCGCGCGATGGTTGTTTCTTGTTCAAGGGTCGTGCGGTCGTGGGGCGAGGTCTTCACTGGCATCCCGTCTGCACCAAAGAGAACCGAAGCCGCTTTGACGTCGGCCTCTGTCAGAGTCTGCAACGCTAGCTGTATGACGCTGTTTTCTTTGTCGAAATGACGTTCCAATGCGTCGAGCTGTGCACTGATCCGATCCAGATCACCCTGGCCGAAAGCGCCGTTGAGCGCTTCTGTCAGTTGAGAGGCTTGCCGGGCGAAAGCCAACGCCTGTTTCAGGTAGGGCACCTTGAGGTTCTTGCCGATGGCCCTGGCGGTGGTTTCAATCCCAAGTTTGGTCAAGCCTGCCGAGGACTCCGGGCTGAAACTCTTTACGACTGCCGTGATACTGAACGGCTCGGTCGAGGCTTTACCTTTCAGGCGAGTGACGGAGAGTGACACGGGGTCGGGAGTGATGGTGTAACCCAAGGTCGTTTCGTCGCCCAGTTTTTCCATGACTTTGCTCGCGGCGTCCGCAAAAAAGATGCCGGTGATCGCTGCGGCTACGGGAACCAGTACCGGCGCCGCCGGCCCGGTCAAACTGGCTGCCCCGCCACCAAGCACTGCGCCGAATGCCCCGGCCTTGATTGTGACGGCGAAGCTGGCCACGCTGAACACTAGTTTTTTGCCCGCCGTTTTATAGATGTCGCGGGTGCGGGTGAGGTTATAGAGCTGATAATTGAGTTTTTTCAGTTCGCGGTTGGTCGTGTCGAGAAAGTCGGCGTGCTCGATGAGTTTTTGTCGGGCTGGGCTTTCCTCCTGTTGAGTGCCGAGCTGATCGATGTAGCGCAAAGGGTTGTTCGCCACAAACCGATACAGATTCAGCCCATCCACGTCCCCCGCCGGGTCAGGGCTGATCCAGCGCTGCAACCATGGCGCATAGTAACGGGCGCCGTAGTAGTACAGTCCGCTGGCGTCCATTTCCTTACCCGAGTAACGAACGGTTTTATAGCTGGCCTCCAGTTCCGAGCGGGTCGCCCACCACGCGGTGCCGCCGAAGGCGTAGTAGATTTCCAGACTGATCACGCCGCCCTGGCGATCGAGTTCCAGTGAGCACGAGCCAAGGTGATCGTCGAGGCTGTGGCGTAGCTGATCGGCCTCAACGCCGGCGGGCTGGCCGCTAACCCAGTGCAGGCAGCGGGCGCCCGGCAGCACGATCACGTGCAACTGCTGGCCGTCGCTGCGGGTGTGGATTTCCAGGCCTGGCAGGTAGCGAACTTCGCGACGATGGGTGATCGACGGAGTGTGAGCCAGCGAGCATTTGTACACCCGCTCGGCCTGGCTGTAGCGGTAAGTCTCTTCGTCATCGGGCAGGCCGTTGCTGTGCTGGAGCACGGTGACTCTGGCCAGTTGATCGCGGCTGTTCCATGCCAGCGGCAGCGTGCCGGGTTGTAGGCACAGCTGATTGCCGTGAGGGTCGAAATGCTCGTCGAAAACCGGATCCGGATCGCCTGCTGGCCAGCGCACACCGCGATTGCTGTGAGGGGCAATGCGCATTTGTCGGGTGAGGTTGTGGCCTTCACGCACATGCCGCAGTTCGGTCAGGTTGCCGCCGGCGTCGTATTCGTAATGCTCGGTGTAATTGAAGCGACGGCCCGGGTCGATCGGCCGGATCGGTGCCGGCAGCCCCGGTTGCAGGTGGGGAATGTCACCCTCGAAACCGTGGCTTTCGGTCAGGCGGTATAACGAGTCGTAGATAAACTGGCGATGGCCATCGATGTGCTGGTTGGCGAAGTGCACGGTGGCCAAACTGTGGTCTTCGATGCGCAGAACATTGCCCACTGGGTCGTAGGTGTAGTGAAAATCCTGCAATGGTTTTTCCTGATCCTTCTGCGCCAGCAACCGCAGCAGACGACTGTCGGCCGGGTCGTAGAACCAACTGCTCAGAACGCCATTGCCGGCGAGTTGCTCGGTGAGCTGACCGGCGGCGTTGTAATGGGCCTCGTGCAGAATCTCTTCCGGCTCGGCGGCGCCAGCCAGCTGCAGAGATACATGATTCAGTTGTCGGGCACGGTCGTAGTGCAATTGCTGTCGGTGACCACCGGCATCGACTTGCGTGAGCAGGGCGCCGCAGGCGCTGTAGGTTCGGTGGCTGAGAAAGGCTTCGGCATCGAGGGTGCGGGTTTCGCGCAGCGGTTGGCCGAGCAGGGCGAAACTGTGGAACGTGACGGTGCCCGAGGGATCCTTCAGCGCGGTCATCTGGCCGCGCAGGTTGTGGGCGGCGTTGGCCGAGGCATTGGCGTAGGTAAAGGTTTCGACGTCCGGCTGGGCATTTTCTGCGACCGCCACTATGCGCAGTTGATTGTCGTAGGTCATGCGCCAATGACTGCCGCGCGCATCCCAGCGTTGCAACGCTTCACCGGCCAGCCCCGGCAGGCTCAGACGCCAGCCGGCATCGACGCTGTCGACTTTGAGTGGTTCGCCGGTCAGGTTGTAAACGGTGGCGAGGTTGGGTTTGGGGGCGCTGGCGAACAGGCGCGGATCCCATTGCTCGGCCAATCGACCGGCAGCGTCATGCAACTGGCGAGTGACGAGGCCCTCCACAACACCGCCATCTACCTTGCGCAAATAATCCACTTGCCGGACGGGCAAACCGCGACTGTCGTTGACGAACAGTGTCGGCGTACGGTGGTGCAGGGACGCAACACCGCGCGGTAGCATGCCGTTATTGTCATTGGCGCTGACATCAAAAGAGCGCACCTGCCCGGAGCCAGTCATCGCAATTCCCTTCAACCTGTTTCGTTCGAAGTCAGGCCGCTCTTTTGGCGGTTTTTTCTGCCACCTGTCGACCGTATCGTTTTAGCGTCACTTGCGTACGCTTAATGTCACCTATCGCGCGCTCTTTGAACGGTGAAAGGTTCGCCTGGTGAACCGTGCTTGCCTTGTCGGTGCCCACGCGTCCTAGTACAAGATCCCTCAAATAAAATTGGTCTTGGTCATAAAACTCTTTAATGCCCAGTTCGGCGAAATCCGCATTGATCTGTGCCGCTACGCCCACAGTCGCTTCGCGCAACTGCTCAAGCGTCGACTCGATTTCATGCAGCTCTATCTGGAACAGCCCTTCCTCAGCCCGGTTCGCGTCTTCGGCCACTTTCGCCATGGCAAAGGCTTCCCCGACTCCTGGGATGTAGGCCCCGACCGTTCTGGATACCAGTGCAATCGAGTTAGCCATAAATTCATCACCCGTCGCAGGGCGAAACAGATTTTCGTTGGAGTTTCCCGCCAGGCCCAATCCTGCCCGTTCTTTAAGCGTGTCGGCGCTGAACGCGGAAGGATCCGGCACGATGGGGGTGTCGAGTTTCAAGGGGCTCATCAGTTGGGCATACAAGCCGGTACTTTTATCGGCGACTCTGTTGCCCAGAAGCATGCCGAACACGCCGCCCGATAAATGCGGATTGGCGTTGGTGAATTTTGGAATGGCCCCGCCAGCGGCGCCTGCGCCGTGGAATGACGTGTACCAGCCAACAGCGCCGTTGGCGATTTGATAGACAAGGTTTTTCAGAATGTTCAACCGGAATGCAGCCGGGTGGGAAAGATCAGAGAGCTGTTTGTCCAAGGTGTCCATTTCATGATGGACGCTGGATAGAAACTGGAAACCGCTGACAATTCTATTCTTCAACTCGCTGGGTGTTCTTTTTTTGCCTTGATTATCGAAATAGCTCAGCGGATTGTTGCCCACAAACGCATAGAGACTCAGGCCATCCACATCCCCCGCCGGATCGGCGCTGATCCAGCGTTGCAACCACGGCGCGTAGTATCGCGCGCCGTAGTAATACAACCCGCTGACATCCATCTCCTTGCCCGAGTAACGGATGAACTTGTACGCCACTTCGATCTGCGAGCGCACCGCCATCCACGCCGTGGCGCCGAACGGGTAGTAGCCTTCGTGGTTGATCAGTTGCGCCTGTTGATCCAGTTCCATCAGGCAGGAACCCAGGTGGTCGTCCAGGGTGTAGCGCAATTGATCGTTGTCGATACCGGTCGGTTTACCCGTCACCCAATGCAGACAACGGACGCTGCCGAAGCCGCCGACGAGGGTGATCACGTGCAGTTCTTCGCCGTTGTCGCGGGTGCGGATTTCCAGTCCCGGCAGATAGCGTACTTCGTGAAAGTGGCTGGTTTTCGTGGTGTGGGTTTCTTGGCGTTTGAAGACCCGTGCACCCTGGCTGTAGCGGCAATGCTCTGCGTCGTCGGGGCCGTTGTCGCGATGGACCAATGTCGCCCACTCCAGTTGATCGCGAGCGTTCCATTGCAAACCTCGCCCCGGCTGCAACGCCAACAGGTTGCCATGACGGTCGAACAATCTGTCGAATTGCGGGTCGGGATCACCTTCGGTCCAGCGCACGCCACGGTTGCTGACCGGGTCGATGAACATCTGGCGAGTATGGCTGGCGCCTTCGCGCACATGGCTGAGTTTGATCAGATTACCGCCGTGATCGTACTGGTAAGTCTGGGTGTAGTTGCGCCGGTCGTTGGGGTCGGTTGGCTGCGGCCGGCCCGGGATGTCCGAAGGTGGACCGTCGTCGTAGCCGCTGGCGCTGGTCAGCCGGTACAGCGAGTCGTAGGTGAAGTCGCGGTGGCCATCGACCCGCTGATTGGCGAAAAACGTCGGTGTGAAGACGTGGTCGAGGATGCGGGTGATGTTGCCGACACGGTCGTAGAAGTATTCAAGGTTTTGCAGAGCCGGCTCGGTGGTTTTTTGCGCTCGTTGCTTGGACAGGCGCCCATCGGCGGGATCGTAGGTCCAGGTGCTGAACACGTCATTGCCGGCGCGTTGGTCGGTGATCTGACCATTGGCGTTGTACTGCGCGTGTTTCAGAACTGGCTGCCAGTTCAAGCTTCCTTTTATCCGCAGCTGAACCTGCTTGAGCTGCCCGGCAATGTCGTAGCGCAATTGCTGCTGGTGATCACCGGCATCGGTCTGGCTCAACCCCGTGCCGAGCGGGCTGTAAATGCGGCTGCTGCGGTAGGGCTCGCCCTCAAGGGTTCGGGTTTCGCGCAGTGGTTGCCCCAGCAGGCTGTAGCTGTCGAGCCTCAAGGTGCCGGAGCGGTCGAACTGTTCGGTCGGCTGGCCGCGCAGGTTGTGGGCGGGATCGGCCGAGGCGTCGGCATAGGTAAAGATTTCGACGTTTGGCTGGCCGTTTTCCTCGATGGCAATCGGGCGTAACTGAGGGTCGTAGGTGGTGCGCCAATGACTGCCGCGTTGGTCCCAATGTTGAAGCGCTTCCCCGGCCACGCCGGGCAGCGTCAAACGCCAACCGGCATCGACGGAGTCGACTTTGAGCGGCTCACCGGAAAGGTGGTAGACCGTAGTCAGATTGGGGATGAACCCGAACAATCGCGGGTCCGATTGCTCGACCAGGCGCCCGGCGGCGTCGTAGTGCTGGCGAGTGAGCAGGGTTGCCAGCGGTCCGCCGATGACCTTGCGCAAGTACTCGGCTTGGCGAATCGGTAAGCCGCGACTATCAATGGCCGTCACATTCGGGGTGCGCCAATGAACCGTCGTTGTCATTGTTTGCCTGCCTTTAGCTCACCTTCAGGTGGAGCAACGTAGGTGTCATTAAAGTCCAGGCTGGTGGTGTACCAGGGATGAATGATTTCAAGCGCAACATCCCCTCGGGCGTTGATGACTTTGTTCGGGCGACCGAGCACGTCGTAAAAGTTCTGATCGTGATGGCCGAATTCACGGAAGGAATGGTCATTGATATAGCGGTGCCCATTGGCGAAGTACGGGCGAAACACCCGCACGGGCAATCCCTTGTTGTTGTATTCCACACGTTCGCTGACGCGCCAGCGCGGATCGGCATGCGCAACCTTTGGTTCGCCGTTTTCAATCACCAGCTCTCCGTTTTCCACCACAAAAGCAGGGCCGGGTTCGACTAATTGTTTGATCTGCAATGGCCGGCCAAAACCATCCACGAAGGCTTTAATGATCTGGATTTGCTGCAGATCATCGTCGTGGTACCGGTCGGCGGTGAGGACAACACTGTGCACGGGTTCGCGGGGAACGGTGTCGATCAGATCGAGCAGCGCTTGTTCAGGTCCGCTCAGGGATTTAAGCCGGGACAGGCGATGACGGGCGCTGGCGCGAACGTGCAGGCTGGGTAGCACGTCACCTTGTGCGATCCAGGTGTTCAGCCAGTCAGGTGTCTGCCTGACGGAAACGGGAAGTTCACCCATCCAGCTGAACAGGTCTTTGCGCAATACACTGGCCGCATTTTGCAGGGCGCCTTTCGGATCGTCGATCGCTGGGTCAGGACGATGGTCCTCGGGGCGTACGTGTTCGTCGAGGGGGCGAAAACCGACCTCCACGCCGTCTTCGGTTCCATAAAAACTGATGGCAAGTGGTTGTCCGGACGGCTCGTAAAGGGCTTCCTCGACATTGTCATTGGCGTCGATGCTGTGCATGAGTTGCAGCGCGTGATAGTCATATTCGAAACGGGCCTCGCACCCATCCGGCTGCTTGATGCTGCTCGGCAGCAGGCAGTAGGCGTCGTAACGGGCGGTCGTGATGCCGTGACTTGGCGTTTCGTTGTACTCAATCACGTTGAAAAAACTATCGAGTTCGCCGTACTTGGCATAACCATAGCGGGACGACCATAGATTTCTCTCCTCGTCCTCCTCCTTGTCTGCCAGCTCGTCTACCCCCAGCACCAGGGGCATGGGCAAGTAGCCGACTCTTTCCAGCTCGTCCCGAATAATGAGCGACGGCACCGTGTCGTAGGCTTCCAGTGCGGTCTTGTCCAGTTGTGCAATTTCCAGCGGTGCCCGCAGTGCCTCGAAATCGGCCTTGCCATCGGCAAGCAATGTTCGATCGTCAGTCTTGAGGTAGCGATTGACAGACTGCGTGGTCAGTAGCCTCTGAGCGACCCATTCGGGCGAGGCGTATAGATCGATAAACCGTTCATAGGAGATATCTGCAGGAGTAAGTCCTGCAGGTGCCGCCCCCTTGGGCAACACCATTGCATTGCCTCGTTGCTGATAGGGAAGGCCCAGTCGCCAGCCTTGCAGGTCTTCCTTCAAGTGAATGAACGTGGTTCGTGACTCGCTCAGGTAGTAGGACTGTTGGGCCGGGTCGTGAGCATCCGTCCACCATTTCTTTTCATCAACGTCATCGAACGGCGGTTCGTCATCATCCGGGTTTCTGCGTCGTGCGTAGCTGACCGTAATGGCATGCACAGGCAAACCGAACTCGTCATGGCCCAACGTGATTTCATGCCGGCACAGAGGGTCATTCTGGAAGCGTTCGTACTGATAGCTGATCTTTTCCAGCGGCAAGGGCAGCATGATCGGGTAAGCGTCATGGCCTGCCTTTTTGCGCAGTTCGCGGACCTTGTAACGACTTTCCTCCACAGCGAAAGGCACCGCCGTGGCCAGGTCATCGTCGGCGGCGTAGGTCTCCACGCGCAGCACAGAACCGGCGAGGGCGCGGGCGATTTCGTGGGCGGTGGCTTCGTCGGCGGGCGCAACGGGGTCATCAAAATGGTCGTTGCGGTGATATTGGCAAAACAACGTGGGCTTCAATGCAAGGGCATCGGGATCACGATTGAAGTAGCCATCGCGTGGTAGATCGATCAGCCGCCCGGTATGGAACCAGGTGCAGACCAGCGCCGGGGCGGTAAAACCGATGTCGTCTGCAGCACGTGCGCCGGCTTCGCTGTCGGTCTGGCGCAGCAGCCCAAAGCCGCGAAACTCGCGGTTCCGGCCATCGTAATAACCCTGAAAATACTGGAAACACTGATTCAGGCGGTTACCGGTGATTTCATCGAGCTGGTTTTGTTGTTTGACCACAGGTACGGGGAACGGCAGGTAGCACACTGGGTTGGTCGCTGGTTTTTCATCCAGCCATTCCTGCGCGGAACTGCGATACATCACCTGCGTACTGCAACCCATGTTGTTGTTGCTGGCCACCAGCATGTAAGGCTTGGCGCTGACGAAATCGTAGCGCCAGTGCCGCGGCGCCATGTGCGGCACGGTCAAGATCAGGCTCGCGCAACCCAGGCCTTGCAGGTCGGCAAGGGTGACCTGGCACAGGTTGTCGTAACGGATGGCGTCAGGCCAGGGGACTGTAACCGGGGTTTGCTCCAGACCATTGCCGCCGTGATTGAAATAGATCTCGAAACCGTCGGACTTCAGATAAATCAGTGCCGGTGCGCCGGAGCCGTCCAGGTCGGCGATGCGCACGCGTGCCACGTCGAATGTTGCGTAGTCGAAGGGCAGGGTACTCATGACAAAACCCTTGCCGAACCGGCCTTGACCGAGGTTCGGCCAGCATTTGATTTCGTCGTGCCGGATGCGGCACAGCTCGCTCATGTCGCTGCCCAGCAAGTTGCTCAGCATCACCAGTTCGCTGCGTGAGTTGCTGAACAGCGGCAGGCGGTCGGTGTCCGGTTTGTGCTCCACGTCCTGAGCCTGGGCGAAACCGTCCTCCCGCCGATTGGCGTACAGGCGCACGCTTCGCGGGCCGATCAGCGCCATCGAACTGAGCCCGTCGCCCATCAAGTCGCCAGACTGTGAAAGCGTGTGGAAGAACTCCACCGGGAACGCCGAAAAGGGAATGAACCCTGACCAGCTGCGATCGGGATTGAGGGTGTGAAAACCGCTCACGCCGGGTGAGGCGAGGATCCAGTCGAGCCGGCCGTCGCCGGTCAGATCGGTCAGCGCCTGATAGGTCGGTTGATTGCGATCGGCCACGGGGATGCGGCTCAGTTCTGTCCATGGGCCGTAATGGATTTCATCGGCCTCCGTCGGCGAGCGCAAGGGTTCGCGGTAATACCAGCTCCGGTCGTAACGACAGATAAATCCGGGCACGCCTTCACCAAACAGATCGACGCATTGGTGGTGCGCGCCGTCCTCGATGCCGGGCATGTTTTCGAAGGGGAAGAACGGGCTCGACTGCTTATTGAGTTCGAAGCCTGAATAGTCGAACTCCACCGGCGGCATGTTTTCCACCGTGCCGCTGGCGTCGTACGCCTGATAGTGCGCCGCCACCAGTTGGGTGTATTCCAGGAAGGTCGTTTGGTATTGCAGCAGCAATCGCCGAACAAGCACCGGATTTGAGCCCAGCTCTGGGAAGTGATGAAACATCAGCACTTGATGGCACAGGCGTCGGGTCCCCAGTTCAAAACCATAGGTGTAGCTGTGGAAGGGATCACTGCGCAGTTGCCACTCACCATAACCCTCGCCGGGTTCATCGAACGGCGGTCCGTAAAGTGGTTTCTCTTCCAGATCGAGGGTGCGTTCGCCGTAGTCGAACACCAGGTGGAAATGCCAGTCCAGGCTCGCCGGGTTTTCAACGGTCCAGGCATACAAGTCTTTGCTGGCCCGGGCATTGCCGTAACGCACCCGGTGCAGGTGACGCTGGGCACGATAGTCGTGCGAGTCATCCGGGTTGTGCGTCTGATCTTCGGGCTTGTAGTCGAAACAGATATGTTCGCCATGGGGGTTCATGCTTTCGAGCAGCAACCACACACCGATACGCGGCGGCGCGTCAGGGTTGGCCGGGTCGACCGGTTCGGCACGGCGCGAAGCATCAGACTTGCCATAGACGTGAAGACTGCCATTGGCCCCGTGCACCAGCCAAAAGGGCGGGCTTTCTTTCGGTTGCCAATGCTCGATCAAATCGAACGAACTTTCGACCCGTGGCCAGTAGCGCACCACGCGGTGCTCGCCAATATCGAGCTCGCGGTATTGGGTCTCGATTCTGGAGGTTGGCTTGCCCTCGTCATCCAGTTCGGGCATCAGCTCCTCGCCGCCGGGGCCAACCATGATGTCGACGTCGAGGTAATCGGGCACCCCCTTGCTGGTCTGGCGAGTGATGGCACTGGCGCCCAAACGCCAGCCTATACCGAACGGACCGTTACCGGCCTGGCTGTCATAGCTCAGCGCCAGTGCAGGATCGAATCCGCGCCCGCCTGAAAGCGGTAGCGGTAACTCGAACGAGGCACTGCCCGTCACGCCGACCGATCCCCAGCTTTTGCCAATCGTGGCAATGGAAGCACTCTTGGCGATGGAGGGCTCAGTGATGCTCAGGGAGGCTTGTTCTTCCATGGGGCTGATCCTGTTTCGGCTTTGCGTCCGCCTGTTGCAACGGTATCGCGGGATGGAGCAAAGCTAACAAGATCAGCAGGCCGCGTGACCTGTCAGATATGACAGGTGAGGTCAGTATTTTTAGAACGAATGACGTGGGAAAGTCAGTCTTATATAGCGAACAGTAAAAGGGACACAAAAAAAACGGCCGGGCATCTGAGAGATGACCCGGCCGTGGTGGCAGGTTGAAGCGCTTACTGCACTTCCACCGCCAGGCTTTCACTGATCTTTTTCTGCCAGATGGCAGGACCGGTGATGTGTACCGACTCGCCCTTGCTGTCGACCGCAACGGTCACCGGCATGTCTTTCACGTCGAACTCGTAGATCGCTTCCATGCCCAGTTCGGCGAAAGCAACAACGCGGGATTTCTTGATGGCTTGCGCCACCAGATAAGCCGCGCCGCCGACCGCCATCAGGTAAACGGCTTTGTGGTCCTTGATCGCTTCGATCGCAGTAGGGCCGCGTTCGGATTTGCCGATCATGCCCAGCAGGCCGGTTTGCTCGAGGATCTGACGGGTGAACTTGTCCATCCGCGTGGCCGTCGTCGGACCGGCAGGGCCGACCACTTCTTCGCGCACCGGATCAACCGGGCCGACGTAGTAGATGAAGCGACCTTTCAGGTCCACCGGCAGAGTTTCACCCTTGTTCAGCATCTCGACCATGCGCTTGTGCGCAGCATCGCGACCGGTGAGCATCTTGCCGTTCAGCAGGACGGTTTCGCCCGGCTTCCAGCTCTGCACGTCTTCCGGGGTCAGGGTGTCGAGGTTGACACGACGAGCCGATGGGCCGGCTTCCCAAACGATTTCCGGGTAGGCGTCCAGCGGTGGCGCTTCAAGGGATGCCGGGCCGGAACCGTCGAGCACGAAGTGCGCGTGACGGGTAGCGGCGCAGTTCGGGATCATGCACACCGGCAACGAAGCGGCGTGAGTCGGGTAATCCATGATCTTCACGTCGAGCACGGTGGTCAGGCCACCGAGGCCTTGGGCGCCGATGCCCAGTTGGTTGACCTTCTCGAACAGCTCCAGACGCATCTCTTCGATACGGTTGGACGGGCCGCGCTTTTTCAGCTCGTGGATGTCGATGGATTCCATCAACACTTCCTTGGCCATCACCGCGGCTTTCTCGGCGGTGCCGCCGATGCCGATGCCGAGCATGCCCGGTGGACACCAGCCGGCGCCCATGGTCGGAACGGTCTTGAGCACCCAGTCGACGATCGAGTCGGACGGGTTGAGCATGGCCATTTTCGACTTGTTCTCGGAGCCGCCGCCCTTGGCCGCCACGTCCACTTCCACGGTGTTACCCGGGACGATGGAGTAGTGGATAACGG
Source organism: Pseudomonas sp. AL03 (assembly GCF_029960815.1). GTDB lineage: Bacteria > Pseudomonadota > Gammaproteobacteria > Pseudomonadales > Pseudomonadaceae > Aquipseudomonas. The sequence goes on from NZ_JASBRE010000002.1 coordinate 111,484, forward strand.
CCGGGGTGTTGTCCTTGGTGTTTTTACGAGCGCCCGCCGGGTCGGCGAGGATCGAAGCACGCAGAACGTTTTCCGGCAGGTTGTAAGCCCGGCGCACGCCTTCGTTGATCATGTCGTCCAGGCCCATGGTGGCGCCATCCCAGCGCACGTCCATGCCCACGCGTACGAACACGGTGACGATGCCGGTGTCCTGGCAAATCGGGCGGTGGCCGGTGGCACACATGCGCGAGTTGATCAGGATCTGCGCCATCGAATCGCGAGCTGCCGGCGATTCTTCACGCAGGTAGGCCTCGTGCATCGCCTGGATGAAATCCACGGGGTGGTAATAGGAAATGAACTGCAGGGCGTCAGCAACGCTCTGTATCAGGTCGTCTTGCTTGATCACGGTCATGAGTCGCGCTCCTCTAAAAGACGGGAACATTCAATAAGGTGCTTGCAGCTTGGGTGCATCGGTCGGTTGCAAGCACCTCTTAAGGCACGCCGGGGCTGCTGGCGCGACGCTAAAAAGGCGCGGCAGTATACCGCGCCTCGGTGGCGGGCACACGCGCCGGTAGTCAATCGTTGGTCGCATGGACCGCATCGCTGTGGCGCGACCTGGACTGACTTTGTCGCTCGACGCAATACGTGTAGCAGCTGGCGGAGCCTGCGTCCGGCTGCGTAGCAGTCGTAAAACCATACACCTCGGTATGTCAGGTAGACCGCATACGCAGGATTGACGACTGCTGCGCAGCCGGACGCAGGCTCCGCCAGCTGCTACAGGGAATGTTGTGTTCAGGGGAAACCGGGTCATGGCTTTGACGCCAGTTTTCCGCCCTGAAAATTGAATGGTCATTTATCAGGCACGCTACTACAGTGGCATTCGGTCTGTAGAGTAGGACACTCAAGCAGCCTTCTTTCGCACGGTGAGTCAACGATTGACCCATAACGCCATCCAGCGCTTGTTACTTAAACGCTTTGCCCTCGCAGCCGGCACCTACGCCCTGGCTTTGCTGCTGCTGTGGCTGGCGTTTTTCACGGGTCATTACGAGCAACCCTTGGCCAATGTGGCCATCGGCAGTGCGCTGGTGGTGATCAGCCAGGCGGCGTTGTTCGCGGTGTTTTACAGCGGCTGCAACCTGCGTTTTTCCGACCCCAGCCTGACCGAAGCGCAAGTGTTGCTGGGGCTGGGCTGGCAAACCTGGCTGATCGCCCATCTGGATGAGGCTCGTGGCGCGTTTCTGGTGTTCTACGTGCTGATTCTGCTGTTCGGGTTGTTTCATCTTTCGCGCCTGGCCTTTCTCCGGTGCGCGCTGTTGGTGTTCGCAAGTTTCAGCGCCATCACGTTGTGGGAGGGCTACCAATTCCAGCTACCCGACCCAGCGTTGGCCGCGTTGCAGGTGTGCGTGCTGCTCATCGTGTTGGTCTGGCTGGAGCTTTATGCCCGTTACGTCCAGGACTCGCGTCAACGCATGCGTCAGCGCCGATTTGCCTTGCAGGCGCATCAGGACACCCTGCGCGGGATGATGCGCCAGCTCGAAGACCTGGTGGCCACCGACGAACTGACCGGGCTGTTTAATCGCCGACATTTCCTGCGCCTGGCCTCCCGTGAGCTCAACGCCATGGACGCCGATGTCGTGCATGGACTGGCGCTGATTGACCTCGACCATTTCAAACGGATCAACGATGTCCACGGCCACGCCGCGGGCGATCAGGTGCTGCAAGCCTTTGCCGCCGTGGCCAGCGCTTGCTTGCGTGAGGGTGATGTTCTGGCCCGTTACGGCGGCGAAGAATTTGTCGTGCTGTTGCCCGATTGCAACGCCGAACGCCTGACCTCATGTTGCGAGCGGTTGCGCATTGCGTTCACGGATGTCGAACTGGTCGGCCTCAACGTCAGCCATCTCAGTTTGTCGGCGGGCATGACGTTGCTGGAACTGGGCGACGATCTCGACGAGGCCTTGCAGCGCGCCGATCAGGCGCTCTATCGGGCCAAGCGTGACGGTCGCAATCGTTGCGCGGCGGCGTGGGAGAACGTCGATGCCTGAGTTACGGGTCGGCGAACGCCAATGGTCGGTGGCGGCGGGCAGCAACTTGCTCGATGCCTTGAATCAGAACGGCGTGTCTGTGCCTTACAGCTGTCGCGCCGGCAGTTGCCATGCCTGTCTGGTGCAATGTGTACAAGGGCTGCCGAGTGACAGCCGACCCGATGCCCTGAGCGCAGACCAGCGTCAGCAAGGCTGGCGCCTGGCGTGTCAGTGTCAGGTGGTCGAGGACTTGCAGGTGCACACCTTCGATCCTCAGCAGGATGGCCGCCCGGCCGAAGTGGCGGCTGTCGATTGGTTGAGCACCAGCGTGTTGCGTTTGCGCCTGATCCCTCGGAGTCCTTTGCGCTACAGCGCCGGGCAGCATCTGGTGTTGTGGGCGGGCAACGTGGCGCGCCCGTATTCGTTGGCCAGCCTGCCGGATGAAGACCGGTTTCTGGAGTTCCATCTCGAGTGTCGCCAGTCGGGGGAATTCAGCGATGCTGCCCGTCAATTCAAGATCGGCGACTCGATCCGTCTCGGCGAGTTGCGCGGCGGGGCATTGCATTACGACCTGGACTGGAACGCCCGCCCCCTTTGGTTGCTCGCGGCCGGTACCGGATTGGGACCGTTGTTTGGCGTCTTGCGTGAAGCGTTGCGACAGGATCACCAAGGCGTCATCCGTGTTATTCACCTGGCCCATGATGCCGATGAGCATTATCTGGCCAGACCGCTGCAGGCCATGGCAGCCAGCCGCCCGAACCTGAGCATCGAGCTTTGGACGGCGGCCGAGTTGCCAGAGGCTTTGGCGCAACTGCGGCTTGTTTCCCGGCAAACCCTGGCCTTACTCTGCGGTGCCCCCGACAGCGTCGATGCCTTTGCCCGATGCTTGTACCTGGCGGGATTGCCGCGCAATCAACTGCTGGCGGATGTCTTTGTGCTCCGTGGTTGAGCGCTGATTTTCGATGTTGTCAGCGTTTTTCAACCGGCATTGATTCTCGCGGTCGATCGTTCCCACGCTCCGCGTGGGAATGCAGCCCGGGACGCTCCGCGTCCCTAGAGCGGACGCGGAGCGTCCGTTGAGGCATTCCTTTGCTGCGCGTGGGAACGATCATCAAAAACCAAAAAGCCCCGCCATTCACATGGCGGGGCTTTTGTTTTTCAGCGCATTGTCACTCAGACCATCGGGTCGCCAACGTGCAGGATTTTCATCCCGTTGGTGCCGCCGATGGTGTGGTAGCTGTCGCCCTTGGTCAGGATGACCCAGTCGCCTTTCTCCACAACGCCCAATTTAAGCAACTCGTCGATCGCGGCCTGGCTGACTTGCTCAGGCGGCAGCGATGCCGGGTCGAACGGTACGGTGTAAACGCCACGGAACATGGCCGCGCGGGCCTGGGTTTCGCGGTGCGGGGAGAACGCGTAGATCGGGATGGACGAGCGGATGCGCGACATGATCAATGGCGTGTAACCACTTTCGGTCAGGGCGATGATCGCCTTTACACCCGGGAAGTGGTTGGCGGTGTACATGGCCGCCAGGGCGATGCTCTGGTCGCAGCTTTCGAAGACCTTGCCGATGCGGTGGCTGGAGGTCTTGCTGGTCGGGTGCTTTTCAGCGCCGATGCAGATGCGCGCCATGGCTTGCACCGCTTCCAGCGGGTAAAGGCCGGCCGCACTTTCAGCCGAGAGCATCACGGCGTCGGTGTAGTCGAGCACGGCGTTGGCCACGTCGGACACTTCAGCACGGGTCGGCATCGGGTTCTGGATCATCGACTCCATCATCTGCGTCGCCACGATCACCGCCTTGTTGTGGCGGCGTGCGTGCAGAATGATTTTCTTCTGAATGCCCACCAGCTCGGCGTCGCCGATTTCCACACCCAGGTCACCACGGGCCACCATGACGGCGTCGGAGGCATTGATCAGCGCGTCGAGGGTGTCGTCGTCGGCCACGGCTTCGGCGCGTTCGATCTTCGCCACCAGCCAGGCAGTACCGCCGGCTTCGTCACGCAGTTGACGGGCGTATTCCATGTCGGCGGCGTCACGCGGGAAGGACACGGCGAGGTAGTCGACTTCCATTTCCGCAGCGAGCTTGATGTCGGCCTTGTCTTTTTCAGTCAGGGCCGGTGCGGTCAGGCCGCCACCGCGACGGTTGATGCCTTTATGGTCGGACAACGGACCGCCGATCAGTACGGTGCAATTCAGCTCGGTGGCATTGGCGGTATCAACGCGCATGACCACACGGCCGTCGTCGAGCAGCAGCTCGTCGCCTACGCCGCAGTCCTTGACCAGGTCCGGGTAGTCGATACCGACGACGGTCTGGGTGCCTTCGGTCAGAGGATGGCTGGTGGAGAAGGTGAATTGATCACCGATCTTCAGCTCGATCTTCTTGTTGGCGAATTTGGCGATACGGATTTTCGGGCCTTGCAGGTCACCCAGCAGGGCGACGAAGCGGCCGTGCTTGGCAGCGAGTTCACGCACCAGCTTCGCGCGAACCTTGTGCTCGTCGGGGGTGCCGTGGGAGAAGTTCAGGCGGGCGACGTCCAGGCCAGCCAGAATCAGCTGTTCGAGAACTTCCGGCGAGTTACTGGCCGGGCCAAGGGTAGCGACGATTTTGGTACGACGGACGGACATGCATAGACTCCTGAGTTCAAGCGCTGAGTGAGGCTACTATGCTCTTGGGGTGTAGTCATTGTTCATGTGCACTACTTTTTGTGAAGAGCTTTGTTATTCGTTTGTTTCTTTAAACGAACATTCCTGAAGATTTTGCGCGACGGGTCGATACATTGCTCAAGACAGGAGAACCCCCATGCGATTCGTGCTCATTGCCGCCCTTGCCCTCGCCGTTATTAGCGTCACGGGCTGCACCCGTTGGTCGATGAACCATCATTTGAATAACGCCTACAGCGCCTATGACCGCGGCAACTGCGAGCAAGTAACGCTCGAATTGTCAAAAGTCGAACGCGCCAGCCGCGCGCGGCCTTATGTGTGGCCGGAAGTGTCGATGATGCGCGGCTTGTGTCTGGAGCGTCAGAAACTGTTTGTCGATGCGGCTCAAACCTACCAGTTCATCATCGCCTCGTACCCACAAAGTGAATACGCCTTCCGCGCCCGCGCCCGCCTGGAAACCTTGCAGTCGCTGGGCCACTATCCGCTGCGCAGTGCGGCGGTCGTGCGTCCGACCCGGTTCTGATTAACGGGGGTATTCAAAGGCTGGCCCCCCTGCGGTGGTGAGCTATAGTCGAATAGATCGGTTTTAGAGCCTCGTCTCTACATCGACGTAACACCTGTGATCGGCAGGAGTAAGCGGCAGCGGTTTTGTGGACTGTCGCACCGGGATCGGGGAGAGCGCGCCTATGTCTATGCCTTTCTATAAGAAATAGAAGCAGAAATAGAAGCAGGCCCGTTCCGAAGTATTAGTGCGGCCCTGCTTAAGGGCCTTGCTGGGCCAATTGCGCATGTTCACTGACCGCCGGATCGAGCGGCATCAATTGCCGTATTTTCTAAGAGTGTTCAACAGCGTCACCGACAAACCCATTGGCTTTCTGGGCAACGTGTCCGAGGACGGGCTGATGCTGATCAGCCAGTTGCCGATGATGATCGGCGCCGATTTCGATTTGCGCCTGAAAATCCCCGCCAGCAACGGTTGTATGCAGGTCATTGATCTTCAGGCGTGTTGCCTGTGGTGCCATGAAGACACGACCCCTCACCACTATGACGCCGGGTTCAGCCTGCAACGGGCACCGCCGGAGTATGGGCAATTGGTGAGTGCGCTGAAGCAGTACTTCAGTTTTCAGCCGTTGCCTGCCTCGGCCTGAAATTCTGCGGCGCCGTTGCAATCGCCATCGTCGGAACGCCGCCCGGAGCAAGCTCGCTCCCACAGGGTTTTGCGTTGTTCACAAAAAGTGTGTTCACCGCAGAAACCAGTGGGAGCCGGGCTTGCCCGCGAAGGCGTCAGTCCAGACGACCGAGATCTAAAGTCTAAGCTGTAGCAATCGCCTGCTCGTTCTCCAGCGTCTTCTCCACCAGCAACAACCCCAACTCACTCAACTGATAAATCGCCATCGCCAGGTGACGCGGTTTGTCGTCCAGGCTTTCGGCCAAATCCAGCAGCAGAATGCTGACCGACGAAAAGGTTTCGTAGGTCTGGATGGCAATGGCTTCGGGGTTGGCATCGGGGGAGACGGTGAACATTTCCATGGCACGGCCCTTGGATGAACAGAGGTGGTCGATGTCGGGTTTGAGGTAATGGTCCAGCGCCTTGTCGGCGGCGGCGTGGAGCTTTTTTGAATCGAGGATGGCGTAGGGGGAAACCGGGTCGGTTTCTGGGGGGATTTGGTGTTGGTTTGATCATGGCGTAATTCCTGTTTCTAGGGCTACCACCAGTTCGCGACTAAACGAAAGGGTGGCGGCTGTGGGCAGGTTAGTCGACCGGGAGGAATCACGAAAAACCGGCGCGCCCGAGAGCGCCCTGCACACAGCCACCATCGAGTGCGGGGATAGGGAATACCCGACTTGATGACGCTTATGCACCTTCGCGAAACCTCCCGGGCGACTAAACCCGATCGCTGATTGGCAGCGACGCGGATCAAGTTACGGGGCAAGGCCAAGGCGCACAAGCCGGCGGATTCTGGCGGATCTGTAGTCCGTTGCGCAAGGCGTTGTAGGCACTCTATCGAAGCCACAAGCAACGCCATAACACGGCACTCGGCGCGACATGCCGTTCGTCGGCACTGTCAGTTCTGTCAGGTGCCGGGCATGACAGGTCGGAATTTAATAGCTCAGGAAACTTTCTGGACAGCTAGCCAGCAAATTGTTGCATGTCTATCACACCTGAACAGGTTAAGGAGCAGTCATGGATACTAACGATTATCTTGAGAAAAACGAAGCAGGGGCAACACCTGAAGAAACAACCTTTACTGGTGAGCTTTTGTCCTATGAAAGTAATACCAACGCATATCAAGACTACCAGGTGACCTACCGTGGGCCGGATGGTGACTGGCAGGCGGTTCTAATAGTCAGGTATTCGTGGGCTGCTGATGGTAGGACTTTTACTGTCCACCATGTGGTTTATACGGCTACAAACAATGATCTGTACGGCGGCGAAGTTCTTGTCGGTCTTTTTTCAGAAGAAGAATGGGGGCCCGTTTATTTAACTGAGAGAGCGAATCAAAATGGCCACACGTACACACTCCCTGTAAATCATACGATGCCCGTTAAGGATGGTTCCGTCGGGTTATTTCTTGAGTTTAGATATAGGTTTTGGTGGGGTTGGGAGAAAGTGTGGAACACTTTCCCGATGTCTTTCACTCCCAGGGCGCCAAGTATCAACCCCGTCGCAAACGTCTCATCTCGAACATTCACGGTTACAGGCACGGGCGGCGTAAATGGCGCCGGCACAATCACCCTCCATAAGAGCGGCGGCCTTACGGTAGGTACCGCAACTATTCAGCCAAATGGCAACTGGACTGCGAGTGTTTCCATACCGGCGGCGGCAAATGCCCTTGTCTTTTACTCCCGGCAGAAAATAGCGGGTAAGTACTCTTCTAATTCAACCAGCGTAACCGCCCATCTGGCCGCGATTAATTCACCAGCCGCCGGTACTGTTTTGGTCACAGGTGATAAATTCCAAGGGATCGCCGCTCCCGGAACCACAATGAGCATGGTCAGGGCTGACAACCATTGGACCGGATTGGCTGAAGACGCAATCGCGACATCCGGGGCATGGGAAGCGGCGATGACTGCCAGGCCAGCCAGTGGCCCTCTGTCGGTTGAGGCTCAATTTAGATTGCCGGGTTTTGCGCACAGTTACACAGCAGTTGTCACCTACAACGTACTCGGCGCCCCGGCCATTACTGCACCTGCCGTCAACACTACTCAGCCGGCCACCTTTACCCTCAGCGGCAACAATGGTTTGAGCGGAGCCGCGATCGAAGTTTATATCGATCTGGCGACAACCAAAGTCGGTACCGGTACCGTGGCGAGCAATGGCACCTGGACCGCCGCCGTTACATTACCCTCGGCAGGGCCTGTAACGCTCGCAGTGCTGCAGAAGTTGTCGAACAAGACGTCCTTTCGCAGCGCCCCCCGAGCGTTCAAGATCCGCCCTCCCGTACCGACCTCAATCAATGTCGAGTATCCGACCCACAGCACCGTGCGGTTTTCAGGGGAGGGGTACAACGGCGCTACGGTGGAGATTTTCATCGCCTATGGGAGCGTCCAAGTCAGCACCGAGGTGATTAACGAAACGTGGTCCGTCGACTGGACTGATCAGCCCCCTTCAAAGCGCCAGATGAATGCGCGACAAAGTGTTCCTGATGGGACGGGAGGGTGGATCAACTCCGCGTGGCATGGGCCGTTCAACATCGATGTGCCAGTCCCGGTTCCCTACCTTACGTACCAGGTCGACCTCGACCGGATACCGGTGTTTTCCGGGACCGGCCACGACTGGCCTGATCAGCCAGCGGCGCGGATCGAGGTGCGACGCGAAGGGGCCTCCACGCCTGCTGTGCCCATTGTCGAAGTCAAGAACCGCGCCTGGTCAAGTGCGGCAACCGAGGCTTGGGATCCGGGGACCTACCGCGTGCAAGCCTGGCAGTTGTTCAAGACGGCACAGGACCCAGAAGTGCGGTCCGAGCCAACTGAACTCGTTACCTTTGACATCAAGGCACCGTTACCCACCGTTGAGTTCACGCACGACGGCTTGACCCCGCGCTTCTTCGGCACCTGTTTGAACAACGCACGGGTAACGGTGTGGTTCGATGGGGATGAGGGCAGTTCTCATAATGCGCAGGTGACCGGAAAAAACTGGGCCTTCATCCGACCGCAACTATTTATGCCCGGCGCTCATCTCGTCCACGTGACGCAAACCATCGGCGGGCAGACTTCCAGTGAGATATCCAAGCCGTTCGATGTCGCCGTGTTGCAGCCGGTCATCACGTCGCCGATCGATATTGACGTCGATCACAACCCCGTCATCAAAGGCACTGGTGGCGTATCAGGCGCAGTGATGAGCGTGTTTGATTACGTGACGGAAAAACCGTTGGGCAAGGCCTCTGTATCCGGGGACGAATGGTCGGTACACCTCGAGGACCATCCATTTGGTCACCAAAAGGTGTATGCCACTCAAGCGTACGACCAGTTGTTATCCGAGCGAAGCGGGACGGCCTCTTTCAAAGTGATCCTGTTTCCGCCGACCATCGACCGACCTCATCCAGGCGATGTCATTCCACGGTTATCCAGAATCGAGGGGTACGCCCGCAAAGGTCTGGGGTTTGAAACCGCGCAGGTTCAGCTCTGGCTCAAGGACGCAGACGCACCTTTCGCCAAAGTGACGGCCAGGGCCCGCGATGGTTACTGGTGGTACTCCTCGCAATTTTCAGTGGGTCCCGAGGTTCTGCAAGTCAAGCAACTTTTCGATGGGGAAGAGTCTGTTTTTAGTCCCGACCATGATTTCACCGTCGTTCCGCCCAAACCGGTTATTGAGTCGCCAGCCCTACAGCAGCACATCGGTTCAACGGTGACGATTTCGGGGCACGGGTATGTCGCAGATTGGGTCGAGGTGGCATGGAGCGATGCACCCGAAACAGTGTTGGGTACGACGCAGGTGCAAGAAAATCGTACCTGGTCGCTTCAGTTGCACGTCGACAGGCCGGCCGGTATTTACAAGTTGGTTGCACAGCAAGAATGCGACGGGTTTCGCTCCGGCTGGAGCGAGGAGCATCCTATTCTTTTGCTTTCCAGACCGCCGACCTTTACCGCGCCGGTGGCTGGCCAGTGGTCCGAAAGCAGGCCGCTTTTCGAAGGACGAGGTGACAACGGCAAATCCATTGAGTTGTCGCACTGGTTCGACTCGCGGCAGCTTGTCACGCAAGGCTATCCAGTGGCAGGCGATACCTGGACGGCCCTTCCCGACGCTTTGCTGGTCCCCGGCCCCCACTGGATGAAGGCCCGGCAGGTCGGGGAAGACTGTTCCGATTGGGGCGACAGCCTGCGTTTCGAGGTGGTACCGACCGAGCGGGAATCGGACGTCAGTCATTAGAGATAGATGCCTGTCTACTGTCATATTTGACAGTAGACAGGCCGCTTTTTCCGCTATCAAATGACACTCGTATAATGGCCGCTGCACGTTGGGGTAGGAGGCCATGGCCCGCATTTTCAGTGGAGAGCTACGATGAAGGATTCCCCGGTTCGAATCGCCAAGCACTTTTGTGAACAGTTCTTTGATGAGCTACAGCCTGATCAATTTTCACTTCTTGAGCAGTATTTCGAAGCGGGTGGTTCGGTATGTGCGCTGGCACGTAAAGGCGCTGATGGCCTGGTGAGGGAATACGGCCTGGCGGTCGATAATGCCCAAGCGATCGCGCTGCGCCTGAACGGATTGGCAACGTGGGTATTACGCCGCTTCATCGAAGAACAGCTGATCGGCAGTGAGTCGCTTCCCACTCATATGCGTCATGGATTATTGGCCCTGGTCGAGGGACCTACTTACGACGGGCTGTTCAAACCCAATTTTGCCAACAAGTGCCCGTCCGATGCGATCGAGGCCATCCATTCGCCCGTTGCCTACGCCGTCACGCTTAAACAATGGTCTGAAAATCGCCTCATTCCTTCCGACCCAACCAAGGCCTACCCACTCAACACCCGCCGCAAAGACCTGAACGGGTTAAGCATCAATCCGGCGACGGCTTATGGCGTCGTGTCTTCGGTAGAGGTGGTCAGCGCCGTTCTGGAAAGATCGATCGAGGCGTCTCTCGGCCCGGTTGATGATCTCGACCAGGTACTGAGTGATCGGCGTTATCCCAACGGGCTGCCTTACCACCATCCGTGGGTGACGATGGACGAGTTGACCCGGGATTTGGGAATGTCCGTTGGCACGGTGGTGGGGTTGTGCGATCCACAATCCCCTTATTTTTTACGTGCACTGTCTTGGGGAGAAACATCCAACCATGCGCTCATTCAGGCAACTCGGTTGAGCCCCAGCCAGAGGGAGATCTTTACTGAAGCGCGTCATTTTCCGAGTGAAGACAGCACAAAATTTTTCAAAAGAAATTACGGGTTGCTGAATGTCGAAGCGGGGAATTTGCCACAAGCCCCGTATTTCAATCAGAAAACCAATCTGACTCAGCCAGGGCTGGAGGCGTTGTTGTCGGTTGAATTGTTCGCCACCACCGTGTCCGAACATGCTCCGGTATTTGCTGATGGTTCGGTCACGCCTGGGCATGCGTTCTCGGTGTTTATCAACGATGGCCTGGCTGCCAAGTCGATGGGGATCAATTACGGCGGCACAGCGATGTTCAACAAAATTGCTGAGACTTCAAACGATAGATTTGACCGCCTCAATCGCAAGATCAGGCTGGACAACAGTCTGAATTTGCCCAGCCATGAGACCGATGCGTTGTTGAGTGCAATCATTGGCGCCGAATCAAAATCTCATTTAGCAGAGGCCGGGTCAGAGGCGCGGGCAGTCAGTTACTGGATGACAAATAACACCCTCCGCGCACTGGGGCTGTTTCAAATGGCCAGAGAGTTCTACCAGTGCTCGGCTGAAGACTTTGCGGTATTTGTAGGCAATATTTCGATCTTCGGTCGCGGCAGTGAACGCTCGCAGTTCGATCGTGTGTTTAACAAGGACACACTGTCGATGCCGCCGCTGCTAGTGGATGATAAACCCTTTGCGCTGGTGCCATCGACTGACGCCGATGCGCTCACCGTCGTACAGATTTGCAGCAGTTTGAGTATCGACCTGGCGACTTATTTCAAACTGGCGCCATTGATCGCAGAGTCTCATTCACTCACCAGCTTGAAACGTAGCGTTCCGGTTCTTTCAAGTTTCTATCGCATGGCCAGACTGCCGCAGATGCTGGGCATTGCCCCTGGTCTGGCCGTTGATTTGTTGATGCTTCTGAGCTCCGGTTCGTGGAATGCGGCACTGGCCGGCGAGCCATTTATCAACGCTGACGCCATGGCGAAAACACCGGATGTCCTGACGGTGATTCAGCGCCTGGTGGGTTGGGTTCGCTGGAGTTTCGAAAGTGACCTGGACGTGGCGTGGGCGATAGAGCACGTCATCCCTGTTGCCGCACCGCCGCAAGCCACAGAGGCGCAGATTCAACTCTTCACACAATTGCGCACACATCTCACACCGGCACTGTTTACCGAGACGGCGCTTCAGATGGCGGGTGTTCCCGAACTGTCGAATGGCCGGCACTGGACCAACCAGTTACTCGAGCTGGCTGATCAGGATGGGTTGGTGATTCACCGAAGCGAATCCGCCGATCAACCCTACACGCTCTACGCCCGCGAGGTCGTCACGCGTGTCGTGTCTCAAGTGATTGGTCATGCCGATGAACAGACAGTGGAAAGAATCGTGGGTGTTGTGCTGAGCAGTCGCTCCGGTCAGCACAGTGTGGTTCAAGAAAGTCTGGCCGTGTATGGCGAACTGGCGTCCCCCATGGCACTGCCGGTGCTGAGCTGGTCAGGTGGCACGGTCTATGACGTTCTTTCATACATATTGAATCCTACAGCCGCGGACAACACCTCCAGGAGTAGTCGGCGAGAGGAGGAACCGGGCGATCCGTTTCTGGGCATGCTCTGCGATTTTGCCCGCCGTGCAGAAGTCGTGAAGGAACTGAAGCTGAGTGCGGAATTTTTAACCCTTTACCCGATCATCGAGGAAGGCGAAGGAACACGTTCTCTTGTGCCTGAGCCCTTTACACCAACCGCTTTGTACTATCTGACGGTCTACAACCGTGCCGTCAAACTCAGTAACAAGCCCGAGTCTCAGTTGCTGAGTTATCTGCAGCGCATCAACGCGCTGCCCAACGACTTGTCTGGCGACGGGCTGACTCTGGTCAAGGAACAGGCGGCGAAGCTTCTTGCTGAACTCTTCGACTGGAGCGCCGAGGAAGTGCGCATTTGTGCCGATCATGTCAATGCCGGGCAAGGCTACATCCGTACTTTGGAACACCTTGATCTTTTGATCCGCCTGCGTGCGTTCACCCGCCAAAGCAAACTGGACGCGCCTACCGTTCTGAAAATGGGCGAGCTGAAACCGGACAGCCTGTTCAACGAGTATGAAGCGCTGGCCGATCGGGTCGCAGCCCAGCTGGCAGAACAAGGCCGGACATTGCCTCTGGCAGGCATCACCGCCGTGGCCGATCAAGTCGTGTTCGATTGCACGGTCGATAGCACTGAACTGATCGCCAACAGTAAAGAGTCGGCGCAACTGACCCTCAAGATCACCCGCGCAAAGGTGCCGCTAAAGAACGTCAACATTTATTGGGCGTCGAAGCTATGCACTATCGATCCCCCGGTATCCACGACCAATGCCGAGGGTACGGCCACGGTCACAGTGCATGCCGGCACCACGATGGGGCGTGACGTGATCAGTTATCGACTGGATGCTCGCGAGCCGCAGTCCGGCGTGGTCATCACCTTGCGCAACGACCCCACCTCGTTTTCCTTCTCCCGATTGGACAACGAGATCTACACCACGTCGGAACAAGTCGGCACGGACGTCACCTTGCGGATGCGCTTGCTCGACGGGCATGGCAACCCGGCTGGGCATACGCAAGTGACCTGGTTACTTGAACCACTTTTCTTTATTCCCGTGACGATCCCTACCAATGCCGAGGGGATAACGGAGATCACGTTTACCAGTCCCGAACCTCTGACGATCGATAAGCCCCGAGTCTTCAGAAACGAAGCGTCAGTAATGCTTCGCCCCATCACATTCACCCTTTAGAGACGATGCTTCATCGAGCGCCGCGGTGTTTGTCGATAGGGCGACGATTCAGCAAACAGGAGATGGCAATGGCTACGGAAAACATCAGCCGGGCAACCGCCCTGCGACGCGACGCTTTGATCGAATGTGCTCTGGGTATCAAAGAAATCGATGAAGATAAGGAAGGTTTGCCGGCGATTAAAACGGCGGATGATTTATTGGAGTGGTTGCGTACTGACCCCTTGGATAATCATCAAGTCAAAACATCCTGGGTCGCCGAGGCGGTCAGCTGTTTTCAGCAATACATACACGCTGTTTATCAAAAACTGGAGCCTGGTTACACCGATCGGGAGTTTGATCGCAAGCACCTGAAAGATTGGGACATTGCCAGTCAGTATCCTTTATGGTCCGCCAGTCAACTGCTCAAGTGCATGCCCGAAGATTACATCACCCCCTATGCGCGTATCCGCAAGACAAGCCTGTTCAAAGAACTTGAAAACAATCTCAACCAGACTCGACTGACAACCGATTCGGTGCAACTGGGCGTTCAGCAGTACTTGCGGGCCTTTGAAGAGGTTTGCAATCTGGAAGTGCTTAACGGCTATGTTGACGGTCATGACGTGCTCAGTGCCGATTACTATCTGGTCGGTCAGGAACGGATCGCACCGTATCGCTATTTCTGGCGCAAGGCCGACATCCAGCTGAATGCAGCCTCGGTAGCGATCAACCCGGCAGCCTGGAGCGAATGGAAACCCGTCGATATCCCATCCGACGTGCAGGTACTCGACAGTCGTCATGTATTTTGGGGTGGGCGTTTGTGCATGGTCTGGGCCGAATGGCGCCAGGCGTTGTTCGATGGTAATAACAAGCTGCAAAAGCCCTATGAGATTGAGCTGAAGGTGGCCTTTATCACGCTGAGCGGCCAGTGGTCACCGCCGATACGGTTGAACCTGTCACAGTTTGACAAGGATGTAAGTCCAGGCTGTCGTTTGGTGGCGGTGATGTTGCGTGATGATGTGGATCCGCTATACCCCAAAGGCAGGCTCGCGGTGCACTTGACCAACGGCAGCTTGACAGGGCCCCGACCCGACCCCGTGGAAATCTACGAAACGCGCGACGCGCTGTTTCGCAAGGTGGCCGATGAAAAGTCGGTGATGGATTACCTGGCCAAGGTCCGCTTCGCGAGCCCCTTGACCCTTCAGCAACGGGTTGCGCCGGTAGATTTTTCCCGCATGACCGAAGCGGTCACAGCGGAAGGGCCACTGGCAGAAAAATACACGCTCCAAGCCTTTGTAGCACTCCAAGCGGGTAAGCAACGGCTGCATGTACAAGCGCATTGTGCGTTGTTGACACCGGGGGCGGTCGGAACAGTCAACAATTTCACACTGACACTCAAATACTCTGCAGGTGGAGACCCTGGCCCCAGTGTCCATCCGCACTCTAATAACGGTGGCTGGTCAACCGGGTGGCTGGGCTTTGACCGCGATAACTTCGCCGGTTTGACAGCGACGTTCACCCTGTCGAGTCCGGGCCTGGGCACCAAAACCTTCACGTTGGCGCTAAAGGGCGTTCCCGCTGAAACCCCTCTTCCAGCACTGCACAAAACCGATTCGCGCGGGGCTCAGTTCCTGCACCTCAATAATCCGGCCCTTAAGCTCAAGTATGTGCGCCTCAATACGTTGATCGGTGCTGAACTGGTCACACGCTCCAACGTATCGATAGACGCGGTGCTCGACTGGGACACCCAGTTTCCCGAGGAGTCGCCGTTGCCTGACCAGATGGTCGAGCCTAACGGGCCGTTCGATGGCGCCAACGGGCTTTTCTTCTGGGAGTTGTTTTTTCATTTGCCCCATCTGGTGGCGACTCGGCTGAAGGATGAGGATCGTTTTGTCGAAGCCCAACAATGGCTTCATTTCATCTTCGATCCCCAGGCTCCCGCCGCTTCAGGCGCCCGTCCGGCGAATCCGAAAGCTCGCTACTGGCGCTGCCGGCCGTTAACTGTCGTCAGTGGTGAGAATGGTGATGTGGGTTGCGAAGCCGACAATCCAACCGATCCGGATGCGATTGCCTACTCGACACCCCGGCACTACCAGATGCTGATTTTTCTCGATTATGTCGCCAACCTCGTGGCGTGGGGCGACTGGCTGTACCGGCAATTGACGCGAGACAGTCTGGTGGCGGCCAAATTGCAGTACCTGCGGGCCAAGAATCTGATGGGCGAAACGCCGGATACGCGTACGCTCAGCCAGTGGACGCCTGCCACACTGGCGGAGCTGGTCGCGGAGCTGGAGGACAGCGCTGCGCTCAAGGCGTTTGAACACGAGATCGTGCTGGATTCAGGATGGCTGCCGGTCAAAACCCGATTTTTTGAAGATTTCGGTGTTATCGGCACAGGGCGTTTCAGGTTGCCGGTCAGCCAGCGAGTGTTGCAGTTATATGAGTTGCCAGCACAACGCATCTACAACCTGCGCAACAACCTGACGCTCGACGGCAAACCTATGTCTGTCGAGCTGTTTAGCACGATCAACCCTTCTGATCTGCTGAATAATCTGGCCGCTGGCGGTGCAGGTCCCGTACGGCCGATGGGCGGACCGCTGCGAGTGGCGGCGTTTCGCTGGCGAGTGCTGTTCGATGCGGCGATCCGTGCGACGCAGTATCTGCAAGAGTGCGGTAACCAGGTGATGCGTCTGCTTGAGCAACAGGACCGAGGCGAGCAGGAACTGTTGCAACAGCGTCACCTGACCGAACTGAGCGCCTTCACCAAGGCCGTGCAGGAAGAAAATATCGCTCAAGTGAGGGCCAGCCTGGCTGCGTTGCGTAGCAGTCGCTCGATGACTGAGCAACGGCAATTGCATTACGCCAAGCTGCATGCGGATAACATTTCCAGTACCGAGTACAAGGTTATGGAGGCTATCGACGACGCGAAAACGCTGTCGGCGCTCAGTACCGCCTTGCAAATGGCCGGAGCTGTGATTGATGTCTTCCCCAATATCTTTGGTCTGGCCAACGGCGGGCATCAGCCCGGCAATATTCCGAGAGCCGTTGGTTATGGATTCCAGGTCGCGGCAGACGTCGTACGCGGTAATGCCGAGAAAGATGCCACCTCCGAAAGCTATCGTCGGCGGCGTGAGGACTGGGGCTTGGCGCGGGATCAGGCCTCGTCAGAGCTGGTGATGATCGATGACAACATCAATGCCCTGGAGCACGCGGTTTCCGCAGCCGAGGCCAATCTGGCACAGGTTATCAGGACGAACGCCCAGACCCAGGCGCTCTATGACTTTCTGCTTACCCGAGCCACGCGCGTCGAGCTGTATCGCTGGTACCTGGGGCAGTGCAAGACCTTGCATTATCAGGCCTACGATCAAGTGGTCAGTTTGTGCCTCAGTGCCCAGAGCGCATTGCAGGTGGAGACAGCCGAGTTCGATCTTTCGCACATACGCACCGATGCCTGGCTGGACAACTATTACGGCTTGACCGCCGGGGATGCGCTGCGGCTCGATCTGCTGCGCATGGAGGCTGATTATCTTCTGCGCTATGAGCGACGCCTTGAAATGGTCAAGACCGTGTCGCTGCGTCAGCTGTTCGAGGACAGTACCGACAAGCAGGAAATCATAGGTTGGGTCGGGGCGCTGGACGCCCTGACCGAGACCGGCACGTTGAATTTCAAATTGTCTCAACTGTTGTTCGATCGTGATTACCACAACCACTACTGCCGCCAGATCAGCGCCGTGGAAGTGACCCTGCCGACCCTACTCGGTCCCTATGAGAATGTGTGTGCAACGCTGACGCAAATCGGCAGCGCCACTGCGCTTAAGGCTTCACCGCAGTCGCTGGAGTATCTGTATGCCAAAGAAGCAATGATCGCGCCGGCAGATGTACTGCTCAATGTCAGCAGCGGTGAACACATGGCCATCTCCATGGGGTTGGACGATACCGGAGTGGCCGCGTTTAAACCCGACGAAGGGCTGCGCAATACATTCGAAAATACAGGTGCGGTATCGCGTTGGGCACTGTCATTTCCCTGGCCAAAACGCTTACCGCAGAGCCAGCAACTGGCCGCCCTGAACGACATCATCCTGAAGGTCCGGTACACCGCCAAGGTGGGAGGCCCCACGTTTTCCAGGAAGGTACAAGACTATGTAAACGACGCCGATAAAATTCGCTCGAGGGACTGAGAAATGAACAGTAAGCCTGTCAACACCGAAAGCAATGTTATCGCCAATGGGCACTTCGATGAGGGGTACGTTCACTGGGAAGACGTTGGCGCAACTGGGGGAAACATCGATTTAAAAAGCGGAGAGTGGGAAGGGGTCTCTATCTCCTACATGTCTCTTTACAAAGGCTCGGGGGTGGGGCAATTAATGCCGGCTCCCGTCCAGCAGTCGGCGGGGGAGCGATACAGCCTGAGTTTTCTTTATGACAATCGTCATGAACAGGCTGGCTCTTTCCTCATCAGTAGACGAGGTACGGACGATAAGCTCGAAATCCCACTGCCGCCGAGCGGCAATAGTGCGCAAGACCCTGAAACGAGAGCATTAAGTCTGACCCCTGTTACCACGCCACTTGAGTTCGATGTGCTGGAGGATGATGTTTTCAATATTGAAATCAAAAGCCCGAGTCAGGCAACAGCCTTAAAAGACGTCATCGTTGCCCGTATCAACCTTCATGTCGAACTGCCTCCGCTGGTGTTGACCCACATCATTAATGACGGGCAGGTATTTAGCCCGGGTGAGCAACCCTGTCTTTACTTGTGTCACGGAGCGACCGGGGAGGTGAGTCACCAGTTGTCGTTCGAGCCTGCGCCAGGCAGCCCTTGGCGGGGAACCGAGGCGTTGTTATGGAGCTTCGACAATCCTTTGGATGCGGTGGTCGTCTCGCCCGAATGGGGAGAAAACCAATTGATCGAAACACCGTGGCGAGTGGATTGCCCGGTGCCGATCAGAGACGACACGCAACTGTTCAGTTTGTCCATCTACAGCAAATACCACGCCGACGCTTATGCGATGACGGTTTCGCTGGGGCACCACAGGCTGACCGTCAGTACCTGTCTGGAACCGGCTTATCAGCCGGTGATCGAGTACGGTCAGTCGGTCAAGTTAGGCGTTCAGGTGACGTCGTATTACTCCCGTCTTCCGATGCGCAATCGCGAAGTTTGCTGGATGCACGGCGACGAGGTGCTTTTTCGAGGCAGCACGGATGAAGGTGGCTTTGCCTGGTTTGACTACACACCTGACACCGAAGGCCTGCGCTCGATAGACGCCAGCGTTCAAAGCCCGTTCTACGCGCAGGGTAGCGCTGCGCAAACGTTCAGTATAAGAGCCCATGCCACGGATCCTCTGAAGGCGGTGAAAGTACAATTCCCGAGTATGCAAGCCGCATTCTGGGGCGAAAAACAGGGCTACCCTGATCGTGGTGCGACGTATCAGTTGTCAGCGCTGTTTGCCCCCGACAGTCCATTGCGCGACCTGAATGTATGGCTGGCCTGGGAAGGTGGATTGCCGGATGAACTGGGGGTGGCGGTGCAGCCTCCCTTGTTGGAGCCAATCCTGGTCACCGGCACACAGTTGGACTGGGAGCTGGATTGCCAGGACATCAAGGACAGTTCTTTCGGCTTACGGTTGTGCTGTGCCGAGCTGCGCGAACCTACAGTGATCAATCCCATGTCGCTGGCTCGCCACAGCCTCAAGATCGGTGAGGTCCGCGAAGCCAACCGCACCCCGGTGGTGGATGAAGGTGATTACGTCTGGTGCATGGTGCGGGTGCTGAGCCTGGGTGACCTGCCGATCTCGGGCGTGCCGGTCGAATGGGACTCGCCACATGGACTTCAGCGAACCTATACCGGCGTGAACGGCTGGGCCAGTGTGATCGATCGACCAGCAGAGCACGGGGATTACACCCTCACAGCGCGGGTCAATCCGCGTGAAGGAGGGCAATTGCTGGAGCACGCTTTTGCCATCAAGACGGTGCAGACCAGTTCGTGGAGGACGGCGAGTTTCACACTGGACGGCGTTGTGGCCGATCGGGTGAATGCTGGTGTGGTGTGTGATGTTGGCGAGTTCACGACGCAACTGCACCTTAAGGTGGAACCCGGCAGTCCGTTGATAGGCAAAAGTGTTTCTCTGCAATGGCGCGATCCGGAAAGCGCGAATGTGATTCTCATACGCAAAATGGCGGATAAGAATCCCATTACCTCGGAAGGAGTACTTTGGAATGTTCATGGGATGCTGCCCGAACTAAGCGGTGTATTTGACTTGCTCGTACTCTCGAACGGACTGGAGCCTCTTGACCTGGCTTTTCGGACGCTTCCCCTCGATTTGGTCAAAGAGACCACATTGGAGTTCGATCAGAAGCCAGAAAACTGGGATGCCGAGGTTAATTTGTATCCGTGCATCGGCACGTCCCACGACCTGACAATCCTGCCCACAAACGACCTGGGCGGTTTGCATGGGTTGATGCTTGAAACCTCTATGGCGCCGGATCTGCCGCCGGGATGGATCCTTACCCCTTCCTTGACAGAACCTTCACCCATGACGGCCGGCGGCGTGCGCTACCGCTGTGACTTCACTGGCGCGACTGAACCTGCAGAACGTAGTTGGAAGGTCAAGGTCTTGACCGGTGAAGCGTACACCCAACCACCGGCACTCAGACTGAAGCTGGCTCACAACAAAGTGGTGATTGGCACTGCGTTCGAAGTTGCAACGGACCCTGTCCTGAGTAAAGCCGAAAGTGCACGGCTGGCCGTGCGGTACCTGTCAGCGTTCACTGGGAAGCCAGCGAGCAACGTGCCCGTCGAGTGGGACGACGTTGAAGAAGTGTCGGTGACCGGCTCGGACGGTATCGCCCAGCGCGATTATCAACCGCTGACAACGGGGGGGCAAAACATCCGCGCCCTGATCAGCAATCCTTATGACGCTACCCAAATCGAGCATACGTTTGCAGTGCACGCCTACCAGGACGATCCCTGGCTCGACCTCAACGTACAAGCGAGCTCGGGCCTGGCGGGGTCTTGGGGCGGGCAAACGCTCTTTCCCCGTCGAGGCGATAGGCTCGACTTGACCCTTTCCGCCCCGCAAGACAGTCCATTACACAATCAAGCGCTGACGTTAGGGCTGATTGGCGTCGACCAGATAGATCCGCAACTGTCGTTTGGGCCGGTAGGGCTAGGGGTGCCAAGGGAATTGGCGGCTGACGGTTTGCCGGTCAGCCTTCTGGCCGGTGATCAGACCGACGCGGCGTTTTCTTTGCAACTGTCGGCCTCGAGACTATTGGCGCGCTCACCGCTGAACGCGTTTTCCCTGGGCAGCAATGCGCAGGCGCTCATCATGTCTGGGAGGCGCCAGGAACACAAAGTCGCCGGTTGGCACGAGACGATGACGTTTGAAATCACGTTGGCCAGTGCATTGTCCGGCCAATCTGCGAAAAATATACAGGTGGAGTGGGAAGGAACTGACGTAGCAATGGAGCATGCGATCACCGTAACTAACTTCTACGGTGTGACGCGTATCAGTTTCATTGCGACGATCCCGGGGCCAGGAAGATTGACGGCTAGCATCGTCGGAGGAACCGATGTATTCGAATTTGAATACCACGTGCAAGAGCCCTGCTTGATCCAAGAGCTGACCAGCCCTGGCCTTGAGAATTATCCGGGAGAAGAGGTCAGTGCCGAGGCAACGGTAGTCAGCGCTTCAACGGGTGAGCCGGTTGAAGGAGTGAAGGTGCACTGGTTCTTCAAGGGTGTTGCGCTGGAACCGGTTGGCACCGATGCGCAGGGCAAGGCGCGGATTGTGTTTCTGTTACCGATGAAGATAGGGAATGGTGCATTGAACGCATCAGTGCTTGGGGAGTTTGGGTTGGATTCGGCTCGGTTGGTTTTTACGATGCTGGAAGACAGTTTTATCCTGAGTAACCCTGTTGTTCCTTCTGAACCGGTGGATGAGGGCAAAGAGGTGAAACTGAGTGTGCAGGTGCTGTCAGCAGGCACCTCTAAACCAAGACCTGGTGTCGCGGTGACCTGGGCGCGTTCTGATGAGAGCTTCGACATTTCGCAGAGTGGGGAGGATGGACGGGCAGAGTATACCCATCGCTGGAGCACGTCTTTGAAGACTCACACCATTCGGGCTTCCGTAGTCAGCCTGGATGGAACAAGGCCTCATCTGGATCTGCAAGTTAAGGACTCGACATATTCGGTTTGGACCAAAGATGTCGCATTGTTGATGAACAATATAGATCGTGGAGATTTTGCCTGGATCACTAAAGGAGCGGATCAGACTTTCCAGTTGAGGCCCTCTGAAGCAAGTCCGTTGTTGGGTACAACCGTATCGATGGAGATGATTGACCCGCCGTCCGGGGTGTCGTTGGAACCCTCGGTTGGGCGAGTGCTCACCGCTCAAGGTTTGGACTGGAAAGTGGCCTGTGGCGCTAATGTTTCTTCAGACGATGTTTTTTTCCTGTCGCTAAGAAGTGAGGCTTTCCCTTTACCATCCCCCCCTAAAAGAGTCAAAGCGACTGTGGGTGATTACCACTGCCGGATAGACAACAGCTTTGGTCTTAACAAGGAGTACTTTCCCGGTCCGCGCACAACGGTTTTTAGCTATGGGGTGCACGTGGTGTCGTTAGCCACTGGAAAGTCGGTGAAAGGCAAAGTAGTTTCAATGGAGCGAACTCCCGGAAGTCAAGGTGACTATTCGGTTACAACTCTTGCGGACGGATGGGCAGATAGTAATTTTAGGTTCGTAGGACCTGAGCGGAATCAGCCTGTCTTTGCGAGGTTCCATTTATATAATTGGTTCGATGGCAGCACGTCAGAGGTAACCTTGAGATGGCCCAATACCTGAGCATTTACACTTTTGCTATTGGGCATTTCTGGTCAATTACTTGGGGCGCTAAATCATTCCTGCTTTTTTCCAGCGCAGATATTGAGTGATCAGATGCGCGCCCAGCTCCACGGGGCGTACCTCCAGCACCGGTACACCATGAGCGCTCAACCTCTCATGGTGTTCGGCGCGGGCATTGAGGTAATCCACTGTGCTGCAGTAGGTCAGCGCCTCGGGGAGAGTCTGAACCGGTGCATGGCGTAAACGGTCGAGGGTTTCTTCGCGCAGGCTGGCAACCAGAACTCGATGTTGTTTGGCCAGACGCTTGACGGCTGTCAGCAATTCTTCATCGTCCTCATCCCGCAAATTAGTCACCAGCACCACCAGCGCGCGACGTTTCTGCCGAACCAGCAATTGGCTGACGGCGGCCTGATAGTCGGCAGGGCGCCGGGTGCTTTCGAGGTCGTAAACCGTATTGAGCAGCACGTTCAGTTGCCCGGTGCCTTTGACCGGGGCGAGGTAGCGCGGTTGATCACTGGCAAACGTACTCAGGCCCACCGCATCACCCTGGCGCAGTGCTACGTAGCTGAGCAGCAGGCAAGCGTTCAGCGCGTGATCGAAATGCGACAGCTCATCATCCTGACTGCGCATGCGCCGGCCGCAATCGAGCATGAAGATGATGTGTTGGTCGCGCTCATCCTGATATTCACGTGCGATGGGCGTGCGATGGCGAGCTGTGGCCTTCCAATCGATCTGGCGCAGACTGTCGCCTTCTCTGAATTCGCGTAGTTGATGAAACTCCAGACCCAACCCGCGACGTTGCCGTTGGTGTACACCCAGCTGGCTCAGCCAGCTATCCACCGCCAATAGCTGGCCGCCGTAGAGTCGGGCGAAGTCAGGGTAGACGCGGGTGTTGTCGGCGACGTTGAGCAGGCGTTTGTCCGACCACAATCCCATCGGACTTGGCAGGTTGATTTCGCAGTGTTCGAAGGTGAAGTGCCCACGCTTTAGCGGGCGCAGCCGATAGCCGATCCGGCTGCGTTGACCGGGTTGCAGTTCGACTGACAACGGCAGGTTTTCAAAGCTCAGCCCCTGCGGTACGTGATCGAAGATCTGAATGTGCA
The DNA here is from genome assembly GCF_029960815.1 of Pseudomonas sp. AL03. Taxonomy (GTDB): domain Bacteria; phylum Pseudomonadota; class Gammaproteobacteria; order Pseudomonadales; family Pseudomonadaceae; genus Aquipseudomonas. The sequence continues at coordinate 135,137 of NZ_JASBRE010000002.1, forward strand.
ACGGCTGGTGGAAATCATGCTCGACCTCCAGCCGTACTTCGCCCCAACGACCGAGCGCCAGGCTGCCAGGCATCTGCCGCTGCACGCGCGGCGAGGGCAGGCGTTTGAGGCGGATGGCGTCGAGTATCGCCAAGAACAACAGCGCCAGCAGCAATCCCCAGTTGATCGACAACAGACTGCCGGGGGCTTCAACGTCCAATGCCCGCAAAGTGCCCAGCACAATGCCGATGGCCAGCAGGATCGCCAGCCAGATCAATAGCAGGCGCGAAGGTTTCACAGACGCGGCGCCGGCACTTGATCGAGCAGTTGCTTGAGCACCTGATCGACGTCCAGCCCTTCGATGTCCAACTCCGGCGCAATGCGCACACGATGGCGCAACACCGCCAGGGCGCAGCCTTTGATGTCGTCGGGAATGACAAACTCGCCACCGCGCAACAAGGCCCGGGCTCGGGCACAACGCACCAGCGCGATGGACGCGCGTGGCCCGGCGCCGAGAGTCAAGCCCGGCCAGGTGCGGGTGGTGCGGGCCAGGCGTACGGCGTAATCGAGGACCTGATCGTCAAGCGGCAAATCACTGGCGATGCGTTGCAAGGCCAGCACGTCTTTGGCTTGCAATACGGTGCGCAGCGGTTGCACGTCGAGCATGTCGGCGCGGGTCGAGCGGCTGACTTGGCGAACCATGTTCAGCTCTTGCTCGGCGTCGGGGTAATCCATGCGCACCTTGAGCATGAAGCGATCGAGCTCGGCTTCGGGCAGTGGATAAGTGCCTTCCTGTTCGATGGGGTTTTGCGTGGCGAGCACCATGAACGGTTGCACGATGGGCAGGGCGCGCCCTTCGAGGGTGACCTGGCGTTCCTGCATCGCTTCGAGCAGCGCGGCCTGGGTTTTCGCCGGGGCGCGGTTGATCTCGTCAGCGAGCAAAAGGTTAGTGAACAGCGGACCTTTGCGCAGTTTGAACTGCTCGGTTTGCAAGTCGTACACCGCGTGCCCGGTCACGTCGCTGGGCATCAGGTCGGGGGTGAACTGGATGCGTGCGAACTCGCCACCGAAGCAGCGGGCGAGGGCGCGCACCAACAAGGTTTTGCCCAACCCCGGCACGCCTTCGAGCAGCACATGGCCGCCAGCGATCAGGGCGGTGAGGACGTCGTCGATCACCGTGTTTTGGCCGATCACGGCTTTTCGTAATTCGGTCCGTACCGCTTGGGCCAATTGGCTGGCGCGCTGGCGTTGCTGAGCGGCGTGGGAGGGCACGCCGGGCTCGATCTGTTCACTCATAGCGTGTTCCTCAAGGTTTGCAGGTGGGCGACCTGACGGCTGAATTCAGCGCTGGACAGCCGCTGCTTCGGTCGCGGGCTCATGGCCTGGCTGATAGCGCGTGTGGATTGGCCGGTCAGGCGTGCGAGCACCCGCCATTGCTCGGCAACGTCCAATTGTTCGAAACCGGGATGACGGCGCCGCACACGACGCAGGATGTCTTGCTGCAAGGCTTGCAGCAGGTGCTGTTGCCCGTTGCGGCGCAACATGAAATCGGCGCTGGCGCGCAGGTGTTCCTGAAGTTGCCGGCGACCTTTCGGAGCAGGTTCCAGCAGCGGACCATGGCGTACCCCGACATGCCAGAGCGCAAGCCCGATCAGGGCGATGAGGGCGACCAACGCCTGAGGGAAATTACGCAGGAGCAAGGTCAGCAGACTGTCGTGATCGGTGTTGAACAGCAGGGTCACGTTCGTGTCGGCGGTCAGGTACCAGAGCAGCCAGGCGTTGTCGTACTGGTCGATGGCCGGGGTTTTCCACAGGTCGGCGTCGGTGACCACGGTGATCGAACCGAGCCCGTGGTTCAGCTGCATCATGTGCGTGGCCTTGCCGCTGTTGGCCCAGGCTTGCGCGAGGTTTTTCGGGTCTTCGAGATGGAACGCCGTATCGAAGCTGGCGTAGGCCGGCGCGTCTTCGTCTTCCAGATACAGCTTGGTCAGTTTGGGGTAAGGGTTGCCGCCAATAGTGGGCGGCGGCTCCTTGAGGTCTTTGCTCAGCGACTGGTGCAGCTGCACCCGGTCGAGCAGCAGGTCATTGCTCTGGCCGGTCCTTTCATCCCACAGCGACTGGGCGACAAACAACAGGCGCCCGCCGGCCCGGGTCCAGTTCATCACTTGATCGATCTGGCGCGGCGTCATGTTGTACCGGTCCCCGAGCAACAACAGGCTGTGCTGATGCGGATCGAGGGTGGGCAGCACGTCGAGGTTGTTGGCGTGACTGACGGTCAGGCCCTGTTTGCGCAGGAAATGCGCTGCGGCCAAATAGGGATTGGCCTGGGCTTCGGGGGACGGGCCGTGATCGATTTCTGCCTGATAGGGCGTGGCCTTCAGGTACAGATAAACACTCAGCACGCCCACCAGCACGCTGATGAACACGCCGACCGAAAGCCGCAACCGCCGGCTCAACGGGGCGCTCCCGGGCCGAACAATGTTCGCCAGCCGTCACAGAGTTCCTGTTGCAAATGCGCGGGCGGCAGGCGATGCCCGTAGGCCATGTTCTGCCAGTGCCTGGTCAGGTTTCTGCTGAAGGCCAGCAAGGCCGGTTGATGCAGTTGCTCGACGCGTTGGAGCACCTCGCCTTCCGTGTCGGCGGGTTTCAGCGCCATGTTGTGGTCGTGCAACAGATGGCTGAGCAGGGCGCGATAGAGCAACCCGAGGGCAGCGCGCGGGTTGGTTTGCCAGAGACTTTCGGCGCTGGCTGCGATGTCAGCGGGCAGGGTTTCGCGATTCAGGTCCAGACCGAACGCTTGCGGCGGGAATGGGCGTGCGACTTTACGGTTGAACGCCGGCCGACGGCTGACGAACGCCTGCAACCAGCCGCGGTAACGCCAGATCAGCAAGCCGATGGCACCCATCACGGCGCCCCACAACAGCCCTTCAATCAAGGTGGCGAGAAAGCCGAAACGCTGGCTATCGAACAGACTGGCCAAGGCCTTCAGCCATTCAGGTGTTTTCCCGTCATCCGGTGTTTGGGTGTCGGGTTTGTCTTCGCCAAATCGATAGCGGGTCACCGTTTCTTTGTTCTTGAACGGGGGCTGATCGAGAATTTTCTTGATGCTGTCTTTGGACGCCTGACTGGTCAGCGGCTGATCCAACAGGCGTGGGCTGTCCGGCGTGATCACCGGCTCGTCGGCCCAGACGTTGGGTGCGGCCGGCACCAGCAGTATCGCGGCCAGCAGCAGAGTGACCGCTGTGGTGTTGAGGCGTTGGCGCAATCGGCGGAACACCAGTTCGATGTCCCAGGCTTCCAGCACCGTGCGCCGATTCAGATAAAGGCTGAAGCCGCAGGCCACGTAGATTGGTTCCCAGACAATCAGCACCAGCACGTAAAAGGCATTGGTCAGGTGTTCCAGCCATCGCCAGTCCTGTGTGGCGGCGGTGATCAAGGTCTGCCAGCTCCAGTCGAGTTCGACCTGTTGCGGCAAGAACATATAGAACAGCACCATCAGGCCGATCCATAACGCGCTTTCCAGATGCACGCCGATGATCGTAAGCCACCGCGCGGAACCGGCGTTGCGCTGCAACAGCACCTGCAAGCGCTGTTGTCGTGCCTGCCCACTCAGCCCTTCGAGTTGCACCACCGGCATCACAAAACTGCGGCTCAGGCTCAGCCGTCGCCAGGTCAGGCTGGCCAGCAGTTGTGGCTTGAGCAGGCGCGGCCATTGGCGCAGCGCCTGTTTCAATGTGGGTGTTTCACCGAACATTACTTTGGAAAGGATGTACAACGGCAGTCGTTCGAACGCCGGTTTCAGCCACCAGAAGATGAACACGGCGAGGGAGGGCGAATCCCACAGAAACAAGGTGAGCAGCGCGAAGATCGGCAAGGTGATGATGGCCCAACTGGTCATCAGCAATCGTCGATGGCGCTGGCTCAGCAGCACGCCCAGGTCCATGGCTTCCCAGGTGGTGCGCGGGCGGATCACGACCGTGGCGTCACTCAGGCGCATGGCGGGTTCGTCCGGCAAACAGCAGATAAGTCGCCACCAACAACCAAAGCACCGCGCCGACCAGGTATTTGGTGATTGGCGCCGGCGCGGTCATCGACGACCAGTAGGCTTCGATAAACGCGGCAATCAGCAGAAACAGCATGACGCCGCAGATCAGCAACACGCTCTTGCGCGCCGCCAATCGCAACGCTTCGGCGCGGGGCAGGCGCCCCGGCGCGATCATTGCCCAGCCCAGTTGCAGGCCGGCGGCACCGGCCAGCGCAATGGCGCTCAGTTCGAACGCGCCGTGGCCAATCACGAACGACCAGAAGGTTTGCCCGTAGCCGATGTGCGTCAGGTGCCCGGCCACCGCGCCAATCATCAAGCCGTTGAAGAACAGGAAAAACGCGCTGCCCAGACCAAACAGCAAGCCGCTGGCAAACGTCTGAAAGGCGATGCCAATGTTGTGCATGATGTAGTAACCGAACATCACCCAGTCTTCACTGGCGGCGCGTTCCGCCGAACGCCCCAGGTGACCGGCGTCGGGGTCATACATGCCTTGCATCTCGCTGACCTGCTCGGCCGGAATCAGGTTGTAGACCAGGTCCGGGAACAGATACACCAGCAGCGCGAAGCCGATCAGGCTGCCAAAAAACATCAGGCCGGCGGAGAGCACAAAGCGCCATTGTTCGCGCACCAGGCGCGGAAAGTCGGCAAGGATAAAGCTCAGTAGGTTGGCGCCCAGTCGACTGCGATGCCGATAAAGCTGTTGATGCCCTCGCAGCACGTGTTGCTGCAAGGAGTCGATCAGGAAACTGCTGTAGCCGCGTTCCTGAGCCAGTGCCAACTGTTGGCAGAGCCGTCGATAGTCTTTCGGGAAACTGGCGATCCGTGAGGTTTCCTTGCCTCGCTCCAGCTGGTCGAGCATCAGGGAAAACTGCTCCCATTCGGCCTTGTGGCGATTTTCGAAAAGGCTTTGCTTCATGCGGGCCCCAACAAGCCACGGGCGATGCCGTTGAGTTCCGCCACGGCGCGTGGCGCGGAGACCTGCAACGGTTGGGCAAGGATCGACGCCAGTTCGTTCGTCCGCGCTTCGGAGAGTTCACCCTGGCGTTCGGCAAACCCAAGAATGGCGCGTTGTTCGAGCAGCGTCAGGGTAAAGGCCGGGCGCCGAGGCTGGACGTCGGGCAGTTGCGGTCGAGTCAACGGTTGTTCGCGGTAGATCACCAGCGTGCCGGCGGCCAAGTCGCCGAGGCGTTTGAAGGTGGGGTGTTGCAGGCAACTGATGGCGCCGAGGAAGTAGCCAAATGGCAACAGGTCGAAAAATCGCAGCAGGTTGCGCAGCAGCGAAGCAGACCAGCCGATCGGCGTGCCATCGTCCTGCACCACCCGCAACCCCATCCATTGTTTGCCCGGCGAGCGCCCTTGGTTGAGCACCTCGAACAGCACCATGTACCACCAGCTCACCACGAACAAAAGAATCGAGCCGAGCCCAGCGCCGAGTTTGCCGAGAAACGCCAACACAATAAACAGCAAGCCCAGGACCAATCCGCGTAACCCAAGGTCGATGGCGAACGCCAGCGCACGAACCATCAACCCGGCCGGGCGCAGTGGCAAGTCGATGCCTTCCGGCGTTTCGACTTGATACCGCGTATCCAGTGGCGCGGACAGCGTCGCTTTCCTTGGCAGTGCTGTGGTCTCGAGCATGGGCAACCTTAATGTGGCCTGTTCGGGATTCGATGTCCGGCCGATGCTAGCAGCCTCTCGGGGGGAAACGACATAACTATGTATTGCACGGTGAGTGGCCGGAGGTGATTGAATGACGAGATTACTGGCCGGGGCGGGATGTGAACGCCTAGACTTCGCCGATCTTCAGTTCAGGAATAGCCCGTGACCTCTATCTTCTGGTACGACTATGAAACCACTGGCATCAACCCCCGTTGCGACCGCCCGCTACAAATGGCGGGGATTCGCACTGACTTCGATCTCAATGAAATAGACGAGCCGGTCAACCTTTACTGCCAGCCCAGTGAAGACATCCTGCCCCATCCGGCGGCCTGCGCGATCACGGGTATTACCCCCGGCCGACTGGCCGAGCAGGGCCTGAGTGAAGCCGATTTCATGACCCGGGTGCATGCCCAACTCGCTGCGCCCGGTACGTGTGGGGCGGGGTACAACACGTTGCGTTTCGACGACGAGATGACCCGTTACAGCCTGTACCGAAACTTTTTTGACCCCTACGCGCGCGAGTGGCAGGGCGGTAACAGCCGCTGGGACCTGATTGATGTGGTGCGTGCAGCGTATGCCTTGCGCCCTGATGGCATCGTTTGGCCAAAGGACGACGAGGGGCGGGTGACGCTCAAACTCGAACGCCTGACCGCCGCCAATGGCATTGATCACGGCAATGCTCACGAAGCGTTGTCGGACGTTCGCGCCACCATCGCCCTGGCGCGTCTGATCCGGGAAAAACAGCCAAAGTTGTATGACTGGTTGTTTCAGTTGCGCGGTAAACAAAAGGTGATGGATCAGATTCGGCTGTTGCAGCCAATGGTGCACATCTCCGGGCGCTTCTCGGCGGCGCGCAGTTATGTTGGTGTGGTGCTGCCATTGGCCTGGCATCCGCGCAACAAGAACGCTTTGATTGTCTGTGACCTGCACCTGGACCCTCAGGGCTTGCTCGATCTTGATGCCGACACCTTGCGTCAACGGCTGTATACCCGCCGCGATGACTTGGCCGAGGGCGAGTTGCCGGTGCCGCTCAAACTTATCCACATCAACAAATGCCCGGTGGTGGCGCCGTTGTCGGTACTTCGTTCTGAAGACCCGCAACGTTTGGGGCTGGATATGTCGCTCTACCAAGCGCGTGCGCTGCGGCTAAGTGACGCACAAAAAGTTTGGCGAGATAAAGTTCAGGCGATTTATGCCAACGAAGACTTCACCTCGAGCCAAGACCCTGAGCAACAGTTATACGATGGTTTTATCGGTGATCGGGATCGGCGTCTATGTGAGCAAGTCAGGTCTGCCGACCCTGCTCAATTAGCGCAACAACAATGGCCTTTCGATGATGAACGCTTGCCTGAATTATTGTTTCGATATCGCGCCCGCAACTTCCCCGATACGTTGAGTTTCGAAGAGCAAGAACGCTGGCGAATATTCTGTCAGCAACGTTTGTCAGCACCCGAATGGGGGGCGCCAAATACGCTGGACACTTTTGTAGCGGCCGCAGCCCAATGGAACATTAGTGCTACATCGCTTCAGCGGGAGGTGCTGAATGAATGGCAGAATTATGTCCAGGGATTGCGCAAACGATTGAATCTTTGAAAACGAATATGTCCGGGGCTGAATGCCAGCATCAAAAAACGCCAGCATCAGCTGGCGTTCTTTTTTGTCGCGGATGAGTCTGCGACAAACTCTGCGGCTTAGCCCAGCAGGGTAGCCCAGCCTTCAACCACGTCACCGCCCCACTTGGCTTTCCACTCTTTCAGCGTTTTGTGGTTGCCACCTTTGGTTTCGATGACTTCGCCGTTGTGCGGGTTTTTGTATTGTTTAACTTTGCGAGCACGTTTGGTGCCGGTAGTTTTTACTGCGCCGCCGCGTGGCGCTTTGGTTTTGGACTCTGGATCCAATAGCGCAATGATGTCACGCAGAGATTTGGAGTATTCGCCCATCAGGGTGCGCAGTTTGCCTTCGAATTCCAGCTCGGTTTGCAGTTTGTCGTCTTGGGACAGGTTCTTCAAACGGGCTTGCAGCTCTTTGATAGCTTCTTCGGTGGCGCGATATTCGTTGATCAAGGACATGAGGACTACCTTATGTTGGGGCGCTGGATGGCAGGTGACAGTGCGGCAATAATAGTCAGGGTGTTTCATCAAGTAAACATTAACCGTGGTTTTATTTAAATGAGTTACGGTGAATAGGGCATAAATGGCGGGTGTAGTTAAATAGTGTGATGCCGTCATCACAGATATTCACAATCGGGCACTTGAAGATGGGCAACAGGAACACCATCGCGCGGGTAGTGGAGGCTGCCAAAATCTCTGTCGCCCACCTTCGTGCCAGGCAAGACGTCATCAATACTGCAGTTTTGCTGCGCAATCGCTAGAATGGCCGCCTTTGCGAAGTTCTGGAGTTTGACCCTCATGCGCACTTTTCGGCTGGTGATTGCTTGCCCGGACCGCGTCGGCATCGTTGCTAAAGTCAGTAACTTTCTGGCGTCACATAACGGCTGGATCACTGAAGCGAGCCATCACTCGGACAATCTCAGTGGCTGGTTCTTCATGCGTCACGAAATTCGTGCCGATTCGCTGCCCTTCGGTATCGATGCCTTTCGCGAAGCGTTTGCACCGATTGCCGAAGAGTTCTCCATGAACTGGCGCATCACCGATACCGAGCAGAAAAAGCGCGTGGTACTGATGGCCAGTCGCGAGTCTCACTGCCTCGCCGACTTGTTGCACCGCTGGCACAGTGATGAGCTGGATTGCGACATTTCCTGTGTAATTTCTAACCATGACGATTTGCGCAGCATGGTCGAGTGGCACGGGATTCCGTATTACCACGTACCGGTCAACCCGCAGGATAAAGAACCGGCATTCGCCGAAGTATCGCGTCTGGTCAAACAGCACGATGCCGAAGTGGTCGTACTTGCCCGTTACATGCAAATCCTGCCGCCCGAGTTGTGCAGCGAATATGCTCACAAGGTCATCAACATTCATCACAGCTTCCTGCCGTCGTTCGTCGGTGCCAAGCCGTATCACCAGGCATCGATGCGGGGTGTGAAGTTGATCGGCGCTACTTGCCACTACGTGACCGAAGAGCTGGATGCCGGTCCGATCATCGAACAGGACGTCGTTCGCGTCAGCCACAGCGACAGCATCGACGACATGGTGCGTTTCGGTCGGGACGTCGAGAAGATGGTGCTGGCCCGTGGTCTGCGTTATCACCTGGAAGATCGGGTGCTGGTGCACGGCAACAAAACCGTCGTGTTCTGACAGCCAGTTGCTGATCGTTCCCACGCAGAGTGGGAACGATCTGGGTAAATAGAGGACATGACCATGGCCGATCCACTGGACAAAGCCACTTCCAGGGCACCCACCACGTTGGGTGAGGGTTGTCTGAGTCGCTATGACCCGGATGACATGAACCCCGAAGACGGCACGGAGTTTCCCGGTGCTGTCGAGTTGTGGGAACAGTTGCAGCAAGAACCCGACGACAAGCCTACGCCTGCTTGAGTTTCAGCAACTTCTTCAGCAGCGGCCGCCCGAGCATCAGCAAAAACACCGGGCCACCCACCACCAGGTAGAAGTAATAGGTCACCGCCCGCCAGATCAGAATCGCCGCCGCCGCGGTAGATTTTCCCACCATCGGCGCCAGCAGCGCCGCCGAGGTCAACTCCGCTGCCCCGGCACCGCCCGGCAACAGGCTGAACTGCCCCGCGCTCAGCGAAAGCATCTGGATCAGGAAGATCCAGGCCCACTGCAAATCCGCCCCGAGCCCACGCAACGCCAGATACAGCACGCTATAGCGCAGGAGCCAATGCAGGCAGGTCAAGGCAAACACCATGATCAATGTCTGAAAGGGCAACTTCAGCGTGTCAGCAAAAGCCGCCAGGAAGTGCAGGAGTTTTCGCGCCCAGCGCAGGCGCGTGGTGGCTTTGACATTGAGGCGAGCGAGCAACCGGCCGCTCAGGCGAATCAGCATTCGATGGTAACGGGCAACCACCACACAACTGAGCAACCCGCCGAACATCGAAAGGGCGCTGACGGTCAGCAGCCATTCCATGCGTTGGCTGAGGTGCTGGAACAACGCATAGATCAGGATCCCGCTCAGCGCGCAGAGAAAAAACAGTAAATCGCTCAGCTGATCCATGGCAAACACGGCGCTGCCTCTGGCCGGACGCACGCCATTGCGCGCCAGCAGCGCCATGATGGTCAGCGGGCCGCCGCTGCCGCCGGGGGTGGCGCAATAGGCGAATTCGGCGGCCATCACCACCCCGAGACTTTTGAACGGGCCCACCTTGTCGCGCTGATCCCCTAGCAACAGGCGCAAGCGCATTGTGTTCAGCACCCAGCACAGCAGGATCATGCCGAACATGATCAGCAGCCATCTCAGCGGAAAGCTTTGCAGTCGATACCAGGTTTCGTTACCGCCCAGCAGCGACGGAATCAGCACCGCAGCAAGCAGCGCGACGAGCAGCAGAATCCCGCGACTCATGCGGCGCGACCCATACAATCGCTTTGCAGCGCCAGCCAGCGTGCCTTGGTCATCGGCACACGACCCTCGCCGAGCAAGCGCTTGAGGGTTTGCAGCCAGTAAGTGCGCGAGAGCTCATGGCGCATATCGACCGGGTGCAGGCCGAGACGAATCACCGGTGCGTGCCGCCAGCGTTGTTCGCGTTGATGGCTGACGAGTTTCGACACCCCCCGGCGCCAGGCGCTGCGCGCACTCCAGACCAGGCCTGGAGCATCAACGGCGCTGAAGTCCGGCAGACGATACAGATGCTGCGGATCGCTGGTGTAACTGAGGGGTAACTGGCGCAAGGCCTGGCGCGTCCCTTCGCTCATCAGCCAGGCCGGGGCGACGAACCCCTCCAGCGGCCAGTGATAACGGTGGAACACTTCGATGCCGGCGCGCAGGCGGGCAAGAGCGGCTTCTTGAGACAGGCTGTAAAACTCGCCTTCATGGGTGTAAATCCGGCGCATGAACCAGTCTCGTGGGGTAGTGGGCGTGGGCTCTTCATCGCAATGAAAGTAACCGTGCAATGCCAGTTCGTCACCTCGGGCGATCCGACGGGTGAGCCAACGTCGAAACCCCGGATGCTCCTCCAGATCGTTGTGCTTGTGCAAATTTGGCACCACCAGCCAGGTCATCGGCACCTCGCCCAGGGCGTCGACAGCTTCGACAAAGGGTTGGTAATCGGCCCAGGTTTGCGGTGCGACGTCGTGCAGGACGAGTAACAGGCTGGGCGGGTTCATGGGCTCAACCATTGGCGGTCAGCAGCCAGTGGCTGCCGAGTACGGCGTGATAGTGCCGCAGCAGGCTGTTGACCACCGTGTCCCAAGAGTAATGCTGCTCGACATGGCTGCGGGCCTGTTTGCCCAACACGACGCTGCCCGAGCTGAACAGTTCGCGGACCGTGTTGGCCATCGCCAACGGATTATTCGGCGGGCAGAGGAGGCCGCATTGATCGGTGATGATTTCCTGAAAGGCCCCGGCCGCCACGGCCACCACCGGAATGCCACTGGCCATGGCTTCAAGAATCACCAGGCCGAAGGTTTCCTGATCGCCGGCATGCAGCAGCGCATCGGCGCTGGCCATCAATCGCGCCACGTGTGCCGCCGGACAGAACTCACCGACCACGGTGACGTTGTCGGGCACTGCGGCTGGCATCGACGAACCTACCAGCAGCAGGTGATAGCGTCGGCCCAGGCGTTTCATGCAGTCGAGCAGCACCGGCAGGTTTTTTTCCTTGGCGCCGCGCCCGGCGAAGATCAGCAAATGAGTGTTTTCATCGATGCCCAATTCGGCCCGCAGACCCGGGTCCCGGGCATTGGGATGGAAGGTTTGCAAGTCGACGCCCAGCGGTTGAACGAAAACGTTCTTCACCCCCAACCCGATCAGTTTGTCGGCCATGACCTGGCTTGGCGCCAGAACCCGATCGAAGTTGCCATAGAGCTTGCTGACATAGGCTTCGACGTTGGTTGTGACCCAGTTGCCCATGCGATTGCTGACCAGCAGCGGCAGGTCCGAGTGATAAAAGCCGACCACCGGGACATCGAGTTGCCGCCGAGCGTCGAGTGCCGCCCATGCGGTGAGGTAGGGGTCGCCGACCTCGATCAGGTCGGGCTGTAAATCCTGCAGAACATTGCGCCAGGGCGCGAGACGGAGGGGGAAGCGATAGCCTTTGCCGAAGGGCAGAGCGGGGGCCGGAACCGTGTAAACGCCATCCTGTTCACTTAAGTAAGCCCCAGGGATCAGCAGACTGTGGCGAATGCCCGGCTTGATGCCCAGGCGACGGTGTTTTGCATCCAGATAGGTGCGCACGCCACCGCTGGCAGGGGCGTAGAACATGGTTATGTCAGCGATATGCACGATGAACATCCCTCCGGTCCGTTATTCTCCCTTGGTTGACCTTTATGAAGGATAGATGTTCGGTTGGGGTTTTGTGGCGGGGGTGTCAGCGAGGTTTGTGATGTTTGAGCAATCGCCTTCGCGGGCAAGCCTCGCTCCTACGGGTTCACGCTAAACCCTGTAGGAGCGAGGCTTGCCCGCGAAAGGGCCAGTTCAGACACTAAATACGGAAACTGCCCACCAACTGCTTCAACCGCGCAGCCTGCTGTTCAAGATCCGAACACGCCCGCAACGTCGACTGCAGGTTTTCCACCCCTTCCTGATTCAGTGTATTGATCTCGGTAATATCCACGTTGATCGATTCAACCACGGCAGTCTGTTCCTCAGTTGCCGTCGCCACCGACTGGTTCATCCCGTCAATCTCGCCAATACGCAACGTCACGCTATTCAGCCGCTCGCCGGCCAGGTTGGCGATTTCGACGCTGTCCTGACTGTGGCGCTGGCTCTCGCTCATGGTGCTGACGGATTCGCGGGCGCCGATTTGCAACTCCTCAATCATGGTCTGCACCTGCTGCGCCGATTCCTGAGTGCGGTGCGCCAGGTTACGAACCTCGTCTGCAACCACCGCAAAACCGCGACCGGCTTCACCGGCACGTGCCGCTTCGATGGCTGCGTTGAGCGCCAGCAGGTTGGTTTGCTGGGAGATGCTGGTGATCACTTCGAGAATCTGCCCGATATTCACGGTTTTGCTGTTCAGCGATTCAATATTGGTGCTCGAGGCGCTGAGCATGCTCGACAGCTGATTCATCGCGGCAATGCTGCGGTCCACCACTTGCTGGCCATCTTCGGCCAGGCTGCGGGCATCGCTGGCCTGACTCGAGGCTTGTGCTGCGTTACGGGCGATTTCCTGAGCGGCGGCGCCGAGCTGGTTGATCGCCGCGGCCACGCTGCTGGTGCGCGAGGCTTGCTGGTCGGAATTGAACATCGACGAATTCGAGGCGGCCACTACACGCAGGGCCACTTCGTTGACTTGTCCGGTGGCCGAGGACACTTCGCGGATCGACGTATGAACCCGTTCCACGAAACGGTTGAACGCCGTACCAAGAATGCCGAATTCGTCCTGATTCTGGATGGTCAGGCGCTTGGTCAGGTCGCCTTCACCGTCGGCGATGTCTTCCATGGCGCGGGTCATGACGTGCAGCGGCTGGATCAGGATGCGGATCAGCATGCCCAGCAGGGCGATGATGATGGCCACGGCAATGACCGTCGCAACGACCGCCGAGGTGCGGAATTCGCTGAGCATCGAGAAGGCTTTGTCTTTATCCACCGACAGACCGATGTACCAGTTGACCGATGGCAGGCCTTTGATTGGAGTGAAGGTGACGATGCGGGTCTTGCCTTCGACGTCCACTTCACTGAAGCCGCTGCTGATGCGCGGGGTATTTTTCGGGTACGCCTCGCTCAGGGACTTCATCACCAAGGCTTTGTCCGGGTGGACCAGAATCTTGCCATCGGCGCTGACCAGAAAGGCGTAACCCATGCCGCCGAAGTCGCGGGCGCTGAGGGTGTCGATCAGGGTTTGCAGGCTCAGGTCGCCGCCCACCACACCGACGCTTTGTCCGGCCTTTTTCGAGGCCGTGGCGATAGAGATGATGGTCTGGCCGGTGGCCGCGTCGATGTAGGGTTCGGTCAGGGTTGCAGTGCTGCTGCTTTCGGCGCCTTTGTACCAGGGGCGTACTCGCGGATCGAAGCCGGCAGGCATTTTTGCGTCAGGGCGAATCGTGAAGCTGCCGCTGGCATCGCCCAGGTAGGACGCCATGAAGGTCGACGTCAGGGCTTTCTGCTCAAGCAGACTGGCGACGGTGGCCTGTTCGGGGTTGATGGCGATGTTCTGGGCGAGGTTGTCGATCAGCAGGATACGGCCGGTCAGCCAGGTCTGGATGTTGTTGGCGGTAACGTCTCCCATCTCGGTGAGGTAGTTATCCAGGTCTTCACGAATCGCATTACGCTGTAAATAGTCGTTGTACAGCGTAAACGAGGCAAAGGCAGCAATAACGATGAGGGCGGCGGCAAGCAGTATTTTATGGCTGAAGCGCAGATTTTTATTCATGGCTTGGGGTCCGCTAAAGTCTTAATGTCCAGGGCGTGCTTTTATAAAGGCGCGCAAATTGGGCAGTGTTGAAAGTAAGCTGATATTTCCGTCTTTCCTTCGGGGAATTACCGAGGCTATTTTCAGTCTGGTCTCTCGCTTGTTATCGGCCATGAAGGATCAAAGATTAACCATGGGTGACAAAATGCCTGACTCATTGCAACTCGTTATCGGCGCCGACCTCGCGGGCCAATCTGTCACTCAGGCCATGCGCCTGGCGAACCGTCACGGGCTGGTGGCGGGCGCTACCGGGACCGGTAAAACCGTCACCTTGCAGCGGCTGGCCGAAGCCTTCAGCGATGCCGGCGTGGCGGTGTTTGCCGCCGATATCAAGGGTGACCTGTGCGGTCTGGGCGCCGCCGGCAATCCTCAAGGCAAAATCGCCGAGCGGATCGCCGGGATGCCTTGGCTGAACCACACGCCTCAAGCGTATCCGGTGGCCCTGTGGGACATTCACGGTCAGTCCGGTCATCCATTGCGTACAACCTTGAGCGAAATGGGGCCGTTGCTGCTGGGCAGCCTGCTGGAACTGACCGACAGTCAACAGTCGACGCTGTATGCCGCCTTTAAGGTGGCGGATCGTGAAGGGCTGTTGCTGCTGGACCTTAAGGATCTGAAGGCGCTGCTCAATCACCTGCGTGACAACCCCGAATTGCTCGGTGACGACGCCGCGCTGATGACCACCGGTTCCAGTCAGGCGCTATTGCGGCGCCTGGCGACCCTGGAGCAGCAGGGCGCAGAAGCGCTGTTCGGTGAGCCGGCGCTGCAACTCGAAGACATTCTGCAACCGACCGCCAATGGCCGCGGGCGCATTCACTTGCTCGATGCCAGCCGTCTGGTGCACGAAGCGCCGAAGGTCTACGCGACGTTCCTGTTGTGGCTATTGGCCGAATTGTTCGAGCAATTGCCCGAGCGCGGCGATTCGGACAAACCACTGCTGGCGCTGTTTTTCGATGAGGCGCATTTGTTGTTTGCCGGTACGCCAAAGGCGTTGCAGGATCGCCTTGAGCAGGTGGTGCGACTGATTCGCTCGAAAGGCGTTGGCGTGTATTTCGTTACCCAATCGCCGGGCGACTTGCCGGATGACGTGCTCGCTCAGCTCGGTTTGCGCATTCAACATGGCTTGCGCGCATTCACCGCCAAGGAGCAGAAATCCCTGCGAGCGGTGGCCGAGGGCTTCCGGCCGAACCCGGCGTTCGATGCTTTGTCGGTGCTGACCGAGCTTGGGATCGGCGAGGCGCTGGTCGGCACGTTGCAGGACAAGGGCACGCCAGAGGTGGTTCAGCGGGTTTTGGTTGCGCCGCCGCAATCGCGGATCGGGCCGCTGAGCGAAGCCGAGCGTGCGGCGTTGATCGCCAGTTCGCCATTGCAGGGACGTTATGACAAACCGATCGATCGTGAGTCGGCTTATGAAGTGCTGATGGGACGCAAAGGTCTGGCGCCGGAGCCCGAAGCAGTCCCGGGCAAGGCTGCACCAGAGGAACCGAGCTTCACCGACAAGGCCGGGGAATTCCTGGGTACGGCGGCAGGGCAAGCGCTGAAATCGGCGATGCGTCAGGCGGCTAATCAACTGGGCCGACAGTTGGTGCGCGGGTTGATGGGGTCGTTGCTCGGTGGCAGCAAGCGCCGCTGAATAACTTGTAGGAGCGAGGCTTGCCCGCGAAGAGGCCCTTAAGGGCGCCAAAAGCTTCGCGGGCAAGTCGGATCGCCGCCCGCTCGCTCCTACAGGATTTGTGTCAGGTTTTGGGTTTGGCGTGCGCCGCCAGGCGCTCCAGAGCCGCCCGCAGATTCGGATCGCTGATTCCATCGGCCGTGGCCTGAATGGTCGCGCCTGCGTCCGTCGACAAACTGATGGTATGGCCAGCCGCCCCTTGCTGAACGGTCGGTGGCTGAACCTTGAACAGAATCCGCGTCAAACTGGCAAATTCATCAAACATCTGCAATTGCCGCTGCAGACGCTTTTGTTGATAACGCAGGCGGGTTGCCCAATGACCGTCGGTCACTATCAGCAACAAACTGCCTTCGCGCCACGACGCCACATGGCAATGCTCGCGGGCAGCGGGCTGCAATTGGCTTTCCAGCAGACGTTGTAAATGACCCAGGCGCTGAGCGTGGCCGAAGATGGCTTTCAGCGGTTTGGCTTCGCGAAGCAGAACGGCGGGTGCTCTGGCCGTAAGAGGGCGAAATGCCATGATCAGACACCTGAAGTAACAGAGCCGCCATGGTAGCAGAAAGCACCACAGGCACCCGACCCATTGCTTTGCGAACGCTTTACCCATTAAATCAACAAGTAACTTGTGCCGTGAATGGCTTGAAGTTCAGTAAAAAGCCCTTATTTTAAGTGAGCCCCGTCACAGCGCTGTGCCAGCATCGTGGAATAACGCCACTTTCCTCACCATCGTTTCCGGGTAGAATGCTCGTTCGCATGCGGCCATGAGGGCTGCACGGGCGACTCACGGGGCCGCCCTCCATCCCTTTAGTGTGGAAGATCCTGCCGATATGTTTGCGCCTTTGTTAAAGAAACTTTTTGGAAGCAAGAACGAGCGTGAAGTCAAACGCATGCTCAAGACGGTGCAACTCGTCAATGCCTTCGAAGAGCAAATGGTGGCCCTTTCGGACGATCAATTGCGTGCCAAGACAGATGAGTTCAAGGCCCGCATCGCCAAAGGGGAAACCCTCGACAAACTGCTGCCAGAAGCCTTTGCGGTCGCCCGCGAAGCCGGTAAGCGCGTCATGGGTATGCGCCACTTCGATGTCCAGCTGATCGGCGGCATGACCTTGCATGAAGGCATGATCGCGGAAATGCGTACTGGTGAAGGCAAGACCCTGGTGGCAACACTGGGCGTTTACCTCAACGCGCTGTCCGGCAAGGGCGTGCACGTTGTGACGGTGAACGACTACCTGGCACGTCGTGACGCCAACTGGATGCGTCCGCTCTACGAATTCCTCGGGATGACGGTCGGCGTGGTGACGCCGTTCCAGCCGCCGGAAGAGAAACGTGCGGCCTATGCTGCCGACATTACCTACGGCACCAACAACGAATACGGTTTCGACTACCTGCGCGACAACATGGCGTTCAGCATGGAAGAAAAATTCCAGCGCGAACTCAATTTTGCCGTGATCGACGAAGTCGACTCCATCCTCATCGACGAAGCCCGTACCCCGCTGATCATTTCCGGTCAGGCTGAGGACAGCTCCAAGCTGTACATCGAGATCAACAAACTGATCCCGCAGCTGGAATTGCACGTCGAAGAAGTCGAAGGCGAGGTCACCAAGGCTGGCCACTACACCGTGGACGAGAAGACCCGTCAGGTCGAACTCAACGAAGCCGGTCACCAGTTCATCGAAGACATGCTGACCCGCGTTGGTCTGCTGGCTGAAGGCGAGAGCCTGTACTCGTCACATAACCTTGGCTTGCTGACCCATGTTTATGCCGGTCTGCGTGCGCACAAGCTGTTCCATCGCAACATCGAATACATCGTGCAGGACGGTCAGGTTGTCCTGGTCGACGAACACACCGGTCGTACCATGCCGGGTCGCCGTCTGTCCGAAGGCCTGCATCAGGCTATCGAAGCCAAGGAAAACCTGAACATTCAGGCCGAAAGCCAGACCCTGGCCTCGACCACGTTCCAGAACTACTTCCGTCTGTACAACAAGCTGTCCGGCATGACCGGTACCGCTGACACCGAAGCGTTCGAATTCCACCAGATCTATGGTCTGTCGGTGATGGTTATCCCGCCGAACAAACCGCTGGCGCGTAAAGACTACAACGACCTGGTGTTCCTGACCGCCGAAGAGAAATACGCGGCGATCATCACCGACATCAAGGAATGCATGACCCAGGGCCGTCCGGTGCTGGTGGGTACTGCCACCATCGAAACGTCCGAGCACATGTCCAATCTGCTCGAGAAGGAAGGCATCGAACACAAGGTCCTGAACGCCAAGTTCCACGAAAAAGAAGCTGAAATCATCGCTCAGGCCGGTCGCCCGGGTGCGCTGACCATCGCCACCAACATGGCCGGTCGTGGTACTGACATCCTGTTGGGCGGTAACTGGGAAGTGGAAGTCGCTTCGCTGGAAGACCCGACCCCTGAGCAGATTGCCCAGATCAAGGCCGACTGGCAGAAACGTCACCAGCAAGTGCTGGAGTCGGGTGGTTTGCAGGTGATTGCGTCCGAGCGTCACGAGTCGCGCCGTATCGACAACCAGTTGCGTGGTCGTGCCGGTCGTCAGGGCGACGCCGGTTCCAGCCGTTTCTACCTGTCGCTGGAAGACAGCCTGATGCGCATCTTCGCCTCTGATCGGGTGAAGAACTTCATGAAGGCCCTGGGCATGCAGCCGGGTGAAGCGATCGAGCACCGCATGGTGACCAACGCCATCGAGAAGGCTCAGCGCAAGGTTGAAGGCCGCAACTTCGACATTCGCAAGCAACTGCTCGAGTTCGACGACGTCAACAACGAACAACGTAAAGTGATCTATCACATGCGTAACAGTTTGTTGGCCGCCGACAACATCGGCGAAACCATCGCCGACTTCCGTCAGGACGTGCTTAACGCAACCGTCAGCGCACACATTCCACCGCAATCGCTGCCTGAACAGTGGGACGTGGCCGGTCTGGAAGCGGCGTTGCAGAGCGACTTCGGTGTGGCGTTGCCGATCCAGAAATGGCTCGACGAAGACGACCACCTGTACGAAGAAACCCTGCGCGAGAAGCTCATGACCGAGCTGCTGGCCGCGTACAACGAAAAAGAAGAGCAGGCGAGCGCCGAAGCGCTGCGCACCTTCGAGAAGCAAATCGTTCTGCGTGTGCTCGACGACCTGTGGAAAGATCACCTGTCGACCATGGATCACCTGCGTCACGGCATCCACTTGCGTGGTTATGCACAGAAGAACCCGAAGCAAGAGTACAAGCGCGAGTCCTTCACGCTGTTCTCCGAGCTGCTGGATTCGATCAAGCGCGACTCGATCCGTGTACTGTCCCACGTCCAGGTTCGCCGCGAAGATCCGATCGAAGAAGAGCAACGCTTGCGTCAGGAAGCCGAAGCACTGGCGGCGCGCATGCAGTTCCAGCACGACGAAGCACCGGGTCTTGAGCAACCGGAACTGCTGGGTGAAGAGGTCGATGTCGCCCTTGCCACCGCTCCGGTACGCAACGAACAGAAGCTGGGCCGTAACGAGCTTTGCTATTGCGGTTCGGGCAAGAAGTTCAAGCATTGCCACGGGCAGATCCAGTAAAACCCGTTTCATACGCTGAAATACCCGCGCCGCGACCGGCTTATGCCGTCGCGGCGTTTTGCCATTTAAACCACCGTTCTTCCTGAAAGCGGTGTTGACATCATTATTAAGGAGCGCATTCATGGCTGTTGGTCTTGGTCCTTTGCCAACGTTGCACCCGGTTGCCGGTTTTGAACTCGGTATCGCCTCGGCTGGCATCAAGCGCCCAGGGCGCAAGGATGTCGTGGTCATGCGCTGTGCCGAAGGTTCCACGGTCGCTGGCGTGTTTACCCTGAACGCCTTTTGCGCCGCTCCCGTGATCCTGGCCAAACAGCGTGTTCAAGGTCCGGTACGTTATCTGCTGACCAATACCGGCAATGCCAACGCCGGCACCGGTGAACCAGGCCTTGCCGCCGCCGAGCGCACGTGCGCCAAACTGGCTGAGCTGACCGGCGTCGACGCCAGCCTGGTGCTGCCGTACTCCACCGGTGTCATCGGCGAGCCGCTGCCGGTCGAGAAAATCGAAGCCGCGTTGCAAGCGGCTATCGACGACCTGTCGGTCAACAATTGGGAAGCTGCCGCCACCGGCATCATGACCACCGATACCCTGCCCAAAGGTGCCAGCCGC
This sequence comes from Pseudomonas sp. AL03, assembly GCF_029960815.1. Lineage (GTDB taxonomy): Bacteria > Pseudomonadota > Gammaproteobacteria > Pseudomonadales > Pseudomonadaceae > Aquipseudomonas. The sequence goes on from NZ_JASBRE010000002.1 coordinate 155,147, forward strand.
CAGTTCCAGCATGACGGCGTGACCATCACTGTCACCGGTATCAGCAAAGGCGCGGGCATGATCCGCCCGAACATGGCGACCATGCTCGGCTACATCGCCACCGACGCCAAAGTCGCCCGCGACGTGCTGCAGAACCTGCTGCTGGACGGTGCCAACAAGTCGTTCAACCGCATCACCATCGACGGCGACACCTCGACCAACGACTGCTGCATGCTGATCGCCACCGGTCAGGCGGCACTGCCGGAAATCACTGCAGCCAGCGGTGATTTGTTCGCCAAGCTGAAACAGGCCGTGTTCGAAGTCTGCATGGACGTGGCCCAGGCCATCGTTCGTGACGGCGAAGGCGCGACCAAGTTTGTGACCGTTGAAGTCAACGGCGGCGGCAATCACCAGGAATGCCTGGACGTCGGTTACACCGTGGCTCACTCGCCGCTGATCAAAACCGCACTGTTCGCCTCGGACCCGAACTGGGGCCGCATTCTGGCTGCTGTGGGTCGTGCCGGCGTCCCGGATCTGGACGTGAGCAAGATCGACGTGTTCCTCGGTGAAGTGTGCATCGCCAGCCGTGGCGCTCGCGCATCGACCTATACCGAAGCCCAGGGCGCGGCCGTGATGCAGCAGGAAGAAATCACGATCCGTATCGAACTGGGACGCGGTGATTGCAGCGAAACCATCTGGACCACCGACCTGTCCCACGAATACGTGAAGATCAACGCCGAATACCGCACGTAACCACTGTCGGTGGGAGCGGGAAAAACCGCTCCCACCGTGAGTGACATTTCCTTTTTGCAAAGGCGCCCGAACATGAGCCTCCACCTGATCATCGGCGACAAACTGCTTTCCTCTTGGTCCCTGCGCGGCGCGTTGGCCCTCGATCTGGCCGGCGCCCCTTATACCGAAGAACTGATCAAGCTGAACCAGCCGGACACCCGTGAGCGTCTGCTCAAGCACTCGCCGACCGCGAAAGTCCCGCTGCTGAAAACCGAACACGGCACCATCGCCGACTCTCTGGCGATTGCCGAGTATCTGGCAGAGCAGTTTCCCGACGTCGGCCTCTGGCCCAAAGACACCGCCGCCCGCGCCCAGGCCCGTTCGGCCTGCGCGCAGATGCACAGCGGTTTCTTCGCCATGCGCGGCAACATGCCGTTCGACCTGAGCCACGATGCTGCATTGTCACCGACACCGGCTGATGTCCAGGCCGACATTGAGCGCATGTTGGCGTTGTGGGTTGAGTGCCGCGCTGCCGCCACCGAAACCGGTCCGTTCCTGTTTGGTGGCGCGACCCTGGTCGATGCCTTCTTCGCACCGATCGCCGTGCGCCTGCGCACCTATCAGGTGAGGCTGCCCGCAGCGGACGCGGCCTACGTCGAAACCATCTATCAATGGCCAGCCTTCAAGGCCTGGCAGAAGGCGGGTCTGGAGGAAGTAGAGCAGTGAAACGAGTCCACGTAGCGGCCGCTGTTATCCGTGATAGCAGTGGCAAGATCCTCATCGCCCGCCGTGCCGACACCCAGCACCAGGGCGGCCTGTGGGAATTTCCCGGCGGCAAGGTCGAGGCAGACGAGTCCGTGACAACGGCTCTTGGCCGTGAGCTTCACGAAGAGTTAGGCATTGTCGTCGATGTCGCGCGACCGCTGATCAAGGTTCAGCACGACTACCCGGACAAACAGGTGTTGCTGGACGTTTGGGAGGTTTCGGCCTTCACCGGCGAACCTCACGGCGCCGAAGGCCAGCCTTTGGAATGGGTCGCGCCCCGTGATCTGTTGAATTACGATTTCCCGGCGGCCAACCAGCCGATCGTCGCTGCTGCACGTTTGCCTGCCGAATACCTGATCACCCCCGAAGACCTGGAAACCCCGGCCTTGCTGCGAGGTATTCAAAAAGCCATTGCTGGCGGCATCAAGCTAATCCAGTTGCGGGCACCCAACGGCTACGATCCTAAGTACCGCGATCTGGCGGTGGACGCAGCGGGGCTGTGTGCTGGCAAGGCGCAGTTGATGATCAAGGGGCCGTTCGAGTGGCTGGGAGATTTCCCGTCCGCCGGTTGGCACATCACCTCCGCGCAACTGCGCAAGTACGCGGCGGCTGGTCGCCCGTTACCGGCGTCTCGCTGGTTGGCGGCGTCCTGTCATAACGCTGAAGAGCTGGCGTTGGCCGAGCAGATGGGGGTGGATTTCGTGACGCTGTCACCGGTGCAACCGACCCGCACTCATCCGGATGCTCAACCGTTGGGCTGGGAGCAGGCTGCGACCCTGATCGAAGACTTCAGCAAACCGGTGTTCTTGTTGGGTGGTGTCGGCCCGGCGGAGCGGCGCAAGGCTTGGGCCGCCGGGGCTCAGGGGGTGGCAGGGATCCGGGCGTTCTGGCCTGATTCTTTGGTGTAGCCACTGGTCCCTTCGCGTGCAGGCGGTCTGACAGCCGCCGATTAAACCTCTGGTTTCGCCGCCGGTTGCCAAAGGATCTCGGCAATCCCCTGGCGCTTGGCAATCAACCGCGCCACCACAAACAATAAATCCGACAGCCGATTGATGTACGCCAACCCAACCCCGGCCAACGGTTCCACCGCATTCAAATGCTGACACCGCCGCTCCGCACTGCGCGCCAGGCTTCGGCACACATGGGCCTGGGCAATTAACGCCGATCCCCCCGGCAGGATGAAATTCTCCAACGGCCCCAACTCTTCGTTCCACACATCGATCGCGGTTTCCAGACGTTCGATTTCTGCCGCGTTCAGCGCTTGGTACACCGGCATCGCCAACTCGCCGCCCAGATCAAACAACCGATGCTGGCAGGGCGCCAGAACCTCGATCACTTCGTTCAAACCCGGATACTCGCTACTTTGCGTCGCCAACCCGGCCAGTAGCACACCCACCTGGCTGTTCAGCGTATCGACCTCGCCAATGGCTTCGATGCGCGGATGGTCCTTGGGCACGCGGCGGCCGTCGCCCAGCCCGGTTTCGCCTGTGTCGCCGGTGCGGGTGTAAATCTTCGACAAGCGAAAGCCCATGGTTACCTCGATAGCTGATTGAGTTCTTGAGAGACGAGCGGCGTGCCCGCCAAGGGAAGGCGCAACGTGAAACACGTGCCTTGGCCCAGGGTCGATTGCACTTCCATCTGACCCTTGTGGTTGTTGGTAATGATGAAATACGAGACCGACAGACCAAGGCCGGTACCCTGACCGATTTCCTTGGTGGTGAAGAACGGCTCGAAGGTGCGTTTGCGCACGCTTTCGCTCATGCCGATGCCGTTGTCCTCAACCTGGATTTCCGCCCAGGGCGGATTCAGTTTGGTGCGCAGAATGATTCGTCCCGGCTCGCGGTCGTCCTCACGTTGGTGAATCGCCTGAGCGGCGTTTTTCAGCAGATTGAGCAGCACTTGCTCCAGTTCGTTCGCAGTGCCAGGCACCGGTCCCAACGCTGGATCGAACTGGCGAATGATCGCCTGCCCTTTGAAGTCGAAACCGATCGCCAGGTCGAAGTCGTTGCCGGCGATTTCCACCGCCTGATCGATCAGCGCCGGCAGGTCGCACGGGGCCATTTGCCGGGTACTGCGGCGGCTGAAGCTGAGCATATGGGTGACGATCTTCGCCGCTCGGGCACCTGCTTGTTGGATGCCATCGAGCAACTGCGGCACTTCCCGCGCTTGCAAGTACTGGTTGACCGTCGAAAGCGCGATGCCGACCTGCTCGGCCTGTTCGAGGTTCTTCGGGAGATCGGGGGACAGGCGTCGGCGGATGTTTTGCACGTTGTGCAGGATCGCGCCCAATGGATTGTTGATCTCGTGGGCCATACCCGCGGCGAGGCCACCGACCGAGAGCATTTTTTCCGACTGCACCATCATTTCTTCCAGGGACAGGCGCTGAGTGATGTCGTCAATCCGGATCACCACACCGCGCCCGGCACCACCCATCAGCGGGTAGAACGTCAGCGCGTAGTGCTTGGGTTCTTCGTCCTTGAGCCACGTCACCCGCTCGATTTTGGCCACCGTGTGTTGCTCGACGGTTTGCTTGAGCTGTGGCAGAAACGGCTTGAGCGGTTCGAAGGCGAGGAAAATCGGCTGATTCAAGGCTTCGTCGAGGCGCGTGCCAGACAGGGCGCTGGCCTCCTGATTCCACTGGGTCACGTAAAGCTGCTCGTCGAGGGCGATCAGCGCCGACGGCATGGAGTCGATGATGCTGTTGAGGTAGTTCTGGAAACCGGTGAGTTTCTTCTCGATCTTGCTGCGCACCTGGACTTCGAGTTCCAGTTTGCGATTGGTATGGCGGGTTTCTTCGGCCAGGCCCTGGGCTTGGTCATAAGCGGCCTGGGAATCGTCCCGGGCCCGTTTGAGTTGCTGCTCACGGGCCTCGATCCGCGAGAGCATGGTGTTGAACGCCTCGGCGAGACTGCCGATTTCGTCGTGGTTGCCGCGGGAGGCGCGCAGGGCGTAGTTCTCTTCGCGGGTCACTTGCCGGGACAACTCTTCGAGCTGGTGGATCGGCCGGGTAATCAGGCGTTTGATCTGCCGGGCAATCACCAGCCATAGCAGCACGCTGAAGATCAGAATCCCGAGGCTGGCGGTGAGGGTGCCGGTATAGAACGCCATCGGCAGTTCGCTGCTGGCGACCAGTAACAGGTGGCCGGGCGCGGTGCCGGGGCGGGGCAGGGTGATCACTTGATTGCTGCGAAACTCGGTGGCTTGCCAGGATTCGATGTGCCGGTAACGTTCTGGCAGGTTCAGCTTTTCGCCATGCTGCAACTGCGCCAGACGCTCGCCCTTGCCGTTATAAAGGGCCGCCGCGCGCAGCGGTGAATAGCTGTTGAGTTCATTGAGCAGGCGTTCGGCGCTTTGCGGTGACTGCAACGCTTCCGACACCAGGCTGGGGTTGGACACCAGTCGGCCAATGGTCTGCAAGGCCTGAGGTGCCATGCTTTCCTGGGAAATGTAGTACGCGGCGCTGATAAAGGTCAGGTTGGCGACCAGCAGGACGGTGGTCAACAGCACCAGCAGGGCGGCCAGCAATTTCTGGCCGACCGGAAGGTTTTCAAGTCGCTGGCGCAATAGCATCAGGTTCATCGCTGAATAGGAACAAGTGGCCAGCGTAGCCGCTGCTCAGTCGCTGGGCAATCCAAGGCTGTGCAGATGGGCGATCAACCTTGACTTAAGCTGATTGAGGTGCGGCAGGTTCAACTGATGCCTCGCGGCGACTTTACACGCATGGCCCAATAGATAGCTGATCTCGGTCCGGCGCTGGTTCGCGACGTCCTGGTACATCGAAGAGTAATTGGCGGCGGTCGCGTGAATCACCCGTTCGACTTCTTGTTGAAGGTCCTCGGCCGCTGCTGGCTGACCGCATTGCTCAAGTAACTCGGTCAGTTCGACGCAGAGGGTGGCGACTTCGCAGTGGTGTTCCTGTAAGCCGCCATTACGGCAATCATGCAGTACGGTCAGCGGATTGATCGCACAGTTGAGTGCCAATTTCCGCCACAGCCTTGTCAGAATGTCGGTGCTCCACTCGTGGGGAATACCGGCGGCGCTCACGTCATCCAGCCAGATTGGCGCCACGGGATGCCCGGCATCCCCCAGCCAGGTGTAACCGTGGCCGGCGAACACCACGCGCCAGTCGCCATCGCGAAAGGCGCCTTCGGTGCTCGACGCGCTGATGCAGCGTGCCTGCGGCACCTGCGCCGCGACGGCGTCCTGGCTGCCAAGACCGTTCTGCAACAGAATCAACTCGGCGCCGAGGGCGAGGCGAGGTGCCAGTTGGGCTACGGCCTTCTCGGCGTCGTAGGCTTTGCAGGCCACCAGCAGGCGGTTGATCGGTTCACGGCTGTCAGGTGTCTCGGCGGGCACCGGATAACACCGCACTTCATCGTGTTCGACCAGCGTCAGCCCGCCCGCCGCCTCATACGCTTGCAAGCGCGCAGCGTCCCGCACGATTAGCCTGACCGGCACAGTTGCCCGCGCCAGACGCGTGGCCCATAAGGTGCCGAGGCTGCCGGCGCCCAGAACATGCCAGGTGGTGGACATCAGCTTTTTGCTCTGTTTATCGCGCGCATGGGAGGCTCGCAGTGAATGATGGGAAAGACCCGTTATAATCAGCGCGGATTTTAACCGCAAGCCAGGTGTGCTCCATCGTGATCGAGCATGCCCTTTTATTGGAGAGATTACATGCCGTCGTTCGACGTGGTATCCGAACTGGACAAACACGAAGTCACCAACGCGGTCGAGAACGCCGTCAAGGAACTCGATCGTCGTTATGACCTGAAAGGCAAAGGCACCTTCGAGTTCAAGGAAAAGGACCTGACCGTCAACCTGACCGCAGAAGCCGATTTCCAGCTCGAAGCGATGATTGAGATCCTCAAGCTGGCCTTGGTCAAGCGCAAAATCGACGTGCAGTGCCTTGAAGTCAAGGATGCCTATGCGTCGGGCAAACTGATGAAGCAGGAAGCGGTCCTCAAGGAAGGCATCGACAAAGAGATGGCGAAGAAAATCGTCGCTCATGTCAAAGACGCCAAACTTAAGGTTCAAGCTGCCATTCAGGGTGAGCAAGTGCGCATTACCGGCAAGAAGCGTGACGACTTGCAGGAAGCTATTGCGGCCTTGCGGGCCAAGGAATTCGGGATGCCGCTGCAGTTCAACAACTTCCGCGACTGACCTTTGAAGCGGGGACCTCTCGGCGTTTTTGGCGTCCGAGGCCCAAGCAACGGCAGAAATGATCGAGCCTATAAGGGTTCGATCTTTCTGCCGCTTATATTTTTGCGTGCCGGGTAGCCGGAAATCAGGAGAAAGTTGATGGATTTGAATGCTGAAGTAGACAACCTGGTCAAGGCGTCTCAAGCCTGGCTTCCGATGATCATGGAATACGGCAGCCGCGTGCTGCTGGCGATCCTCACCCTGGCCATCGGCTGGTGGTTGATCAGCAAAGTGGCACAAAAACTTGGCGGTCTGCTGGCGTTGCGTAATGCCGACCTCGCGCTGCAAGGGTTCATCAGCAGTCTGGCGAACATTATTCTCAAGGTTTTGCTGGTAGTCAGCGTGGCATCAATGATCGGCGTGGAAACCACTTCGTTCGTGGCGGCCATCGGTGCGGCGGGTCTGGCCATCGGTCTGGCCTTGCAGGGCAGCCTGGCGAACTTCGCGGGTGGTGTGCTGATTCTGTTGTTCCGCCCGTTCCGCATTGGTGACTGGATCGAAGCCCAAGGTGTTGCCGGCACGGTCGACAGCATTCAGATCTTCCACACTGTGCTGCGTACCGGCGATAACAAAACCATCATCATGCCTAACGGCAACTTGTCGAACGGCATCATCACCAACACTAACCGTCAGCCGACGCGCAAAGTTGTGTTTGATGTGGGCGTTGATTACGAGGCGGATCTGCAAAAGGCCCGTAACGTATTGCTGGACCTGGCCAAAGACGAGCGTATTTTGGCTGACCCGGCGCCGCAGGCAGTGATTTCTACTCTGGGCGACAGTTCGATTACTGTTTCCCTGCGAGTGTGGGTCAAGACGGCGGATTACTGGGATGTGTTGTTCATGTTCAACGAACAGTCCCGTGATCGTTTGAAAACGGCTGGTATCGATATTCCGTTTCCACAGCGGGTTATTCGAGTGGTTCAGGAAGCTGCGGTGCAGTAAGCAACAAACAGGCAACAAAAAAGGCCCATCCGAAGATGGGCCTTTTTTTGATTACCGCGAACTAGCTTTCGGTAATTACAGAACCGAAATCGGGTAGTCGACGATCAGACGGAACTCGTTGATATCGCCTTCAGCCTGGTCGGTATTGGCGCGGTGCCATGCCTGACGAATGCGGAAGGACAAATCTTTCGCAGGGCCGGTCTGAACTACGTATTTGGCTTCGAGGTTGGTTTCGTGGTGCTTGCCATCTGCGCCATAACCATAGGAGGCGTATGGGCTGTCGGCGTCCATTTTGGTGCCGTCGATATCCCAGCCTTTAGCGTAACGGGTCATGAAGCTCAAACCAGGTACGCCGTACTCAGCCATTTTCAGGTCATAACGAACTTGTACAGATTTTTCGTTTGGAGCGTTGAAGTCAGAGTACTGGATGGAGTTGGCGAGGAAGATCGAGTCGCCGCCACGGTTGTTATCGCCCACACCGACGTAGTCGAACGGGGTGTCGCCGTTAACTTTCTGGTAGGCGAGAGTAACGGTGTGAGCCTTCAGGAACGAATAAGCGGCTGCCAGCGAGTACGTGGTGTTGCTGATGTCGCCCGCTTTGGCGCTACCGGAGTCGGTAGTGCGGTAGATGTTGCCGTCCAGGTTGACCGACTGATCGCTACCCATTGGAATGGTGTAGTTCACGTTGGAGTAGTACTGGTTCCAGATGTCTTCGAACTTGGCACCGTAGAGCGAGACGCTCAGATTGTCGGTAACGCCGTACTTGCCGCCGGCATAGTCCATGGTCTTGCCGGTAACAGGGTCCGAGGAGGTGCTCGCGTATTGCGAATGCAGCTCACCGTCGCTGTTCATCTCGTCCTGGCTGGAGGCCGAGTAGAAGTGACCGGCTTCCAGGTCCAGGTTTTTGACTTCGCTGCTCTGCAGTTGGAAACCGGTAGCGGTTTGAGGCAACAGACGGGAACCGCCGACAGCGAACACTGGAGAAGTGCTTGGCTGCATCTCGCCGAACTTCAGTTCAGTCTTGGACACGCGAACTTTGACGGCTGCACCGGCTTTGCCGAAGCTGTCGCTGTTTTCGCCTTCGCTGTTGGTTGACAGGTTGCCCGAGCCGGAAAACTTGTCGCGGGCGTCCAGTTTGATGCCCAAGTAACCGAATGCGTCAACACCTACACCGACAGTACCTTGGGTGTAACCGGAGCTAAATACACCGTGGAAACCCTGGGTCCAGTCTTTGTCATCGACTGCACGGTCTTTCTTGTCACGGTTAAAGTAGTAGTTGCGAAGTAGCAAGTCGAATTTTGCGTCTTCAACAAAACCTTTGGCTTCGGCTTGGTCGCCTACGAAAGGTGCGGCTGTTGCCAATTGAGTACTGGCTGCTGCTGCAACTGCCAGTGCGATCATGCTCCACTTCATCACGCGCATCGTGATTTGCTCCTTTGGTTTTAGAAGAGTACTGCCGTCCCACCTGATTTATTATCTGGGCGGCTCTTTCTTTATTGTGTTGGCGCAAACTTATATCACGCCGGCCATGTTGGCGATACTTGCGCATCTAACCTTTCAGCTTCTTTACGACCCTGTCGCAAAAAGCTTGGTAGATGTCGCAAATTTACAGCCCCCGACGCAAGCGGACTGACAACTTTTAGCGTTGTTTTCCAGGGCTTGAGCATCGGTAAAAAGAGTCCCTGGTGAAACGCTTGAATCTCCATAGGGCAACCCTGCCACTGTTATTATTTGCCTTAAGGCTTCCACTTCCAGCGGACGCTTTAGAGGCGATGTGGGTGTGAATGCAACAAGCGTGCACAAATCAGAATCCTGCCGGTTTTTTTTCTGAAAGCCTGCCTGTCGCTGTAAAAACCTCATAAAACCGGGGTGCTCAAGCACGTTTTGTTCGGGCTTGACGCCATGGTTCGCATCGTGTTGCACCCTTACAGCCGACTGCATGACAACCCAAAACGTTACCGGTTCACCCCACCAGTGAGTAAATGGCGGATGCCTGAGCGAATCAGCGTAGACGCACTGTGCGGTTTTGGTGCAAATAATTTTTATCGCTGTACTGAATTCATACAGTGCGCCCGTTTGCCAAACACGAACGCTTCATTGTTTATCAGTCATTTCGGCGTTTTTTGTGTGGGTGCTGGTTCTGTAATGGTGCGTCCTGATCGAAAACGACTCATGTCGGGGGGCGAGTCCAGTCGTTTGTAGGTCCTGAGGTGGCTTCGACAAGGGTTCGTCGTGAAGCGTACGACGTTCGCAGGTATGCTGCCGTCCTGTCGCTTGGTGCGCCGTCTCTCGGGATGGGCGCTAAGCTGAAAAATGATGACCAGGCGGGAGTGCGCGCAGTGTTCGCTTTAGATCCACGACTTCAACAAGACACGTTACCGATCGGGGATTTCCCGCTCTGCCGGTTGCTGCTGTCCAATGATTCGAACTACCCCTGGTTCATTCTGGTGCCACGTCGCGAGGATATCAGTGAGATATTTCAGTTGGGTGTCGCAGATCAACAGCAGCTGTGGCACGAAACGACCGCACTGGCGGAAATGCTCAAGGACTCGTTCGATGCGGACAAGCTGAACGTCGCGGCCCTGGGTAACGTCGTCAGTCAGTTGCACATGCATGTGATTGTGCGCAAGCGTGAGGACGCCGCCTGGCCGGCTCCGGTCTGGGGTAAACACCCAGCCAAGCCTTATAGCGCAGAGCAGATCGCGGCGATTCGCGAACGGTTGCGTCTGGTTTTAACCGATGATTTCACGTTTCTGGAGGGTTGAATCATGAGCCTGGAAGATCGCGTTACCGATCTGGAGAGTCAGTTGGCGTTTCAGGATGACACCATCCAGGCATTGAGTGATGTGCTGGCGACGCAGCAGCGTGCAGTTGAGCGTCTGCAGTTGCAAATGGCGGCATTGCTCAAGCGGCAAGAAGAAATGGCTGGCCAGTTCGAGACGTTTGAAGAAGAAGCGCCACCGCCGCATTACTAAATGGCATGTCATAAAAAAACCGCGAACAGCCAGGCTGTTCGCGGTTTTTTTTAGCCTTGAATCAGCGGCGCGGCAGTGCGGCGATCACATCTTCGGCTTGCAGGCCTTTGTCACGATTCATGACGGAGAACTCCACGCGCTGGCCTTCGACCAGGACGCGATGACCTTCGCCACGAATGGCCCGGAAATGCACGAAAATATCATCGCCGGAGTCACGGGAAATAAAGCCGAAGCCTTTGGAGGTGTTGAACCACTTGACGGTGCCGGTATCACGGTTGGTCATGTCATAGCTTGGCGAGGCGGCGGCCGGTGAGGATTTGTAGAAGCTGATGGCCAGGTGCAGAAGAACGGCAATCAGTGCAGCGACCAGGCTGAACAGAACGGCAGGTTGACCGGCAATGACAGGCATCGGCGCGATCAGCGTCAGGGTTTGCAGGACGACGGTCAGAACCAGCAGGGCGCTGACCAGGTTTTGCAGCTGATGACGCGGGCCTTTGTTCCAGTAGGGGATAACAGGAGCGAGGGTGAGGTTGAGCAGGCCGAAAAAGGCCAGGTACAGCGCATCGGGTTGTTGCAGGTAAGGTACAGCTTCGGATCGCAGGCTAGGGATGAAGGACAACAGCAAGGCTGCTGCGCCCATTAGCAGGTGGACAATTTTCAACATTTTGAGTAACTCACGTTAAGACGGATCACAAGGAAGAGCTGATTGAGTACGGTTCGCTTCAGAACAATAAGAGGCGGTGGACACGTACCCGGTACCAGCCTATGCGCGTCCCCCGGAAAATAGGCGGTAGCGACACACTGCCTATTTAACAGCAAAGCCTGCGGCTACTCAAATCAGGCAGTCCAGCGGTGCACCGAGGGTCGATTTATTGCAGGCAACCGGATAGTCCGGGGTCGATTCGATTGCCGAGCGAATTCGTGCTCGCGGATTTCCTGCCCTGCGTGGATGCTGCGGTCCCTGCTGGACCCGTCACAAGGTCGGTGCGCGGATGGCGTCCATGAGGTGTTGTTCGCGCCCTGTCGTCTCGTCCCTTTAAATGCCTTTCTGTTGAATGATATTGCGCCTGGGAGTGTAGGAAATTGTCTGGAGTAGGACGGTCTCCATGATCGCCCTTCAGTTGTTGGCTTATCCTACGTTGATGGTCATAAAGTCATCTGGATATAACTTTGCGCCTGCGTTTTTATAGAGCAACAGCTTGTTGCTCTTACAAAAAAGCAAGGATGACAAAGGAGTGTCAACGATATGGTTTACGAAGGCAGGCGAAGCGAGGGGATGGGCTGTCCAGCCAAGGATGTAAGGATCGATCCATTTGTCAGCGAATTTGATATGGGCCTGGCCCAGCCTTTATCCCGGTCAGTGCGGCTGAATGGCTTTGCAACCTGTTTGCGGCTTGAACAGGTCTACTGGGATATTTTGGGTGACATGGCCAAGGTCAACTGCTGTACGGTCAGTGCGCTGTTGTCCCATGTGGACCGCGAGGTGCATTTGCGTCACGGCGGGGTCAAGAACTTCACCGGGCTGGTGCGGGTTGTGTGCGTTGTGCATAGCCTGAAGGAAGGCGGCTGCGTCGCCATGCCCTAGCCACCGCGGTGGAATGGGCAGAGTGTCGGTCTGTGCAGTCTTACGGCTGCACAGGCTGCATTTAATGGATATAATCCCGCTCTTTGCCGCAAAACCCAGCGTGTGCGGTAGCAATCTGATCGCCGAGACAACCCCCATGCCGATGTACGACTATCAATGTGCTTCCTGTGGTCATCAGTTGGAAGCCATTCAAAAGATCAGCGCAGCACCGCTGGTCGACTGCCCTGCCTGCCAGGCGCCAGAGCTTAAGAAGATGCTGTCCATGCCGGGCTTCCGCCTCAGCGGCAGCGGCTGGTACGAAACCGATTTCAAGACCGGTTCCAAGAAGAATCTGGCCGGCGGCGACAAAGCTGACTAGGGTCTTGAACCTGAGTTGAACGACACGTGCGAGCTCTTGCATCATCCGGCGCCTTTCTCAAGGGCGGGCTGCTGCAGGATCTCCAACCGAATTTCGAATTACGAGAAGTGAAACCACTACCATGATGCGCAGCCATTATTGCGGCCAACTGAACGAAAGCCTGGAAGGCCAGGAAATTACCCTTTGCGGATGGGTCCACCGTCGTCGTGACCACGGTGGGGTGATTTTCCTCGATATCCGTGATCGTGATGGTCTGGCCCAGGTGGTGTTCGACCCGGACCGCGCTGAAACCTTCGCCGCCGCCGACCGCGTGCGCAGCGAGTACGTGGTCAAGGTCACCGGCAAGGTACGCCTGCGTCCGGCCGGTGCCGGCAACGCCAACATGGCGTCGGGCATGATCGAAGTGCTGGGCTACGAGCTGGAAGTATTGAACGAAGCGGAAACCCCGCCGTTCCCGCTCAATGAGTTCTCCGACGTCGGCGAAGAAACCCGCCTGCGTTATCGCTTCATCGACCTGCGTCGTCCGGAAATGCTCGAGAAGCTGCGTCTGCGTTCGCGCATGACCACCAGCATCCGTCGTTATCTGGACGAGAACGGCTTCCTCGACGTCGAGACGCCTATTCTGACCCGCGCCACCCCGGAAGGTGCTCGCGATTACCTGGTGCCGAGCCGTACCCACGCCGGTTCCTTCTTCGCCTTGCCGCAATCGCCGCAGCTGTTCAAGCAACTGCTGATGGTTGCCGGCTTCGATCGCTACTACCAGATCGCCAAGTGCTTTCGCGACGAAGACCTGCGTGCCGACCGTCAACCTGAATTCACTCAGATCGACATCGAAACCAGCTTCCTCGATGAAAAAGACATCATCGGTATCACCGAAGGCATGATCCGCAACCTGTTCAAGGAAGTGCTGGATCTGGAATTCGGTGAATTCCCGCACATGACCTTCGAAGAAGCCATGCGCCGTTACGGTTCCGACAAACCAGACCTGCGTAACCCGCTGGAACTGGTGGACGTTGCCGACCAACTGAAAGAAGTCGACTTCAAGGTGTTCAGCGGCCCGGCCAACGACCCGAAATGCCGCATTGCCGCCTTGCGCGTTCCTGGCGGGGCGAGCATGCCGCGCAAACAGATCGACGACTACACCAAGTTCGTCGGCATCTACGGTGCCAAGGGCCTGGCGTACATCAAGGTCAACGAGCGCGCGAAGGGCGTCGAGGGGCTGCAATCGCCTATTGTCAAAAATATCCCTGAAGCCAACCTCAACGTGATCCTCGATCGTGTTGGCGCGGTCGATGGCGACATCGTGTTCTTCGGCGCCGATAAGTCGAAGATCGTCAGCGAAGCGCTGGGTGCACTGCGGATCAAGGTCGGCAACGACCTGGACTTGCTGACCTGCAAGTGGGCGCCAATGTGGGTTGTCGACTTCCCGATGTTCGAAGAGAACGACGACGGCAGCTTCACTGCCTTGCACCACCCGTTCACCGCGCCGAAGTGCACCCCGGAAGAACTGGAAGCCAATCCGGCGACCGCTCTGTCCCGTGCCTACGACATGGTCCTGAACGGCACCGAGCTGGGTGGCGGTTCGATCCGTATCCATCGCAAGGAAATGCAACAGTCGGTGTTCCGTCTGCTGGGTATCAGTGAAGCGGAACAGGAAGAGAAATTCGGCTTCCTGCTCGACGCCCTGAAATACGGCGCGCCGCCGCACGGTGGTCTGGCCTTCGGTCTGGACCGTCTGGTGATGCTGATGACCGGCGCCCAGTCGATCCGTGAAGTGATCGCCTTCCCGAAAACCCAGAGCGCCGCTTGCGTCATGACTCAGGCACCGGGCGTTGTAGATGCCAAGGCACTGCGCGAACTGCACATTCGTCTGCGCGAAACGCCTAAAGCAGAGTAAGGCTGGCCAGAAGGGCGCATCTTCGGATGCGCCCTTTCTTTTATAGGCAAGGTCGAGATTTTTGTTTGCCGGCTGGCGTGTCATGGCGCGGCGGGCAATGTTTCAAAGAAAATTCGGAGCGAGTTATGGCGGGTCATTCCAAGTGGGCGAACATCAAGCACCGCAAAGAACGTCAGGATGCCAAGAAGGGCAAGATTTTCACCAAGTGGATTCGTGAACTGACCGTTGCTGCCCGTCAGGGCGGTAGTGATCCGGGTTCTAACCCGCGTTTGCGTCTGGCGCTGGACAAGGCCCTTGGCGCGAACATGAGTCGCGACATCATTGATCGCGCGGTCGCCCGCGGCGCCGGTGCTGCCGACACCGACGACATGGTCGAACTGACCTACGAAGGTTACGGCCCTGGTGGTGTCGCGGTGATGGTCGAGTGCATGACCGACAACCGCAATCGCACCGCAGCCGCTGTTCGCCATGCGTTCAGCAAGTGCGGCGGCAACCTCGGCACCGACGGTTCGGTGGCATATCTGTTTGAGCGCAAGGGGCAGATTTCCTTCGCGCCAGGCGTCGATGAAGACGCGCTGATGGAAGCGGCGATGGAAGCCGATGCCGATGATGTGGTGACCCACGAAGACGGTTCCATCGACGTGTTCACCTCGTTCGCTGGTTTCTACTCGGTGCGAAACGCCCTGGAAGCGGCCGGTTTCAAGGGCGATGACGCGGAAATCGTGATGCTGCCGACCACCAGTGCCGAGCTCGATCTGGAAGGCGCCGAGAAGGTTCTCAAGCTGACCGACATGCTTGAAGACCTGGATGACGTGCAGAACGTTTACTCCAACGCGGACATTCCAGAGGCAGTCGCCGCACAGCTCGGTTGATTGATCTGCAATACTCTTGAAGCCGGAAGTGCAGGCCGTGATGAACTCACCGCCACGCACGTCCGGCTTCTGCCTTTACGCCGTGCAAGTGTTTGCCGGCGGGCATCATTTTGAAGCTGCAGGCGTTATGACTTTAATCCTTGGTATCGACCCCGGTTCGCGCATCACCGGTTATGGCGTGGTGCGTGATACCGGGCGTGGCTGTGTGTACGTGGCGTCGGGCTGCATTCGCACAGGTTCCGGCGAGCTGCATGAACGCCTGCAAATCGTCTATCGCGGCGTACGCGAAGTTATCCAGACCTACGGCCCGGTGACCATGGGCATCGAAAAGGTCTTCATGGCGCGCAACGCCGACTCTGCGCTGAAGCTTGGCCAGGCCCGCGGCGCCGCTATCGTTGCCGGTGCGGAAGAAGCCCTGGAGATCGCGGAGTACACCGCAACCCAGGTCAAGCAGGCGGTGACCGGAACCGGCGCGGCGAACAAAGAACAGGTGCAGATGATGGTCATGCACATGCTGAAATTGACCAGCAAGCCGCAAATCGATGCCTCGGATGCCCTGGCCATTGCCATTTGCCATGCTCACACCCGTTCCAGCCTGTTGCCCCATGGTCTGGGCACGGCACGCAGTCGTGGCGGGCGCCTGCGTCTCTGATAGCATCAGCAATCATTTTTTATGGAATGAGGGTTTTGCGCCTGTGTCGTCGGCGCAAAACCCTTGCTCTGTCAGTCGCCAGCTGCTGAGCTGGCCAACGCTCAAGGATCTGAAACGTGATTGGACGCTTGCGCGGCACTCTGGCTGAGAAACAGCCGCCGCACCTGATTCTGGATGTAAACGGTCTGGGGTATGAGCTGGAGGTGCCCATGACCACGCTTTATCGCTTGCCGTCGGTCGGTGAACCGCTGACCTTGCACACCCATTTGGTCGTACGCGAAGACGCGCAGTTACTCTATGGTTTCTTCGGCAAGCGCGAGCGAGACTTTTTCCGCGAGTTGATCCGTCTCAATGGTGTAGGACCGAAATTGGCCCTGGCCCTGATGTCGAGCCTCGAAGTCGATGAACTGGTCCGCTGCGTGCAGTCCCAGGACACCTCGGCACTGACCAAGGTGCCGGGCGTGGGCAAGAAGACTGCCGAGCGTTTGCTGGTGGAACTCAAGGATCGCTTCAAGGCGTGGGAGACTGTACCGACGATGTTCGCCCTGGTGCCAAACCAGCCAGGTGGGCCAGATGCGCCGGCTCCAGTCGCCACCGCCGAAAATGACGCAGTCAGCGCGCTGATCTCCCTGGGCTACAAGCCGCAGGAGGCCAGCAAGGCGATTTCTGCGATCAAGGAGAAAGGTTTGAGCAGTGAAGACATGATTCGTCGTGCCCTGAAGGGAATGATCTAAGTGATTGAAGCTGACCGTCTGATTACCGCCACGCCTGGCCCTCGTGACCGCGAGGAAGTCCAGGACCGGGCGATTCGTCCTGTCAGCCTGGCCGAGTACATTGGCCAGCCGACCGTTCGCGAGCAAATGGAGTTGTTCATCCAGGCGGCCCGTGGGCGCAATGAATCCCTGGACCACACACTGATTTTCGGCCCGCCGGGCTTGGGTAAAACCACCCTGGCCAACATCATCGCCCAGGAAATGGGGGTTTCGATCAAGAGCACTTCGGGCCCTGTGCTTGAGCGCCCGGGTGATCTGGCTGCGCTGTTGACCAATCTTGAGCCACACGACGTATTGTTCATCGACGAAATCCATCGGCTCTCGCCGATCGTCGAAGAAGTGCTGTACCCGGCCATGGAAGATTTCCAGCTCGACATCATGATCGGCGAAGGGCCGGCCGCGCGCTCGATCAAGCTTGATCTGCCGCCGTTCACCTTGGTCGGCGCGACGACGCGGGCCGGGATGCTGACCAATCCGCTGCGCGACCGTTTCGGGATCGTCCAGCGCCTGGAGTTCTACAACACCGCTGACCTGGCAACGATTGTCAGTCGTTCGGCGACTATCCTCGGCTTGCCGCTGGACCCGGAAGGCGCCTTCGAAATCGCCCGTCGCGCCCGTGGTACGCCGCGAATTGCCAACCGCTTGCTGCGCCGGGTTCGAGATTTCGCCGAAGTTCGTGCCAAGGGACACATCACCAAACCAATCGCCGACCTGGCGTTGAACCTGCTGGATGTCGACGAACGTGGCTTCGATCACCAGGATCGACGCCTGCTGTTGACCATGATCGAGAAGTTCGACGGCGGGCCGGTCGGGGTCGACAGCCTCGCCGCAGCCATCAGTGAAGAGCGCCACACCATTGAAGACGTGCTGGAGCCGTACCTGATCCAGCAGGGCTACATCATGCGCACACCCCGGGGGCGGGTGGTGACGCGGCATGCGTACCTGCACTTCGGTTTAAACATTCCGACACGTATGGGCGAGATGCCCGTGGTAGACGAGTTCCTCGATGCCGTGGACGATTAATAACCTTTGCGCGCTGATTTTTCGGAGTTTGTGCGGTCCCAGGACCGTACTTTCGCCAGAAAGCCGTGAATCAATGAAAAACAGTTGCCTGGCCGGATTGGCAACCTGAGGAGTAAGCACTAGAGTATGCGCGCGCAAAACGGGCTTGAGCCTTTCGCACTTCGTTGTCGCGTTTATTACGAGGACACCGATGCGGGCGGCATCGTGTATTACGTTAATTACCTCAAGTTTATGGAACGGGCTCGAACCGAGCGGCTCCGGGAGCTGGGCTTTGCCCAATCGGCGCTTGCAGGGGAGGACCTGTTGTTCGTCGTGCATTCCAGCGAAGCGCGTTATCACGCGCCGGCGCGACTGGACGACGAGCTGCTGGTAAGCGCTGAAGTAATCGAATTGAACCGTGTCAGCCTGCGCTTCAAACAGCAGGTCAGGCGAGCCACGGATAATGTGCTGCTCTGCGAAGGGCAGTTTTTGGTGGCCTGTGTGCGCACTAACAGTTTGAAACCCCGGGCCATTCCCGAAGCTCTACGTGCGGCCTTTGCCGACGTGAGCGGCGCGGGTACACACTCAAAGCAGGAGATAAAGCGTGGAAGCTAACGTCGTCGACCATTCCTCCATGTGGAGCCTGGTCAGCAATGCCAGTATCGTGGTGCAACTGGTAATGCTGATCCTGGTAGCCGCATCGGTGACCTCATGGATCATGATCTTTCAGCGCAGCAACCTGCTGCGCGCCGGTCGACGTGCCCTGGAGAGCTTTGAAGAGCGCTTCTGGTCGGGTATCGATCTGTCCAAACTCTACCGTCAGGCCGGCAGCAACCCTGATCCGGATTCGGGCGTCGAGCAGATCTTCCGTGCCGGTTTCAAGGAATTCTCCCGTCTGCGCCAGCAGCCAGGTGTTGACCCGGAAGCGGTCATGGAAGGCGTAGCCCGTGCCATGCGCGTCGCCATTTCCCGCGAAGAAGAAAAGCTCGAGCAGAGCCTGCCGTTCCTCGCCACCGTCGGTTCCGTCAGCCCATACATCGGTCTGTTCGGTACGGTCTGGGGCATCATGAACTCCTTCCGTGGTCTGGCCACTGCCCAGCAAGCGACCCTGGCCACTGTGGCTCCGGGTATTGCCGAAGCACTGATTGCTACCGCGATCGGCCTGTTCGCCGCCATCCCGGCCGTTATCGCTTACAACCGTTTTGCCGCTCGCAGCGAAACGCTGATCAGCCGCTACTACACCTTCGCCGATGAATTCCAGGCGATCCTGCACCGCAAAGTGCACACCAGCGAAGAATAAGCAGGTAATTTCCAATGGCTTTAATCGCTCGAGCTCGCAAAAAGCGCAAGCCGGTTGCCGAGATGAACGTGGTGCCTTACATCGACGTGATGCTGGTACTGCTGGTCATCTTCATGGTGACCGCGCCGATGCTCAATCAGGGCGTGAAAGTTGATCTGCCCAAGGTTTCCAGCGAAGCCTTGCCGCAGGACAACAACACCCAGGTACTGACCATTTCGATCAAGGCTGACAAGACCTATTACTGGAACCTTGGCAGCGAAGTCGACACTGAAAAGCAGCAGGACAAGGCAATGACCTTGCCGCAGATGACTGACGCCGTGACCAAGATCATTCGCGCCGGTACTGAAGGCGGCAAGCGTACCCAAGTGTTCATCCGCGGCGACAAGACCGTTGATTACGGTTCCGTCATGGGCGCCATGGGTGGGTTGCAGAAAGCCGGAGTCGGTAACGTTGGCTTGATTACCGAGGCGCCCTGATGCAGCAACAGCGAGAGCCAACAGCCTCGGAAAGCTATTTCTGGCCTAGCGTCTGGGCGCTTGTCTTGCACGTGCTGGTATTTGGCATGCTGTTCGTCAGTTTCGCCTTCACACCGGAACTGCCGCCGGCCAAGCCGATTGTCCAGGCGACCCTGTACCAGCTGAAATCGAAAAGTCAGGCAACCACCCAGACCAATCAGAAGATTGCGGGTGAGGCGAAGAAATCTGCCGCGCGTCAGACCGAAGTCGAACAGATGGAACAGAAAAAGATCGAACAGGAAGCGATCAAAGCCGCGGAACAAAAGAAGGAAGATGCGGCTCAAAAAGCCGAAGAATCCAAGAAGGCCGACGAGACGAAGAAAGCGGACGAGGCAAAAAAGGCTGATGAAGCCAAGAAAGCCGATGAAGCGAAGAAGACCGCCGAAGCCAAAAAGGTCGAAGAGAAACAATTGGCTGATATAGCCAAGAAGAAGTCTGAAGAAGAAGCCAAGAAAGCGGCTGAAGAAGAGGCCAAGAAAGCGGCCGCTGAAGAAGCGAAGAAAAAGATCGTCGAAGACGCGAAGAAGAAAGCCGCGGAAGACGCCAAGAAGAAATCTGAAGCTGAAGACGCGAAGAAGAAAGTCGCCGAAGACGCGAAGAAGAAAGCTGCTGCCGATGCTGCGAAGAAAAAATCGCAGGAAGCGGCACGTAAATCCGCCGAAGACAAAAAGGCTCAGGCCCTGGCAGATTTGCTTTCCGACACGCCGGAGCGTCAGCAGGCCTTGGCGGATGAGCAGGGTGACGAAGTCGCCGGCAGTTTCGATGATCTGATCCGTGCTCGTGCAGCGGAAGGCTGGGCTCGTCCACCTTCAGCCCGCAAAGGCATGACAGTCGTGTTGCAAATCGGCATGTTGCCGGACGGTACGGTGACTTCGGTCAGCGTCGGCAAGTCCAGTGGCGATGGTCCATTTGACGCTTCTGCTGTAGCAGCGGTGAAGAATATTGGACGTTTGACAGAAATGCAGGGAATGAAGCCGAGCGATTTCGCTCCGTATCGTTCATTCAAGATGACATTCACACCTGAGGATCTAGCCTTGTGAGAAACCTTCTTCGAGGAATGCTTGTCGTTATCTGCTGCCTGGCAGGGATAGCGGCAGCCGATGAAAAAAACATTCTGGTCACCAGCGGCAGTGATCGGGCCACCCCGATCGCAGTCGTTCCATTCGGCAACCAGGGCGGCAGCGTGCTGCCGGACGACATGGCCGAAATCATCGGTAACGACCTGCGCAACTCGGGTTACTACTCGCCGATTCCAAAACAGAACATGATCAGCCAGCCAAGCCAGGCCAGCGAAATCATCTTCCGTGACTTCAAGGCGCTGGGTGCCCAGTACGTCATGGTCGGCAGCATTGCTCCTGCGGGCGGTCGCCTGCAGGTCCAATACGCACTGTTCAACGTCGCCACCGAGCAGCAAGTGCTGACCGGCAGCGTGTCGGGCAGCGTCGATCAACTGCGCGACATGTCGCACTACATCGCGGACCAGTCGTTCGAAAAACTTACCGGTATCAAAGGTGCGTTTTCGACTCGTCTTCTGTACGTGACGGCCGAGCGTTTTTCCGAGAAGAACACTCGCTACACGCTGCAACGTTCGGACTATGACGGTGCCCGCGCTGTGACCCTGCTGCAATCGCGCGAGCCGATCCTGTCGCCGCGTTTCGCACCGGACGGCAAGCGCATCGCTTATGTCTCGTTCGAGCAGAAGCGTCCGCGTATTTTCATGCAGAACATCGACACCGGTCGCCGTGAGCAGATCACCAACTTCGAAGGCCTGAATGGCGCGCCAGCATGGTCGCCGGATGGTCAGCGTCTGGCGTTCGTGCTGTCGAAAGACGGTAACCCTGACATCTATGTGATGAGCCTGGGTTCGCGTCAGATCACGCGTGTTACCAACGGTCCTGGCATCAACACCGAACCGTTCTGGGGTAAGGATGGTTCGACCATCTACTTCACCTCGGACCGTGGCGGCAAGCCTCAGATCTATAAAACCAGCGTCGGTGGTGGCGGTGCGGAACGTGTGACCTTTATCGGTAACTACAACGCCAACCCCAAGCTTTCGGCTGACGAAAAGACCCTGGTGATGATCCACCGCCAGGAAGGTTTCACTAATTTCAAGGTGGCGGCCCAGGATTTGCAGCGCGGAAGCGTAAAAATCCTCACTGATAGCACTCTGGACGAGTCGCCTACTGTTGCGCCCAACGGCACCATGGTAATCTACGCCACCCGCCAGCAGGGCCGG
This sequence comes from Pseudomonas sp. AL03, assembly GCF_029960815.1. Lineage (GTDB taxonomy): Bacteria > Pseudomonadota > Gammaproteobacteria > Pseudomonadales > Pseudomonadaceae > Aquipseudomonas. The sequence goes on from NZ_JASBRE010000002.1 coordinate 176,929, forward strand.
GGAGTCTTGATGCTCGTGTCCATTAATGGACGCGTAAGGCTCCCGCTTCCTACCGCACAAGGCGAAGTCAGAGAACCTTCCTGGTCCCCTTACCTGAACTGACGCGGCGCTACACGTTGTACTTAACACACTGGGGTTCATTAGGAGTTTCACGATGGAAATGCTGAAGTTTGGTAAATTTGCTGCGCTGGCTCTGGCCATGGCTGTAGCTGTAGGTTGCTCGTCCAAAGGCGGCGACAACGCCGGTGAAGGCGCTGTAGATCCAAACGCTGGTTACGGCGCTAACACTGGTGCAGTTGACGGCTCCCTGAGCGAAGAAGCTGCTCTGCGCGCAATCACCACCTTCTACTTCGAATACGACAGCTCGGACCTGAAGCCAGAAGCCATGCGCTCCCTGGACATTCACGCCAAAGACCTGAAAGCAAACGGCGCTCGCGTTGTTCTGGAAGGCAACACCGACGAACGTGGTACTCGTGAGTACAACATGGCACTGGGCGAGCGTCGTGCGAAAGCCGTTCAGCGTTACCTGGTACTGCAAGGTGTTTCCCCAGCTCAGCTGGAACTGGTTTCCTACGGCGAAGAGCGTGCAGTTGCTACCGGCAACGACGAGCAGTCCTGGGCTCAAAACCGTCGCGTCGAACTGCGTAAGTAATTCGTCATGCGAACGTGCCGTCGTGCTGTAACTGTTTTGGCTCTCAGCCTCGCACCGCTTGCGGTGTGGGCTGCGGTTCCTGTGGTCGATAACGACTCCGGCTATAACAATAGCGGGACCAGTTATCCGCCTGCGGGTTACGGTACGAACGGCGCCTATGCCGGGGGAGGGGTTTCGGCCCCTGTCTCGGCACAGGGCGAGCTGTTCAACCAACTGCAATCCATGCAGGAGCAGATCTCGCGCCAACAAGGCATCATCGAAGTTCTGCAAAATGATGTAGCGCGCATGAAGCAAGAGAACCTGGAGCGATATCAGGATCTTGATCGGCGCATAGGAACCGGCGTTGCACCAGCCGCGACTCCTGAAAATTCTTCCACCGGTGGCAGTTTGAATGCCCCCGGTGCAGCAGCAGGCGCAGGAGCGGCAGCAGGAACGGCAGCCGCTCAAGCACCTGCCGCGGGTAGCGAGCCGGCTGATCCAGCGAAGGAAAAACTGTATTACGATGCAGCCTTCGACCTGATCAAAGCCAAGGATTTCGACAAGGCCAGCCTGGCGTTTGCCGCATTCCTGCGCAAGTACCCGAACAGCCAGTACGCGGGTAATGCTCAGTACTGGTTGGGCGAAGTGAATTTGGCCAAAGGCGATCTGCAAGGTGCAGGTCAGGCATTCGCCAAGGTTTCGCAGCTGTACCCCAAGCATCCAAAAGTGCCTGATTCGCTGTACAAGCTGGCTGATGTAGAGCGCCGCCTCGGTCACACCGACAAGGTCAAAGGCATTCTGCAGCAGGTCGTGTCGCAATACCCGGGCACATCCGCCGCTCAGTTGGCCCAGCGTGATCTGCAAAAAATGTAAGGGCTGCTTGACCTGTTTTGAAGAAACCCGCGCCTGTCGCGGGTTTTTTCGTTAGAATTCACGCCCTTTTTATGAAACACGCTTTTTGGGATCTGCGCGGTGGCGGGGTTCCTTGAAGTGCCTGACGGAGGCGGACAGCCTGTTTAGCTGTTATGCCCGTGGCGACTATGCAAGACACATTGAGAATCACCGAAGTTTTCTACTCGTTGCAGGGTGAAACGCGGACTGCCGGGCTGCCCACTGTTTTTGTGCGCCTGACCGGTTGCCCGTTGCGTTGCCAATACTGCGACAGCGCCTACGCGTTCACGGGCGGCACCCTTCGCCCGCTTGATGACATCCTCGAGCAAGTGGCCGGTTTTCGTCCGCGCTACGTCTGTGTCACGGGCGGCGAGCCCCTGGCGCAACCCAACGCCATCCCATTGCTCAAGCAGTTGTGTGACGCCGGTTACGAGGTCTCGCTGGAAACCAGCGGTGCCCTGGATATCTCGGCGGTCGATCCACGGGTCAGTCGCGTCGTCGATCTGAAAACCCCGGGTTCGAAAGAAGCACATCGCAATCGCTACGAGAACATCGAACTGCTCACGCGCAACGATCAGGTGAAGTTTGTCATCTGCTCGCGGGAAGACTACGACTGGGCTGTGTCCAAGCTGATTCAGTACGGTCTGGATCAGCGTGCGGGCGAAGTCCTGTTCTCGCCAAGTCACCATGACCTGAACGCGCGAGACCTGGCTGACTGGGTGGTGGCGGACAACCTGCCAGTGCGCCTGCAATTGCAGTTGCATAAATATCTTTGGAATGACGAACCGGGGCGCTGAAATGACTGAACAACTGAACACTGTGGAAAAACGTGCGGTCATCCTGTTGTCCGGCGGCCTGGACTCGGCGACCGTCGTGGCGATGGCTCGTGCTGAAGGCTATAGCTGCTACACCATGAGCTTCGATTACGGTCAGCGTTCCCATGCCGAACTGTATGCCGCCGAACGCATCGCCCGCGACCTGGGCGTGGTTGAGCACAAAGTAATTGGTCTGAACCTGAACGGTATTGGTGGTTCTGCGCTGACCGACAGCAGTATCGATGTACCGGAAGAGGCGGGTGAAGGTATCCCTGTAACTTACGTGCCCGCACGCAATACCGTGTTCCTCTCGCTGGCGTTGGGTTGGGCCGAAGTCCTTGGGGCGCGTGACATCTTCATCGGTGTGAATGCTGTGGATTATTCCGGTTACCCGGATTGCCGCCCCGAGTTCATCGAGTCCTTCGAGCGCATGGCGAACCTGGCGACCAAGGCCGGCGTTGAGGGCAATGGTTTCCGTATCCAGGCGCCCCTGCAAAACCTCAGCAAAGCGCAAATCGTCGAGGTGGGTGTGAAGCTGGGGGTCAATTACGGCCTGACCGTTTCCTGCTATCAAGCTGACGATAACGGCCGTGCGTGCGGTAAGTGCGACAGCTGCCGACTGCGTGCAGAAGGCTTTGCGGCGGCCGGAATCAGCGACCCAACACCTTATTTTTGATTTATTTCAAATTAGGTGTTGAATAGTCCTTAAAAATCAGTATTATACGCGCCACCACACAGCGGGTCGTTAGCTCAGTTGGTAGAGCAGTTGGCTTTTAACCAATTGGTCGTAGGTTCGAATCCCACACGACCCACCATTTTTTTAGCAGTTTTAAAAGTCTGGAAGGCCCACGCAAGTGAGGATTTCCGGATTTTTTTTTGCCCGCGATTTGAGCTTGCCCAGTTCCGGGCTGCAACCCGTGACGCAGGTCAGAATCATCTTTTGCATCCACCGGATATTCTGTAGCCTTGCGCAGCTTCAACGTTGTCCGTGCCTGATGATACTCACTTTCCCGGCGGTACCCTGAAGGGGTCGGAGCCGGGTGTATACTCGACTTTCGCGCGAAAGCGCCTGCAGGTCTTGCGAACATGACGCAGATTTCCGAACGCCTTCTGGTTCAAGCCCACCTCGACGCCAAGCAGCCCAAGCCGCTGACTGCCGAGGAGGAAGCTTATTACCGTGCCGCCATCGCTGCCGAGCTCAAGGCTCAGGACGCGGTGCTGGTTGCTCACTTCTATTGCGATCCAGTGATTCAGGCCTTGGCCGAAGAAACCGGTGGTTGCGTTTCCGACTCGCTGGAGATGGCCCGATTCGGCAGCGCTCACCCGGCCAAGACCGTGGTGGTCGCCGGTGTGAAGTTCATGGGCGAGACCGCCAAAATCCTCAACCCTGAAAAACGCATCCTGATGCCGACCCTGGAAGCGACCTGCTCGCTGGACCTGGGTTGCCCGGTGGACGAGTTCTCGGCGTTCTGTGATCAACACCCGGAGCGTACGGTGGTGGTGTATGCCAACACGTCGGCGGCAGTCAAAGCCCGGGCGGATTGGGTGGTGACTTCAAGCTGCGCGCTGGAGATCGTAGAAAGCCTGATGGATAACGGCGAAACCATCATTTGGGGCCCGGACAAACACCTGGGCACCTACATCCAGCGCCAGACCGGCGCGGACATGCTGCTGTGGGACGGTGCCTGCATCGTTCACGAGGAGTTCAAGTCCAAACAGCTCGAAGACATGAAGGCGCTGTACCCGGACGCAGCGATTCTGGTGCATCCGGAGTCACCGACGTCGGTGATCGAGTTGGCGGATGCCGTCGGCTCCACCAGTCAGTTGATTGCCGCAGCGAAGAGCCTGCCAAACAAGACGCTGATCGTCGCCACCGACCGCGGCATCTTCTACAAGATGCAGCAGCTGTGCCCGGACAAGGTCTTCATCGAAGCGCCAACGGCCGGTAACGGCGCAGCGTGCCGCAGCTGCGCACATTGCCCGTGGATGGCGATGAACACCCTTGAGCGCCTGCTGAAGAGCTTGAAGGAGGGGGCGAATGAGATCTTTGTCGATCCGGCGTTGATCCCGCAGGCGATTCGGCCGCTCAAGCGCATGCTCGACTTCACCCAGGCTGCGCGGATGAAATTGGCCGGCAACGCCTGATCGTCGACAGTGATCCCAAAAAAAACGCCCCGATTCGATCGGGGCGTTTTTGCATCTGGCGGATTATTTGGTTTTCTTCGGAATCCGTACTAGCTGGGTATTGGAGTAGATGTCATGCCAACTGCGTTTCTGTTTGTCGAACAGGGGCCAGAAGAAACCCAGCCCGACGCACAGCCAGGACGCGATCGCCACCACAAACCGCAGCAGCGCCTGCCACAGGCTGATGGATGAGCCATCGGCATTCTGCACGCGGATGCACCAGACCTGCATGCCCAGAGTTTGGCCGGACCAGGTCCAGAACTTGGCGAAGAAACCGAACAGCACGAACAGCAGCACCGTCGACAGCAATGGATCTCCATCCAGCGCACCGGCTTCGGTCAACGTGCGCATTTTGTCTTCGCCGATGATCGCCATCTGGATCATCTTGTAAAGGCCGCTGGTGACGATCAGCAGGGCAGTACACAACAGGAAGTCATAGAACATCGCTGCCAGGCGGCGACCCAAGCCAGCGGCAGGAAATTCGCCCTGGGGTTTCAGCAGGTGTTTCGGCATGGCAGGGCTCTCGGCGGAAAAAGAAGCCATTTTACGGATTTACGCGCACAAAAAAGCCCCTGATGTCAGCATCAGGGGCTTTTTCGTTACAGAAGATTAGGCTTCTGCTTGTACTTCGTCAGCCTGCATGCCTTTCTGGCCTTGCACAGCAACGAATGTCACTTTTTGGCCTTCTTTCAGGCTCTTGAAGCCGTTGCCCTGAATAGCGCGGAAATGCACGAACAGATCCGGACCGCTTTCTGGAGTGATAAAACCAAAACCTTTCTCGTCGTTAAACCACTTGACGGTACCGCTCTGACGTTGGGACATTTCTTATTTCCTTTGACGCAAAAATTAATGACAGCCTCCTTCTTGTGAAAGAGTACTGGGGCTGGTTGCAGGAGAGTAAGAAGACGTCGAACGGGATGTAGCTAACTTGTAGGCTACTGCCCAGGTCACGATTCCAGGCGACCCATGCAAACACAGTGAACAAACTCTACGCCAACTACGGGAGAAAAAACAAGCCCCGTGGAGGGCCCGTATTTGCTCGCGTTGGTGGGTTTCTGTCGCAACTAGTGCTGGCTTATGCAATCGCCGTGTTCAATTGTTTTCGATCGTTATAAGCCAAGTTCGTAATCGAAAATATGCACTATTTTATGGCGGTTGCGTTACACATTAGTGCACTGTTAACGCAACCGCGTTACTTATAGAAACAGTCAATCAACCACGATAGTAGCGTTGTGGAACAAATGGCATTTTGCTTACAAGCAAAGGCACCTTTTTCCCACGAACAATCGCCCACACCGGCGTATCCATTGCGATGTAAGCGCTGTCGACGTAACCCATGGCCAGAGGACCACCCAGGGTCGGGCCGAAGCCGCCACTGCACACTGCACCAATGATGTCGCCGGCTTCATTGACGATTTCTGCACCTTCGCGCACCGGCGTGCGTTCCTGAGGCAACAGGCCAACGCGCTTGCGGCTGACACCGGCTTGTTGCTGTCCGAACACGGTTTCAGCGCCAGGGAAGCCGCCGGCACGAACGCCATCAGCGCGACGAGGCTTGGAAATGGCCCACAGCAGGCTAGCTTCGATCGGCGTGGTTTCGGTGTTCATGTCGTGGCCGTAGAGGCACAGGCCGGCTTCCAGGCGCAGGGAGTCGCGAGCGCCAAGGCCGATGGCCGCCACTTCCGGTTCGGCCAGCAGAGCGCGAGCCAGGGCTTCGGCGTTGGCGGCCGGCACGGAGATTTCGAACCCGTCTTCACCGGTGTAACCCGAACGGCTGACAAAGCAGTCCACGCCCAGCAGCTTCACGCGGGTGAACTGCATGAAGGTCATCTTCGCCACTTCAGGCGCCAGGCGCGCGAGCACGGTGACGGCGGCCGGACCTTGCAACGCCAGCAGCGCGCGCTCTTCGAACAGCGGCTCGAGGGTGCATTGGTCGCCAATGTGCTTTTGCAGGTGTGCCAGGTCCTGGTCCTTGCAGGCGGCGTTGACCACCAGGAACAGTTCGTCGTTACCCAGATTGGCGACCATCAGGTCGTCAAGGATGCCGCCGGTCTCGTTGGTGAACATCGCATAGCGCTGCATGCCCGCCGGCAGGTCGATGATGTCCACCGGCACCAGGGTTTCCAGGGCCTTGGCGGCATTGGCGCCGGTCAGGCGGATCTGGCCCATGTGCGAGACATCGAACAGCCCGGCCTGATCACGGGTGTGCTGGTGTTCTTTCATCACGCCCAGCGGGTATTGCACTGGCATGTCATAGCCGGCGAACGGCACCATGCGGGCGCCGAGTTCGATGTGCAGTGCGTGCAATGGGGTTTTCAACAGTTGTTCGGTGGACATATTCAGCTCCTGAAAAAGTGTGCAGATGCCAATGCGCGCGCATCAGCACTCGATAATGTTGACCGCCAAACCGCCACGGGCGGTTTCCTTGTATTTGCTTTTCATGTCGGCGCCGGTCTGGCGCATGGTGCGGATGACCTTGTCGAGGGAGACAAAGTGCTGACCGTCGCCGCGCAGGGCCATGCGCACCGCATTGATGGCTTTCACCGAACCCATGGCGTTACGCTCGATGCACGGCACTTGCACCAGCCCGCCGATCGGGTCGCAGGTCAGGCCGAGGTTGTGTTCCATGCCGATTTCAGCGGCGTTTTCCACCTGCTGCACGGTGCCACCGAGGACTTCGCACAGGGCGCCGGCGGCCATGGAGCACGCTACGCCAACTTCACCCTGGCAGCCGACTTCAGCACCGGAGATCGAGGCGTTTTCTTTATAGAGAATGCCGATCGCGGCCGCGGTCAGCAGAAAGCGTACGACGCCGTCTTCGTTGGCGCCGGGGATGAAGCGCATGTAGTAATGCAAAACAGCGGGGACGATCCCTGCCGCACCGTTTGTAGGCGCAGTCACCACGCGCCCGCCGTTGGCGTTTTCTTCGTTGACCGCCAGTGCATAGAGGTTGACCCAGTCCAGCACCGACAGCGGATCGCGCAGGGACGATTCCGGGTTCTTGCACAGTTGCCGATGCAGCGCTGCCGCACGGCGTTTGACCTTCAAACCACCGGGCAAAATGCCCTCGTTGCGGCAACCGGCGTCGACGCAGTCCTGCATCACTTGCCAGATTTTCAGCAGGCCGGCGCGAGTTTCCGCTTCCGGGCGCCAGGCACTTTCGTTGGTCAGCATCACCTGGCTGATCGACAAGCCGTAGGTGGCGCAGTGACCGAGCAAGTCCTTGGCGCTTTTGAACGGGAAGGTCAGTGGCGTGGCGTCTTCGACGATGCGGTCGGCGCCAGCGGCGTCTTCATCGACGACAAAACCGCCGCCGACCGAGTAGTACTCGCGGCTGCGGATTTGTATGCCAGCAGCATCGAAGGCGCGAAAAATCATGCCGTTGGGGTGATAGGCCAACGGTTTGCGGATCATCGCCAAATGCAGCTTTTCATTGAATTCGATGGCGTGTTCACCGAGCAGGTTCAGACGACCGCTGCTGCGAATCTCTTGCAGGCGGGCGGCGACGGTTTCGGTGTTCACGGTGTCCGGGTGTTCGCCTTCCAGGCCGAGCAACACAGCCTTGTCGCTGCCGTGTCCTTTACCGGTGGCGCCGAGTGATCCGTAGAGCTCGACTTTGACGCAGGTGGTTGCAGCCAGCAGCCCTTCACGGCGCAAACCTTCGGCGAAACGCGCAGCCGCACGCATCGGGCCGACGGTGTGCGAGCTGGAGGGGCCGATGCCAATCTTGAACAGGTCGAACACGCTTAACGACATGGTTGTTCTCCGGTTTCTTGTTATGAGGAGCACCGCGACCCCGTAGGAGCGAGGCTTGCCCGCGAAGCTTTTAGCAACCTTGATGGCCTCTTCGCGGGCAAGCCTCGCTCCTACAGGTTTTGTGGTGTCCTTGTGGGGGCGAGCGAACCCGCCCCCCTATAGATTAAGCGTAGCTTTCGATCGACGGGCAGGCGCAGATTAGGTTGCGATCGCCAAACACGTTGTCGACGCGACCGACCGGTGGCCAGTACTTGCCTTCGATCAGCGACGCGACCGGATACACTGCTTGCTCACGGCTGTACGGATGCGTCCACTCGCCGACCAGTTCCGCCGCGGTGTGCGGGGCGTTTTTCAACGGGTTGTCGTCCTTGTCCAGCGTGCCGTTTTCCACCGCGCGGATTTCTTCGCGGATGCGGATCATGGCGTCGCAGAAGCGGTCCAGTTCTTCCTTGGATTCGCTTTCGGTCGGCTCGATCATCAGCGTGCCGGCGACCGGGAACGACATGGTCGGGGCGTGGAAGCCGAAGTCGATCAGGCGCTTGGCGACGTCATCGACGCTGATGCCGCTGCTGTCCTTGAGCGGACGCAGGTCGAGGATGCATTCGTGCGCCACCAGGCCGTTGCTGCCGGTGTAGAGCACTGGGTAATGCTCTTCGAGGCGACGGGAAATGTAGTTGGCATTGAGGATCGCCAGTTGCGAGGCGCGCTTCAGCCCCGCGCCACCCATCATCCGAATGTACATCCAGGTGATCGGCAAAATGCTCGCGCTGCCGAACGGTGCGGCGCAGACCGCGCCTTCCTTGCGTGCCATCTGCGCGTGGCCCGGCAGAAACGGCGTCAGGTGCGACTTGACGCCAATCGGGCCGACGCCCGGGCCGCCACCGCCGTGCGGGATGCAGAAGGTCTTGTGCAGGTTCAGGTGCGACACATCGCCGCCGAACTTGCCCGGTGCGCAGAGGCCGACCATGGCGTTCATGTTGGCGCCGTCGATGTACACCTGGCCGCCGTTGTCATGAATGATGCCGCAGATTTCGCGGATGCCTTCTTCGAACACGCCGTGGGTCGAGGGATAGGTGATCATCAATGCCGCGAGATGCTCGCGGTGCTCGATGGCCTTGGCGCGCAGGTCTTCGATGTCGACGTTGCCGCGGGCATCGCAGGCGGTCACGACTACGCGCATGCCGGCCATGTTGGCGGTGGCCGGGTTGGTGCCGTGGGCGGACGAGGGGATCAGGCAGATGTCGCGACGGTCTTCGCCACGGCTCTGGTGATAGGCGCGAATCGCCAGCAGGCCGGCGTATTCGCCTTGCGAGCCGGCATTCGGTTGCAGCGAGATGGCGTCGTAACCGGTGGCGGCGCAGAGCATCGCTTCCAGCTCGTCAGTCAGCTGCTGATAACCGGCACTTTGCTCGGCCGGGGCGAACGGGTGCAGGGCACCGAATTCAGCCCAGGTCACCGGGATCATTTCGCTGGCGGCGTTGAGTTTCATGGTGCAGGAACCCAGCGGGATCATGGTGCGATCCAGTGCCAGGTCCTTGTCGGCGAGCTTGCGCAGGTAGCGCATCAGCTCGGTTTCCGAGTGATAACGGTTGAACACCGGGTGGCTGAGGATCGGCGACTGGCGCAGCAGGGCGGCCGGGAGGGTGCTGATCACGGAAGCGGCGAGGGCAGCGAAGTCTGGCAGGGTCTTGCCGTCGGCGAGCAAGGCCCACAGGCTTTCCACGTCAGCTTGCGACGTGGTTTCGTCGAGGGACAGGCCCAGACGTTCGCCATCAACGACGCGCAGGTTGATCTGCTGAGCGCGAGCCTTGTCGTGCAATGCGGCAGTGTTGGTGCCGGTCTTGATCGTCAGCGTGTCGAAGAAGCTTTCTTGCTCGACGCTCAGACCCAAAGCGCTCAAGCCTTGGGCCAGAATCGCGGTCAGGTGATGCACGCGCTGGGCGATCTGCGTCAGGCCTTTTGGGCCATGATAGACGGCGTACATGCTGGCGATGTTGGCCAGCAAAACCTGGGCGGTGCAGATGTTGCTGGTGGCTTTCTCGCGACGGATGTGTTGCTCGCGGGTCTGCATCGCCAGGCGCAGCGCCGGTTTGCCGAAGCGGTCGACGGACACGCCGACCAGACGGCCCGGCATGTCGCGCTTGAACGCATCCCTGGTGGAGAAATACGCCGCGTGCGGGCCACCGAAGCCCAGCGGCACGCCGAAGCGTTGCGCGCTGCCGATGGCGACGTCAGCACCGAACTCGCCCGGCGGGGTCAGCACGGTCAGGGCCAGCAAGTCAGCGGCGACCGCAACCAGCGCGTTGGCAGCGTGGAAGCGTTCGGTCAGTTCGCGGTAATCGAACAGGTCACCGTTGCTCGCCGGGTATTGCAGCAGGGCGCCGAAAAACGGCGTCACATCAGTTAGTTCGCGCTCGTCGCCGACCACCACGTCGATGCCCAGCGGCTCGGCACGGGTGCGCAGCACGTCGAGGGTTTGCGGGTGGCAATGCACCGACGCGAAAAACGCGTGGCTGCCTTTGTTCTTGCTCAGGCGTTTGCAGAAGGTCATGGCTTCGGCGGCGGCGGTGGCTTCATCGAGCAAGGACGCGTTAGCGATCGGCAGACCGGTGAGGTCGCTGATCAGGGTCTGGAAGTTCAGCAGCGCTTCGAGACGGCCCTGGGAAATTTCCGGTTGGTACGGGGTGTACGCGGTGTACCAGGCCGGGTTTTCCAGCAGGTTGCGCAGGATCGGCGACGGCGTGTGAGTGCCGTAGTAGCCCTGACCGATGTAGGTCTTGAACAGCTGGTTTTTACCGGCGATGGACTTGATCAACGCCAGGGCATCCGCTTCGCTCAGGCCGTCTTCGAGGCCGAGGACGCTGGTGCCTTTGATGCTGTCGGGGATGACGCTGGCGCTCAGGGCTTCCAGGGAGTCAAAACCGAGGCTGTTGAGCATGGCTTGCTCGTCGCCGGCACGCGGGCCGATGTGGCGCGCGATGAATTCGTTGGCAGTGCTCAGATTAATTTGAGTCATGTTGGGCGCTCCTCAGGCTTCGGCGTTGGCTTTGATCAGACGGTCGTAAGCGTCTTGGTCCAGCAGTTTGGCGACAGCCGAGGCATCGCTTGGCTGAAAGCGGAAGAACCAGCCTTCGCCCAGCGGATCTTCGTTGACCCGTTCAGGGCTGCTGTCCAGCGCCGGGTTCACTTCCAGCACTTCACCGTCCAGCGGCATGTACACGCCGCTGGCGGCTTTTACCGATTCCACGGTGGCAGCTTCAGCGCCTTTGTCGTAGGACTGCAGCTCAGGCAGTTGTACGAAAACCACGTCGCCCAGGGCGTTCTGTGCGAAAGCGGTGATGCCGACTGTGACGGTGCCGTCAGCTTCGGTACGCAGCCATTCGTGATCTTCAGTAAAACGCAACTCGCTCATGGAAACTCCTAAGGGGGGCCAGACTCGTCTGGTGGACGCGATTGAATGCTGGGCAAAGCCCTGCTTTATGAGTGGATACTAAGCAAAATTGCGGCCAATGTTTTTTTATCGTTATAAATCAACGTCTTAGGTGTTTTTATAGCGTGCGTGATGTGGAGGGCTGTAGCGAAATCGCTACAGTCAGGAGCAAAGAAAAAAGCCTAAGTGGATCAAAGCCTTGCACAGCGGTGATCGGAAGGGGGTGTAGTGATATCGTTCCACTGTAGCGCTTTCAGTACAGGTGAAGGTCGCTTTTGATGCACGGTCTTACGGCTTGTTGGGAATTCCGTACTTGCGCAATCGATGGGCAATCGCCGTGTGAGAGGTTTGTAGGCGGTTGGCCAGTTGGCGGGTCGAGGGGTAGCTGACGTAGAGTTTTTCCAGCAGGGTTTTCTCGAACTCCTCCATCGCCTGTTCGAGGCTGTCGACGTCGTTGTCGCTCTGGCGCGCCACCGAGGTGCCAGCGATATCGAGGTCGCCGATATCGACCAGGCTGCTTTCGCAAATGGCGGCGGCACGGAAGATCACGTTCTGCAATTGCCGCACGTTACCCGGCCAGCGATTGCCCAGCAGTGCCGGATAGGTGCCCGGCGCCAGGCGACACACCGGGCGCTGAATCTGCGCGCAGGCTTGCTGCATGAAGTAGCGGGCCAGCAGCAGGATGTCCTGGCCGCGTTCGCGCAGGGGCGGGACTTCGACGTTCAGGACGTTGAGGCGATAGAACAAATCTTCGCGGAACGAACCTTCGCTGACCATTTTTTCCAGATTGCGGTGCGTGGCGCTGAGGATCCGCACATTGACCTTCACCTCACGATCCCCGCCCACCCGGCGGAAGCTGCCGTCGTTCAAGAAACGCAGCAATTTTGCCTGCAAGTACGGCGACATCTCGCCGATCTCATCGAGAAACACCGTGCCCTGGTTGGCCAGTTCCATCAGCCCCGGTTTGCCGCCCCGTTGCGCACCGGTGAAGGCGCCGGGGGCGTAGCCGAACAATTCGCTTTCGGCGAGGTTCTCCGGCAATGCCGCGCAGTTCAGCGCCAAAAAGGGCGAACTGTGTCGAGCGCTGATGGCGTGGCAGGCACGCGCAACCAGTTCTTTGCCGGTGCCGGTTTCGCCCTGGATCAGCAACGGTGCATCGAGGGCCGCAACGCGCTGGGCGCGGGCCTTGAGCGTCCGAATCGACGGAGACTCGCCGAGTAGCGCATCGAACCCTTCGGCATGGTCGTGGTGCAGTGCCGAAAGGCGTTCGCCGATACGGTTCGGCTGATACAGGGTCAGCAGGGCGCCGGCGTCGGTAATCGGTGTGGCATCCAGCAGCAACGTCTGGCCGTTGACGGTGACTTCCCGCAGCGGCAGACGGAAGCCGTTTTCCAACAGGGCTTCGAGCAGTGCCGGGTCGGCGAACAGGTCAGCGATGCTTTCGCCGTCAGGCTCGCGCCCGTACAAGGCAATCAATGCCGGGTTGGCCAGCAGCACTTTGCCGGTACTGTCCAGCGCCAGGACGGGGTCGGTCATGGCCGCGAGCAACGCATCAAGCTGCAGGTGCCGACGCTGACCGGGAAGAATGTCGACCACCGTCACCGCTTGCACGCCGCGCACGCTGAACAACGCATCGCGCAGCTCTTCGAGGACTTCCGGGCTCAAGGTCGGGGCGTCGATATAGACGTTGGGCGGGACCATTTCCACCGCATCCAGATTGAGATTGCGCCCACCGAGCAAGGCCAGGACTTCCTGGGTAATGCCGACGCGGTCGATGAAGCTGACGTGGATACGCATGGGGCGTTTTTTGGTTCTGGAGTGCGGAGGGTGGCAAGTATGCCTTGGAGGAGGGCTGGGGTGAAATCTTGAGATTGGAGTTTGCTGAAAGATCGACCCTTCACCCACCCTTTCCCCTCTGGGGTGGCCCCCGCCATCGCTATTCCAACATCTTGCCGAGCAACCAACTCCCCGCCGGCCCCGGCGGATGCAGCCGCGACCACAGCGCATCGACGAACACCGGTTTCGGCCAGCCACGCACGTCCAGTTCCTCCAGCGTCCCTGCACCAAACCGCTCCACCAGCCACCGGGGCAACGGCGCCCAGCCGAATCCACCCTGGGCCATTTCCAGCAGCATCAGATAACTCGGTGCCGACCAGACGCGTCCCTTCGCACGGCTTTCATACGGATTGACGATCGTCGCCAGACGCAGTTCCCGATGGTGTTGCAACACGTCTTGATCGATGTGGCTCAGCGCCGCCAACGGATGCTCACGAGACACGAACAGGGCAATCTCCGTCCGTTCCTCCACGGTCGAACTGACCAGGTCCGGCGGGTAACTGTCTTGTTTTTCGGCGAAGGCGACATGTGCTCGACCACGTTGCACCAGCGCCACCAGGTCATCGCATTCGGCGATCAGGCATTCGAGTTCCAGGTCCGGATAGCGCTGCTCGAAAGCACTGAGCGCCGCTTCGAAACGGTCGGATTGATAGGTGTCGGAAATCGCCACGGTCAATTTTGGCTCTACCCCTTGAGACAGTTGGCTGGCGGTCATTTCCAGTCGGCTGGTGGCGGCCAGAATTTCCTCGGCCCGTTGCAGCATCACGTGCCCGGCCGCGGTCAGGCTCGGCTTGCGGCTGCTGCGGTCGAAGAGGGTCAGGTTCAGATCGATTTCAAGGCTCGCCACCGCAGCGCTGATGGTTGACTGACTGCGGCCCAGTTTGCGTGCCGCCGCAGAAAACGAACCTTGAGTCGCCGCTTGCACAAACGCCTGCAACACTTCTTGAGACGCCATGAACTATCGCCTTGATCGATGGTTATTGGTTATGAAGTATCGGTGTGAAGTAGGATCATGGCAACCACAGTCACTCAGAGGAGTCTGGCCATGAGCGCGAACAAATCCATTACTGAACGTATTTTCCAGGCCATTGGTTTCGAGTTGTTGGCCATCCTGATCTGTACCCCGTTGCTGGCGTGGATCATGGACAAACCGATGCTCGATATGGGCGTCGTGACCACGGCTATCGCGGCACTTGCCCTGGCCTGGAACGTGGTCTTCAACGGATTGTTCGACCGTGCGCTCAAACACTACGACATCGTGCACAACGCGTGGGTGCGTGTTGTCCATGCGCTGTTGTTCGAAGGCGGTCTGGTCGCGGTGGGTGTGCCGTTGATTGCCTGGTGGCTGAAGGTCAGCCTGTGGCAAGCGTTTCTGCTGGACATCGGTGTGTTGCTGTTTTTCCTGCCGTACACCTACGTCTACCACTGGGCCTATGACGTAGTGCGGGAGCGGGTCCTGATGCCTCGCACAGTTGGTTGAGCGCGGTTATTTTTGTGGCGAGGGGCAAGCCCTCGCCACAGGTTTCAGGTTACAAAAACATCCCGCCCGACGCTTCGACGCGTTGCCCATTGATCCACTGACTGCCCGGCGCCAGCAACAGCGCAATCGCGGCGTTGAGGATGCGGCCACCATCAGCCATCAGCGGCAGCAGGTTCTGGGTGAGGAAAAACGGCCCTTTCAAATGGATGTTCATCAGCAAATCGAACTGGGCGACGGTGGTGTCAACGAAGTTCGCGGTCAGGCCGATGCCGGCGTTGTTGATCAAAAAGTCAAAGTGCTCGCGATCAAAACGGCTGCGCAATACATCGGCGACCTGACTGAACAATAGAAGGTCGGCCCATGAACAAACTGGAACTGCTGCGCACCTTCGTTCGTGTCAGCGAGATGTCGAGTTTTACCCTCGCCGGTGAAGCCTGGGTTTGCCGAGGTCCACCGTGTCCGAGCACGTCCAGGCCCTCGAATTGCTGGTAGGCACGCGTTTGCTGCAACGCACCACGCGCAAGGTTCAGGCGACTCAGGACGGCCTGGTGTTGTACGAGCGCAGCAAGGACTCGCTGTCGCACATGGACGAAATCGAAGGGCTGTTTCGCCAGGACGAGGCATCGCTCGTTGGGCGGATTCGCATCGACATGCCGAACATTCTGGCCCGTCGGGTGGTGATGCCGCGTCTGCCCGAGTTCATGGCTCAGCACCCCAATC
This sequence comes from Pseudomonas sp. AL03, assembly GCF_029960815.1. Lineage (GTDB taxonomy): Bacteria > Pseudomonadota > Gammaproteobacteria > Pseudomonadales > Pseudomonadaceae > Aquipseudomonas. The sequence goes on from NZ_JASBRE010000002.1 coordinate 192,672, forward strand.
TTGAGCTGGAAATCAGCAGCACCGACCGCCGGATCGATTTGCTCAGCGAAGGGTTTGATTGCGTGATGCGAGTCGGCGCGCAGCCGGATCAATCGGTGGTCGCGCCCCACGTATGCGATTTCGCGATGGTCAACTGCGCCAGCCCCGCGTATCTGCGGCGTTATGGCGTGCCTGAACGGCTCGAAGACCTGGCGCAGCATCGGTTGGTCCATTACGTCGGCGTACTGGGCTCACGGTCGGAGGGTTTTGTGTACGAGCAAGAGGGCACGTTGCATCGGGTGCCGATGGCGGGCAGCGTCACGGTCAACAGCACCGATTGTTACGAGTCGGCGTGTCTGGGCGGTTTTGGTTTGATTCAGGCGCCGCTGATGGGCATGCAGCCCCACCTGCTCAGTGGCGAGCTGGTGGCGGTGCTGCCGCCATTCAATGCGCCATCCACGGAGGTATCGCTGCTCTATGCCCGGCAACGGCATTTGCCGTTACGGGTGAGGGCATTTATGGATTGGTTGGGGCAGGTGATCCAGTCAACCACCTGACCTTAGAACAACTGGGTGAACAACCAATACAAGCTGCCCGACAACAGCATCGCCGCCGGCAAGGTCAATACCCAGGCCATCAGCAGATTGCGGATGGTCTTCATCTGCAAACCTCCGCCGTTGGCGACCATGGTCCCGGCCACCCCCGAAGACAACACGTGCGTGGTCGACACCGGCAGACCGAACATGTCGGCGGCGCCGATGGTCCGCATGGCGACGGTTTCCGCCGAGGCGCCTTGCGCATAAGTCAGGTGGGTCTTGCCGATCTTCTCGCCGACGGTCACCACGATGCGTTTCCAGCCGACCATGGTGCCCAGCCCCAGGGCGATGGCCACTGCGATTTTCACCCACAGCGGAATGAACCGCGTGGCGTTGTTGATCTGTTGCTTGAACAGTTGCAGTTTGCCGCTGGTGTCGGCGTCAAAGTTGCCGACCTTGTTCTTGTCCATCAGGCGAATGGTTTCGCTGGTCAGGTACATGTCGTTACGCACGTTGCCCATGGCCTCGGCCGGGGCTTTCGAGAGCGAGCCGTAGCCCTTCACTTCGTTACCGATATTGCCGGCCAACGCGGCGAGGGCGGGGATCAGTTGTGGTGAGGCTTCCTTGCTGCGCATGTGATCGGACAGCACCGCGCGAGGATCGGGCGGGCGCCGGTAGCGGCGAACTTTTCACCAGTGCTTGCTGGGTGACTTCGGCTACGGCGGCAAACTGTAGCGCCTGGTCTGCCGCCATGGCGCGGTTCAGCGCGTAAGCCATCGGCAGCGCGTAACCGATTTTAGTCGCCTGAACCCAGTCCACACCGCTGGTGCCGTCGCGACCGTGCATCAAGGCATTGGCCACGCCGACACCGATGATCGAGCCGATCAGGGTGTGCGACGAAGACGCTGGCAAACCCAGCCACCAGGTGCCGAGGTTCCACACTATTGCGGCGGGGCGATGATGCCGAACGCCACCGCGCCGCTGGACAGCAGCACCCCGAGGAAGTTAAAGAAGCCTGACCAGGCCACCACGAAATTCGGCGGCAAGGAGTTGGTGTAAATCACCGTGGCCACGGCGTTGGCGGTGTCGTGGAAACCATTGACGAACTCAAAGCCGAGGGCAATCAGCAGCGCCACGCCCAACAGCAGAAACGGCGTCCAGGTGGTCATCACGGTGCCAAGTTCGTTCATGTCGTGCATCAGGCTGTAAGCCGTGAACAACAGGCCACTGCCCAGCACCGCGAAGAAAATCACGATGGTCAGCAGGCTGGGTTTCTTGTCGAGTTGCGGTTTTGCGCTACTGGTGGGCGCCTGAGCGGCGGTGAGGGAAGGAGTAGCCATGACGGACAATCCTGAGAAGGGAAGAGTGTCGGTCATGATCGTTGCTCATGTTACAGAGAGGCTGCGCTGGGTCTGTGTTTGGGTTTTTGCTAATGCCGTCCATCAGAACCCACCCCCGTTCCCTATGGGAACGGGGGTGGAGGTTTGTTCAATAATCCTGGCGCTTACGAAACGCCCAACGCCCGGCGATCACGGTAAACGTCGCGACCAATGCCACCAGAATCCAGAACCCCTCCGGATCGTCGGAAAGCGGCACCCCACCGACGTTCATGCCAAAGAAACCGGCGATGATGTTGATCGGCAGTGCCAGCACCGTGACCACGGTCAGGGTGAACAGTGTGCGGTTACTCTGTTCGTTGAGGTTGGCGGCGATTTCTTCCTGCAACAGTTTGATTCGCTCGCCCAAAGCCGTGAGGTCGTTGATGATCAGCGCGAACTCCTCGGTGGACTTGCGCAGTTCCTTGACGTCTTCCTTTTGCAACCACTGCGGTGGGCGATTGAGCAGGCGCAGCAATGAGCCTGGTTCCAGCGCCAGCAAGCGTTGCAGGCGCACCAGCACTCGACGATTGGCACCCAGTTCGGCGCGATTGGTCGACAGTCGCGAGGACAGCAACTCATCTTCGACCTGATCGACGCTGAGGCTGGTCTTGCGCACGATCTGGGTCAGCACTTCGCCCTGATCGCGCAGCAGATGCACCAGCAATTCCAGCGGCGAACGAAAGCACTCACCGGCCTTCACCGAGGAGCGCAGCTTGTCTACCGAGTGCAGCGGTTGCAGGCGTGCGCTGATGATCAGCCGACTGCGGGCGCAGACCCACAGCGTCGAGACATCCGAGGAAACCATGCTGCTGAGGTTGAACACCACATCATTGACCACCGCCAGCAACGCCGAATCCACATGCTCGATGCGCGTCGAACGTGAGCCCTCATGCAGCGCTTCGAAAAATTCGTCCGGCAATTCCAGATGGCTCTTCATCCAGCGCTCGCAGGCGGCGTGGGCGAGGTTCAGGTGTAACCAGAGAAACTCGTCGCTGTCGCCGGGCTGTTGCAGGCATTGCAATGCCTTGGCCGAATCGATCTCCCGGCCGCGCTCACCGGGGCGAAAACTGAAACCGTACAGCAGACCGAACAGGTCCGGGTCGCGATGGCTTTGGTCGATGCTGTGGTTCATGAGGGCTCGCTGAAGGAGGCGCTGTCGGTCGCTTTGTGTAGCAGCTGGCGAAGCCTGCGTTCGGCTGCGCAGCAGTCGTCAAGCCTGAGCACGCAGTCTTCCTATGGCAATGCATTGCCTGATTTCACGACTGCTCCGCAGCCGAACGCAGGCTTCGCCAGCTGCTACAGATCGCGTTACGGCGGGTTTCACAGGTTCACTTGAACCGCATCATTGCAAGGATTTTTGACCGTTTTGTGACAGTCTCGTGGCGCTGAAAATTCACTCTACCGGTGGTCGGAAGCGCTAAAGAAAGGCGCTGGCACGCCGATGATGTTGATGTTGAATTTCGCGGTGCGGTCTTGGGCCAGCGTCGCTGACAGGGATGTCCGGACACCTTGCACGCCTGACGGGCGTGCCTTATCCCTGTCATGAGAGCACTCGATGTTTTTGCAAAAATCCCTGAGAGCACAAATCCTTGCCTTGTTGAGCGGCAGCCTGTTGGCCATGTTGCTGATCGCCCTGGCCTGCTTTCACTTTCTGTCCAGCGGTGTTCAGAACTACGCGAATCTGATCGAAGGCCCGCTGCACACCTCGCAATTGATCGATGAAGCCAACCTGCAATTCAAGGTTCAGGTTCAGGAGTGGAAAAACGTTCTGCTACGCGGTAAGCAGCCTGCGGACCTGGACAAATACTGGAAACAATTCGAGGACCGTCAACGCGATGTGCAGGGCATCCTCGGCGAGCTGGCCGGGCAGAAGGGTATTGAGCCGCAACTCAAGACTCGCATCGAACGCCTGCGGGACGAACATCGCCTGTTGGGTACGGCTTATCAAAAAGGTCGTGACGCCTATGTGGCGGCAGGTGCCGACCCAACGGCTGGCGACACGGCGGTCAAAGGTATGGACCGCGCGACCAGCGATCAGATGAGCGAGTTGGTCAGCGAATTGCGCAAGCAGGGTGCCGAGCAATCGAAGCTGATCAGCGCCGATGCCGATCGCACCGTGTTGCTGGGGATCATTGTGATGCTCGCCTCGGGTCTGCTGATCGGCCTGTTGAGCCTGTGGCTGGTCAACCGCAACCTGGTGGAACCGATTCGCAAACTGATCGAGTACGTGGCGCAACTCAGCCAGGGCAAGTTTGCCGAACGCGTGGCCAGCAGCCGACAGGATGAGTTGGGCAAGTTGGCGGTAGCGGCCAACACCCTGCGCGATTTCCTCGCCGAAACCTTCAGCCGTTTGCAGCGCAGTGCCTCGGATCTGGACAACGCCAGCGGTGAACTGAATTCCATCGCCACCCTGATGGCCAGCGGCACCAACGAGCAGTTCAACAGAACCGATCAGGTGGCCACGGCGATGAACGAAATGTCCGCCACCGCGCAAGAAGTCGCGCGTCACGCCGCCGATGCCGCGCGTGCAGCCGACGATGCCGACCAGTCCGCTCAGCAGGGCGAAAAAGTCATGCAGGGCACCATTCACACCATCACCCAAATGCGTGGCGAAATCGCCAACACCGCCATGGTCATCCGTCGTCTGGAAACCGACAGCGGGCGCATCGGCAAGGTACTGGAAGTGATTCGCGGCATCGCCGAGCAGACCAATCTGCTGGCGCTCAACGCAGCCATCGAAGCGGCCCGTGCCGGTGAAGCAGGGCGCGGTTTCGCTGTGGTGGCCGATGAAGTCCGCAGCCTGGCCCAGCGCACGGCGGCGTCGATCATCGAAATCAACCAGATCATTCAAACCGTGCAAACCGGAGCGGTGGATGCGGCCCAGGCGATTGAAAGCGGTCAGTCGCGCAGTGAAGAAAGTGTCGAGCAAGTGACCCAGGCCGGCGCCATGCTGGAGCGCATCACCCATGCGGTGGAAGCCATCCGCGACATGAACCGCCAGATCGCCACCGCCGCCGAAGAGCAGACCTCGGTGGCCGAAGACATCTCGCGCAACCTCACCGAAATCACCAGCATCGCCAGCACCAACCTGGACAACGTGCAGCGCACCGAAGCGGCCAGCCACAACTTGCACGGGTTGTCGGGGCAGTTGAATGAAGTGACGGCGCGTTTAAGCGCCTAACGGGAAGGGCTGTGTACCGGTTTGCTTACCGAGTTGGTACACAGTTGATCTCAAGTCAGTAGTGTCGATGTCAAGCAATGATATTGACGGTGCTTGAACGCTCAGGTGACCGTTGATCGAATACGCTTGGTTGAAGCGCCTGATTTAGCCGCCACCTGTTATTTCTGACAGTAGACAGGTTTTTTCTCGCAGCGCTAGATAACCACTGGCACGCATTTTCGAACCGAACATGCGCCAGTACTTCCACAAGGAGCGTTGCGATGGCCGAGTCTTTGAGCCCTATGACAGTTGTCGGTGGTCAGGTAGTCGTTTTATACGTTGACCTGGCAAACCCACTGAGCCCGAAAGTAATCATTCCAGAACGAGAACACTTTAAAGTTGGCGAGGAAATCACTGTGTTGATGGGTGACATTGTGGTGGGCACTCACATCTATCGAGAAGGTGATCACTTTCCAGTACATTTTTCTTTGGACAAAGAAAAACTGGCACAGGTGACTGGAACGGGGGCGTTTTACTACGTGATTAAACATCTGGATGAAACGATCTCCACCTCAAGTGCTTCCCATGCCAAGGTCGAGATGTTTAACAGCCAATCGTCCGTGAGTCACGCTAACGAGTTCAAGGCGTAGAGGCTGTGGTCGCTGCGTCAAAGTATTTGATTGTCTGAATCGGATCGGCAAAAAAGCCGCACGATCCGAAAATCGTGCGGCTTTTTATGTGTGCATCAGGTGTCTTGTTTGTCGCTCAGGACTTTGCCGGTGGTGGCATCGAAGTCCACGTCAAATTCTTTGCCGTCAGCGGTTTTCAGTTCCACTTCGTACTCATAGTTATTGAAGTGGTTGTCCAAGTCCGTGTCGGTGATGGTCGCACCCGGGTGCAACTTCAGCGCGGCCTCGTGCATTTCTTCCAAAGGCTTGATCTTGCCGCTCTTGACCAGCTCAGGGATCTGGTCGACGCGAACATCGGCCTGGGCCAGGCCAGCGGTGAGGGTCAGGGCAGCGGCAGTGAAGAGTGCAGTCAGGGTTTTCATGAAGTTCTTTCCTTGGGGTGATCTGTTTAAGTGGGATCAGGTTAGCTTGCGCAACTTAATTCACCCTTAATTCCTTTGGGCGCTTCTCGCAGTGTTCAATAACCGTTGTTTTGCAGCAATTGCGCAACACTGGCAGCCGCCGGGCGTTTGTAGAACTTGAGCAGTTCGCTGGCGCGGTTGGTGAAGATGCCGTCGACGCCGGCGTCCATGACTTTCTGGTAATCCACGGCATCGTCGATGGTGTAGACGTGCACCAGCAAGCCCTGATCGTGGGTGTACTGGTTCATCCAGGGTTGCACCAGGTCCGAGTAGCTCTGATCGCCACCCTTGGTCAGCGCGGCAGAAGGGCCGGTGCCGATCGCGCCCTGGGCTTTGGCGTACTCGACCCATTGCTGGAATTCGGCTTTGTCTTTCGGTTGTTGTTTGGCGTAATAAGTGGCTTTGTCTTTGTCACCGGATTCAGCAAACGTCACCTTGGATTTCGGTTCGATGCTGCCTTCGCCGACCCACAGCAGGAGGATTTTCGGCACTTTCGGCATTTCCTTCTCGAGCAGTTCGAGGCTGCTCTTCTCGAAAGTTTGCAGCACAACTTTGCCTTTGCCCTGGCCAACCGCCAGATTGCTCTTCGCCAGTTTCGAACCGGCCGGGCTCAGCCAGCCGCGATCTTGCAATTTATCCTTGAGGTCGCGCTCAATGCCGGGAAATTGCTTCGGCTCTTTGGTTTCGATGTACAGGCCCGGCTTGTGCAGCGGGTTGCCTTGGGCGATGTCGATGATTTCATCGAGGGTCAGGATTTTCAGACCGGCGTAGGAAGGACGCGCGCGATCCGGGTAGGCGGAGTTGAACCAGCTGCCAGCATCCAGGGTTTTCAGCTCGGCGATAGTGAACTCGTTGGCCGGGCGGTCCTTGCGCTCAGGGAATTTGCTGGCGACGTCGGTGGTGCGTTGCAGGTTGTCGTCGTGCAGGGCGAAAAGCACGCCATCCTTGCTGCGTTGCACGTCCATCTCCAGGTAGTCGACACCCAGATCGCGGGCCAGTTTGTAGGCTGCTGCGGTGGATTCCGGTGCATCGAAAGACGCACCACGGTGGGCGATCACTGCCGGGTGCGGGATGCCCGTGCGGGTTGCCAGTGCAGTGGAGCTTGGCTCGCTGGCGGCCTGTGCCTGGCCGAGGCCCAGCATCAGACTCAGCAACAGGGCGCTCTTGGTGAAGGTAACAGGCATGGTCGAGGTCCTTTCGCAGATTTACAAAGACGTATCTTTTAACAACTGAGCGCCGCTTGCGCTATCGCCAGACCGACATAAACGTGTTTAAAGCTGATTTTTTCCGCACTTTTGTGCGGTTCTTTGCAGTACTCTTGGCCCCGGCAATTTCCCCGGCAGAGGGAAATCCATTCGCTTGCCCTGCGTGTAAACCATCGATCACCGGTCCATTACGACCTTTTGTGAGGTTTATCATGCGCATCACTTCCGAGCTCATCTGCCAGGCCGCCGACCAACTCAAAGGCTTCGTCGGCCTCAATCGCAAGACTGGCCAGTACATCGTTCGTTTCAGCGAAGACTCGTTCGGTATGGACGTGGCGGATGACGGCATTATTCCCACCAGTGAATTCGTCTGGACCTCGGGTTCCGGGCAGGCCATGACGCTCAAACGTGAGTTGATTCAGTTGTTGCTGGATCAGAACATCGATGACCGGATCAACATCACCGAACCGCTGCGGGTGTATATGAATCGGCGGGAAGTGCCGGAGATTTCCGCGGTTCGCAGTCTGGTGCAGAGCTGAGTTTTGCGGTGACTGTGCGGGCCCTATCGCGAGCAAGCTCGCTCCCACATGGGTTATGTGTCGATCACTAGACCAATGTGGGAGCGAGCCTGCTCGCGATACGGCCTGAAAGACACCGCACTCATCACTGCTGAAACCGATAATCCCGCTCAACCTTGCACACCCGCGTACAACACGCCGAATACCACGTCGACCGTCCACGCTCGCGAATTTCACTGTGTTCGGGATGATGTTTCCACGCCAGAATCGCCGCTTCGCTGGCCCAGTAGGACACCGTAATCCCGAGTCCATCTTCACCCCGAGCCGATTCCACACCCAGGAAACCGGGTTGCTCACGGGCCAGTTCGACCATGCGCCTGGCGGCCTGCTCGTAACCGTGATCACCGTCGGTGCGCAGGGCGGTAAAAATCACTGCGTAGTAAGGCGCTGGCGGCGTCTTGGCGATCATGATTTCTGCCTTGTGCAGGCTGCGATCAACGCACGGACCAGCGGCGGCAGCTTGCCTTTGAGCGCTGCGCGTTCAGGTTGGAACAGCGTCGCGACGAAGAACGGGTGCCCGCGTAATTCCACTGCCCGCAAGTCGCCCGAAGAATCGTGTCCGACGGCGCACAGCTGTTGGGTCAACAACTCACGTTCGAACTCAGGGTTAACGCCGTAGCGGCAGCGATACCCTTCGACAACCTCAGCGCTTTCGTACGCCTCGGCGATCAACGAGCCTTCAACCAGATGAATGCTCTCGACCGCTTCCACCAGCGAACAGGTCAGTGGCGTGAGCAGCGCTCGCGCCGCATCGGGCGATGTCTCGCCATGTTCGGCATCGTCCCAGCCTAGAACATGTCGGGCGTATTCGAGTATGGCGTGTTGAAACCCGCCACAGGTACCCAGGAAGGGTCGCTGCTGTTCGCGGGCAAAACGAATCGCCCGTAATGCACCGTCCATATCGCGGTAAGGGCTGGCGGGCACGCACCAGAAACCGTCGAAGTCAGCCAACGACGCATCGGCGCTGATGCTATCGGTGGCCAGCCACTGGAACTGCACGTCTCGGCCTGCGTGTTCAGCAGCCATGCCGAGGGCGACGGGAATGGCTTGGTGAGCGGTGACGTGCGGGTCGTAATCGCCGATCAGGGCGATGCGGATTGGGCGGGTTTCCATGTGTGCGCTCCACGCTTGTTGATTCCTGGCACCCACTATAGATTGGCGTTCACGCACTCAATATTGGCGTTATCCCAATTGATCAATGCACCGATGCACTATCGACTGGATTATCCCGACCTGTCCCTGATCCTCGCGCTGGTGCGCGGCGGCTCTCTGGCGCGGGCGTCGACGCTGTTGAAAGTCGACGTCTCGACGGTGTTTCGCGCCGTGCGCCGACTGGAAGCCGCGCTGGGCCAGCAGTTGTTCGAAAAGAGCCGCGCCGGTTACTTGCCCACCACCTTGGCGCAGACCCTGGCCGAGCAGGCTGAGCGGGCCGAACAGGCACTGGAGGCGGCGCGCATTGGCGTGGAGCAGGGCGGTGAAGTCATCAGCGGCACCGTGCGCCTGACCTGCACCGATTCGGTCCTGCAAGGTTTGCTGTTGCCGGCGTTGGCGCGGTTCATGCCGTCCTACCCGGCGCTGACTATCGAGTTGAGTACCTCCAACGACTTCGCCAACCTCAGCCGCCGGGATGCGGATATCGCCTTGCGCCTGACCCGCACACCGCCCGGGCATTTGGTTGGCCGGCGATTGGCCCAGGTGTCGTATCGAGTCTGTGCCAGCGCGGCATACCTGAAATCGGTCAATTGCGAAGACCTGGCCTCGCTGACCTGGATCGCCCCGGACGACTTCCTGCCCGATCACCCCACGGTCGCGTGGCGCCGTCAGCAGTTGCCCGGCGTCACGCCGGGTTATCGCTGCAACAGCATGTTGTCGGTGACTGCGCTGGTGCGGGCCGGGCTCGGTGTCGCGGCGTTGCCGGACTTCCTCATCGGTGACGGGCTGCAACCGTTGAGCGAGCCGCTACACGGTTACGACACGGCGCTCTGGTTGCTGACCCGCCCTGACTGCCGCGCCTTGCGTTCGGTGGTGACGTTGTTTGATGAGTTGGGGCGGGCGTTGAAATTGCCTTGATGGGTGTCAGGCCTTCGGCTGATCCTTGCCCACAAAGTGCTGATGCATTTCCGAGGTCAGGCTTTCGATCGGCAGACCTTGTCATTTATTGCAGCCCGATTCAGAGCTGATAGCAGGCCAGGAACATGTCCAGCGCCGACGCCACAACAGTGGTCTGCATCTCGTCTGACAGGCCGGGCAAACCCATGGAAATCTGTGGCCAGAACGCAAAGGATTTGAGCATTCCCTGAATCTGTTGAGCGGCGAATTCGGGGGCGACCGGTTTCAAGCGACCATCAGCCTGGGCGGAGCGGATCCACACGGCCAGGCCTTCTTCACGTTCGCCCATTCGGGCGACCATATTCTGCGCGCGCTCGGGGGAATGGATCGTAGCGGCGATGGCCACTCGCGCCAGGTCGAGAAAATTGTCATCGCCCAGCATCTGCATTTTCGCCATTAGCATTCGGCGCATCTGGTCGCGCAGCGGCAGGCCAGGGTGGTAGGGCGTTTCCTGTTCTGCCGTCACCCGCGCCCACAAATGATTGAGGATTTCGTCGAACAACTCTTCCTTGCTGGGGAAATGGTTGTACACCGTGCGCTTCGACACGCCGGCGGTGGCAGCGATCTTGTCCATGCTGGTGATGTCGAAACCGTTGGCACGGAATTTGGTAATCGCGGCTTGAATGATGGCTTCGCGTTTTCGGTCGGTGAGGCGCTCTACGCCTGAAGCTTCCCGTCACGTAGAAGGGCTCTTTCGAAACCATGCGCAGGTAAAGCGCGAAGGCTTTCGCAAAACCCTGCGCATCCTGTGGAGCATGATCTTCCACAAACCGCGTAACACCCGCCCAACCGCACCCGTCCCGGTGCAAACCCTGACTCAGGCAGCGTTGATCGCCGCACCTAACCACAGCGTTTACCGACTCGGGCATTCCACCGTACTGCTGAAACTGCGGGACAAACTCTGGATCACCGACCCGGTCTTCGCCGAACGCGCCTCACCCGTGCAATGGGCCGGTCCCAAGCGCTTCCACCAGCCGCCGATCAGCCTCGAAGAGTTGCCGTCGATCGAAGCGGGGATCCTGTCTCACGACCACTACGACCACCTTGATTATCAAACCGTGCTCAAACTGGCGGACAAGGCCAAGTGCTTTCTGACGCCGCTGGGCGTGGGCGACACCCTGATCAAGTGGGGCGTCGACGCCAGCAAAGTGCGCCAGCTGGATTGGTGGCAGGGCACAGAAGTTGACGGCATCCAGTTCATCGCCACGCCATCGCAACACTTTTCCGGTCGCGGTCTGTTCGATAGCAACATCACATTGTGGGCCTCGTGGGTGATGATCGACGGCGACACGCGGATCTTCTTCAGCGGCGACAGCGGCTACTTCGACGGCTTCAAACGCATCGGTGAACAGTACGGCCCATTCGACCTGCCGCTCATGGAAACCGGTGCCTACAACGTCGAGTGGCCGCATGTTCATATGCAGCCGGAGCAAACCCTGCAGGCGCACATTGACCTCAAAGGTCGCTGGTTGCTGCCAATTCACAACGGTACCTTCGATTTGTCGATGCACGCATGGTTCGAGCCCTTCGACCGGATCCTCGCATTGGCCTGGGAGCGCACTGTGTCGATCACCACAAAGGAAGAAGGGCGTATAGCTTGTAGTGGCTACAAATCTGGATGAAGTTTCCTACATTGCTGGTTCCTTGTGGATGACAGCCGTTTCCCACGGCTTCGGTAGGCTATGCAGCGAGTGAAATGACTCACTCGTGATTAGCCATAACAAGGAAGCTGCAAATGAAGGACGTTTTAAAAAGCCGCATGACGGTACTGGCGCAGATCATTCTGCTATCGGCCACCGGGTCTGCATTTGCTGACAGCAAGGCAACGGCATCAGCCACTCAGACGCTCGAATATGCGAGCGTCAGCGAGCTCGCTGAACGGATGGAGCGCAACGAACTCACCTCCGTAATACTGGTGGAATATTTGCAGGCGCGCATCGACACGTTGGATAAGCAAGGGCCGATGATCAACGCGATTATTGAGCTCAACCCTCATGCCATCGACATTGCCACCGCTTTAGACCAGGAACGTCAGGACGGCAACGTTCGTGGTCCGCTGCACGGCATTCCAGTTCTGCTTAAGGACAACATCGACACTGCGGACCCGATGCAAACGAGCGCGGGCTCATTGGCCATGGTCGGTCAGCCTGCGGCAAACGATGCGTTTGTCGTCAAACAGCTGCGTGATGCGGGCGCCATCATTCTCGGCAAAACCAACATGAGCGAATGGGCTTACACCCGAGAACTGGGCTTGCCCCACGGCTGGAGTGGTCGAGGCGGCCAAGGTAAAAATCCCCACGTGCTTAGCGGTGAAATCTGTGGTTCCAGTTCCGGTTCTGCTGCAGGTGTAGCCGCTGGCTTCGCACCGTTGGCCATCGGCACTGAAACCAACGGTTCGATCACTTGCCCGGCTTCGGCTAACGGTGTAGTTGGCGTCAAGCCAACGTTGGGACTGTTCAGCCGATCGGGTATCGTTCCAATCACGCGTCTGCAGGACACGCCTGGCACCCTCACTCGCACCGTTCGTGACGCCGCACTGATGTTCAATGCTCTGCAGGGCGTTGATGCCATGGATGCCGCAACCAGCGATGCTCCGATGGGAGTCGACTACACCACGCTGCTCGCCACGGATGCATTGAAAGGCAAGAGAATCGGTTACCCAACCGAGTACGTAGGCACGAACGGCAGCGTGCTTAGACCAGGGTTTGAATTCCTGATGGCATTGGCCACACTGGAAGAACAAGGCGCTACCCTGGTGCCGTTGAAAGTCCAACTGCCGGATATCGATGGCTACTTCAACACCCTCATGGCGGGCATGAAACATGAACTGCCCGAGTACCTGGCCAGCCGCTCAGGGTTGCCGATCCAGACGCTTCAACAGTTGATCGACTTCAACGAACTTAATCCGGGCGCTGAAGGCTACGGGCAGCAAATGCTTAAAAACATCAACGAACTGGACATGACCCACGCACAGGCAACCGAACTGTTCGGCACCCTCAATGCCAGCTTCAAGGCTGCCATTGATGAGCAATTGGCTGAGCATAATCTGGATGCATTGTTCGCCGATGCCGATGGCTACTCGCAATTCAGTGCGGCGGTGGCAGGCTACCCTGGCATTACCGTCCCGTCGGGCATGAACAGCGATGAGCTGCCGACCTCCGTGTTCTTTTTCGGTGCGCGTTGGAGTGAGCCCCAACTGCTGGCGTTGGCTTACAGCTATGAACAAGCTTCGTTAGAACGCCAGAATCCGGCTTTTAAAGAGCAGTAAGGTCTGAGGCCAGGCTGGTGATGTTGGCGTTACGGGTCTGGCAGCGCGCTCGAGCAGGGAAAGTCATCTCACCCTTCTAAAGGCGTAATCAAGTTATGCCTTCAGAACGCTTAATCCTCTGCCGTCGGGCCGCTCGCCATCGAGCGGCCCGCGATCTTCGCCACGGTCAGACCACGAGCGTTTCCACCGAGTATTTCATCCAGTTCCCCCGCTGACAGCCCAAGCCTTTGCGCCGCTGCAGCCTTACCCAACTGACCGGTGTCGAGGAGCATACCGATCTTCATCAGGTATTCGACTTTAGCCCTCATCTCCCCCGCATCGGCATCACCTGAAGGCGGATTACGGCGCCTGTCGCATTCATCGATCCCATTCATCTGCTGACACCTCACTCGACCATCGCGTAGTCCGCCCGACCCACCGGATCAGGCGTCGACCCTTTCACATTCATCCCTCTCCCCGGCGCAAATCCCGGGAAGAACACCAGGCCCTCCGATTCAAACCGATACGCCAACGCCAGTCGGGTGACATCCAGTACATCGCGTTCTGCCTCAAATCGCTGAATGGCGTCCACGGAGACACCGGATTCCTCTGAGAGCTCCTCCACACTCCAACCCAGCATCGCTCGGGCCTGAGCGCAATGCGCGGGGGTGAATTGGAAAAGGGCGATACGTTCCAGGGTGATTTTCATCGCAAGAGAGGCCATGGTGTTCTCCGGGCTCGAGAGTGCTGATTCAAAATATACTGTGTTTTTGTACAGTTGTTTTGCGCCCGGATCAAACTCATTTTTTGATCGGTTATATTTTTTCTCTCAGGCAGGAGCGTCGGAGCGACTACGCTATTGCTATGCGGGATCCTGAAAGCTCAGTGGCTTTCAGCCCCCGTCAGCAGCAATGTTTGAACGTCAGCTTTCTGATTTTCAACACAAGGAAAGGTGGCGTTTCAAAGGCAAGCAGGTGGTATGCGTCACAGGGAAGGCAATCATGAAAAGATTACGTCTGCTGTGTGCCCTGATCGGTTTTACAAGTCTGCCGGTCCTGGCCGATATGGAATCGTCAAACAAAGATGCCTTTGTCACCCACCTGATAAATCAGATGACCCAGGAGGAAAAGATCGGCCAACTGCGGCTGATCGCTATTGATGAAAAGATGACTCCCGAAAGGATGCGCCAAGAGATCACCGCCGGGCGAATCGGGGGGACGTACGGCTCTGTGAGCCGTTACGTAAACCGACCCATGCAGGACGCGGCTCAACAAAGCCGCCTGAAAATACCGATGTTTTTCGGCTGGGACGTGATACACGGCCATCGCACCATTTTTCCCATTGGCCTGGCGCTGGCCTCCAGCTGGGATATGGACGCCATTGAGTTAAGCGGTCGAACGGCGGCGAAAGAAGCCAGTGCGGACGGTATCGATTTGACCTTTGCACCGATGATAGATATCGCCCGTGATCCTCGCTGGGGGCGTACATCCGAAGGCTTCGGTGAAGACACCTATCTGGTTTCGCGCATTGCCAAAGTGATGGTTCAGGCCTACCAGGGCAAAAGCCTAAGTGCACCCGACAGCATCATGGCCAGCGCCAAACACTTCGCGTTGTATGGTGCTGTCGAGGGTGGACGCGACTACAACAGCGTCGACATGGGCCTGGCCAGAATGCACCAGGACTACCTGCCACCTTATCGTTCGGCGATTGAGGGTGGCGCGGGAGCAATGATGGTGGCGCTTAACTCTATAAATGGCGTGCCAGCCGCTTCCAATGCATGGTTGATGCAAGACCTGCTTCGCAAAGCATGGGGCTTCAAGGGGCTGGTCATCAGCGACCACAATGGGATAAACGATCTGGTTCAGCATGGTGTTGCGAAGAATCACCGCGAAGCGGCCATGCTCGCGATCAGGGCCGGTGTTGATATGAGCATGAACGACTTCTCCTATGGTCCGGAGCTACCCGGGCTGCTTGAGTCTGGTGCTGTTTCCCAGAGCAATATCGATAACGCAGTGCGGGAAGTCCTGGGGGCCAAATATGACATGGGGCTGTTCGAAGACCCTTACCGGCGCATCGGCGTTGCCAGTGAAGACCCCGCTGATAACAATGCCGAAAACCGTCTGCACAGAGCGCCGGCCCGTGAGGTGGCACGCAAGACATTGGTGCTGCTGAAGAATGAAAACGAGCTCTTGCCGCTAAAAAAAGAGGGTGTGATCGCGCTCATAGGCCCGTTGGCAAAAAGTACCGTCGACATCATGGGCAGTTGGTCCGCAAGCGGCGTGCCCTCGCAATCGGTGACGATCTACGACGGGCTGAAAAGCGCTATGGATAAGGGCTCGCTGATCTATGCCCGAGGCGTCAATCTCACGGAGGATCAAGAGGTTATTAAATACCTGGGCGCGTCCGAAATCGAGAACGACGCTCGTCCGGCAGCAGAAATGATTGACGAAGCGGTGAAGTCTGCACATCAAGCCGATGTTGTGATTGCAGTAGTGGGTGAGCCCCGCAGTATGTCTCATGAAGCGGCCAGTCGAACCAGCCTCGATCTGCCAGGACGCCAGAGTGAATTGATCACCGCCCTGAAAGCCACCGGCAAGCCGCTGGTACTGGTATTGATGAACGGTCGGCCACTTTCCATCGGCAAGGAGCAGGAGCAGGCCGATGCGATTCTGGAAACCTGGTACAGCGGCTCTGAGGGAGGCAACGCCGTTGCCGATGTCTTGTTCGGTGACTACAACCCTTCCGGCAAGTTACCCATTACCTTTCCACGCTCCGTGGGGCAGATCCCCAATTACTACAGCCATTTGAACACCGGCCGCCCCTACCTGCCGGGTGGGCCTCGCAACTACACGTCTCAATATTTCGATCAATCCCATGGTCCGCTTTATCCCTTCGGCTATGGGCTGAGTTATACCGATTTCAGCCTGACCGACATGGCCCTGTCTTCGACCACACTGAACAAGACCGACAAGCTCGTCGCCAGCGTCATGGTGAAGAATATCGGCCAGCGCGACGGCGAAACAGTGGTTCAGCTGTATATCCGCGATGTCGTTGGCTCCCTCAGCCGTCCGGTCAAAGAACTGAAGAACTTTAAAAAAATCATGCTCAAGGCCGGAGAAGAGAAAGCGGTCCACTTCAGCATTGATGAGAACGACTTGAAGTTCTTCAATGCTCAGTTGGAATACGCCGCCGAGCCGGGCGAGTTCCAGGTGCAGATCGGCCTGGATTCTCAGGATGTGAAGGCGCAGAGTTTTGAGTTGCTGTAAGGCCGAGGCAGTGGCTGATGCTTATGAAGTTTTGAGACAAACATCGTACCTGTTGCGAGGGAGCTTGCTCCCGCTCGGCTGCGAAGCAGTCGCAAATCCGATGCATGCGCTGTGCCTGACCAACGCGGCATGCCCTAATGCCGATAAGTTAAGCCATTTCAGCTGCGACGCATTCCCTGTAGCAGCTGTCGAGCCCCAGCGAGGCTGCGTTCGGCTGCGAAGCAGTCGTGAATCCGGCTAATACGGTCTGTCTGATGTATCGCAATCTCTGATTTTACGACTGCTCCGCAATCGAACGCAGCCTCGCTAGGGCTCGACAGCTGCTACAGCCGAACGCTTAACTACTGGCACTAGCGGAAGTGCCCTCTCTATTTCGCCCCCTCCAACCAAACGGACGGTGCCTGCCCCAGTACGCGGCGGAACATCGTTGAGAACGCCGCCGGGCTGTCATAGCCAAAATCCAGGGCAATCCGCGTCACCGGTTCGCCCACCACCAGCCGCGCCAGAGCCAGCACCACGCAGGCTCGCTGCCGCCATTGGCTGAAACTCAGGCCCGTCTGTTGGCGGAACAGGCGATTGAAAGTACGCAGGCTTATGTGCAACTGATCGGCCCATTGCTGGGGCGACTGATGAGCGTCGGGCCGCTGCACAAAGCCCCGGCACAACGCGAGCAGCCGCGCATCGACGGGCAGCGGAATGTGCAACGGCAGGTGAGTGCTGCGCCCAAGCTCATGCAGCAGCAAGCCGATCAACGTACCGTCGCGCCCGCGCTCGTCATACTCCAGCGGGATTTCCACCGCCTCCATCAGCAAATGCCGCATCAACGGCGAAACGCTGATCACCTGGCAGCGATCCCCCAGATCCACCACCGCCGGTTCGATATACACACTGCGCGTGCTCACCCCCAGCATCAGCACCTCATGCGCCACCCCCGGCGGAATCCACACCGCCCGCTGCGGCGGTACCACCCAGTTGCCGTCATGCGTGCTGACCTGCATCACCCCGGTGGCGCCGTATAACAATTGCGCCCGCCGATGTGTATGACGAGGCAACGAATGCCCGTGGGAATAATCCGTACCGATGGCCACCACCGGCCGAGGCGTGTGGTCCAGCAGATCAATCGAAACATTGCGCATCGAACAGCCTCAACGGTTGGCGTAAACGAAAACATTATTGGCTGACTTGCTGAAGCAGACCAAGGCGCATCGTTCTATCGTCGACCGCCCTCAACCAATGGACGACACGCAATGCTCTATCTCCTGCTGGCACTCTTCGGCTGCATGACCGGCATCACCGCGGTGCTGTTCGGCTTCGGCGGCGGCTTCGTCGTCGTGCCATTGCTGTACCGCATGCTCCTGGCCAACCACGGTACAGACGACCCCGTCGGCCAATCGGCAATGCACATTGCTGTGGCAACCTCGACCTGCGTCATGATCGTCAACGCAACGATCGCCACCGGCAAACACCGTCGCGCCGGAAACCTCATTCGCCATTACCTGTGGCCGTTGGGCGGGTTCATCGGCCTGGGCGCGATCGTCGGCGCCGTTTCGGCGATGTGGGTGAGTGGCGAGGTGATTCGCTATGCCTTCATCGCGTACCTGGGCGTGACCATCGCGGATTGCCTGTTACGACGCGGCTTTCTTACAGCGTCCGACACCGCAATCCCACGGCGATTGGGAAAGGCAGAAGTGTCTGGCGGCGGTGTAGGAATCGGCGCCATCGCTACCTTTCTCGGCGTAGGCGGCAGCGTCATGACCGTGCCGTTGTTGCGGCGTTGTGGGTTGAGCATGTCCCAGGCGACGTCCATGGCCAATCCGCTAAGTTTGCCCGTGGCGCTGGCTGGGACGGTGACTTACGTGGCGATGGCTGGGTTCACCGAGTTTGATTTGGGACCGTGGTTTATCGGTTATGTGGATGTACTGGCGTTTGCGGTTTTGACGGTGGGATCGCTGGTGGGGATTCGGCTGGCCACGCCGTGGATTGGGCGGATACCGGATCGAACCCATGCGTGGGTGTATATCGGTTTGCTGATGCTTGTGATGCTGAGTATGTGGGCTAACTAAATCACCCCTTTATTTCAGGGTTGGTATTGGTAAGTTTTTTCGCAAGAATGAGTCTTTGCACTGACCACAATTCTTCGCGGGAGGATGTCATGTCCATCATCGAAAGTGACTGGAAGAAATTCAAAGAACTGCACAAACTTGCGCTCGATCGTTTCTGCCAGGGTGTGCTGGCTGATGCCAAGACAATTGCCCAGCATGACGCGCTCTCGGCTCATGCCAGGTATGGAATGATTTATCGCCTGATGCGTGATCGGGACAAGGACATCGTCCAGACTTTCGACCCCTACAGTCGTTCCAGTGCACCCATAGCTTTGCGATGGATGGTCAAGCACGACTTGCTGACCGATGCGGAGCTGTCGGTTCTTAGCGAAGCAATGTTAGAAGAGGTCGCTGACGTTGTTCGTCAACCCTATAAGCTTGAATGGGTCGAAGAGATCGTGCGAGAGGACTGAAAACGGTTATCACCGGCCCTTTTTAAGAGAACGATAGATGTGGATCTTCAATTGCACCGAAGCGGCAAGTCACTTCTTCAGCCGCGTGCACAAGGGTAAAAAAATCAGCCCGGTGCACAAACCGCCATCGTCCGTCATTGAAGATGACGTGTCTGATGAGTCAACCGAACAGTGGCTGGTTCACGCCGTCACTGTTCAACGCAAGCATGTGTTGTACGTCATTCACGTAAAAACTCGTTATTGCATGATTTTTGCGGACGCGAAAAAAGCGGACATCGAAGGTTTCCTTCAACGTTTTTCCGAGCGTTGGATAAACGGCGTGATTCAGCATGCGGTGCAACACGACATACTTCGTTGGTTCAACGACCAACTGATAGCGGAGCGATTCCAAGAGAGTTGTCGCGAGTACGTGTTTTACAAACGCGGACATCGCAGTGCGCAGAAACACATCAATGACATCGCCTGGGTGTTTGAGGGATGTGCTGCCGAACGAGGTTCTTTACCCCCTGACGAGTTCTCGGCAGGCCGCTTCGATGCCGACATGAACAACTACCCGAGAGGCGGTAAAGAACACAAGAATTACTTCTACCCGGATGAGGAAATGATCGTTCACTGGTTAAGCCGTTACGGCGGGCTTGATGAGCTTGGCATTCAAGCAGCCGGTGAGCGGCACAAGGCAGCGAAACGAGAGATTCGGGAGGTCGTAAGGCAGCTTCAGCAAGCGCATGAGCCGTTGCAGTAAAGCTGTGGAACAGACTACTTACTCTCTAACCCTGGCGCTTCCCGAACAATAAAGTGATCCAGGTTCTCAATATTCGCACTGAACACCCCGAACGTCTGCTCGGGGTTTTTCTTGCTCGGCACCTGCTTCAACTCCGGCGTCACGCCATAGAAAAAGCAAAACAACTCTTTTTCGCTCTCGATAGCGTGTTTGATCTCCTCCAGAAATGCTTTGCGCTTGCGGTAGTTGTCGATCAGCTTTTTGCTCAGGTAAACGTTGACCGAGTAAGGCTTCTTCTTCGCCTCGTCCGGTTGCTTGAACCAGACCTTCTGTTCGAAATCGATGCGAAAACTAGCGCTGTGGTAATCCTCGATTTTTTTGATCTTGCCCCAGTAAATCAGTCCTTTGTTGTCCAGCAGAAACTCGATTTTCTTGAAGAAAGAACTGTAGGGCGCCGTGTGCTCGCCAATCTTCAGCGGCATGCGCTTGAGCAGCTCCATGTCCTCGAAGTTCGACACAAAACACTCCACCGGGTGGGAGAAGACACTGGTCTTGTCTGGCGCCGATTCACGGCTCGGGTGTTCGACATCACTGGCCGCTGACGTTGATCCTGGGTCGTCCCGCATGACATCCGTCGCCACTGCCGGGTTTGATGGCTTACGCACATACTCACGCCGAGTCAGCAACAACTCCGATGGGAAGTGCTCCTCGCGACTGTCATCCGTTTCCGCATCGTCTACACCCGACGCCGACGCCTTGATACTGACATAAGGACAATCCGCAACATGGCGGGTGCTGGGCGTGTTCTTGAAGTGCGGTGTACGAACGTAATTCACATTCTTGGCGTTGAACGTCGTCAACACATTCGCCGCATCAAACGCCAAACGGCAGGCATCGTTGGGGCACTGGAAGTGCTCCTTGGCGGAATCGAACTCCATCGTCTCGTCGAAATTCAAATCGCGCACGTCATAGATCGACAGCTTGTCGTCGAGGCTGAGGCAGTAGGCGAGGTCGAATTTCATGGCGGGCTCGGGTCCTTGCAGGCGCGAGCTTGCTCGCGATGGTTGCTAACGATAACGCATAAAACCTGACACCTCGCGGCGTTCTCTGGCTTTCGTCGCAACACCGCCCGGAGCAAGCTCGCACCTACACCCATCAGCGCAATCCAATCCTGCCCACCGGTGCTCAACCCTGGCGGATATCCACCAACCGGGGCTTGGCAATCGACAGGTAATCCTGCGTATCGAGCACCATTGATGCATCCAGCCGACCGGCGTTGAAGGCGATTTCGCCGTAGCCCGTGGTCAGGGACGGGTCGACGATCAATTGAATCCGCGCATCGAAGGTAAACGGAGGGATGGCGCCGATCCTGCACCCGGTCAGTTGCATGGCAGTTTGCGCGCTCACCAGCTCGGCTTTTTTTCCTCCCAGGGCCGCTCCGACTTTCTTCATGTCGAGCCTCTGGTCCCCTGGCAGTATCACCAGGGCATAGGGTTCGGCCTGACCCTTTAGCGCGCAGAGCATGGCTTTCGCGCCTTGGCCGGGTTCGGTGCCACGGAGTTCGGCGACCCGCGCCGACTGGCCCTCGGCATCGTGCATCAACACCCGATAGGAGGCGGCGTGGGCATCGAGTAGCGCCACCAGGCGATCAAACATGGGCTGCATGGGCTTTCCTCAGGTTTTCAGCAACAGGTCGTAGGACAGTTTGCTGATCAGGATCACCAGCAACACCAGAAACAGCGCCCGGACAAAGGGCACGCCTTTACGCACCGCCAGCCAGGTGCCGGTCAGCGCGCCCAGGATGTTGAAGGCCGCCATGG
Source organism: Pseudomonas sp. AL03 (assembly GCF_029960815.1). GTDB lineage: Bacteria > Pseudomonadota > Gammaproteobacteria > Pseudomonadales > Pseudomonadaceae > Aquipseudomonas. The sequence goes on from NZ_JASBRE010000002.1 coordinate 214,277, forward strand.
GGAGGGCGATCAGGTACAGCACGTTACCTGTCGGGATGAAGAATATCAGCGCCGCCACGTTGGTCGCGATGTTCACCAGCTTGGCCGACGCCGAGGCGTGCAGGAAGTCGAAGGCGAAGCAGCGGATAAACAGGAAGATCAGGAAGGAACCGGTGCCTGGGCCGAACAGCCCGTCGTAGAAACCGATGGCGCCGCCGATGACGACCGCCAGCCACTTCTGCCGGATACCGATGTACGTGGGGGCGTGCAGGGCGCCGAAGTCCTTTTTCCAGAAGGTGTACATCGCCATCAGCACGATCAATACCAGCACCGCCGGGCGCATGACTGACTGGGGCACGAACGATACCGTGGCCGCGCCGAAGAAGGCCATGACAAAGGCGGCGCAGGCAGCTGGAATCACCAAGCCCCAGTCGATCACCACCTTGCGCACGAAGGACCGGGCCGCGAAAGCGGTGCCGAACGCGGCCGCGACCTTGTTGGTCCCCAGCAGCGCTGCCGGTGGTGCGGCGGGTAGCACGTTGAACAACGCGGGTATCTGGATCAGGCCGCCGCCGCCCACCGCCGCATCGATCAGGCCGGCGGCGAAGGCGAACACACAAAGAATGACAATATCGACCATGAACATCAGGCTCTTGCGATGAAGGGTTGTTGGGGGTTCAGCGCCAGCACGCGGGCCGGGTCGTTAACCCCGAAAACGCGCAGCAGCCAGCGGTCGCGCCCGTCGTAGCGCGGGGTAAAACCTTCCCTGGCATGCAGGGTTTGCTGGTTCTTGAAGATCAGCATGTCCCCCGGTTGCAGCAGGATGGGGCGCGCGACATCGGGGTGATTGGCGGCGGCTTCAAACAGCTGCAGGGCCAACTTCGCGATGGCGCTGGTGGCTGTGACACTGGCCTTGTTGTAACGGCAAAACAGCTCGCCGTTTGCGCTTTTGTACAGCAGGGGCACGTGTTCCAGCACATTGCCTGGCTTGCCGAAGGACACCGGTCGGTGAATGGCGAACTGCGGTTGTGACAAGGCTGTTTCAACCCAGGCGGGCAAACTGGCCAGCACCTCGCTAATGGCAACGATGCGGGTCGGCACATCCGGCTCGCAGCGCAGACCGGTCAGGCACAGGTACTCCGGACAGGCCGACAACGCTGAGACAGGTTCGCAGGTCAAGGGCAGGTGCGGGTTGTCGACGTGCATGCACAGGTCCATGCGCGACCCATAAGAGCTTTTTTCGGCTTCACGCTGGTGCTTGGGCGACACATGGCGGAACACCGTGTCGTCGTTTTCACCCTCGTAGGCCACCGGATGGGTTTGCAGGGTCTGCAGCACCGCCAGGATGCCGCCGGCCACTACCGGCAGTTGCTCGATACCCGGCGCCATGTCGTAGGGGGTGGCGGGCAGGTGCGAGTCCAGGGGCAACCCCCTGACGATCATTGCCTTCTCGGGGGCCTTGGGGAAGTTGCGCAAGCGATCGATTTTTTCACCGCACAGGATGCTCTCAAGCAGCTGCCCCAAGGCCGGCATGCGACGGATACCCGAGGCGCTGTCGGTCACGGCCAGGGAGGCCAGGCCGGCGTGAAGCGCGTGCTGCTCTTCGAACGAGACATGAATCTGCGGTATCGCCTGTCGGGGTGAACTCGCTGATTTACTGCGCTGCCAGTCACGAATATGTTCACCCTCGGTGGGCGTTGATGTCCCGATTATTTCTTCCAGCTTTGCCACGTCCATTTACTCCGGTTTGCCTACATCCCTGTAAATTGAGCGCGAAGGTTAACGGAAGGGCCTTTTTTGTGTTGCAATGCCACGTTGCGATACATGCAATAAGGTGATTAATGGCTCTGGATAAGTTATGGGCGCTTGAAGCCTTCGCGACCGTAGCGCGCAAGCGCAGCTTCGTCGCGGCGGCACGCACGCTGGGGCGCTCCCCCAGTGCGTTGACCCGCGCCGTTCAAGGCCTGGAGGAAAGTGCCGGGGTCAAGTTGTTTAATCGATCCTCCAGCGCCGTAAGCTTGACGGAGGCGGGTGAACGCTTGCTGCCCCACGCCTGCAAAATGCTGGAATTGCAACGTGAGGCGGATGAAGACCTGGCCGGTCTCAGCGGCATGGCGAGCGGATGGGTGCGTTTTTCCGCCCCCGAGTCCCTTGCTCACGGCGTTTTGCCGCAATTGATCGCGCAGTACGCCGAGGGTTATCCAGACGTGAACGTCGACGTGATCTTCACCGATGAGACCCTCGACCCGGTCAAGAGCAAGCTGGACTTCTCGATTCGCGGCGCGTTTGCGCAATCCAGTGACCTGATCGGCTATCCACTCTGGAGTTACTCGCGCCATCTGTACGCCAGCCCCGGCTACCTGCAGCGGCGCGGGACGCCTGAGGCCATTGAAGCGCTGGAGGCCCACTCGCTGATCCTGCACACGGCACCGCGCATCCTCAAGGAATGGAATTTCCGCAGTGAGCAGCAGGCCATCAGCGTTCGGGTCCATCCAGGGTTTCGTTTCAGCTCGGGCGTGGCGGTGTTCCAGGCCGCCCTGGCGGGCATCGGCATCGCCCGCCTGGCGGACTGGCTGGCGGAGCCCGAAGTGCAAGCGGGGCGCCTGCGCCGGGTCTGCCCCGAGTACCGGCTCACCTCCAGCAACGGTGACAGCCCGCAGATGCACGCGGTGTACCCGGCCGGGAACTTGCCGCTGCGGGTGAAGGCACTGCTGGAGGTGATTCGCGGGTTTGGTCACAGCCTTGAGCGCAAGCATGGACCTTAAACCGCGAATTTTTGAAGGAGCACAATCGGGTCCTTGAATGGGCAAGAGTATTAATAGCGGGAGGCGGGGCGGGTTGCACTGACTGTTTTCAATATACCGCAAAATCGGCGGCAACACACCAAACCTGTGGGAGATTCTATGGTTGAGGGGAAGTCCTCAACTGACTTTCGATTAGTATTCGCTTAGCGACTGCTCCGCAGCCGAACGGGAGCAGCTCCCTCGCACGCACAGCCTTCAGTCTGGTTACTCGGGAACTAGCCGCGTGACTCGCTTATAAAGTAGCGCTGTGAACTCGGTTTTTTCGTCGGAGTGGTGGCAGCTCCGATGACAGTTTGGGCATAGCGCCACAGCATTGGAGATGCGATCCGAACCTTTTTCGGCGAGTGGCTTTACGTGGTGAACCTCAAGAAAAGGCAAACCAAGTTTTTGAAACGGAGCGGGCTCGCCACAACCTTCACAATGGCCTTCGGCGTCATTTCGAACCCAGGCTCTCACTTCTGGATCACGAACATATACCGTGCTTGAGCTTGGCACTCGCTTCGGTTTCAGAATGCCCTTTGGCGGTTCCTTTATCTTTTGCTTCTGAAGCGCAGCCGCGCGGCGTTCTAGCGTTTCTTCATCGGCTGTCGGAGCGGTTGGGTCGCCAAGCTGAACGCCTCTTTCAGTAAGCGCTGCTCGAATTGATTGCTCAACATTCGAACCAACGTTTTTGGCAGGCTTGTATCCCTTGATGAATTGCCGATCCATCTTCATCAGAACAGTGGAGATGTTCTGCATCCGGAATTCGACAGATCCCTTGGTGCGGGTTGGTAAGGCGTTTTCGCGCAGAGCAAGATTTTCCTCAGTCTTAACGAATTTCTGGCCACTTAGCTCTAGGGCGAGCATCTTCAGATAGGCATCCACCGCCGCCTTAATCTCAGAAATGCTCCAGTCGCTGTCTTTCTTCTTTACGCTCATACAATCGCCGAGGTTGAAAACCCTCGGACGATACTGAGTGGCCATTACACCTGTCTACGAAAATTCCTACAGAAAAGACCGACGCATCGCTCAAGCGATCCTACAAACACATCGTCGCTCTAACTCACCGAATGCTTCGACGACTGAAACACCTCCACCAGCTTCCGCCACCAAGACCTAACCACCGGCACCCGCCGCCGCGTGCGATTGAGCAACAGATAAGGCATGTCCCGCAGCCGAATCCAGCATTCTTTCTGCAAAACTCGTAATTAGAGACAGGGGCAATGGAAATACAATCTATGCAGTGACGGCCATTTGCCATACTCTGGTTTCGAGGGGTTTGCAGGGGTGGACATCGAAAAATCGCCGATGTAACTCAGGTTGGTTTTATAACAGTAAGCTGCTTGAGTGAGTTATTGCTGGGCTTTTTTATAATATGCATGTTATTCAGGGAGAGATTAAAGTGCAGGATACTTCTTTAGCGATTAGTAGTGTTTACGAAGATGCAAAGGATTTTTTAATTATTGGGTTGACCGGTCGCACTGGTTCTGGTTGCTCTACGGCTGCTCAAAAATTGTGTGGTGGTAGTCTGGATGTGCCTAGTGAAGGTTATGAAGGGCTTACACGTAATGAGTTTAAAAAACATCAAATTATTAAGAAGTATATAGATGGTAGTAATTGGGCGCCATTTTATAAGATAGAAGCCAGTAGCATAATTACTTATCATTTGATGATGCTTTCAAGTGATGATTTTTTGACGTATTTTTCTAGCGATACATTCGCTCAGCCACTAGATGGAGAGCTTGCTTTAGAGGTTTTCTCGTTTTTTGATAAAGTGCGTGAAAAAAATAAGGATCTTGGAGGTAAAAGAAGTAATCTAGAAAGTCATGAGATTGATGCGTGGTTCGAACTTTATTTTTTTGATTTGCCTGCATTAACTAAACTGGTTATGGGCTCGCTAGGCAGAGCTAAGTTTACTCAGTTTTATCAGCGCGCCGGAGATAATGTAAGAGCCTCAGGAAAAGCTAATGACTCATCATTTGATCCAGATCAGTTATTTAACTTTCCAAAGCATCTGAACTTCTTAATTAAGCTGGCCCATAAAAAAGCTCGCGTAGAGAAAATGCCATGTAGGATTGTGGTTGATGCGATAAGAAATCCGTATGAGGCGTTTTTTCTGAAAAGGCGGTACGCTAATTTTTATCTTGTTTCTATTAATACATCTAATGAAGAAAGGTTGCGTAGCCTTCGGGAATATAGAAAGCTGTCTGATGATGAAATTAAAGTGCTAGATGATAAGGAGTATCCTGAAAAGATATCTGGTTCAAAAAAATTCATCGCTCAAAATATTCAAGAGTGTATTGAAGTATCTGATATACATATTCACAACTCTAAGGATAGTGAATATACGCATAATGATCTAGTCAGCCAGTTGGCGTGGTATGTAACGCTGATGATGCATCCTGGGCTTGTGATGCCAACGTCGATTGAGAACTGCATGCAAATTGCTTATACCGCTAAGCAAAATTCTGGTTGCATATCTCGACAGGTAGGGGCAGTAGTAACGGATGACACGTATAGTGTGAAGTCTGTGGGGTGGAATAGTACACCTCAAGGTCAAATCCCGTGTTTATTAAGAAGTGCAGAGGATTTAATCGAGGGGCGGAATGAGTCGGACTATAGTGAGTATGAATTAAAAAATCCCAGTTTTAGAAAAGCGTTAAATGAAAAATACTCAAACTTAATAGCGACAAACAAAGAGTCGAATAGAAATTTTTCATTTTGTTTTAAAAGTATTCAGAATGAAATAGAAGGTGAGAAAAATCAAGTTCATACAAGGGCGCTTCATGCTGAAGAGAATGCATTTATGCAGATTGCTAAGCATGGAGGTCAGAAATTATTGGGAGGGGTGCTCTTTACTACTGCCAGCCCATGTGAACTTTGTGCTAAAAAAGCTTATCAGTTGGGGTTGAAAAAAATTGTGTATATCGACCCTTACCCAGGGATAGCAACGCAACATATATTGTCTGCCGGAATAAACAAGCCGGACTTGGAGCTTTTTCGCGGTGCGGTAGGTCGTGCGTTTTATCAGTTGTATCAGCCGTTGATGCCATATAAGGACGAGATGGAGTTGGTTTTTCATATTCCTAACTTTCATAATCCAAAAAAGCCTTCGAAGGCGTTTTTAAAGAAAGATAATGAAGCCCTTGTTGAAGCTAATAAGGTTTTGCAAGCGGAGGTGGATGCACTTCGATTGTTGGTAAAAGGGTCGGCTTAGTAATCTAGAGCTTGCTGTAAAAAAGGCTGCCCTAGGCAGCCTTTTTATAACGTTGTCTGTTAAATCAATCCCAGCTCAACGCCCCACCAGTCTGATACTCAATAACCCTCGTCTCAAAGAAATTCTTCTCTTTCTTCAAGTCCATGATCTCGCTCATCCAAGGGAACGGGTTAGTCGTCCCTGGATACTCTTCCTTCAAACCAATCTGCGACAGACGACGGTTAGCGATGAACTTCAGGTAGTCCTCCATCATCGCCGCGTTCATGCCCAACACGCCGCGAGGCATGGTGTCACGAGCGTATTCAATCTCCAGCTGAGTGCCCTGCAGAATCATCTGGCTCGCTTCTTCCTTCATTTCAGCATCCCACAAGTGTGGGTTTTCGATTTTGATCTGGTTGATCACGTCGATGCCGAAGTTCAGGTGCATGGATTCGTCGCGCAGGATGTATTGGAACTGCTCGGCGACGCCGGTCATTTTGTTGCGGCGGCCCATGGAGAGGATCTGGGTGAAGCCGCAGTAGAAGAAGATGCCTTCCAGAACGCAGTAGTAGGCGATCAGGTTGCGCAGCAACTCTTTGTCGGTGTCGACGGTGCCGGTTTCAAACTTCGGGTCGGAGATCGAACGGGTGTATTTCAGGCCCCAGGTGGCTTTTTTCGCGACCGATGGGATCTCGTGGTACATGTTGAAGATCTCGCCTTCATCCATGGCCAACGATTCGATGCAGTACTGGTAGGCGTGGGTGTGGATCGCCTCTTCGAACGCCTGGCGCAGGATGTACTGGCGGCATTCCGGGTTGGTGATCAGGCGGTACACGGCCAGCACCAGGTTGTTGGCAACCAGGGAGTCGGCGGTGGAGAAGAAGCCGAGGTTGCGCATGACGATGCGGCGCTCGTCGTCGGTCAGGCCTTCCGGGTCTTTCCAGAGGGCGATGTCGGCGGTCATGTTGACTTCTTGCGGCATCCAGTGGTTTGCGCAACCGTCCAGGTACTTCTGCCAGGCCCAGTCGTACTTGAACGGGACGAGCTGGTTGAGGTCGGCGCGGCAGTTGATCATGCGCTTTTCGTCGACAGCCACACGGGCGGAGGCGCCTTCGAGTTCGGCGAGGCCTTCAGCGATGTCGAGGTTGTCCAGGGCTGCTTTGGCACGGGCGATGGCGGCGGAGTCGGACGCGGTTACAGCGCGGGCTTCTTGAGCAGCGACACCGCCAGCGGTGTCGAGGCGGTCCATGTTGGCTTCAGTGGCGTGGCCGGCGTTGGCGCCTTTTACCACGGTTTCGCCGCTGTCTTCTTTGTCGAATTCGTCCCAGCTCAGCATGACGTGTCGTCTCCTGCGTGAGGGCCAGATGCCCGTGTGAAAACTGATAGGTTGGTTTTTCACACGACCGTACTGGCCGCGTTGGATCTAAAGGAAATCGTTTTTTGCAGCAGTACAACGCAGGCAATAAACAGAATTTTGTACGGGTGTTCTGAGGCCACTGACGGGCGCAGAAAATGTGAACAGCTTCTGCGTGGGCTTCAGACTGGCTTGTTTCCCTGTAAGGGAATATTGCAGGCCCGATTTACGCCGCATTATAGGGAAATTTTCGGCCGCGTGGTGCGACGAAGTGGCACTGAGAAGGGGAGGTAGGGGGCGTTTTTAGGCCGGAGTGAGGGTTTACAGGGCTTTGGCTGCTATCGCGGGTGCATTTTTTTTTTCATTAAATTTGGCTCACAATTATTTTTGTTCAAAAAACAATCAAAAACCGCCTTTTCCACTACATGTTGTGTTTTGAGCCGGTTTTCGGCAGCTCCAGACACAACTAAGCCCGACCAACGTCGGGCTGTGAAGTCGTGCTCATTTGTTAGCTGAGACGAGCCGCACCAACGTGATCTGCACCATCCTCAGCTACCTTGGCTGCGCCGGTGTGATCGAAGCCGTCGGAGCGACTTTGGCAGCACCGGAGCGATCAAAAATTTCAGAAGCAAGTTTGGCAGCGCCGGTGCGATCGGAGCCATCGGCGGCGAAGGTGTTAGCGGGTTTGGGTGATTAGCCGTTAGAGCAGCCGTTACCCATAACGCTGTAGCGCAGAATGTGGCGTTGACCTTTGGAATCGTCGTATTCCATTTTCGCCGGAACAACTTCACAGGTGTTCGGGATTTCGCTCATGGAGATAACTTTGGCGATGTCCAGATGAGTGGAGTAAGTGTATTCCTCGATGGCGGGTTGTTGCTGCGCGACATCAGTCGGGACCTCGTCTGCCATGGCGGTTGCGCACAGGCTGCTGAGGGCCAGAACTAATAAAGCTTTCATTTCAAATTTACCTTTTGGAGGTCGAGTGGGGTCACGCAACCTTTTTGGGGTTGCGTGTAGAACTTAAGTGCTAGGTTTTGGATTAACTGCCTTCGTGGGGGCTGCAACTGGGTTAATCACGTTGCCTTGTTGGCGAGGCTGATTTTAGGCGGGGGGGCTGCATTCATATAGGAGGGCTTTTGATAAACACCTTTGACAGATTTCGTAACAATCGTTGGAAGACAGCTGGCGACGCACGGCGTGTAGCAGCTGGCGAAGCCTGCGTTCGGCTGCGAAGCAGTCGTAAACCCCGCTAAACGCGGTCTACCTGACACACCGCAATTGCTGATTTTACGACTGCTTCGCAGCCGAACGCAGGCTTCGCCAGCTGCTACAGATTGGTTTATGGCTGGGCTCCGGTACTCTCTGGAAGAGGCGTGGAAGTTGGGCTTGCGGGGTATTCACGACATTTTGTAGGGGCTTGTTACTACCATCGTCGAATGGTTCTATAGGCCCAGCCCGGCTAAAACAGGGTCATACAAAAACAACTATTCCACCGAGGTAAGAAAGATGAGTGCGGCTTCTCTGTATCCCGTTCGTCCCGAGGTAGCGGCCAACACGCTGACCGACGAGGCAACCTACAAGGCCATGTACCAGCAGTCCGTCGTCAACCCGGATGGCTTCTGGCGCGAGCAAGCCAAGCGCCTCGACTGGATCAAGCCTTTCACCACGGTGAAACAGACTTCCTTCGATGATCACCATGTCGACATCAAATGGTTCGCCGACGGCACCCTGAACGTTTCCTACAACTGCCTCGACCGTCATCTGGCCGAGCGCGGCGACCAAATCGCGATTATTTGGGAAGGGGATGACCCTGCCGAAAGCCGCAACATCACCTACCGCGAGCTGCACGAACAAGTCTGCAAGTTCGCCAACGCCCTGCGCGGCCAGGATGTGCATCGCGGCGACGTGGTGACTATCTATATGCCGATGATCCCCGAAGCCGTGGTCGCCATGCTGGCGTGTACCCGGATCGGCGCGATTCACTCGGTAGTGTTCGGTGGTTTCTCGCCGGAAGCCCTGGCCGGCCGGATTATCGACTGCAAATCCAAAGTAGTGATCACTGCCGACGAAGGTATTCGTGCCGGCAAGAAGATCCCGCTCAAGTCCAACGTCGACGACGCGCTGACCAACCCGGAAACCAGCAGCATTCAGAAAGTCATTGTGTGCAAGCGCACCGGTGGCGACATCAAGTGGAACCAGCATCGCGACATCTGGTACGAAGACCTGATGAAAGTGGCGGGCACTGTGTGCGCGCCGAAAGAAATGGGTGCTGAAGAGGCGCTGTTCATCCTTTATACCTCCGGTTCGACCGGTAAGCCGAAGGGCGTGCAGCACACCACCGGCGGTTACTTGTTGTACGCGGCGATGACCCACGAGCGCGTTTTCGACTACCGTCCGGGCGAAGTCTATTGGTGCACCGCCGATGTCGGTTGGGTCACTGGCCACACCTATATTGTCTATGGCCCCCTGGCCAATGGCGCGACCACCTTGCTGTTCGAAGGCGTGCCGAACTACCCGGACATCACCCGGGTGGCGAAAATCGTCGACAAGCATAAAGTCAACATTCTCTACACCGCCCCCACCGCAATCCGCGCGATGATGGCGTCGGGCAAGGCTGCCGTGGAAGGCGCCGATGGCAGCAGTTTGCGTTTGTTGGGTTCGGTCGGCGAGCCGATCAACCCGGAAGCGTGGGATTGGTATTACAAGAACGTTGGCCAGTCCCGTTGCCCGATCGTCGACACTTGGTGGCAGACCGAAACCGGCGCGACCCTGATGAGCCCGCTGCCGGGTGCGCACGCGCTCAAGCCGGGTTCTGCTGCACGACCATTCTTCGGCGTGGTACCCGCGTTGGTGGATAACCTGGGTAACATCATCGAAGGCGTTGCCGAGGGCAACCTGGTGATTCTCGATTCGTGGCCAGGTCAGGCGCGCACGCTGTATGGCGACCATGACCGCTTCGTCGATACCTACTTCAAGACGTTCCGCGGCATGTACTTCACCGGTGACGGTGCGCGTCGTGACGAAGACGGTTACTACTGGATTACCGGTCGCGTGGATGACGTGCTCAACGTGTCCGGTCACCGCATGGGGACCGCCGAGATCGAAAGCGCGATGGTCGCCCACCCGAAAGTCGCCGAAGCGGCCGTGGTCGGTGTGCCACACGACATCAAAGGGCAGGGCATCTATGTCTATGTCACGTTGATTGGTGGCGAAGAGCCGAGCGAGCAACTGCGCCTGGAACTGAAAAACTGGGTCCGTAAAGAGATCGGTCCGATTGCCTCGCCGGATGTCATCCAGTGGGCACCGGGCCTGCCGAAAACGCGTTCGGGCAAAATCATGCGCCGGATTCTGCGCAAGATTGCTACGGCTGAATACGATGGGTTGGGGGATATCTCCACCTTGGCGGATCCGGGCGTGGTGCAGCATTTGATTGATGAACACAAGACCATGAACGTCGCTTAACCCGCCGTTCCTGAGTCATCGAAGCCCCGCCCGGCATTACGCCCGGCGGGGTTTTTTCGTACTGATCGGGGAGCCAATAATTATCGGCTTCACCTGTAGGCGATTTCCCACTGTTACCCGCCACTCTTCAAGTAACTGAATGTGTAACCGTTCGCTCCCATACGGGGCATTGGGAAACGCAAAGCCCCATCATCGGGCCTCTCCAGCCCCCCATTAAAATAAGACCCAACGCTGCGCTTGCCGGATTAGAAGGGTTTGCCAATAATAGGCCCGCAAATTGCAGCATAGATCGGTTTACTGTCTTTTTCTCCTGCATGAAATTTCAAGGCTGTCAACGCGCCCAAACGACTTTCTCGGTGCTTGTGTAATTAGTTGTCGCATTGAAGAAATATCGGCTTCGGGCCTGTCGTTAGAATGCCGATCACTCGCTCGTTGTTGCTCGCGTTGAAAAAAAACACGCGATTCCTACGACGCAGCATCGCTTTGCGGTTTTACTCACTCGCATATTGGGCTGTCGCTCACTCTGCCGTTTTAGCCCTTTACCGATGGAGTCCCAAGATGAAGAAACTCGTGCTGCTTGGCGCCCTGGCACTGTCCGTGCTGTCCCTGCCGACTTTTGCCGATGAAAAGCCTCTGAAAATTGGTATCGAAGCGGCTTACCCTCCGTTCGCTTCCAAAGCGCCGGACGGCAGCATCGTTGGTTTCGACTACGACATCGGCAACGCTCTGTGCGAAGAGATGAAGGTCAAGTGCGTATGGGTCGAGCAAGAGTTCGACGGTCTGATCCCGGCACTCAAAGTGCGCAAGATCGACGCGATCCTGTCGTCCATGTCGATCACTGAAGACCGCAAGAAGTCCGTGGACTTCACCAACAAGTACTACAACACCCCGGCTCGCCTGGTCATGAAGGCCGGCACGCCAGTCAGCGACAGCCTGGCTGAGCTCAAGGGCAAAAACATCGGCGTGCAACGTGGTTCGATCCACGAGCGTTTCGCCCGTGAAGTCCTGGCCCCGCTGGGTGCCGAGATCAAGCCTTACGGTTCGCAGAACGAAATTTATCTCGACGTCGCTGCCGGCCGCCTCGACGGCACCGTGGCAGACGCTACGCTGCTGGATGACGGTTTCCTGAAAACCGACGCCGGCAAAGGTTTCGCCTTCGTTGGCCCAGCCTTCACCGACGTCAAATACTTCGGCGACGGCGTGGGTATCGCGGTTCGCAAGGGTGACGCGCTGAAAGACAAGATCAACACCGCGATCACTGCCATTCGCGAGAGCGGCAAGTACAAGCAAATCCAGGACAAGTACTTCGCCTTCGATATCTACGGCAAGTAACAGTCCCGGCGACAAGTCCGAAATGGCGCAAGCAACAGGATCTCTGAGGTTTGCGCCATTTTTTCATCCCAACTTTCGAGGACCTGAATCATGTTGAAAGGCTACGGGGCTGTCATCCTCGATGGCGCATGGCTGACGCTTCAGCTCGCCTTGTCGTCCATGGTCTTGGCCGTTGTTCTGGGTCTGATCGGCGTTGCGCTGCGTCTGTCCCCGATTCGCTGGCTGGCCTGGCTGGGCGACCTGTATTCCACGGTGATCCGCGGGATTCCCGACCTGGTGCTGATTCTGTTGATTTTCTACGGTGGTCAGGACCTGCTCAACCGCGTCGCACCGATGCTCGGTTTTGACGACTACATCGACCTGAACCCGTTGGCCGCCGGTATCGGCACCCTGGGCTTCATCTTCGGTGCGTACCTGTCGGAAACCTTCCGCGGCGCCTTCATGGCGATTCCGAAGGGGCAGGCCGAAGCCGGCATGGCGTATGGCATGAGCAGTTTTCAGGTGTTCTTCCGGGTGTTGGTCCCGCAGATGATTCGCCTGGCGATTCCGGGCTTTACCAACAACTGGCTGGTACTGACCAAGGCCACCGCGCTGATTTCGGTGGTGGGTCTGCAAGACATGATGTTCAAGGCCAAGCAGGCGGCAGATGCTACCCGCGAGCCTTTCACCTTCTTCCTCGCAGTGGCGGCGATGTACCTGGTGATCACCAGTGTCTCGTTGCTGGCATTGCGTCACCTTGAGAAGCGCTACTCGGTAGGCGTAAGGGCGGCTGATCTATGATCTTCGACTACAACGTCATTTGGGAGGCCTTGCCGCTGTACTTCGGCGGTTTGGTGACCACCCTAAAATTGCTTGCGCTGTCGCTGTTTTTCGGTCTGCTGGCGGCCTTGCCGTTGGGGCTGATGCGCGTCTCCAAGAATGCAGTCGTCAACATGACGGCTTGGCTCTTCACCTACGTGATCCGCGGCACGCCGATGCTGGTGCAGCTGTTTTTGATCTACTACGGTCTGGCGCAGTTCGAAGCTGTACGTGAAAGCTTCCTCTGGCCGTGGCTGTCCAGCGCCACGTTCTGTGCGTCCCTGGCCTTCGCGATCAACACCAGCGCCTACACGGCCGAAATCATCGCCGGCAGCCTGCGGGCCACGCCGAACGGTGAGATCGAAGCCGCCAAGGCGATGGGCATGTCACGCTACAAAATGTACAAGCGGATCCTGCTGCCGTCGGCCCTGCGCCGGGCGCTGCCGCAGTACAGTAACGAAGTGATCATGATGCTGCAGACCACCAGTCTGGCGTCGATCGTGACCCTGATCGACATCACCGGTGCCGCGCGTACGGTCAATGCTCAGTTCTACTTGCCGTTCGAGGCGTACATCACCGCGGGTGTGTTCTACCTGTGCCTGACCTTCATTCTGGTGAAGCTGTTCAAACTGGCCGAGCGCCGCTGGCTGGGCTATCTGGCCCCGCGGAAGCACTGATATGGAACGCATCGATCATTCATTGCCGTGGAGCCACCTGGGTAGCGAACGCCAGATTTCGGTGTTCTGTTTCGGTAATAGGGAGCGCAGTGGCGGGCGCAAGGCTTACATCCAGGCCAGCCTGCACGCCGATGAGTTGCCGGGCATGCGCACGGCCTGGGAGCTGAAAAAGCGCCTGACTGAACTCGAAGCCCAAGGCTTGCTGAACGGTGTGATCGAACTGGTGCCGGTGGCCAATCCACTGGGCCTCGGCCAACTGCTTCAGGGCAATCATCAAGGGCGTTTCGAAGCGGGCAGCGGCAAGAACTTCAACCGGGATTTCGTCGAGCTGAGCGCGCCAGTGGCCACCGAGCTGGAAGGGCGCCTGGGTGATGATCCGCACGCCAATATTCAGCTGATCCGTCAGACGATGACCGATGTGCTCGCCGCATTGCCGCCCGCCGCCAGCCAGTTGCAAGGCATGCAGCGCATTTTGCTCAGTCATGCCTGCACCGCTGATGTGGTGCTGGATCTGCATTGCGACGCCGAAGCGGCGCTGCACATGTATGCCTTGCCGCAACACTGGCCGCAATGGCGTTCGCTCGCCGCGCACCTGAATGTGAAAGTAGGTCTGCTGGCGGAAGATTCCGGCGGCAGTTCATTCGACGAAGCTTGTTCGCTGCCGTGGTTGCGTCTGTCGCGTCTGTTCCCAGAGGCGAAGATTCCACTGGCCTGCCTGGCGACTACCATTGAGCTGGGTGGTCAGGCCGACACGGGGCGCGCGGAAGCCTGTGCTTACGCCGAAGGCATTCTGGCGTTCCTCGCCGAGCAAGGCCTGATCAGCGGCGAATGGCCAAAACCTGCGCAAGACGCTTGCGAGGGCATGCCGTTCGAAGGCACCGAATTGTTGTTCGCGCCACACCCTGGCGTGATCAGTTATTTGCGTAAACCCGGTGAATGGATTGAAGCCGGCGACGAGATTTTCGAAGTGATCGATCCGTTATCGGATCGGGTCAGCACGGTGTGTGCTGGTACGTCCGGGGTGCTGTTTGCCATTGAACGGCTGCGTTATGCCCAACCCGGTTTCTGGCTGGCCAAGGTGGCGGGGCGCGAAGCGCTGCGTCACGGGCGCCTGCTCAACGACTGACTGACTGTTTTTGTGAGAACCGACCGCATGTACAAACTTGAAGTCCAAGACCTGCATAAGCGCTATGGCAGTCACGAAGTGCTCAAGGGCGTGTCCCTGAAAGCGGCGGCTGGCGATGTGATCAGCATCATCGGCTCCAGTGGCTCCGGCAAAAGTACCTTCCTGCGCTGCATCAACCTGCTGGAGCAGCCGCACGCGGGCAAGATTCTGCTCAACAACGAAGAGCTGAAACTGGTCGCCAACAAGGACGGCGCACTGAAGGCAGCCGACCCGAAACAGCTGCAACGCATGCGTTCGCGCCTGTCGATGGTGTTCCAGCATTTCAATCTGTGGTCGCACATGACCGCGCTGGAAAACATTATGGAAGCGCCGGTCCACGTGCTCGGCATGTCCAAGGCCGAAGCCCGCGAGAAGGCCGAACACTACCTGAACAAGGTCGGCGTGGCGCATCGTAAAGATGCTTACCCGGGCCACATGTCTGGCGGTGAACAACAGCGTGTCGCAATTGCCCGTGCACTGGCGATGGAACCTGAGGTGATGCTGTTCGACGAACCGACGTCGGCACTCGACCCGGAACTGGTCGGCGACGTGCTGAAAGTCATGCAGGCCCTGGCGCTGGAAGGCCGGACCATGGTGGTGGTGACGCACGAAATGGGCTTCGCCCGTGAAGTGTCGAACCAGCTGGTGTTCCTGCACAAAGGTGTCGTCGAAGAAAACGGCAACCCGCGTGAGGTGCTGGTCAATCCACAGTCCGAACGCTTGCAACAATTCCTCTCGGGCAGCCTGAAGTAATCGCTCCCGTTACGCACCCAATTAGGTCATGCTGCGCCCGCGTGCCAGATGGTCTAATTTGGTTGCAGCCGCTTTCGGCTTCTAACACTGTTTTCGTTTCGGATTGCTCGCCATGACTGCCCATCGAATTGGTTTCCTGATTTGGCCCAGCACTAAAGCACTGACGCTTGCGCTGGCTGAGGAGGCCTTGCGTGTTGCCCAGCGTGTGCATCCGGACGTAGTCTACGAGCTGTCGTTTTTGCAGGCCGAACCGCCGACCGAAGGCGCCTGGCAATTGCCGGGTGAACCGTGGGCCGGCAAGCTCGAAAACTTCCAGAAACTATTCCTGCTCGCCGATGAGCCGCAAACCTCACTCGCGCCGGCACTCAGCAGTGCGCTGAAACAACTGGTGCGTGCTGGCTGTGTGATAGGCGGTTTGTCTGCCGGTGTTTACCCGTTGGCTCAACTGGGTTTGCTCGACGGTTACCGCGCAGCGGTGCATTGGCGCTGGCAGGACGATTTCACCGAACGTTTCCCTAAAGTCATCGCCACCAGTCATCTGTTCGACTGGGATCGCGATCGCCTGACCGCGTGCGGCGGCCTGTCGGTTCTGGATCTGTTGTTGGCCGTGCTGGCCCGCGACCACGGCGCCGAGCTCGCCGGTGCCGTGTCCGAAGAACTGGTGGTCGAGCGCATCCGCGAAGGCGGCGAACGCCAACGCATTCCGCTGCAGAACCGTCTCGGTTCCAGCCATCCGAAGCTCACCCAAGCGGTGTTGCTCATGGAAGCCAACATCGAAGAACCGCTGACCACCGACGAAATCGCCCAGCATGTGTGCGTGTCCCGTCGGCAGTTGGAGCGGATTTTCAAGCAATACCTCAACCGCGTGCCGAGCCAGTATTACCTGGAATTGCGCCTGAACAAGGCCCGACAGATGTTGATGCAAACCAGCAAGTCGATCATCCAGATCGGCCTGTCGTGTGGCTTCTCTTCGGGGCCGCACTTCTCCAGCGCCTACCGCAACTTCTTCGGCGCCACGCCGCGGGAAGATCGCAACCAGCGGCGCAGCAGCAGCCCGTTCGAATTGTCGTCGGTGCCGTCCGAGCGTGGGTGATTCCTTACAAACGCGCCTTACTCGTCGACTTCGGACCCTTGCGAAGACGATATCTGCATCTCGCCGCGATTTATCACGTCTTCCACGCCGAAGTCCACGCCCGTATTCTGGTAGTAGTCGATCAGTCGTAGCAGGGCTTGCTCGGTAAACGGATTGCCTCGAAGGCTAATGTTCTCCGCCACGTCCACCGGTAATTCCATGATGTCGCTCGGGACGTCGGTGATTGAGTTGGTGCTCAGGTCTGCCCAATCCAGTTCAGTCATCTGCAGCAGGGCGTTGGGTATTTCGCTGATGCCAGTGTCATGCAACAGAACTGTCGCGAGGTCCGGCATTTGGCTCAGATCGGGT
Organism: Pseudomonas sp. AL03; assembly: GCF_029960815.1. Classification (GTDB taxonomy): domain Bacteria; phylum Pseudomonadota; class Gammaproteobacteria; order Pseudomonadales; family Pseudomonadaceae; genus Aquipseudomonas. The sequence continues at coordinate 231,217 of NZ_JASBRE010000002.1, forward strand.
GATCGTCCCAGTGGGTTGAAACTCAAATCGAGGTAGTCGAGATGTTCCATTCCCGCCAATGCGTTTGCCGACTCCGCTGACAAGCTGATGCGGCAATTGAAAAGTGACAGTGAGCGCAAGCGGCCCATCGTGAACACGGCGTCAGGAATGTTGCCCAGGTCACACTCGCGCAGCCGCAGACTTTTCAGATTGGGGAACGACTTCAGGAATTGTCCAATGCGCGTCACGCCGTCGGAACTTTCCAGTTCCAGCGCCGACACATGCTTGAAGTCAGCATTGAGGGTGGGAAGTTCCCCGTTGATCCGCGGGCTGATGATCAGTTCGAAGGTTGGCTCAAGTGCGTCATCGAAATCATCCTGGTCCGTCTCAATACGCCAGCATCGCTCCAGTAACTGTTTGAATTCGTCACGGTTGGTGTGCTCGATAAGCCGTTGCTGTTCACTGAACGGTTCACCGGTTTGTGGGTGCAGAGGCGGCAAGTCGGCTGTCCATGCAGCCAGATCGATGCTCAGCTGTGCGAGCTCCGCTTCCAGCCTTGTCAGCTCTATTCGGCCGTCTGCCAATGTGCCCGGCAGCTCGTACACATAGTCGCTCGCCTCTTCGACTTCCAGGTTTGGAAAAAGCGCCCTGGCTCGCGCTATATCCGCCTCGGGTGCGAAAACGCCCAGATCGAAGGAGGTCTCGAAGTACTGCTGCTTGATCAGTTCCCTTGCCTGATCGCTGAGCGGATTCTGCGAAAGGTGCACGCCGCGTTTCTCATACACTGGGCTGTCGAAGAATCCGGGAGGCAACTCACTGATGTTGTTGTTCATCAACATGAGGGTGTTGAGCCTGGCATGTTGCAAGGTACTGGCAGGTATTTCCGTCAGCCCGGTATCGCTCAGATCCAGATGAACGAGGTCAGGCATTGTTTCGATGCTGGGTACACCTTCAACCGGATTCCGGTAGAGATCCAGCATGGCCATTTTTTTCATTGAAGACAGTTTTGACCCGGCGATGGTATCGAAATTGATTCCGCAATCGCTGAGGATCAATGTTTCCAGATTCACCATTTGCCCGATGGCATCGGGAAGCGTACCCAGGATGAAACGGCGTAATTCCAATCGGCGAAGACCGGTGAAGTGCTGCAAAAAGCCAGGCACCCCATGCACGGCATGACTGCCGTCAAGGACAAGGGACGACACGTGGCTGAAATCGGCCGTCAGGTTCGGCAGGTCGCCCGGGATCGCTTCACCGAATCGCAGCACATACCGCTCGGTGCCATCCGGCGCATCGAGGTCGCGCTCGGACTGCCGTCGCCAGCTGCGCTGGATTTCCTGGGCCAGCAACCGCCGATTGTGGCGCACTGCCTGTTGTTCCAGATCGCTCAGTGGGAGCCCGGTTTCACGGTGGGCGGTGGGGGCGTCCCTTGTCCATCGCTCAAGATCCCCATGCAGTACATGGAGTTCACTGGCCAGCCGTGACAGCTCCATGCGAGCGCCGTCGGGGTGACGCTGTAGATTGGAGACGACGGAGCGCAGCTGTTCCTGAGTCAGGCTGGGATAAACTTCGCGAACCCTGTCATCAAGCGTTGGTGTAGATCGGTTGCTGCGACCGTAACCCTGCGTGCCACCGGGCAGGCGCATGGTCGTCGGGTCATAGAAGGGTTTTCGACGCGGGTTTTTTGCGAACAGCGTGCGCAACTGCGGTCTATTCACCGCGTGTTCGGCAATGCGTTGCTTGAGCACTTGGCTGTCTTCGGCGCCAAGACCCAGCGCAGCGCGCTCGGCCTCCGGCAACGCCTGCAGGAGGGCGTGATAAAAATCGCCGGGTTGCTCATTGTTTTCATGGACCTGATAGGTGCCGTCGTCTGCCCGAACCAATGTTCTGAGGATTGGCGTGTCGGGCTGGCCAATGCTGTCGCGCAGTGTCCCGTCATAAGAAAAATCCCTGACTTCGATGCGCAGACCAGCGGGCCAGCCAGGCAACGATTCAAGGCTATGCAACGCCAGTCGATGAGTGTCCGTCGTGTCCATGTCTTCCAGGTAAAACCCTTCATAGGCTCTGGCCACACGCACCGCCTCCATGGCTTTGACTGCCACATCCTTGAGGCGTTGAGGGACTCGACCGTTGTGTAGCTGCTTTAGCTCGATGCCGGATGCGTTGCTCACCAGTTCTTGTGCAATATCTGTCGGTAGCCCCTGAATTTCGCCAAGCAGTAGCTGGACCTGACGGTCATCGGTTTTTTCAAGTTCACGGTAGCGAGATTCGAACAGCGACAGTCGATGATTCAGTGCCTGATAGCGTTCGGGATGGTCACTATCGGCCTGTTCAATCAACGCCTGAATATCACGATCGACTTTGAAGCGCTTGATCGTGTCGGTCAGCAGTGAAGGTGGGCGATGGTTCTCGACGTGAGTCTCGCGCACTACATTGTCGTGGAAGCCACTGATGCGCAGGACTTGTTCGCGTTCGGCACTGCTGAACGACTCGACGCAGTGGCCGAGGCGGCGCATCACGGTTTCCCGGTCCCACGTCAAGGGTTGGTCCAGCGCTGTCTGCCAGGCGCCATGATCGTTGTGACGCAGGGGTGGCTGATAAGCATCGGCTCGGTGCGGATGCTGGATTTGAAATCGGCCAGTCTCACTAACCGGTTTTACGGCATAGAGCTTATCTTCGAGGCGCAGCAGCGCTTTGCCCTCATGCTGATACAGGCCTAGCTGATCGGGTTTGGCTTCGGTTGGCAACGTAACTGATTGCTCATAAGGCGCGAGATCCGGCTTCCAGTACCGGGTTCGGCCTCCGGCAGTTTCGACGGGTTTGAGCGGCGAAATCAGCGCTACTGCTTTGCGAGACAACAGGCGGTTGAACGCACCGGCAGCCATGGCGCCGCCCACCGCGAATGTTCCGAGCTGAGTCACCGTCTCAATGATGCTCATCAAATGCCCGAAAGCTTCGGTTTTCAGGCTTTCTGCCCAGTCGACAATGCCTTCGAAGGTGTCGTCCAGTACCTGATAGGCCATGTAGGCCAGCATCAACTCACCCATCGGCGGAACAAATGGCAGGGCAATGAACGATGCCACTTCAAGAATTGCAGTGGCGATTTTGCTGAAGGCGTCCCACCACGCCCATCGAGCGTTTCGATCGGCGCGGGCGGTGGAGACGGCGAGGGTGCGGGCATCATTGAGGATCTTGTTCAGTTGCTGGTGATAAAGGTGAGTCCATAGGTTGGTTTTGATCGGGCTCACCGAAAAATCCAGTTTGGGCTTGTCGACCGGTGTGCCCAGCCAGCTGGGCAGGGGATCGCCGTGCTCGCGCTGATGCCAGGTAACGGTGCTGAGACGGCGGTCGAGATCGGCGAAAAAGTAAGCTCTTTCCTGATGACCGACGAATCGGCTGAAGAACGCCTGGTAGGCGGGGGAGCGCAGCTTGCGGGTCAGCTCCGTCAAGAATGCCTGTGCGTCAGGGTACTGTTTGAGCGGATGCTGCGGGTCGTCGGGGATATAGACGATGATCCGCCTTGCCTGCCGTGAGCACTCAAGTCTGGGCGAAAAAATGACGATGCCAGTCAACAATGAAGACATCATCGTCAGGTAATGACACTCCATTGGCTGGCCATCCAGCCGCGTACCCGCGCAGTCTTGTGCGATGCCGAGAATCGAACGGTAAGCGTCGATCGGCAGGTCCTTTCGAATGTGTGCCAGGTGCAGGGCCGTTTGCAGGGCAGCTTTTTGCGTCTTGATGACCTTCGATTTCACTACCGCGCCGGCCACGGGATTGGTCACCCCCAGATTATCGTTGAGGTACGCCTCGTACTGACCACCGATATCCAGTTCCCGGCATAACCGAGTGAAGCTCTGAATAGAAAGTTGGCGTTTAATCGCCGGTAACGTATTGAAGTGACCGGTGGGCGAGGGCGCGGTGATAAACGTCGAAGCGGACTCGTAAGCGCCCAGCTCGGTTTCTGAAGGCTGAAAATTGTGCAGGGCTGCATCGAGCAGCGATACCGTCCAGGTGCGCGCGGCGCCGGATTTGATCGGGAGCCACGGGACGTTCCGAGGAGCGTACAGGCGCAGGAAAGTGGTCTTGACGTCCAAGTCGAGGCCGAAGCGGGTTTTCAATGCGTCGCTCAGAAGCGGTTCGGCGAAGTCCCGGGCGTTTTTCAGTTTGTTCAGCATCGCCTCCAGGCGATTGTGCAGGGTCAAGTGTTCCCCGCTGGCCAATTTCAGCGATTGATGTTGCTGACGGGTTGCAGTGGCATGCCAGTCAGGAAATTCCAGCGAGGCGTTCTTTAGCGCGCTGAGCGTCACAGGCGATGCTTTCAATACCCAGTCGGGCAGATTTTTGAACGCGTGGTGATAGTGCGCGTCCGGATGAGCGGCAAGCTCAAATTCGTGCTGATTCATCGCTAGTCCTTTAGCGTTTGGATGGAACCCAAGGAAAACAGACGAAGAAAGGCTGTGTGCGGTACATATTTACCGCACTGGTCTACAAGCCTGCCTATAACCTGTGCCGCCGGTTTAAACTGCGCCTTTGCGACGCTATTTGTCGCATTGCCGTAAACCCGGGCGAAACCTGTGTTTGCGCTATAAGAAGTTGTCGCTTGGCGGCAAGGCCGGGCTGAAAACTGTCCTTACAATCCTCACCAAGCTCGCCAGTTTCAGGCGAGTGTTCCTCATCAGGAGACTCCGATGTCCGTTGAGCACGCTGCGGTACAACGCGCCGATTTCGACCAGGTAATGGTTCCCAACTACGCGCCTGCCGCTTTCATCCCTGTGCGTGGTGCCGGTTCCCGCGTCTGGGACCAGTCTGGCCGCGAGCTGATCGACTTCGCCGGCGGGATTGCCGTTAACGTATTGGGCCATGCGCACCCGGCGCTGGTCAGTGCCTTGACCGAGCAGGCGAACAAGCTGTGGCACGTGTCCAACGTCTTCACCAATGAGCCAGCCTTGCGCCTGGCGCATAAGCTGATCGACGCTACGTTTGCCGAGCGCGCGTTCTTCTGCAACTCCGGAGCCGAAGCCAACGAGGCCGCCTTCAAGCTGGCCCGTCGCGTCGGCTTCGATCGTTTCGGCAGCGAGAAGTACGAAATCATCGCCGCGCTCAATAGCTTCCACGGTCGTACCCTGTTCACCGTGAACGTCGGTGGTCAGTCGAAGTATTCCGATGGCTTCGGTCCGAAGATCACCGGTATCACCCACGTGCCGTACAACGATCTGGCCGCGCTGAAAGCCGCTATTTCTGACAAGACTTGCGCTGTGGTCCTGGAACCGATCCAGGGCGAGAGTGGTGTCATCCCGGCTGAGCTCGAGTATCTGCAAGGTGCCCGCGAACTCTGCACCGAGCACAACGCGCTGCTGATCTTCGACGAAGTGCAAACCGGCATGGGCCGCAGCGGCAAGCTGTTCGCCTACCAGCATTACGGCGTGACGCCGGACATCCTGACCAGCGCCAAGAGTCTGGGCGGTGGTTTCCCGATCGCGGCAATGCTGACCACCGAAGACCTGGCCAAACACCTGGTCGTCGGCACCCACGGCACCACGTATGGCGGTAACCCGCTGGCGTGCGCTGTCGCTGAAGCCGTGATTGACGTGGTTAATACCCCTGAAGTGCTGGCCGGCGTCAACGCCAAGCACGACAAGTTCAAGGCTCGCCTGGAACAGATCGGTGAGAAGTACGGCCTGTTCACCCAGGTCCGTGGCATGGGCCTGTTGATTGGTTGCGTGCTGAACGATGCCTGGAAAGGCAAGGCCAAGGACATCTTCAACGCCGCTGAAAAAGAAGGCCTGATGATTCTGCAAGCCGGCCCCGACGTGGTTCGTTTCGCGCCAAGCCTGGTGGTTGAAGACGCTGATGTCGATGCCGGTCTGGACCGTTTTGAACGCGCTGCGGCCAAACTGACTCAAGCCTGATAGACCGTCGACGCCTGACATTTCAGGCGTCGAACCCATTTTTATGCCGGACCCGCTCTCTGTAGGAGCGAAGCTTGCTCGCGAAGGGGTCGTGTCAGCCACCGTCATCAACGGCTGACACACCGCCTTCGCGAGCAAGCTTCGCTCCTACAAGGGTTCGGCTTATTTCCCTCAAAAGAGTTTTGAAAAGGAGTGACACCATGCTGGTGATGCGCCCCGCGCAAATGGCTGATCTGGGCGAGGTACAGCGTCTGGCTGCGGACAGCCCGATTGGTGTCACTTCCTTGCCGGATGACGTTGAACGCCTGAGCGACAAGATCGCAGCAAGCGAAGCCTCGTTCGCCGCCGAGGTCAGCTTCAACGGTGAAGAGAGCTATTTCTTCGTCCTCGAAGACACCGCCACCGGCAAACTGGTGGGCTGTTCGGCTATCGTTGCGTCGGCCGGTTATTCCGAGCCGTTCTACAGTTTTCGTAATGAAACCTTTGTGCACGCCTCTCGCGAGCTGAAGATTCATAACAAGATTCACGTGCTCTCCCAGTGCCACGACCTGACCGGCAACAGCTTGCTGACCAGTTTTTACGTGCAGCCTGAGCTGGTGGGTTCGGCCTGGTCGGAACTCAACTCCCGTGGTCGCTTGTTGTTCGTGGCCAGCCATCCGGAACGCTTTGCCGATTCGGTGGTGACCGAGATCGTCGGTTACAGCGATGAAAATGGCGACTCGCCGTTCTGGGATGCTATCGGCCGCAACTTCTTCGACCTCAACTATGCCGCTGCCGAGCGTCTGTGCGGCCTGAAGAGCCGGACGTTCCTGGCCGAGCTGATGCCGCATTACCCGATCTATGTGCCGCTGCTGCCGGACACCGCTCAAGAGGCGATGGGACAGGTGCACCCACGGGCGCAGATCACCTTCGACATCCTGATGCGCGAAGGCTTCGAGACCGATCATTACATCGATATTTTCGACGGCGGCCCGACCTTGCACGCCCGCGTCTCGGGGATCCGTTCGATCGCCCAGAGCCGTGTGGTCCCGGTGAAAATCGGCGAGCCGGTCAAAGGCGCCGGTCGTCAGTACCTGGTGGCCAACGCCCAGTTGCAGGATTACCGCGCCGTTTTGCTCGAGCTCGATTACGCGCCGGGCAAACCCGTGACCCTGGATCTTGAAGCGGCCGAAGCCCTGGGTGTCGGTGAAGGTGCCAGCGTGCGCCTGGTGGCGGTTTAACGCCTGCTGCCATGCCTGGAAAGAATGCCTGGAAAGAATCCTGGAAAGCAGCGAGTTTCACGGGTGGCGCAAGCGGCCCGTTTGAGGAGATAGCATGATCGTTCGTCCCGTACGCAGCAGCGATTTACCCGCTCTGATCGACCTGGCCCGCAGCACCGGCACCGGCCTGACCACGTTGCCGGCCAATGAAGAACGTCTGGCCCATCGGGTCGGCTGGGCCGAGAAGACCTTCCGCGGCGAAGCCGGGCGCGGTGATGCGGATTACCTGTTCGTGCTCGAAGACGACGACAGCCGTGTGGTGGGTATTTCCGCCATCGCCGGTGCCGTCGGTCTGCGTGAGCCTTGGTACAACTTCCGGGTTGGCCTGACCGTCAGCGCTTCCCAGGAACTGAACATCTACCGCGAAATCCCGACGCTGTTCCTGGCCAACGACCTGACCGGTAACTCCGAGCTGTGCTCGCTGTTCCTGCACGCCGACTACCGCACTGGCCTCAACGGCCGAATGCTGGCCAAGGCGCGGATGCTGTTCATCGCCGAGTTCCCGCAGCTGTTTGGCAACAAGATCATCGCCGAGATGCGCGGCATGTCTGACGAAGCGGGGCGTTCGCCGTTCTGGGAAAGCCTGGGCCGACACTTCTTCAAGATGGAATTCAGCCAGGCCGATTACCTGACCGGTGTGGGCAACAAGGCGTTCATCGCCGAATTGATGCCGAAATTTCCGTTGTACACCTGCTTCCTGTCGCCGGATGCGCGCAACGTGATCGGCCAGGTTCATCCGGACACCGAGCCGGCCCTGGCCATGCTCAAAAGCGAAGGCTTCAGCTATCAGGGCTACGTCGACATCTTCGACGCCGGTCCTGCGGTGGAGTGCGAAACCGGCAAGATCCGCGCAGTTCGCGACAGCCAGGCGCTGGTGCTGGCCATCGGCACGCCGGGTGACGACGCCACACCGTTCCTCATTCATAACCGCAAGCGCGATGACTGCCGGATCACTGCTGCGCCTGCACGTTTCGCCGCCGGCACGCTGGTGGTCGATCCGCTGACCGCCAAACGTCTTCAACTCAACGCCGGCGATCAAGTGCGCGCCGTTCCGTTGTCCGCTGCCAGGGAGTCGAAATAATGAATTCGCTATACATCGCAGGTGAATGGCTGGCCGGCCAGGGTGAAGCCTTTCAGTCGCTGAACCCGGTCACTCAGCAAGTACTGTGGACCGGCGAGGGCGCTACCACCGCTCAGGTTGAATCGGCCGTGCAAGCCGCACGCCAGGCATTCCCGGGCTGGGCCCGACGTACCCTGGAAGAACGCATCACCGTGCTGGAAGCCTTTGCCGCCGCGCTGAAGAACAACGCTGACGAATTGGCTCGCACCATCGGTGAGGAGACCGGCAAACCCTTGTGGGAAGCGGCGACCGAAGTCACCAGCATGGTCAACAAGATAGCGATCTCGGTGCAGAGCTACCGCGAACGTACCGGCGAGAAGAGCGGCCCACTGGGCGACGCCACCGCCGTGCTGCGCCACAAGCCACACGGTGTGGTCGCGGTGTTCGGGCCTTACAACTTCCCTGGCCATTTGCCAAACGGTCACATCGTGCCGGCGCTGCTGGCCGGTAACAGTGTGCTGTTCAAGCCAAGCGAGCTGACGCCGAAAGTCGCCGAGCTGACCGTCAAGTGCTGGATCGAAGCCGGCCTGCCAGCAGGCGTATTGAACCTGCTGCAAGGTGCGCGCGAAACCGGTATCGCCCTGGCGGCGAACCCGGGCATCGACGGTTTGTTCTTCACCGGTTCCAGCCGCACCGGCAATCATCTGCACCAGCAGTTTGCCGGTCGTCCGGACAAGATCCTCGCGCTGGAAATGGGCGGTAACAACCCGCTGGTCGTTGATCAGGTCGCAGACCTCGATGCCGCCGTTTACACCATCATCCAGTCGGCGTTCATTTCTGCCGGTCAGCGTTGCACGTGTGCCCGCCGTTTGCTGGTGCCGCAGGGCGCCTGGGGCGACACACTGCTGGCGCGTCTGGTGGCGGTCAGTTCGACGATTGAAGTTGGCGCGTTTGATCAGCAACCGGCACCGTTCATGGGCTCGGTGATTTCCCTTGGTGCTGCGAAAGCCCTGATGGATGCGCAAGAGCATCTGCTGGGCAACGGCGCCGTGGCGCTGCTGGAAATGACTCAACCACACGCTCAAGCCGCCTTGCTGACCCCAGGCATTCTGGACGTGACGGCCGTGGCTGATCGTCCTGATGAAGAGCTGTTCGGCCCGCTGCTGCAAGTGATCCGCTACGCTGATTTTGAAGCGGCGATCGCTGAAGCCAACGACACCGACTATGGCCTGGCGGCCGGTCTGCTATCGGATTCCGAAGCACGTTATCAGCAGTTCTGGCTGGAAAGCCGTGCTGGCATCGTCAACTGGAACAAGCAGCTGACCGGTGCGGCAAGCAGCGCGCCATTCGGCGGTGTCGGCGCCTCGGGCAACCACCGAGCCAGCGCCTACTACGCGGCAGATTACTGCGCATACCCGGTGGCTTCGCTGGAAACGCCGAGCCTGACCTTGCCTGCCGCGCTAACCCCGGGCGTGAAGCTTTCGTAGGGATTATGTAGCAGCTGCCGAAGGCTGCGTTCGGCTGCGTAGCAGTCGTAAATCGGTATACCGGTGTTTCTGAATCAGAATCGTGGATACCACAATCGCGACTGCTTCGCAGCCGAACGCAGCCTGCGGCAGCTGCTACACAGTTCGCATTCCAGTCATTTTTACTGATGCCTATAACAACAGATTCTCGTGGAGCCTCGCTGATGAAATCCTATGAAGTCAATTTTGACGGTCTAGTGGGGCCGACCCATAACTACGGCGGCCTGTCCTACGGCAATGTCGCGTCCCAGAGCAACAGCCAGCAGTCTTCGAACCCGAAGGAAGCCGCGCTGCAAGGCCTGGCGAAAATGAAATCGCTGATGGAAATGGGCTTTCAGCAGGGCGTGCTGGCACCACAGGAGCGCCCGGACGTGGCAGCCTTGCGTCGCTTGGGTTTCAGCGGCACCGACGCTCAGGTGATCGAGCAAGCTGCCAAAGAAGCCATGCCGCTGCTGGTTGCCAGTTGCTCCGCATCGAGCATGTGGGTGGCCAACGCCGCCACCGTCAGCCCGAGCGCCGACACCGCGGATGGCCGGGTGCATTTCACTGCGGCCAACCTGAACTGCAAATATCACCGCAGCATCGAACACCCGACCACCAGTCGCGTGCTGGGGGCTATGTTCGCTGACCAGAAGCACTTCGCACACCACGCCGCATTGCCCGCCGTGGCGCAGTTCGGGGACGAAGGTGCAGCCAACCACACCCGTTTCTGCCGTGAGTACGGCGAAGCTGGCGTCGAGTTCTTCGTGTTCGGTCGCAGCGCGTTCGACACCCGTTACCCGGCACCGCAGAAATACCCGGCCCGCCAGACCCTCGAAGCCTCCCAGGCGGTTGTCCGCCTGCACGGCTTGAGCGATGACGGCGTGGTCTACGCCCAGCAGAACCCTTCGGTGATCGATCAGGGCGTGTTCCACAACGATGTGATCGCGGTGGGTAATGGCGAGGTGCTGTTCTATCACGAGGATGCGTTCCTCGACACCGAGCAGATGCTCGCTGAATTGCAAAGCAAACTCGCCAAAGTCGGTGGGAAATTTCAGTCGATCTGCGTACCTCGTTCCGCGGTAACTGTCGAAGACGCCGTTCGTTCCTACCTGTTCAATAGCCAACTGCTGTCGCGTCCTGACGGCTCGATGCTGTTGATCGTGCCGGAAGAATGCCGTGGCAACGCGCGCGTCTGGCAGTACCTGCAAGGTTTGACCAGCTCCGGCGGGCTGATTGGCGAAGTGAAAGTGTTCGATTTGAAGCAGAGCATGCAGAACGGCGGTGGCCCGGCTTGCCTGCGACTGCGCGTCGCGCTCAACGAAACCGAACTGGCGGCCGTCAACTCAGGGGTTATCATGACGGCACCGTTGTACGGCACGCTGACCGAATGGGTCGACAAGCACTACCGCGACCGCATGACCGAAAACGATCTCGCGGACCCGCAGTTGCTGCTTGAGTGCCGGACGGCACTGGATGAACTGACGCAAATCCTTAAACTGGGCGCGGTTTATCCATTCCAGATCAATTGAAAGTCGAGAGCGTAAACATGAGCGATACCCTGCAGCTGATCCTTGAAGACACCGACGGCACGCAACTGGAAACTTCCTGCACCCGCGTCGCGGTCATGTGGCAAGGCAAAGAGCTGTGGATTCAGCAGGATGGCCGCGGCCAACTGCTGATCGGCGTGGACGTTGAAGAAGGTGACGCTGAGTACGCAAACCTGCTGCTGCGCCCATTGGCGACTAATCTGGTAAGTCTGCAACTGGAAATGGAACCGGCTGAAGTCGGTGACGAAGACCACGTGCACGGCCCGGATTGCGCACACGACCACTAAGGAAACCGCTCTATGCTCGCCCTCGGCAAACTGCTTGAACTGACCCTCGCCGGCCGCGAACCGGCGGAGAAGACTCAACTGACTGTCGAAGGCGTGCGCATGCGCTGGTTGAGCGAAGGTGCGCTGGAAGTCCGGCCACCGCAAGCGAGCGACCAAGGCCTGGACCTGCTGCTATCGGCCGGCATCCACGGCAACGAAACAGCGCCGATCGAATTGCTTGATCGCCTGTTGCATGACATCGCCCGCGGCGACTTGAAACCGCGCACACGTATTCTGTTCCTGTTCGGCAACCCGGAAGCGATTCGCAAAGGCGAGCGTTTCATCGAGCAGGACGTCAACCGGTTGTTCAACGGCCGTCACGAACAAAGCAGCGGCTCCGAAGCCCTGCGCGCTTGTGAACTGGAGCGGCTGGCGGCGAGCTTCTTCAGCTTGCCGGACCGTAATCGTCTGCACTACGACCTGCACACGGCCATTCGCGGTTCGAAAATCGAGCAGTTCGCACTGTATCCCTGGAAAGAAGGCCGTCAGCATTCACGCCTGGAACTGGCGCGACTGCGTGCAGCCGGCATGGAAGCGGTGCTGCTGCAGAACAAGCCGTCCATCGTTTTCAGTTCCTACACCTACGACAAGCTCGGTGCCGAGTCCTTTACCCTGGAGCTGGGCAAGGCGCGGCCATTCGGGCAGAACGACGGGGTCAACGTCGATCTGCTGGAAACCCGCCTCAAACAGATTATCGAAGGCAGCGAGCCGGCCCAGACCGAAGAGGCGCTGGACGGGTTGCAGCTGTTTAGTGTGGCGCGAGAAATCATCAAACACAGCGATAGCTTCCGTCTGAACCTGCCAGCGGACATCGAGAACTTTTCGGAGTTGGAAGTGGGCTATTTGCTGGCCGAAGACATCGCCCAAACCCGGTGGATCATAGAGGAGGAGGGTGCCCGGATCATCTTCCCGAACCCCAAGGTCAAAAACGGCCTGCGCGCCGGGATCCTGATTGTGCCGACCACCGACGAAAACCTGGCCTGACAGACACCGCAGCCTCAACATAAAACCCATGTGGGAGCGAGCAAGCTCGCTCCCACAGGTTTTGCTGTTTAGACGGCTACCGCACGCGGTTCGCTACGACGCAATGCACGCATCTTGTGCAGCGTATCCGCGCACGTCTTCGCTGCTTCCTGGCCTTTGTGCACGAAATGCTCGAAGAAGAACTTCTGATGTTCTTCGCCGGCATGGAAGTGGTGCGGGGTCAGGACTACCGAGAATACCGGCACTTCGGTTTCCAGCTGAACCTGCATCAGGCCGCTGATCACCGACTGGGCGACGAATTCGTGGCGGTAGATCCCGCCGTCGACCACCAGACCCGCCGCGACGATGCCGGCATAACGACCGGACTTGGCCAGCAGCTTGGCGTGCAGCGGAATTTCAAAGGCGCCGCCGACTTCGAAGAAGTCGATCTCCGACTCCTGATAACCCTGAGCAATCATTTCGGCCACAAAGCCCTTACGGCTCTGATCGACGATTTCTTTGTGCCAGCAGGCCTGGATGAACGCAACGCGCTCGCCCTGATGGTTTTTACTTTTGCTATCGATTGCGGTGGGTTGCATGTTCTGACTCCTGTTTATGTAAAAAACAGGGCATATGAATCGAATGGGATTTAAGGGTACGCACGCTCGCACGAATGCCTGCGGACGGCCCTTTGGCGCCAATCCCGTTCTCTCTTCATCCGGACTATGACCGTCGGCCCCGGGATCACACCGGGTCTGCTGACCTTGCCGCCATCACAGCCATTGCCGTGCCTGTCGCCAAGCGCTCGCGGGCTATGCGCATTGCGCGCAATTACCGCCGGTGGGGAGTTGCACCCCGCCCTGAGAACGTTTTGCCGCCAGATTGTTTGGCGGCGAAGCGTTTTTAACACATATTTCTCACTTGTGCATCGCTGCTATTTGATGATTGCTAGCGATTTTTTCGTCGGTTCGGGAAGCCATTTCCTACTCAAGGGTTGATTATTCGTCGGCATGACCGCAGTAATTCGTTACTGAAAGGGATTTCCCCTGCAAACCGAGGCCAGATTCATGAGCGTTATCGATCTTCGCAGCGACACCGTCACCCAACCGACCGCAGGGATGCTTGACGCGATGGCCGCAGCCGCCACCGGTGATGACGTTTACGGTGAAGATCCGACGGTCAATCGTCTCGAAGCCGAACTTGCAGATCAGTTGGGTTTTGCGGCGGCGCTGTTTGTTCCGACGGGCACCATGAGCAATCTGCTGGGCTTGATGGCCCATTGCGAACGCGGTGACGAGTACATCGTCGGCCAGCAGGCTCACACTTATAAGTATGAAGGCGGTGGTGCAGCGGTGCTCGGTTCGATCCAGCCGCAGCCACTGGAAGTGCAGGCGGATGGTTCGCTGGACCTGGCGCACGTCGCGGCCGCGATCAAACCGGATGACTTCCACTTCGCCCGCACCCGTCTGCTGGCACTGGAAAACACCATGCAGGGCAAAGTCCTGCCGCTGGAGTATCTGGCCCGGGCCCGCAGTTTCACCCGTGAGCACGGGCTGGCGTTGCACCTTGACGGCGCGCGGCTGTACAACGCGGCGGTCAAGCTGGGTGTCGATGCTCGAGAGATCACCCAGTATTTCGATTCGGTCTCGGTCTGTCTGTCCAAGGGCCTGGGCGCGCCGATCGGTTCGGTGCTGTGCGGTTCGGCCGAGTTGATCGGCAAGGCACGGCGTTTGCGCAAGATGGTCGGCGGCGGTATGCGCCAGGCCGGAATTCTGGCGGCAGCCGGCTTGTATGCTTTGGAAAACAACGTTCGGCGCCTGGCCGACGACCACGCCAATGCCCAATGGCTGGCCGAAGGCCTGCGAGCCGCGGGTTACGAGGTCGAGCCGGTGCAGACCAACATGGTTTACGTGCAGATGGGCGACAAGGCCGAGGCCATCAAGACCTTTGCCGCCGAGCGGGGCATCAAGCTCAGCGCTGCCGGTCGCCTGCGAATGGTCACGCACATGGACATCAGTCGTGCGCAAATCGGGCAGGTCGTCACTACATTTGTCGACTTTTCTCGCAACTGACCGTGTTAGCGGTCCAATTGACTGTTTGTAACGTACAAACACACTGTACCTAGTCACTAACGCCGATATAATGCGGCCCTTTGCCGTCGCCTCGTCTGTTGACGTTTCGCACAGGCTTTTGGCCGCAGCCTCCGTGGAAGAACCTAATGAAAAGCGCAGAAATCCGTGAAGCCTTCCTTCGCTTCTTCGAAGAGCAAGGCCACACCCGTGTAGCCTCCAGCTCTTTGATTCCGGGCAACGACCCAACCCTGCTGTTCACTAACGCGGGGATGAACCAGTTCAAGGACTGCTTCCTGGGCCAGGAAAAGCGCGCGTACACCCGTGCAACAAGCAGCCAGAAATGCGTGCGCGCCGGTGGCAAGAACAGTGACTTGGAAAACGTCGGTTATACCGCTCGTCACCACACGTTTTTCGAAATGCTGGGTAACTTCAGCTTCGGCGATTATTTCAAGCACGACGCGATCACCTACGCCTGGACCTTCCTGACCGGTGTCCTGAAACTGCCCAAGGAAAAACTCTGGGTAACGGTCTATGCCTCGGATGACGAGGCCTATGACATCTGGACCAAAGAAATCGGTGTGCCGGTCGAGCGCATGATTCGCATCGGCGACAACAAGGGCGCGCCGTACGCGTCCGACAACTTCTGGACCATGGGCGATACCGGCCCGTGCGGCCCTTGCACCGAGATTTTCTACGATCACGGCGACCACATCTGGGGCGGCCCACCGGGTTCGCCGGAAGAAGATGGCGACCGTTACATCGAGATCTGGAACAACGTATTCATGCAGTTCAACCGTACCGCCGACGGCGTATTGCATCCGCTGCCAGCGCCGTCGGTAGACACCGGCATGGGTCTGGAGCGGATCAGTGCGGTGATGCAGCATGTTCACTCCAACTATGAAGTGGATCTGTTCAAGAACCTGCTGAGCGCTTCGGCCAAGGCGATTGGCTGCAGCAACGACGACCAGTCTTCGCTCAAGGTTGTCTCCGACCACATTCGTTCGTGCGGTTTCCTGATTGCCGACGGCGTATTGCCGTCCAACGAAGGCCGCGGCTATGTACTGCGCCGGATCATTCGTCGTGCGTGCCGTCACGGTAACAAGCTGGGCGCGACCGGTAGCTTCTTCTACAAGATCGTCGCGGCGCTGGTTGCCGAGATGGGCGAAGCGTTCCCGGAACTCAAGCAGCAACAGGCCAGTATCGAGCGCGTGCTCAAGGCCGAAGAAGAGCAGTTCTCCAAGACCCTGGAGCACGGCCTGAAGATTCTCGAGCAGGATCTGCTGGAACTTAAAGGCACCGTAGTGCCGGGCGACGTGGTGTTCAAACTGTATGACACCTACGGTTTCCCGATGGACTTGACCGCTGACATCGCTCGCGAACGCAACCTGACGGTCGACGAAGCCGGCTTCGAGCGCGAAATGGAAGCCCAGCGTGTGCGGGCGCGTTCGGCCAGCTCGTTCGGCCTGGACTACAACACGCTGGTCAAGGTTGACGTGGCGACCGAGTTCACCGGCTACAAGGCCACCAGCGGTTCGGCCAAAATTGTCGCTATCTATAAAGAGGGCCAGTCGGTCGACGTACTCAGTGAAGGTGAAGAGGGTGTGGTCGTTCTCAATCAGACCCCGTTCTATGCTGAGTCCGGCGGCCAGATCGGTGACTGCGGGTATCTGCAGGCCGGCAACAGCCGTTTCGACGTGCGCGATACCACCAAGACTGGCGGTGCGTTCCTGCATCACGGTGTGCTGGCGTCGGGCAGCCTGATGATTGGTGCGCCGGTGGAGACGCATGTTGATGCTGAAGTGCGTCACGCGACTTCGTTGAACCACTCGGCGACTCACTTGCTGCATGCGGCATTGCGTCAGGTGCTGGGCGAGCACGTTCAGCAGAAAGGCTCGTTGGTCGACAGTCAGCGGCTGCGCTTTGACTTCAGCCACTTCGAAGCCATCAAGCCTGAGCAGTTGAAGGCGCTGGAAGACATCGTCAACGCCGAGATTCGCAAGAACTCCGCCGTTGAAACCGAAGAAACCGATATCGAAACCGCCAAGCAGAAGGGCGCCATGGCGCTGTTCGGCGAGAAGTACGGCGACAGCGTGCGCGTACTGAGCATGGGCAGTGATTTCTCCGTCGAGCTGTGCGGTGGTATCCACGCCAGCCGTACCGGCGACATCGGTCTGCTGAAAATCATCAGCGAAGGCGGTGTGGCTTCCGGCGTGCGTCGTATCGAAGCGGTCACCGGCGCCGCGGCGCTGGCATACTTGAACGCTGCTGAAGAACAACTCAAGGAAGCGGCCAACCTGGTCAAGGGTAGCCGCGACAACCTGATCGACAAGCTGTCGGCTGTGCTGGAGCGCAACCGTCTGCTGGAAAAGCAACTCGAGCAGTTGCAGGCCAAGGCAGCCAGCGCAGCAGGCGACGATCTGTCGGCTTCCGCCCTGGACGTCAAAGGCGTGAAAGTGCTGGCCGTGCGTCTGGACGGTCAGGACGGCAAGGCGCTGCTGGCGCTGGTCGATCAACTGAAAAACAAACTCGGCCGCGCAGTGATCCTGCTCGGCAGTGTCCATGAGGAAAAGGTCGTTCTGGTTGCAGGCGTAACCAAAGACCTGACTGGCCAACTCAAAGCCGGTGATTTGATGAAGCAAGCCGCTGCAGCAGTGGGCGGGAAGGGCGGTGGTCGTCCAGACATGGCGCAGGGCGGTGGTGTAGACGCTGGCGCACTGGATGCGGCATTGGCCCTGACTGTTCCATTTGTAGAGCAGGGTTTATAAGGCAGTGTGTCCGGCCCGCAGTCTAGTGGCGGGCCTTAACGCTGTTTGAGTGATTATTTGGGCGCCCTTCATGGGCAGAGGCGGCTTTGAAATGGCTTTGATCGTACAGAAATTTGGAGGCACCTCGGTCGGCACTGTCGAGAGAATCGAGCAGGTCGCCGACAAGGTTAAGAAATTCCGCGAGGCCGGCGATGACCTGGTGGTTGTGCTGTCTGCAATGAGCGGCGAAACCAACCGTCTGATCGATCTGGCCAAGCAAATCAGTGGCGACGGCCAACCGGTTCCTCGTGAGCTGGATGTGATCGTCTCCACCGGTGAGCAGGTAACGATTGCGCTGTTGGCCATGGCGCTGATCAAGCGCGGCGTGCCAGCGGTGTCTTACACAGGCAGTCAGGTGCGGATTCTGACGGACAGCGCTCATAACAAAGCGCGTATCTTGCAGATTGATGAACAGAAGATTCGGGGTGACCTGAAGGCCGGTCGTGTGGTTGTTGTCGCCGGCTTCCAGGGCGTCGACGAACACGGCAACATTACTACCCTCGGTCGTGGCGGTTCCGACACCACGGGTGTGGCACTGGCGGCAGCCTTGAAGGCTGACGAATGCCAGATATACACCGATGTCGACGGCGTCTACACCACCGACCCGCGTGTGGTGTCCGTGGCTCAGCGCCTGGACAAGATTACCTTCGAAGAGATGCTGGAAATGGCCAGCCTCGGTTCCAAGGTGTTGCAGATCCGTGCGGTGGAATTCGCCGGTAAGTACAACGTTCCGCTGCGCGTACTGCACAGCTTCAAGGAGGGTCCGGGCACCCTCATTACTATTGATGAAGAGGAAACCATGGAACAGCCGATCATTTCCGGCATCGCTTTCAACCGCGATGAAGCCAAGCTGACCATCCGTGGCGTGCCAGACACCCCGGGCGTTGCATTCAAGATTCTCGGCCCGATCAGTGCCGCGAACATCGAAGTGGATATGATCGTGCAGAATGTTGCGCACGATAACACCACCGACTTCACCTTCACCGTGCACCGCAATGACTTCCAGGCAGCGCAAACCGTGCTGGAAAACACCGCTCGCGAGATCGGTGCCCGTGAAGTCGTTGGCGATATCAAGATTGCCAAGGTGTCGATCGTCGGTGTGGGCATGCGCTCCCACGCAGGCGTGGCCAGCCGCATGTTCGAATCCCTGGCCAAGGAGAGCATCAACATCCAGATGATCTCGACTTCGGAGATCAAAGTCTCTGTAGTGATCGAAGAGAAGTACCTGGAACTGGCTGTGCGCGCTCTGCACACGGCTTTCGAACTGGACGCGCCGGCCCGTCAGGGCGAGTGATGCGTTTGCCGAAGGGCGCGGTCTGACCGCGCCCTTTGTTTTTTTGAATGGTGCGACCCGAAGCTGTTCTTTTGCTCGCGCTAGTCAATACTCAGGCATGTAGGGCTGCGATCGCTCCGGTTGTAGGTCGAGTGCCTTTTTTTTGCAGACTGTTGTCCCTGAAATGAAATGCGTGAGGAGAAAGGTATGCTGATTCTGACTCGTCGGTGCGCAGAAAGCCTGATTATAGGTGATGGCGAAATCACCGTGACCGTGCTCGGCGTCAAAGGAAATCAAGTGCGTATCGGTGTCAACGCCCCGAAAGAGGTTGCTGTCCACCGGGAAGAAATTTACCTGCGTATAAAGAAAGAGAAGGACGAGGAACCAAGCCATTAATTTTTATCGTTTTTTATGTTTGCAAACGGGGAAGAAGCTGGTTAATATACGCCCCGTGTTGCGGAGAGCTGGCCGAGTGGCCGAAGGCGCTCCCCTGCTAAGGGAGTACACCTCAAAAGGGTGTCGGGGGTTCGAATCCCCCGTTCTCCGCCATTATTTGCGTAGTACGTTGTAATCTAGCTTCTTCGGTAAGTGTTTGAAATTACTAGAAAAAGTGCTTTACATAGAGATTAAACGGCCTATAATGCGCGGCAACAAATGCACTCGTAGCTCAGCTGGATA
>NZ_JASBRE010000002.1:250697-406255 GCF_029960815.1 Pseudomonas sp. AL03
GAGTACTCGGCTACGAACCGAGCGGTCACAGGTTCGAATCCTGTCGAGTGCACCATTTAAGAGTTGTTTGCAGTAATGCGAATGACTTTGCTTCAGCCAGTTGTGATCTGGGATAAAAACACAAATGCACTCGTAGCTCAGCTGGATAGAGTACTCGGCTACGAACCGAGCGGTCACAGGTTCGAATCCTGTCGAGTGCACCAAACACCAAAAAGCCCGCGTTTAACGCGGGCTTTTTGCCGTCTGGGATTTGGCTTTTCCTTTGGTGCATCCTTTCTCATCGAACTCGACGTGTGCGCTGCGACCTCGCCTGGTGTCGTAACGGTAGCTCGTCGCTGAATTGCGAATACTGATCTTGTCTGGCTTGCCAAGGGCGCTCTCGACGTCCTGCTGACTCATGCCAGCGACAACCCGCTGATTGATGATGGCTTCGCGGCGTTCCCTGGCGCTGATCAGGTTTCCACATTTGTCCTCGGTCCGGCCGACGACAGTCGGATCTCTCCTTTTGATTTTCATGCCTGATGTTTCACGAATCTCGGCTTCCGGCATGAGAGCGGTTGTGCTGCCTGGCGTGAAGGTGCGCACATCCTGAAGCGAAAGGCTGTCTCCGGCCGCACAGCTCAACGTAGTGAAGGTAGTGCGCCCGTTGGCCGCTTCGCAGCGGTGAACGGTCGTGGCCAGCGCCCAGGGCGACGGGCAGAGCAGGGCGATCAAAAAAAAATAATGTGCATTCGATGGCATTAAACGTCCTCCATGACGGTCCATCTCAAGGGTAGTCGCTACATTTTTCGGCTGTGGTGTGTTTTCTTTTCAGGATGAGTCGTCGCAATTTGACGGATCAGGACAGCGCTCAAGTTTGTCTTGCAAGCGCTTGTTTCAGCCACGATTTTTTAACGATTAAAACCGTCGGGCGGTGTATCATTGCGCCCGTCAGCCCCGCCGGGGCTTGTGGAATACCTCCATGGACTTACCCAGTAGTTACTCAGTATCCCTTTTTTCCAATCATGAATTGACTGATTGATCCTTCCGGCGTGCCCCGCTGCTGGGAGTGGAGTTCGCCTATGTCTGAAGTTGAAGTAAAGAAAACGCAGGAAAGCTTGCAGGACCGCCTCGCTCAAGTTGTTGAGCTGCTGCAGCGTCAGCGAGTGGTCGAAGACCTGACTCATCGCCAGGAAGGTCCGCATCACGACCGGGTCGAGAACCTGGTTCACCGGCAAAACCTCGTCGAGTTGCAACGCAAGCTCGATGATTTGCACTCCGCCGACGTCGCCTACATCCTTGAAGCCTTGCCGCTGAACGATCGTCTGACGCTCTGGCAATTGGTCAAGGCCGATCGCGACGGCGACATTCTGCTCGAAGTATCCGATTCGGTTCGTGAAACGCTGATCGCCGACATGGACGATCACGAGCTCCTGGCTGCGGCCAAGGACATGGACGCCGACGAACTTGCTGACCTGGCCTCCGAGCTACCGCGAGACGTCGTCCACGAGCTGATGGAAACCCTCGATGGTCAACAGCGTGAGCGCGTACGCTCTGCGTTGTCCTACGACGAGGATCAGGTCGGTGCGCTGATGGACTTCGAGATGGTGACGATCCGTGAGGACGTCAGTCTCGAAGTGGTTTTGCGTTACCTGCGCCGCCTCAAGGAGCTGCCGAGCCACACGGACAAATTGTTCGTGGTCGATTACGACGGTGTCCTCAAGGGCGTGTTGCCAATCAAGCGATTGCTGGTAAATGACCCGGAAAAACAGGTTGCTGAAGTCATGGCCAGCGACCCGGTGAGTTTTCACCCGGACGAAGACGCCTATGACGCGGCTCAGGCGTTCGAGCGTTACGACTTGGTCTCGGCGCCCGTAGTCGACAAGAACGGCAAGCTGATCGGTCGTCTGACCATCGATGAAATGGTCGACCTGATTCGTGAAGAGAGCGAAAACGAAGTTCTCAACATGGCGGGTCTGCGCGAAGAAGAAGATATTTTTGCGTCAGTCTGGAAATCCCTGCGTAACCGTTGGGCCTGGTTGGCCGTGAACCTGATTACCGCGTTTATCGCATCCCGGGTGATCGGTCTTTTCGAAGGCTCCATCGAGAAGCTGGTGGCGCTGGCGGCATTGATGCCGATCGTGGCCGGTATCGGTGGCAACTCGGGTAACCAGACGATCACCATGATCGTTCGGGCCATGGCGCTGGATCAGGTCAGCACCGGCAATACTTCGCGCCTGATGCGCAAGGAATTGGCGGTAGGTCTGATCAATGGCCTGGTCTGGGGCGGTGTGATCGGCGTGGTCGCCTACCTGCTGTATGGCAGTTGGTCTCTGGGTGTGGTGATGATGGCCGCCATGACGCTCAACTTGTTGCTGGCGGCATTGGCGGGAGTGTTGATTCCCATGACCCTGGCGCGGCTGGGGCGCGATCCTGCGATGGGTGCCAGTGTGATGATCACCGCCATGACGGACAGCGGCGGATTTTTCATCTTTCTCGGGCTGGCGACAATCTTCCTGCTCTGACTTGCTGACGTTAAAAACCCGCCAATTGGCGGGTTTTTTATGCCCGAATTTCAGGCAAAAAAAAGCCAGCGATTAAGCTGGCTTGAGCATTCGGAATGAATCAGGAAGCGTCTGCGGCCATTTCGGTATCATGCGCAATCAGCGAGACAAGAGCGTTCTGCTGACGGTGGGAGAGTTGGCGGAAGCGTTGCAGCAGTTCACGTTCGTGCAATGACAGCTCCGGGCTGTCCAGACGCATACTCAATTCTTCGCCCAACGCGCCTTCCTGAATAAGGCTCTGCTCAAGGCGCGCGATGATTTCGGAGTTCATGCTGCGATGATGATTGCGAGCCACCTCGGCAATGCGTTCACGCATTCCGTCTGGCAGACGTACGACGAACTTGTCAGCCGTACGGCTGGAATAAATTGCCTGTTTCAATGGGCGCATATATTTAACCGGTTAGTTCAGGGGAGCGGTTCTCGGGATTGGCCGCAGGATGTCTGTTAGGACAAGCACTCTGGCCAAATGTTCAACCTGAATTGATAGAGGCTCGCATCATGCCTCAACGCAGCCAGTTCATTGGCGTCAATTCTGTGACAAATATTGAACTGGATAAAGGCTTTATGCCAGCACCCATTATCAGAAATGCGGGCTGGTTTGAAAAGTTTGCTCTAGTCCGTTTGACTGACCGCATCCTCCTGGTCGACAGGTGATGTCCGAAGACGCCTGAAGGTGCATGCTGTGCGGATTCGATCAGTGTTCCTTACTTTGTACAGGATAGTGGCATATGGCCGATTTACTAGGGGCAGACATGCAGTGGGAGGCTATTTCAGGATGGATGGCAGGCTGATTTACTTGATGGGGCCTTCTGGGTCCGGCAAGGACAGCCTCATCGAAGCCGCTCGAGAGCCTTTGCAGGTGCGCAATTGTGGAGTGGTGCGTCGGTTCATCACGCGGTCGGCCGAATCAGTGGGTGAGGATGCGATCGGAGTTTCCCGGGAAGCGTTCGAACGACACAGAGTCGAGGGTGATTTCGCGCTGTTCTGGAACGCGAATGGCCTGGATTACGGTATTCCGATCGAAATAGATCAATGGCTCAATGACGGCCGACATGTCCTCGTCAACGGCTCCCGCGGCCATCTGGCTGAGGCGCTGCACCGGTATCCAACGCTGTTGCCGGTTCTGTTGACGGTCAAGGATCAAGTCCTGCGAGAACGACTGTTGCGCCGTGGTCGCGAGAGTCTTGAGGAGATTGAGGCAAGGCTCCATCGCAATGGGTTATTCACGGCAGAGGGTTCAATTGGTGGCACTCAGATCCATCGACTCGACAATTCAGGCGAACTGTCCACCACAGTTGCCAATCTGCTGAATCTGTTGAGGGTTAACGCAGTACCGGATCGAACTTGATCTTGCGCCCGGCAATCAGTGCCAGCACAAACAGCGCACCGAATACGCCGCTGGCGATCAGGGGCAACGTAATGACAGTGTCCTGTACTACTGACAAATGAAGAATGCCGCTCAGTAAGGCGAGGATGAAAAATCCAGCGGCGGATTTGGACATGCGGTGCTCCTGATGGGGTGATTCAAAATACCAAACGTTCGGAAGACTGAGCTGGCAGCAGGATGCCCTCCTGGCTCACCTCTTGGCTGACAAAGCTGCGCTCATCGCTCATTACCGCCAATTGAGGCGCTTTTTGCAGTTGAAGGTAATGCGGCATGCGTTGGGCAACTGACTCAACACCGCTCTCGGGGACAAAATGAAAGCCCAACAGAGTCGCCAGGGTAATCGCGTTCGAGAGTAAAAGGGCGCTGTTCATTAGGCAGGCCTCCGTTGTTCTGTGGAGAACGACTCAAGCAGCCCGCATGCCAAGAGTCTGACGGCAATTAAATCCTTTAAAAACAACGAATTAAGTTATTTGTTCGAGGTGACTGCATTGCATTTTGCAATGATGGCTTTTTTGAGGTGATGCAATTTGCACGGTAAACAAAGCCACGCTCCGCCAAGGCGTGTGCCTACACTGAAAAAGCCCAAAGGACGACATGACAAAAGCAGGCCTGCCCGTTAACATGCACGCCGTCCATTGCACCGCGTTTTCTTCGTGGTCGACCTGTGTCTCAGTAGCTCAATTGGATAGAGCATCCCCCTCCTAAGGGGAAGGTTGGCAGTTCGAACCTGCCCTGGGACACCATTAATCCAAGCCTCTTTGGTCACCTGTCTGACAGGGCATTTACTCCGCGTCAGCAGGTAGCACCAAGCGGCAAATAAGAGCCCCGCCGGGCGATTTTCCGGCGGGGCTTTTTTACGCGCTATCACCCGACGATCTACAGGGAAAGTCTGTCATTGCTGTGCCTTGCTCCAGACACGCCTTATGGAGTGAAATTGATGCGACGAAGAGGCGCAAAGTTCTGGGTTCAGATCTGACGATGCTGGGAGGAGTATCTGACCGACAAGGGGGCATGCTGACACTGATGCGCTCAACGAAGGGCGATCCCTCGATTTGTGGGCTGATCACAAGGAGCGGCTCAGGCACGACATCTCACTCCAGGGCCTTGAGGGCTTCTCGATCACGGAAGCAATTGGTCACGCCGATCAGCATGTCGCCCAACAGTAAACCTTCAAATATTTAGCGCGTACTGAGCGGCATGACTTCTTAAGGGAACGCCACTACTGGCCGATAACCCGAACAGTCATGGTCTTCTTCTTAAATTGCCTGGAAAGCTTCGATGCTGTCGTATCACCAAAAGCGTTTTTTGATCGTCGATGATTTCTCGGATTTCCGCAGTTCCGTCAGGTCCATGCTGCGCGAGCTGGGCGTCAAGGATGTCGACACTGCCGACACCGGAGAACAGGCGCTGCGTATGTGTTCGCAGAAGGCCTACGATTTCATCCTGCAGGACTTTCACTTGGGCGATGGCAAGAAGAACGGTCAGCAGGTGCTTGAAGACCTGATGATCGAGAAGCTGATCAGTCATGAAGCCGTGTTCGTCATGGTCACCGCAGAGACCAGTCAGGCAATGGTGCTCAGTGCGTTGGAACACGAACCCGATGCGTACCTGACCAAACCGTTCAACCGTTCCGGCCTGGCTCAACGTCTGGAGCGGCTAGAGCAACGCAAGACGTTGCTCAAGCCGATCCTGCAAGCCCTCGACCGGGGCAAACCGGTTGAAGTGCTCAATGCCTGCATCGCCCTGTGCAAGCAAGACATCCGCTACTCGCCGTTGTGCCTGCGCTATCGCGCCGATGCCCTGCGCGACCTGAATCAGAACGAAGCGCTGGAGCGTCTCTACAACAGCATCATTGCTGATCGGCCTTTGCCGTGGGCGTTTGCCGGTCTGGGCAAATTGCTGTTCAAGCGCGGCCAGGCCAGTCAGTCCAAGGGCGTCTACGAAAAAGCCCTGAAAGTGTTCCCGATGATGCCGGCGCTCTACGACGGCATGGCCGATGTGCTGATCGCTGAAGGAGACACCAGGGCTGCCCAAAACGTGCTGGAAGAGGCGATCCGATTGTCGCCGCTGGCGGTGCGCCGGCAAGCGCTGCTGGGCAAGTTGGCGATGGCCAACGAAGATTTTGAAACCGCCGCCAAAGCCTATCGTCAGGCCGTGGCGCAGGGCGCGCAGTCACGTTTCAAGGATGCGGAGAGCAACCTGGGCCTGGCCCACGCTTTGATCAGCAAAGGCAGCGAAAAAGGCCTGGATACCCGGACCCGGCTGGAAATCAACACGACGCTGAGTGCGGTGGCCAAGGAAAACCCTACCGATCCTGGTCTGCAGATTCGTGCGCGGCTGATGAAAGCCACCAGCCTGCTGCTTAACGATGCCGAAACCGCCGAGAAGCTTACCGAGCAGGCAATGATGCGCCTCGATGGCATGGAGCAGTTCATGAGTGCCGAAGCGGCGCTGCTGGTGGCCAAGCAACTGCAAATGCTCGGGCAGGCCAGCGCCGGTGCCTCGATGCTGAAAAACTGTGCGGAAATCTACGGCGACGACCCGGCGGTGATGAAGGGCATCGCCAAGTTGACCGACGATCCGAGTATTCTCAATTCCGGCAACGCCGCTGCCGACCTCAACCGTCAGGGCGTGCGGGTATACAAGACCGGCAACCTGGTGGAAGCGCGGCAGGTGTTCCGCAAAGCCTTGGCGATGCAGCCGAAGAACATCAGTATCGCGCTGAACATGGCGCAGTCGCTGCTGCACGGCACCGACACCAGTGCTCCTTCGGCGGAGCTGGAGGAATGTCGGGCCTGCCTGAAAATGGTCGGCCTGATGCCCGATACCGATGCGCGTTATTCCCGTTATCAGAAGCTGCGAAGCAAGGCGTTTGGCGAATGAGCGACCGCGAACAGGCACTCGATTTTTCCACGGTGATTGCCTCCACCGTGCACGACATGAAGAACTCCCTGGCCATGCTGATGCAGGCCCACAGTCAATGGCTGGCGCGCTTGCCGGATCCGCAGCAGCACACTCCGGAGCAGGGCGTCATCGACTTCGAGTTCGCCCACCTCAACGGCATGCTGGTGCAGTTGCTGGGTCTGTACAAACTCGGCGTCAACCAGATGCCATTGCAACCGGCCTACCATGAGCTGGATGACTTCATCGAAGCGCAATTGGCAGCGCACCAAGAAGTGTTCGCCAGTCGCGGCATTATGGCGACCTATGAAGTGGACCCGTTGAGCCCGCTGGGCTTCTTCGACCGGGAGCTGATTGCTTCGGTGCTGGCCAACAGCATTAACAATGCCATTCGTTACGCCCGCCACGCGGTGTTGGTCAGCGTCAGCGATGAAGCCGGGCAATTGGTGCTGACCGTCAACGACGATGGCGAGGGTTATCCTCCCGAGATGATCGAGCGTCAGGCCGATTACGTGCAGGGCATCAACCACAGCAGCGGAAGCACTGGCCTGGGCCTGTACTTTGCCGGGCGGATTGCCGCACTTCATCAGCGTAATGGCGTGGGCGGACGCACCGAAATCAGCAATGGTGGTCCGCTGGGTGGTGGAGTGTTCAACCTCTATCTGCCCTGACCGGTTCTTTTTGTTGGCCGCTGCTTGATATTCCAAACAGGCGGAGCCTATTTTGTACGGGTCGCCGTTCGCGGCTTGCATAACAAAAAGGATTGCGTCATGACAACCGATGGCCATTGTTCACTCGCGGAGCGATTGACGGGCATTGATGAGATTGAATGTGTCACGCCGGACTTGAATGGCGTACCGCGCGGCAAGGTAATGACCGCCGAAGGCTTTCTCGAGGGGCGGCGTTTGCAGATGGCACGGGGGGTGCTGCTGCAATGCATCATGGGCGGATATCCGCCAGCGCGCTTTTATGGAAGCGATGATGGCGACCTGGCGCTGGTGCCCGATCTCGCACAGATCCATCGCTTGCCCTGGAGCAAACAGCCACGAGCTTTCGCCATTTGCGATGCGGACGAGCTGAGCGGCGAAAGCTCGTCTCTGTCGACCCGCGGCCAACTCAAAGCCGTGATCGCGCGTTATGCGGCCCTCGGCCTGGCGCCGGTAGTGGCGACCGAGCTGGAATTCTTTGTGTTTGCGCCCAACACCGACCCCACTCAACCGTTCCAGCCGCCGCTGGGCCTGGACGGTCGTCGCGAGGACGGTCTTTCGGCGTTCAGTGTCAGTTCCAATAACGGCTTGCGGCCATTCTTCAGTGAAGTCTACGTATGCATGGCGGCCCTGGGCTTGCCGCGCGATACCTTCATGCACGAGATGGGCGTCAGCCAGTTTGAGATCAACCTGCTGCACGGCGACCCGCTGCTGTTGGCCGACCAGACCTTCCTGTTCAAACATTTACTTAAAGAAGTTGCGCTCAAGCATGGCCTGACCGTGGTCTGCATGGCCAAACCCCTGGCACACACGCCGGGCAGTTCGATGCATATTCACCAGAGCATCGTCGAGATCGGCAGCGGGCGTAACGTGTTCAGCGACCAGGCCGGTGAGCCAACCGCAGCGTTCCGCCATTTCATCGCGGGTCAGCAGGCCGGCATGGCGGATTTCACCGCGTTGTTCGCGCCGAACGTGAACTCTTATCAGCGCTTGTGCCATCCCTTCGCATCGCCGAATAATGCCTGTTGGTCCCACGACAACCGTGCGGCCGGTTTGCGTATTCCGGCCAGCTCCCCAGCCGCTCGTCGGGTCGAGAACCGCTTGCCGGGGGCCGATGCAAATCCCTATCTGGCGATCGCCGCCAGTCTTGCCGCAGGGTTGTATGGCATTGAACACAAACTGGAGCCGAGCGAGGCGATCCAGGGTGAATTCGAAGTGCCGGACAATCTTTCGTTGCCGTGTACCTTGCATGCCGCTATTGAGCGTCTGAAACGTAGTCAATTGGCGAAGGAACTGTTTGGCAAGGAGTTCATCGAAGGCTACGTCGCTTCGAAGACCATGGAGTTGACCAGCTTCTTTGATGAAATTACTCCCTGGGAGCGCCGTATCCTGGCTGCTCAGGCCTGACGTTCCATCGTCTTCGGGCTATCTTTTCGGGTAGCCCGATTCTCACTGCAAGGAGCCGCTCGGAACGCCGATGCGCCAAATCTGGAAACCCTTTCGAGCGCTTTATTTTGCCTCGCTGATGATGTTGATCGGCTCTGGCCTGTTGAGTACTTACCTGGCCTTGCGCCTGGCCGCCGACCATGTCGACAGCCTGTGGGTCGGGGCGTTGATGGCAGCCAACTATTTCGGCCTGGTGCTGGGCGGCAAGATCGGCCATCGGCTGATTGCCCGGGTCGGGCATATCCGAGCTTATTCAGTCTGCGCCGGGATTGTCGGCGCGGCGGTGCTGGGCCATGGCCTGGTCGACTGGTTGCCTGCCTGGATCTTCCTCCGGGTCATCGTCGGCCTCGGGATGATGTGCCAGTACATGGTCATCGAAAGCTGGCTCAATGAGCAGGCCGAAGCCAAGCAACGTGGCATCGTTTTCAGCGGCTACATGATCGCCTCGTACCTGGGGCTGGTGTTGGGTCAATTGATCCTGGTCATGCACCCGGCGCTGGGCTTGGAACTGTTGATGTTGGTCGCTCTTTGCTTTGCCCTGTGTCTGGTGCCGGTGGCCCTGACCCAGCGGATTCACCCGGCGGCGTTGCACCCCGCGCCGATGGAGCCGCGGTTTTTTATCAAGCGCGTGCCGCAATCGTTGAGCACGGTGCTTGGGGCAGGGCTGATCGTCGGTTCGTTTTACGGCCTGGCGCCGCTGTACGCCTCGCAGCAAGGCTTGTCCACGGAGCAGGTCGGTCTGTTCATGGGTAGCTGCATTTTCGCCGGTCTGGTGGTGCAGTGGCCGCTGGGTTGGCTGTCCGATCGTTATGACCGGGCACTGTTGATCCGCTGTTTTGCATTTAGCCTGGCGCTGGCTGCATTGCCACTGGCGATCATCAAGCAAGTGCCGCTGGAGGTGCTGTTTATTGCCGGGTTCTTCTGTTCGTTGGTGCAGTTCTGCCTGTATCCATTGGCGGTGGCGTTTTCCAACGACCACGTCGAGGGTGATCGGCGGGTGTCCCTGACGGCGATGCTGTTGGTGACCTACGGTGTCGGTGCCAGTATCGGGCCGCTGGTGGCCGGGGTACTGATGAAAATGTTCGGCAGTCACATGCTCTATGCCTTCTTCAGTTTCTTCGCGTTGGTGCTGGTGTGGCGGATTCGCCCGAAAGCGGTGACCAACCTGCATCAGGTGGACGATGCACCGCTGCATCACGTCGCCATGCCGGACAGCATGTCGAGTTCACCGTTGGTGGCTTGCCTTGACCCGCGTGTCGATGAACAGGTGGTGCAGGACCAGATGCAGAACCCGATCAATCCTGAACCTGAACCTGAACCTGAACCTGAACCTGAACCAGAACCAGAGCCAGAGCCCGAAACCGATCCACCGCCCGAAGACCCTAACGCGGGTCGCGAGCAAAGTTTTACCGAGGCCAGGCCTTAGATCCAACGCATAAAAAAACGGGCAGTCGCCGCAAGGGACTGCCCGTTTTCTATTGAAACGTCGTATTACATGTCGTCTTTGTCGAAGCGCCGTGCTTCGCGCTGAAGCTGATAGACGAACCGCTCGACCTGGCGCTGCACCAGCCCGCTCATGTTGTGAAAGCGTACGCCGGCGAAGGTGGTGGAGATCCTTTCTTCGAAGTGCAGATAACGCAATTCGACCGGAGCCGTCATGTTGCCAAAGGGCAGGGCGGCGGTGAAGCGGTCATAGACCTGACCCAGTTGCAGGCTGCCCGTGATGTCGCCTTCGAAGCGCAACTTGCAGCCGGTGGCCGAGATGTCCAGGAGCTTGCCACTGATCGGCGACTTGAGTTTTTCTCCGCCCAGATCGACGTTGACCAGTTGTGCCAGCTTCAATGCCGCGCGGAATGCATTACGGCGCTGATGGTAAACCACCTCGGAGGGCAGGGGCCCACGGTAGCAGCGAGCACCATCGGATTCGTCGATGGTCAACGGACCGTTGCTTTCCCAGGCAATACGTACGCCGTCGTGAAAGCCTTCTACCTTGAACGGTTCGCCTGCCAGCAGGAAACGTTCACCGTCGCGGGGAATCATTTCGTCCAGGGCAATCATGTTGCTGTCACGGTCGATGTCCACCAGATAACTCTGGAAGCGCTGGCTGCGCTCATGGAACGTGATGATCAGCGGATCATGGCTGTCTTGCAGTTGACGCAGGTTGCCGGAGATCTCCAGAGGCGTGGTGAGCACCTTGGGTGGCTGCGGAGCATCTTCCGCGCTTAAGGCATTGAACACGGTTCATCGATCTCCAGACAAAATATGACTACGGCTGGCCATTAGTTTGCCAGCATGTTTCGCGTCTTGATAGTGCGTGCTTTTCGGCAGGCTCAAGCCTGACTGAGCGCGCGCGGCTTCGCAAGCATGGAGGTTGATCCGCGTGCATCATAGAGCGCTGGCGGCTCGCCGCCGTTGAGGATTTTCAGCTGATTGGCCGTCGCGGCCTGTTGCACCAGAATCGACTGGCCATTCTTGATGTTGGCCGCCTGGCACTGCGCCAGAAGATCGGTCAGCACATCGCTCCGCTCCAGTAACTGATCGCCAATGCTCGAATGGCTGGCGAGTTGCTCCAGGCCGTTGCGGTTGGTCGGCAGTTTGAGGCTGGCGAGGATTTCACTGCGCTTGCGGCCATGCTGATCGAGCAAAATGATCAATGCCTGTTTCTGCGCCAGAATTTCTTCCAGCAGTGGCATGTCACGACCGTGCAAGGCGAGGGACTCGGCTTGCAGTAACGCCAGCAAATGCTGTGCTGGAGCGAAATCGTCAGTGATCAGTTGCAGTAAATTAGAGTCGTGCATGGCTGGCCTTGGGTTTTAAGCGTCCAAAAGCCTGGCGCGGGCCTTGGCCTAGCGCTGGGCTTCGAAGTTGAGCAGTTTGCTGGCTACACGGTTGCTGTCGACTTTGTAGCTGCCATCGGCAATCGCTGCTTTCAACTCGGCCACGCGGGCGTTGTCGACGGCAGGCTGATCGCGCAGCTTGTCAGTGACCTTCTGCAACTGTTGAGCCTCATTGCTGAGATGTACCGATTCCCCGCTTTTAGCGGTACTGACCTGCTCGGCCGGGGTATTCAGCGGTGCGGATTTGCCAGCTTCGGCGGTTTCCTTCGCGGCGCTGGTCCGTGTACTGCCGGTAAGTGACGGGGAACTGTTTAAACGGCTGAAATCGATGACCATGATAAAAAAACCTCTGGGTATTTGGACGCTTGCCATGTTTTCGGCCATACCCGGAAAAACTTTAGGCCCCGTTATCAATGAGCTTGCGCGCGTCAGCGCTTGCCCTGCATGGGGCACAGTTTAAGGAACAGTCGAGCGGCGCGCCAGTGTTCTACATGGCCACTTCCACTTGGCCGGGCGCGGTGACTTGCGCCTTGATGACCCGCTGGGAGTTGAGGTTTTTCACCCGAATCTGTTCGCGCAAGCCGCCGTTGGACAGCGCTTCGCCCGGCATGCGCACGCTGAGCGTACCGCTGCGGGCGGTAATCACCACCTGGTCGCCCTTACTGATGACTTCTGCCTGTTCCATGTGCACCAGGGTCATGACCTGATCGGCGACCATTGGTCGGGTAAGTTTCTGCCCGATCGCCTGGTCGACAGAAGTCAGGTAACCCTGGTTGATAAGGCTGATGTCGCGCTCGCGCAAGGTCACATCGTCGGGCTCGACGATACCGGCGCGTCGCAGCGGGCGGGTGGTGGTCACAATGTCGCGAAACAGGTGCACTTGAGCGGGTACGAAGACGGTCCAGGGCGACGCGCCCTCGCAGCGAACTTTGACCGTGACGCGGCCTAATGGCTTGGCCGGGCTCTCCAGGGTCGCTGTCAATTCCTTGTCGCACATGGGCATGCGCAGGCGTGGATCGAGCTGGTTGACCTCGATCTCGTAACGGCCTTGCGTTTGACTGGTCGCCAGATAGTCTTCTACGGTGAATTCAAGAAAGCCCTGAGTGACGCCGATAAGCATGTCAGGCAAGGTAACCGCGTCAGCAAGGGCAGGGCTGCCAGCGTTGAACAGGCAAACGGCCGACATCGCGCACATTAATGTGCGGGCATTTGATGTCAGGCGTCGGAAAAATGTCGGTTCTGTGTTCATAAGAGTTAAAAAGCAAGCGCCGTGCCGTTTAGTGATGAATGCGCGTCGCAACACACTTAAGCGTTGGTGTAGGAGTCTGTGCATGGCTGGTGTAATGGATGCGGTAAACCAGCGCACGCAACTGGTAGGGCAAAATCGCCTTGAGCTGTTGTTGTTCCGTCTTGACGGCCAGCAGCTGTATGGGATCAACGTGTTCAAGGTTCGGGAGGTGCTGCAATGCCCCAAACTGACGCTGATGCCAAAATCCAGTCCTGTCGTGTGCGGTGTGGCAAGTATTCGGGGGGCGACCATTCCGATTCTTGATCTGGCGATGGCGACCGGTTCCGGTGCGCTGAAAGATCAAAGCAATCCCTTCGTGATTATCACGGAGTACAACACCAAGACCCAGGGTTTCCTGGTGCGATCGGTAGAACGCATCGTCAACATGAATTGGGAGGAGATTCATCCGCCACCCAAGGGCACGGGACGCGACCATTACCTGACGGCTGTGACTCGGGTCGACAATCAGTTAGTCGAAATCATCGACGTCGAGAAAGTGCTGGCAGAGGTGGCGCCGACACCGGAAGCGATTTCGGTTGGCGTGGTGGATGTCGAGACTCAGCACAAGGCGTTGTCCTTGCGGGTTTTGACGGTCGATGACTCGTCGGTGGCGCGCAAGCAGGTGACCCGTTGCCTGCAGACGGTCGGTGTCGAAGTGGTGGCGTTGAACGACGGTCGGCAAGCGCTGGATTACCTGCGCAAGCTGGTCGACGAGGGCAAGAAGCCGGAAGAGGAGTTCCTGATGATGATTTCCGACATCGAGATGCCGGAGATGGACGGGTACACCCTCACGGCCGAGATCCGCAGCGACCCTCGCATGCAAAAGCTTCACATCATCCTGCATACTTCGTTGTCGGGTGTATTCAATCAGGCGATGGTCAAGAAGGTCGGTGCCGATGACTTCCTTGCCAAATTCCGTCCTGATGACCTGGCATCCCGGGTAGTCAACCGGATCAAAGCAGCAGACATCAGCTAGGGGCCTTCTGCCCCTGGCGGTTAACACGATTTAAGAGGCGGCATCTTTGTCTACGGGTAATTTGGATTTTGAACAGTTCCGGGTCTTCCTGGAAAAAGCCTGTGGCATTTTGCTCGGTGAAAACAAGCAATACCTGGTCTCGAGCCGTCTCAACAAACTGATGGAACAGCAAGGCATCAAGTCCCTGGGTGAGCTGGTCCAGCGCATCCAGACCCAGCCACGCAGCGGTTTGCGCGAGATGGTGGTGGATGCCATGACCACCAACGAAACCCTGTGGTTTCGTGACACCTATCCGTTTGAAGTCTTGAAGAACAAGGTGCTGCCCGCCGCGATCAAGGCCGCCCCTGGCCAGCGTCTGCGGATCTGGTCGGCGGCGTGTTCGTCGGGTCAGGAACCGTATTCGCTGTCGATGTCGATCGATGAGTTCGAGCGCGTGAACATGGGCCAGTTGAAGATGGGCGTGCAAATCGTTGCCACCGACCTGTCCGGCACCATGCTGACCAACTGCAAGACCGGCGAGTACGACAGCCTGGCCATCGGCCGTGGTCTGTCGCCCGAGCGCCTTCAGCGTTACTTCGACCCGAAAGGGCCGGGGCGCTGGGCCATCAAGGCGCCGATCAAGAGCCGGGTGGAGTTTCGCTCGTTCAACCTGCTGGACAGCTACGCGAGCCTCGGCAAGTTCGATATCGTGTTCTGTCGCAACGTGCTGATCTACTTCTCCGCCGAGGTGAAGAAGGACATCCTGTTGCGCATTCACAGCACGTTGAAGCCAGGCGGTTATCTGTTCCTCGGTGCTTCCGAGGCGCTGAACGGTTTGCCGGACCATTACCAAATGGTCCAATGCAGCCCGGGGATCATTTACCAGGCGAAGTGATTCGTTGACGGTATAAAAAAAACGGGAGTCCTCAGGGGCTCCCGTTTTTTTTGCCTGCGATTTTTGGGAGGCGAGCGGCAGAAAAGCGGCAGGCGGCGGAAATCGGTTGCCGCTTTTCTGGCATTGCCACGTTGCCACTGCCCGCATAGCCCCGGTTTACGGCCTTTTTTGAATTGGCACGCCGCTTGCTATGTCTCTGTTACGAAAAATCAGGTCACCCGAAGGTTTCCCGACATGAGCATCAGCTTCGATAAAGCGCTCGGTATCCACGAACAAGCCCTGGGCTACCGCGCTCAGCGTGCCGAAGTCCTGGCCAACAACATCGCCAATGCCGACACCCCGAACTACAAGGCTCGGGATCTGGACTTCTCGAAAGTGCTCGCCGAGCAGAATGAGAAGACCAAGAGCGGCACTTTCGCCTTGAACATGACCAACAACCGTCATATCGAAGCCGAAGGACTGGGCAATGGCGACGAGTCGCTGCTGTATCGCACGCCGATGCAACCGTCGATCGACCAGAACACCGTGGACGCCCAGCTTGAGCAGTCGAACTACGCGGAAAACGCCGTCGGCTTCCAGGCCAGCTTCACCCTGCTCAACAGCAAATTCAAAGGGCTGGTATCAGCCCTGCGCGGAGAGTAAGCCATGTCTCTATCCAGTGTTTTCAACATTGCCGGTAGCGGCATGAGTGCCCAGACCACTCGCTTGAACACCGTCGCCAGTAACATCGCCAACGCCGAGACCGTCTCCTCGAGCATCGACCAGACCTACCGTGCACGGCACCCGGTATTTGCCACCATGTTCCAGGGCGGCCAGAGCGGCGGCAGCGATTCGCTGTTCCAGAGCCAGGACGCGGCCGGTCAAGGTGTGCAAGTGCTTGGCGTAGTCGAAGACCAGAGCAACCTTGAGGCGCGCTACGAGCCGAACCATCCGGCGGCCGACGGCAAGGGCTACGTCTACTACCCGAACGTCAACGTGGTGGAAGAAATGGCTGACATGATTTCCGCGAGCCGCTCGTTCCAGACCAACGCCGAAATGATGAACACCGCCAAAACCATGATGCAGAAGGTCCTGACCCTCGGTCAGTGATAAGGGGCGACTCAGATGAGTATTACCGATACCACCAGTGGCCCTAGCCTCAAAGACATCTTGGCCAACTCTTCGATCAAGACCAAGACCAACACCAGTGCCGATGGCCTGGCGTCCGCGACGAACAGCGCCACCGGCAAGCAGTCTCTGGGCAAGGACGCGTTCCTGCAACTGCTGGTGACCCAGCTGAAAAACCAGAACCCGCTCGAACCGCAGGACAACGGTGAGTTCGTGGCTCAGTTGGCGCAGTTCAGTAGTCTGGAAGGGATCACTACGCTCAACACCAGCGTGAGCAAAATTGCCGCCAGCAACAGCTCGTCGCAGGCGTTGCAAGCCTCGTCGCTGGTGGGGCGCTCGGTCATCGCACCGGGAAGCAAAGCCGTGGTCGATACCTCGAAGTCGTTTAGCGGTGAGGTCGTGCTCCCGGCGTCGGTGGCGGGAGTTACGGTGAAGATCACGGACGCGGAGGGCAAGCTTGTTCGCACCATCGATCTAGGGGCTCAGGCAACCGGCAATTCCAGCTTCATCTGGGACGGCAAGGACTCTGCGGGTAAAGCCCTGGCGTCGGGCACTTACACCTTCGCGGCATCGACGACCATCGATAGCAAGGCGGTATCGCTGATCACCAACCTGCCAGCAACGGTCAACAGCGTGACCATCAGCCAGACCGGCGGTGAGTTGATGCTCAATCTGGCCGGGCTGGGCAGCATCGCCCTGTCCAAAGTTAAAACCATTGGTATGTAGAGCCGGCTAACACGGCACAAAGGAGTGGAATATGTCTTTCAATATCGGCCTTAGCGGTCTCTATGCAGCCAACAAACAACTGGACGTAACCGGCAACAACATCGCCAACGTCGCGACCACCGGTTTCAAATCGTCCCGTGCAGAATTCGAAGACGTTTATTCGGCCACCAAGCTGGGTTCCGGCAGCAAAACCATCGGTAACGGCGTGCGCCTGGCCAACGTTTCCCAGCAGTTCACCCAGGGCGACGTCAGCAATACCGGCAACGTGCTGGACATGGGTATCAACGGTTCCGGCTTCTTCGTGCTGAACGATAACGGCTCGCTGTCCTACACCCGTGCCGGTACGTTCAAGGTCGACAAGGACGGTTACGTGACCAACACCGATGGCTCTGCGCGTCTGCAGGGTTACGGGGTGGATGCCAATGGCAAGATTATCAATGGCGTTTTGACTGACCTGCGCATTGATACGTCGAACCTGGCACCGAAGACCACCACCACTGTTTCGTCGACAATCAACCTGAACTCCACGGCGCCGATCATCGACCAGGCTCTTCCCGCCAACAAGTTTGACCCGTCGAAGCAGGAAACTTTCACCAAGCAGTTCAGCACCCCGATTTACGACACTCAGGGTAATTCGCACGTCATGGATCAATTCATGGTCAAGACTGGCGCGAACACTTGGCAAACCTACACCTTGATCGATGGTCGCAACCCGAATGGCAGCGACCCGACTCTTGCCGCTTCGCCACCGGTCGCTTCGACCATGGTGTTCGACACCTCGGGCAAGCTGGTTTCGGTGACCACTCCAGCCGTGCCGGCACCGATCGTCAGCCCTGACCTGAAGGTCACAGGCTGGATTCCCGGCAAGGTGACCAATGGTGTGTGGGCAGCCAATGGCGCCGCCGCCGACCCGGCTGGTGTAACTATCTCCATGAGCAATACCAAGCAGTTCAACGCCGACACCGCGCGTTCGATTCCTACACAGAACGGTTACGCCACGGGCCAGATCACCAACTTGACCATCGACGGCAGCGGTGTGATGCTCGCCAACTTCAGCAACAGCCAGACCAAGGCCATCGGCCAGATCTCGCTCGCCAGTTTCACCAACGAGCAAGGTCTGCAGCCAATTGGCGGCACCGGCTGGAAAGAAACCTACGCGTCGGGTATCCCGGGCTACGATGCGCCGAACACTGGTACCTTGGGCGAGATCAATTCCAACTCTCTGGAAGAGTCCAACGTCAATCTGACCAATGAACTGGTCGACCTGATTAAGGCCCAGAGTAACTACCAAGCGAACGCCAAGACCATCTCCACCCAAAGCACCATCATGCAAACCATCATTCAGATGACCTGATGCTGGTTGGTTGAAAGCGCTGCACAAAGAGCCCCTCGCAAGAGGGGCTTTTTTGTGGGCAAGACAAAATCTTAAAGGTGAGGCAAAAGAAAACCCCCGGCAAACCAGAGGCCCGTCGGGGGTTTCGAGTAAGCGCCTTGCAGCGCCTACCGGCTCAGCTTATTGGCAAGCTTCGCAATCCGGCTCGTCGATGGCGCAAGCCTTCGGCACTGGAGCAGGACCGGCAGGTGCTGCCAGGACCGAATCTTCACCGTGGTTGCCGCCGCTGGAAACAGCGTTCAGCTTGCCGGTGTTGATGGTCGACTTCTCGGTGCTGGTCGCGGCCAGGGCACGGAGGTAGTAAGTGGTTTTCAGGCCACGGTACCAAGCCATGCGGTAGGTCACGTCCAGCTTCTTGCCCGAGGCGCCGGCGATGTACAGGTTCAGCGACTGAGCCTGGTCGATCCACTTCTGACGACGACTGGCCGCGTCAACGATCCACTTGGTGTCCACTTCGAAGGCGGTCGCGTAGAGCTCTTTGAGTTCTTGCGGGATGCGTTCGATCTGTTGCACCGAACCGTCGTAGTACTTCAGGTCGTTGATCATGACCGAGTCCCACAGGCCGCGAGCCTTCAGGTCGCGAACCAGGTACGGGTTGATCACGGTGAATTCGCCCGACAGGTTCGATTTCACGTAGAGGTTCTGGTAGGTCGGTTCGATCGACTGCGAGACGCCAGTGATGTTGGCGATGGTCGCGGTCGGTGCGATGGCCATGATGTTGGAGTTACGAATGCCTTTTTGTACACGGGCGCGAACCGGTGCCCAGTCCAGGGATTCGTTCAGGTCAACGTCGATGTACTTCTGGCCACGTTGCTCGATCAGGATCTGTTGCGAATCCAGCGGCAGGATGCCTTTGGACCACAGCGAACCCTGGAACGTCTCGTAGGCGCCGCGCTCGTCAGCCAGGTCGCAGGAAGCCTGGATCGCGTAGTAGCTGACCGCTTCCATCGACTTGTCGGCGAACTCGACGGCAGCATCGGAACCGTAAGGAATGTGCTGCAGGTACAGCGCGTCCTGGAAGCCCATGATGCCCAGACCGACCGGACGGTGCTTGAAGTTGGAGTTCTTCGCTTGTGGCACCGAGTAGTAGTTGATGTCGATAACGTTATCGAGCATGCGAACGGCGGTGTTCACGGTGCGTTCCAGCTTGGCGGTGTCGAGCTTGCCGTTAGTGATGTGGTTCGGTAGGTTGATCGAGCCCAGGTTGCAAACGGCGATCTCGTCCTTGTTGGTGTTCAAGGTGATCTCGGTGCACAGGTTCGAGCTGTGAACCACGCCGACGTGCTGCTGCGGGCTGCGCAGGTTGCACGGGTCTTTGAAGGTCAGCCATGGGTGGCCGGTTTCGAAGAGCATGGACAGCATTTTGCGCCACAGGTCTTTGGCCTGGATGGTCTTGAACAGCTTGATCTTGCCTGGGTACTGGGACAGGGCTTCGTAGTACTCGTAACGCTCTTCGAAGGCCTTGCCGGTCAGGTCGTGCAGGTCCGGTACTTCGGACGGCGAGAACAGGGTCCACGGGCCGTCATCGAAGACGCGCTTCATGAACAGGTCAGGGATCCAGTTAGCGGTGTTCATGTCGTGGGTACGACGACGATCATCACCGGTGTTCTTGCGCAGCTCGATGAACTCTTCAATGTCCATGTGCCAGGTTTCCAGGTAGGCACAGACAGCGCCTTTGCGCTTGCCACCCTGGTTAACGGCTACCGCGGTGTCGTTCACCACTTTCAGGAACGGAACAACGCCCTGGGATTTGCCGTTGGTGCCCTTGATGTACGAACCGAGCGCACGAACCGGCGTCCAGTCGTTGCCCAGGCCGCCCGCAAATTTCGACAACATGGCGTTGTCGTGGATCGCGTGGTAAATGCCCGACAGGTCATCCGGCACGGTGGTCAGGTAGCAGCTCGACAGCTGTGGACGCAGGGTGCCGGCGTTGAACAGGGTCGGGGTCGACGACATGTAGTCGAAGGACGACAACAGGTTGTAGAACTCGATCGCACGGTCTTCCTTGTTCTTCTCTTCGATCGCCAGGCCCATGGCCACGCGCATGAAGAAGATCTGCGGCAGTTCGAAGCGGATACCGTCCTTGTGGATAAAGTAACGGTCGTACAGGGTTTGCAGGCCCAGGTACGTGAACTGCTGATCGCGCTCGTGGTTGATCGCTTTGCCGAGTTTTTCCAGGTCGAAGGTAGCGAGGACCGGGTTCAGCAATTCGAATTGGATACCCTTGGCGATGTACGAAGGCAGGGCCTTGGCGTACAGGTCGACCATTTCGTGGTGAGTGGCGCTTTCAGCGACTTCCAGGAAGCTCAAGCCTTCGGCACGCAGGGTGTCCATCAGCAGGCGAGCGGTCACGAACGAGTAGTTCGGCTCACGCTCGACCAGGGTACGGGCGGTCATCACCAACGCAGTGTTGACGTCGGTCAGGGCCACGCCGTCGTACAGGTTTTTCAGGGTTTCGCGCTGGATCAAGTCGCCGTCGACTTCTGCAAGGCCTTCGCACGCTTCGGTGACGATGGTGTTCAGGCGGCTCATGTCCAGCGGAGCAAAGGTGCCGTCGGCGCGGGTGATGCGGATCGACGGGTGAGCGTTGACCGCTTCCTCGGCCGGCGCGTGGGCGGCGCGTTCTTTCGAACGACCATCACGGTAGATCACGTAGTCGCGCGCCACTTTCTGCTCGCCGGCACGCATCAGGGCCAGTTCAACCTGGTCCTGGATTTCTTCGATGTGGATCGTGCCGCCCGATGGCATGCGACGCTTGAAGGTCGCGGTGACTTGTTCGGTCAGACGGGCAACGGTGTCGTGGATTCGCGACGAAGCGGCAGCGGTGCCGCCCTCAACTGCAAGAAACGCTTTGGTGATGGCGACGGTAATCTTGTCATCGGTGTAAGGAACGACAGTGCCGTTACGCTTGATCACGCGCAGCTGGCCAGGCGCGGTGGCGGACAGATCCGAAGTCGAATCAGCGGCCTGCGGCAAGGTGCCCTGCGGGTTCTCGCGAGTTGTGTCGGTTTGCATGGGTGTCTCCACATTCTCTATGTTTGTTTGGGCACCATCACGGTGCCCACCGTTCCGTCCTGAAGCACTACAACCGGCGAGTGCCGGGCATACCAACTTCGGGACAGTCAGGAAGGGGGCTATTGAGCGCCGCTTCCATGCCGAAGTCTTTGGTATCAAGCCATGTGCCTGAGACCGAGTTCCTTGCTGGGTGACAGTTGGGGACTGCAACACCCGTACTGTTTCTCCCCTTGGGCTGAAAAACAGCAGCCATCCGCACGCGCGGTTTGGTCTTTCAAAAATTCGTTTGGTTCAACCGGAAAGAGGCAATAAAAGCGCTTGAAATGGGTGTCTGGTTTGTGTTTGGTTTTTTACGCAAAACCCTACATGTAGGGTTTTTTTCGCGCCGGGCTACAAGATAATGCGTTTGGGGGGGGGATTGCAACGTACTACCTGTGGATAAACCTGTGCGTAAATTGTGTGTGAAAGGTAGAACGGGCGTGTAGGCCGCGACGTAGCTGGAGCGCGCCGTTTTTCACTGATTTTCAATGATTGAAAACGGTCATTTGGATTTTTAAGGGCGCGAACCCTATCACAAAAAGCCGGGTTGTCCGAACGCATTTACCGGCTTGTGTTCTCGGCGAGCGACGTTTATACAATCGGCCAGTGCGTACGCATTCTTATCCTCCCCAATCATTACAAAAAGACGGGCGGATCCTTCCTTATTAGTGTTGTTGGCAAGCAGAGGTCACCGTGGAGCAAGAAGCCTGGCAGGTATTGATTGTCGAGGACGACCAGCGTCTGGCCGAACTGACCCGCGATTACCTGGAAGCCAATGGCCTGCGCGTATCGATCGAGGGCAATGGCGCCTTGGCCGCGGCACGGATCATCAAGGAAAAACCGGACCTGGTGATCCTCGACCTGATGTTGCCGGGCGAAGATGGCCTGAGCATCTGCCGCAAGGTCCGCGACAAGTATGACGGCCCGATCCTGATGCTCACCGCCCGCACCGACGACACCGACCAGATTCTTGGCCTCGACCTGGGCGCCGACGACTACGTGTGCAAACCGGTTCGCCCACGACTGCTGCTGGCGCGTATCCAGGCCTTGTTGCGACGCAGTGAAGCCCCTGAAGTGGCGCCGGAAAAACAACGGCGTCTGCAGTTTGGCCCGTTGGTGGTGGACAACGCACTGCGCGAAGCCTGGCTGAATGACAACGGCATCGAACTGACCAGCGCCGAGTTCGATCTGCTCTGGCTGCTGGTGGCCAACGCCGGGCGCATCCTGTCCCGAGAAGAGATTTTCACCGCGCTTCGCGGTATTGGCTATGACGGCCAGGACCGTTCCATCGACGTGCGTATCTCGCGCATCCGCCCCAAGATCGGCGATGACCCGGAGCATCCGCGGCTGATCAAGACCATCCGCAGTAAAGGTTATCTGTTCGTTCCGGAAGCCTGCACGCTGTGAACTCGATCTTCCTGCGCATTTACGGCGGCATGTGCGCGGCGCTGATTCTGGTGGCGGTACTCGGCGTGCTGGCGTTGCACTTGCTCAACCAGGTGCGCAGCGAGCAATACCGTGAACGCCTGGCCCACGGCACGTTCTCGTTGATGGCCGACAACCTGAACCCGATGAACGAAACCGAGCGCCACCGTGCCTTGCTGGTGTGGGAGCGGTTGCTGGGGATTCCTCTGGCGCTAAAGACCTTTGCCCAGACCGACCTCGACCTCACCCAGCGCACCCGCGTGCTGCGCGGTCAGGCGCTGGTGGAACAGACCGGCCCGCATGCGGCGAAGGTTTACCGGTTGGTCAGCGACAAGCAACAGCTGGTGCTGACGGGGGAGGTCCAGCAGATCAGCGAGCAACTGGCCCGGGCGACTATTTACCTGTTGGCCGATGAACTGGTGCGTTACCCGGTGGCGGAGCAGCCCGAACGCCTGGCGCAGTTGAAGCGTGACAAAGGGTTTGGTTTCGACTTGCGGCTGGTGAAGGTCGAGCAGGCGGACATGGACGAGGACCAGCGTCGCCGGGTGTCCGAGGGCGACACGGTGATGGCGCTGGGCAAGGGCGGCGACTCGATCCGGGTGTTTGCTGGCATGGTCGGTACGCCGTGGGTGCTGGAAATCGGTCCGTTGTATCAGATGAATCCTTATCCGCCGGAGTGGCTGGTGCTGATCGCCGCCCTTGGTTTGAGCCTGATCGGTTTGATCGTCTATCTGTTGGTGCGGCAACTTGAGCGCCGTTTGCGTGGCCTGGAAGCGGCCGCCACGCGCATCGCCAAGGGCAGTCTGGAAACCCGCGTTCCGGCACGCGGTGCGGACTCGGTGGGACGGCTGGCCTCGGCGTTCAACGGCATGGCCGAGCACTTGCAGCAGTTGCTGGCGATCCAGCGTGAATTGGTGCGCGCCGTGTCTCATGAGCTGCGCACACCCGTGGCACGACTGCGTTTTGGTCTGGAAATGATCGGCTCGGCCACCACGCCGCAGGCGTTGGAAAAATACCGTGAAGGCATGGACCACGACATCGAGGACCTCGATAAGCTGGTGGACGAGATGCTCACTTACGCGCGGCTGGAGCAGGGCTCACCGGCGCTGAATTTTCAGCGGATCGATCTGGATGCGTTGGTCAATCAGGTGATCGAAGAACTGGCGCCGTTACGCGCCGACGTCACGGTGCAGCGCGGCTTGTGCCTGTCCGCCGCTGACAACGACGACGCGTGGGTCGAGGCCGAGCCGCGCTACCTGCACCGGGCGTTGCAGAACCTGGTGAGCAATGCCATGCGCCACGCTCAATCACGGGTGACCGTCAGCTATCAGGTGGGGCAGCAGCGCTGTCGGGTCGATGTCGAGGATGACGGGCCGGGCGTGCCGGAAATGGCCTGGGAGAAGATTTTCACGCCGTTCCTGCGTCTCGATGACAGCCGCACCCGCGCCTCGGGCGGGCATGGGTTAGGGTTGTCCATCGTGCGGCGAATCATCCACTGGCATGATGGCCGGGCGTTGATCAGCAAGAGCAAAAGCCTGGGCGGGGCGTGTTTCAGCCTGAGCTGGCCGAGGAATCAGGAGAAGCGGTGAGATTGGTGCAGGAGACCTGTAGCAGCTGGCGAAGCCTGCGTTCGGCTGCGCAGCAGTCGTTAAACCATACAACTCGGTGCTTCAGATAAACCGCGTGCGCATGCATTTACGACTGCTGCGCAGCCGAACGCAGGCTTCGCCAGCTGCTACAGGGATCGCGTTCTCAGGCCTTGATGCTGACCACACTCAACAACTGCCCATCCATGACCCCGAACTGCGCATCCAGCTCAGTGCCACTGCGCCACTCGCTGGACAGATCCGTCAGCAACCGCAGTCGCACTTCACCGGTCTCGGTCCACTCCAGCACTTCGGCGTGCTCGAAATAGAAGCGCTGCTGAACGATCGGATAAAGCGCCTTGAACAGGCTTTCCTTCACCGAAAACGTCAGGGTCACCAGCATCGCCAGCTGATCGCGACGGCCGGCGGTCATGCGTTGCAACTCAGGCGCGGTGAGGATTTCCCCGGACAGGCGTTCGGCCCGTTCAGGGTTGAGCAGATTCTCCAGGTCCATCCCCAAGCCGCGCCAGTGGGCTTTCTTGGCGACAATCGCCGCGGCCCGGCCGGTGCTGTGGGTGATCGAGCCCGTGATGTGCGTCGGCCAAACCGGCGCCCGGTCTTCACCAATGGCCGGGACAAAACTCAACCCTTCCAATTGTTGCAACGCAGCCCGGGCGCAAACCCTTCCGGCGAGGAACTCTGCCTGACGCTTGGCGACCGAACGCTGGATGGTAGCCGGCGGCTCGATGGCGCTGCGCTGGAAATCATCGCTGGCCAGTTGCGAGGTATCGAAGCGAGTGCTCAACAGCACCGTACCGGGCAGCGCAAATGGCAGCGGCCAATGGGCATCGAGTGGGGTGCAGCAGACGGGTAGGGCGGGGGCGCGATTCATGTGGGCATTTTGCCGGGTTGCCTTTGTGCTGGGTAGCCCCACACTGATCGTACAACAGCCTGGTCGATTTGATTCAGCTCAGGTTCAGAGTGCGTTCAGGGTGAGTTCAGGGCCGGTTGAGTAACCTTGCCCGTACCTAAAAAGCATGCAGCGCATGAGGAAATTCCCTAATGACGGGCTTTAAGAACCTGCTTCTGGCGTTTACCGTCCTGACCGCGAGTACACACAATGGCATTAAACTCCGTCAGGAAGACCTCATGGGCCGCTACGATCGGTCCTGCCACAGCCAGTCGCCGTGTTAGCCACCGTGAAGTGCGTGCCTTTGGGTGATGCCTTTGAGTAAGTTGTGCCTCTGGAGATGTTGATTTGCCCGGGAGAGCGTTATGAAACTGCTGGTTATCGAAGATGAAGCGCTATTGCGCCATCACCTGCAAACCCGCCTGACGG
Source organism: Pseudomonas sp. AL03 (assembly GCF_029960815.1). Classification (GTDB taxonomy): domain Bacteria; phylum Pseudomonadota; class Gammaproteobacteria; order Pseudomonadales; family Pseudomonadaceae; genus Aquipseudomonas. Next base: position 276,287 of record NZ_JASBRE010000002.1, read on the forward strand.
ATAGCGGCCACGTGGTCGAGTCCGTGGCCAATGCCGAGGAGGCGCTGTACCAGACCGAGCAGTTCAACCATGACCTGGCAGTGATCGACCTCGGATTGCCGGGCATGGGCGGGCTCGACCTGATTCGTCAACTGCGCTCGCGCGGCAAGACCTTCCCGATCCTGATCCTCACCGCGCGCGGCAACTGGCAGGACAAGGTCGAAGGTCTTGCCGCCGGCGCCGACGATTACGTGGTCAAGCCGTTCCAGTTCGAAGAACTCGACGCGCGCCTGAATGCCTTGCTGCGCCGCTCCAGCGGTTTCACCCAGTCGACCATCGTCGCCGGGCCATTGCTGCTGGACCTCAACCGCAAACAGGCGTCCCTCGATGAACAACCGCTGGCGCTGACCGCGTATGAGTACCGAATCCTCGAGTACCTGATGCGTCATCACCAGCAAGTCGTGGCCAAGGACCGCTTGATGGAACAGCTCTACCCTGACGATGACGAGCGCGATCCGAACGTGATCGAAGTGCTGGTCGGTCGTCTGCGCCGCAAACTTGAAGGCCCGGCCGGCTTCAAACCGATCGATACCGTGCGTGGCCTCGGCTACCTGTTCAATGAGCGCTGCAATTGATTCGTTCCCTTCGTGTCCGCTTGATGCTCGCCGCCACCCTCCTGGCGGTGCTGTTCATGCTGGCGTTGCTGCCAGCCATGCAGGGCGCGTTCAGCCTGGCGTTGCAGGATTCGATCGAGCAGCGCCTGGCGTCGGACGTCACCACGCTGATCTCCGCCGCCCGGGTGGAAAACAACCGCTTGCAGATGCCGGCGCAGTTGCCCGATGAGCGTTTCAACCTCACTGACAGCCGTTTGCTCGGCTACGTCTATGACCGCGAAGGGCACCTGGTCTGGCGTTCGAAGGGCACCCAGCAAGAAAACATCAATTACAAACCGCGTTACGACGGACGCGGTAACGAGTTTGCGAGGATCAGCGAAGCCAACGGCCAGGAGTTCTTCGCCTATGACGTCGAGGTCAAACTGCTGGGCGGCAAGAGCGCGGCGTTCAGCATCGTCGCGCTGCAACCGGTGCGGGAATACGACGACACCCTCGAAGGCCTGCGGGAAAACTTGTATCTGGGCTTCGGCGCGGCCTTGCTGGTGTTGCTCGCGTTGCTGTGGATTGGTCTGACCTGGGGCTTGCAGGCATTGCGCCGGCTCAGCCAGGAACTGGACGAAATCGAAAGCGGCACCCGCGAAAGCCTCAGCGAACAACACCCGCGCGAACTGCTGCGCCTGACCGGCTCCCTCAACCGCTTGCTGCACAGCGAGCGCGAACAACGCAGCCGTTATCGCGATTCCCTCGACGACCTGGCCCACAGCCTGAAAACCCCGCTGGCCGTGTTGCAAGGCGTCAGCGAAGACATGGCCCAGCGCCCGGCAGATCGCGATCAGGCCTGGGTGCTGCAATCGCAGATCGAACGCATGAGCCAGCAGATCAGCTATCAGTTGCAACGCGCCAGCCTGCGCAAAAGCGGTCTGGTGCGCCACCAAGTGCGCCTGCGCCCCGTGCTGCAAAGCCTCTGCGACACCCTGGACAAGGTCTACCGCGACAAGCGCGTGCGGGTCGCTTTCGATTTGCCGGAACAGTGTTACGTGCCGATCGAGCAGGGCGCCTTGCTGGAAATGATGGGCAACCTGCTGGAAAACGCCTATCGCCTCTGCCTCGGCGAAGTGCGCATCAGCGTGCGTGAAAGCCTTGGCGGGGTTGAGTTGTGCGTTGAAGACGATGGGCCGGGCGTGCCACCGGGTCAGCGTGCGCGGATTCTGCAAAGGGGCGAACGGCTGGACCGGCAGCATCCGGGGCAGGGGATTGGGTTGGCGGTGGTCAAGGACATCATCGAAAGCTACAGCGCGAAGCTGACGCTGGGGGATTCGCCGATGGGTGGGGCGGCGTTTCGGATTCATTTTCCGGTGGCTTGACCGCGAGTAACCGATCGTTCCCACGCTCCGCGTGGGAATGCAGCCCGGGACGCTCCGCGTCCCATCTACAGCCGAACGCGGAGCGTCCGTTGAGGCATTCCCACGCGGAGCGTGGGAACGATCATTAAGCGGTGTTTAAAACACATCTCCAGACACTCACTCAAGCTACACATCCTTGCGCCGCTGCCTACGACTACGCCAGAATCCGCCGGCTTGTGCGCCTTGGGTCTGGGCTCTATCGTTTGCGGGTCGCTGCCAATTCAGCGTCCGGATTTGACCGTCCGATTCAATCAAGGCGTACCAGTGTCCAAGAAAAGCTTCAGGCTTTTTTGCGGTGGCTGTGCGCGGGACACCTTCGGGTGTGCCGGATACCTTGATTTCCGGTCGGTCAACCCGCGCACAGCTGCCACCTTTTCGTTTGACCGCGAACGGTGGCAGCTCCGCTAATCAAGGAGCATCACCATGTTCAAAGCCACGCCCAACCCTCCGGAAACCGACGACGTTTCCCCCTACGAAACCCCCGATTCCAAAATACTCAACGAAGCCGCCGACCGCGCCCTCGATTACTACCTCAACCCGGCTGCCCACATCAAAGCCCCCCCGCGCACACCCGGCACCATGTTCATCGTCAACCCGGAGCTCGATACCGAAACCCTGCTGGCCCACGCTTGCGAGTCGCTGGCCTCGGCCAATGTCATGACCATGGACCTGGCGGACCATATGGAGGGGCCGAGTCGCAATTCGCTGTTGGGTATTGCGCAAATCATCATGCTGGGGGAGCTGGCGGTAAATCGGGCGCTGGATAACATCGACCAGCAGTAACCGATCGTTCCCACGCTCCCGCGTGGGAATGCAGCCCGGGACGCTCTGCGTCCCTCTCGAGAGCTGGAACGCGGAGCGTTCCTTGAGGCATTCCCACGCGGAGCGTGGGAACGATCATCGGCTCTAGTTTTCTTGCGCGCGGTAGGCGCCCGGCGTCACCCCCGTCCACTTCTTGAACGCCCGATGAAACGCCGAAGGCTCGGAAAACCCCAGTTGCTCGGCAATCTGTTGCAACGACAGATCTGCCCGCCCCAGGTGATAAATCGCAATGTCCCTTCGCAGCTGATCCTTCAATTCCTGAAAACTCGACCCTTCTTCCCGCAAATGCCGACGCAAGGTCTGCGGGCTGATGTGCAGGTGCGCGGCCACCGCTTCCAGGTCCGGCCAGCGTGAACTGTCGCGGCTTAGCAACCGGCGTAGTTGACTGCTCAAGCTGTCGCCATCGTCCGGGCGCGACAACAGGTCGGCGGGAGAGCGTTCGAGGAAATGTTTGAGTGTCCGTTCGTCCTGCAACAGCGCCATGTTCAAGTAGCGACTGTGAAACAGCAGGCTGCTCTGTGCCGTGGAAAACTCCAGCGGGCACGGGAACAGCAAATCGTATTCGGCGCCATGTTCCGGTCTCGGGTAGCTGAACGTCGCCTGCTCCAGCCGAATGCGCTGGCCGATCAACCAGCTGCCGAGGCGATGCCACACCATCAACTGGCTCTCGGTGAGGAAATGGTCCGGGTCCTGGAATTTCGAATCATCCAGGCTGAGGCGGATCATTTCGTCTTCGCGGGTCAGGGTCAGACGCGGCCCCTCGGGGAACAGGCTGTAAAACAATAAGCCGCGTTGGAGTGCTTTCTCCAGACTGCGGCAGTGAATCACCGCATGGCACATCATCGCGAAGCTGCCGGTTTTACTCGGCACCGGCCCGAAACCCAGGTACTCATCGTCCAGCGCCAGCCACAAACCCTGGATCAACCGGGTGAACTGCTCAGGTGCAATTCGTGCACGCGGTTCGTCAAGCAACTCGGGGCTGATGCCCAGTTGTTGCAACAGGAGTGAATAGTCATAACCCAACCGTCGCGCACCACCGAGGGCGGCACGGGCGAAATGACTGGCGATGGTGCGTTCGCGCATAAAAGGCAGATCCGTCCATTGAACGGCGGATGGTAGCCGTGGTGGCCGACGATGAACAAGGCGGATATCCGCCAAATTGTAGGACGAGGTCTGGGCAATGGGCGGAAATCCGCCACATTGCTGTCACCGGCTGGTGACAAGGAAAACCTGTAACCCTGGTGTCAGAAGGCTTGCCGGCATTTTCTCGAAGGTGGCACGGGGCTTGCGATACAAGCCGCAGAGGTCTGCCGTCGCGCAGCTCGACAAAACAAATCCCTCCAGTGCAGGAGGGTTCGCAAATGAGGTGTCGTTGACAACAGACGGATGTTGTCGCGGGACGCTCTTGAGGAACTTTGCAATGACGACTCGTCAGCCCCTGTATAAATCCCTGTACTTCCAGGTGATCGTTGCCATCGCTATCGGCATCCTGCTCGGTCACTTCTACCCGCAGACCGGTGTGGCCCTCAAGCCGCTGGGTGACGGGTTTATCAAACTGATCAAAATGGTCATCGCACCGATCATCTTCTGTACCGTCGTCAGTGGTATCGCCGGCATGCAGAACATGAAATCGGTCGGCAAGACAGGCGGCTATGCGCTGCTGTACTTCGAAATTGTTTCCACCATTGCCTTGCTGATCGGTCTGGTCGTGGTCAACGTCGTGCAACCGGGCGCCGGCATGCACATCGACGTGACGACCCTGGACACCAGCAAAATCGCGGGCTTCATCTCGGCCGGTAAAGACCAGAGCATCATCGCCTTTGTCCTCAACGTGATCCCGAACACCATCGTCGGCGCCTTCGCCAACGGCGATATCCTGCAAGTGCTGATGTTCTCGGTGATCTTCGGTTTCGCCCTGCATCGCCTGGGTGCCTACGGCAAACCGGTGCTGGACTTCATCGATCGCTTTGCTCACGTGATGTTCAACATCATCAACATGATCATGAAGCTCGCTCCAGTCGGCGCGTTCGGTGCGATGGCCTTCACCATCGGTGCCTACGGTGTCGGCTCGCTGGTGCAGCTGGGTCAGCTGATGATCTGCTTCTACATCACCTGCATCCTGTTTGTGGTCCTGGTACTGGGCGCCATCTGCCGCGCGCACGGTTTCAGCGTCATCAAACTGATTCGCTACATCCGTGAAGAACTGCTGATCGTGCTGGGTACTTCCTCTTCGGAATCCGCTCTGCCACGCATGCTGATCAAGATGGAACGCCTGGGCGCGCAGAAGTCGGTTGTGGGTCTGGTGATCCCGACGGGTTACTCGTTCAACCTCGACGGTACGTCGATCTACCTGACCATGGCCGCTGTGTTCATCGCTCAGGCAACTGATACCCCAATGGACCTCACCCACCAGATCACTCTGCTGCTGGTGCTGTTGCTGTCCTCCAAAGGTGCTGCGGGCGTGACCGGCAGTGGCTTCATCGTGTTGGCGGCCACCCTGTCGGCCGTAGGTACTCTGCCGGTGGCCGGTCTGGCGCTGATCCTCGGTATCGACCGCTTCATGTCCGAAGCCCGTGCGCTGACCAACCTCGTTGGTAATGCGGTTGCGACCCTGGTCGTGGCCAAGTGGGTGAACGAGCTGGACGAAGACAAGCTGCAAGTCGAGCTGGCTTCCGGCGGTCGCGGTATCTCCGACGAGCGTGAAGAAGACGACCTGGGTGTGGCTGAAGGGCCAACCCCAATCAACGTCAAATAAGACGGCTGCACTGAAGAAACCCGCTTCGGCGGGTTTTTTCATGCCTGCGATTTGAGCACAACGGTCACTGCGCCTGACGCATAAGGTGATTGCTGCAATGCCAACGGCTGCCTAGTCTGAGGGCATCGTTTACGGAGATCACCCATGCTCGGTCCACTGGCATCCCTCAAGGTTCTGGATTTCTCGACACTGTTGCCGGGGCCGTTCGCCTCACTGTTGCTGGCGGACATGGGCGCCGAGGTGCTGCGCATCGAATCACCGACTCGCATGGACCTGCTGCGGGTACTGCCGCCGCATGATCAGGGTGTTTCCGCCAGTCACGCCTACCTCAATCGGAACAAGCGCAGCCTGGCGCTGGACCTCAAGCAACCTGAGGCGCTGGAGGTGATCAAGCAGTTGCTGCAAAACTACGACATCGTGCTGGAGCAGTTCCGCCCCGGTGTGATGGAGCGTTTGGGCCTGGGTTATGACGCCTTGAAAGCGATCAATCCGAAACTGATCTACGTGTCGATCACCGGTTACGGCCAGACCGGTCCCTACAAGGACCGCGCCGGCCACGACATCAACTACCTGGCGCTGGCGGGGCTGGCAAGCTACACCGGCCGCGCCGACAGCGGACCGCTGCCGTTGGGTATGCAAGTGGCGGATATCGCCGGTGGCTCGTTGCACGGGGTGATCGGGTTGCTGGCGGCGGTCATCGCTCGGCAGCAGTCAGGGTTGGGGCAACATCTGGATGTGAGCATGACCGACTGCGCGTTCAGCCTGAACGCCATGGCCGGTGCCGGTTATCTGGCCTGTGGTGAGGAGCCGGGGAGGGAGGATCAGATGCTCAATGGCGGCAGCTTCTACGACTATTACCGTTCGCGCGATGGGCGTTGGTTGTCGGTGGGCAGTCTGGAGCCGGCGTTCATGCAGCAACTCTGCACGGCGTTGGGTCGGCCGGAGCTGGCAGCCCAGGGCCTGTCACCCAAACCCGCCGAGCAACAGGCGCTGAAGAATGCGTTGAAGGTTGAATTCGAGAAACATGACTTTGCCGAGTTGTGCGAGCTGTTTGCCGGCGTCGATGCGTGTGTGGAGCCGGTGTTGAGCCTGGGCGAGGCGGTGCGGCATCCGCAGTTTAAGGCGCGGGAACGGGTGACTGAAGTGCCGCGCGGGGATGGGACGAGTCAGGCGCAGATGGCGTGTCCTTTGAAGTTTTCAGAGGGGTTGCCTGAGCCACGGTTTGTCGGCGCGACGCTGGGGCAGCATACCGATCAGGTGTTGGGGGAGTTGGGGTATAGCGCTGAGCGCATCGAAGCGTTGCGGCGTGCCAAGGTGATTCTCTAGCGGCTGTACTGGCCTCTTCGCGGGCAAGCCTCGCTCCTACGGGGCAATGCAAGACCGTAGGAGCGAGGCTTGCCCGCGAAGGCGTCCTCAAAAACAGTGAAAATCTAACTACTCGACCCGCATCTCCCCGCTGAACACCAACGTACTCCGACAGCGCCGACACAAATACCGCCGCCCCTGCCTTACCAAGCCATGGCGCTGAGCCGAAAACGGGAAATCACTGCCCGCGCACGGGCATTTGTAGATGTAGCGGGTCACGCTGCGGCGTTTGACGTCGTAGGTGTGGCAGCGATTGGGCGGCAGTTCGTATACGCCGCGCATGATCAGTTGCCACTCTTCACCGTGGGGCGCAATGCAGTCGCCGAACAGTTGATGGGCGATCAGGTGCGCGACCTCGTGGGCCACGGTTTGCTTGAGGAAGTCCTCGGTGTTTTCCCGGTACAGCTGCGGATTGAAGCGCAGCAGGTTCTCGTGCAAATGCGCGACACCGGCTTTTTGACCGCGCAGCTTGAGGCTCACCACGGGGCGTTTGAAAGGTCGTTTGAAAAAGGATTCAGCGAGTTGGTAACAGTCTTCGATGCGGGTATTGAGTTGCTCGGGCATGCTTGATGGATCTCCAGAGACGTCGAGTATGCCGCAACCCTCGGGGCTTGCGAATCGCTCAGGCGCCGAATGGTCGTCGCTTCCTGCTCTTTCTTAGAGAGTAGAAGGCCGCCTTGCGGCGGCCTGTGTTGGCAGATCTAGTTTTTTGGGTGATGTGTAACTAATTTGTATAGACCGGCCCCACGCCGAGTCCCCAGACAATCACTGTGAACGCCATGATGGCCACCAGCACCACCAGGCCTACCGCGAGCACCGAACTTGAAAACAGAAATCCCTCGTCTGATGGAATGTTCATGAAAGTGGGTAGCCCCACATACAGCAGGTACACCGTGTAACAGATGGCCGCGGTGCCGACGATCATCCCCAGCCACATATGTGGGTACAGCGCCGCCAGACCGCCGACGAACAGCGGTGTTGCGGTGTAGGTCGCAAAGGCAACGCAGCGTGCCAGGCTCGGGTTGGCGTCATAGGTGCGAGCCATCCAGTGGATGAACGCGCCCATGACCGCAACACCGCCGAGCATCGCCAGGTATGACATGACCGTCATCCATAGCGCACTCTCCACCGTCAGCATCACCGGCGCTCGACTGCCGATGACCCAGCCGACCTGAGTGGTGCCGATAAACGCCGACACTGCGGGGATCGCCGCCAGTATCAGGGTGTGGGTGAGATACATGTGGCTGATGCTTTCCTCCTGGTCGCCACGGATCTCTTTCCATTCTTGGTCAGGGTGGGTGAAGAGCCCCACTACGTGATGGATCATGCCAGTCACTCCTCTTGTTTTTACCGTCGCCCCCCAGTGGAGCGCCTACGGGCCAAAGTGGCCGAGTAAGGAAAGGTCTGGATATGTGTGTGACCTTATGTCGCAGTATAGAAAGGTCTTCACGGCGCGGGTTGTAGGGTGTTAGAGCAAATTGCGCTGTAAACACGCCTGTTAATCGCCGCAGGGTCTGTCGCTTGGAGGCTCTTCGCCCCCGAAGCGTTTTTGCGTAAAATGCCGACCTTTCGTCACACCTCACGGATTTCGCGTCATGGGCACTCTTACGGTCAACCAGAACAAACTGCAAAAGCGCCTTCGCCGCCAGGCCGGTGAGGCGGTTGCCGATTTCAACATGATTGAAGACGGCGACAAGGTCATGGTCTGCCTGTCCGGTGGCAAGGACAGCTACACCCTGCTCGACGTGCTGATGTACTTTCAGAAGGTCGCTCCGATCAAGTTCGAGATCGTGGCCGTGAACATGGACCAGAAGCAGCCGGGTTTCCCTGAGCTCGTTTTGCCGGCCTACCTCAAAGCGCTGGGCATCGAATACCACATCGTCGAGAAAGACACCTATTCGGTGGTCAAGGAGCTGATCCCGGAAGGCAAGACCACCTGTTCGCTGTGCTCGCGCCTGCGTCGCGGCACGCTCTACACCTTCGCCGACGAAATCGGCGCGACCAAAATGGCCCTCGGTCATCACCGCGACGACATCGTCGAGACTTTTTTCCTGAACATGTTCTTCAATGGTTCGCTCAAAGCCATGCCGCCGAAGCTGCGGGCCGACGATGGCCGCAACGTGGTGATCCGCCCGCTGGCTTACTGCAACGAAAAAGACATCCAGGCCTACTCGGACTTCAAGCAATTCCCGATCATCCCGTGCAACCTCTGTGGTTCTCAGGAAAACCTGCAACGGCAGGTGGTCAAGGACATGCTTCAGGAGTGGGAGCGCAAAACCCCGGGCCGCACCGAAAGCATTTTCCGCAGCTTGCAGAACGTGATCCCGTCACAACTCGCGGACCGCAATCTGTTCGACTTCACCAGCCTGCGTATCGACGAAACCGCGGCATCGCGCTTCGTCAATGTTGTGAATCTCTAATCAAACCTTGGGAGAGGGCATGCGCGATTACAAGTGGCTGCACGAATACTGTCTGAACCGCTTCGGTTCAGCGGCTGAACTGGAAGCCCATCTGCCCGTTCCGAAAACCCCGACGCAACTACGCAAGATCAGCGACGACCGCTACCTCTCGACCATGGCGCTGCGCGTGTTCCGCGCCGGGCTCAAGCACAGTTTGGTGGACGCCAAATGGCCAGCGTTCGAAGAAGTGTTCTTCAAGTTCGACCCGGAAAAAGTCGTGCTGATGAGTGCCGAACATCTTGAGCGCTTGATGCAGGACGCGCGGATCATTCGCCATCTGGGCAAGCTCAAGAGCGTGCCGCGCAATGCGCAGTTCATCCTGGACGAGGCACATGAGAGGGGCAGTTTCGGCGCGTTGATCGCCGATTGGCCGGTCACGGATATCGTTGGGTTGTGGACCTACCTGAAAAAGCGCGGTCATCAATTGGGCGGGTTGTCGGCACCGCGATTCTTGCGGATGGTGGGCAAGGATACGTTTGTGCCGAGCTACGACGTGGTCGCGGCGTTGAATGCGCAGAAGATCGTCGACAAGGTGCCGACCAGCCTGCGGGATCTGGCCACGGTGCAGGGCGTGTTCAATCAGTGGCATGAAGAGAGTGGTGGGCGGCCGATGAGCCAGATTTCGATGATGCTGGCGTACACCGTGAATCATTGACGAAGATGATCGTTCCCACGCTCTGCGTGGGAATGCCGCCCGGGACGCTCCGCGTCCCTGTGACGCGGAGCGTCACTTGATGCATTCCCACGCAGAGCGTGGGAACGATCACTGTGGGGGCCGTCAGGTGGCGGAGGTTTCGCCTTCACCCGCCAACTTGCGGTTCAACTGAAACCGCCACCGCACATACAGCAGCGCCGAGCAGAATACCGCCAGGCTCGCACCCATCTCCAGCAAACCAAACAACTGCCGGTTCGGGTCATACGCCGCCAGTGCGCCCTTGATGAAATACAGGTTCACCACAAAACACATCCATGAATGCCCGCGCGCGCTGCCGACAATCATCCCCGGCGCCAGCAACAGCAGCGGCACCAGTTCGATCAGCAGAATCACCCACGGCCTTGCGCCGTGCAGGTCGGCGACCACCAGGTAGTAGGCGCAAAGCAGCCCCACCAGACCGAAAAAGCACAGCAGGCTGATGACGCGCATCGCTCGAACCCTGGGTTCGAGCCATTCGATGGAGGGCAGAATCTTCGGCTTCTTGGCCACGTTAGCGCTCCAGTTTCTGTGCGGTCTTGGCCAAGCGCAGGCCCAGGGCCCGGCACAGCGCGACTTCATGCTCATTCAAACCGAGTCTGCCATCGGCCCCGGCGTGATGGCTGGCGCCGTAAGGCGTGCCGCCGCCACGGGTTTCCAGCAAGGCCGATTCGCTGTACGGCAGGCCGGTGATCAGCATGCCGTGGTGCAGCAATGGCAGCATCATCGACAGCAGCGTGGTTTCCTGGCCACCGTGCAGGCTCGCGGTGGAGGTGAAAACCCCGGCCGGTTTGCCCACCAAAGCGCCGGTCAGCCACAGGTTGCTGGTGCCGTCGAGAAAGTACTTGAGCGGCGCCGCCATGTTGCCGAAGCGGGTCGGGCTGCCGAGGGCCAGGCCCGCGCAGTTCTTCAAGTCGTCGAGGCTGGCGTACAGCGCGCCTTCGTCGGGGATGTCCGGCGAGACGGCTTCGCACTCGGTGGAAATCGGCGGCACCGTGCGCAGGCGCGCTTCCATCCCGGATTGCTCGACGCCCCGGGCAATCTGTCGGGCCATTTCATTGGTCGAGCCGCTGCGGCTGTAATACAGAACCAGAATGTACGGCGCACTCACGGCAGCAACTCCAGCACATTCTCCGGCGGCCGGCCGATGATGGCTTTGTCGCCGACTTCGAGAATCGGGCGCTCCATGAGTTTCGGGTTGGCGGCGATGGCGGCAATCAATTGCGCCTCGCTGAGGCTGCTGTCGGCCAGGTTGAGGGTTTTGTATTCGTCCTCACCGGTACGCAGCAGTTGCCGGGCGCTGATGCCCAGCTTGGTCAGCAGGCTCTGGATTTGCGCGGCGTCCAGCGGGGTGTCCAGGTAGCGGACCACCGTCGGGGTCAGGCCACGAGCTTCGAGCAGTTCGAGCGCACCGCGGGATTTCGAGCAGCGCGGGTTGTGATAAAGCGTCAGATCGGTCATGTGCGGTTCGCATCTTGCGTAAAGTGACGGCTATTCTAACTGTGCAGCGCGTAATCCAGAACCTTGGTAGGCGATGGGTCGCAGACGCATTCAATTTTCAACAAGGATCACGACATGACTAGGCGACTGGCAGCGGCATTGGCGATCATGGGCACGTTGATGCTGGGGGGCTGCGGTAACGACTATGGCGTCGACCAGAACGGCCAGAAAGTCGCCGCCGAACGTTTGGACAAACAATGGCTGGTGCTCAATTACTGGGCTGAATGGTGCGGGCCGTGCCGAACCGAGATCCCCGAATTGAACACCTTGGCCGATCAACTCAAGGACAAGAAGATTGGGGTGTTCGGGGTCAACTTCGACAACGTGCAGGGTGAAGAGCTGAAAAGCGCCAGCGAGAAGCTGGGGATCAAGTTCACCGTGCTGGCTGCGGATCCGGCGGAGCTTTTTGAATTGCCGCGCAGTGAGGCGTTGCCGGTGACTTACATCATCGATAACAAAGGCAAGGTAAGGGAACAGCTGATGGGTGAGCAGACGGCGGCGGGGGTGATGGCGAAGTTGGAGGCGTTGCAGGCGACGAACTGACCGTGACGATCGTACGCTGATCGTTCCCACGCGGAGCGTCGGAACGATCGGTGCGGGAGAATCAACCTTCTTCAAGCCACCAACGCAACGGCTTCCCTTGCGCCGGCCAGAAACGCATCTGCGCGATCGGCGAGACGTCCCAACGCTGAACGTTTTCCAACGCCTGGAGGAAACGCTTTTCCTGCTCCATCAACGCCGGCGCACACAGTTTGCGGGTGCTGCCGACTTTACCGAAGCTCAGCTTGTCGCCTTCCAGGGTGTACGGCGCGAACCAGTGATTGCAGCCGCCGTTGCCATAGGCCCGACCGTCTTCATCGAGGGTGACAGTCAAATGGCTGTAGTCCATCAACGGACGTTCGCCGATCCATTCCAGAATGTAGCTGCGGTTCTGTTGCAATTGAACCGGCTCGGCGGCGCAGCCCAGCAGGCTGGCGCCAACCATCGCGGTCAGAGCAAGGCGTTTCATCACGCGGGCTCCTGGCATTTCGGGCACAGGTGCTTCTCGGCGGCGGTGGTCCAACCCAACTCGGCGATCCGTGCAGTGGCAGCAGGCTTTTCAGCCTTGTTGCCCAGCTTGGCGTCGACCGCGAACTCGAAGCTCAGCTCTTTGGCGCAGCTGTCGCAGTTGACTTTCCAGGTGTGAATCGCCAGTTCTCCGAACACCGGACCACTGGCCACCGCGACCCATTGGCCGGGCGGGTTGATCAGGTGGCGAACCGTTTCGACGGTCAGGCGCATGGACAAGTCCTTGGCACCCTTGAGGGTCACTACCAACACGTCGTTATTACGAATCGAGCCGCCGTTACCGGTGACTTGATAACGCCCCGGCACAAGGGCGCGGCATTCGGTGAGGGTGTGTTGCGGGTTCATCAGGCTGTAGCGGAAATCGTGTTCGACCATGGGTCCTCCAAGTATGCGCGGCATGCTAGCACGGACATCAGCGCAGTATGGCGCGGGCATATGACCTTCGATCTGGTTCAGTCAGCCTTCACCAGGTTCACTGGCGCGCCCGCCGCCCAGGCCGCGATGTTCTGCAGGGTGGTCGCGGCAATCGTGCCCAGCGCTTCGCGGGTCAGGAAGGCCTGGTGAGCGGTGACGATCACGTTCGGAAAGGTCAGCAGCCGCGCCAGCACATCATCCTGCAGCGGCAGGTCGGAACGGTCCTCGAAGAACAACTGCGCCTCCTCTTCATACACATCCAGCCCCAGATAACCCAGTTGACCGTCCTTCAACGCGTCGATCAGCGCCGGCGTGTCCACCAGACCACCGCGTCCGGTGTTGATCAGCATCGCGCCGGGCTGCATGTGCGCCAGTGACTCGCGATTGATCAAGTGTTTGCTCTGTTCGTTGAGCGGGCAGTGCAGGCTGATGATCTGCGACTCGGCCAGCAGTTGCGGCAGGCTCAGGTAACGGGCACCGAGGGCTTCGACTTGCGGGTTGGGGAAGGGGTCGTAGGCCAGCAATTGGCAGCCAAAGCCGTTCATGATCTTCGCGAAGGTCGCGCCGATTTGTCCGGTGCCGACTACGCCGACGGTCTTGCCCACCAAGTCGAAGCCGGTCAACCCGTGCAGGGTGAAATCTCCTTCGCGCGTGCGGTTGTAGGCGCGGTGCAGACGTCGGTTGAGCGCCAGGATCAGCGCCACTGCATGTTCCGCCACCGCGTGGGGCGAGTAGGCCGGGACGCGCACAATCGACAATCTCAGAAGCTTCGCCACCGCCAGGTCGACATGGTTGTAACCGGCCGAGCGCAAGGCGATCAGGCGAGTGCCGCCGGCGGCCAGGCGTTCGAGCACCGGTGCGCTGAGGTCGTCGTTAATGAAGGCGCAGACCACCTCGTGATACTCCGCCAGCGCCACCGTATCGAGGCTCAGTCGCGCCGATTGAAAGTGCAGCTCGATGCCGGCCGGTAGCTCGGCACTGAGAAAACTGTCGCGGTCGTAGGTCTGGCTGCTGAAAAGAATCGTGCGCATGCGGTCCTCCAACTGACTCGGTCACGCTTTATGTAGCAGCTGGCGAAGCCTGCGTTCGGTCCGGGGTCACGCTCGACCGCAGTCGTCGTAAAATCAGACACTGAGATCTTTCAGGTAAACCGCGGTTACCGGATTTACGACGGCTTCGCCGCCGGACGCAGCCTTCGGCAGCTGCTACAGGGGCCGGTGAGCTTAGCGCTGATGGTGTTCGGCGTCATTGCGCTGCATCAAGCGTTTATTCGGGCATGGGCGGCCAGGCGATTGATGGCCCGGTCGAGGTCTTCCAGCGCGCTGGGGGCTTTCGGGTCCTGTTGCTTGAGCAGGGTTTCGCTGCGCTGGCAGGCGGCGCGCAGTTGCGGGACGCCGCAATAGCGTGTCGCGCCATGCAGGCGATGGACTCGCTCGATCAGGGCGTTCTGGTCGTTGTTTTCCCGGGCGAAGCGAATCGCCTCGCGGTCGGCTTCCAGCGACGCCAGCAGCATCGCCAGCATGTCCGCCGCCAGATCAGCCTTGCCGGCCGCCAGGCGCAAACCTTCCTCGTGATCGAGCACCTGCAACTCATGACCGCCCCCGTGGCTGTCGCTGGAGCGTTCCGGCCCATGATTGCGCAGCGCCAGGCCGGTCCACTTCAGCACCACTTGGGCCAGTTGCCGTTCGCTGATCGGTTTGGTCAGGTAGTCGTCCATACCGCTTTGCAGCAACGCGCGTTTTTCGTTGGCCATGGCGTGGGCGGTGAGGGCAACGATCGGCAGCGGCGTGCAATGCCGTTCATTTTCCCACTGGCGAATCGCTTCGGTGCTTTGACGCCCGTCCATGCCGGGCATCTGAACGTCCATCAGCACCAGATCGAAGGTTTCGGTCTGCACCGCTTTGACTGCCGCGTAACCGCTTTCCACCGCGAGTACTTTGGCGCCCATGTCTTCGAGCAGGGTTTGCACCAGCAGCAGGTTGGCCGGGTTGTCGTCGACGCAAAGCACCTTTGGCGCACGGCTGGACAACGGTTCGTCGGGTTCGCTGCGGTGCTGACGCGGGTTGATCAGGTCGGACAAGGCCCGCCGCAGCTTGCGGGTGCAGGCCGGTTTGGCCTGGAGCTGGCTGTGC
Source organism: Pseudomonas sp. AL03 (assembly GCF_029960815.1). Taxonomy (GTDB): domain Bacteria; phylum Pseudomonadota; class Gammaproteobacteria; order Pseudomonadales; family Pseudomonadaceae; genus Aquipseudomonas. Next base: position 291,489 of record NZ_JASBRE010000002.1, read on the forward strand.
GGGTTGGGCACCGAGAGGTGGAACAGCGTCTGTTCGGTGGTCGGGCATAACACCAGCACCTTGCAGCCCAAGTGTTCGAGGTCCCAGATGTGCTGGTTGAGGCGCTCCGGAGGCATGTCATTGCTGGTGATGCCGAGCACCGCCAGGTCGATCGCCTGATCGGTCTGATGCGCGCTGGTCACGCCATTGGCCAGGCTTTCCAGGGTATTGAACGGGGTGACTTCGAGGCCGCAGTCTTCCAGTTGATGTTGCAATGCCTGACGGGCCAGTTCGTGATTTTCCAGTACCGCCACCCGGCGCCCGAGCAACGGCGGACCGGGCAGGTCTTCGGCGTCGTCGCGGGTTTTGGGCAGGCTCAGGCTGATCCAGAATTCCGAACCTTCGCCAGGCGTACTGTCGACACCGATCTCGCCGCCCATTTGTTCGATCAGGCGTTTGGAAATCACCAGCCCCAGACCGGTGCCGCCCGGTTGCCGGGACAGCGAATTGTCGGCCTGACTGAAGGCCTGAAACAAGGCGCGCACGTCCTGGTTCGACAGCCCGATGCCGGTGTCCTGAATGCTGATGCGCAGTTGCACGCTGTCTTCATGCTCTTCTTCGAGCATGGCCCGGGCGACGATGGTGCCTTCGCGGGTGAACTTGATCGCGTTGCTGACAAGGTTGGTCAGGATTTGCTTGAGCCGCAGCGGATCACCCACCAGCGACAACGGCGTATCGCGATAAACCAGGCTCACCAGCTCCAGCTGCTTGGCGTGGGCGGCCGGGGCGAGGATGGTCAGCGTGTCCTGGAGCAGGTCGCGCAAGTTAAACGGAATATGGTCGAGCACCAGTTTGCCGGCCTCGATTTTCGAGAAGTCGAGAATCTCGTTGATGATCCCCAACAGGCTGTCGGCGGATTTTTCGATGGTGCCCAGATAGTCGAGCTGGCGCGGGGTCAGCTCGCTTTTTTGCAGCAGGTGCGTGAAGCCGAGAATGCCGTTGAGCGGCGTACGGATTTCATGGCTCATGTTGGCCAGGAACTCGGATTTGATCCGGCTCGCTTCAAGGGCTTCCTTGCGCGCCAGGTCCAGTTCGATGTTCTGGATCTCGATGGTTTCCAGGTTCTGGCGCACGTCTTCGGTGGCTTGGTCGATGCTGTGCTGCAATTCTTCCTGCGCATTCTGCAGGGTGCCGGCCATGCGGTTGATGCCGGACGCCAGTTCATCCAGCTCCTGGCTGCCGAGGGGCGGCAGACGGGTTTCCAGATGACCGTCCTTGAGTTGCGCCACCGCTTGCTTGATCTGGCTCAGCGGCCGATTGATGGTCCGGCCCATACGCAACGCCAGCAGTGCCGCACCGGCCAGGCCTGCGCCGATCAACAGCAGGCTGGCGAACAGGCTGCGGTAACCGCGCAGCAGCATGCCGGTGTGGGACAGTTCGAGTTCGACCCAACCCAGCAGGCGGTCGGCTTCATCGGGAATCACGTCACCGGCCAGATTGCGGTGCTTGCCAAACACCGGCAGCAAGTAACGCGTCGCGTCATTACCGCTGCGGCGCAGCATCTGCGAACTGTTGCCGACCGGCGCCTGATTGAGCATGGTCGGGCCGGCATGGGCCAACAGGGAGCGGTCGGGCGCGAGGAACGAAACGGCGCGCACGTCTGTTTGTTCGAGGGATTGGGTGGCAATGCGTTCCAGCAGGTCGGTGTTCTTGTCGCCCATGGCTGGGGCCACCAGAGGCGCCAGTTGTTCGGCGATCATCTCGCCACGCTGCATGAGCTGGGTTTGCAGGTCGGATTGCTGCATCCAGGTGAAATAGCCGCCCAGAATCAATGCCATCAGGCTGGTCGGCAACAGGGTCAGCAATAGCACGCGGCCTTTAATTCCCAGTTTCTTGAGCACGCATCTCTCCTGCATCCAGCTATTTAATGACCTGCACGTACGTCCGGCACGCGCCACTTGCGCAGTGTAGCGATTTGCAGGCGGGCAATCTTCGTAAAATTGATGTCGGCATTCGTCGGCTCGATCGCCACTTTTACGTCATGGGCAAAGCTTGGGTTGCCCACCGCGAGGCAATCTTGAATAATCGCCAACTGAGAATTATTTGCAGATACTCATGACTCCCATCTCTGTTGCCCACCCCCGAATTCTTTCCATCGAAGACGACCTCGTGCTCGGTGCTTATGTTCATGAGCACTTGGGACGTTGCGGTTTTCAGGTGACCTGGTGCCAGAACGGTCAGGAAGGTCTGACCATCGCCCGCCAGCAAGCCTTCGATCTGGTGTTGATGGATATTCTGCTGCCGGGCCTGGACGGGCTAAACGTGCTGACACAGTTGCGCCAGAGCCATTCCACCCCGGTGGTGCTGATGTCGGCGCTCGGTGCCGAGGCAGATCGCATCAGCGGCTTTCGACTAGGCGCCGATGATTACCTGCCCAAACCCTTCAGCATGGTTGAGTTGCGGGTGCGCATCGAAGCGATCCTGCGGCGGGTTGCGCTCGACCGCCGGCCAGCGCCGGCACCGTTTGCCCCGTCGACGGGCAGCCTGAGTTTCGACGATGAACGCTGTGATGTCTTTTATGGCGAACACGTTGCCGGCCTGACCCGCAGCGAGTACCGGTTGCTGGAAACGCTGAACTGCAACGGCGATGAAGTCCTGAGCAAAGCCTTCCTTTATCAACATGTCTTGCAGCGTGGTTATGCGCCCCATGACCGCAGCCTCGACATGCACATCAGCCAGATCCGTCGCAAGCTCAAAGCCATCGGTTATACCGAGCGGGAAGTGCGCACGGTCTGGGGCAAGGGTTACGTATTGAGTGCTGTCGATGAAATGGTCTGACTTGCCAGGCAGGCATTCGCTGTTCTGGAAGCTGGCCTGTTTGTTGGTGGCGTTCTGTCTGCTGATGATCTGGCTCAGTTGGTCCTGGGGCCGCTACATGGAACAGAAAAACCTGTTCCTGTCCAACGAGGCCCGGGACACGCTGACCCGCTACGCCGCCGAGGCCGAGCAGGCATGGAATAAGCGCCAGAGTGCAGACGTCGATGCCTGGTTGCAGAGTATCGGCCATCGCGAGTCGGCTTGGGTCGGTGTGATTGGCGGCGATTTGCAGTCATTGAGCAGTTACCCGCTGACGGAAAAAGAAATCCAGCGCCTGACCTTTTTGCGCGGCCTGGACTGGCCGACAAGTCGCCACAGCAAAGGCCGACCGTGGCTGCGCGTGCCTTTTCCCAACGATCCGTCCGCCGGCAGTCTGGTCATCGAACTGCCCCAGCGTTTTATGCCCGGCCGCTACCGGGTGTTCTGGCGGGTGATCACCAACGGCGTGATTCCCGGACTGTTCACCTTACTGTTGTGCGTCGGTCTGTATCGGTTGCTGGTCGTGCCGTTGAACAGTCTGCGAGAACAGGCCAATGCCTGGCGTGCCGACCAGTTGAGCGTGCGCCTGTCGAGCCAAACCACCAACCGCTCGGATGAGTTGGGTGAACTGGGGCAGGCCTTCGATCACATGTCCGAGCGCCTGCAAAGCACAGTGGCCCTGCAACAACAACTGCTGCGCGACCTGTCCCACGAATTGCGCACGCCACTGAGCCGTCTGCGGGTGGCCAGCGAAAGCGAGCAGGGGTTGACGCAGTTGCGTGAACGCATTGGTCGAGAGGTCGATGGCATGCAACGGCTGGTGGAGGACACCCTGCAACTGGCCTGGCTCGACACCGAGCGCGCACCATTGCCCGACGAAGCCATCCAGATCCAGGCGTTGTGGGAGATGCTTACGGAAAATGCCTGCTATGAAAGTGACTGGCCGGCGAGCCAGTTGCAGTGTGCGGTGGATGCGTCCTGCTGGGTGCGCGGCAATCTCAATACGTTGGCCCAGGCGCTGGAAAACACCCTGCGCAATGCCATTCGTCATTCACCGCAGGGCGGCGTTGTGCGTCTGGGTGGGCAGCGTGATGGCGATTTCTGGCATTTGTGGTTGGAGGATGAGGGCGGTGGGGTGGCAGAGACAGATCTTGAACGGATCTTCTGTCCGTTCATTCGGCTCGACGGTTCGCGGCCGGGGGATGGTGGATTTGGCTTGGGGTTGAGCATTGCGAGGAATGCGGTGCAGCGGCAGGGCGGGAGTTTGTGGGCTGAGAACACTGAGACCGGGTTGCGGTTGAATATGCGGTTGGTGGCTGATATTGATGGTGTGAGTGATGACGCTATCGCGAGCAAGCTCGCTCCCACAGTGGAGGTGTGTCGGCCACAAATGGTGTGATCACCCCGATCCCCATGTGGGAGCGAGCTTGCTTGCGATGAGGCCCTCCGGTCACCATCACGAAAAAGTCTCACCACTGGTGAGACAATTCCCTGGTCGCACAACCTGATCATTTTTACCCAGAGCAAACTCCGTTCAAAGGCGCACATATCGGACTCAGCGTCACCCAATCGGCAATAGTGTCAGCGCTGCTGACACTATTGCCCTGGACCAAAAACCGTCAGAGAAAGTCGCCCCACTGGTGCGACAATTATCCTAGTCGCACAACTTGATCATTTTTCAGCCAGAGTCAACGCTCGGAAGAGCGTGAGTTCTTCCTGTGTATGTGCAGGAATTGTGTTCGAAGCGCGAGATTTAACCACTCAATAACGCGTTGACTTCAATAATATCGGCTTCACTTAAGGCCCCGACTGTGGCCTTAAGCTGTAGCTGAGCCAGCAGGGTGTCATAACGTGCGCGAGATAACTGTTGAATGATGTCACTCAATTTCCCTTGAGCCTCCAACACATCGATACCTACTCGCATTCCTACTTTGTAGCCGATGGTATTGGAGGCCAGTGCCGAATGTGCGGACGACTTCGCAGCCTCAAGTGCATTAACCTGCGCCATTCCATCCACCACACCCGACCAAGCCTGTCTGGCTGCGAACACAGCAGCGCGGCGTGCATCCTCCAATTCAAACTCGGTTTTTTCCTGCATTGCCATCGCTTGCCGAGTAGCAGAGCCAATTTTGCCCCCGCTATAAAGTGGTATGTTCAAACGCAGCCCGATACTAGATGAGTCGGTACGATTGATATTGGCATTCGGGTTTTGCTGCATGTTTTGACCGATTACCAGATCAACAGTCGGAAAATGTTCTGCTTTTCGGATATGTACTTCGCTACCGGCGATATCTAGGAGTAGCTCTTGAGTTTGCACGCCAAGATTATCCCGCCGAGCCGCCGCTACCCATGTGGCAAGCTCAAATGGTTGCGGAGGTGAAAGAGCCACGCTGTCGTGGAAGCCTTTCAGTGCGCTGGGATTCTGCCCAGTGATTCGAACTAAAGCGAATTGAGCTAGATCAAGATCACTGCTAGCTTTGATAAACTGCGCCGTACTTCGATCAAAACTGGCTTGAGCCTCATGTACATCGATAATGCTGACGTTGCCAATTTCAAACATTTTTTTGGCGCTCGCCAATTGCTCTGTATCCACGGTGCGCAGATCTCGAACCGCCTCAAGTACGTCAGTTGCATTTAGGATCTCAAAGTAGGCTTGAACAACACGCAGCAGCAAGTCCTGCTCCGCGCGTTCGAACTCAATTTGCGCGTGCACACGATGAAGCTCTCCCTGCTGAAACTGCATCCAATTCTGCCAACGAAAGACTGGCTGTATTAGCTGTATGCCGTAACTACGATTTTGTCTTTTGTGTTGAAGGATTAGTGGTAATTTGTCCCTGCTGTGAAAGCATTTTGAACCTGGCCGCCTAGCATTCCGCTGTAGTAACCAATATGGGCGCCAACAGCGGTTGATGCTGCTATTTGACCCGCTCCTAAACCTGCTGGTCCCAAGATAAATCCTCCGACTGCGCCGGTCGCGATAGCTCCGACAAGTCCTTCAGCACGCCTGCCCCCGATAGAAATCCGACCTTATTCCCATAAACCATAAGCACCGCACTTTGCGTGATATGGCCTGCCGACGTTTGCCGGTATGATAGGCGCCCCCGCAGTCTGGATTGCGAATACGCCATGACCTTGCAGTACCCAACCATCGCCGATTGCGTCGGCAACACCCCGCTGGTCCGTTTGCAGCGCCTGCCTGGCGCCACCAGCAATACCCTTTTGCTCAAGCTCGAAGGGAATAACCCGGCGGGTTCGGTCAAGGACCGGCCGGCGTTGTCGATGATCACTCGCGCCGAGTTGCGCGGGCAGATCCACGCCGGCGATACGCTGATCGAAGCGACCTCGGGTAACACCGGGATTGCGCTGGCGATGGCCGCCGCGATCAAGGGTTACAAGATGATCCTGATCATGCCGGACAACTCCAGCGCCGAACGTAAAGCCGCCATGACGGCTTATGGCGCCGAGCTGATTCTGGTCACTCAGGAAGAGGGCATGGAAGGCGCCCGCGACCTCGCCCAGCGAATGGAAGCGGAAGGCCGCGGCAAGGTGCTGGATCAGTTCGCCAACGGCGACAACCCCGAAGCGCACTACACCACCACCGGCCCGGAAATCTGGCGTCAGACCGAAGGTACTATCACGCATTTCGTCAGTTCGATGGGCACCACCGGCACCATTATGGGCGTCTCGCGCTACTTGAAAGAGCAGAACGAGAGCGTGCAGATCATCGGTCTGCAACCGATGGAAGGCTCGGCGATTCCAGGCATCCGTCGCTGGCCGCAGGAATACCTGCCGAAGATCTACCAGGCCGAGCGCGTGGACCGGATCGTCGACATGGCGCAAAGCGAAGCCGAAGACGTGACCCGTCGCCTGGCCCGCGAAGAAGGCATCTTCTGCGGCGTGTCCTCGGGCGGTGCCGTGGCAGCCATGCTGCGCCTGTCCCAGGAAGTTGAAAACGCGGTGATCGTCGCGATCATCTGCGACCGAGGCGACCGTTATTTGTCGACCGGCATTTTCGACGCGCCCAACTGATGGCCAAGCAAGAGAGAGGCCTGCGCTTCCAACCCACGGGCGGCAGCAAGGCCCCGCAAATCCCGACGGGTAAAAAGCAGCGTTTGAGCATCGAGCGTCTGGCCAATGACGGTCGCGGTATCGCTTTTTTTGAAGGTCGCACCTGGTTCGTCATCGGCGCATTGGCCGGTGAAGAAGTCGAAGCACGTGTGTTGGGCGCCCACGGCAAAGTGGTCGAGGCGCGCACCGAGCGCGTCTTCCTGGCCAGCGAACTGCGCCGCCCGGCACCGTGCCCGCATGCCGGTCGCTGTGGTGGTTGCAGCGTGCAACATCTGCCGCACAACGAACAACTCGCCCTGAAACAGCGCATGCTCGCCGAGCAGTTGTCGAAGGTTGCCGGTGTCGTACCCGAAGAATGGGCCGCGCCGTTGAGCGGTCCGGAATTCGGTTACCGTCGTCGCGCCCGAGTGGCGGTGCGCTGGGACATGAAAGCGAAAAAACTCGAAGTCGGTTTCCGCGCGGCAGGCAGTCAGGACATCGTTGCGATCAACGAATGCACGGTGCTGGTCCAGCCCTTGCAGCCGATCATGACCCGCTTGCCGGAAATGTTGCGGCGCTTGAGCAAACCTCAAACGCTGGGGCATGTGGAATTATTTGCCGGATCAAAGCTGGCCGTTTTGCTGCGGCACATGGCGCCGCTGTCCGACGCCGACATGACGATCCTCAAGGATTTCTGCGCCTTCCATGAAGCCCAACTGTGGCTGCACGGTGACGGCGAACCGCAACCGGTCGAGGCTGGCCAGGCGCTGGGTTATCGACTTGAACAGTGGGACTTGAACCTGGCCTGGCGGCCGGGGGATTTCATTCAAGTCAACGCCGGGGTCAACGAAGCGATGGTCGCCCAGGCGCTGGACTGGCTCAAGCCTGTGTCGGATGAGCGGGTTCTGGATCTTTTTTGTGGTTTGGGTAACTTTGCACTGCCGCTGGCCAAGGCCGTTCGTGAAGTGGTGGCGGTGGAAGGTGTGCAGGCGATGGTCGAGCGTGCCGCTGCAAACGCTGCTAGCAATAATCTGAATAACGTAAAGTTTTTTCAGGCCGATTTATCCCAGCCTTTGACCGATGCCGAATGGGCGCGCGAAGGCTTTTGTGCGGTACTCTTGGACCCACCACGTGACGGTGCTTTCGAGGTTGTGCGCAAGCTGTCCTCCCTGGGCGCCAAGCGGTTGGTGTACGTGTCGTGCAACCCGGCAACGCTGGCGCGCGATACGGTCGAATTGATCAAGCAGGGCTACCGGTTAAAACGTGCCGGGATTCTCGATATGTTTCCTCAGACGGCACATGTCGAGGCCATGGCGTTATTTGAAGCGAGCTAGGACGGCTCGTCTGGTCCGACTGGCCCGCCCGTGCCGCGCTCGCATTAGCCCCGCGAGCGTTCACGGGTAACGAAAGGTCAGCGATTTGACGCATTGAATCTGCGTCGTAGGGAAGGTAAGCAAGATGGTACAGGTGAGAGCACACCAGCCGATCAACACCGACGGCAGTATCAATCTCGAGGCTTGGCTCGATCACGCGGTCAGTGTCGATCCGGCACTGGATCGCGAAGCCTTGAAGGAAGCGTGCGAGTTCGCTCGTGCGTCTGAACAACAGGCCAATGCGGCGAAAAATCTATGGTCCGAAGGGACCTCGAGTTTCCGCACAGGCCTTGAGATCGCCGAAATTCTCGCCGACCTCAAACTCGATCAGGATTCGTTGGTTGCCGCGATCCTGTATCGCGGCGTGCGCGAAGGCCAGATTGAGTTGCCGGCGATCAGCCAGCGGTTCGGTCCGGTGGTCGCCAAACTCATCGACGGCGTGTTGCGCATGGCGGCGATCAGTGCCAGCCTCAGCCCCCGTCAATCCCTGGTGCTGGGCACTCAGGGCCAGGTCGAAAACCTGCGCAAGATGCTGGTCGCCATGGTCGACGACGTTCGCGTTGCGCTGATCAAACTGGCCGAACGCACCTGCGCGATCCGTGCGGTGAAAACCGCCGATGACGAAAAACGCAACCGCGTCGCCCGCGAAGTTTTCGATATCTACGCGCCTTTGGCTCACCGTCTCGGTATCGGTCACATCAAGTGGGAGCTGGAGGACTTGTCCTTCCGTTACCTTGAGCCCGACCAGTACAAGCAGATTGCCAAGTTGCTTCATGAACGGCGCCTGGATCGCGAGCGCTTCATCGCCGACGTGATGAGCCAGCTGAAGAATGAGCTGACCGCCACCGGCGTCGATGCCGACATCAGCGGCCGGGCCAAACACATCTATTCGATCTGGCGCAAAATGCAGCGCAAGGGTCTGGAATTCAGCCAGATCTACGACGTGCGTGCCGTTCGCGTGCTGGTGCCGGAGATGCGCGATTGCTACACCGCGCTCGGTATCGTCCACACCCTGTGGCGGCACATCCCGAAAGAATTCGACGACTACATCGCCAACCCGAAAGAGAACGGCTACCGCTCGCTGCACACTGCGGTGATCGGCCCCGAGGGCAAGGTGCTGGAAGTGCAGATCCGCACCCACGCCATGCACGAAGAAGCCGAGCTGGGCGTTTGTGCGCACTGGCGCTACAAGGGCACCGACGTCAAATCCGGTTCCAATCACTACGAAGAGAAAATCTCCTGGCTGCGTCAGGTCCTCGAGTGGCACGAAGAGCTCGGCGACATCGGCGGCCTGGCGGAACAGTTGCGGGTCGATATCGAGCCGGACCGGGTCTACATCTTCACCCCGGACGGTCACGCCATCGACTTGCCGAAGGGCTCGACGCCGCTGGACTTTGCCTACCGCGTGCACACCGAAATCGGTCACAACTGCCGCGGCGCGAAGATCAACGGGCGCATCGTGCCGCTCAACTACAGCCTGCAAACGGGTGAGCAGGTCGAAATCATCACCAGCAAGCACGGCACCCCGAGCCGCGACTGGCTGAACTCGAATCTGGGTTACATCACCACCTCGCGGGCACGGGCGAAGATCGTTCACTGGTTCAAATTGCAGGCGCGCGATCAGAACGTCGCGGCCGGCAAAACCTTGCTCGAGCGCGAACTCAATCGCCTCGGTCTGCCAGCGGTGGATTTCGACAAGCTGGCCGAAAAGGCCAACATGAAAACCGCCGAGGACATGTTCGCCGCCCTCGGTGCCGGCGATTTGCGCCTGGCACAACTGGTCAATCTGGCGCAGCAACTGGTCGAACCGGAACGCGGCAACGAGCAACTGGAACTGATCCCGCGCAAGGCCACCGGCTACAAACCGGGCAAGCGCGGCGATATCCAGATCCAGGGCGTCGGCAACCTGATGACCCAGATGGCCGGCTGCTGCCAGCCGCTGCCGGGGGATGCGATCGTCGGTTACATCACCCAGGGCCGTGGTGTGAGCATTCACCGTCAGGACTGCGCCTCGGTGCTGCAACTGGGCGGGCGCGAGCCCGAGCGGATCATCCAGGTCAGCTGGGGCCCAGTGCCGGTGCTCACCTATCCGGTGGACATCATCATCCGTGCCTACGACCGGTCCGGTTTGCTGCGTGACGTCTCGCAAGTGCTGCTCAACGAGCGGATCAACGTGCTGGCGGTGAACACCCGCTCGAACAAAGAGGACAACACCGCGTTGATGTCCCTGACCATCGAGATTCCGGGCCTGGATGCACTGGGGCGGTTGCTGGGGCGGATTTCCCAGTTGCCGAACATTATCGAAACCCGCCGTAACCGGACGCCGTGAAACCGATGTACAGCCTTGAAGACTTGCTGCACCTGATGAGCCGTCTGCGCGACCCGCAGTTCGGCTGCCCGTGGGACATCAAGCAAACCTACGAAACCATCGTCCCGCACACCCTTGAGGAAGCCTACGAAGTCGCCGACGCCATCGAGCGCGGTGACTTCGATCACTTGCAGGGTGAGTTGGGCGATTTACTGTTTCAGGTGGTTTATTACAGCCAGTTGGCCCGGGAAGAAGGGCGCTTCGAATTCGCCGGCGTCATCGACAGCATCACCCGCAAGTTGATCCGTCGTCATCCTCACGTGTTTCCTACCGGTGATCTGTACGCGCCGCTGGATGTTCCGCGGTTGAGTGAAGAGCAGGTCAAGCAACGCTGGGAAGAGATCAAGGCTGAAGAACGTGCCGAGAAATCATCCGCGCCTGAACAACTGTCCTTGCTCGATGACGTACCCGCCGCATTGCCGGCGTTGTCCCGTTCCGCGAAGTTGCAGAAGCGTGCAGGGCAGGTCGGTTTCGACTGGCCGGACGCCTTGCCGGTGCTGGATAAAGTCCGCGAAGAGCTTGATGAAGTACTCGAAGCCATGGCCGACAATGACTCGGCAGCGATTGCCGATGAAGTCGGTGATCTGTTGTTTTCCGTAGTCAATCTGGCGCGTCATCTCAAGGTCGATCCGGAAACTGCACTGCGTGGCGCCAACAGCAAGTTCGAAAGACGCTTCCGTTTTATCGAACAGGCATTGCGCGATACCCACCGTCCCATAGAAGATTGCACCCTCGAAGAGTTGGACGCCTTGTGGGGCGAAGCCAAACGTCAGGAAAAGAATTTGCCCAGCTGCGGTTGAGCAGTTGCCTAAGTGAGTAATAAGCACCATGAGCATTTCCCTTCGCGACCAGTTGCTCAAAGCAGGGCTGGTCAACCAGAAGCAGGCCAAACAGGTCGGCAAAGAGAAGCAGAAGCAGCAGCGTCTGGCCCACAAAGGTCAGATCGAACTTGATGACTCCCAGCAGCGTGCCGCCCAGGAAGCCATGGCCGAGAAGGTCAAGCGCGACCAGGAGCTGAACCGTCAGCAGCAGGAGAAGGCAGAAGCCAAGGCCCGCGCCGCCCAGGTCAAGCAATTAATCGAAGTCTCGCGTCTGCCGAAGCTGACGACCGAGGATTACTACAACTTCGTTGACGACAAGAAGGTCAAGCGGATCTCCGTTAACACGCTGATGCGCAACAAGCTCAGCAGCGGTTCGCTGGCGATCGTGCACCATGCCGGCGGCTACGAAGTGATACCGCGTGAAGCGGCCCTGAAGATACAGGAGCGCGATCCACAGCGGATCGTGCAGCTGAACGTCAAGACCGAAGAAGTCGCTACCGAGGACGATCCGTACGCGGCCTATCAGATCCCTGACGATCTGATGTGGTGAGCCGTTAAAGGCTGCAACAACGACAAACCCCGCTTATGGCGGGGTTTGTCGTTTTCAATGCTGTCATTGCTTATGCGGATTGGAGCTCTCGTTGCTGCTCCAGTTTTTCCAGTTCGGCCTTGTAGCTGTGGGCGTCGGTTTCGGAGTGGAACATCCCCACCAGCATGTCTTGTTGGTGCACGTCCCAGATCCGGATACCGGCGGCTATACCTTCATGGGATTTATGTGAATCGTCGCGTTCAGTTACTTTTACAGTCATCTGCTAGCTCCAATCTCTGTTATCTGCAGCAAGGCGTGTGCAGGACTCTGTTATATGTTTGGTTAGCTGGCTAAGTAAACGACTGAGTTTGGTAACGGAATTTTGCAAAAATAGAGAAAGTCCTGCAGCCCGCCAAATACGCGACATTCGGTCGCAGGGCGTTGAGTTTTATGACAAAAGCTTCATGTTCGCGACGATGAAAACGGCGGATTGAAACCGGTACCTGTAGGAGCCAGGCTTGCCGGCGAAGGCGTCCTTGGGTGCGCCTTCGCCGGCAAGCCTGGCTCCTACAAAAGCAAAAGCAAAGGCATAAAAAAAACGCCCCGAACCAGTCGGGGCGTTTTTATGTGCAGTGAAGCGGCGGGGTATTACTTACCCTGCCAGCGCTTCAGTACCAGCGTGGCGTTGGTGCCGCCGAAGCCGAAGCTGTTGCTCATCACGGTGTTGATGGTGGCGTCTTCGCGAGTCTTGGTCAGGATCGGCATGTCAGCCACTTCCGGGTCCAGTTCGTCGATGTTGGCGGAACCCGCCATGAAGTTGCCTTCCATCATCAGCATGCAGTAGATCGCTTCGTGAACGCCGGCGGCGCCCAGAGAGTGACCCGACAGGCTCTTGGTGGAGCTGATGGCCGGAGCCTTGTCGCCGAACACTTCACGCACACCTTTCATCTCCGCGATGTCGCCGACCGGAGTCGAAGTGCCGTGGGTGTTCAGGTAGTCGATCGGAGTGTCAACGGTGGACATGGCCATCTGCATGCAGCGGATGGCGCCTTCGCCGCTTGGGGCAACCATGTCGTAGCCGTCCGAGGTCGCGCCGTAGCCGACGATTTCCGCGTAGATCTTCGCGCCGCGGGCCAGAGCGTGTTCCAGCTCTTCGACCACGACCATGCCACCACCGCCGGCGATGACGAAACCGTCGCGCTTGGCGTCGTAGGCACGGGAAGCTTTTTCCGGGGTTTCGTTGTACTGACTGGACAGTGCGCCCATGGCGTCGAACAGGAACGATTGGCTCCAATGTTCTTCTTCACCGCCGCCGGCGAACACGATGTCCTGCTTGCCCATCTGGATCTGCTCGACCGCGTTACCGATGCAGTGAGCACTGGTGGCGCAGGCGGAGGAGATCGAGTAGTTCACACCCTTGATCTTGAACGGCGTGGCCAGACAGGCCGAAACGGTGCTGCCCATGGTCCGCGTGACGCGGTACGGGCCGACGCGCTTGACGCCTTTCTCGCGCAGGATGTCCAGCGCTTCCATCTGGTTCAAGGTCGACGCGCCACCGGAACCGGCGATCAGGCCCGTACGCACGTTGGAAACCTGCTCGTCGGTCAGGCCGGAATCGGTGATCGCATCTTTCATGGCCAGGTAGGCGTAAGCCGCCGCGTGGCCGACGAAGCGATAGATCTTGCGATCGATCAGCTCTTCGAGGGGAAGGTCGATGGAGCCGGAAACCTGGCTACGCAGACCCATTTCGGCATATTCCGGATTGAACCGGATGCCAGGGCGGCTTGCACGCAGGTTAGCGGAGACGGTCTCTTTGTCATTGCCCAAGCACGAAACGATGCCCAGACCAGTGATAACGACGCGGCGCATGCGGATAACCCTTAGAAGTTTTCAGTGGAGGTAAACACGCCGACCCGGAGGCCTTCGGCGGTGTAGATTTCGCGGCCGTCGACACTGACCGAACCATCGGCGATGGCCAGGTTCAGCTTGCCCTTCAGCACGCGCTTGATCTGAATGTTATAGGTCACTTTCTTGGCGGTCGGCAGGACTTGGCCGAAGAATTTTACTTCGCCCGAACCCAGCGCACGGCCACGCCCCGGCAAACCTTGCCAGCCGAGGAAGAAGCCGACCAGTTGCCACATGGCGTCGAGGCCCAGGCAGCCTGGCATCACCGGATCACCTTCGAAGTGGCAGGCGAAGAACCACAGGTCCGGGGTGATATCCAGCTCGGCGACCAATTCACCTTTGCCGTACTTGCCACCCTCTTCGCTGATATGGGTGATGCGATCCACCATCAGCATGTTGGGGGCGGGCAGTTGCGCGTTACCTGGGCCGAACAGCTCACCGCGACTGCAGCGCAGCAGGTCTTCCCGAGTAAAGGCGTTTTGTTTGGTCATGCGAGCTCCTCAATAATCCCATGCGGCAGGTGGGGCAAATCTTCCCGGCTGATCGAAGCGTTCATGCCTCGAGTCAGCAGCCTACTCATAGACTATTGCGTTGTGGTGAAAGTCACAGCACCAAGGACATGAATGTACACTTGTGCACTGAAATTATTATTCAAGCCCCTTTTCGGGCTTGTTCGGGTGCCTAAGACTGCCGCACTTTCGCCTTTCACGCCAGTCGCAGATAGCCGAAAGGCCTGCACTACTGCACCCAGCGCTGCAGAATTTGCTGCAGATCCGTGCGTTTGAAGGGCTTGGCCAGGTAATCGTTCATTCCCGCCGATAAACAGGCTTCGCGGTCGCCCTGCAAGGCGTTGGCGGTCAGTGCGATGATCGGCAAGTCAGCGCAGCCGGGCAATTGGCGAATCTGTCGGGTGGCTTCATAGCCATCGATGATGGGTAGTCGGCAGTCCATCAGAATGGCTTCGAAAATCAGACTCTCGGCACTGCGCACCGCCTGCGCCCCATCGGTGGCGACGCTGACAGTAAAGCCCAGACTGCGCAACATTGCTTCGATGACCGTCTGGTTGACCGGATTGTCTTCCACCAGCAACACGTTGCGCCCCTCGCCATCACCGTTGCCAGTCGGTGTGCGCGGTGCCAGCACCGGCAGCGTCTGTTTATAGAGTGCCAGCGGGATTTCCAGGGTGAACACCGAGCCGCGACCTTCCTCGCTCTGGGCGCGTAATGTGCCGCCCATGCGTTCAGCCAGCGTGCGAGCAATCGGCAGGCCCAGCCCGGTGCCGCCGTAACGCCTCGAAATAGAACTGTCGGCCTGCTGGAAGGCGTTGAACATCAATTCCAGGCTTTCGGCCGAAATACCAATCCCGCTGTCGCGCACGGTGCAGGTGAACCACAGCAGTTCATGATCCAGCGACTGCCATTGCGGTTCGATGCTGACACGGCCCTGTTCGGTGAATTTCAGCGCATTGCCAATCAGGTTGACCAGGATCTGCCGGATGCGCGTCGGATCGCCCTGAACCTGCAACGTGCGCATGTCCTCGGGGATCAGTAGCGTCAGGTTTAACCCGCGTTGCACGGCGCTGTGCGTGAACGACTGGGCGCAACTGCCGATCAGGTCCGCGAGGTTGAACGGAATGTGCTCCAACTCCAGTTCCGAGCGTTCGATGCGCGAGAAATCGAGAATGTCGTTGATGACTTTGAGCAGGTGTTCGGTGGACTCCGAGGCGAGCGCCGCGTATTCGACCTGTTCCTCGGTCATCGCGGTGGTTTCCAGCAGTTGCAGCATGCCCAGCACGCCATTCATCGGCGTGCGCAGTTCGTGGCTCATCATCGCGAGGAAATCGGATTTGGCGGTGTTGGCCTTTTCCGCTTCCTCGCGCGTCTGGATCAACTGCGCCATCGCTTGATGCTGTTCGCGGCTGGCTTGTTCGAGGCCGTCGGCGAGGTTGTTGATGTGTTGCGACAGCGCGCCCAGTTCGGTGTCGTCGACGATCGGCAACGGGGTTTTGTAGTCGCCGTCCTGAATCGCCTTGACCGCGTTGCTGATGTCGCGGATCGGTTGCGAGAGGCTGGCGGCCAGTCGCCGGGCGATCAGAAAAGTAAACAGCAGGGCGAACAGCGCCAGGATCCCGGCCTTGAACAGGATTTCCTGTTGACGCTGGCTGAAGGCGTCATTGGACAGGCCGACGATCACCCGTCCCAGGTAGTCCTCGGCGGGGGCCGTGTTGGCGACTTTGCTGCCCTGGAAGAAATCATTGTGCAGCGCGATTCGTTGCAGCCGCACCGGGGCCTGGAACACTTCAACCTGGTGCGAGCGGTCGTGGTTTTCCGACGGTTGCTCGACGTACACCAGAATCCGGTTGGCGCTGTCCTGGACCTCCAGAAAGCGCACATTGGGCGTGGCCAGGGTGGCTTTGAGCAAACTGTCGAGCACCTCGTTGTTGCCCGAGATCACTCCGTATTCGGTGGCCGGTGCCAGTTGGTTGGCGATCAGCTGCCCGGTGTGGTTGAGCTCCTGGCGCAGGTCCTGGATCCGCACGAAGGTGAAGAAGCTGATCAACAGCAACGTCAGCAACAGGGCAGGGCCGAGACTGATGATTTGTGTGCGGGTGTTGATGTCCCAACGGCGACGGAAGGTCATGGGCGGTTTTCTCCTTCGGCCAACTGTGTTGCGACAGAGGCTTCATTCATCTGTTCAATCCCTAATGAACGAGCCACTTGTGGGTTGCTTAAAACTTTGAAGTGTTGCGGGTAGTGAGTACGTGGCCACGTGGCGGGTGGCCGGTCGAGCAGTTCGTCGAGTATCGCCAGCCAATCGCTCTGATCGCTGTAAGTGCTGGCCAGGCTTCCCGCCCTGACAAACCCGGCGTTAGGACCGATCAGCGCCAGTTGCCGTGCATAGCTGCTGAGCAACAGGTTCTTCGCGGTTTTCGGGTTGTACAAGTCGGGATCATCAAGGCCCAGCAACACGTCGCTGTTTTTCAGCAAGGTCTGCAGCGGTCGGCTGTCGTTGGTGTTATCCCAGCGCTCGGTGACCACCTCAAGGCCCAGGGAGTGGGCGGCCTGATGCAGTTCTTTCAAGAGGAATTCGCTGTGGCTGTCGAAGAGCACGCCGACCCGTCTGGCCTGAGGCAGGAGCAGTCGGGTCAGGCGCAATTGTCGCTTCAGGGGCGGGTCGCTCCAGAGCAGGCTGAGGCGCGGGGGCAGGGTGGCGCCCAGATGCTGATGGGCTTGCAGGCGGCTGACGCGCAGCACCAGCGTCGCCGGGCCTTGGGCGTCTTGCAGGCGCCAGTCGAGGCTCGGCAGGTCGAGCAGAATCAAGCGGGTGCTGGCGGGCAGTTTGCCCGGCGCCGGCAGACTGGCCAGTGGCTGGAAGCGCACGTTATCGGCAGGCCGCAATTCACTCAGGGCCTGAGTGAAGGATTGCATGCCCGGGCTGTCCTCGGCGCCGGTCAGCAAAATGTCCGCGGCGGTGGCCTCCAATGGACTCAGCAGGCCGGCAATCACCAGGCACAACCCGGCCAGCAGGCGGCCAAGGATTGGCGTCTTCGGTGTCTGGCAATGCAGCATCTTAGAACGCCAGCTCCGCGCTGAAGTAAAGCACCCGGCGCTCGTCGTAGTTATTGTCGACGAAGGTCGTGGGCTGGCTGTCGAGGCGTTGCTGGAGCACGCCGGCCAATTCCAGGCTGGCCTTGCCCAGGCCGATGTGTTTGGCGATGCGTGTGTCGACCCGTTCGAAGCGATAGCCGTTCAGGGTATCGTCACCATAGTAGAAGAGCGCGCTGTTCCAACCATGGCCCCAGTTGCGCAGCCAACCGAGGGAACCGCTATTTCGGGCAGTCTGGTGCGCATCCTGTGGGTTGCTCGCCTCGGCGTCGACGTAGGCATACGTCAGGCGCAGGCGATCGGCGCGGCTGACTCGCCAGTCGAGCTGGGTTTCGGTCCCGGAGAAGCGCGAGCTGTTCGAGTTGCTGGCGATGTACTGATTGTTGCGCAGCGGTTCGCTGATCATTGCGGTGATTTCGTCGTAGAACAGCTTCACATCGACCGCCAGTCCCCACTCGGCAAAGTAGCCGTTGTAGCCCAGCTCCCGGGAGCGCATGTGCTCCTGTTCGAGGTCGCCGGGGCCGCGGGTCTTGACGAAGTAGCGGGCACTGGACTGGCCATAGGCACTGGGTCGCAGGTGGGTCACCCGGTAACTCCAGTTGACGTTGTTTTCGAACATGTCCGGCGAGCGGATGGCTTCCGAGTACACTGCCCGCAAGCCATGGCGCGGGTTGATCAGGTAGTTGATCGCCACCCGAGGGGTGAGCGAACTGCCGATCAATTGCGTGTCTTCGAACATCGCTCCGCCCTGCAGCAACCAATGCTCGGTGGCGCGCCACTCGAGTTGGCCGAACGCCCGCCAAGTGGTGTCGTCGAGGGTGCCATTGAAGTAAGTCTCGGAATCTGCCCGGTCGTAACGATAATTCATACCGCTGACCAGCCGCAGATGATCGGACAGGCTGAGGGTGTCCTGCACTTCGAGGTCGTAGCGCGACTCCCGGGCGCTTTGGTCGATGTCACCGCAGAGGGTTTGTCGGGCGCCGTTTCTCCACTGGTCCAACACTTGATTGGCCAGTGCTCGCTGGGCCGGGTCACCGGCGGGCGCGCCGAGGCCGGTGTAGCGCTCCATGTTGCGCGCCAGGCGTTCGGTGTAATTGGGGTTGAGCTGCCAGAGCTCGGTCAACTGCGGGCTGAACGAAACCTCGGCATCGCAGGCACGCCAGGTTTGCTGACGATCCCAGTGTTGCGCCGAGCCTTGGATATAAAGGCTGTGATCGGGATTGATGTCGAGGTTCCAGCGCAGCGAGCCCGCGTAGTCCTTGGCGATGACGTCGGAATTGTTCCCGGCAGCGGTAATCCCCGAGAAGACCGGGCGGTAGGTATACGGCCGCTGGTTGGTCCCGTCCTTGGCATTCAATTGCCAATCGATGCTCTGGTTTTCAGTGAGCGTCTGGCTGACCGCGAGGTTGAAGCGATTCAAGCGGCGGCTGTCGCGGTAATCGGCGCCGTTACGGTCCGAGTCGAAGCCGTCGTCTTGTTGACCGGACAGTGACAGGCGCAGGTCGCCGCCGTCCCAGCCCACACCCTGGCTGGCGTAAAAGTCGTCGATGCCGCGCTGCCCGCGGGTGATTTTCAGCCGCGTGCCGTGGCTGGCGGCCGGATTGCGTGTGATGATGTTGACCACCGCCATCAGCGCATTGGCGCCATAGCTGACGGTGTTCGGGCCGCGGAAAACTTCGATGCGTTCGATGTCTTCCATGGCCACCGCAATGTCACTCCAGTCCACCGTGGCCAGACCTGCGCGGTACACCGAGCGGCCATCGATCAACACTTGCAGGCGTCGCGCTTCGGTCGCGTTGGTGCCGTGATAATTCACCGCCGCCTGGTTACCGCTGATGTTGCCGACCATCATCCCCGGCACCAGTCGCAGCAACTCGCTGATGTCACGGGCACCACTGGCGTTGATCAGTTCGCTGTCGATCACCGTCATGCTTCCCGGCACTGCGGCCGGCGATTGCTTGAGCCGCGTCGCGGTCAGCACTTGCGGCAGCGGCTCGCTGTCCAGAAACAAGTCGTCGGCGAGCAATGGCGAGCTGAAGATCAGCGCCAGTACCAGCGGCGAGCGAGGTGATGGGGAACCAAATGACACAACACATCCTTGATCGCGAACAATTGGCCCGCATGTTAACCGAGCGCAATGACTTTTCCAGTCACGTTGTGGGCATTTTCGTCGGTTTTCTTGGTCTTCTTCCTACAAGTGCCGGTAATTGATACGGGGACTGGCCGCCACTGGGCCGCTCCGTATAATGCCGTCATCGCCACTGGTATGGATTAACGGATTGCATATGACTGAACAGCGCCCAATTGCGGTCCTGGGAGGCGGAAGTTTTGGTACCGCCGTGGCTAATCTGCTGGCCGAGAACGGGCATCAGGTGCGGCAGTGGATGCGTGACCCTGAACAGGCCGAAGCCATTCGGGTCAATCGCGAGAACCCGCGTTACCTCAAAGGCATCAAGATTCTTCCGGCCGTCGAGCCTGTCACAGACCTGCTGGCCACTCTGGAAGCTTGCGACCTGTGCTTCGTCGCGCTGCCGTCCAGTGCGCTGCGCTCAGTGCTGGCTCCGCATGCCGCACGTTTGAGCGGCAAGTTGCTGGTGAGCCTGACCAAAGGAATCGAAGCCCACACCTTCAAACTGATGAGCGAAATTCTCGAAGAGATCGCCCCGCAAGCGCGCATCGGCGTGCTGTCCGGCCCGAACCTGGCCCGAGAAATCGCCGAACACGCGCTGACCGCCACGGTGGTCGCCAGCGAAGACGAAGAACTCTGCCAGCGGGTCCAGGAGGCGTTGCATGGCCGGACCTTTCGCGTGTACGCCAGCGCCGACCGTTTTGGCGTGGAGTTGGGCGGCGCGTTGAAAAACGTCTACGCGATCATTGCCGGGATGGCGGTGGCGCTGGGCATGGGCGAAAACACCAAAAGCATGCTGATCACCCGGGCGTTGGCGGAAATGACCCGCTTTGCAGTGAATCAGGGCGCCAACCCGATGACCTTCCTCGGTTTGGCGGGCGTCGGCGATCTGATCGTCACGTGCTCGTCGCCGAAAAGCCGTAACTACCAGGTCGGGTTCGCCCTCGGCCAGGGCTTGAGTCTGGAAGATGCCGTGACGCGGCTGGGCGAAGTTGCCGAAGGGGTGAACACCCTCAAGGTGCTCAAGGCCAAGGCTCAGGAAGTGGGCGTGTATATGCCGCTGGTCGCCGGGCTCCACGCCATCCTGTTCGAAGGGCGCACGCTGGAGCAGGTGATCGGTCTATTGATGCGTGCCGAGCCTAAAACCGACGTCGACTTTATTTCCACCAGTGGTTTCAACTGAACACTCAATTGACAGGGGCAGGGAGCGAGACATGAACGATCCGAAAGAAGAAGCCAAGTACGAATCCATCCTGCTGCGTGTGGTGTGGATGATTGTCTACGTGCTGGTCTGGCAAGTGGCGCAATTCATCCTCGGCGCCGTGGTGCTGGTGCAGTTGATCTATCGTTTGATCTATGGTGCCCCAAGCGCCAGCCTGATGAATTTCGGCGACAGCCTGAGCCAGTTTCTGGCGCAGATCGGTCGTTTCGGCAGTTTCCACAGCGACCAGAAACCCTGGCCGTTCGCCGACTGGCCGACGCCGCGTACACCGGAAGGTGAAGCGCCGCATGTCGTGGCGCCAGCCCCGCACCCGGCACGAGATGAGGAGCCCAAGCTATGAAACTCTGGGTATTGCGTCATGGTGAAGCTGAACCACACGGCAAACGTCCTGATTCCGAGCGGACACTGACGGTCCATGGTCGTGAAGAAGTGCTGCGCACTGCCGCCGAGTTGATCGGCCAGCCGCTTACCGCGATCTATGCCAGTCCTTTCCTGCGGGCGCAGGAGACCGCGATGCTGGTACGTGAAGCCCTGGGCTTCCAACCGGAGATTCGCACCGTCGAGTGGCTGACCCCGGACAATCGGCCGCAAGCGGTGGCAGAGCAGTTGGTGTCTGTCGATCACGCGCTGCTGGTCAGTCATAACCCGCTGGTGGGCAATCTGCTGGGTTACCTTCAGCACGGTCATGTGCAGGGCCCGGAAGCGGTCCCCACCGCCGGCCTTGCCGAGCTTGAAGGCGAAGGACCGTTGGCCGGCGCGATGAAGCTCAAGGGCATCAAACACCCATAAAAATAGTCAACCGAGCAACTGCTTGGTTGACTACGCTTGCTCCAGACCAAAAATAAAGGAGCGAGTCGCATGCCTGCTGCTTTTCGTTTGCCGCTGGACGTTTTTTACGAGCGTGAAGCGTGCCATCCCCGCCAGCGCTTTTTGGTCCAGCCCACGGGCGGCGGCCAGGTCGAAACGCTGACTTGGGAAGACGTCGGGCATCAGGCCCGTTGCGCCGCACACTGGTTGCGCGCGCGCGAACTGCCACAAGGCAGCCACATCGCCCTGATCTCGAAAAACTGCGCGCACTGGATCATCGCCGACCTGGCGATCTGGATGGCCGGCCATGTGTCGGTGCCGCTCTACCCGAACCTCACCGCCGAGACCGTGGCCCAGGTTCTTGAGCATTCGGAAGCGGCGCTGGTGTTTATCGGTAAACTCGATGACTGGCCTGGCATGTCTCGCGGGGTCAGCGCTGATCTGCCGACGATCAGCCTGCCGTTGCATCCGCCCGGCACGTTCGATTTCAGTTGGGCCGACCTGCAAAAGAGCTCACCGATCCAGGACGATCCCAAGCCGTCCGCCGACCAGTTGGCGACCATCATTTACACCTCCGGCACCACCGGCATGCCCAAGGGCGTGATGCACAGCTTCGCCAATCTGGGGTTTGCCACCACGCGCGGCACGCAGTTGTTCGGCCTGAATGAGTCGGATCGGCTGCTGTCCTACTTGCCGCTGTGCCATGTCGCTGAGCGGATGTTCGTCGAGCTGGCGTCGATCTACACCGGGCAAACGGTATTTTTTGCCGAGAGCCTGGACACCTTCCTGACCGATTTGCGCCGTGCACGACCGACTGCGCTGTTCGGCGTGCCGAGGATCTGGACCAAATTCCAGATGGGCGTGTACAGCAAGATCCCGGCAAAGCGTCTCGACTTCCTGCTCGGTCTGCCGATCATCGGCAAGCGGGTCGGGCACAAAGTCCTCGTCGGGCTCGGGCTGGATGCCTTGCGCATCGCCTTGTCCGGCGCCGCGCCAGTGCCGCAAACCTTGCTGTTGTGGTACCGCAAACTGGGCCTGGATGTGCTGGAGGTCTACGGCATGACCGAAAGCTGCGGCTATTCGCACGTGTGCCTGCCGGGCCAGAACAAACCCGGCTGGATCGGCAAGCCATGCCCGGAGGTCGAGGTGCGGATCGCCGAGTCGGGGGAGGTCATGGTGCGCAGCGGCGCAACCATGCTCGGGTATTTCAAGGAGCCTGAGAAAACCGCCGAAACCATCACCGAGGACGGCTTCCTGCGCACCGGCGACAAGGGTGAGGAGGACGCCGAAGGCAACCTGCGCCTGACCGGGCGCCTGAAAGAGATTTTCAAGACTAGCAAAGGCAAATACGTCGCCCCGGCACCGATCGAAAATCGTCTGGCGGAGCATTCGCGGATCGAGCAGGTGTGCGTGGTCGGCGATGGCCTGAGTGCGCCGCTGGGGTTGTGCGTGCTTTCGGCGGTCGGTCAGCAGGACGCCAGCGGAACGGCGCGCGCAGGTCTGCATTCAAGCCTGGAAAAACTTCTGGAGGAGGTCAACGGCGTCCTCGATAAACACGAACGCTTGCGTCGATTGGTGGTGGTCAAGGACAGTTGGGCGGTGGAAAACGGCTTCCTGACGCCGACCCTGAAGATCAAGCGCAACGTGATCGAAGCCGCGTACGGTGCCCGTTTCGAAGAATGGAGCGAGCGCAGTGAAGTGGTGCTGTGGCAGGATTGAGCCACGAATAACACTAACCAAGGAAAGCAACGATGAGTCTGTGGCGTACCACTCCCAACGTCGAGCAGCTGAACGCAATCCAGAAAAACACCATTGGCGAAGTGCTGGATATTCGCTTCGAAGCCTTCGACGAAGAGTCCCTGACCGCGAGCATGGCCATCGACCACCGCACTCACCAGCCTTACGGATTGCTACACGGAGGCGCCTCGGTGGTGCTGGCCGAAACCGTCGGCTCGATGGCCAGCTACCTGTGCATCGATGCCAGCAAGTTTTACTGCGTAGGCCTGGAAATCAACGCTAACCATTTGCGCGGCTTGCGCAGTGGGCGGGTCACGGCGGTGGCCAAGCCGATTCACATTGGCCGCACGACGCATGTTTGGGACATTCGGCTGAGCAGCGATGAAGGCAAAGCCAGTTGTGTGTCGCGGTTGACCATGGCTGTGGTGCCGTTGGGTGAGAATCCGCCAACCCGCTGAAACGCAATTCCTTGTAGCAGCTGGCGCAGCCTGCGTTCGGCTGCGCAGCAGTCGTAAAACCATTCACCGCGGTGTCTCAGGCAAATCGAGGTGGCAGGATTTACGACTGCTTCGCAGCCGAACGCAGGCTTCGCCAGCTGCTACAAGGATCGACATCACCCTGACCGGACTGTCATCATTCCTGGCACTTACGGTCATTGCGGTTCGCGACTGGCTTACAGACAATCAACCCCTGTTCTAGCTCATGGATCGACCGGTATGTCGCAGCAGATTTTTTTCGCCCACGCCAACGGTTTCCCCTCGGGCACCTATGGCAAGTTGTTCGCGGCGCTGGCGCCCGAGTATCAGGTGACGCATCTGGAGCAGCACGCCCACGACCCGCGTTTTCCGGCGGACGACAACTGGTACAACCTGGTGGACGAGCTGATTCATCACCTCAAGCAGCAACCGGAACCGGTCTGGGGCGTCGGCCATTCCTTCGGTGGCGTGCTGCACTTGCACGCGGCGTTGCGGTGCCCCGAGCTCTATCGCGGCGTGGTGATGCTTGATTCGCCGGTGCTGACCCGTGCCGATCAATGGGTGATCCGTGCGGCCAAACGCTTTGGTTTCATCGATCGCCTGACTCCGGCCGGTCGTACGTTGGGGCGGCGCGAAGAGTTCGCCGATCTGGAAGCGGCTCGACGGTATTTCGCTGGCAAAACCCTGTTCCGTGGCTTCGATCCGGAATGCTTCGACGCCTACCTGCAACACGGCTTGCACAAGGTGGGCGACACGCTGCGTTTGCGCTTCGACCCGGCGACGGAAATCAGCATCTACCGTGGCGTGCCGCACACCAGTCCGGGTCGCGCACGGCAGCTGAAAGTGCCCCTCGCCGTCGTTCGAGGGCACAAAAGCCGCGTGGTGATGCGTCATCACGCAAGCGCTGTGGGGCGCATGCCGCTGGGCGAGTCGCTGACCCTGCCCGGCGGCCACATGTTTCCCCTCGAGCGTCCCCAGGACACGGCCACGCTGCTGAAAAATCTGTTCAGCCGCTGGGAAGGTCGCCGCCTACGGGATTGCGCATGAGCAACGTCGTTGAGGAAGTCCGCCTTAGCCTGCCGCACATAGAGCTGGCAGCGCACCTGTTCGGTCCCGAAGACGGCATGCCGGTGATCGCTTTGCATGGCTGGCTGGACAACGCCAACAGCTTTGCCCGACTGGCGCCGAAGCTCAAAGGCTTGCGCATCATTGCGCTGGACATGGCCGGTCACGGTCATTCCGGGCATCGTCCGACCGGTGCCGGTTACGCGCTGTGGGACTACGCCCATGACGTGCTGCAAGTCGCCGAACAACTGGGCTGGAAACGCTTCGCACTGCTGGGGCATTCCATGGGCGCGATTGTTTCGCTGGTGCTGGCCGGTTCGTTGCCGGAGCGAGTGACCCATCTGGCGTTGATCGACGGCATCATTCCTCCTACAGACAAAGGCGAAAACGCTGCCGAGCGGATGGGCATGGCCCTGCAAGCGCAGCTGGATTTGCGGGAGAAGCGCAAACCGGTCTACAAAACGCTCGACCGGGCCATCGAGGCGCGCATGAAAGGCTTGGTAGCGGTCAGTCGCGAAGCCGCGGAACTACTGGCCCAACGTGGATTGATGCCGGTGCCGGGTGGTTACACCTGGCGCACCGATAACCGCCTTACGTTACCGTCGCCGCTGCGTCTGACCACCGAACAGGCGATGGCCTTCGTCCTGCGGGTCAGTTGTCCTGCAAAACTGGTGGTGGCTGCCGACGGCATGCTAGCCAAACATCCCGAGTTGCTGGAGCGTCTACCCTTTAGCCGTGAACAGCTGCCTGGCGGCCATCATTTGCACCTGAATGACGAACCCGGCGCCGACCTTGTCGCAGACTGTTTCAATCGGTTCTTCGCCGTTCCTTGACTTGCGCCGGGCAACTGTCGAGGCTGGGCGGGTTGAAATGGGAGACAACCATGATAGATCTCTACACCGCTGCGACCCCGAATGGCCACAAGGTCTCTATCGTGCTCGAGGAACTCGGCTTGCCCTACACGGTGCACGCCTTGAGTTTCGACAAAAAGGAACAGAAGTCCAAGGACTTCCTCAAGATCAATCCCAATGGCCGGATTCCGGCGATTGTCGACCGCGCCAACGGCGATTTTGCCGTGTTCGAATCCGGCGCCATTCTGATTTACCTCGCTGAGCTGAGCGGCAAACTGCTGCCCAAAGACCCCAAGGGGCGCTCGGTAGTGTTGCAATGGTTGATGTTCCAGATGGGTGGGATCGGCCCGATGCAAGGCCAGGCCAACGTGTTTTTCCGTTATTTCCCGGAGAAACTCCAGGGCGCCATCGACCGCTATCAACATGAAACCCGTCGCCTCTATGAAGTGCTCGACACGCGCCTGCAAGCCGTGGAGTTCCTTGCGGACGAGTACAGCATTGCCGACATCGCTACTTTTCCGTGGGTTCGTGGTCACGAGTGGTCCGGTGTCGCGGTGGACGGCTTGCCAGCCTTGCAACGCTGGATGGCAGCCCTGGAGGCGCGTCCGGCGGTGCAGCGTGGTTTGCTGGTTCCCGAGCGCATCGATGACGCCAGTGTCGTCAAAGGTGCCCAGGCCATGCTGATCCGATGAGTCTATCCATGCGTTCACTCAGTCTGCTCACGCTGTGTTGTTTCAGTCCCCTGTTGTTTGCCGCCGATGTCCCGGGCAGCCAGGACCTGCCGATCGTGCCGCGTATGGCCGATGCGCAGATCGTCGACTATCGTCCGGTCGCCGAACTTGAGCGGATCTATCCACTGGGTTCGATCCGCAAAATCAGCGGCCAGTTGCGCTTCGATGGTCAGGTCAGCGCCCGTGGAACGGCCACCTCGGTAACCTACGAATTACCGCCGGAGCATTCGTCAACCGACGCCTTCACCGCCGCTCGTGAAACCTTGCAGAAGCAGGGCGCCCAACTGCTGTTCTGGTGCCAGGCCCGTGATTGCGGCGAAAGCAGCCTGTGGGCTAACGATGTCTTCGGCAATGCCAAGCTCTATGGCGCTGATGATCAGCAAGCGTATTTGCTGTTGCGCCTGGCGGCTCCGCAGGACAACACGCTGGTGGCGCTTTACAGCATCACGCGCGGCAATCGCAAAGCCTATTTGCACGTCGAACAGTTCGACGCCGCTGCGCCGCTGGGCGATTTGTTGCCGACGTCTGCCACCTTGCTTCGGGAGCTCAAAAGCACCGGTGAGCTCGATTTCCCCAAGCTGACCGGCGATCCTGACGATGCCTGGCTGCGCCTGATCTCCCGTGGATTGAATCTGGACACCACGTTGCGGGTCAGTGTTTCCGGGGCGAAGGCCGAAGCCTGGCGTCAGGCATTGATCGGGCAGGGTGTGCGTACCGCCAGGATGGAAGCCGGCAGCGTCGAGGGCGCAGGCTTGCACATCGAACTGTTGCGATAAGCTTTATCAGGCGAACGTGCAAGCCGCGTTCGCCTACTCTTTTGCGGACTGACTTTTTTCGAGATTTAGATGATCAATAACGATCGGCTGTTGGTGCAGATCCTGCTCCTGGTGCTGTTTGGCGCGAGCTTCTGGGTGATGGCACCGTTCTGGTCGGCGCTGTTCTGGGGCGCGGTGCTGGCGTTTGCCAGTTGGCCGCTGATGCGTTTGCTGACGCGTTGGCTCAATGGTCGCGAGTCGTTGGCAGCGGCATTGCTGACGCTGGGCTGGATGTTGCTGGTGGCGGTGCCGTTGGTGTGGCTGGGGTTCAACCTCGCGGACCATGTGCGCGATGCCACGGCGTTCATCAAGGATGTGCAGGTCGATGGGCTGCCGGAAGCGCCGACCTGGCTGGGCAGTGTTCCCCTGGTGGGCGAGCGGCTGGTGGGGATCTGGAACAGCATCGATCAGCAGGGCGCGGCGATGATGCTGGCGGTCAAACCTTATCTGGGCCAGGTCGGCAACTGGTTGCTGGCGCGCAGTGCGCAAATTGGCGGCGGGATTCTCGAGCTGACATTGAGTATCGTCTTCGTGTTCTTTTTCTACCGTGACGGGCCGCGTCTGGCAGCGTTTGTTCATGGGCTGCTGGAACGGCTGATTGGTGACCGTGCCGGGTATTACATCGAATTGGTGGCGGGCACGGTGCAGCGGGTGGTGAACGGTGTAATCGGGACGGCGGCGGCCCAGGCGGTTCTGGCGTTGATCGGGTTCTTGATTGCCGGGGTCCCAGGGGCACTGGTGCTAGGGATTGTTACATTTTTGCTGAGCCTGATTCCGATGGGGCCGCCACTGGTGTGGATTCCGGCCACGGCGTGGTTGGCGTGGAAGGGTGAGTACGGGATGGCGGTGTTTCTCGGAAGTTGGGGGACGTTCATCATCAGTGGCGTCGACAACGTGCTCAAACCGTACCTGATCAGCCGGGGCGGAAATTTGCCGTTGGTGATAGTGCTGCTCGGGGTGTTTGGCGGGCTGATTGCCTTTGGGTTTATTGGCTTGTTCATCGGCCCGACATTGTTGGCGGTGGCCTACAGCCTGCTGACCGACTGGAGCAAGAGCCAGTCTCGGGTTGAAGATCGGCGCCCTTGATCGTTCCCACTGAACCGGTGAAGGTCAGTGGGCTTTTGACTTAAGTGGCCACGTTCAGGTACTTGCCACGGTCGCCACATTGTCGAGCGAGTACTGCTTGCTCAGGTTAGCGATCATTTTGTTCAGGGCTTCGGTCACGTTCGACTGATCGGTGGAGCTGTCCGTATTTCTCTCCCTGCTGACGCTACCGATCATTGGGCTCACTCCTTGGAATGGGTAACCGGTGGGTGCACCGGCTTATGCAGCCTCAAGGAGCAAGTTGTCGTGGGTATATGGGGTTTGTACCGAACGGTACACAGAGTTGTGATCAGGCTCGGGCCAGGCGAATCACTGCTGTCAGGCCACCACCGGGCGTTTCTTCCAGGCTCAACTGTCCACCCATGTAGTCGTCGGCGCCCAGTTCCAGGCCGATGATCCGGTCGGTCGGTTCGCAACGGGCAGTGAGCATCAGGATAGGGATGTGGAAGTGCTGTAAGGACGTGTTGCGGCTGCCGAAGGTAACGTTGAAGGGTGTTGCAGGCGTGTCATGTGTGTATCTGACTCGACACAATTGACGCAAGGGCTAGTCTTGATTGAGCCGCCTCGACGAATTACCGATCATCGGGTCCCGTAGAGGCGCTGGTTCCGCTACAATGCGCGCCGATTTCGACCTGCCTGAGAGCCCACTCATGTCCGCCTGCCAGACTCCTATCATCGTCGCCCTGGATTTCCCCACCCGTGACGCCGCACTGAAGCTGGCCGATCAGTTGGACCCGAAGCTGTGCCGGGTCAAAGTCGGTAAAGAATTGTTCACCAGCTGCGCTTCGGAAATCGTTGGCACCTTACGTGACAAAGGTTTCGAAGTATTCCTGGACCTCAAGTTCCATGACATCCCGAACACCACCGCCATGGCCGTCAAGGCGGCTGCGGAAATGGGCGTGTGGATGGTCAATGTGCACTGCTCCGGTGGTTTGCGCATGATGGCCGCGTGCCGCGAAGTGCTCGACCAGCGTACCGGTCCGAAACCATTGCTGATCGGCGTGACCGTGCTGACCAGCATGGAACGTGAGGATCTGGCGGGGATCGGTCTGGATATCGAGCCGCAGGAGCAAGTGTTGCGTCTGGCCGCGTTGGCGGAAAAAGCCGGGATGGATGGTCTGGTTTGCTCGGCTCTGGAAGCCCGGGCCCTGAAATCGGCACACCCGTCGCTGCAACTGGTCACTCCGGGGATTCGTCCAGCGGGCAGCGCCCAGGACGATCAGCGCCGCATTCTGACGCCGCGTCAGGCGCTGGATGCCGGTTCCGATTATCTGGTGATCGGCCGTCCGATCAGCCAGGCCGCGGATCCGGCCAAGGCGTTGGCGGCCGTAGTCGCCGAACTGGCTTAAGCAGCGCCTCCAAAATCATTCGCGGGCAAGCCTCGCTCCTACAAGTCATGGGTCGACCGACCCATGACTTGTAGGAGCGAGGCTTGCCCGCGAAGCTTTTAAACCTTCAACACTAACTTCCCAAAATTCTCGCCGCTGAACAACTTCATCAGCGTCTCCGGGAACGTCTCCAGTCCTTCAACAATATCTTCCTTGCTCTTGAGCTGCCCCTTGGCCATCCAGCCGGCCATTTCTTGCCCGGCGGCGGCGAACTGTGCGGCGTAGTCCATTACCACAAAGCCTTCCATCCGCGCGCGGTTGACCAGCAACGACAAGTAGTTGGCCGGGCCTTTGACCGCTTCCTTGTTGTTGTACTGGCTGATGGCGCCGCAAATCACCACCCGCGCCTTCATGTTCAGACGGCTCAATACCGCGTCGAGGATATCGCCGCCGACGTTATCGAAATACACATCGACGCCTTTCGGACATTCGCGCTTGAGGCCGGCGTGGACGTCTTCATTTTTGTAATCGATGGCACCGTCAAAACCCAGTTCGTCGATCAGGAACTGGCACTTGTCCGCGCCCCCGGCAATACCGACTACGCGGCAACCTTTGATCTTGGCGATCTGCCCGGCAATGCTGCCCACCGCACCCGCAGCACCTGACAACACCACGGTGTCACCCGCCTTTGGCGCGCCGACATCGAGCAGGGCGAAATAAGCGGTCATCCCGGTCATGCCCAGCGCCGACAGATAACGCGGCAGAGGCGCGAGTTTCGGATCGACCTTGTAGAAACCGCGTGGCTCACCGAGGAAGTAATCCTGCACACCCAGGGCACCGTTGACGTAGTCCCCGGCCGCAAAGCCCGGATTATTCGAGGCAACGACTTTGCCTACACCCAATGCGCGCATCACTTCGCCGATACCGACGGGTGGAATGTAGGACTTGCCCTCGTTCATCCAGCCACGCATGGCCGGGTCCAGGGACAGGTATTCGTTTTTGACCAGTATCTGACCCGCGGCCGGTTCGCCGACCGGTACTTCTTGATAGGTGAAGGTCTCACGGGTCGCCGCGCCCACCGGACGCTTGGCAAGCAGGAACTGGCGATTGGTCTGGGTAGTCATGACAGGCACTCAAGATGAATGAAGACTTGTTGATAGACCTTCATGATCGATGCCGCAAGTTTGGCTGATGCGGCGAATGCATATCGATCCAGTGCAGTGATAGTCAAACCGCCGGTTTTATCACTGTCACTCATGGGCGCCCAACCGGCCTTCTGATAGTGCTGCCGTGCCGCAGGCCCCTGTGGCTAGATTGCGAACACGCGATCCCCCGCATCTTCTCTTCGAGGACATAACAATGAGCATGACGTTTTCTGGCCAGGTCGCCGTTGTGACAGGCGCGGCCAATGGCATTGGCCGCGCGACCGCCCAGGCTTTCGCCGCTGAAGGCTTGAAAGTGGTAGTGGCCGACATGGACACGGCCGGGGGTGAAGGCACTGTGGCACTGATTCGTACGGCGGGCGGCGAAGCGACCTTCGTGCGTTGCAATGTCACGCTGGAAAGCGATGTAAAAAATCTGATGGACGAAGTGGTCAATACCTACGGCCGTCTCGACTATGCCTTCAACAACGCCGGCATCGAGATTGAGAAAGGCAAGCTGGCCGAAGGCACGGTCGATGAGTTCGACGCGATCATGGGCGTCAACGTCAAAGGCGTCTGGTTGTGCATGAAGTACCAGTTGCCATTGCTGCTGGCCCAAGGCGGCGGTGCGATCGTCAACACCGCTTCGGTAGCCGGCCTTGGGGCTGCGCCGAAGATGAGCATTTACGCGGCGTCGAAACACGCGGTGATCGGCCTGACCAAATCGGCGGCCATCGAATACGCCAAGAAAAAGATTCGGGTGAACGCAGTGTGTCCGGCCGTGATCGACACCGACATGTTCCGCCGTGCCTATGAAGCCGACCCGAAGAAAGGCGAATTCGCCAATGCCATGCACCCGGTCGGGCGCATCGGCAAGGTCGAGGAAATTGCCAGTGCGGTGCTGTACCTGTGCAGCGACGGCGCAGCGTTCACCACGGGGCATTCACTGGCGGTGGACGGTGGCGTGACAGCGTTCTGAAACCAGGCACTGCAACGTAGGAAAAAACCCGCATCTGTGCGGGTTTTTTTTCGGTTCCTTAAAGGGGCCGGCCAATGTGTTTCAAATGGTTAGAACCGAGGGTTTTGGCGGCGTTGTCGCACAGCTCATCGACCGCTCCTGTGATTAACTGTTTCCCGCAAAACGGACAGGAGTTTGCTTGCTCATGGAGTTGAGAATCGATCGACGGGCATTGGTGCCGGTCGTACAGCAAATCGTCGACGCGCTAGCCTGCTGGCTTCGCCGTGGCGAGGTGCCGCCGGGGACGCGTTTGCCTTCCGTGCGGCAAATCGCCCGGATCAATTTGCTCAGTCAGTCCAACGTCGTTGAAGCCTGTGAGCGTCTGGTGGCTCAAGGGGTGCTGGCGTCGCGTCATGGCGCCGGTTTCATTGTCGCCACTCCAGCGCTGGTCGCTCAGGGACCACAGGATTGCCCCTGGCTCGAGGGGGCAGAAGTGAAGCAGGGCGGCACCTCGGGCGAACTCAAATTGGGGTGTGGCGGACTGCCCGAGAGCTGGCGCGAAACGGATGATCTGAGCTACGCGATCTGTCAGGTGAGCCGCACCGACATGGCTGGCTTGTTCAACTACAGCACGCCGCTGGGCCTGCCAGCCTTGCGCCAGCAGATCCACAAACGCCTGAAACAGCTGGATATCGTGGTGGAGGAAAGCCAGATCCTGACAACGGCGGGTGCCAGTCAAGGGCTGGACCTGATTGTGCGGACCTTGTTCAAGCCGGGTGATTGCGTGGTGGTGGAGAATCCCGGTTATTCCTTGCTGTTCGATCTGCTCAGGCTGCACGGTGTCAGCATGATCGAGGTGCCGCGAACCCCACGCGGGCCGGACATTGAAGCGCTTGAGGCGTTGCTGGTGAAGGACCGACCTCGCGGGATCTTCATCAATAGCTTCTATCACAATCCGACGGGCAGCAGCCTGGCGCCGGCGGTGGCGCAGCGAGTTCTGCAACTGGCCAAAACCTATGGCCTTCTGGTTATCGAGGACGACGTCTATGCGGATTTGCACAGCGGCCCCGGTACGCGACTCGCCGCGCTCGATATTGATGGCAACGTGATCTACGTCGGCAGTTATTCCAAAACCCTCAGCAGCTCCTTGCGGGTCGGTTTTGTCGTGGCCTGTGCCGGGGTTATTTCACAGCTGGCCGAGGTCAAGATGATCAGCAGCATGGGCGCTTCACGGTTTTGTGAGTCGGTGCTGGCAAGCCTGTTGGCCAACGGTGCCTACCGCACATTGGTACAGCGTCAGCGCCAGCGTTTGAGCAATGACAGGGAGGCGGCGTTGCAAGTGCTTGAAGACGCCGAGTGGGAGGTCTTCGGCAAACCGGTCGGAGGCCTGTTCATCTGGGCGCGATCGCGTATGTCCGACTACGCTCAGGTGCGGACTCAGGCACAGCGCTTCGGTGTTCTGTTGTCTTCTGCGACGGCATTCAGTCCCACCGGAGAGGCCAATGACTGGCAGCGCATTAATGTGGCCTATGCCTGTGATCCGCGAGCCCGGGCATTTTTTCGAGCCACCTCTCTGGATCGACCTCAAGCGTTCTGAAAACGACGTGAGCGTAGCTTTTTGCCATTATTCAGACGCCAGAGACTTGTGTTGATACAGGCCCGTTGCGAATCTGCGTCAACAGACTATGTCAGGGGACTAAGTGCAATGATTTCGGCCGTGCAAGGACGTTTTGCCAACCTCGGTATGGCTAAAAAACTGGGTGTCGGGTTTGTACTGGTGCTGCTGTTGACAGCCTTGGTGGCGGCCATCGGCGTATGGTCCCTGCAAACCATCAGCCAGCGCTTCGACGGGCTCAAGCAGATGTCGTCGCTCAACAGCGGTTTGCTCAAAGTGAGACTGCTCGAGCAGGAATACGCCTTGCACGGTAACCCCAAAACCGCCGATGCCTTGCGCGAGGGCGTTGACGGCCTGATCGCTCTGGCAACCCAACTGAAAGCGGCGTCTGCGGCCAACGTGCCGGTGATGAATGACGTCGAGCAGTCCTTGGGGGCTTACCGCAAGGCCTTTGACGAGTTCGTCTCGCTCAGTCAGGCCAAAGACCTGGCGCTGGAGATGGCCAGTTGGTCGGTGTCCAGCGTGGCCAATAACCTCGACGTGCTGCAGGCCGGGTTGGCCGATGACGGCGCTTATACCTTGAAAGAATCCGAAGGCAAGGACGGAGGGCAGTTCATCGAACAAGCCAATCAGGTCAGCCAGGTGTCGCGGTTGATGTTGCAAGCCATGAACGAAGCACGTGTGCGCCTGGACCTGAGCCGCAAGGGCGACGACAGCGCAGGGCAGGGCAAGATTGAGCAGGCCGATCAGGCCCTGAGCCAGGCCGGGCAACTGAAAACCACGGTCAAGGATGAGGGTTACCAAACTGTCCTCAATGAAGTGGTCGGGCACATTGGTGGATTCAGCGAAAAACTCGCCGAGTACACCGGCCTGTTGGCGCAGGAAAAGACTGTCTATCAACAACTGCATCAGCGCGCTGCGCAGGTGGTGGAACGGGTGGATCAGGCCTATGTCGCCGAAGATCAGTCGATGCAGACGGAGCTGAAAAAGAACTCGCTGCTGATCATCGGTTCCTCGGCGCTAGCGTTGCTGGTCGGGCTGATTGCGGCCTGGGTGATTACCCGTTTGATCGTGGCACCGCTGCGCAGTGTGATCCGTGTTGCTCAACAGATTGCCTCTGGCGATTTGAGTGCGACGGTCGAAGTGACCCGCCGTGACGAGATCGGGCAGTTGATGCAGGCCATGCAGCAGATGGGCGCTGGGCTGAGCAGTATTGTCAGCGGTTTGCAGGCGGGCATCGAACAGTTGGCCAGTTCAGCGCAGTCGCTGTCGGCGGTGACTGAGCAGACCAATCTTGAAGTCAGCAGTCAGAAGGAAGAAACCGAACAGGTCGCTACCGCGATGAATCAGATGACCGCCACCGTGCATGACGTTGCACGTAACGCGGAGGAGGCTGCCCAGGCGGCGCAAACGGCTGACGGTAAGGTTGAAAGTGGTCAGCAGGTGGTGCGCCAGAGCATGGCGCGGATCGAGCAGTTGGCGGATTCAGCCACCTCGGCCAGTTCGAGCATCGAAAGTTTGAGTGCGCAAATCCAGAACATCGGTACGGTGCTGAGCGTCATCAAGAGTGTGGCCGAGCAGACCAATCTGTTGGCCCTCAACGCCGCCATTGAAGCGGCTCGAGCCGGCGAGCAGGGCAGGGGCTTTGCGGTGGTGGCCGATGAAGTGCGGGCACTGGCCAAGCGCACTCAGCAATCGACCGAGGAGATCGAACGACTGGTGAGTGCCTTGCGCTCGGCGGCTCAGTCTTCTGTTCAGCAGATTCAGAACAGTGGGGAGTTGGTGAAGCTTGCGGTGAGTGATGCGTTGCAGACTGAGAGTGCGCTGGGGAGTATTGCGGCGGCAGTGTCATTGATTCAGCAGATGAACCAGCAGATTGCAGCGGCTGCCGAGGAGCAGAGTTCAGTGGCTGAGGAGATTAATCGCAGTGTCACGAGTATTCGGGCCAGTGCGGATCAGTCTTCGTTGGCGATGCAGGGGAATGCGGCTTCCAGTATTGAATTGGCGCAGTTGGGAGTTGAGTTGAAGGGGATGGTGGGGCACTTTCGGCTCTGATTTTTGATGAGTACATATCCGTTGCTGCGGTAACGGCCGCTGGCGGTTTCGCCCTTACGGCAACTCACTTTTTTTTCAAACGCCAAAAAAAAGTAAGCAAAAAAAGGCTCGCCCCGAGCGTCCGGCCCCTCGCTTAGGCTCGGCGTTCCTTCGCTCCGGCATTCATCTGGGGGCATCGCCTCCGGTTGGCTTCGCTTCAACCTCCTCTCGATGTGTTCGACTGCGTCGAACGGCGCTGCGCGCCTTCCCCCCAGATGAATACCTCCACTCAGCCTCCCGAAGGGGCGGGTGGATCAAGATCAAGAGCTGCAGGCGAGCTAACGCTCGGCCTGTTGAGTGGTGAGTGGTGAGTGGCGGGTGAACACGTCTCTGCTTTTGCTGTTGTAGGAGCGAGGCTTGCCCGCGAAGGCGGCCTGACAGCCGACCTATCTTCACTCGATGTACACGCCAAACTCAACGCAAAACAAAGCCACCTGTTTAGGTGGCTTTGTTTTCTGCTTTCACTGATCAGTCGTAGATCACTTTTTTCTTCCAGTCCGCATCGGCCTCGACGTCTTTGAGGCCTTCGGTCAGTTGGTTCACTTCGCCTTCTACCGGGGCGATGTTGTCCATGACTTGTGCGTTGGCGCGAGCCAGGAGTTTTTCCAGGTATTCCAGCTGTTCGGCGTAGACCTGGGGTTCCTGTTGTTTGCGCAGGTATTGCACGCCGCGTTCGAACGCCAGGCGGGCCTGGCCGGGCTGGTTCTGTTGCAGGGCGTGCTGGCCGAGGTTGTTGAAGAATTCGATGTGCAGCAGGACAAGGATGTGGCGAACTTCGCGGATCCAGCGTTTGGCTTCGTTGGTCGGCAAGAAGCCGTCATGTGCGGCGCGGGTGATTTGGCCGTGCAGGGCTTCGAGCAGGAAGCGTACGTCCTTGGCTTTGGCTTCGGTCTGGATCGGTGCCGGCGGGTTGTTGACCGGGATCGATTCGCCCTGAGCGACCAAGGCGTTCAATTCGCCAATCCGTGCCTTAAGGTTGGAACTGGTTTTTTCCAGATGGAGCAGGCGTTGGCAGACGTTCAGTTCCAGGCGGGTCAACAGCAGCTTGAGTGCCGGTGTCATCAACTGGCCGGGAAAGGTTTCAGTGATTTCGCCGCAACGACGCAGACGATCGTTGAGCTCAACCTTGGTGCGGGCCTTTTCCAGCTTATTGTTTTCCACCACATGGTTCATGTAGCCAATGGTGATCAATAGTGCGATCCCGGCTACGACTAGCAGGGTGATCATGAGTGGTGTCACCGGTAAGACCTCTTTATGGGGTTCGCGTGCGAGTGTAGTGGCTTGGCATTGGGACGCATAGCGCCGCTTGGCGAGTTGAATCGGCTACTGCACTGCCTGTATCGGCCGCGTTCCTGCTTATATAAGTAATAGCGTGCGAGGTGCACATTGCCATCATCGTTGGCGTGGGTGGACTATAACGCCTTGGCGGATGTCAGAATATAGGCGTCAAACGCCGGGCGGCGGAAAAGCCGGATTAGGGTCTTAAAGCAGGGCGAAGTCATTGATTTAAATAAATTTATATCTGGGGGTTGACGACCCCTCAATCCATCCATAGAATGCGCGCCACTTACAGCGTAAAGCACACAGCGAAACGCGGTAGGGAGTGAACGTTGTACGTGTGTCCCCTTCGTCTAGTGGCCTAGGACACCGCCCTTTCACGGCGGTAACAGGGGTTCGAGTCCCCTAGGGGACGCCAATGCGGGAATAGCTCAGTTGGTAGAGCACGACCTTGCCAAGGTCGGGGTCGCGAGTTCGAGTCTCGTTTCCCGCTCCAATTTTAAACAGCGTTGCTTTTGGGCAGGGCTGAGTGAAACCAGAACCAGCATCTTCGGATGCGGATTTGGGCACTGAAATACACACCATGTGTTTCAGTTAGCGTGTCCCCTTCGTCTAGTGGCCTAGGACACCGCCCTTTCACGGCGGTAACAGGGGTTCGAGTCCCCTAGGGGACGCCAATGCGGGAATAGCTCAGTTGGTAGAGCACGACCTTGCCAAGGTCGGGGTCGCGAGTTCGAGTCTCGTTTCCCGCTCCATATTTAACGAAAACGCCGCTCATTGAGCGGCGTTTTTGTTTGTGCGTCATCCATAAAAAAGGACCTTAAGGTCCTTTTTTTGTTTGTATTGGAATCAAGACGATCAACGCGTCGGACCCGCCTGAACAGCGGGTCCGAAGGAGAATCAGAGTTTCGGCAACTGCCCGATGCGCCCCATCATCTCGGTCACGATCTGCAGATCCAGCAGGAACTGGTCGACGGTCTTGAACTCGCTGTCGGTGTGGCCGGTGTACTTGACCTCGGGACGCGCCAAGCCGAATTGCACGCCATTGGGCAGTTCATGCACCGAGGTAGCGCCGGCGGAGGTGCCGAACTCTTGTTTCATACCGAGGTTTTCGCTGGCCACAGCCAGCAGCGCCTTGACCCATTCACCCTCAGGGTTGCGGTACATCGGCTCGGCGATCGAGTAGTCAAAGGTCGCGGCAACATGGGTTTTCTTGCTCCAGGCAGCAATCTTCTCGGCTATTTCCGCCTTGAGCGCTTCCGGCGATTTGCCTTTCGGCACCCGCAGGTTGACCGCGAGTTTGAAGGCTTTTTCATCCATCCCGACGTAGGTCAGGGACGTGGTCAGCGGGCCCATGAACGCATCGGAAAAACCGACGGCCAACTTGCCACCCTTGTAGTCCAGGCCCCAGTTGTCGGTGGCGTAGCGGGCCGCGTCCGTGATGTGGTTGTGCTTGAGCGCGACCTTGCCGTCCAGACCGTGGATGAAGTCCAGCATCCGAGCCACCGGGTTGACGCCTGATTCAGGTTCGGACGAGTGGGCGGAAACGCCGGTGACGGTCAGTTTGACGTCTTTGCCGTCGACCTTGGCGCTTACTTCGAAGTCGCCGCCATTGCGTTTGGCATAATCAGCGCCGGCCTTTTGCAGGCTGGCGGCCAGTTCGACGGGTTTGTCAGTCAGCAAGGTGACGACGGAAGCCGACGGAATCTGGTTGGTGGCCAGGCCGCCGGTCATCGAAATGATTTCCGCGCCCTTGCCCTCGGCTTTGCGTTTGGGGAAGTCCGCCATCACCGTGCCGTAGCCCTTCTCGGCAATCACCACCGGGTAGCCGCCATCCAGTGCCATGTTGTAGTTGGGGGTCGGGTTGTGTTCGAAGTAATAAGGAATGGCGTCGCCAGTGGTTTCTTCGGTGGTATCCACCAGCAGCTTGAAATTGCGCGCCAGCGGCAGCTTCTCTTCCTTGATCACCTTCATCGCGTACAGCGCCACGACGATGCCGTTCTTGTCATCTTCGGTGCCCCGGCCATACATGCGGTCGCCGATCAGGGTTATCTTGAATGGATCGAGTTTGGTGCCATCCTTCAGCACCCAGTTCTCCGGCGTCACCGGCACCACATCAGCGTGAGCATGGATGCCCACGACTTCATCGCTGCTGCCCTCAAGGGAGATTTCATAGACGCGATTGTCGATGTTGCGGAAGTTCAGGTTGAACGACTTCGCCAGGTCTTTGATCTTGTCGGCGATCTTGAGGAATTCCGGATTGTCGTGCTGAGCGACACCTTCCTTGCGAAAGGTTGGGATCTCTACCAGTTCGCGCAGCGATTCGAGGGCCTGCTTGCCGTACTTCACGCGCGTGTAGAGGCCCAGTAGGCGATGGATTTCGTTCTGCTGTTCAGCGGAAAGCGGCTTGTTGTCGAGGAAGGTACTGATGGCCGGGCCGAGATCGTCGGTTTTGGCGAGGTCGCTCTTGGCCAAGCCTCCCAGGAACTGTCTGAAATCGGTGACGGATGCATCACTGAAGGTTTTAAGGATGATCGTGCTCTGCTGCGGTGTGATGTTGGCGTGCGCTGTCAGGGTGAACGACGAAAAGCTGGCCAGTATCAGGGTTGACGCAGCCAGGTGCTTGAGTGAGAAATTCATTGCTGGGGGCATTCCTTTGCAGGCAGTTTGTGAGAAGTTTTTGATCGATGAGACAGAAACATTTCCAAGCTAACACCACGAGGGAGCGGTAGGGAGTCCCTGAAGTGGGATCTGTCGCACAGAAATGCAAAAGCGCCGCAGAAACGAAAAAGGCCCGCCAGTTTGATTGAGCGGGCCTTTTCCATTGGCGCAGGTGTTACATCGACAGAATCAAGCGTCCAGCGAACAAAATCAGAATCACCCCCATCGTCCGCTCGAACCAGTGCCCCATGCGCATGAACAGCAATCGTACCCGGGCGCTGGAAAAGAACAGCGCGACGATCACGAACCACAGCGCGTTCACAAAACACATCCACACTCCATACAGCGTCTGGATCTTCAGAGGTGTCGTGGCGCTGATGAGCGTGGTGAAAATCGCAAGGAAAAACAGCGTGGCCTTGGGGTTAGTAGCGTTGGTCAGGAAACCCGTGGTAAAGGCCTTCAGCAACGTTTGCTCGATAACCGGCTCGTCTGCGCCCTTGTCGCCCTCCAGTACGGTTTTGGGTTTGCTGCGCACCAGGCTGACGCCGAGGTACAGAATGTAGGCACCGCCCACCACCTTGGCTACCGTCAATAGCCAGGGCGTCGTGTGCATCAACGCGCCGACCCCGAGCAGGGTGTAAAGCACATGCACCGAAATGCCTGCGCCGATGCCCAGTGCCGTGCAAATCCCGACCAATCGACCGAAGCGCACGCTCTGACGGATGGTCACTGCGAAGTCTGGTCCGGGTGCGACCACGGCCAGAAAGTGGATAGTTGCCAGCGCCAGAAACTCGCCCAGGTAATTCGAAAGCATCTCAACTCCAGAAAGTAAGGGGTGAAGCATTGCCGCGATAGCCGACAAAGAACGAAAGGCTCAAGCGCGGATCGGCCACACCCGGTGTCACTGAGTGCATGCAGCGCGAATTGAACATGATGAAATCACCGGGTTCGGGAAGAATCTCCAGGGCCGGAGTGCCGAGCAGAGCCGGATCGATGCCGTAACTGTCGCCACGCATTTCGTCGAACTGATCCGGAGAAAGTCCGTGGTCCCACATCTGCAGTGCCCCCCCCTCGGTGGGCATGTTCAGGTAAACATTGCAGGCGAACTGCGCT
The DNA here is from genome assembly GCF_029960815.1 of Pseudomonas sp. AL03. Taxonomy (GTDB): domain Bacteria; phylum Pseudomonadota; class Gammaproteobacteria; order Pseudomonadales; family Pseudomonadaceae; genus Aquipseudomonas. Next base: position 332,097 of record NZ_JASBRE010000002.1, read on the forward strand.
TCCAGGCTTCTGGCCTGGTAACTGTCCGGCGCGTCCTTGGCGAAAATATCGTGGTGGGCCAGAAAACAGATCCCGGGTTTCACCACCCGAGACAACCCGACATACATCTTGCGACCGTAGAGGTTTTCCAGGTGCGCACCCGCCGGCCACGACTCATCGAGCATGCAGCGCAGGGTGTCGACAGGGGACGAATAAGGCGCACACCGGTTGCGCAGTTCCGCAATGTTGCGGGTAGCGCGTTCGAAATAATCTTCGATCAGCAGCGGCTGGTTTTCCGCTTCATAAAACGCCATGCCGATACGGCCGATGCTCGGCGCATTGACATAGCCTTCGAAGCCGGGGGCGAGGATCTTGTCGCCAATCTGAATCGCCAGCGGCTTGGGCAACAAGCCTTTGACGCGGATGGCGAGGACTTCTTCGTTGACCAGTTTTTTTATGCACGTCTCATCGAGACGCTCGACGTCAAGCATCATGTCTTAGGTCCATCTATCAGATAGTCAACAGAACCCGCGAACGCGGGCTCCCCCGGCTTAGGCGATGACGAAAGCGGCATCGCCCAAATGCTCAATCCACGCTGTAGTGGACTGACAGCGTGCCTTTCTTCTGCGAAAGGGACGCGATCGTGACCGTGCCCAAATCCTTCAGACTACGGACATGGGTGCCGCCGCAACCGTAGGCGGGCAGTTCACCGAAACCGATTTCCCGGGCGCCTTCGCGCAGTGACGTCAGACGCGGCAGGTCGTGGGCGATCCATTGCTCAATGCCGTACTGAAGGGTCTGGGCATCAACGTCCTGTGCTGAATCCGCCGGTTTGAACTGCACACGTCCTTCGCCCGGCCAGTGATGAGCCTTGATCGGCATCCAGCCCATGGCCTGGACGAAGTGGCCGATCAGATGGCCGGCAGAATGCATGTGGGTGTTTAACTGGCGGCGTTGTTCGTCGACCCGAATCTGGGTCATGCCGAGTTTTACCGGGTGGTCGACGAAATGGATGATCCGGTCCGGATCCTGAACCACGCGCAGCACCCGGCTTTCGCCGATCCAGCCGGTGTCAAAGGGCTGTCCTCCGCCTTGGGGGTGAAACAACGTGGCGCGAAGCACCACAGCAAATTCGTTCTCGTAGGGCGTGCAATCCAGGACTTCCACATTGGCCTTGAGGTCATCACTATGGAAAAAGAGGCGAAGCGTCATATTCCATGCCCTTATTAACAATTCTATTTTTATTATATGAAGCGTGGAATTGCGTGATAATCCGTTCAAACATCAAAGGACTGTTGCGTTGTGAGCATAAATCTTCCACTGCCGCTGCTCGGTGAAATGGCGACTTTCGTCAAGGTTGTCGAGACCGGCAGCTTCTCCGAGGCCGCTCGCCAGTTGGGTGCTTCACCCTCGGCGGTCAGTCGCAGCATTTCGCGTCTGGAGAAGGCGCTCGCCACTCGTTTGCTGCAACGAACCACGCGCAAGTTGCGCTTGAGCGACGGTGGCGAAGAGGTGTTCAAGCGTTGCCAGGAGATGGTCAGTGCAGCCAAGTCGGTGATGGAAATCAGCGGTCAGTTCACCCATGAAGCGCAAGGACTGGTGCGAGTCAGCGTGCCGAAGGCGGTGGGGCGGTTCGTGATTCATCCGCATATGCCGGAATTTTTGCGGCGTTATCCCAAAGTGGATGTGGAGTTGTTACTTGAAGACCGCCAGGTGGATTTGATCGACGACAACGTTGATCTGGCGATTCGTATTACTGATCGGCCACCCGCTGGACTGGTAGGGCGGCAATTGCTGACCATCGATCATTTACTCTGTGCAACCCCGCAATACCTGGCCGAACACGGCACACCGACTCATCCTCACGACTTGCTCAACCACAGCTGCATCTACCTGGGCGAAACCCCGAGCGATGCGCGCTGGAAATTCAAGAAGGGCACCAAGGCTGTAACCGTTGGTGTACGCGGACGTTATGCGGCCAATCACACCGGCGTGCGGTTAGGCGCGGTGTTGCAGCACATCGGGATTGGCAGCCTGCCGTACTTCACCGCGCGTTATGCGCTGGAGCAGGGGCTGATCGTGCAGGTGCTGCCGGACTGGACCTTTCTGGCGTCTTACCACGGCGGTGCCTGGTTGCTGCATTCGCCAACCCGCTATCTGCCACCGAAGTTACGGGTGCTGATCGACTATCTGGTGGAGTGCCTGGAAAAGGAACCGACCCTGAGCAAGCCAGGCAAGTTGAGTGATTCGGGCAAGGTCGCGGCGGAGTATGAGTTGCCGGAGAGTGATGGGTTGCTCTGAAGCGAAGGTCAAAAAAAGGCCCGCATGTTCAACCATGCGGGCCTTTTGCATTGTGACCGTGGATCAGTGCTTGCTGTCCTGGTTCGACATCGCCAGCAGCTGTTTTTCCTGGTTCCAGTCGAACGGTTCGTCGTTTTGTTCGGCTTCGAAGCGACGTTCTTCCAGCGCCTGGTATAAGTCGATTTCATCGTCGGGCATGTAATGCAGGCAGTCACCGGCGAAGTACCACAACAGGTCGCGCGGGACCAGGTGGGCAATTTGCGGATAGCGGGTGATCACCTGGCACAGAATGTCCTGGCCCAGGTATTGGCTTTCGATCGGGTCGACCGGCAGCAGCGCACGCAGTTCGTCGAAGCGCTCCAGGAACAAGGCATGGCTTTCTTCGGGAACCTGTTCGGCCTCACCCACGGCGACCAGGATGCTGCGCAAGTGGTCAAGCAAGACGAGATGGTCGGCAACGACATTGGACACGAGATAAGTCCTCAAGAGCAAAACGGGCGCAGGAGTATAAAGCTCCTGTGCCCTTTTTACATGACTTGCTGGATCAGCGGACCTTACCTTCCGCCAGCGCGAGCTCCTCTTTGTCGAAATCATCGACATCGATCACCTTGCGCCGCGCCGCTTCGGCGTCACGCAGGGTTTGCGCTTCCACTGGCTGCAACACGCCAGCCTCAAGCGCTGCATCGATGGCGTGTTCCCCGGCGACGGGTTTGACCTGACCGCTTTTGAGTGCGACATGAAGCTTTTTCTGCAGCGGTTGCGCGGAACTCAGCAGGTTGCACGCGTGTTGCAGGGCGCCGACCGGGTCCTCGCTCGATTGCGGACGGTAGCAACCGCCGAGCAACTCTTCCAGAGTTGGATCGCCTTTGGCGCGGCCGATCACCGCCGCCACTTCGGCGCCTAGTTTATCCGACGGCCCTTTGTGGCGGCGACCAAAGGGGAACACGATCACCCGCAGCAGGCAACCCAACACCTTGTTCGGGAAGTTGGTCAGCAGTTCATCCAGCGCACGCTCCGACTGACCAAGGCTTTCTTCCATGGCCCAGGTAAACAGCGGCGCCATGTGCTCCGGTGAATCGAGGTCGTGGTAACGCTTGAGCGCGGCAGAGGCGAGGTACATGTTGCTGAGCACATCCCCCAAGCGAGCTGATAGACGTTCGCGTCGTTTCAGTTCACCGCCCAGCAGCATCATGCTCAGGTCTGCGAGCATGGCGAACGCGGCAGCCTGCCGATTGAGGGCGCGGAAGTAACCCTGGCTGAGCCTGTTGCCCGGCATGTGTTCGAAATGGCCGAAACCCAGGTTCAGCACCAAGGTGCTGGCGGCGTTGCTCACGGCAAAACCGATGTGCTTGAGCAGCAGACCATCAAATTCGGTGAGGGCCTGATCCTTGTCCTCACGACCGGCGAGGGCCATTTCCTTGAGCACGAATGGATGGCTGCGAATCGCACCCTGACCGAAGATCATCAGGTTGCGCGAGAGAATGTTCGCGCCTTCCACGGTGATGAAAATCGGTGCGCCATTCCAGCTGCGACCGAGGTAGTTGTTCGGCCCCATGATGATTGCCTTGCCGCCATGAACATCCATGGCGTGACTGATGCACTCGCGGCCGCGTTCAGTGAGGTGATACTTGAGAATCGCCGACAGCACCGACGGTTTCTCGCCGAGGTCCACCGCGTTGGCGGTGAGCATCCGCGCGGCGTCCATCATCCAGGCGTTGCCGCCGATGCGCGCCATCGCTTCCTGAATCCCTTCAAATGCCGACAAAGGAACATTGAATTGCTCACGGACCTGAGCGTACTGGCCGGTCACCAGGCTGGTGAACTTGGCAGCACCGGTGCCGACCGCAGGCAGCGAAATCGAACGCCCTACAGACAGGCAGTTCATCAGCATCATCCAGCCTTTGCCGAGCATTTCCTGGCCGCCGATGAGGAACTCCAGCGGTACGAATACATCTTTGCCAGAGTTCGGGCCGTTCATGAATGACGCGCCCAACGGCAAGTGGCGGCGGCCGATTTCAACACCGGCGGTATCGGTCGGGATCAACGCCAGACTGATACCCAGGTCTTCCTCCTCACCCAGCAGGTGATCCGGGTCGTAGGCCTTGAAGGCCAGGCCGAGGAGGGTGGCGACCGGGCCCAGCGTGATGTAACGCTTTTCCCAGTTCAGGCGCAGGCCCAAGGTTTCCTTGCCTTCCCATTCACCTCTGCAGATCACCCCAGTGTCGGGCATGGCGCCGGCATCAGAGCCGGCCAGTGGACCGGTCAGTGCGAAGCACGGGATGTCGTCACCGCGCGCCAGTCGTGGCAGGTAATGGTTGCGTTGTTCGTCGGTGCCGTAATGCAGCAGCAATTCCGCGGGGCCGAGGGAGTTGGGGACCATCACGGTGGACGCGAGGTCGCCGCTGCGGGTCGCCAGTTTCATCGCCACCTGGGAGTGGGCATAGGCGGAGAAACCCTTGCCGCCGAACTCCTTGGGAATGATCAGGGCGAAGAAGCCGTTTTCCTTGATGAAGGTCCAAGCCTCGGGAGGCAGGTCCATGGTTTGACCGATCTGCCAGTCACTGACCATGGCGCAGAGTTCTTCGGTCGGGCCGTCGATAAAGGCCTGTTCCTCTTCGCTCAGCTGCGCTTTTGGATAGGACAGCAGTGTGTTCCAGTCCGGGCGACCGCTGAACAGTTCGCCGTCCCACCACACGGTGCCGGCATCGATCGCATCGCGTTCGGTTTCCGACATTGGCGGCAGGGTTTTCTGGAACCAGTTGAACAGCGGCGCACTGAAATATTTACGGCGCAGGTCGGGGAGCAACAAGGGCGCTGCGACAGCCGCGATCAACACCCAGAGAACCAGCAGCAACCCGCCTGGCGCGCGGCTGAAAGCGCCCATCGCCACCACGTAAACGGCAACGACGCACAGGGCGGGCAGTGGGGCGATACGACGGTGGGCTAAATACGCAATCCCGACAACCAGAACCAGTATCCACAACAGCAGCATATTTAATCCTCCGTGAAACCAGGGCAAAACCAACCTTCAGAGCTTAGACGGCATCCGCAAAACAGGGTGGTCAGAGCGATGTGATTGAATTCGTGGGAAACCTTCGATGAGTTTTGTAGGACCGGTTGGCACCGGGCCGTGCAAATCGTTCGTTGGGCGGGCGGCAAAGCGTCCATGTTTGGCCGAAACGTCGTTATCTCTGTGCTGAACCTGTCGCTAGACTCGTGGCTTCCCCAGGAGATTGTTCTCATGCACGAGTATCTGAGTTCCGGCCGCTTCATCGATAGTGACCACCCGTCAGTGGTGGAGTTCGCCGAAAAACATCGCGGCAGCCGTCGTGACCCGCTCGAGCAGGCGATCAATCTCTATTACGCCGTGCGCGAAGCCGTGCGTTACAACCCTTATACCTTCAGTCGCGACCCAGACACCTTGCGTGGCAGTTATGCGTTGGCAGCGGGGGAGAGTTATTGCGTACCCAAAGCCACACTGCTGGCAGGCGCAGCCCGGCATTGCGGGATTCCCGCGCGGATCGGTCTGGCGGATGTGCGCAATCATTTGTCGACGCCGCGGTTGCTCGAGCTGCTCAAGAGCGACGTGTTCGCCATGCACGGCTATACGGAGCTACATCTGAACGGTCGCTGGGTCAAAGCCACGCCGGCGTTCAACCAAAAACTCTGCGAACTGTTCAACATCGCACCACTGGAATTCGACGGAATCAACGACAGCGTATTCCATCCTTTCAATCGCGATGGCGAGCAGTTGATGGAGTACCTGGTCGACCACGGTCAGTTCACCGACGTGCCTGAAGCGTTCTTTTTCGAGCACCTGGAGAAGTGCTATCCGCATCTGTTCGGCGACACACTGCCAGCGTTGCTGGGTGACATGCAGAGCGATTTGAGTCGCGCCTGATCCGGCGTATGCTGCCTGCGCGTTCATCCATAAAGAGGCGGTCATGCTGAAGATCTGGGGTCGGAAAAACTCATCGAATGTCAGAAAACCTTTGTGGGCCGCCGAGGAACTGGGCCTGGCTTATGAAGCCATCGATGCGGGCGGCGCCTTTGGTGTAGTCGATACGCTGGAGTACCGCGCGATGAACCCCAATGGCCGCGTGCCGGCGATTGAAGACGATGGTTTCGTGCTGTGGGAATCGAACGCCATCGTGCGTTACCTGATGGCTCGCCACGCCAACGGCACAGCCTGGTATCCAGAGGATCTGCAGGCCCGCGCCATCGCCGATAAATGGATGGACTGGACCACTTCAAGTTTTGCCGGCCCGTTCCGTACGGTGTTCTGGGGCGTGTTGCGCACGCCGGCAGACCAGCAGGACTGGTCCGCCATCAAGGCTGCAATCAAGGAATGCGATGGCTTGCTGTCGATGGCCGACCAGGCGCTGGCGACCCAACCGTACCTGTCCGGCGATGAGATCGGCATGGGTGATATTCCTTTGGGCAGTTTCATTTATGCCTGGTTCGAGATGCCAATCGAGCGCGCGCCGCAGCCTCATCTGCAAGCCTGGTATGCACGCCTGAAACAGCGTCCGGCGTATCAAAAAGCGGTTATGACCGCGTTGACTTAATACTCACTATCGACACACTTGACTGTACTTGTGTGGCAGCGACAAGCACCATTGCGCTCACGCGCCGCGGTTGTATTCGTCGCCGCCCGCCCTTATTTGTCCCTTTCTTCCCTTCTTGGTGCGTAAATCCGATATGAGTTCCGCTCTGTCCATCCGGCAGCTAACCAAAACCTACGGCAACGGTTTCCAGGCCTTGAGTGGTATCGATCTGGACGTCGCCGAAGGTGACTTTTTCGCCTTGCTCGGCCCTAACGGCGCCGGCAAATCCACAACCATCGGCATTCTCTCGACCCTGGTGAACAAGACCAGCGGGACGGTGAATATCTTCGGTCACGACCTGGACAAGAATCCTGCGCAGCTCAAGCGCTCCATCGGCGTGGTGCCCCAGGAATTCAACTTCAACCAGTTCGAAAAGACCTTCGATATCGTCGTAACCCAGGCCGGTTACTACGGCATCCCGCCGAAAATCGCCAAGGAGCGCGCCGAGCAGTACCTGACCCAGCTCGGCCTGTGGGACAAGCGCGATACGCCGTCGCGTTCACTGTCCGGCGGCATGAAGCGTCGCCTGATGATCGCCCGTGCGCTGGTTCACGAACCGCGCCTGCTGATCCTCGACGAACCGACGGCGGGTGTGGACATCGAACTGCGTCGCTCGATGTGGACGTTCCTCACCGAGCTGAACAAGAAAGGCATCACCATCATCCTCACCACACACTACCTGGAAGAGGCTGAGCAGTTGTGCCGCAACATCGGCATCATCGACCACGGCACCATCGTCGAGAACACCAGCATGAAACAGTTGCTCGGCCAACTGCATGTGGAAACGTTCCTGCTAGACATCAAAAACACGCTGCAAACCGCGCCGCAGTTGCTCGGTTACCCGACCAAGCTGCTCGACAGCCACACCGTTGAAGTTCAGGTCGACAAGGCCATGGGCATCACCGCGCTGTTCACCCAATTGGCGCAGCAGAACATCGAAGTGTTGAGCCTGCGTAACAAAACCAATCGCCTCGAGGAGTTGTTCGTGTCCCTGGTGGAGAAAAATCTGTCGAAGGTGGCGGTATGAGTTCCGAGCTGCAACCCAACTTCGTTGCCCTCAATACCATCGTTTACCGAGAGGTCAAACGCTTTACCCGGATCTGGCCGCAGACGCTGCTGCCGCCGGCAATCACCATGGTTCTGTACTTCGTGATCTTCGGCAATCTGATTGGCCGGCAGATCGGTGACATGGGTGGTTTCACCTACATGGAGTACATCGTGCCGGGGCTGATCATGATGTCGGTGATCACCAACTCCTACGGCAACGTGGTCTCGAGTTTCTTCGGCAGCAAGTTCCAGCGTTCCATCGAAGAGTTGATGGTGTCGCCGGTATCGCCGCATACGATTCTGATCGGCTACACCCTGGGCGGCGTGCTGCGCGGCTTGATGGTCGGGGTCATCGTGACGCTGCTGTCACTGTTCTTCACCGATTTGCAGGTGCATCACCTGGGCGTGACCATTCTGGTCGTGGTGCTGACGGCGACGATTTTCTCGCTACTGGGCTTCATCAACGCGGTGTTTGCACGCAACTTCGATGACATCTCGATCATCCCGACGTTCGTACTGACACCACTGACGTACCTGGGCGGGGTGTTCTACTCGATTTCCTTGCTGCCGCCGTTCTGGCAGACCGTGTCCCTGGCCAACCCGGTGCTGCACATGGTCAACGCGTTCCGCTATGGCATTCTTGGCGTTTCGGACATCAGGATCAGCGTGGCGATCACCTTCATGCTGGTGGCGACCGTCGTGTTGTATATCGGCTGCGCACGGCTGTTGGTCAGCGGTCGCGGGATGCGGACATAAAGGGCGATTGAGTCGCCTGCTCCGGGCGGCGATCCAACGATGGCGCGAGCCCAGGCACCGCAATAAAAACGGCCTCCCCTGTGGAGGCCGTTTTGCGTTTACTGCATCCGGCTTTTCTTGCGCCGCCGCCACTGTCGCCCAACCCACCAACGCCAATACATCATGGTCAGGCAATACGCGAAGGCACCCAGCACCAGCCCCATCACCACTGAACCGAGCAAAAACGGCTGCCACAGAGTAGAGAGTTCGCCGCTGATCCATTCCCAGGTCAATTCGTCCGGCAGGCTGCGGGCGGGTACGTTCATCAGCCAGGCGCCGGTTTGGTAGGTGCAAAAGAACACCGCTGGCATGGTGATCGGGTTGGTCAGCCAGACCAGGCTGACGGCAATCGGCATGTTGCCGCGCACCACGATGGCGAGGATGGCGGCGACCAGCATCTGCAACGGAATCGGCAGGAATGCCGCGAACAGACCCACAGCCATGGCCCGTGCGACGGAATGGCGGTTGAGGTGCCAGAGGTTCGGGTCATGCAGCAGCGTGCCGAGAAAGCGTAAGGATTTGTGTTCCCTGATGCTGGTCGGGTCTGGCATGTAACGTTTGAATAAGCGCCGGGGCATAAGGCTTCTCGGTCGGTTAAGGCGGCAAGTATGTCTGGATTCTATGAACCGCCCATTCAGACTTTGTGACAATTAATAACGATGCCCCTGCGGTTAGCCGTCTATGCCTAGGAGGGGACTCTCAAGGACGGGCGTATGCGCACAGGGATGATGGCGCTGGCGTTGGGTCTGTTGATCCTGCGTTTTTTACCGGTATTACCGCCGGTCTGGTTTTGGATGTTGCTGCCGGTCATAGGTTTGATGGTGCTGCCGTTTCGGAGCTATCCACTGGCATTTTTGCTGTTCGGCTTCAGTTGGGCGTGCGCGCAGGCGCAGTGGGCGCTGGATGATCGGCTGCCGATGAGCCTCGATGGTGAAACTCGTTGGGTTGAAGGGCGGGTGGTGGGATTGCCCCAGAACAATGAGGCCGTCGTGCGTTTCGAACTGGCGGACGCCCGGTCTCGACACGGTAAGTTGCCGCAACTGATACGCCTGGCCTGGTATGACGGACCGCCGGTGCACAGCGGCGAACGATGGCGATTGGCAATCAAGTTGAAGCGTCCTGCCGGGTTGCTCAATCCCCATGCCTTCGATTACGACGCCTGGTTGCTGGCACAACACATCGGAGCTACCGGGACGGTCAAGGATGGCGAGCGGCTGATGGAAACCCGGTGGGCCTGGCGCGACGGCATTCGCCAGCGTTTGCAGTCCGTGGATGCCCAAGGGCGAACGGGTGCGCTGACGGCGTTGGTGCTGGGGGATGGCGCCGGATTGAGTCGCGAAGACTGGCAGGTGCTGCAAGACACCGGCACCGTCCATCTGTTGGTGATTTCCGGACAGCACATCGGGTTGCTGGCAGGGCTGGTGTATCTGCTGATCGCCGGGTTGGCCCGTTATGGCCTGTGGCCAAAACGCTTGCCTTGGCTGCCGTGGGCCTGTGGACTGGCGTTCGTGGCTGCTCTCGGTTATGGGCTGCTGGCCGGTTTCGAGGTGCCGGTGCGGCGGGCCTGCGTGATGATCGGCCTGGTGCTGTTGTGGCGGCTGCGATTTCGTCACCTCGGTGCCTGGTGGCCATTGTTGTTGGCGCTCAATGGCGTTTTGCTGCTCGACCCGCTGGCGAGCCTGCAACCGGGTTTCTGGTTGTCATTCGCGGCGGTGGCGGTGTTGATTTTCACTTTTGGTGGTCGGTTGGGCCCATGGCGTTGGTGGCAAACGTGGACCCGTGCCCAATGGCTGATCGCGATCGGTCTGTGCCCCTTGCTGCTGGTGCTCGGGTTGCCGATCAGTCTCAGCGGGCCAGTGGCCAATTTGCTGGCGGTACCGTGGATCAGTCTGGTCGTGCTGCCCCCGGCGTTGCTGGGTACGTTGTTTTTAGCCCTTCCTTATGTGGGCGAAGGTCTGCTGTGGTTGGCAGGCGGTTTGATCGACCTTTTGTTCAAGGGCCTGGCGCTGATGGCCGGGTACTTGCCCGCGTGGGTGCCGGTGGCGATCCCGTTGTGGATATGGGCACTCGGCACACTGGGTGCCTTTCTATTATTAATGCCTCGAGGTGTGCCGTTTCGCTCGTTGGGCTGGCCGATGCTGCTGGTGCTGGTTTTTCCGCCCCGGCAAATCTTGCCTGAAGGCATCGCCGAAGTCTGGCAACTGGATGTCGGCCAGGGTTTGGCAATCCTGGTGCGCACCCGTCATCACACGCTGTTGTATGACACCGGGCCGCGTTTCGGCGATTTCGACCTGGGCGAACGGGTGGTGCTGCCTTCGTTGCGCAAACTGGGCGTGAACGACCTCGATCTGATGCTGATCAGCCACGCCGACGCCGATCATGCTGGCGGTGCCCGGGCCGTTGCCACTGGCTTGCCGGTGAAGCGGGTCATCAGTGGCGATCCCCTGGCGCTGCCAGCCGAGTTACAGGCAGAGGGCTGCGAGAGCGGCAAGCAATGGGTCTGGGACGATGTAAGGTTCCAGCTCTGGCAATGGTCTTTCGCCCGCGACAGCAATCAAAAATCCTGCGTCCTGCAGATAGAAGCCAACGGTGAGCGTATGTTGCTGACCGGTGATATAGACGCAGCAGCCGAGGGAGCCCTGCTCGACAGTCCGCTGGCGGTACCTACGGACTGGCTGCAGGCGCCGCATCACGGCAGTCGCAGTTCATCTTCAATGACGCTGCTCAAAGGGCTGCAACCCAAAGCGGTGTTGATCTCCCGCGGCCAGGGCAATTCATTCGGTCATCCCCATCCTACGGTCATGGCGCGCTATCAAAAGCGCGGCATCTTGATCTATGACAGCGCCGAACAGGGTGCCATCCGTCTGCAACTGGGACGCTTCAAGCCGCCATGGACGATGCGTCAAGAACAGCGTTTCTGGCGCTCTGCGCAATAACCCGGAGTTATTAAAGCCCGACCGGATGCGACATCACGGTCTTCGGTGCGCTCACCCCCTATGTTAGAGTGGCGCACTTTTTCGAGGGGACTGTCACTGTGTGGGAATTGGTCAAATCCGGCGGATGGATGATGATACCGATCATTCTGAGTTCCATCGCAGCCATGGCGATCGTCGCCGAACGTCTCTGGACCCTGCGAGCCAGCCGTGTGACCCCGGAGCATTTGCTCGGGCAGGTCTGGGTCTGGATCAAGGACAAACAACTTAATAAAGACAAACTCAAGGAACTGCGCGCCAACTCGCCGTTGGGCGAGATCCTGGCTGCCGGCCTGGCCAACTCCAGGCATGGTCGCGAGATCATGAAAGAGTGCATCGAAGAGGCCGCCGCGCGAGTGGTTCACGAGCTCGAACGCTACATCAATGCGCTGGGCACCATCGCCGCCATGGCCCCGTTGCTGGGTCTGTTGGGTACGGTGTTGGGCATGATCGATATCTTCAGTGCATTCATGGGTTCGGGCATGACCACCAACGCTGCCGTGTTGGCCGGTGGTATCTCCAAAGCCCTGATTACTACGGCCGCAGGCTTGATGGTCGGCATCCCGGCGGTATTCTTCCACCGCTTCCTGCAACGCCGGATCGATGAACTGGTGGTGGGCATGGAGCAGGAAGCGATCAAACTGGTTGAGGTGGTACAGGGTGACCGTGATGTTGACCTGAATGGGGGCAAAGCGTGAAATTCCGCCGCAAGCAACGGGAGAATGTAGACATCAACCTCGCGTCGCTGATCGACGTGGTGTTTATCCTGCTGCTGTTTTTCGTTGTCACCACCACGTTTACCCGTGAAACCCAGTTGCGTGTTGAGCTGCCGGAAGCGGTCAGCGGTTCACCTGCTGAAGACCAGCAGGTCAAACATCTGGACGTTGCCATCAGTGCCGAAGGCGTGTTTTCGGTGAACAACCAGTTGTTGCCGAAAAACGATCTGGCCACTCTGATGGACGCGCTGCAGAAGGAGTCCAATGGCGACACCAACCTGCCGCTGTCCATCAGCGCTGATGGCAAGACTCAGCATCAGTCCGTCATCATCGCCATGGACGCCGCCGGCAAGCTTGGTTTCAGCCACCTGCGCATGACCACTGTCGAGGCGGCGCCGCCCGCGCCCTGATGGCCATGTCCGATCGCTTGCTCACCGCGTGGTACGAAGGTCATCCGGCCCTGAAGCTGTTACAGCCGCTGGAGTGGCTGTATCGGCGCGTGGTCATGAGCAAGCGCAAGCGCTTCCTGGCGGGTGAGGGCGAGATCTATCAGCCTCCGGTGCCGCTGATCGTGGTCGGTAACATCACCGTCGGCGGCACCGGCAAGACGCCGCTGATTCTGTGGATGATCCAGCACTGCCAGCGCAGCGGCCTGCGGGTCGGTGTGGTCAGTCGCGGGTACGGCGCCAGGCCGGCGCAATTGCCGTGGCGGGTTGAGGCGGATCAAAGCGCCGAGATCGCAGGAGACGAGCCGCTGTTGATCGTCCAGCGCACCGGCGTGCCGTTGATGATTGACCCGGACCGCAGCCGTGCAGTCAAGGCGCTGCTGGCGAGTGAACCGCTGGACCTGATCCTCTCCGACGACGGCATGCAGCATTACCGGTTGGCCCGCGACCTGGAACTGGTACTGATCGACGCCGCCCGCGGCCTGGGTAACCAGCGTTGCCTGCCCGCCGGGCCATTGCGCGAACCGGTCGAGCGCCTGCAAAGCGTCGACGCTGTGCTCTACAACGGCGCAACTGCCGATCGCGACGGCGGTTTTGCCTTCCAGCTTCAACCCACCGAACTGGTCAATCTGCACAGCGGCGAACGGCGTTCCCTCGACCACTTTCCCGCTGGCCAGGCGCTGCACGCCGTGGCCGGGATCGGCAATCCGCAGCGTTTCTTCACGACCCTCGAAACGCTACACTGGCAGCCAGTCCCGCATGCGTTTGCCGACCACGCCGACTACAGCGTGCAGGCCTTGAATTTCACACCGTCATTGCCGTTGGTGATGACCGAAAAGGACGCGGTGAAGTGCCGTGCCTTCGCCGCCGCCGATTGGTGGTACCTGGCGGTCGATGCTGCGCCATCGCCGGCCTTCGTGGCCTGGTTCGATACGCAGCTGATGCGCCTGTTACCGGCTCGTCTTTTGCCTTAAATCCGTTTTTATCCAGGGAATGCTCATGGACACCAAATTGCTCGATATCCTCGCTTGCCCGGTCTGCAAAGGCCCGCTCAAGCTCAGTGCCGACAAAACCGAGCTGATCAGCAAGGGCGCAGGTCTCGCTTACCCGATTCGCGACGGCATCCCGGTGATGCTCGAAACCGAAGCTCGTACCCTGACCACCGACGAGCGTCTGGATAAATGACCACAGCCTTCACCGTTGTCATTCCATCGCGCTACGCCTCCACCCGCTTGCCGGGCAAGCCGCTGCTGCTGATCGCCGGCAAGCCGATGATCCAGCACGTCTGGGAACAGGCGAGCAAAAGCAGCGCCCAGCGCGTGGTGGTTGCCACTGACGATGCGCGCATCGTTGAGGCCTGCAAAGGGTTTGGTGCCGAAGTGGTGCTGACCCGCGAAGATCACAATTCCGGTACCGATCGCCTGGCCGAAGTTGCCACGAAACTGGGCCTGGCGCCGGACGCCATTGTGGTCAACGTTCAGGGCGACGAACCGTTGATCCCGCCGAGCGTCATCGATCAGGTCGCTGCCAACCTGGCCGCTCACACCGAAGCGCGCATGGCCACGTTGGCCGAGCCGATCGAAGACGTGGAAACCCTGTTCAATCCCAACGTGGTCAAGGTCGTCAGCGACTTCAATGGCCTGGCGCTGACCTTCAGTCGTGCCACGTTGCCGTGGGCCCGGGACGCGTTCGCCAAAAGCCGCGACCAATTGCCGGAAGGCGTGCCGTATCGTCGCCACATCGGCATTTATGCCTACCGCGCCGGTTTCCTGCATGACTTCGTCAGCTGGGGTCCATGCTGGCTGGAACACACCGAATCCCTGGAACAGCTGCGTGCCCTGTGGCACGGCGTGCGGATTCACGTCGCCGACGCGCTGATCGCACCGCCCACTGGCGTCGACACCGTTGAAGACCTCGAGCGCGTTCGTCGCCTGCTGGAGGCCTGATGCGGGTTTTGTTCGTCTGCCTGGGCAACATCTGCCGTTCACCCACGGCCGAAGGTGTGCTGCGACACAAACTGCGCGAAGCGGGGCTGGCCGATCAAATCGAAGTCGCCTCCGCCGGCACCGGTGACTGGCATGTCGGCAAGGCCCCGGACAAGCGCAGCCAGGCTGCGGCGAAACTGCGCGGGTATGACCTGTCCGCTCAGCGCGCCCAGCAAGTGAATCGTGCGGATTTCGCCACCTACGACCTGATTCTGGCGATGGACAACAGCAATCTGCGCAACCTAAAGGCCCTGCAACCTTCCAAGGGTAAGGCCGAACTGGATCTGTTCCTGCGTCGCTATCAGTCGCAAATCGATGAAGTGCCGGATCCGTATTACGACGGCGACCAAGGCTTTGAGCAGGTGCTGGACCTGATCGAGGGCGCCAGTGATTTGCTGGTGATCGAATTGAAGGGGCGGTTATGAGTTTGCAGGTTCAACCCCAGGTTTCGCTCAAACCGTTCAACAGTTTCGGTGTCGACGTTCAAGCCCGGTTATTTGCCGAAGCCCATAGCGATGCTGACGTGCGTGAAGCCCTGGCCTATGCGGCGGAACATGACGTGCCGCTGCTGGTGATTGGCGGGGGCAGCAACCTGCTGCTGACGGCCGATATCCAGTCGCTGGTGCTGCGCATGGCCACGCGCGGGATTCGCATCCTGAGTGATGACGGCAGCAAGGTCGTTATAGAAGCCGAGGCGGGCGAGCCGTGGCATCCGTTTGTGCAGCACACGCTGGCGCAGGGTTTGTCCGGTCTGGAAAACCTCAGCCTGATCCCCGGCACCGTCGGCGCGGCACCGATGCAGAACATCGGCGCCTATGGTGTGGAGATCAAGGATGTTTTCGCCGGCCTGACCGCTTTGGATCGCAAGAGCGGCGAACTGCGGGACTTCACCCTGGAAGAATGCAACTTTGCCTACCGCGACAGCCTGTTCAAACAGCAACCGGGGCGCTGGTTGATCCTGCGGGTACGATTCATCCTGGACCGCGCCACGCACCTGCATCTGGAGTACGGCCCGGTTCGTCAGCGCCTGGCCGAGCAAGGCATCGATCACCCGACCGCCACCGATGTCAGCCGGGCGATTTGCAGTATCCGCAATGAAAAGCTCCCGGACCCGGCGGTGCTGGGCAATGCCGGCAGCTTTTTCAAAAATCCGTTGGTGCCCGCCGCGCTAGTCGCACAACTCAAGGCGCAATACCCGGACCTGGTGGCCTACGCGCAACCCAACGGACAAATGAAACTGGCGGCGGGCTGGCTGATCGAACGGGCCGGCTGGAAAGGTTTCCGTGACGCCGATGCCGGCGTGCATAAACTGCAGGCGTTGGTGCTGGTCAACTACGGCAACGCGACCGGACTGCAATTGCTGAACCTGGCGCAACGTATCCAGAAAGACATTTCAGAACATTTCCATGTCGACCTGGAAATGGAGCCTAATCGGTATTGAGGCTAAGCTTTCAAGACTGGATCCAAAGCCCTGCACATCTTCTAGTGTGCAGGGCTTTTTTGTTAATGCTGGGTTAACTTAGCCACCTAACGATGCAAACGTTTGCTCCACCAAAGGCCCAATGCAGACGCTACCGTCCGCATAAAGAGAGCCTCATTAGCCTGAGCCGATCTGCGTGATGCCAACCGCCTACCCCTGGCGGCAGATTGCTCGACCCCATAACCAATAACTATGCGGGCGTGCCCATGATTACCCTGAAGCTCAATGGTCAAGACCATCAACTTGATGTCACCGAGGACATGCCGCTGCTCTGGGCGATCCGCGACGTGGCCGGTTACAACGGCACCAAATTTGGCTGCGGCATGGGCCTGTGCGGCGCCTGCACCCTTCATATCGAAGGTGCTCCGGCGCGCAGTTGCATCACGCCGATCGGTTCGGTCGTTGGCCAAAACGTCACCACCATCGATAACCTGCACGCCGACCCGGTCGGGCAAATCGTTCAGCAAGCCTGGCTCGACACCGCCGTGGCCCAGTGCGGTTTCTGCCAGGGTGGGCAGATCATGTCCGCCACGGCGCTACTCAAGACCAACCCGAACCCCAGTGACGCACAGATCGAAGAGGCGATGGTCGGCAATATTTGCCGCTGCGGCACCTACAATCGCATCAAGACCGCCATCCGTCAGGCATCCACTCACCTGAAGGAGGCCAAGGCATGAGCCCGTTACCGAATGATTTTGCGCTGAGCAACCTCAGTCGCCGTGGCTTCCTTAAAGGCGTCGGTGCGACCAGCGCGCTGGTGCTGGCGGCGAGTTGGGGCTGGCAAGACGCGTTTGCCGAAGAAAAAGAGAAGCAGTTCGGCGCCGACGGCATGCCCCATGGCTGGATCGATGATCCGAAGGTGTACATCAGCATCGCCGCTGACGGCAGGGTGACCGTGGTCTGCAACCGTTCGGAAATGGGCCAGGGTGTGCGCACCAGCCTGACGATGGTGGTGGCCGATGAGCTGGACGCTGACTGGGCGATGATGAAGGTGCAACAGGCACCGGGCGACGAAGTGCGCTTCGGCAACCAGGATACTGATGGTTCGCGCAGCATGCGCCACTGGTACGAGCCGATGCGTCGCTGCGGTGCTGCCGCACGGACCATGCTCGAGCAAGCGGCTGCCGAACAGTGGAACGTGCCGGTCAGCGAATGCCATGCACAGCTGCATAAAGTCATCCATAAACCGTCCGGTCGTGAACTGGGTTACGGTGCCCTGGCCGCCGCTGCCGGTGCGTTGGCGGTTCCTGCTCGTGACAGTGTGCGGCTCAAACAGCCATCGGAATTCCGCTACATCGGCAAAGAAGGCACCAAGGCAATCGACGGTGACGACATCGTCAACGGTCGTGCAGTCTACGGCGCCGACGTGCATTTCGATGGCATGCTCTACGCCACTATTGCCCGTCCTGCGGTGTATGGCGGCAAGGTCAAGTCCGTCGATTCCAGCGCGGCGATGAAAGTCCCGGGCGTGATCAAAATCATCCAGATCGAAGATCGTCCGCTGCCGTTGGAGTTTCAACCGTTGGGCGGTGTGGCCGTTGTAGCCAGCAATACCTGGGCGGCAATCAAAGGCCGCGACGCGCTGAAAATCGAGTGGGACGACGGCCCGCACGCCAGTTACGACTCGATCGCCTACCGCAAGGAGTTGGAAGCTTCATCCCTCAAACCCGGCAAAGTGGTGCGCAATACCGGCGACATCGACGGGGCCATGGGCAGCGCCGACAGCACGCTCGAAGCGTCCTATTACTTGCCGCACCTGACGCAAGCGCCAATGGAACCGATGGTCGCCATCGCCCGCTTCAAGGACGGTGTGTGCGAAGCCTGGGCCCCCAGCCAGGCACCCCAAGTCACCCGCGAACGCATTGGCGAACGCCTCGGCATTCCGTTCGATAACGTCAGCTTTAACGTCACCTTGCTGGGCGGCGGCTTCGGTCGCAAGTCCAAGCCGGACTTCATCATCGAAGCCGCGATCCTTGCCAAGGAATTCCCCGGCAAGGCGGTGCGGGTGCAATGGACGCGTGAAGACGATATCCATTGTTCTTACTTCCACACCGTATCCGCCGAATACCTGAAGGCCAGCCTGAACAAGGATGGCTTGCCGTCCGGCTGGTTGCACCGCACCGTGGCGCCGAGCATCACCGCGCTGTTTGCGCCGGGCATGAACCACGAGGCGGCCTTCGAGCTGGGCATGGGCTTTACCAACATGGCTTACGCGATCCCCAACGTGCGCCTGGAAAACCCGGAAGCGGCGGTTCACACGCGAGTTGGCTGGTATCGCTCGGTGTCGAACATTCCTCACGGTTTTGCGATTCAGAGCTTTGTCGATGAACTGGCGCACAAGGCCGGCCAGGATCCGCTCAAGTACCAGATCCAATTGCTCGGCCCGGACCGGCAGATCGATCCGCGTACCTTGAGTGAGGAGTGGAACTACGGCGAATCGCCCGAGCGGTATCCGATCGACACTGCACGGCTGCGCACAGTGCTGGAAACTGCTGCCAAAGCCGCAGGTTGGGGGCGTGAAATGCCCAAGGGCCGAGGCTTGGGCCTGGCGGTGCATTACAGCTTCGTCACCTATGTGGCGGCGGTGCTCGAGGTTGAAGTCAAAGACGACGGCACGCTGATCGTGCACAAGGCCGATATCGCCGTGGATTGCGGTCCGCAGATCAACCCCGAGCGGATTCGCGCGCAGTTCGAAGGCGCCTGCGTCATGGGTCTGGGCAACGCAGTGCTGGGGGAAATCAGTTTCAAGGACGGCAAGGTTCAGCAGGACAACTTCCACATGTACGAAGTGGCGCGCATGTCCCTGGCGCCGAAGGAAGTTGCGGTTCATCTGGTCACACCACCGGGCGTAGTGCCATTAGGCGGTGTCGGTGAGCCGGGCGTGCCACCGATTGCGCCAGCGTTGTGCAACGCAATCTTTGCCGCCACCGGCAAGCGCATCCGCGACCTGCCGGTTCGCTATCAGCTGCAAGGTTGGCAGAAGGCGCAGGCCTGATGGACAGCGTCGATCTGAATGTCCTGCGCAGCGTGCTGGAATGGCGCCGCGCCGGTCAGCGGGTGGTGTTGTACAGCGTGGTCCAGACCTGGGGCACCGCGCCTCGGGCGCCTGGCGCGATGCTGGCCTTGCGTGAAGACGGCGTGGTGATTGGCTCGGTGTCCGGTGGCTGTGTCGAGGACGATCTGATCGCCCGGTTGCACGACGGCCGGATTCCTGCGGATGGACCGCCGGTGCAGTTGATCACCTATGGCGTCACCCGTGAGGAAGCGGCGCGATTTGGTTTGCCGTGCGGCGGCACCTTGCGCCTGACCGAGGAGCGAGTCGGTGACCCGGCTTGGGTCGCCGAGTTGCTGGCGCGTTGCGAGGCGCATGAAATCGTTGCGCGAGCGCTGAATATCGAGACCGGTGAAGTGGTTTTGCAGTCGGCCAACAAGACTGATGTGCTGACGTTTGACGGGCGGACCTTGCGCGCCATCTACGGCCCGCGTTGGCGCTTGTTGCTGATCGGCGCCGGGCAACTGTCCCGTTATGTCGCCGAGATGGCGCGGCTGCTGGATTTTGAAGTGCTGATCTGCGACCCACGCACCGAGTTCGTTTACGGCTGGGAAGAGCAACACGGTCGATTTGTCTCGGGCATGCCCGATGACGCGGTGCTTAGCATCCAGACCGACGAGCGTACGGCCATCGTCGCACTGACCCACGATCCTCGACTGGATGACATGGCATTGCTCACGGCCCTGGACTCCAAGGCGTTTTATGTCGGTGCGCTGGGCTCGCGGATCAACAGCTTGAAGCGCCGGGAGAACCTGGCTCAGCTAGGCCTGTCACAGCAGGCCATCAATCGTCTGCATGGCCCGATCGGTTTGCACATTGGCAGCCACACACCGGCGGAAATCGCCTTGTCGCTACTGGCCGAAATTGTCGCGATCAAGAACGGCGTCGAGCTCAAGCAGAAGAAGCTGTTGCAGGAGGTCGTATGAGCGAACCTATCGGCGTCATCGTGTTGGCGGCGGGGCAGGGCAGTCGGTTTCGACAGGCGGCGGGTGCCGAGAAGGACAAGCTGCTGGCGGATTGTACGGGGCGCGAAGGGGCTGTTCGTTCAGTAATAGAGCAAGTGCTGGTGAATTTGCCGGCCTCCCTTGAGAAGCGCGTGCTGGTCACCACCGACGATCGACCGCAATTGAGTCGTATGGCTCAGGCCTATGGCTGCGAGATTGTGCTGATCGAGTCGACGGGGATGGGAGACAGCATCGCGGCCGGGGTGGCGGCATGTCCGCGGCTCGGTGGCTGGCTGATTGTGCTGGGGGATATGCCGTTTATCCTTGCGTCGAGTATTGAGCGTGTGGTGGTGGGGATTGCTGATGACGCCGTCAGTGTTCCTGTGCATCAAGGCGAGTATGGGCATCCGGTGGGGTTCGGACGAACGTTTGGGCCGGGGTTGATGGCGCTATCGGGTGATCGTGGGGCCAAGGCGTTGTTTGCGTCGGCGAGGGTAGTTGAAGTGGCAGTGGAGGATGCCGGCGTGTTGTGGGATGTGGATGTGCCAGAGAAGTTATTGTTTGTCTGAGTGATTGCCCGCGAAGAACGATAACGCGGTCCACCTGTTTTACCCGCAGACATAAAAAAAGCCCCGCCTGGATCACCAGACGGGGCTTTTTAATGGCCGATGGAGTCAGACGAGAGGTTTAGGCTCGTGTTCTTTTTCCAGGGCTTGTTCGTGTTGCTCGACCGCTTCCTGTACGGAGCGCGGCGCTTCTTCGATGACCGACTCAGCAGCAGGAGCAGCCTCGACCACTTCAGCAACAACCGGTGCAGGCTCGGCAGCGACAACCGCTTCAACGGGTGCAGCAGCGGCAGTCAGTTCGGCTTCCTTCTGCAGACGCTCGGCTTCACGCTGGCGACGACGCACTTCACGCGGGTCATTCGGCGCACGGCCACTTGGCGTCAGCGCGCTGACAGGGGCGGCTTCGACTTCCGGTGCAACCACTTCGGCAACAACCGGCGCTTCAACCACCGGGGCAGGCTCGGCAGCAGCAACCACTGGCTCGGAAACCATGGCCTCGGCTTCTGGTGCTTCGGCGGCGGCTGGCTCGGCAACCCAGTTGAACGCGGTTTGCTCTTCGCGAACTTCACGGACAGCTTCGGTCACTGTTTCGGTTGATGTTTCGACAACCGGTTCTGCGGCAACCACTGGCTCAGCGGTAGCTTCAAATACAGGCTGTGCTTCACGAACCGGGGCCACTTCGATTTCCGGAGCGGCGGTGGCTTCGACCGGAGTCGTTGCTTCAACCACTGGCGCTTCCACTGGCGCAGTTTCCAGGGTGGCAGCAGTAGCGCGTTCGGCTTGCTCGTTAGCCTGTGCTTCGGCTGGAGCGCTGATCACGGTGCTGGCAACGGCTGCGGTAACTGCCAGGCCGGCGGCCAGATCGGCAGCGCTTGGCGCTTCGTCGGTGTCGGCAGCTTCGCTACCTTCGGCAGACTCGGATTCTTCCGAACCTTCGATCACATTACCGTTGGCATCACGCTGACGCTCACGACGGTTGCTGCGACGACGCTGACCACGGGAACGGCGGCGTGGACGATCGCCTTCGACGCCTTCCTGACCGTCTTCCTGCAGTTGCTCTTCGTTGGTGATCAGCTCTTCTTCAGCGACTGCGGCTGGGGCTTGTTCTGCACGTGGCTGACGTTCTTCACGCGGTGGGCGTGGAGCACGTTCTTCACGTGGCTGACGAGCTGGACGCTCTTCAGCGGTAGCAGCGGCGACCGGAGCGCCATCCAGAGGTTCACGCAGTTCACGAACCGGACGCTCTTCACGATCGCCACGTGGCTTGCGATCTTCGCGAGGAGCGCGCGGTGCACGTTCTTCACCGCGCGGTGCACGTTCTTCACGAGGGGCGCGTGGGGCGCGTTCTTCGCGGGCTACAACAGCTGGAGTTTCTTCGCGTGGTTCACGTGGTGCGCGTTCTTCACGCGGTGCACGTTCCTCACGAGGCTTGCGTTCTTCATCGCGGCGACCGTTACGGTTGCGGCTCTGCTGACGACCGTTGCGACGCTCTTCGTTGCGGGCCGGACGCTCGGCGGCCGGTTTTTCAACCACAACCGGAGCGACTGGCTCTTCCTTGGTAGCGAACAGGCTGACCAGCGACTTCACCAGGCCTTTGAACAGGCTTGGCTCTGGCACGGCGATCGGTGCTGCAACAGGTGCGGCAGCGACGACTTCGGCTGGAACCGGAGCGTTGGCGCGGGCCGGTGCAGTCTTGACCGCGGCTTCCTGGCGAACCAGGGTGCGGGTCGCAGCGGCTGGCTGGACTTCTTCGACGTCGGCAGCGGCAGCAGCGATTTCGTAGCTGGACTGATTGATGCTGGCTTCCGGGCTGTCATCGCGCAGACGCTGAACTTCGAAGTGTGGCGTTTCGAGGTGATCGTTCGGCAGAATGACGATGCGGGCACGGGTGCGCAGTTCGATCTTGGTGATCGAGTTGCGTTTTTCGTTGAGCAGGAACGCTGCGACCGGAATAGGCACTTGTGCGCGAACTTCGGCGGTGCGGTCTTTCAGGGCTTCTTCTTCGATCAGGCGCAGGATCGCCAGCGACAGCGATTCAACGTCACGGATGATGCCGGTGCCGTTGCAACGCGGGCACACGATGCCGCTGCTTTCGCCCAGCGATGGACGCAGGCGCTGACGGGACATTTCCAGCAGGCCGAAGCGCGAGATACGACCGACTTGCACGCGAGCGCGGTCGGCTTCCAGGCATTCGCGGACTTTCTCTTCCACGGCGCGCTGGTTCTTGGCAGGGGTCATGTCGATGAAGTCGATGACGATCAGGCCGCCGATGTCGCGCAGGCGCAACTGACGGGCGATTTCTTCGGCGGCTTCAAGGTTGGTCTGCAGGGCGGTTTCTTCGATGTCGCTGCCTTTGGTGGCGCGCGCCGAGTTGATGTCGATGGACACCAGGGCTTCGGTCGGATCGATAACGATGGAGCCGCCGGAAGGCAGTTCAACGACGCGCTGGAAAGCGGTCTCGATCTGGCTTTCGATCTGGAAACGGTTAAACAGCGGAACGCTGTCTTCGTACAGTTTGATTTTGCTGGCGTACTGCGGCATCACCTGGCGAATGAAGGTCAGGGCTTCGTCCTGGGCTTCAACGCTGTCGATCAGCACTTCGCCGATGTCCTGGCGCAGGTAATCGCGGATGGCGCGGATGATCACGTTGCTTTCCTGGTAGATCAGGAACGGCGCGGAACGATCCAGCGAAGCTTCTTTGATGGCGGTCCAGAGTTGCAGCAGGTAATCGAGGTCCCACTGCATTTCTTCGCTGCTGCGGCCCAGGCCGGCAGTGCGAACGATCAGACCCATGTCGGCTGGCGCAACCAGACCATTCAGGGCTTCACGCAGTTCGTTGCGCTCTTCACCTTCGATGCGACGGGAGATACCGCCGGCACGCGGGTTGTTCGGCATCAGTACCAGGTAACGACCAGCCAGGCTGATGAAGGTGGTCAGGGCGGCGCCCTTGTTGCCACGTTCTTCTTTTTCGACCTGAACGATGACTTCCTGGCCTTCGGTCAGGACGTCCTTGATGTTGACGCGGCCTTCGGGGGCTTTCTTGAAGTATTCGCGGGAGATTTCTTTGAGGGGCAGGAAGCCGTGGCGCTCAGAGCCGAAATCGACAAAGGCAGCCTCAAGGCTTGGTTCGATGCGAGTAATCCGGCCTTTATAGATGTTGGCCTTTTTCTGCTCGCGTGCACCGGATTCGATGTCCAGGTCGTAGAGGCGCTGGCCATCTACCAGTGCAACACGCAACTCTTCGGGTTGAGTTGCGTTAATCAGCATTCTTTTCATGTAGTACCGTCGGTTTCCGGGCTGCCGGAAACGGCGTTCGGCACACACGACTTCTCATGGTCGGTGTCAGGTGCGTCAGGAGTGGTTGGACACTCCAGTGTCTAGCGAACCCCGGCCAATTGGGCCAGCGTCGCGACGTACGCGTCCTGCTTGCTGTGGCTACTTAAGCACTCAGTCAGGAGGAGGAATCAACCAGCGGCTGTGGACGAGATGAAGCGTCTTGATAAAGCCTATTGCTACACAGTCCAGCGGTTGTGCATCTCCACCCTACACGTATCCCTGATAATTCGGGTGCTGCCGCGCGCAGAATCCGCAGCGGGTTGGCATTTACCGTGAGCTCCGAAAGGGGAGGTCACGCATCATGGCTAATTTAGGCGTTGTTTCCGAAGCGTTCGCTCGGGGTTGTTCGTCGCTGACTGCACTTTGTGAACTGGCCGTGAATATTTGCTCGCAAGGCGAGTGAAAACTCTGCTTTGCGGCATGCTTCAGGCCTCATGTCACCTGCGCTCGTTACAACTGCAAACTCTACCGTTTCGTAGCGAAAGCCCCGTAGGACGGCCTCTCGTCCTCGTGAATTGCGTTGGTCAGGGCCGGTTTTTGACCGTTAGTCCGCTGTCCAGGCCACTTTTGGCGGCGTTCGCGACTATAGCAGCAATGATTAAGTGCTTCAATTCCATAAAAAATTGTTATCATTCGCGCCATGACGACTACTGCCCCTTCGACCCCAGCCGTACAACTGCTGGAGGTCTCGCCGGAATATGCCGGCCAACGTATTGATAACTTCCTTCTCGCTCGGCTCAAAGGCGTGCCCAAGACCTTGATTTACCGCATTTTGCGCAAGGGCGAAGTGCGGGTGAACAAAGGTCGGATCAAGCCCGAATACAAGCTGCAGGCGGGCGATATCGTGCGCGTGCCGCCGGTTCGCGTGCCTGAGCGAGACGAGCCTGTGCCACTGGCCCAAGGCCTGCTGCAGCGCCTCGAAGCCTCGATTGTCTTCGAGGACAAGGCGCTGATCGTGATCAACAAGCCTTGCGGCATCGCGGTTCATGGCGGCAGCGGCCTGACTTACGGGGTGATCGAAGCCTTTCGTCAGTTGCGTCCGGATTGCAAGGAGCTCGAGCTGGTTCACCGTCTCGACCGTGACACCTCCGGCCTGTTGATGATCGCCAAGAAGCGCAGCATGC
Source organism: Pseudomonas sp. AL03 (assembly GCF_029960815.1). GTDB lineage: Bacteria > Pseudomonadota > Gammaproteobacteria > Pseudomonadales > Pseudomonadaceae > Aquipseudomonas. The sequence continues at coordinate 357,447 of NZ_JASBRE010000002.1, forward strand.
TGCGTCACTTGCACACGGCATTGCGCGGTGATGGCGTTGATAAGCGCTATATGGCGTTGGTTCGCGGTAACTGGGCGGCTTCGATCAAGCAAGTTCGTGCGTCGCTCGGCAAGAGCAATCTGCGCTCCGGCGAGCGCATGGTCGAGGTCGACGAGGAGGAGGGCAAGGAGTCTGTGACCGTGTTCAAGGTCCTGCGTCGCTTTGGCGACTTTGCGACCCTGATCGAAGCGAAACCGATCACCGGCCGGACTCACCAGATCCGCGTCCACACCCTGCACGCCGGGCATTGCATCGCTGGCGATACCAAGTACGGTGATGACGGTTTCAGTAAAGAAATTCGTGACCTGGGCGGTAAGCGCCTGTTCCTGCACGCCTATATGCTGACCGTGCCGCTGCCCGATGGCGGTGAGCTGAAATTGCAGGCGCCCGTGGATGAGATGTGGGCCAAAACCGTGGAGCGCCTGAGTGCACCCCTCTGATTACAAGTTGCTGATTTTCGACTGGGACGGCACATTGGCTGATTCCATTGGTCGGATTGTCGAGGCCATGCATGTCGCGTCCGAGCGCTCCGGATTTCAGTTGTGTGATGATTTTGCCGTCAAGGGCATCATCGGTCTGGGCTTGCCGGAAGCGATTCGTACCTTGTATCCGGACATTGGCGATGCCGAGCTGATCGCCTTTCGCGAGCACTACGCCGATCACTACATTGCGTCAGAAGCCGTGCCTTCACCTTTGTTTGAAGGCGTTTTCGAGTCGATGGAGGTGTTTCGTGCCGAGGGTTATCACTTGGCGGTCGCAACCGGCAAGGCTCGTCGCGGGCTGGATCGGGTGCTGAAGGCGCATGGCTGGGAGGATTATTTCGATATCACCCGCGCGGCCGACGAAACCGCCAGCAAGCCCCATCCGCTGATGCTTGAGCAGATCCTCGCTCACTGCAAAGTTCGCCCGGAGCAGGCGCTGATGGTGGGCGATTCGTCCTTCGACCTGCAGATGGCGCGCAACGCCGGCATGGACTCCGTGGCAGTCAGCTATGGCGCTCAATCGATCGAGGCGTTGAAGCTGTTCGAGCCGCGGCTGGCCATTGATCGTTTTTCAGAATTGCATGCCTGGCTGAATCAGCGGGCTTAATACGTTTTTGCAGGGGTAGAAGTCATGACCGACGAATGGAAAGCGCCCGCCAAGGCGAGCGCAGAGAGCGGTGACGAGAAAAGCTGGAAGCTGCTGGAAAAGACCCTGCTGGCCGGCGTGCAGGAGCAGCGCCGGTCCCGTCGCTGGGGAATTTTCTTCAAGTTGCTGACCTTTGTGTACCTGTTGGGTGCGCTGGTCCTGTTCACGCCGTTGATGGACATGGAGAAAGCCGCCACTCGCAGTGCCCATTACACCGCGTTGATCAACGTGATCGGCGTGATCGCTGACAAGGAGTCTGCCAGCGCAGACAACATCGTCGGCAGTCTGCGTGCGGCTTTCGAGGACGAGAAGGTCAAGGGTGTGATCCTGCGGATCAACAGCCCGGGCGGCAGTCCGGTGCAGTCGGGTTATGTGTATGACGAAATTGTCCGTCTGCGCGGCTTGCACCCGGATACCAAGGTGTACGCGGTGATCTCGGATCTTGGGGCTTCCGGTGCTTACTACATCGCCAGCGCGGCCGATCAGATTTACGCCGACAAGGCGAGTCTGGTCGGTTCCATTGGTGTGACAGCGGCCGGTTACGGCTTTGTCGGCACCATGGAGAAGCTCGGCGTCGAGCGTCGGACTTACACGTCGGGCGAACACAAGTCGTTCCTCGACCCGTTCCAGCCGCAAAAGCCTGAGGAGACTCGGTTCTGGCAGGGCGTGCTGGATACGACACACCAGCAGTTCATCAATAGCGTGAAAAAGGGCCGTGGCGACCGTCTCAAGGACAAAGAGCATCCGGAGCTGTTCTCCGGGTTGGTCTGGAACGGGGAGCAGGCGTTGCCGCTGGGCCTGATCGATGGTCTGGGGAGTGCCAGTTCGGTGGCGCGTGATGTGATCGGCGAGAAAGAACTGGTGGACTTCACCGTTCAGGAATCGCCGTTCGATCGCTTCTCGAAAAAGCTCGGTGCCAGCGTGGCTGAGCATCTGGCGATGTGGATGGGCTTCCAGGGGCCTTCGTTGCGCTGATTCTTCCGGCAGCATGAAAAACCGACCTTCGTGGTCGGTTTTTTACGTCTGCGCGGTCTCTGTAGCAGCTGGCGAAGCCTGCGTTCGAGTGCGCAGCGCTCGCAAATCAGGAGTGCGAGGTTTACCTGAGCGGTCGCGGCATAGGGTTTGGCGAGCGCTGCGCACTCGAACGCAGGCTTCGCCAGCTGCTACACGATTGCGGTGTTCAGGGGATTTGCACGCCTTCGGCCAGCAGCATGTCGACCAAGCGAATCAATGGCAGGCCTATCAGGCTGGTGGCGTCAGGGCCTTCGGTGCTTTGAAACAGGCTCACCCCTAAACCTTCGGCTTTGAAGCTGCCAGCGCAGTCGTAGGGTTGTTCAGCGTGCAGGTAGCGTTCGATGCGCGATGGGTCGAGTGTGCGCATGTGTACGGTGAAGGGCACGCAGTCGACCTGGCAGGCGCCGGTCTGGCTGTTAAACAGTGCGAGGCCGGTGAGGAAGGTCACGCGGGTGCCACTTGCAGCCAGCAGCTGCTCGCGGGCCTTTTCGAAGGTGTGCGGTTTGCCGATAATCCGGTCGCCGAGCACCGCGACCTGGTCGGAGCCGATGATCAGATGAGCGGGGTGGCTGCCGGCCAATGCGCGTGCTTTTTCCTCGGCGAGGCGCTTTACCAGCTCGATGGCGGACTCGCCCAGGCGATGGCTTTCGTCGATATTCGGCGAGCTGCAGGTAAACGGTAGCTGCAAGCGGGCCAGCAATTCTCGGCGATAAACCGAGCTTGAAGCGAGTAATAAAGGCAGCATGCGCATCTCCAGAAGACAGGCGCGAATTCTAGCGAGGCTTCCAAGTGACGGACAGGGCTGAATTTCCTTTGACATGGCTGGGTGCATCCCTATAATGCTGCGCCTATGTTGAATGACCCGATTCCACCTCACGTTGACCCGCGCAAATTGGCTGATCGTGGCACCACCCTTCAAGGTGAACTGCTGCTGGCCGATTTGGAGAGACTCTGCGACCCGCTTTCCGACACTGTCGGTACGGTGCAGGCTAAATTCGTTTTTGAGCGAGATGAACGTAAGTCTGTGGTAATCCACAGCTTTATCGACACCGAAGTCAAAATGGTTTGCCAGCGTTGTCTTGAGCTGGTCACCCTGCCGATCCATAGCGAATGCAGTTATGCTGTGGTGAAGGAGGGTGCGAATACCCAGTCGTTGCCGAAAGGTTATGACGTGCTGGAACTGGGCGAAGATCCATTGGATCTGCAGTCACTGATCGAGGAGGAGCTTCTGCTCGCCTTGCCCATTGTGCCTGCTCATCATCCGGAAGAATGCCAGCAGCCGGCGGGTCTCGATGAGCCCGAACCGAGCGAGGACGAGGTAACGCGGTCCAACCCGTTCAGTGTATTGGCGCAGTTAAAGCGTGACCCAAACGTTTAGGAGTTAATCAATTATGGCTGTTCAGCAGAACAAAAAATCCCGCTCTGCCCGTGACATGCGTCGTTCGCACGACGCCCTGACGGCAAGCACTCTGTCTGTAGAAAAAACCACCGGTGAAATTCACCTGCGTCACCACGTATCGCCAGAAGGCGTATACCGTGGCCGTAAAGTGATCGACAAGGGCGCTGACGAGTAATCACTTGTCTGCTCAAGTCATCGCGATTGACGCAATGGGCGGGGACTTCGGTCCCCGCAGCATTGTTCAGGCCAGCCTTGCTTGTCTGTCTGCTACACCCTCGCTGCACCTGACCCTCGTCGGTCAACCCTCTCTTCTTGAAGAATTGCTCTCTGGCCAATCGGCTGTAGATCGCTCGCGCCTGTCGATTGTGGCGGCGTCCGAAGTCATCACCATGGACGAAAAGCCTGCCCAGGCCTTGCGCGGCAAGCCCGATTCGTCGATGCGTGTGGCGCTGGAGTTACTGCGAGACGGCAAGGTCCAGGCCTGTGTCAGCGCCGGCAATACCGGTGCGCTGATGGCGTTGTCGCGGTTCGTGCTCAAGACCTTGCCGGGCATTGATCGGCCGGCGATGGTTGCGGCGATTCCGACGCAGAAGGGCTACTGTCAGTTGCTCGATCTGGGCGCCAATGTCGATTGCAGCGCCGAGCATCTGTTGCAGTTCGCCGTGATGGGGTCGGTGGCGGCGGAAACCCTGGGCATCGTTCGTCCGCGAGTGGCGCTGCTGAACATCGGTACTGAAGACATCAAGGGCAATCAGCAGGTCAAGCTGGCGGCAACCTTGTTGCAGAGCGCTCGCGGCATCAACTACATCGGTTTTGTCGAAGGTGACGGTGTGTACCGTGGCGAGGCGGATGTGGTGGTATGTGACGGTTTTGTCGGCAATATCCTGCTCAAGTCCAGCGAAGGCCTGGCGACTATGATTGCCGGACGCATCGAAGCCTTGTTCAAGAAAAATCTCGCGTCGAGAGTGGTCGGTGCTCTGGCATTGCCGCTGATGAAGCGTTTGCAAGCCGATCTGGCGCCTGCGCGACATAATGGCGCGAGCTTCCTTGGTTTGCAGGGGATTGTGGTCAAAAGTCATGGTTCAGCGGGGGTTCAGGGCTTCCAGAGTGCGATTCAGCGCGCCTTGATCGAGATCCAGGAAAACCTGCCGGAACGCATTCATGGTCGTCTGGAGGATTTGTTGCTTTAGGCGTTTTCGTCGGACAATGCTTAAATGTGACCGCTCAGTTCAATTTGCCATCCAACTGTCAGTTTCTTGCGTTCCTCCAAGCGGGACGTCAATTCTCCGACGACAAGATCATTAGGGGCTTGTTACATGTCTGCTTCCCTCGCATTCGTCTTTCCGGGACAGGGTTCGCAGTCCCTCGGCATGCTGGCCGAGTTGGGCGCGCAACATCCGGTTGTCCTCGACACTTTCAAAGAAGCTTCCGATGCTCTGGGTTACGACCTGTGGGCACTGACCCAGCAAGGGCCGGAAGAGCAACTCAATCAAACCGATAAAACCCAACCGGCCATTCTGACCGCCTCGATTGCCTTGTGGCGTCTATGGCTGGCTGAAGGCGGCGCGCGTCCGGCTTATGTTGCCGGTCACAGCCTGGGCGAATACAGCGCTTTGGTCGCCGCAGGCAGTCTGAGCCTGGGCGACGCGGTGAAGCTGGTTGAGCGCCGTGGTCTGTTGATGCAGGAAGCCGTTCCGGCCGGGCAAGGTGGCATGGCCGCCATTCTCGGTCTGGACGATGCTGATGTGCTGGCAGCCTGTGCCGAAGCGGCGCAAGGCGAAGTGGTCAGTGCGGTCAACTTCAACTCCCCTGGCCAGGTGGTCATCGCCGGTGGCAAGGCAGCGGTCGAGCGCGCCATCGAAGGCTGCAAGGCCCGTGGTGCCAAGCGCGCCATGCCATTACCGGTCAGCGTGCCGTCCCATTGCGAGCTGATGCGTCCAGCGGCCGAGCGTTTCGCCGAATCGATCGCAGCGATCGACTGGCAGGCGCCGCAGATTCCCGTGGTTCAGAACGTCAGCGCCAGCGTGCCGGCGGATCTGGAAACCCTCAAGCGCGATCTGCTTGAGCAGCTTTACAAGCCTGTACGCTGGGTCGAATCGGTTCAGGCGCTGGCTGCCGCAGGTGCTACCCAATTGGTCGAATGCGGCCCTGGCAAAGTGCTGGCGGGTCTGAACAAGCGTTGCGCCGAAGGCGTGTCGACATCCAACCTCAATACCCCCGACGCCTTCGCTGCCGCCCGCGCAGCGCTGGCCTGAATCAGGAGAAGCCTGCATGAGTCTGCAAGGTAAAGTTGCATTGGTCACCGGCGCGAGCCGCGGTATCGGCCAGGCTATCGCCCTGGAACTGGGTCGTCAGGGCGCCATCGTCATCGGCACCGCGACCTCCGCCTCGGGTGCCGAGCGCATTGCCGCTACCCTGAAAGAAAACGGTATTCAAGGCACTGGCCTGGAACTCAATGTCACCAGCGACGAGTCCGTTGCTGCGGTACTGGCGAGCATCACTTCGCAGTTCGGTGCGCCGGCGATCCTGGTCAACAATGCCGGCATCACCCGCGATAATCTGATGATGCGCATGAAAGATGACGAATGGCATGACGTCGTCGATACCAACCTGAACAGTCTGTTCCGCCTGTCCAAGGGCGTTTTGCGCGGTATGACCAAAGCCCGTTGGGGACGAATTATCAGTATTGGCTCGGTTGTGGGTGCCATGGGCAACGCAGGCCAAGTAAACTACGCAGCCGCCAAGGCCGGTCTGGAAGGTTTCAGCCGTGCACTGGCGCGTGAAGTCGGTTCGCGTTCGATTACGGTAAACTCGGTGGCTCCTGGGTTCATCGACACCGATATGACCCGCGAACTGCCCGAGGCACAGCGTGAAGCCTTGCAGACGCAGATTCCGCTGGGCCGTCTGGGACAAGCTCAAGAGATCGCGTCTGTGGTCGCTTTTCTTGCATCCGACGGTGCGGCTTACGTTACTGGGGCTACAATCCCGGTGAACGGCGGGATGTACATGAGTTAAATGTGACGGGTTGCTTCAAAAAAATGTCATACGAGCTGTCTAAAATCCGTTATAAAGCTGCAATCTATTTATAGGCAGAGGGCCACCGGGTTTGAGGAGTGAAGCTTTCAGTTGAAAAACTGAAAAGTCTTTCTATACACTTACCCACTGGCCAGCTGCCTGAATTTGTCCATTAGGAGTGAAAACAAGGTATGAGCACCATCGAAGAGCGCGTCAAGAAAATCGTTGCTGAGCAACTGGGCGTTAAAGAAGAAGAAGTGGTCAACACTGCTTCCTTCGTTGAAGACCTGGGTGCCGACTCCCTTGACACCGTTGAGCTGGTGATGGCTCTGGAAGAGGAATTCGAGACCGAAATCCCTGACGAAGAAGCTGAGAAGATCACTACTGTACAAGCCGCAATCGATTACGTTACTAACCACCAGGCTTAATAGCTTGTAATCGTTGCTTGCTGTCATGGAAAAACCGCACTGCCATCACGGCGTGCGGTTTTTTCTTTAGGCCTGATGCAAAGTCGTCATTTGAAAAAGGAGAGTGCTGTGTCGCGTAGACGCGTCGTAGTCACCGGTATGGGTATGTTGTCGCCACTGGGCACGGATGTGCCGAGCAGTTGGCAGGGCATTCTGGCTGGCCGCAGTGGCATTGGTCTGATCGAACACACCGACCTTTCTGCCTATTCCACCCGTTTTGGCGGCTCGGTAAAGGGCTTCAATGTCGAGGAATACCTGTCGGTCAAGGAAGCTCGCAAGCTCGACCTGTTCATTCAATACGGTCTGGCCGCAGGTTTTCAGGCAGTTCGTAACGCCGGTCTGGAAGTCACCGACGCCAACCGTGAGCGCATCGGCGTGGCCATGGGGTCGGGTATTGGCGGACTGACCAATATCGAAGAAACCAGTCGCACGCTGCATGATTCCGGCCCACGACGGATTTCCCCGTTTTTCGTGCCTGGCTCGATCATCAATATGATTTCCGGTTTCCTGTCCATCCACCTGGGTGCACAGGGACCTAACTACGCCATCGCCACTGCGTGTACCACCGGTACGCACTGCATTGGCATGGCGGCCCGCAACATCATGTACGACGAAGCCGACGTGATGATTGCCGGCGGCGCCGAGATGGCGGCTTGCGGTCTGGGCATGGGCGGCTTCGGAGCCTCCCGCGCACTGTCGACCCGCAACGACGAGCCGACCCGCGCCAGCCGACCATGGGACAAGGGCCGTGATGGCTTCGTGCTGTCCGACGGCGCCGGTGCGCTGGTTCTGGAGGAGTTGGAGCACGCCAAGGCCCGCGGCGCGACCATCTACGCCGAGCTAATCGGCTTTGGCACCAGTGGCGATGCCTACCACATGACTTCACCTCCGGCCGATGGCGCGGGTGCTGCGCGTTGCATCACCAATGCCTTGCGCGATGCCAAGATCAATGGCGATCAGGTTCAGTACGTAAACGCTCACGGCACCTCGACGTCGGCGGGCGACCTTGCCGAAGCCTGTGCGATCAAGTCGGTGTTCGGCGATCACGCTTACAAACTGGCAGTCAGTTCGACCAAGTCCATGACCGGCCACCTGTTGGGTGCGGCGGGCGCGGTCGAAGCGATCTTCAGTGTGCTGGCGATCAACAGTCAGGTAGCGCCGCCGACCATCAACCTCGATGAGCCAGACGAAGGTTGCGACCTCGATTTTGTACCGCATACCGCGCGCAATATGAATATCGATGTGGTGCTGTCCAACTCCTTCGGGTTTGGCGGTACCAACGGCTCGCTGGTGTTCCGCCGGTTCGCTGACTGATGGACAGCTGGGTCGACGGTCAGCCGGCTGACGCTTTGTCGCTGAAGGATCGCGGCCTGGCTTATGGTGATGGTCTGTTTGAGACCATCGCTGTGCGCAACGGCACTCTGGTATTGCTGGATCGGCATCTGCTGCGTTTGGTCACAGGTTGCCAGCGGTTGGCAATTAATATCGACCATGCGGCTGTGTGCACTGAGTTACTGACCTATGCCCAAGCGTTGGGCGAAGGTGTGCTCAAGCTCATCATCACGCGTGGCGAAAGCTTGCGCGGTTATGCGCCCGATCCTTCGGCTCAGGCGCGACGCATTATGCTGGGCAACCCTCCTGCGGTTTATCCCGCCGCCAATGCGGAGCAGGGCGTTCGCCTGTTCCCCTGTGCAACGCGGCTTTCCAAACAGCCTCTGCTCGCCGGACTCAAACACCTGAACCGTCTTGAGCAGGTCATCGCCCGTTCCGAATGGCAAGACTCCGATCATGCCGAAGGCTTGATGCTCGACCAGGCCGGGCGAGTCATCGAAGGCGTGTTTAGCAATCTGTTCCTGGTGCGCGATGGTGTACTGATCACGGCCGATCTCAAACGCTGTGGCGTGGCCGGCGTGATGCGTGCCGAATTATTGTTTCAAGCCGAGTCATTGGGGATCCGCACCCAAATCACCGACATCACCCTCGATCAGCTGCAATGGGCTGATGAAGTCTTTGTCTGCAACAGCGTGTATGGCGTTTGGCCTGTGTGCGCCTATGCAGCACTGAGCTGGCCGGTTGGTCCGCTCACCCGTAAACTCCAAACCACTGCCCGCGCACTACTGGATGCTTGATACGTGAGACGTAAATTCTTGCTGCTGCTGGAAACCGGATTGGTTCTGGCGGGGCTGTGTCTGGGCGCTTCCGCCTGGAAAATCCATTCGGCGCTGGAACAACCGCTGAACATCACCCAGGAAGAACTGCTGGAAGTGCCAAAAGGTACGACACCCACCCGTACCTTCTATCGACTCGAAGCCGACGGCGTCATCAAGGATGCTTTTTGGCTTCGCGTGTATTGGCGCTTCAATCTCGCCAAACAACCGTTGCACAAGGGCGAATACCGCCTGCAGCCCGGCATGACTGTCGAAGGGCTGATTGACCTGTGGAAGCGCGGGGAAATGGTTCAGTACAGCCTGACCCTGGTCGAAGGCTGGAATTTCCATCAGGTCCGCGCGGCGCTGGCCAAGGATGAAAAACTTGAGCAGACCCTGAACGGTTTGAGCGATAGCGAGGTGATGGACAAACTCGGCCACACCGGGATTTTTCCGGAAGGGAGGTTCTTCCCTGACACCTATCGCTTCGTGCGTGGCATGACCGATGTTGAGCTGCTGAAAAAAGCCTACGACCGCCTCGACGAAGTCCTCGCCAAGGAGTGGGGCCAGCGCTCGGCTGACGTGCCGTACACCGAACCCTATCAGGCGCTGATCATGGCCTCGCTGGTGGAAAAGGAAACCGGTGTGCCGCAGGAGCGCGGACAAATCGCTGGCGTGTTTGTGCGGCGCATGGAAATGGGCATGTTGTTGCAGACCGATCCGACCGTGATCTACGGCCTCGGTGATCGTTATAACGGCAAATTGACTCGCGCCCATCTCAAGGAAGCGACCCCGTACAACACCTACATGATTTCGGGCCTGCCGCCGACTCCGATCGCCATGGTCGGCCGCGAAGCGATTCATGCAGCACTGAATCCGGTGGCTGGCAATAGCCTCTATTTCGTGGCCCGTGGTGATGGCAGCCACGTGTTCTCCGATGATCTGGACGCGCACAATAACGCTGTGCGTGAGTTCCAGATCAAGCGCCGTGCCGACTACCGCTCCAGCCCGGCGCCGACCACGGCGCCAGAGGCAACGGATGAGCAGGCACCGATTCCGGCCGCATCGCCCGACACGGCTCCCGAGGCTTTGCCACAAGTGCCGCCGCAAGAGCCTGCTCAAGCGGCGCCACCCGAGCCGCAAGCGCCTGCCCGGGAGCCGTCACAGGAGCCGCCGCAAGAACCCGTTCAAGAACCCGCTGCTGCACCTGTGCCCGAACCGGATGCAACCGCGCCGCAAAGCCCGCAATGACTCTGACTAAGGACTGCCTGTGACTGGCTTGTTTATTACTTTGGAAGGCCCGGAAGGCGCCGGCAAGAGCACCAATCGCGAATACCTGGCCGAGCGCCTGCGCGCCACTGGGATCGAGGTCGTGCTGACCCGCGAACCCGGCGGCACGCCGTTGGCCGAGCGGGTCCGCGAAGTGCTGCTGGCGCCGGTTGACGAAGTCATGAACCCGGACACTGAGTTGCTGTTGGTGTTCGCCGCGCGAGCCCAGCATCTGGCCGAAGTGATTCGCCCGGCGTTGACCCGTGGCGCAGTCGTCTTGTGTGATCGCTTCACCTGCTCGACCTACGCCTATCAGGGCGGCGGTCGCGGCCTGTCGCTGGAGCGCATCGCGACCCTGGAAACCTTCGTTCAGGGCGATCTGCGCCCGGACCTGACGTTGATTTTCGATCTGCCGGTGGAAGTGGGCCTGGCCCGCGCCAGCGCTCGCGGTCGTCTGGATCGTTTCGAACTTGAAGGCCGAACCTTTTTTGATGCGGTGCGCAGTGCTTTCCTCAAGCGTGCTGAAGCGGATCCTGCGCGTTATGTCCTGGTCGATGCCGCCCAGCCGCTGGCGCAGGTTCAGCAGTCACTGGATGCCTTGCTGCCGCGTCTGCTGGAGTTGACTCGTGGCTGAAGCCTATCCGTGGCAGGACAGTCTCTGGCAGCAGTTGGCCGGTCGCAAGCAACATGCTCACGCCTATCTGCTGCATGGCCCGGCCGGGATCGGCAAGCGTGCGCTGGCCGAGCGCTTGATGGCCCGTTTGCTGTGCCAGCGCCCATCCGCCCAGGATGCTTGCGGTGAATGCAAATCCTGTCTGTTGCTGAAGGCCGGCAGTCACCCCGACAACTACATTCTGGAACCGGAAGAAGCCGATAAGGCGATCAAGGTCGACCAAGTTCGTGATCTGGTCAGTTTCGTGGTCCAGACCGCGCAGATGGGCGGCCGCAAAGTGATACTGATCGAGCCGGCCGAGTCGATGAACATCAACGCCGCCAATGCCTTGCTCAAAAGCCTTGAAGAGCCTTCCGGGGATACTGTTTTGCTGTTGGTCAGCCATCAGACCAGTCGTCTGTTGCCGACGATCAAGAGCCGCTGCGTGCAGCAGGCCTGTCCACTGCCGAGCGAAGCCATGAGTCTTGCGTGGCTGGCGAAGGCGTTGCCGGACTGCTCGGAAGAAGAGCGCATCGAGTTGCTGACCCTGGCCGCCGGTTCGCCACTGGCCGCCGTCAACTTGCAGGCCCAGGGCGTACGCGAGCAGCGAGCGCTGGTGGTCGATGGCGTGAAGAAGTTGCTCAAGCAGCAACAGTCGCCAACACAATTGGCCGAAGGCTGGAATGCGATTCCGCTGTTGCTGCTGTTCGACTGGTTCTGCGATTGGTCGAGCCTGATCCTGCGCTATCAACTGACTCAGGATGAAGAAGGGCTGGGACTGACGGACATGCGCAAGGTGATTCAGTACCTGGCGCAGAAAGCCGGCCAGGACAAAGTCCTGAATATCCAGGACTGGATCCTCGCCCAGCGCCAGAAAGTGATAAGCAAAGCCAACCTCAATCGGGTGCTGTTGCTGGAGGCGCTGTTGGTGCAATGGGCGGGTTTGCCTACCCAGAGGTGAGCGTCTGAGCCTAGACTCTGAACATCAGCAGTGGAGGTCAGCATGAATGAAGCCGTCAATCCGGGGCCGCGTAACGGCATTTTGTCCCTGACGATCAAGGACAAGTCCGTGCTTTACGCGGCCTACATGCCGTTCATCAAAAACGGTGGCCTGTTTATCCCGACCAACAAAAATTACAAGTTGGGCGATGAGGTATTCATGCTGCTGAACCTGATGGATGAACCGGAAAAGATTCCGGTCGCCGGCAAGGTCGCCTGGATCACTCCAAAAGGTGCGCAGGGCAATCGGGCCGCGGGAGTCGGCGTGCAATTCAACGACGGCGACAACACTGCGCGCAGTCGAATCGAAACCCATCTGGCCGGAGCCCTGAAGTCCGACCGTCCCACTCATACGATGTAAGTTGCAGCCCTTTTATGCTCGTAGATTCCCATTGCCACCTTGATCGACTCGACCTCGCCGCCCACGACGGCTCGCTGGATGCTGCACTGGATGCGGCCCGTCAGCGCGGGGTAGGGCATTTTCTGTGTATCGGCGTCAGCGTCGAGAACGCCGCGGACGTCAAAGCCCTGGCCGAACGTTACGACGACGTCGACTGTTCGGTTGGCGTACATCCGCTGGATGTGCAGCCGGGGGCAGCGCCGGCGCTGGATTGGCTGTTGCGCGAGCTCAACCACCCGCGCGTGGTGGCGATCGGTGAAACCGGTCTGGATTATCACTACGAGCCGGAAGCGGCAGAGTTGCAGCAGGAGTCGTTTCGCCTGCATCTGCAAGCGGCGCAGCAGACGGGCGAACCGGTGATCATCCACACCCGTGGCGCCCGCGTTGATACATTGAACCTTTTGCGCGAAGCGGCGCTGCCCCAGGCTGGCGTGCTGCATTGCTTCACCGAAGACTGGGACATGGCCAAAGCGGCGCTGGACATGGGGTATTACATTTCCTTGTCCGGGATTGTCACTTTCCGCAATGCCGACGCTCTGCGTGACGTGGCCAGTAAAGTGCCGGCTGACCGACTGCTGGTGGAAACCGACTCGCCCTACCTGGCGCCGATTCCTCATCGCGGCAAACCGAACCTGCCGCAGTACGTGCGCGACGTAGCGGAATTTCTGGCAATGTTGCGAGGTGAGTCCTACGAGCGGTTTGCCGAGCAAACCACCGAGAACTTCAAGCGACTTTTTCCGCTGGCGCATGTGAAAGGTTAAATCGCAGGCAAAAAAAACCCGGGTTCTGGGGGGTGAATCCGGGTTAAGACCATTAGGAGTAAAACAAAGGCACGCGGTCCGTTGGTACCTATATCGGCGCGACACTTGGGGGAGATGCCCCGCCGACAGTTGAAGTATTGATCAGTATTGCGCCGAGTCCAGTTAACCGGTCGCGATTTTTAAACAAATTTGGAATACGGGCGCTTCGGTTGAGTTCTCATCAGTCTGCGAGACTGCCGGAATTCATCAAGAAGCACATACATGGTCGGATGATCCGTGCATTTTTGCGCAAGTTAGGCATAATACGCGGCTTCGAATTTTGACACCTACAGACCTTTTCTTATGCATAAAGAACCTCGTAAGGTCCGTGAGTTTCGTCGCCGCGAGCAAGAAATTCTCGATACCGCGCTCAAGCTGTTCCTCGATCAAGGTGAAGACAGTGTCACCGTCGAGATGATTGCTGATGCCGTCGGTATCGGCAAAGGCACGATCTACAAGCACTTCAAATCCAAGGCCGAGATCTATTTGCGCCTGATGCTCGATTACGAGCGCGATTTGAACGAGCTGTTGCATTCGGCCGATGTCGACAAGGACAAGGAAGCCCTGTCCCGCGCCTACTTCGAATTCCGCATGCGCGACCCTCAACGCTATCGGTTGTTCGATCGCCTGGAAGAAAAGGTGGTCAAGGGCAATCAGGTGCCGGAGATGGTCGAGGAGCTGCACAAGATCCGCGCCTCGAACTTCGAACGCCTGACCCTGCTGATCAAGGGCCGGATCAGCGAAGGCAAGCTCGAAGACGTGCCGCCATACTTCCATTACTGCGCGTCCTGGGCGCTGGTGCACGGCGCTGTGGCGCTGTATCACTCGCCGTTCTGGAGCAATGTGCTGGAAGATCAGGAAGGCTTCTTCCAGTTCCTGATGGATATCGGCGTGCGCATGGGCAACAAGCGCAAGCGCGATACCGACACCCCGAGCAGCTGAGTCCATACAGTTCGCCTTATCGCGCCATGATATTCACACCATGGCGCAGTACCGCAGGAATATACTCAGGCTTAGGTATTGCTAAAACTTGATTTGTGAGTCAAGTTTTAGCGGTCCGAATATTCTTCCGCCGGAGTGATCCATGATCGTTGACCGTCAAGGCAGGCGTTTTCGCAATTTGCGAATCAGTCTGACTTCAGCCTGCAATTACGCTTGTACCTACTGCGTGCCCAACGGCAAGCGTTTGGTGGCTGCGCAGGATGAGCTGTCGGCTGAGGCCATGGCGCGTGGCGTGGCTTATCTGATCGAGGCCGCAGGCATCGAGCGTTTGCGCATTACCGGTGGCGAGCCGCTGGTCAGCCCCAAACTCGAAACCTTCATGACCGCCGTCGGGCAGATGGGCCTGGCGGACATCAGCCTGACTACCAACGGTCAGCTGTTGGCGAAAAAACTGCCACTGCTGGTGGACGCTGGCATTCGTCGCATTAACGTTTCGCTCGATACCCTGGATGCCAGCGCTTTTCGCAGCATTGCCCGTGGCGGCGATCTGGCGACGGTGCTCGACGGTATGGATCAGGCCAGTGCGGCCGGCCTGAAGATCAAGGTCAATATGGTGCCGCTGCGTGGGCAGAACCTCGATCAAGTGATGCCGCTACTCGATTATTGTCTGGAGCGCGGCTATGAGCTTCGCTTCATCGAGCTGATGCGCATGGGCCACCTGGCCAGCGACTCCAATGCTTTCCTGCAGCAGTTCGTGAGCCTTCAGCAGTTGCTGAGCCTGATTGGTGAGCGCCACGAGTATCTTCAGGCCGATGCGCCAGTCGACGCCACAGCCGTGCGCTACGAGATCCCAGGGCAAGGCCACTTCGGTGTGATCGCCAACGAAAGCGTGCCGTTCTGCCGCACCTGCTCGCGCTTGCGTCTGTCGTCTACGGGCTGGCTACATGGCTGCCTGTCGTCGAGCAACCGCCACTATGTCGGCGATCTGCTGGACAAACCCCGTCATCAAGCATTGCCCGCCTTGCAGAGACTCTTGGTGAAAGCCTTGGGTGATAAACAGGAAGTGGCATTTTCTGGTGGCGCGACCGTGATGAAAATCATCGGCGGCTAAACACGATCCCTGTAGCAGCTGCCGAAGGCTGCGTTCGGCTGCGCAGCAGTCGTAAATCCTGTAAGCAAAATATGTCTGGAACACCGCATCGCCTGATCTCGCGACTGCTTCGTCCGAACGCGGCCCGAACCGAACGCAGCCTCCGGCAGCTGCTACAAGAGCCATGCCTCTCCCGAGCTGGCGCGGAAGCTGCATCCCATGGCCATTCGCCGGTTTTCCGTCACCGGCCTCTGGAGGGTAGGATGCGTAGCCTGGTTTTGCTGCTGGCCGTTTTGGCGCTTGGTGGCTGCATGAATGTCAGCGATCTGGCTGAAGGGACTCGCTACCACATGAGCGATGCGGGGCTGCTCGACCATAGCGACAGCCGTCGTGTGAATAACCTGCGCATTCAACCGGATTCATTCGTCTATATCGCCCAAGGCGCCTTTGTGCCGCCAGGCAGTGCTGTCTACCCACGACCTAACGTGATAGCCGAAATCGCCTTCGATGGCTTTGTCGAATACTTCCCTATGGTCCGCCGCGCCCGTGCCCCGGCAGGCCTTGATCAAGCCATGGGCGAGGCCCGTGCCGCCGGTGCCCATTACCTGCTCTATACCCGATTCGCCAGGTCCGACGACCGTATCGGCAACTCGGACGAATGGCTCGATCAGGAAGCCCTGGATCGCCTCGGTATCGACAGCGGCGTGATTCAGATCATGTTGATCGAGACCAGTACCCAGTATTTGATTGATACTGCACGCATCAAGAGTCGTGGCGGTTTACTGACGTTCCACGACAAAAAGCCAGAGGACCTGATGGGCCCGCCGCTGGAACAATACGCGCGCAGCCTGCTGGGGCTCAGCGACCAGTAATTCAAAAGGAGAACGCCATGAGTGGCCCGCAAAAAGCCAACGATCTGTTGGGGCAAATCCCCAAAACCAAAGGCTTGCCGCCAGTCCACCTGTGGAACCCCGACTTTTGCGGCGACATCGACATGCGTATCGCCCGTGACGGCAGCTGGTATTACCTGGGCACGCCGATCGGGCGCAAGCCGATGGTCAAGCTGTTCTCCACCATCATTCGCCGCGATGGTGACGATTACTTCCTCATTACCCCGGTCGAGAAAGTTGGCATCAAGGTCGACGATGCGCCCTTCGTGGCGATTGCCGTGGATGTCGAAGGCGAAGGTGAAGCCCAACTCCTGCGTTTTACCACCAATGTCGATGAGACCGCCGAGGCCGGCACCGAACACCCCATGCGCGTGGTGATCGACCCCGTAACGCAGGAGCCCGCCCCCTACGTGCATGTGCGCACCAACCTAGAAGCCTTGATCCACCGCAACGTGTTTTACCAACTGGTGGAATTGGCCGTGACCCGTGAGATCGACGGGCAGCGCTGGTTAGGCGTGTGGAGTGGTGGCGAGTTCTTCCCCATCGGGCTTGAGCCTTAACTCGCTGAGTTGCTGTGTTCTGGAAAACGGCCCGCTATTAAGCGGGCCGCTGTCATTGGGCTTACAAACCCTTGCTCTTGAGCCGAGCGGCATGGTCAAGGTAGAGCTTGACCGGGTTCACATTCCAGCTGTCGACCCCTGCTATCTGATTGACTGCGTCAAAATGGTCCATCGGGTAATCCGAGCGAATCACTTTCCCCAGGTGCGAACTGTATTGACCGACCAGCCCGTCGTTGGCGTTTTTCTCTTTGTAAAATAGCTTCGACAGCACGATACAGTTCAAGTGGGACGGATCGAGGGGTTGCAGGCTTTGAAAGTTTTGTACGATCCCGCTCCAAGAGTAGTAATACACGCCGTTTTCAATTTCGTTGCCTTCCCCACCCCAATGTTTCGGTATCCCTTGCGGGTACTTGAGATTGAAAGCGGCCAATCCTGCGCTGGTCAGGGATTCGAAAGCCGCTTGAGCGTCCTGAGGGTTTTCCGGATGGCCGCTGATCAACGAAATGAAAGTGCCGACTGCTTTGAACAGGGCTAAAACGAGCGCTTCGGGCAACTCTCCAGGCGTCAGCGCCTTATGCAATTGGTCGGCAATCTCGGAGCCATGATTGGGGCAGCTGACGGAAGTGACTGATGCGACCTTTTCCGGGTGCAGCGCCGCTACGTAGCGTGCGGCCAGTGGACCTTGGCTGTGCCCGATCAGATTGACCTTGGCGGCTCCCGTTTCCTGCAAAATACGGTTGACGTGTTCGAGCAGTTTTTTACCGCGCTCCTCGTTTCCGTTAACGGCTGGAATATTGACGGCAAACACCTTGGCGCCAGCATGTTCCAGAGCTTCCTTGATCTCGAAGAAGTAGGGATAGCCGGCAATTTTATCGAAGCCAAAAAGGCCGTGGACTAAAACAATCGGGTATTGCGTAGACGCATCCATGTTCATGCTTATACCTGTCGATAGCTGACTTTAGTGGTACAGATGCTATTGACTGCTTGATCTGTCGTGGCTAACCGTAGGTCACAATAGGGGTTCGTTCAAATTGATCGCCTGGACGCCGTCAAACAGCAAAATTCAAATTGACACCCAATCGTATGATGATTAGCGTGGGCATCCATCGCGAACGGCTTTGTGTCGTTGCTGCACCGAGGTGTCCATGTCCAGCAGTTTTCATGCGTCGACGGTCGATTGGCTGGGTTGCTGGATCGCCACGGGGCAGGTCAAGCCGGGTGAAACCCTCAAGGTCGAAGCCGACCTGGGCGAGCAACTCGGTGTCAGTCGCACCGTTATCCGCGAAGCCATAAAAACCCTGGTCGCCAAAGGTATGCTCGAAGTCGGGCCAAAGGTCGGCACACGGGTGTTGCCGGTGCGACGCTGGAACCTCTTCGATCCACAAGTCGTAGGCTGGCTTTCGCGCAGCGGCTTGCCGGAAAACTTCGTCGACGATTTGCTCGACCTGCGCCGCACCATCGAACCGATGGCCGTACGCTGGGCGTGCGAGCGCGCTACCGTCGAGCAGGTTCAAGCCATCCTTCAGGCTTACAACGCATTGGCGAGGGCAGTGGACAGCGGTGTCGATTACAACCGTGCCGACCAGTTCTTCCACGAGTGCATCCTCGCCGCCAGTCACAATCAATTCATCGAACAAATGGTCCCGGCCCTCGGCGCGCTGCTCGCGGTGTCTTTCGAGGTGTCCGCCGCCGACCCGGACGAACTGCGCCGCACGCTACCGATTCACCAAGACATGGCCGAAGCCATCGCCGCCCGGGATGCCGCGAGGGGTGTCTGGGCCTGCATGACCCTGATCGATAACGCCGACCTGGCCATCAAGCGCTTCTACCCGCAAGTCATGGCCGACAAGAAGGCCAGCTGACAACAATAAGAAAGCAGGAGGTTTCATGACGTGGACTGCGGTTACCGAACACCGGGCGAGACTGGGCGAAGGCCCGTTCTGGGACGCGCCGACCCAGGCGCTGTACTGGGTTGATATCGCCGGTCAACAGGCGCTGCGGCTGATTGGCGCCAACGTGCAGATCTGGCAGATGCCCGAGCACGTGTCTGCCTTCATACCCTGCGAAAGCGGCGATGCGCTGGTGACGTTGAACAGCGGCGTGTATCGACTCGATCTGGATTCCCCCGGCCTGGAACCACGACTGACCTTGCTTTGCGTCGCCGATCCGCAACCCGGCAATCGCGCCAATGAAGCCCGCTGCGATGCTCAAGGCCGACTCTGGCTCGGCACCCTGCAGAACAACATCGGCGAGCAGGGCGAAGACTTGCCCATCGTGCGGCGTACCGGTGGCTTGTTTCGCATCGATCACGATGCTCGGGTCACGCCGTTGCTTCGAGGGTTGGGCATCCCTAATACGTTGCTGTGGAGCGAAGACGCAACCACCGTGTATTTCGCCGACAGCCTCGACAGCACGCTCTACCAGTATTTCATCCGCACCGACGGTAACCTCGACCCGGCCCAGGTCTGGTTTGGGCCCCATGAACGCGGCGGCCCTGATGGCTCGGCGATGGATGCCGAGCGATACATCTGGAACGCTCGCTGGGATGGCAGCTGTCTACTCAGGCTGACCCCGGACGGGCAGGTTGATCGCGTGATCGAACTGCCGATCAGCCGCCCCACCAGTTGCGTGTTCGGCGGTGAGGACCTGAAAACCCTCTACATCACCAGTGCCGCAAGCCCGCTCAACCATCCGTTGGACGGTGCGTTGTTGTCGATTCGAGTCGATGTGCCCGGAAAACCCTGTACTCGTTTTGCTGGGTGAATCCCAAAATATGGGATGTAAAATTATATATTGAGATTATTTGGTGGTCGGGTTTATAGTCGGCCCCATCAGTGACACGCACTCACACTTAAAAAAACAAAACAGGTGAAGTGATGCAGCGATTTTCCAAAAAGCTTTTTGACCGGACCTCGACAGATGCCCGGTTTTTGTCGTGCCTTCGAAAAGGAGTCTTGATCCATGGCTGAACCTCTTTCCTTGCCACCGGTGCCCGAGCCGCCGAAGGGTGAGCGACTGAAAAACAAGGTCGTACTGCTGACCGGTGCGGCTCAGGGTATCGGCGAGGCGATTGTCGCGACGTTCGCTTCCCAGCAGGCCAAGCTGATCATCAGCGATATCCAGGGTGAGAAAGTCGAAAAGCTCGCGGCCCACTGGCGGGACAAAGGCTTTGATGTTCAGGCGATCAAGGCCGATGTGTCCAGGCAGCAGGACCTGCACGCCATGGCCACACTGGCGATCGAGCTTCACGGTCGGATCGACGTGCTGGTCAATTGCGCTGGGGTCAATGTGTTCCGTGATCCGCTGGAAATGACCGAGGAAGACTGGCGCCGTTGCTTCGCCATCGACCTGGACGGCGCCTGGTACGGCTGCAAAGCGGTGCTACCGCAGATGATCGAGCAAGGCATCGGCAGCATCATCAACATCGCTTCGACCCATTCCACTCACATCATTCCCGGCTGCTTCCCGTACCCGGTGGCCAAACATGGCTTGCTCGGCCTGACCCGAGCCCTGGGCATCGAATATGCGCCGAAGGGCATTCGCGTCAACGCCATCGCGCCGGGCTACATCGAAACCCAACTGAACGTCGATTACTGGAACGGTTTTGCCGACCCGCATGCCGAGCGTCAGCGCGCCTTCGATCTGCACCCGCCACGTCGCATCGGGCAGCCGATTGAAGTCGCGATGACGGCCGTTTTCCTGGCCAGCGATGAGGCGCCGTTTATCAATGCCTCGTGCATCACCATCGACGGTGGTCGCTCGGTCATGTACCACGACTGAATTAATCGGGTTTCAGGCGCGGAACTACGCCTGAAATCCAATCATCATACGATATGACTATTAGCTGTACGGTTTGATTGGCTTTCAAATAACGCTCAAAAAAATAACAAGGAGTCAGTTTATGAATCGTCGTCGTGGGATCCGTTCCCTGTGCTGTGCCGCTTTGGCGGTCACCGCGGTCAGCCTGAGCAGTTCGTTGCTGGCGGCCGAGGAAGTGAAGATCGGTTTTCTGGTCAAGCAGGCGGAAGAACCCTGGTTCCAGACCGAGTGGGCGTTCGCCGAAAAGGCCGGTAAAGAGAAGGGCTTCACTGTTATCAAGATCGCCGTGCCGGACGGTGAGAAAACCCTCTCGGCCATCGACAGCCTCGCCGCCAACGGTGCCAAGGGCTTTGTAATCTGCCCGCCAGACGTCTCCCTCGGACCTGCGATCATGGCCAAGGCCAAGCTCAACGGTTTGAAAGTCATCGCCGTCGATGACGGCTTCGTCGATGCCAGCGGCAAGTTCATGGAAGACGTTCCGTACCTCGGCATGGCAGCGTACGAAGTCGGCCAGAAGCAGGGCAACGCCATGGCCATCGAAGCGAAGAAACGCGGCTGGGACTGGAAAGACACTTATGCGGTGATCAACACCTACAACGAACTCGACACCGGCAAGAAGCGCACCGACGGTTCGGCCAAAGCACTGGAAGACGCCGGCCTGCCAAAAGACCACATTCTGTTCTCGGCGCTGAAAACCCTCGACGTACCCGGCAGCATGGACGCCACCAATTCGGCATTGGTGAAACTGCCCAGCGGCGCGAAAAACCTGATCATCGGCGGCATGAACGACAACACCGTGCTGGGCGGCGTGCGCGCCACCGAAAGCGCCGGTTTTGCCGCGGCCAATGTGATCGGCATCGGCATCAACGGCACCGACGCCATCGGCGAATTGAAGAAGGCTAACAGCGGCTTCTTCGGCTCGATGCTGCCGAGCCCGCACATCGAGGGCTACAACACCGCGAGCATGATGTTCGAGTGGGTCACCACCGGCAAAGAGCCACCGAAATACACCGCGATGGACGACGTAACGCTGATCACTCGCGAGAACTTCAAGCAGGAACTGGAAAAGATCGGCCTCTGGAACTGAGGCGCGGTTGATTTCATCGGCGGCCCTGGTGACGAGGCTTGCCTGATCTGTGTGATGAGGTGGTTATGGCGCAAACAAAAATACAACAACACAGCGGCTGTTCTTTTAGTGGCAGTGGCCGCTTGCGCTTCAACGGGATCGGCAAGACCTTTCCCGGGGTGAAGGCGCTGGATGGCATCAGCTTCGTCGCCCACCCGGGGCAGGTTCACGCCTTGATGGGCGAGAACGGCGCCGGCAAATCCACGCTGCTGAAAATCCTCGGCGGTGCTTACACCCCGAGCAGCGGCGACCTGCAGATTGGCGAGCAGACGATGGTCTTCAAGTCCACCGCCGACAGCATCGGCAGTGGCGTCGCAGTGATCCATCAAGAGCTGCACTTGGTCCCGGAAATGACCGTGGCAGAGAACCTGTTCCTCGGTCATCTGCCGGCCAGTTTCGGCCTGATCAATCGCGGCGCACTGCGGCAGCAAGCATTGGCCAGCCTCAAGGGCCTGGCCGATGAAATCGATCCGCAAGAGAAAGTAGGGCGCTTGTCCCTCGGTCAGCGGCAACTGGTGGAAATCGCCAAGGCCTTGTCCCGTGGTGCGCATGTAATCGCGTTTGACGAACCGACCAGCAGCCTGTCGGCACGGGAAATCGATCGTTTGATGGCGATCATCGGTCGCCTGCGGGACGAAGGCAAAGTGGTGCTTTACGTCTCTCATCGCATGGAAGAAGTGTTCCGCATCTGCAACGCGGTGACGGTGTTCAAGGACGGCCGCTTTGTGCGCACTTTCGAGGACATGAGCGAACTGACCCACGACCAGTTGGTGACCTGCATGGTCGGTCGCGACATTCAGGACATCTACGATTACCGCCACCGTCAACGTGGCGCGGTGGCGCTCAAGGTCGAGGGTTTGCTGGGGCCGGGTTTGCGTGAACCGGTGAGTTTCGAGGTGCACAAAGGGGAGATTCTCGGGTTGTTCGGTTTGGTCGGCGCCGGTCGCACCGAGCTGTTCCGGATGCTCAGCGGCCTTGAGCGCAACACCGCCGGACGCCTGGAATTGCGCGGTCATGAACTGAAGTTGAGTTCACCCCGCGATGCGATTGCCGCCGGGATTCTGCTGTGCCCCGAGGACCGCAAGAAGGAGGGCATCCTGCCGCTCGCCAGCGTCGCCGAGAACATCAACATCAGCGCTCGCGGCGCTCATTCCACCTTCGGTTGCCTGTTGCGTGGCCTGTGGGAAAAGGGCAACGCCGACAAGCAGATCAAAGCACTGAAAGTGAAGACGCCCAACGCGGCGCAGAAAATCATGTACCTGTCCGGCGGCAATCAGCAGAAGGCCATTCTCGGTCGCTGGCTGTCGATGCCGATGAAAGTCCTGCTGCTCGACGAACCGACTCGCGGTATCGACATCGGCGCCAAAGCCGAGATTTACCAGATCATCCACAACCTGGCGGCCAGTGGCATCGCGGTGATTGTGGTGTCCAGCGACCTGATGGAAGTGATGGGTATTTCCGACCGCATCCTGGTGCTCTGCGAAGGTGCAATGCGTGGCGAACTTTCCCGCGAACAGGCCAATGAATCCAACCTGCTGCAACTGGCTTTGCCGCGCCAACGCGCTGACGGCGTGGCGAACTGAGAGGTGACTATGACCATTCAAAACAACGCTTTGCCCACCCAGCGCAAACCTCTGGACCTGCGGCGCTTTCTCGATGACTGGGTGATGCTGTTGGCGGCCGTCGGGATCTTCGTGCTCTGCACCTTGCTGATCGACAACTTCCTTTCGCCGCTGAACATGCGCGGTCTGGGCCTGGCGATCTCCACGACGGGGATTGCCGCTTGCACCATGTTGTATTGCCTGGCGTCCGGGCACTTCGACTTGTCGGTAGGTTCGGTGATTGCTTGCGCCGGCGTGGTCGCCGCGGTGGTGATGCGCGACACCGACAGCGTGTTTCTCGGTGTTGTTGCGGCGCTGTTCATGGGGCTGATCGTCGGGTTGATTAACGGGATCGTGATCGCCAAGCTGCGGGTCAATGCGTTGATTACCACGCTGGCGACCATGCAGATCGTTCGCGGCCTGGCTTACATCTTCGCCAATGGCAAAGCGGTGGGCGTGTCGCAAGAGCAGTTTTTCGTCTTCGGTAACGGCCAGTTGTTGGGTGTTCCGGTGCCGATTCTGATCACCATCGTTTGCTTCCTGTTTTTCGGCTGGTTGCTGAACTACACCACCTACGGGCGCAACACCATGGCCATTGGCGGTAACCAGGAAGCGGCACTGCTGGCCGGAGTGAACGTTGACCGGACCAAGATCATCATCTTCGCCGTGCACGGAGTGATCGGGGCGTTGGCCGGGGTGATTCTGGCGTCGCGCATGACGTCCGGTCAGCCGATGATTGGTCAGGGTTTTGAGCTGACGGTGATTTCTGCCTGCGTGTTGGGCGGGGTGTCGTTGAGTGGCGGGATCGGCATGATTCGGCATGTGATTGCCGGGGTGCTGATTCTGGCGATCATTGAGAATGCGATGAACCTGAAGAACATCGATACGTTTTACCAGTATGTGATTCGCGGTTCGATCCTATTGCTGGCTGTCGTCATTGACCGGTTAAAACAACGCTAAACCCCCCGCTAACTGATCGTTCCCACCCTCTGCGTGGGAACGATCAGCGTAAGTTCACCCGTCACCTCCCTGAAATATTCCTTGCTCGCCCAACCCCGTTTCGGTTATCACTCTGTACATGATTAGACAGGTACGATTTGACAAGAAACAACGGGTGGTCGACGAACTCATCCGGCGCATCGAAAGCGGCCTCATGGAGGACGGCTTTCTGCTGCCGGGCGAGCATCAATTGGCTCAAGAATTCAAAGTCAGCCGCGGCACGCTGCGCGAAGCCCTCGCCGAGTTGAAACGGCGCAACTACATCGCGACGCAAAGCGGGGTGGGCTCCATCGTCACCTTCGACGGTGTGGTGCTTGATCAGCGCAGCGGCTGGGCCCAGGCCCTGGCCGACAGCGGGGCGCTGATCAACACCGAAGTGCTGCGGTTGGAGGCGGTCACCCGTCCGGACCTGTTGCCGCGTTTCGGCACTGACCAATTCATCACCCTCGACCGTCGCCGCCGTTCCAACGAAGGCAAGCTGGTCTCCCTCGAACGCTCGTTGATGCCCGCCACCGGAGGCCTGGAAAGCCTGCCGCGGGTCGGCTTGATCGATGATTCCCTGACCATCACCCTGGCCGCCTATGGCTACATTGGCGAGCGCGGCGATCAATGGATCGGCGCCGAACCCTTGAACGCCGAAGACGCCGAACTGCTCGGCCGTCCGGCAGGCACGGTTTTCCTCAAGGCCTTGCGCACCACCTACGACCGGAAAAACAGATTCATGGAGCAGGTCGAAAGCTGGCTCGACCCGGTGCACTTTCGCCTGCACCTGCAATTTGGAACCTCGCAATGACCGCGCTCAACCGTGCCTTGGGTGCGTTCTACGGACTGGCCCTGGGCGATGCGCTGGGCATGCCGACCCAATCCCTGAGTCGCGCCGAGATCAAGGTGCGCTTCGGCGAAATCACTGGCCTGGAAGACGCTGGCCCGGATCAACCGATCGCAGCCAACATGCCCAAAGGCTCGATCACCGATGACACCGAACAGGCGATTCTGGTCGGCCAATTGTTGGTTGAAGGCGAGGGCCGGATCGAACCGGCGATGCTCGCCCAGCGGCTGATCGAATGGGAAACCGCGATGCAGGCCAAAGGTTCCCAGGATTTGCTCGGCCCTTCGACCAAGCGTGCCATCGAGATGATCCTCGCCGGCCACTCGCCGGAAGAAGCGGGGCGCTACGGCACCACCAATGGCGCGGCGATGCGCATCACGCCGGTGGGGCTCGCGGCGGACGTCGCCGATCCGGAGCGTTTCATCAACGCTGTCGTGCAGGCTTGCCAGGTCACCCACAACACCACGTTGGGCATTTCCAGCGCGGCGGCAGTGGCGGCGGTGGTCTCGGCCGGTATCAACGGCATGGACCTGGGCGAGGCGTTGAACCTCGGCCAGCAAATCGCTCAGCAAGCTGAAAGCCACGGTTACTGGGTGGCTGGCGGACGCATCGCCTCGCGCATCAGCTGGGCGCGGACCCTCAGTGTCGACAGCGACAAGGCATTGCTGGCGGATTTGATGTACGACGTGATCGGCACTTCGGTGGCTTCGCAGGAATCGGTGGTGGTCTCGTTTGCCCTGGCCCAGCAAGTGGCCATTGGTGAAATGAACGCTTTCGAAGCGCTGTGCATGGCCGCAAGCCTTGGCGGCGACACTGACACCATCGCGGCGATTCTTGGGGCGATGCTTGGGGCTTGTCTGGGCCTTGAGAGTTGGCCGGTGGCGATGATCGAACAGGTCAAAACCGTCAACGATCTGGAGCTGGAACCGTTGGTGCAGGGGCTTTTAGCTTTGCGCTTGCTGGACTGACGCCATCAAGCCCTGAGCCTTTCCGTCATTGCCCACAACCACAACAAAGGCAACAGGAGCATTTTCACATGAGTTCATCGAACGCCGGGCAAAGCGCCGGGCAACTGGAAACCCGTGGCATCGAGCCCGTGCCGGAAGCGGAGTGCAACGGTCATCCGCTGCAACTGTTCTGGGTCTGGTTTGCCGCCAACATCTCCATCCTCGGCCTGCCGCTGGGCGCGACCCTTGTAGCCTTTCGCGGCTTGGCGATCTGGCAGGCGATCATCGTCGCGATCCTGGGTGCCGCCGGTTCCTTCGCGGTGGTCGGGATCATCTCCATTGCCGGTCGCCGTGGTCGCGCACCGAGCCTGACGTTGTCGCGAGCGATCTTCGGTGTACGCGGCAACATCGGGCCGACCCTGGTTTCGTTGATGTCGCGTCTGGGCTGGGAAACCGTTAACACCACAACCGCAGCCTTCGTGTTGCTGTCGCTGTGCTCGATTCTGTTCGGCTCGCCGGTAGAAGCCAAAAGCGCGCCGCTGCTGACCCTGGTGTTCATCGCGATTTTCGTGTTGCTGACGTTGTCGGTCTCTGGCCTCGGTCACGCCACGTTGCTGGTGATTCAGAAGTGGGCGACTTACGTGTTCGGTGGGCTGAACCTGCTGGTGGGCGGCTTCCTCTGCGCCACCATCGACTGGAGCGCGGTGTTTAACGCAACGCCCGCGCCGTTGAGCGCGATGATCATCGGCGTTGGCACCATGGCCGCTGGCACCGGGATCGGTTGGGCCAACGCCGGTGCCGACATGTCGCGCTATCAGCATCGTAGCGTCAAAGCCGTGCGCCTGGTGGCTTCGGCAGCGTTCGGTGCGGGGATTCCGCTGGTGCTGCTGATCACCCTCGGCGGCCTGCTGTCGGTGGGTAACAATGACTTGGCCTCCGCCACTGACCCGATCATTGCGATCCGCGACATGCTGCCGACCTGGATGGCCGTGCCGTACCTGATCACCGCGTTCGGTGGGTTGTTGCTGTCGAACAACCTCTCGGTGTACTCCGCCGGTTTGACCACATTGACCCTCGGCCTGAAGGTCAAACGCGTCTACGCGGTGGTGGTGGATATCGTCGCGATCTTCGCCGGTTCGATTTATTTCATGCTGATCGCCGACAGTTTCTACGGCCCGTTCATTACCTTCATTTCGCTACTGGCGGTGCCGATCACGGCATGGGTCGGGATCTTCGTCGTCGACCTGATTCACCGGCATTACTACAGCCCCAAAGACCTGCTGGACGTCAGCCCGAGCAGCGCTTACTGGTACAACGGCGGTATTGAGTGGCGCGCCTTCGGTGCGTGGGCGGTGGCGATCGTATTGGGCTTCAGCTTCACCACCATCGGCACGACCGAACAAACCGTCTGGTTCCGCGGCTTCCTGTCCGACTCCTGGCTGGGCCATAACGGCCTCGGCTGGATCGTGACGTTCCTGGTGGCCGGCGGGATTTATTGGGTACTCGGCGGGGCCAAGGATCGTCGTGGCGCGATGACCGAGAACGCTCATGCCTAGATTGCTGCACACCGGCCAGGTCATGATCGACCTGGTCATGGCCGTGGATAAACTGCCTCATTCGGGCGGCGATGTGCTGGCGCAGTCCGCCAGTTTCGAGGCTGGCGGCGGCTTCAATGTGATGGCTGCCGCCCAGCGCAATGGCTTGCCGGTGGTTTACCTCGGCCGTCATGGCACCGGACGTTTCGGCGACCTGGCCCGCGAAGCGATGAACGCTGAAGGCATTCGGATCGGCATCACTCACCGCGCCGAGCGGGATACGGGAGTGTGCGTCGCGGTCACCGAAGCGTCAGCCGAGCGCAGTTTCATTTCCTACATCGGTGCCGAGGGTGAGTTGACCGCCGAGGACTTGGCGAGCGTGCCGGCCGAGGCGGGTGACTTTGTCTACGTCAGCGGCTACAGCCTGTTGCAGGGCGGCAAAGCCCAGGCGCTGGTGGATTGGATTTTGGATTTACCGAGAGCGATCAACGTGGTGTTCGATCCGGGTCCGCTGGTGGATTCGCCGGATGAGCCGTTGATGCAAGCCTTGCTGGCGCGCATTGATTTGTGGACCAGCAATAGCGTCGAGGCGATGAAGTTTACCGGTACGTCGGACATTGCCGAGGCCTTGAACCGGTTGGCCGATCATCTGCCAGCCGACGTCTTGATGGTGGTTCGTGACGGCCCTCAAGGGTGCTGGATCAGCCAGCGTGGAGATCGCCAGCATGTGCCGGGTTTCAAGGTTGAGGCGGTAGACAGCAATGGCGCGGGGGATGCGCATGCCGGGGTATTTGTGGCCGGGCTGGCGCAAGGATTATCGGCGGGTGAGGCGGCGCGGCGGGCTAATGCGGCGGCGGCGTTGGCGGTCACTCGTTGGGGGCCGGCGACTTCGCCGGGGATTGTCGAGGTGGATGCGTTAATTAGCCAGACTTTCGGTGCCTGATCGCGATGGGGTCATAAGATTCGCGTCTGTCAAACGGTCGCAGCCGCGCACGACTGCGACCTGATTCGTCTTGTTAAACGTCCAGCTTGCGCGCCGCTTCAACCCCTGCGGAACTGAGTTTGATCGGCAAACTCAACGAATGCTCACCCGCCTCGTTACAGGTCACATGCCCATGTTGAATCAGCCCGCGATCCTGCAGCGTGGCGAGGGTGCTGGCCACGACTTTTTCCCCCCGGTAATTGTCCAGGACCTCTTTGCCCAAGCCGCTTGGATGGGCATGCAGCAGACGGGTCAGGATTTCTTTCTCAAGGTTTTTATCGACGTTCATGGTTACCTCTTCCTGGATGTGGATAGGTCGCTCGCGTCGGCGAACTATTGGCTGGCACCGCCTTCTGAACCCGAGCCACCGGTGGTAGTTTTCGAGCCGACGCCGGTGTCGCCTCCATTTAATTAGAGTCCTTACCTGATGTTGGTCCGCCCCCGATTTGGATTGGTGCCTGATGAACGACGAACGGTCTAGGCCTGCTGCAAGGCTTTGCTGGTACAGGCGCGGCGCCAGACCAGCCGGCCGACTCTGATCAGCCAGTTCAGCAAGGCCACTGCCAGCACCGTGAGCAGCAGCGTCGACATCCCTTGTTCGACGATGATTTTCCCGGCCAGCAGCGGAAAGCCGAACACGCCGATGAAGTAGGACAGGCTGAACAGCAGCAAGGATTGCGCGGTGGTGCCGTTTGGCGCCTCGTTGGCCGCCAGGCCGTTGATCACCGAATAGGTCAGCCCGTAACCGACCCCGAGCATCACTGCCGCCAACACATAGCTGAACCTGTCGTCGACGACGAAACCGAACATCAGGATCGAGCCCACCATCAAGCCCGACAGCAGGCAGGACGCCCAGAATGGGTCGCGCTTGACCACGAAGCTGGCGATCAGCATTCGGCTGCTGATCGCTGCGCTCATGAAGCCGAGGAAGAACAATGAATAGTCGAGTGAACGCGCCGCCGCGTAGCTGGTTTGAAAACTCGACAAACCGCCGAACACGCAACCACCGAGGCCCACCATGATGATCGGGAACACCGCTTTGGACGACAGCACTTGCGCCGCTGCCCGCCATGAAATCCGTGACACCGCTGCCGAGTAGGCGGGCGCCTTCTTGAGCTGCGAATCCAACCGCCAGAACAGCAACACGCCCAACAGGCTGGCCAGCGCCGCCAGGTAAAACGCCGCGGTGATCGGATACCCGAGGGCGCTCGCGGCGCGACCCAGCAATGGACCGCTGCCGATCCCGGTCATCATGCTGCCCGACAGCAGCGCAAAGTATTTTGCACGCTGGGCAGGCGTTACCAGACTCGCCACGATGATCGGCCCCAAGGTGTAGAACACGCCCCAACCCAGCCCCAGCAAGAGTCCGAAAAACAACAGCAGATTGCCGAGACCTGGTGTCAGGGCGAAGCCCAGGCTGGCGGCCACCAGCAAGACGCCGAACAGGGCAATTGATCGAGCGGCGCCGAGTAGATCGGACAAGTGTCCGGAGACGATGACCGCGACAAAGGTGCTGAGCATCGCTGCCGAAATCACACTGCCGGCATCGTGCTCGTTGCCGCCGCGGGAACCGATCAACAGCGACAACAAAAATGTCGAGCCGTAGGACAGCGACAGCAAATAGCTGGCGAGGCAAAACAGGCCGAACAACCTGCTGGAGACTGGGGGTGTTGCGCTAGACATGACGCGGTTCCTTGACCCGATAGAAGAGAGCTTCATCTGTCTATCACGCAAGGCATCGATGTTAGGTCTGAGGTTATCGATTTCAGGGTTAGCGCTGGCCGGAGTAAAGCCTTCAGCAGGCGCCGATTTCTTCCTTGAACAACACCATGAATCCCTTCAACCGTTCGTGGCGAATCTGCGCCAGACGCTGGCCGGTGGTCGTCTGGAATCGGTCCGCCAGGTGCAGCAGTTTGGTCTGGAAGTGGTCGAGGCAAAAACGTTTGTCATCGTATTCCCGCTCCTTCGCTTCAGGATCCTGTGGATCGTACAAAGCGCTACCCATACGTCCGGCGATGTAAAAGGTTCGCGCGACACCGAGCATGCCAAGGGAGTCGAGGCGGTCGGCGTCCTGCATGATTTTGGCTTCGAGCGTGGTCGGCGCGATGTTGGCGGAAAAACTGTGCGCTTCGATGGCATGGGCAACAGCGCTGATTTTTGCGCCTGGCCACGCCATGTCCGCCAACACTATCGATGCCTTCTCGGCGGCCAGCCGCGACGCCTGAGAACGCAGCGGCGAGTTCTTCTCTACCGCCACGCAATCGTGCAAAAGCACCGTCGCGAGCAGCACTTCAAGATCGCCACCTTCTTCAGCATGGACTGTTCGCACGTTGTGCCAGACACGCTGCAAGTGCGACAGATCATGAGCACCGTCCTCTGAGGGTTCCAGCGCGTGGGGTAGCAGTTGCTTAGCGAGGAGTTGCAGTGGCGCGAAAGCATCAGTGTTCATAAACATCCTGTTAAGTGAAAACGTCTTTTGCAGCGACATAGCCCTGCAGCCGCAGGCTTCGCCAGCGGCTACACATGCTCCATGGATCAGCTTTGAATTTCCAGTGTGACGAGCGCCGCTCGCCGCCTTAGTATGGCGTTCTCCACTTTTGACGAAGGCACGTCCATGACGATCGAGATCCGCCCGGCGACCCCGAGCGATGCACCGCAAATCCTCGGGTTCATCACCGAACTGGCCGATTACGAACGTGCCCGCCACGAAGTCATTGCCAGCGTCGCCGACATCGAGCGCAGCCTGTTCAGCGAAGGCGCCACCGCCCACGGCCTGATCTGCCTGCGCGACGGCTCGCCGATCGGCTTCGCGGTGTTCTTCTTCAGTTATTCCACGTGGCTGGGCAGCAACTGCCTGTACCTCGAAGACCTCTACATCACCCCCGAACAACGCGGCGGCGGTGCCGGCAAAACCTTGTTGCGCCATCTGGCAAAAATCGCCTGCGCCAATGATTGCGGTCGATTTGAGTGGAGCGTGCTGGACTGGAACAAACCGGCGATCGAGTTCTACAAGTCGTTGGGCGCGCAGCCGCAGGAAGAGTGGGTTCGGTATCGCATGGATGGGGCGGTGTTGCGGGAGTTTGCCGAGGGCAATTGATCGCACGCGACATCCTTTAAAGATCGCAGTCTTCGGCAACTTCTACCTCGATTTGTAGGTGTCGCCGAAAGCTGCGATCTTTTTTTGTTTTCCTCCCACTATATGGGATAGATATTTATATATTGAGATTTTTGCGTGTCCGGGTTTATAGTCCAGCTCACTCACTGCCAATAAACAAAACAGGTGAATCGATGCTGGCGCAATTGATCGCGCTCGATTGGGGGACAACCTCATTACGTGCTTACAAACTCGCCGCCGGTGGCCAGGTGCTCGAACAGCGTTCGCTGTCGTCGGGCATCATGCAGCTGCCCAGAACGCTGAGAATGATTGCGGGTCAGGCATGTACCGACGGTTTTGAGCTGGCCTTCGATGAGGCCTGCGGTGACTGGCTCGATGCGCAACCCGATTTGCCGGTGATTGCTTGCGGCATGGTCGGCAGCGCACAAGGCTGGCGAGAAGTGGCTTACTGCGATACGCCGGCGAACGTCGCCAATCTCGGAACTTCCCTACAAACGGTTCGCAGTCTTCGCGGTGTTGATGTGCACATCGTGCCGGGCGTGATTCAGCGTTCGTGCCTGCCGAACGTGATGCGTGGCGAAGAAACCCAGGTGCTTGGCGTTCTGCACACTTTGCCGGGCGAGGCGGGCAACGATCTGTTGATCGGCCTGCCGGGCAGTCACTCGAAATGGGTGGAAGTGGCCAACGGCTGCATCGTGCATTTCGATACCTTCATGACCGGCGAACTCTTCGCCGTGCTCAGCGAATACAGCATTTTGGGGCGTACCCAGCAAAAGGGCGCATCCTTCGATGGCCAAGCGTTTGATCGTGGTGTGCAGGTGGCCCTGTCGGCGGAGGGCGAGATCGGGCCGTTGTCGACAGTGTTCAGTGCCCGCAGCCTCGGGTTGACTGGCGAACTCAGCGCCACCGCTCAACCGGATTACTTGTCGGGTCTGTTGATCGGCCATGAACTGTTAGCGTTGGCGAGTGTTCAGCGCCGCCGACGCAACAGCGTTCATCTGCCTTCGATCATCCTCATCGGTAATGCCCAACTCTGTGCCCGCTACAGACGGGCCCTCGACGCCTGCGGTTTTGCCCGGGTGACCCTGGCCGAACACGCCACCGAGCGCGGCTTGTGGCAGTTGGCGGGTGCCGCCGGACTGATCACACCACATTCATCCCGTTAAACCTGACTGGAGGTCTGACATGCTCAAGCAAGCACTGGCGCAAAACGGTCTGATCGCGATCCTGCGTGGCCTGCGCCCGCAAGAAGCGGCAGCCATCGGCGAAGTCCTTTACGCCGCCGGATTTCGCGTCATCGAAGTGCCGCTTAATTCCCCTGAACCGTACGAAAGTATCCGCATCCTGCGCAGTACGTTGCCCGCCGATTGCCTGATCGGCGCGGGCACGGTGTTGACGCCGGAACAGGTCGAGCAAGTGAAAGCAGCGGGGGGCCAAGTGATCGTCATGCCTCACGGCGATGCCAAGGTGTTGCGCGCAGCGAAAGCGGCGGGATTGTTCCTGTCGCCGGGTGTGGCGACGCCGACTGAGGCCTTCGCCGCGTTGGCCGAAGGGGCGGACGTGCTGAAGATGTTCCCGGCCGAGCAGCTGAGCCCGGCAGTCGTCAAAGCCTGGCTTGCGGTGCTGCCGGCCGGAACCATTTTGGCGCCGGTCGGCGGGATCACGCCGGACAACATGCAGGTGTTTATCGACGCTGGCGTCAAAGGGTTCGGACTGGGTTCCGGATTGTTCAAACCGGGCATGACGCCTGAGGAAGTGGCCGTAAACGCCAAGGCCTACGTAGCTGCCTGGAAAGCCCTTCGCTAAGACTTTTTTGGCGCTGCGAGCGCTACATCTATAAGAGCTGCACTTATAAAAAGAGAGCAAAAGATGAAAATCACCCAACTGACCACCTTCATCGTTCCGCCGCGCTGGTGCTTCCTCAAGATCGAAACCGACGAGGGCGTGACCGGCTGGGGCGAACCCGTGGTCGAAGGCCGCGCGCACACGGTTGCCGCCGCCGTTGAAGAATTGTCCGACTACCTGATCGGCAAAGACCCACGCAACATCGAAGACATCTGGACCGTGCTTTACCGTGGCGGCTTCTACCGTGGCGGCGCGATCCACATGAGCGCGCTGGCCGGTATCGATCAGGCCTTATGGGACATCAAGGGCAAGGCGCTGGGTGTGTCGGTCAGCGACCTGCTCGGTGGTCAGGTGCGAGACAAGATTCGCGTCTACTCGTGGATCGGCGGTGACCGCCCGGCGGACACCGCTCGCGCCGCGAAAGAAGCCGTCGAGCGTGGTTTCACTGCCGTGAAAATGAACGGCACCGAAGAGCTGCAGTTCCTCGATTCCTTCGAGAAAGTCGACCTGGCCCTGGCCAACGTCGCCGCCGTGCGTGACGCGGTCGGCCCGAACGTCGGCATCGGCGTGGACTTCCATGGCCGGGTGCACAAACCCATGGCCAAGGTGCTGATGAAGGAACTCGATCCGTACAAACTGATGTTCATCGAAGAGCCGGTGCTCAGTGAGAACTACGAAGCGCTGAAGGAACTGGCGCCGCTGACCAGCACTCCGATTGCCCTCGGCGAGCGGCTGTTCTCGCGCTGGGATTTCAAACGTGTGCTCAGCGAAGGTTATGTCGACATCATTCAGCCAGATGCGTCGCACGCTGGCGGCATCACCGAAACCCGCAAAATCGCCAACATGGCCGAAGCCTATGACGTGGCGCTGGCGCTGCATTGCCCGCTGGGCCCGATTGCATTGGCGGCGTGCCTGCAACTGGATGCGGTTTGCTACAACGCGTTCATCCAGGAACAGAGCCTGGGCATCCATTACAACGAAAGCAACGACCTGCTGGATTACGTCAAGGATCCACGGGTGTTCGACTACGAAAAAGGCTTCGTGAAAATCCCCAACGGCCCGGGACTGGGGATCGAGATCAACGAGGAATACGTCATCGAACGCGCGGCCGTCGGCCACCGCTGGCGCAACCCGATCTGGCGCCATGCCGATGGCAGCTTTGCCGAGTGGTGAGTTCTGTCTGACCCCACTGCGGTGATCGTTCCCACGCTCCGCGTGGGAACGATCACGCCCTCAATAAACATAAGAAGAGGCACTCCCCATGCAACCGCAAACCCTCACTGGGCAGGCGACGTTGGTGACGCCCAGCCGCAAGCGTTTTTTCATCATGGTCCTGTTGTTTATCACCGTGGTGATCAACTACCTGGACCGCAGCAACCTGTCCATCGCCGCTCCGGCGTTGACCAGCGAACTGGGCATCGATCCGATTCATGTCGGTCTGATTTTCTCCGCATTCGGCTGGACTTACGCCGCCATGCAAATCCCCGGCGGCTGGCTGGTGGATCGCGTCCCGCCGCGGATTCTTTACAGCGTCGCGCTGCTGTTATGGTCGATCGCCACGGTGATGCTCGGCTTCGCGGCCAGCTTCATCGCACTGTTCGTGTTGCGTATGGCGGTCGGCGCACTGGAAGCACCGGCATACCCGATCAACAGCCGTGTGGTCACCACCTGGTTTCCCGAACGCGAGCGTGCCACAGCTATCGGTTTTTACACGTCCGGGCAATTCGTCGGTCTGGCGTTCCTGACCCCTGTATTGGCTTGGCTGCAGCATCACTATGGTTGGCACATGGTGTTTGTCAGCACCGGTGCGGTGGGCATTCTCTGGGCGGTAATCTGGTACGCGGTGTACCGCGAGCCACGGGATTTCAAAGGTGCTAATGACGCCGAAATCGACCTGATCCGCGAGGGCGGCGGGTTGGTGGATATCCAGGCTGAACACGCCAAAGTCAAAGCCAAATTCAGCTGGATCGACCTCGGCATCGTGCTGACCAAACGCAAATTGTGGGGTATTTACCTCGGCCAGTTTTGCCTCAACTCGACGTTGTGGTTTTTTCTGACGTGGTTCCCGACCTACCTGGTGAAATATCGCGGCATGGACTTCATCAAGTCCGGCCTATTGGCGTCGCTGCCGTTTCTCGCCGCCTTCGTCGGTGTGCTGTGTTCGGGGTTTTTTTCCGACTGGCTGATCCGCCGCGGTTACACCGTGGGGTTCGCTCGCAAGTTGCCAATCATTGGCGGCCTGCTGATTTCCACCTCGATCATCGGCGCCAACTTCGTCGAGTCGACACCGCTGGTGATTGCCTTCCTCGCGTTGGCGTTCTTCGGTAACGGGCTGGCTTCGATCACCTGGTCGCTGGTTTCAACGTTGGCCCCGGCGCGATTGCTGGGATTGACCGGCGGAGTGTTCAACTTCATCGGCAATCTGTCGGCGATTACCACGCCGATCGTCATCGGTTTCCTCGCCACCGGTGATTCGTTTGCCCCGGCGATCACCTACATCTCGGTTCTGGCGTTGATTGGTGCGCTTTCCTACATCTTGCTGGTAGGCAAGGTCGAGCGTATCAAGTTGTAGTCGCAGCCGTCGGGCGACCATAATGCCGCCCGTTCACTCGCTCAACGGTAAAGGCTGGATATGCAGGAAGACGCCCCAAAAATCGCCAAGGACGCCGCACCGACCGGCACCCAGACACTGCTTCGTGGTTTGGGTGTGGTTCAGGCCGTGGCCAGTGGTGCCCGCGATCTCAAGGAAATCGCTCGGCTGATCGGCACCACACGCAGCACCACCCATCGTCTGGCCAGTTGCCTGGTGGACGAGCGTTACCTGCGTGTGGTGCCGCAAGTCGGTTATCTGTTGGGGCCGAAACTGATCGAACTGGGTTTCCAGGCGCGCGAAGAGCTGCCGCTGGTGACCCTTGCTGGGCCGTATCTGGATGAGTTGTCGGCGTTGACGGGCGACACCATTCATTTGGCGATTCGTGAAGGCGACGAGGTGCTGTACCTGCACAAGAATCCGGGGCGCAATGGCCCGGAAATGCGTTCGCGGGTCGGCCATCGCATGCCGTTGGCGCGTACCGGGATCGGCAAGGCATTGATGCTCGATGACACGCGGGAAGAATGGCAGCGGTTGTACGAAGTCAGTTTGCCGGCGGGTGGGAAAAATCAGTTCTGGCCGCAACACCCGGAGCAGTCCTGGGAGCAGTTTCAGCAGCGCATGGTCGAGTATGTGGCGGGCGGTTATGCCTTCGATCTGGAAGACAATGAACCGTCGATCCGCTGCGTGGCGGCGCCGATCCGCGATGCCAGCAAACGCATCGTCGCCGGCATCAGCATCGCCAGCACCGTGCCGTATATGCCGCTGGAGAAAATGGCCGAGCTGATTCCCCTGATCAAAGGGGTCACAGCCCGGCTGTCGGCGGAGCTTGGCGCTAGGGTCTGATCAGACCTTCAGTGTCGCCATATCGATCACGAAACGGTACTTCACATCACCTGCAATCATGCGGGCGTAAGCCTCGTTGATCTGGCGGATGTCGAGCATTTCGATGTCGCAGGTGATGTTGTGTTCGGCGCAGAAATCCAGCACTTCCTGGGTTTCTGCGATGCCGCCGATCAGCGAGCCGGCCAATACGCGACGGCTCATCACCAGTTTGCCGGCGTGGACCGGTGGATCGACCGGTTCGATCAGCCCGACCAGAATGTGCACGCCGTCGAAACGCAGCGTATCGAGGTAGGGGTTGAGGTCGTGCTGCACCGGAATGGTGTCCAGCAGGAAGTCGAAATGTCCTGCCGCGGCCTTCATCTGTTCGGCATCGGTGGACACGATCACGTGGTCCGCACCTTGGCGACGACCTTCTTCAGCCTTGCTCGCCGAGCGAGTGAACAGCGTGACTTCGGCGCCCATCGCCTTGGCGAACTTGATGCCCATGTGGCCGAGGCCGCCCATGCCGAGAATCCCGACCTTGTCGCCCGCTTTCACGCCGTAGTGCTTGAGCGGCGAGTAGGTGGTGATACCGGCGCAGAGGATCGGCGCGGCGCTGGCCAGGTCGAGTTTTTCCGGGATGCGCACGACGAAGTGTTCGCTGACCACGATGCTGTCGGAATAGCCGCCCATGGTGTTGCTGCCATCGACGCGGTCTGGGGTGGCGTAGGTCATGGTCGGACCTTCGAGGCAGTATTGCTCGAGGTCCGATTGGCAGGCTTCGCAGCTGCGGCAGGAATCAACCATACAGCCGACGCCGACCAGATCGCCGACTTTGTGCTGGGTGACGTTCGCACCGACGGCGGTAACTTTGCCTACGATCTCGTGGCCAGGCATCAGCGGGTAAACGGCAATGCCCCACTCGTTGCGTGCCTGGTGGATGTCGGAATGGCAGACGCCGCAGTAGAGAATATCGATCGCGACGTCGTCGGCCCGTGGGCTGCGGCGCTCGAATTTCACGGGGGCGAGGGGAGTGGTGGCCGACTGGGCGGCGTATCCGATGGCGGTGTACATGATGAACCTCGCAAAAGCTGTGACAGGTGAGGTGGCACATTCTGGGCGCCGCACCTGTCACCGGCCATGGCGATTCCTCCGGGTGTCATGCCTAATCCTCCGGCATCAGCCTTCAATGGGTCGCATTGGCGATCAGACCTGCGATGATGCTTTCATCCCTTTTTCCGCGACTTTTTTTGTGAAGAGCTCTCATGTTGTTGACCCGACATCTCGATGCCAATGCCACGCTGGTTTCGCTGATTCAACCTTTGACTAATCGCGATGGTTTCGCGCCCACGGCGTTGCCGGGTGTTCAGGTTTTGCGGGCCAGTTGTGATGTGGCTCGCGGCCCGCAGATCTACGAGCCGAGTCTGGTCATCATCGCCCAGGGCAGCAAGTTGGCGTATCTGGGGCCGCGTACGCTGGAGTACGGCGCCGGGCATTATTTGATTCAGGCATTGCCGGTGCCGTTCGAATGCGAGACGTTTTCGGCGCCGGATGGGCCGATGCTGGGCGTTTCCATCGCCATTGACCGGGTGTTGCTCGGTGAGTTGGTCTTGGCCATGGGGCTGGCGCCGGGGCGTAGTATTCCGGCGCAAACGCCAGAGTCCATGACCTCGGCGGTGCTCGACGATGCGATGCGTGGTTGTGTTGAACGGCTGCTGCGTTGCCTGCACGATCCGCTGGAATGCCAGGTTATGGGGCAGGCGCGATTGCGCGAGTTGTTGTTCGTCGCCTTGCGTGGGCCGCAAGCCGATGTGCTGCGGGCGCTGGTCGAACAGCAGGGGCAGTTCGCCCGGATCGCGGCGTCGCTCAGCCATCTGCATGCGCATTACACCGAGCCGCTGAACGTCGAAACCCTGGCCAGTTGCGCGAACATGAGTGCGTCGACCTTTCATGAGCATTTCAAACGCAGCACGTTGTTGTCGCCAGTGCAGTACTTGAAGCGCTTGCGCTTGCTCAAGGCGCAGCAGTTGTTGCTTGCCGAAGGTTTGGGCGTGGCACAGGTGGCGCATCGGGTCGGGTATCAAAGTACGTCGCAGTTCAGTCGCGAGTACAAGCGCTACTTCGAGCGTAATCCGGGCGATGAGCGCGCTGCCTGACGGACAACAAAAAGGCCCCCGTTCGGGAGCCTTGATGTTCAGGCATTCGACTTACATGTTCGGGTAAGTCGGGCCACCAGAGCCTTCCGGCGCCACCCAAGTGATGTTCTGTGCAGGGTCCTTGATGTCACAGGTCTTGCAGTGAACGCAGTTCTGGGCGTTGATCTGGAAGCGCTTCTCGCCGTCTTCCTTGGTCACCACTTCGTACACGCCGGCCGGGCAGTAACGCTGGGCAGGCTCATCGTACAGCGGCAGGTTCTTGGCGATCGGGATGCTCGGGTCGGTCAGCTTCAGGTGGCACGGCTGTTCTTCTTCATGGTTGGTACCCGAGATGAACACCGAGCTGAGTTTGTCGAAGCTGATCTTGCCGTCCGGTTTCGGGTAGTCGATCTTCTTGCAGTCGGCCGCGAGTTTCAGGCAAGCGTAATCCGGCTTGTTGTCGTGCAAGGTGAACGGCAGTTTTCCGCCGAAGATGTTCTGGTCGAGCCAGTTGAAACCGCCGCCGACGATGGCGCCGAACTTGTGGATCGCCGGGCCGAAGTTGCGGCTGGCGAACAGTTCGTCGTAGAGCCAGCTCTTCTTGAACGCGTCGACGTAGGTGGTCAGCTCTTCGGTGCCGTCCTTCTCGGCGAACAACGCCTCGGCCACGGATTCAGCGGCGAGCATGCCGGACTTCATCGCGGTGTGGCTGCCTTTGATCTTGGCGAAGTTCAGGGTGCCGAGGTCGCAACCGATCAGCGCGCCGCCCTTGAAGACCATTTTCGGCAGCGAGTTCAGGCCGCCCTTGCAGATGGCGCGAGCACCGTAGCTGATGCGCTTGCCGCCTTCCAGGTACTGCTTGAGCACCGGGTGATGCTTGAGGCGCTGGAACTCGTCGAACGGCGACAAGTAAGTGTTGCTGTAGGACAGGTCGACGATCAGACCCACTACGACCTGGTTGTTTTCCAGGTGATAGAGGAACGAGCCGCCGGTGTTTTCGGTGCCCATGATCTCCAGCGGCCAGCCGGCGGTGTGGACGACCAAGCCTGGTTGGTGTTTGGTCGGATCGATTTCCCAGATTTCTTTCAGGCCGATGCCGTAGTGCTGGGCGTCGGCCTCGCTGTCGAGGTTGAAGTGCTTGATCAGCTGCTTGCCGATATGGCCGCGGCAACCTTCGGCGAACAGCGTGTACTTGCCACGCAGTTCCATGCCCGGGGTGTACAGGCCTTCTTTCGGATGACCTTCGCGGTCAACGCCCAGATCGCCCGTGATGATCCCGCGAACCACGCCGTTCTCATCGAACAGCGCTTCCTGGGCGGCGAACCCCGGGTAGATTTCTACGCCGAGGTTCTCGGCCTGCTGGGCCAGCCAGCGGCACAGGTTGCCCAGAGAGATGATGTAGTTGCCTTCGTTGTGCATGGTCTTGGGCACAAAGAAGTCAGGAATCTTCTGCGCGCTGTCAGCGTTCTTGAGAACGAAGATGTCATCGCGGGTGACCGGCGTGTTCAGCGGGGCGCCAAGTTCTTTCCAGTCCGGGAACAATTCGTTCAGGGCGCGGGGTTCGAAGATCGCGCCGGAGAGAATGTGAGCACCGACTTCGGAGCCTTTTTCGACCACGCAGACGCTGATTTCCTTACCGGCTTCGGCGGCCTTCTGCTTCAACCGGCAGGCGGCGGAAAGACCCGCGGGGCCGGCACCGACGATGACCACGTCGAATTCCATGTATTCGCGTTCCACAGGTTATCTCCTACTCAAGGCTCAACAGTTTTTTCTAATTGGAGGTTTGGTGTCGCATCCATGAATTCCTGCGCAATGCAGGAAGAGGACAATCGATGAGCCACCTTTCTCTCTAAGGTGGCGCATTATATCTACACCACTCCTAGCGTCCAATACAAACGTTTGTTTGAATCGGCTCAAAGCCAGAGAAATCAAAGTCACGCGGCTTATGACTGGCCATTTTGCCGTATTGACCGGAATAGGCGTTCCGGTCAATATACGGTCGGTTTTGCGCTCGCCGTAGGCTGACTGTTGGTTTCAAGAGCACCTCTAAAGACAGGGCGATGGCAGTACAGGGTGATGCGCCGCGCAAGTTTGCTGCGCAGTTTACACGCCGCGATATTGAATGACTTGTCGGTCATCACTGACGAACGGTCATCTGCATCGTGAGCGCTTGTCACTTGACACCTTTGCCAGCGTTTTTAGAGGTGCCCTTGCGCCGATGAGCATCAAACCGCCAGGTTCGCCTAGGCGACTTTCTTTTCACCGGAGAGTAACGAGGAATCCATGAAGGTTCTTGTAGCTGTCAAACGCGTTGTGGATTACAACGTCAAGGTTCGCGTCAAGGCGGACAATTCCGGCGTTGACCTCGCCAACGTAAAGATGTCGATGAACCCGTTCTGCGAAATCGCAGTGGAAGAAGCCGTACGCCTGAAAGAGAAAGGTGTTGCGACTGAAATCGTCGTCGTCTCCATCGGCCCGTCCACCGCTCAAGAGCAACTGCGCACTGCGCTGGCTCTGGGTGCCGACCGCGCCATCCTCGTCGAATCCGCCGAAGATCTGACCTCCCTGGCCGTTGCCAAACTGTTGAAAGCCGTTGTCGACAAGGAACAGCCTCAGCTGGTGATCCTTGGCAAACAAGCCATCGACAGCGACAACAACCAGACTGGCCAGATGCTCGCAGCCTTGAGCGGCTACGGTCAGGGCACGTTCGCGTCCAAAGTCGAAATCAGCGGCGACACCGTTGCCGTGACTCGCGAAGTCGACGGCGGCGCGCAGACGGTTTCCCTGAAACTGCCGGCCATCGTCACCACCGACCTGCGTTTGAACGAGCCGCGCTACGCGTCCCTGCCAAACATCATGAAAGCCAAGAAGAAGCCTCTCGAAGTGCTGACTCCGGACGCTTTGGGCGTTTCCACCGCCTCCACCAACAAGACCGTGAAAGTCGAAGCGCCAGCTGCACGCAGCGCGGGTATCAAGGTCAAGTCGGTGGCTGAACTGGTCGAGAAACTGAAAAACGAAGCGAAGGTAATCTAATCATGACTATCTTGGTAATCGCTGAACACGACAACAAAGCAGTGGCCCCGGCCACGCTGAACACCGTGGCCGCTGCGGCCAAAATCGGTGGCGATGTTCATGTACTGGTTGCAGGTCAGGGCGTTGGCGCCGTGGCTGAAGCCGCTGCGAAAATCGCTGGCGTGGCTAAAGTGCTGGTGGCCGATAACGCCGCCTACGCTCACCAACTGCCGGAAAACGTAGCGCCGCTGGTTGCCGAGTTGGGCGCTGGCTACAGCCATATCCTGGCTGCTGCTACCTCCAACGGCAAAAACATCCTGCCACGCGTTGCCGCTCAGTTGGACGTTGACCAGATCTCCGAGATCATCTCGGTCGAAAGCGCTGACACCTTCAAGCGCCCGATCTACGCTGGTAACGCCATCGCTACCGTTCAGTCGAACGCTGCGGTCAAAGTGATCACCGTTCGCGCCACCGGTTTCGACCCGGTTGCTGCTGAAGGGGGTTCGGCGGCTGTTGAAGCCGTTGCGGCTGCGCACGACGCGGGCACTTCCAGCTTCGTCGGCGAAGAACTGGCCAAATCCGATCGTCCGGAACTGACCGCTGCCAAGATCGTCGTTTCCGGCGGTCGCGGCATGCAGAACGGCGACAACTTCAAACACCTGTACGCCTTGGCCGACAAGCTGGGCGCTGCCGTCGGTGCTTCCCGCGCCGCGGTCGACGCAGGTTTTGTACCCAACGACATGCAGGTCGGTCAGACCGGCAAGATCGTTGCTCCACAGCTGTACATCGCCGTCGGTATCTCCGGCGCGATCCAGCACCTGGCCGGCATGAAAGACTCCAAAGTGATCGTTGCGATCAACAAGGACGAAGAAGCGCCGATCTTCCAGGTGGCCGATTACGGCCTGGTGGCGGATCTGTTCGAAGCCATCCCTGAGTTCGAGAAGCTGGTCTAATCCAGCGGCCTGACTTATAAAGAGCCCGACCTTTTGGTCGGGCTTTTTTTTTGTTCCGGATTTGAGTGGGAGAGTGTCGCCATGGATCTGCGCCGCGTGGGTGGCTGGTCATTACTGCTGGGTCTGACAATGTTGCCGATGTTGTCCAATGCTGCCGGCAAGTGCGAACGCCTTGTGGTGACCGGCAGCCCGGATGCGCCACCGTACCTGTGGCAAGACCCGCAAAACCCCAAGCACCTGATCGGCGCCAGTGCTGACCTGTTGCAGCAAGTGGCGGGGGAGCTGGGGATCAAGGTCGAACTGCTTTACGCCGGCAAACGCTCTCAGGCCCTGGACGAAGTGCGCAGTGGGCGAATGGACATGCTGGCGGATGCGTCATTGACGGTCAGTGAACTGCAATCCCTGGACTACATTCATCCTCCGTTACTGGAAAACGATTACCTGGTCTGGACCCGCAAAGACTCGACGCTGGTCTCCAACGAAGCGCAGGACCTTCACGGTCATCCCGGCGCGTTGTCGGAAAAATCTCGCATGACCCCGGCATTTGGTACGTTCGCCGAGCAGCAATTGACCCTCATACGGACTCCCAACCTGACCCAAGCGTTTCAGAAATTGCTGCTGGGCGAGGTGGAATTTGTCCTTGCCGGACGCTACTCGGGCATGGCGGCTGCGCAGACACTTAACCTGGCCAACGACCTGATCGCCCGTCCACAACCGATCGACAAACCCGGCCTGTTCCTCGCGGTTTCCCACAACTCAGCCTGCAACGATCCGTGGTTGCGCGGACAGCTGGCCAAAAAGATGACAGAATTGCCCGCGTCCGGACTGACGGAAGCCGTGCTGCAACGCAATATCGAGCGCTGGAAGGCGCAACAGCAGCAATCGCCGCAACAACCCGTCAGTACCCCAAAACAGTAGGGATTTTTAGTGAGTATTCGACCTCTTTTCGCTGCCCTGGCCGTTCTGGCTCTGGCGGGTTGTGCAGCCGATCCGGCGCCGAATGAACAAATGCGCCTGACCGAACAGGCACTCGAGCAGGCAAAGGCCGTGGGCGCCACTGTCGACGACGTGCCGGAAATGAAACTGGCCGAAGACAAGTTCAACCGCGCCAAGGGCAGCATGAACGACCAATCCTTCAAGAACGCGCGCATGCGGGCCGAGCAGGCCGAGCTGGACGCGCGTCTGGCCGAAGCCCGGGTTCTGACCCTCAAGAGCGAGGAGCAGTTGAACGTGCTCAATACCCGCATCACTCGCCTGCGCAAGCAACTGGGAGATGCCCAATGAGCCTCAAGACCAAAGCACTCGGCGGTTTGATCCTGGCAGGCTGCGTAAGTCTCTATGGTTGTGCCGGTCAGCACAGCGAGGCCGCGTTGCAGCAAGCCAGTACTGACTTCCAGAAGGTCAAGGAAGACTCCAGCGTGCTGCGAATTGCGCCCAAGGACGTGATTCGCGCGGGTGAGTCGCTGGCCCGCGCCGATCGTCTGTCCAGCTACTGGGGCAGTGGATCGGACGTGCTGCATTACGCTTACCTGAGTGAGCGCTACAGCGAAATCGCGCGCGAACACACCAATCA
Source organism: Pseudomonas sp. AL03 (assembly GCF_029960815.1). GTDB lineage: Bacteria > Pseudomonadota > Gammaproteobacteria > Pseudomonadales > Pseudomonadaceae > Aquipseudomonas. Next base: position 402,144 of record NZ_JASBRE010000002.1, read on the forward strand.
GGTGCTCAACGAAGAGCGTGCAGCGAAGCTCGAACTGGAGCGTCAACGACTGCAACTGGCCCTGCGCGAATCCAAACTGCTCAGCGTGCAGCAGCAGGGCAAGTGGCTCGAAGAACAGATTGTCGCGCTGGCGACCACCCAGACCGACCGAGGCCTGGTGATGACCTTGGGCGATGTGCTGTTCGACACGGGCGAAGCAGAGTTGAAAAACTCGGCGAACCGCGTGGTGTTGAAGATCGTGCAGTTCCTGCAGCTCAACCCCAAGCGCGTGGTGCGCATCGAAGGCTACGCCGACAGTACCGGCGGCAAGCAGGAAAACCTCAAGCTGTCTCGCGACCGTGCGCAATCGGTAGCGAACGTGCTGATGGACCTGGGCATCGACGACAAACGCATCCAGGTCGAAGGGTATGGCGATGAATACCCGGTGGACGTGAACGCCTCCGAGCGGGGCCGGGCACAGAACCGTCGGGTGGAAATTGTGTTCTCCGACGAAAAAGGCCAGCTCGGCGCTGCCCGCTAAGGGCTGCGTCACTGGAAAACCCGGCCTGCCAGTCAGCGCCGGGTTTTTTTGTGCCTGCCATTTACCGCTCGCCGGGCCAATAAAAGCAGTACAGTTTTTGCTGACAATGCACTGTACGGTCGACTATTGTGGCAACTGTCCCAGTACACTTCTAAACTGTTCCGGTATTGTTTCACACAAGAATAAAATGCCCGTGAAATCGAGTGCTGCGTCATGACCAATCTCTTGCTCTACCAACGTATTGCTCAGCAACTGGCCGAAGACATCCGCCGTGGCGTCTATCAACCAGGGGAGCGCGTGCCTTCGGTGCGCAAGATGAGCTCGCAGCTCAACGTCAGCCACGCGACGGTGTTGCAGGCTTACGCCAACCTCGAGGATCAGGGGCTGATCCGCGCCCGGCCGCAGTCGGGTTACTACGTGCACCAGACCCCGGCCCTGACTGCGCCGACACCGGACATCGCCCGAGTCGAACGTCCCGGTCTGGTCACTCGCAGCAGCATCATTCAGCAAGTCCTGGTCGAATCTCGCCGCGAAGGTGTGTTCCCTTTGGGCGCGGCCGTGCCAAGCGTCGAATATCTGCCGGTGCGGGCGCTGCATCAGCAACTGGCTAAAGTCACCCGTTTCCATAGCCCGCGGGCTTTCAGCTACATGTTCAGCCCGGGTTTCGAACCGCTGCGTCGTCAAGTGGCGATCCGCATGCGCGATGCCGGCGTGGTGGTCGATCCGTCGGAAGTGGTGATTACCCACGGCTGCGTCGATGCCTTGCAGATGTCGTTGCGCGTGCTGACCCGGCCGGGTGACTTGATCGCCGCCGAGTCGCCGACCTACTACGGTTTGTTGCAACTGGCTGACCTGCTGGGCCTCAAGGTCATCGAAATCCCCAGCGATCCAGCCACTGGCATGAGCCTCGAAGCCTTGCAACTGGCGGCCAACCAGTGGTCGATCAAGGCGCTGGTGTTGACCACTCGCCTGAGCAATCCATTGGGCGGCACCATGCCTGAAGAGCGGCAAAAGCAACTGCTGCGTCTGGCCTCGGATTTCGATATCCAGATTGTTGAAGACGATATCTACGGCGAGTTGATGTTCGAGCAGGGTCGCACCAAGTCGCTTAAAGCCTACGATCGGCTGGACCGGGTGATCTACTGCTCAAGTTTCTCCAAAACCCTGTCGCCGGGCGTGCGGATCGGCTGGATGATTGCCGGTAAGTACCAGCAGGAGATCCAGCGTTTGCAAACCTTCAGTACCCATTCGGCCTGCAGCGTCACGCAAATGGGTATTGCGGCCTATCTGGAGAACGGTGGTTACGACCGGCATTTGCGCTACATCCGTCAGGAGTACCGCAAGAACCTCAGCGCCTTCCAGCTGGCCGTGCAGCAATACTTCCCGGAAGGCACACAGATGACCCGGCCTACCGGCGGCTTCATTCTTTGGGTCAGTCTGCCGGGGCGGGTCAACACTCAGGAGCTGCACGTTCGTGCGTTGCAGCAGGGCATCAGTATCGCGCCGGGGCTGATTTTCAGTAACACCGAGCAGTTCAATCACTGCATTCGGCTGAACTGCGGCACACCGTGGAACCGTGAAGCCGAGCGTGCATTGATGACCTTGGGCATGCTGGCCACCCAGCTCTGCCAGGAGATGGCTGGCGGCCTGTGACGGGGCGGGGGCAGGTTATTCCTGTCCGTGCTTGTCATGTTGCCTGCAACAGGCGAGCATATGGCCTCATGCCGTTGCGCCGTTGGGTCCATGAAATCGATTTTCCCCGCCGTCTGGCTTTCGATCTGCCTGCTGATGACCTTCCAGGTCGAAGGCGTCATGGCGGCTTCCGTTCAGGAAAAACCGGCAACCAACGCCACTTCGAAAAAACCGGCCCCGGCCAAGAAAGCCGCGCCGGTCAAAAAGAAAGCCGCCAAGGTGAAAAAACGACCGCCGATTGCTTCCAAGTCCAAACCCGCCAGTGAAGTCGTGAAAACCAAGCTTCCTTCGGTCGACCTGGATTTGAGCCTGCCCGAGGACATGGCCGAGGAGTTGAAACCGATCGGTACGGTAGCGTTGCCACGGCACGATGCCGTATTGCCGCAAATGTTCGGTGACAAGGCTGGCAGCACGCCGTTTCAGCTCAACGGAAGGCTGATCAGCAACGAAATGCAGTTGCAACTGCGCAACGAAGAGCGCCGTGAAGTCGAAGGCGCAGCGCTGGAATTCGAGTTCAAGCGGTAATTCCCTCCCATCTGTGACCCGCTGGCCAGACGCTTTGTCGGAGACTGGTCAGTCACGCTGGTTTGAGCGAAAAAACCCGGGCCCAGGCAATTTTAAACAAGCGTTTTAGCGGTTACTCTGTGCCACGTCCTTTAACACATCGCCCATCGCGAGGAGCTCGTCGTCATGAAATGCCGTGAAGGCTGTGGCGCCTGTTGCATTGCCCCTTCCATCAGTTCACCGATTCCCGGCATGCCTAAGGGCAAAGCCGCCGGAGAACGTTGCGTACAACTCTCTGTCGAAAACCTGTGCAATGTGTTTGGCAAACCGGAACGTCCTTCAGTGTGTTCGGCGTTCGAAGCCGACATCGAAGTCTGCGGAAGCAGCAGTGACGAAGCGATCAGATTGCTGGGTTGGTGGGAGCAAATGACGGCTGCGTGATGTGTTCACCGAACGGAACTTCAACAATAAGGAATAAGATTATGGGTTCGCTGCAACGTATGGCTGTGCTGTGTGGTTTGACGGTAATGCTCGCCACCACGGCTGCTCAGGCCGAAGACTGGAAAGTCGCCAAGGAACAGGACGGCATCAAGATCTCCTTGAGCGAGGTGGCCGGCTCCGATTACAAGGCCTACCGTGGTGTCACGCTGATGAAGACCACCCTGGCCAAACTGCGCGCATTGCAGGAAGACGTGCCAGGGGCCTGCGCCTGGATTCACGAATGCAAGACCCAGAAGTTGCTCAAACACGAAGGTGATCAGAGCTGGACTTACACCCAGTTCAATACGCCTTGGCCGGTCACCGCGCGTGATTCGGTGCTGCATGTGACCACCGTCGAGGGTGCCGATGGCAGTCTGACCCGTAAACTCGAAGGCGTGCCGAAGTACATTCCTGAGGAAAAAGGCTTTGTGCGGGTGACCAAGGTCGACGGTTTCTGGAAGTTCGTGCCCAAGGGTGATCAGATCGAAGTGACCTATCAGGTGCACACTGAGCCGGGCGGTAGCATACCGTCGATGGTGGCCAACAAGTTTGTGGTCGATGCGCCGTTCAATACCCTGAAAGCCCTGAAAGAACGCGCTGAGAAGTAATCGATTCGCTCTTTTGATAAAACGCCTCGACTGGTTCGGGGCGTTTTCTATTTGGTAGGGCGGTTTATTTGATCGGGGGCAGATCCGTTTCTGCGGTCGCGGCCGCTTAGGGTTCCGCCCTTACGGCGGGTCACTTGGAAAAGCCCCAAGTAACCAAGGGCTCTTGCCCCTGACGTTCGGTGCCTCGCCTAGGCTCGGCATGCCCTCGCTCCGGTCCTGCTCCGTGGGCCCGCCGCCATCGGCCATCCATGGCCCAGAGTGTGTAAAAACAGGCTCAAGCATCGTCGGCGCGTAGCGCCGACGAGTGT
>NZ_JASBRE010000030.1 GCF_029960815.1 Pseudomonas sp. AL03
CGGCCGCATCGTCACCGCAAAAAATTAAACCTTCGGCATCGTCGCCAGCATCGAAGCCCGCTGGCTCACCTCGAAAAACCACTCGGCCAGCTTCGGATTCGCCGTGCGCCATTCCAGATCAGGATGGCGCAAATCCAGGTAGCCCAAAGCACACGCCACACTGATTGCCGCCACATCGAAATGGCTGGTCAGCTCGGCAATCGCGTCGGCTTCCAGCACTGCCAGGCCACGACGAATCTTGTCGCGTTGGCCATCAAGCCACTCGTCCCAGTGTTTTTCCGGGGCACGCAGTGCGACTTCATAACGAATCAGCACCGCAGCGTCCATGATCCCGTCGGCCAGAGAGGCCAGGGTCAGGCGCCGCCAGCGGGCCGAGCCGTCGCGCGGTATCAGCGGGTTGCCGACGTGCTGGTGATCGAGGTAATCGAGGATCACCCGGCTGTCATGGATGACGTTGCCATCGGCCAGGCGCAGGGCCGGGATTTTACCCAGCGGGTTGTCTTCGTTGAGGGTAAGGTCCGGGCTGACCGGCGTGAGCACGCTGGTTTGCAGCGCCACGCGGTCCTGTTGACCGGTTTCGTGCAACAGCATCATGACTTTGCGAACGAAGGGCGACAAAGGGTTGTGGAACAGGGTCATGCTGGGGGCGGACATGGCAGCGTCTCGGTCTAGGGCAGTGCTGGGCAGCATAGCGCGTTGGTCCGGGAGCTCAAGCAGTTGGCGTCGAACCCAAAGCGGATGTCGTCGTGTGACTCCAGTGATCTGCGGCTCTGTAGCAGCTGCCGAGCAGCGCGAGGCTGCGTTCGGCTGCGGAGCGGCCGCAGCCCGGCGAACGCGATTTGTCTGAAACAACTCGGTCGCGGGATTCACGACTGCTGCGCAGCCGGACGCAGCCTCGCGCTGCTCGGCAGCTGCTACAGGAGTCCGCCAATCGATTTGGATCAGCGACGTTGCAAGAGACCGCGCAGGGCGAGGATTGCGGGAACACCCAGGCCAAGCCAGCCCAAGGCATCCCACACGCCATCGCCCAGCAAGGCGGCGAACAGCCCCGCAGCGCTAAGCAGGGCGATAACGGTGGGGGTGGAGAAGACCCTCCAGAAACTCGACTGACGTGGCCTCATGCTGGACGCTCCGAGTTCTCGAGCACAGGTTTCGCCGCCTTGCGCCGCACCAGCCAGAGGTAAACCCCGCTGCCGAGCAGGATAATGGTCAGCCCATCCAGGGTCGCCCAAAGGATCTTCATCGGCATGCCGCCGTAATCACCGAAGTGCAGCGGTTGTGACATGCCCATGGCGTCCATGTACCACGGCCGTTCGGCCACGGCGGTGACTTGCAGGGTGCTGGCGTCGATCAGCACCGGTGTCAGCAGGTGCGAGGTCAGGTGAGTGCTGCCTTTCATGAACACCGCGTAATGATGTTCGCTGGAGAATCGTGTGCCGGGGAAGGCGATAAAGTCCGGCTGCATGCCCGGTGCGACGTCCTTGGCGATGTCGAGCAAACGGGTCGCGGGCGCCAGTTGTATCAGCGGCGGCGCGTCGCGGTACGGTGCGATCATCGCGCTCAGACTGTCGTTGCGCCACGCCGCGATCAACAGGTCGGCGCAGGCGCTGATAACGCCGGTGACGCCAACCACCAAGGCCCAGGTCAAGGTCACCACGCCGATCAAGTTGTGGAGGTCGAGCCATCGCAGGCGGGTGGATTTGTTCTGGCGCACGGTGGCGAATTTCAACCGGCGCATGAACGGCAGGTACAGCACCGTCCCGGACACCATCGCCACCACGAACAGAATGCCCATGAACGCCAGCAGCAGCTTGCCCGGCAGACCGGCGAACATGTCCACGTGCAGGCGCAACATGATCATCATGAAACCGCCGTTGGCCGACGGCATCTCCAGCGCCTCACCGGTGCGGGCGTCGAGCATGAAGGTGTGAGACGAGTTCGGTTCAGTGCCGGCGGTGGGGGCCATGATCGCGATCACGCCGTTGGGGTCTTCTTCTTCCCAGCCGAAGTACTGCATCACCTCGCCGGGGCGATGTTTTTCGGCGGCCAGTACCAACTGCTGCAAGTCCAGCTGCGGGGTGTCGGCCGGCATTTGCTTCAATTCAGCAGCATCGCCCAGCAGGTGGTCGATCTCGTGATGGAAGATCAACGGCAAGCCGGTCAGCGCCAGCATCAGCAGGAACACCGTACAGATCAGGCTGGTCCAGGTGTGGACGAAGGACCAGCGGCGAATTGTTTTACTTTTCATTTCTTGGCCTTCAGAAAAACCAAAGCCGTCCTCGAAAGACGGCTTGGTCATTGGCGTGTCAGGTCAGGCGATTACCACGTGTAAGTTGCACTGGCGACGACGCTGCGTTGGTCACCGTAGTAGCAATAAAAGCTGTCACAGGTGGAGATGTAATCCTTGTCAAACAGGTTGGTGGCGTTCAGTGCCAGGGAGGCGCCTTTCAGGCTGTTGTCCAGACGGCCCAGGTCGTAATGAACAGCGGCGTCGAACACGGTGTAAGCGTCAGCCTTGCCGAGCGAGGTATTGCCCTGGTCACCGTAAGTATTGCCGGTGTAACGAGCGCCGGCGCCAATGCCGAAACCATCCAGTACGCCGTTGTGCCAGGTGTAATCGGCCCACAGCGAAGCCTGTTGGTTGGGCATCAGTTGCAGGCGGTTGCCTTTGAAGTCGCCTTTCTGCACTTCGGATTTGGCCAGGGTGTAAGCGGCGATGACCTTGAGGTTCTCGGTCACGTCGGAGACGGCTTCCAGTTCCAGACCTTTGACTTTCACTTCACCGGTCTGGCTGGTGATCGAAACGCCGTTCGATTGGGTCGTGGTGACGGAGACGTTTTTCTGGGTCAGGTCGTAGACCGCAGCGGTCAGCAGGGTGCTGCTGCCAGGCGGTTGGTACTTGATGCCCAGTTCCCATTGCTTGCCTTCAGTCGGCTTGAACGAATCGGTCGGTGATGCCGTGGCGTTGCTGGTCGGCTGGAACGACTCGGCGTAGGACAAGTAGGGCACGAAGCCCGAGTCGAACACGTAGCTGATCGCCGCGTTGCCGCTGAAGTGCTTGTCCCGTTCGGTGTTGGTGGCGTCGCCCTTGTTGAAGAACTGGGTGCTGGTGTGAACCCAGTCTTCACGACCTCCCAACGTCAGGCGCCATTGGTCGAGGGCCATCTGGTCCTGGATGTACAGACCGGTTTGGTAGGTCTTCTGGTCGTAATCGTAGAACGCCGCCGAGCGTGGCGGACGAACGATGGGCTGGCCATAGATCGGGTTGTTGACGTTGGTGGTCAGACCGTCGCCGAAGATCGAGGTGTAGTGGGTGTTGGTGCGTTGGTGATCGAGGCCGATCAACAGGGTGTGACGGAGGTCGCCGGTCGCGAAGTCGCCCTGAAAGTTGTTGTCCACGGCGAACTGACTGATGTCCTCGTCGACACGGGTGCTCGAACGACCCACATTGCCCTCGGCATCGACTTGGGTGAACGGATAGGCGCCGGGGGTGAGGGCCTGGAAGGACAGGTCCGATTTTGTGTAACGCAGGTTCTGCTTGAACTGCCAGACATCGTTCAAACGATGTTCAAAGGCGTAGCCCAGCGCGTAGTAGGTGCGGTCGTAGAACTCCCAGTCCGGGTCGCCCAGATTCTTGTGGTGGGAGATCTTGCCGAGGGGCGAATGGATCTTGGTGCCCTGCACCGGCAAGAACTGGCTGGTGATGCCGGTATCGTCACGGGTGAACTGGGTGAGCAGGGTGAACCGGGTGTCTTCGTCGATGTTCCAGGTCAGGCTCGGCGCAATGTTGTAGCGCTTGTTGTCGACGTGGTCGATCTGCGTGCCGCTGTCGCGCACCACACCGCTCAGACCGTAGAGGAACTGGCCTTCGTCGTCGATCTTGCCGGTGCTGGCGAAGTTGATCTGGCGATGGTTGTCACTGCCATATTGCACCTGGATTTCATTGCTCGACTCGGCGCTGGGGCGCCGGCTGACCATGTCGAGCAAGCCGCCTGGCGGGGTCTGGCCGTAAACCGACGAGGCCGGGCCGCGCAGCAGGGCGAGGCGGTCCAGGTTCCAGGTTTCCTGTTTCGGGTTGGCGTACACGCCTTTTGGTAGCGGCAGGCCATCGAGGAATTGAGTCGGCTCGAAACCGCGCACGCGCAACCAGTCGGTGCGGGTGTCGCTGCCGTAGCTGCTGGCGGTGATGCCGGGCATGTAGCGCACCGCGTCATCGAGGCTATGCACGCTGCGGTCGTCCATTTGCTCGCGGGTGGCGACCGAAATCGAGCGCGGCGCTTCGACCAGCGCGGTATCGGTCTTGGTACCGGCGGCGGTGCGGGTGGCCAAATAACCCTCCACCGGGCCCCAGGCACTTTCAGTGTTTTCAACGCCAATGACGGCGGTTTCCGGCAGGGCCATCACGCCTTCGGGCACGGCCACCAGGCTGTAGGTGCCAGCGCTGCTCTGTTCCAGTTGCAGACCGGTGCCGCGCAAGGCCTCACGCAGGGCGCCAGCTGCGTCGAACTGGCCTTTGACCGGTGCCGAGGTCTTGCCCGCCGCCAGTGAAGGATTCAACGACAGCGCCAGGCCCGCCTGGCTGGCGATCTGGTTCAGGGTGCTGGCCAATGGCGCGGCCGGCAGGTTGTAGGCGCGAACGCTGGACGCCTGTTCAGCGGCGATCAGCTGACTGCTGGCCAGAGGGGCGCAAAGGGCAATGGCGATTGCCAGCAAACTGGGGCGCAACAAGGTGTCTAGCGAACGGGACATAAGGCGGCTCCTGAATGGAAATATTTCTCAATTGCCTAGGTGCCGAACGAGAATTCAAAAGTGATAGGGCTGATTGAAAATAATTTCGATTCAGTAAAGTCTTTATAAAGATCGTTCCCACGCTCTGCGTGGGAATGCCTCAATGGGCGCTCTGCGTCCGCTACGGCATGTGACGCGGAGCGTCACGGGCTGCATTCCCACGCAGGAGCGTGGGAACGATCAATCACATCACTTGGGGTCAGTCTTCGCCACGACCGTCACCCACCACGGCGTGTGCTGTTCGATCTGCACCGGCAGGGTCGGCAACAGCGCGCTCAGCGCCTTGTCGGTGTCATGCAGCGGGAAGCTGCCGGTGATTCGCAGGTCGGCAATCTCGGGTGCAACACCCAAATGCCCGCGGCGATAGCGACCGAGTTCATGGACCAGGTCTTCCAGCCGTGTGTTGTCCACCACCAGCATGCCGCGGGTCCACGCATCGGCGCCGAGGTTGAGCGCGACGATCGGCCCGAGGCCATTGCTGCGCATCAGGACTTGCTGGCCTTCACGCAGAACCTGTTCTTCAGGACTCGACTCGGGATGAGCCGCCACTGCCGATTTCAGCACGCTCAAGCGCGTACCTTGTTCTTCGCGCTTGACCAGAAACCTTGTCCCCAGTGCGCGCAGGCTGCCTTCGCGGGTTTCGACGATGAACGGCCGGGCGTCACCATGGCCGGTTTCGACGAGGATTTCCCCTTCATGGAGGATGATTAGTCGCTGCGTTTCATCGAAACGCACGTCCACGGCACTGTGGGTATTGAGGTTGATCAGCGTGCCGTCGGTCAGGTGCAGGGTGCGTTGCTCACCGGTGGCGGTGCGCTGGTCGGCCAGCCAATAGTCGATCGGCAGATAACGATCACCGGCGAACAGCGCCAACCCGATCACCGCGACGATGCTGGCCACGCCGCTGCCGAGTTTGCGCACTCGACGGCGGATACTCTCCCGCGATTGCAGTAACGCGGTGCGTGCCGGGCCGCTGGCAACGCTGAAGCGCTGGTCGAGCATGCCCAGTTGGCGCCATGCCCGCGCATGTTCTTCGTGGGCGGCATGCCATTTGGCGAATTCTTCGCGCTCCACCGGGTTGCCAGAGTCCAGGGACAATTGCCAGGCAATCGCGGCATCCAGCACCTGCGCCGAGACGGGTTTGGAGCTGACCGGACTCATACCGGCTCACCGTACAAAGCGCTGTAGCACTGACGAATGCCCTGAGCCAGGTACTGACGAACTCGCGGCACTGACACACCCAAACGCTCGGCGATTTCTGAGTGGCCGAGGCCGTCGAGACGGTTATAGAGAAACGCCGCCCGGGCCTTGCTTGAGAGTTTGCCGAGCAGACGGTCGATGGCTTTGAGGTCTTCGAGGGTCATGTGCTGTTCCTCCACTGACGGTTGTTCACCTTCAGGGATCAGCATCAGTTCCGTGAGGTAGGCCTGCTCCAGCGCGGCGCGGCGGAAATAGTCGAACAGCAGACCCTTGGCAATCGCCACCAGAAACGCGCGTGGCTCGCGTGGTTCCTTCAGCTCTTCACGCCCCAGCAAGCGCACAAAAGTGTCCTGACTCAGGTCTTCGGCTCGTTGCGGACAGGCCACGTTGCGTCGCAGCCAAGCCAATAGCCAACCGCGATGGTCGCGATATAACGCACCAACGAGCTCACTTTGAAGGCTTTGGACTGACGACACGCAGCATCACCGATTGGGAAGTGTTAACTAACGAGAATTGTTCGCGATTGTGGCAGAGGCGGGGGAGGTAAGCAATTGGCGCTGGTCGGGTGGTTTTGACGAAGTGTTCAGTTGGACCGCGTCATCGTTCTTCGCGGGCAAGCCTCGCTCCTACAAAGAGCTTGCGTAAATCCTGTAGGAGCGAGCGGTGCGGCGATCCGACTTGCCCGCGAAGGGGCCGGAACAGGCGCAGCGGATCTAAAAGGAAGGCGCTCGCTGCCGCCGCTTCCACTGATTCATCCGCTGCTGCAGATTCAACGGGCTATGAATCTGCAACTGCCGCGCCCGGCTGAACAAAATCAACGCCAGCTCAGCGGTGGCCAACGCATCGGCACTGGCATTGTGGCGCTCGAACACTTCCAGTTTGAACCAGTCGATCCACTCATCCAGCCCGGCATCGCGAATGTGCGCCTGAGGGCAAAGCAGCGGCGCGATGTCTGCTACATCCAGAAACGGATGCTGCAACTTGTAGCCCAGATGGTCTTTCAGCGCGCGCCCGAGCATGTGCTGATCGAACGGCGCATGAAACGCCAGCACCGGGCTGTCGCCGACGAACTCCATAAACTCGACCAAGGCCTGAGCCGGATCGCTGCCAGCGGCAATCGCGCTCGGCCCCAAGCCATGGATCAACACGCTGGGCGCCAACTTCATGTCGGCGCATCGCAACGTGCGTTCGAACTGCTGGCTGAAATCGATCGCGCCGTCCTCGATCACCACCGCGCCGATGGACAACACCCGATCCTTGTTCAGGTTCAACCCGGTGGTTTCCAGGTCGAGTACCACCCAGCGCTGTTCGCGCAGGCTGCATTCGCCAAGCTCTGCCGCCAAGGGCAAGCGTTGCAGACGTTGTTGAAGTTCGCCGGGAAGGCTCGGACCTGCCGGGCGCAGCCATGAAAACAGGCTCATAGCTGATACCGCAGGGCCAGGCTGCTTTGCAGGCGTTGTGCCTGGCGCAGGGATTCACGCAGGATCCGTCGATCCAGATGATTGAGGCTGTCAGGGTCGACCCGGTTGGAGTAGGGCAAGTTCTCCCGGGTCTGTAGCTGATGTTGCTGCATGCGGGCTTGCTGGATGAAGTGATAAGCCTCTTCGTACGCCGCACCGTCCAGCCGTTCGATGACTTCTTTTTCCACCAGTTGGCGAAAGCGCTCCAACGTATTGTTTGCCTCGATCCCATGGGCCAACGCGAGCAGTCGGGCACCGTCGACAAAAGGGGTCAACCCTTGGACTTTCAAGTCCAGGGTGGCTTTCTCGCCATTCTTGCGAGCCAGTACGAACTCACGGAAACGTCCTACGGGCGGACGATTGCGCAGGGCGTTCTCGGCCATCATCCGTTGGAACAGTCGGTTGTCATTCACCTGATCGAGAATGCCCTGACGCAGCTGCTCGCAGCCTTGCTCGTCCCCCCAGACCACGCGTAAGTCGAAATAAATGCTCGAGCCCAGCAGGTTCTCCGGCGTTGCCTCGCGGATAAACGCCGCAAAACGTCGCGACCATTCGGCCCGGGACAGACACAACTCTGGGTTGCCGGCCATGATGTTGCCCTTGCACAGGGTGAAACCGCAGAGCGCCAGGCTCTGGTTGATCTGCTGGGCGATGGGCAACAACTTGCCGCGAATCTCGGCGGCATGGGCCGCGTCCCGGGCTTCGAACAGAATGCCGTTGTCCTGATCGGTGTGCAGTGTCTGTTCGCGGCGACCTTCGCTACCAAAGCACAGCCAGCTGAACGGAATGCCGGGGTCACCTTTTTCGGCGAGGGTCAGTTCGATCACCCGGCACACGGTGTGGTCGTTGAGCAGGGTGATGATGTGAGTGATCTGGGTTGAAGAGGCGCCGTGGGCCAGCATGCGCTCCACCAGTTGGCCGATTTCGCCGCGCATCGCCACCAGGTTTTCTACGCGCTGGGCGCTGCGGAGGGTCCGCGCCAGATGCACCAGGTCGACCCGTTGCAGGGAAAACAGGTCTCGTTCCGAGACCACGCCGCACAGGCGATGATCCTTCACCAGGCAGACGTGGGCGATGTGCCGCTCGGTCATGGCAATCGCCGCATCGAAGGCGCTGTGGTCCGGCGACAGGAAAAACGGCGCTTGGGTCATGTGCCGTTCGATGGCTTCGTTGAAGTCGTTAGTGCCGTCGGCCACCACATGGCGCAGGTCGCGCAGGGTGAAAATCCCCAGCGGCGCTTTCTGTTCGTCGACGACCACGATGCTACCGACCTGCTGCTCGTGCATCAGGGTCACGGCTTCACGCAGCGGCGTGGTCGGGCTGCAGGTCACCGGGTGGCGCATGGCCAATTCGCCCAGTCGGGTATTAAGCGAGTACTGGGTGCCAAGGGTTTCCACGGCTTTTTGCTGGACTTGCTGGTTAACCTGATCCAGCAGGCTGCTCACGCCGCGTAGGGAAAAGTCGCGAAACGCGTTGGAAAGTGCGAACAATTTGATGAACGCCAGCTTGTTCAGCTGTAGGCAAAAGGTGTCTTCGGCCGCGAGGTGTTCGGTGCGGGTTGCACGCTCCCCCAGCAGCGCGGCGAGGGGAAAACACTCGCCGGTGGTGATTTCGAAGGTGGTTTCGGTCCCGCCCTTGGCCGTGTGGGGACGTTCACCCACGACCCGGCCTTGTTTGACGATGTAGAAATGTTCAACCGGGCCGTCGGCGGGCTTGATGATGCTCTCGCCGGGGGCATAAAAGCGCAGCTGACACTGCTCGACCAGGTACGCCAGGTGGGCGTGTTCCATTTGATTGAAGGGCGGGAAGCGCTGAAGGAATTGCAAAGTGCCCTGGATGTTCTGCAACACCGCGGTTTTCCCTGCCTGTGTGAAGGCGTCCGCTTTACTCATAACTATTACCGCAGTCTTTTTTGAATTGTTGTTGTCGGATGACTCACACATGGTCGGCCCCTGCGTGCAGGGTGCCCATTGGACGTAAGTCTAGGTAGGCAATGAAGCTGTCGGTATTTGGGAAATGTCTGACGCAACTGTGGGAAAAACCTCCTGCATTGGCTATAGGAAAACTTTCCGACGAAGTGCACCCTGAAGGTCTGCTGGGTGATGTCACACGGAAGTGATAGGCAATTGAATTGAAAACGCAGAGAAAGCCATGTCCGACCACGATATTTTGAGCGACGCCGAGCGCGAGGCGCTGAGTGCCGTCATGCAGGAACCTGACCTGCCGCCGCAGCGGGTACTGATCGTCGACGACGATAAAGACGCACGCGAGTTGCTGTCGGAGATTCTTGCGCTGGACGGGATTCGCTGCATGACGGCGGCCAGTGGCGAAACTGCACTCAAGATGTTGGAGACGACGCCATCGATCGGTCTGGTCATTACGGATCTGCGGATGAGGAATGTCGATGGCCTGGACCTGATCCGCCAGGTGCGTGAGTCGGTTCGGGCGGCAATGCCGATCATCATTGTTTCCGGTGACGCCGACGTGAAAGATGCGATCGCTGCGATGCATTTGAGCGTGGTCGACTTCCTGCTCAAGCCTGTCGATACCGGCAAGCTGGTGGCGCTGGTCAAGCATGAGTTGGGAATGGATGTGTAGGTTCTGATGATCATTCCCACGCTCTGCGTGGGAATGCAGCCCGGGACGCTCCGCGTCCCATTCAGTGCCGAACGCGGAGCGTCCGTGGAGGCATTCCCACGCAGAGCGTGGGAACGATCTAATCCACAAACAAAAAAGCCCTGATCTTTCGATCAGGGCTTTTTTTGTCCCGCGTCAGCGCTCAGTTACAGGCCATTGGCAGCCTTGAACTCGCGGCGGCGACGGTGCAGAACCGGCTCGGTGTAGCCGTTCGGCTGCTTCGTGCCTTCGACCACCAGTTCGACCGCCGCCTGAAAGGCGATGTTGCTGTCGAAGTTCGGTGCCAGCGGACGATACAGCGCGTCATTGGCGTTCTGACGGTCAACCACTGGCGCCATGCGCTTGAGGCTTTCCATGACCTGGTCTTCGGTGACGATGCCGTGGCGCAGCCAGTTGGCGATGTGCTGGCTGGAAATCCGCAGCGTCGCACGGTCTTCCATCAGGCCGATGTCATTGATGTCCGGCACTTTCGAGCAACCGACGCCCTGGTCGATCCAGCGCACCACGTAACCGAGAATGCCCTGGGCGTTATTGTCCAGTTCGTTCTTGATCTGCTCTGCAGTCCAGTCTGGATTGACGGCCAACGGGATGGTCAGGATGTCATCCACCGAAGCGCGCGCGCGTTTGGCCAGTTCGGCCTGACGGGCGAACACGTCGACCTTGTGGTAGTGCAGCGCGTGCAGCGCAGCAGCGGTCGGCGACGGAACCCAAGCGGTGTTGGCGCCGGCCGTCGGGTGAGCGATTTTCTGTTCGAGCATCGCTGCCATCAGGTCCGGCATGGCCCACATGCCTTTACCGATCTGGGCGCGACCTTGCAGGCCGGTACTCAACCCGATATCGACGTTCCAGTTTTCGTAGGCGCCGATCCACTTCTCAGCCTTCATGTCCGCCTTGCGCACCATCGGGCCGGCTTCCATGGAGGTGTGGATTTCATCGCCGGTACGGTCGAGGAAACCGGTGTTGATGAACACTACACGCTCGCTGGCGGCCTTGATGCAGGCCTTGAGGTTGATCGTGGTACGACGCTCCTCGTCCATGATCCCGACTTTGAGGGTGTTGCGCGCCAGGCCCAGCGCGTCTTCGATGCGACCGAACAGCTCGTTGGTGAACGCCGCTTCTTCCGGTCCGTGCATCTTCGGTTTCACGATGTAGACCGAGCCAGTACGGCTGTTCTTGCGCGAGTTGTTGCCGTTGAGGCTGTGGATCGCTGCCAGGCTGGTGACCAGGCCGTCGAGAATGCCTTCCGGCACTTCATTGCCGTCCTTATCGAGGATTGCGTCGATGGTCATCAGGTGACCAACGTTACGCACGAATAACAACGAACGACCGTGCAGGCTCAGTTCTTTACCATCGACACCGGTATAAGTGCGATCGGCGTTCATGGTGCGGGTAAAGGTCTGACCGCCCTTGGAGACTTCTTCCGACAGATCGCCCTTCATCAGGCCAAGCCAGTTGCGGTAGATCACCACTTTGTCATCGGCATCGACGGCGGCGACGGAGTCTTCGCAGTCCATGATGGTGGTCAGCGCGGCTTCCATCAGGATGTCTTTGACACCGGCAGCGTCGGTCTGTCCGACCGGGGTGCTGGCGTCGACCTGGATTTCGAAGTGCAAGCCATTATTCTTCAGCAGGATCGCGGTCGGTGCGGCTGCATCGCCGTGGAAACCGATCAGTTGGGCATCGTCGCGCAGGCCGGTGTTGCTGCCGCCTTTAAGGGCGACCACCAGTTTGCCGTCAACGATCTTGTAGGCGGTGGAATCGACGTGAGTACCGGCAGCCAATGGCGCCGCTTCGTCGAGGAAGGCGCGGGCGAAGGCGATGACCTTGTCACCGCGAACCTTGTTGTAGCCTTTGCCTTTTTCCGCGCCGTCAGCCTCGCTGATGGCGTCGGTGCCGTAGAGCGCGTCATACAGCGAACCCCAACGGGCGTTCGAGGCATTGAGCGCGAAGCGGGCGTTCATCACCGGAACCACGAGCTGTGGACCGGCCATGCGGGCGATTTCGTCATCGACGTTTTGCGTCGTTGCCTGGAAATCAGCCGCTTCTGGCAGCAGATAACCGATGTCTTGCAAGAAGGCTTTATAGGCCACGGCGTCGTGTGGTTGACCGGCACGGGATTGGTGCCAGCCATCGATACGAGCCTTGAAATCATCGCGTTTGGCGAGTAGGGCTTTGTTCTTCGGCGCCAGGTCATGAATGACCTTGTCGGCACCGGCCCAGAACTTATCGGCGGTGAGGCCGGTACCGGGAATGGCTTCGTTGTTCACGAAGTCGAACAGGACTTTGGCGACCTGCAGGCCACCGACTTGAACGTGTTCAGTCATTGCTTGCCTCACTCTGCTCAGCTATTTCGCTTTTCAGCTCTTCAATTTTGACAATGAAGCCTCTGGCCATTTAAACCACAAACCCGTCTGCCAGTACATGCCCGTTCGGGCGGCTGGGTTAGGTCCAATCAACGGCTTGGATGCCTTGCTGACGGGGCTTTCAGGGTTGCGACTGTGCCTGTGGCAGACATCGATCCAACGTTATGTAGTGCGCGCTGCGGCATACTACATGATGAATTGCGGTTGTGAAAATTAGACTAATTACGTCGTTCTGCGACCCCATGACGCATTGCAGTCATGTCGGGGAGCGGGATGTTCTCAAAAAACTATTGGATTGTTCCAGTTAAATATAAAAAGTTGTACACATAATCTTCCGTTCACTGCTATGGCGCTTTGGTTTTCTGAGGCGCCGAGCCGATTCCCGACCCTTGCCTATACTTGGTCTTCTATAACAAAAGTCATGATAAGAGGGCTGCGCCATGGACCACCTCGTACTCACTGTATTCGCTCCAGACAAGCCAGGGCAGGTCGAGCGCATCGCCCAGTGCATTGCCGAGCACGGCGGTAACTGGCTGGAAAGTCGGATGTCACGCATGGCCGGGCAGTTCGCCGGGATTCTTCGTGTGGGCGTGCCGGCCGAGGCCTACGATGAACTGGTGGATGCCCTACAGGCGTTGTCCGCCCATGGCATTCGCGTGCTGATTGCCGAAAGCGGCATCGAGCAATCGTGCACCTGGAAGCCGATTGCCATGGAATTGGTGGGCAATGATCGCCCTGGGATCGTGCGCGACATCACGCGTTTGCTGAGTGAGCAGGGGGTGAACCTGGAGCGTCTGGTGACCGAAGTACGTCCGGCGCCGATGAGCAGCGAGCCTTTGTTCCACGCTGAAGCGATTCTCGCCGTGCCGCTGACGCTGTCTCTGGACGTGCTGCAATCGCGACTGGAAACCCTGGCGGACGATTTGATGGTCGAATTGGTACTGCGCAGTGAATCCTGAAAAGGTTATCCAAGTTATACGTGCACCTGCCTGTGGATAACCTGTAGAGACAGCCCGCCAGGCCACGTCGGCCGGGGCTCTTCAGAATATGATCAAAAAACCAGCAGTTTCAGGGACTTGCGCACAAACGCCGGGGATCACGCTGTGGATAACCTTGGGACGGATCGGTACAGGCCACGGGAACCGAGGCCTGCAGGGGTTTGTGTGTTTTTTGATCAGCGGCGGCGACGCAAACTTATCATCGCATCGACGCTGTAAACCGCCAGGCCAGCCCAGATAAAGATGAACGCCACGAGGGTGCTGGATGACAAGTGTTCATCAAACAGCAGAACGGCTTGCAGCAATACCAGCGTCGGCGCCAAGTACTGGAGAAATCCCAGCGTCGTGTAAGGCAAATGCCGTGCAGCGGCGTTGAAACACACCAGCGGCACCAGCGTCACCGGACCGGCGGCCACCAGCCACCAGGCTTCGGACGTGGTCCAGAATTCGGCTTGAGCGCTGCTCGCGGTGGGGTTGAACAGCAACCACGCGACGGCAATCGGCACCAGCATCCAGGTTTCCACCACCAGTCCAGGTAATGCTTTGACCGGTGCCTGCTTGCGGATCAGTCCGTAAAAACCGAAGGTCAGCGCCAGCACCAGTGACACCCACGGCAGGCTGCCGACTTGCCAGACCTGTTGCGCAACGCCAACCGCCGCGAGCCCAACCGCCAGCCATTGCATGCGCCGCAGCCGTTCGCCAAGGATCAGCATGCCCAACAGCACGTTCACCAGCGGGTTGATGTAGTAACCGAGGCTGGCCTCGAGCATGCGCCCGTTGTTCACCGACCAGACGTAGGTCAGCCAGTTGGCCGCAATCAGCGTGCCGCTCAGGGCCAGGATCGCCAGGCGTTTCGGGTTGTCACGCAACTCGCGCCACCAGCCCGGATGTTTCCACACCATCAGTAGCAAGGCGCCGAACAGCGCGGACCAGAGCACGCGGTGGATGATGATCTCCACGGCGGGCACGTTGGCGATGGCTTTGAAGTAGAGCGGGAAAAGTCCCCAGATGATGTAGGCACTCAGGCCCAGGATGTACCCGCGACGCGGGTTGGCGGCTTGCATGCAGAATCCTTGCTTAGGCAGCTAACAATCCCTTGTAGGAGCGAGGCTTGCCCGCGAAGAAGGATAGCGCGGTATATCAGGCAGTCCGCGTTATCGTTCTTCGCGGGCAAGCCTCGCTCCTACAGGAGATGCGGTTGTCAGAAAAGTTTTAATGGCTCTTCGTTGAGTGCGGCCAGTTGTTCGCGCAACGCCAACACTTGATCACCCCAATACCGCTCCGTGCCGAACCACGGAAAACTGTGCGGGAATGCCGGGTCGTCCCAGCGGCGGGCGAGCCAGGCGCTGTAGTGCATCAGGCGCAAGGCGCGCAGGGGTTCGATCAACGCGAGTTCCCGCGGATCGAAGTCGTGGAACTCACTGTAGCCGTCCATCAATTCCGACAACTGACCGAGACATTCCTGACGATCACCGGCGAGCATCATCCAGATGTCCTGCACCGCCGGGCCCATGCGACAGTCGTCCAGGTCGACGATATGGAACATCTCGTCGCGGCACATCATGTTGCCGGGGTGGCAGTCGCCGTGCATGCGGATGTTCTTGTGCGGCGTAACGTTGTAAACCTCTTCCACACGCTTGAGCAGGTCGCGGGCCACCGACTCGTAGGCTGGCAGCAAACTGCGCGGTATGAAATTCCCTTCGAGCAATGTCGTCAGCGAGTCATGACCGAAATTCTTCACGCCCAGCGCTTCGCGGTGTTCGAACGGCTTTGTAGCGCCGACGGCGTGCAGGCGACCGAGCAGTTGCCCCAGGCGATACAGCTGATCGAGATTGCCAGGCTCTGGCGCACGGCCACCACGGCGGGGGAACAGGGTGAATCGGAAACCGGCGTGTTCATGCAGGCTGGCACCGTTGTGAATCATCGGCGCGACCACCGGCACGTCGCACTCGGCGAGTTCGAAGGTGAATTGGTGCTCTTCGAGAATCGCTTCGTTGGTCCAGCGCTGCGGACGGTAGAACTTGGCGATCAGCGGCTCGGAGTCTTCGATGCCGACCTGATAGACACGGTTCTCATAGCTGTTGAGCGCCAGAATGCGCGCGTCGCTGAGAAAGCCAATGCTTTCGACGGCATCGAGCACGAGGTCTGGGGTGAGGGTTGCAAACGGGTGGGCCATGCTGACTCCTGCGCGCGGCAGGCTGCCGCGTCCGGCCAAGCATGGTAGCGCAGACGGGGCTTCTTTAGTGGGATCGTTCCCACGCAGCGTGGGAACGATCATCAAGAGGCCCGGTCAGGCGCCGACGATCCCGCCATCTTCCCGGGAAATCGCCATCACCGAAGACCGTGGCTTGCCATTCGGCAGATGCTCAGGGAACGTCGACCCACCGTTCTCCCCCGGATGCTGAATCCCGACAAACAAGGTTTTCTGGTCGGGCGAGAAGCTGATCCCCGTCACCTCACAGCCCACCGGCCCGACCATGAAGCGCCGAATCTCTCCGGTTACCGGGTCAGCGCAGAGCATCTGATTGTTGCCCATACCCGCGAAATCACCGGCATTGCTCGAGTCGCCATCGGTTTGAATCCACAACCGTCCGGCATCATCGAAAGCCAACCCATCCGGGCTGTTGAACATGTTCTGTGGCGTGATGTTCGACGAACCGCCCTTCGGCGTGCCGGCGTGGACGCCCGGGTTACCGGCGACCACGAACAGATCCCAGGAAAAGCTTTTGGCACCGTGATCGTCACGGTCGGTGCGCCAGCGCAGAATCTGCCCATAGACGTTTTTCTCGCGCGGGTTAGGTCCGCCCACCGGCTGGCCATCCTCGCCACGCTTGGCGTTGTTGGTCAGCGTGCAATACACCTGGCCATCCTTGGGGCTGACGACGATCCACTCCGGACGGTCCATACGCGTGGCTTTCACCACCGTGGCCGCGAGGCGCGCGTGAATCAGCACTTCGGCCTGACTGGCAAAACCGCTGCTGGCGTCGAGGCCGTTTTTGCCGTGGGTCAGCTCGACCCACTCGCCCTGGCCTTTCGGGTGATCGGCATTGCCGTCACCCGCGTCGAAACGCGCCACGTACAGAGTGCCGTGGTCCAGCAGGTCGCGGTTGGCCTTGGGGTTTTTGTGGTTGATCTTGTCGCGGCTGACGAATTTGTAGATGAACTCGCCGCGCTCGTCGTCGCCCATGTACACCACGGCGTGACCGTCATTGGTTTCGGCAAGGGCGGCGTTTTCATGTTTGAAACGACCCAGCGCGGTGCGTTTGACTGGCGTCG
Organism: Pseudomonas sp. AL03; assembly: GCF_029960815.1. GTDB lineage: Bacteria > Pseudomonadota > Gammaproteobacteria > Pseudomonadales > Pseudomonadaceae > Aquipseudomonas. The sequence continues at coordinate 16,723 of NZ_JASBRE010000030.1, forward strand.
ATTGCGGGTCGAACGGGTCGATTTCCACCACCCAGCCGTGACGGTTGAGTTCGTTGGGGTTTTTCGCCAAGTCGAAGCGCTCGTCGTGCGGGTGCCAGTTGATCTCTTTGCTGGCCGCCACCGCGCCGTAGCGTTTCTGCGCGGCGTCGAACTTTTGCTCGGCATTACTGCTGCCAAAGCAGTCGGTGAAGTTCTCTTCGCAGGTCAGATACGTGCCCCACGGCGTCTTGCCGTTGGCGCAGTTCTGGAAGGTGCCAAGGACGTTCTTGCCGTGTGGGTCGGCACTGGTTTTCAACAGCTCGTGGCCAGCGGCCGGGCCGCTCAGACTGATCGGCGCGTTGCCGTGAATGCGCCGGTTGTAGCGCGAGCCCTGGACGAAATGCCACTGGCCGTTCTTGCGCTGCACTTCGATCACTGACACGCCTTCACAGGCCAACGCCTTGCGCACGTCTGCAGCCGACTGCGGCATGCCGCCGTGAGCGTAGAGGTAGCGATAGTTGGTGTATTCGTTGTTGATCGCCATCAGCGCCCGGTTGTTGTCATCGGGGAATTCGAACAGGCTCATGCCGTCGTTGTTGTCGCCGAACTGGATTTCCTGATGCTCGGCCGTGCCGTTGCCACTCGCGTCGAACGCCGGGCCGTTGTTCTGCAGGGGCTGCCCCCAGCTGATCAACACCGAAGATGTGTAGCCTGGCGGCAGGCTGATGGCGTCGCTGGTGGCGGCGGAAATACTGTCAAAACCCAACAGTTTGCTGGAGCCGGCGCTGACGCTGGCGGCCAGCACGCTGCGGCTCAGCAGGTTGCCACCCAGGAACATTGCTGCACCGCAAAGGGCGCCGGCGCTGATGAAGCCTCGACGGCTGAGGCCGACCATATTCTCGAGGTCGGTGGATTGGTTGTCTTCTAATAGGCTCATATCAAGCTCCCTGCGGGTTTTTGCAGTCACCTTAAAGCGCGTTAATGACGCTAATGTTTCAGAGCGGTGTACCGAGCAAGATGTTGGACGGCGCGAATTGCACCCGCACCGGTTTATCGGCGGCGAGGCCGAGGGTTTTCAAGTGCAGCGGTTCGGCCAGCGCGCACAGTGTCTGGCCGTTGGGCAAGCCGACGCGCACTTCGCTGGGGCCGTTCTCGGCGTCGAGAATTTCTTCGATGATGCCCGCCAGGCAATTGTGTCCCGGCGTTGCGTCGTCCTCGATACCCAGCAGGTCGAGCCAACCAGCCTTGATCAGGGCGACCACTTCGGTGCCGGTTTCCAATTCCAGCCGCAGAGTGCTGTCGTGGGTGATCTGCGCATCGATGGTCAAGCCTTCTGCCAATTCAAGACGAATCCGGTCGTTGTGCCCTTGGTTATCGATCGCCACAACCTTGCCATGCAATTGATTGCGCGCGCTGGTTCTGAGCATCAGCCGACCGAGCAGGTCCAAGTCGCTGGCATCTTCGGCGGCTTCCAGCACCTGAGCCTGCAAGGCTTGCAGCTTTTGATACAGGCGCAATACGCGCTCGCCTTCGCTGGAGAGTTTGGCGCCGCCACCGCCCTTACCGCCGACACTGCGCTCCACCAACGGCTTTTGCGCGAGGTTGTTCAACTCATCGATGGCGTCCCAGGCCGCTTTGTAACTCAGGCCCGCGCTTTTGGCGGCGCGGGTGATCGAGCCCTGTTCGGCGATGTGCTGCAGTAACGCGATGCGCTGTGGACGACGGACGATGTGCTGGGACAACAACGTAGGCAAGGACATGGCAAGACGCTTTGGGCTGTGGCGATGAGAAGGACGTTGGCGGCTTGGGGCCCGGGAGTCAAGTCAGGGCACATCGCCGGGTTTGGGTGTGCGGGCCAGGCAATAGACGTCCACCCGCGCAGCGCCGGCGTCCATCAACAGCCGAGCGAGGGCCTGGGCTGTGGCGCCGGTGGTGAGCACGTCGTCGACCACTGCCAAATGTCGACCCTTGATGGACGCATCGGGCGTAAGAGTGAAGGCATTGCGCAGGTTTTTTTTGCGGGCGTCGGCATTCAGCTCCTGTTGCGCGCGGGTGTCCTGAATCCTCAACAGCAGCGTTTCATCACAAGGAATGTCGAGGCTGGCGCTGAGCCAGCGGGCCAGCATTGCGGCCTGATTGAAACCCCGTTGGCGCAGGCGCCTGGCGGCCAGCGGCACCGGGACCAGAGCGTCGGGCCGTTCTAGATCCTCATCGAAGCAATTTTGCAGGAATTGCGCGAGAAGTTCGGCGAGCAGGCGGCCAAACGGCCACTTCGCAGAATGTTTGAAGCGCATGATCAACGTGTCTACCGGAAAGCTGTACGTCCATGGCGCGGCCACTCGCTCGAAGGCGGGCGGTTGTTTCAGGCATTGGCCACAGGTCAGGCCTGCGGTGGGCAGCGGCAGCGCGCAGGTTTGGCAATGATCGCCAAGCCAGGGCAGATCGGTTTCGCACGCCATGCAGATGGGCGTGGGTCCTTCGGTTGCTTCACTGCAGAGTAAACAGTGTTGGTCATTGTTTAACCAGATGTAGACCGGTCCTGCGTATCGTGGTTGACAGCGCATCGCTCTTCCTTAAATATGCCGAACATCCGTGTCGCGTCTGTGGGTATTCCATTCCCCAGCCGCAAGCCATGCATAAAACAAGGAAACGCCCATGAGCGCCAGCACCACTGCAACCCTGCGTCATGACTGGTCTTTGGCCGAAGTCAAAGCACTCTTCGTTCAGCCATTCAACGACCTGTTGTTCCAGGCGCAGACGGTGCACCGCGCACATTTCGACGCCAACCGGGTCCAGGTGTCGACGCTGCTGTCGATCAAAACCGGCGCCTGCCCGGAAGATTGCAAATATTGTCCGCAGTCCGGTCACTACAACACCGGCCTGGAAAAAGAAAAACTGATGGAAGTGCAGAAGGTCCTCGAAGAGGCCGCTCGCGCCAAGGCCATCGGTTCGACCCGTTTCTGCATGGGCGCGGCGTGGAAGCACCCGTCGGTTAAAGACATGCCGTATGTACTGGAAATGGTCAAAGGCGTGAAAGCCATGGGCCTGGAAACCTGCATGACCCTCGGTCGTCTGGATCAGGATCAGACCGAAGCGCTGGCCCAAGCCGGCCTCGACTACTACAACCACAACCTCGATACCTCGCCTGAGTTCTACGGCAGCATCATCACCACCCGCACTTACAGCGAGCGCCTGCAGACCCTGGCCTACGTGCGTGACTCGGGAATGAAGATCTGCTCCGGCGGGATCCTCGGCATGGGCGAGTCGCTTGATGACCGCGCCAATCTGCTGATCCAGCTGGCCAACCTGCCAGAGCATCCTGAGTCGGTGCCAATCAACATGCTGGTGAAAGTCGCCGGTACGCCGCTGGAAAACGCCGACGATATCGACCCGTTCGACTTCATCCGCATGCTTGCTGTCGCCCGCATCCTGATGCCGCAATCCCACGTGCGCCTGTCCGCCGGCCGCGAAGCGATGAACGAGCAGATGCAGGCCCTGGCGTTCTTCGCCGGTGCCAACTCGATTTTCTACGGCGATAAATTGCTGACCACCGTCAACCCGCAGGCCGACAAGGACATGCAACTGTTCGGGCGCTTAGGGATCCTGCCGGAAGCGCGCGAAGAGCACGCTGACGAAGTCCATCAGGCGGCTATCGAGCAGGCGTTGGTTGAGCAGAAGAGCAGCGAGCAGTTTTATAACGCTGCGGTCTGACTTCCCCCGCCCTGTAGGAGCGAGCGGTTCGGCGTTCCTACAGGGATCGTGTGTTTTTTCTTACTCGCGAGGCCTGCATGTCTTTCGATCTCGCCGCGCGCCTTGCTGCCCGTCGTGCCGAAAATCTTTATCGCCATCGCCCATTGCTCGAAAGCCCTCAAGGCCCGGAAGTGGTGGTTGATGGTCAGCCGTTGCTGGCGTTCTGTAACAACGACTACCTGGGCCTCGCCAATCACCCGCAAGTGATCGAAGCCTGGCGCGCCGGAGCAACTCGTTGGGGCGTCGGCGGCGGGGCGTCGCATTTGGTCATCGGCCACAGCAGCCCGCATCACGCGCTGGAAGAGGCCTTGGCCGATTTCACCGGTCGCCCGCGCGCGCTGTTGTTCACCACGGGGTACATGGCCAACCTCGGCGCGGTCACCGCGCTGGTCGGGCAGGGCGATACGGTGCTGGAAGACCGGCTCAATCACGCGTCGTTGCTGGATGCGGGGCTGTTGTCCGGTGCGCGCTTCAATCGCTACCTGCACAACGACGCGGCGAGTCTGGCCAAGCGTCTCGAGAAGGCGACCGGCAACACTCTGATCGTCACCGACGGCGTGTTCAGCATGGACGGCGACATCGCCGACCTGCCGGCGCTGGCTCGGGAGGCAAAAGCCAAAGGTGCATGGTTGATGGTCGATGACGCTCACGGGTTTGGTCCGCTGGGCGCCCATGGCGGCGGGATTGTCGAGCATTTCGGCCTGAGTCAGGAAGACGTGCCGGTATTGGTCGGCACCCTCGGCAAGGCGTTCGGTACGGCCGGGGCTTTTGTGGCTGGCAGCGAGGAGCTGATCGAGAGCCTGATCCAGTTCGCCCGTCCCTACATTTACACCACCAGCCAGCCGCCGGCGCTGGCTTGCGCGACGCTGAAAAGCCTTGAACTGCTGCGTAGCGAACACTGGCGACGTGAGCATCTGAAAACGCTGATCTGCCAATTCCGCCACGGTGCCGAGCAGATCGGCCTGGAGTTGATGGACAGCTTCACGCCGATCCAACCGATCATGATCGGCGATGCCGGGCGTGCGGTTCGACTGTCGCAGATGTTGCGCGAACGCGGTCTGATGGTGACGGCGATCCGCCCACCGACCGTGCCCGCCGGCAGCGCTCGTCTGCGCGTGACCCTGACCGCCGCCCACAGCGAGGCGCAGGTGCAGCTATTGTTAAAGGGACTGGCCGATTGTTTTCAACAACTTGGACCGGAGCCAAGCCATGCGTAATCGTTTGATTCTGCTACCCGGCTGGGGTCTCGGGATTTCTCCTCTGGAGCCCTTGGCGGCCGCGTTACAAGGGCTGGATGAACACCTGCGGGTCGAGATCGAACCGTTGCCGGAACTGGAATCAAGCGATCTTGAGGAGTGGCTTGATGAGTTGGATTCGACGGTGCCACAGGATGTCTGGCTCGGTGGCTGGTCCCTGGGCGGTATGCTCGCTTCCGAGTTGGCGGCGCGGCGCGGCGATCGTTGCTGCGGCTTGCTGACGCTGGCGAGCAATCCAAGCTTCGTGGCTTGGGCTGGCTGGACCAATGCCATGCACGAAGAGGATTTCACTGCGTTCCTTAACGCCTGTCGTCTTGACCCAGGCGCGACCTTGAAACGCTTCAGCCTGCTTTGCTCCCAAGGATCTACTGACCCGCGGTCGCTTGCTCGGCTTTTATTAGCGGCAGCCCCCAAAACTACGGCACCTGTGCTGCTCAGTGGCTTGGAACTGTTGGGTGGGTTGGGCACGCGTCAGGCCTTACTGGACTTTCAAGGGCCGCAACTGCATTTGTTCGCCGGCCTCGACGGGCTAGTCCCGGCAGAAGCTGCCGGGGAGCTTTTGGCGCTACTGCCGGACGTCGAAATCGGTCTGATTGAGCAGGCCAGTCACGCGTTTCTCCTGGAAGACCCCCACGGTGTGGCGGGGGCGATCCAGGCCTTTTTGCATGAGTTCGGTGATGACTGATTTATCCCTTCCCAACCTGCCCGGCGGCTTGCCCGACAAACGCCAGGTGGCGGCATCCTTTTCCCGCGCGGCGGCGAGCTATGACAGCGTGGCCGAATTGCAGCGTGATGTTGGCAGTGAATTGTCGAGTCGTTTGCCAGCGGACTTTGTGCCGGGTGTCTGGCTGGACCTGGGCTGCGGCACCGGGCATTTCAGCCGTGCATTGGGCGAGCGATTTCCTGCCAGTAACGGACTGGCATTGGATATCGCCGAAGGCATGCTCAATCACGCCCGGCCATTGGGGGGGGCAACGCATTTCATCGCAGGCGATGCCGAGCGGTTGCCGTTGCAGGATTCGACCTGCGATTTGATCTTCTCCAGCCTGGCGGTGCAGTGGTGTGCAGACTTCGCCTCGGTGCTCAGTGAGGCGCATCGGGTGCTGAAACCGGGCGGAATTTTCGCGTTTGCTAGTCTGTGCGTGGGCACGTTGTTTGAGCTGCGTGACAGCTGGCGTCAGGTGGACGGCATGGTGCACGTCAACCGCTTCCGCGAGTTCGGGGTTTATCAACAGCTGTGCGCGGCCAGCGGTTTGAGCGTCGCAAGCCTGGAAACCCGACCGCACGTGTCGCATTACCCGGATGTGCGCAGCCTGACCCATGAACTCAAGGCGCTGGGCGCGCACAACCTGAACCCCGGTCGGCCGGGTGGTTTGACCGGCAGGGCGCGGATCCTCGGCTTGATCGAGGCTTATGAGCAATTTCGTCAGGCCGAAGGTCTGCCGGCGACTTATCAAGTGGTGTACGCCGTTTTGGAGAAACCCTAATGAGCGCAGCGTATTTCATCACCGGTACGGACACCGATGTTGGCAAGACCACGGTTGCCGCAGGCTTGCTGCATGCCGCGCGGTTGGCGGGATTGAGTACGGCGGCGGGCAAGCCGGTCGCCTCCGGTTGCGATGTGACGCCCAAGGGCTTGCGCAATGCCGATGCATTGGCGTTGCTGGCGGAGTGTTCGATGCCTTTGACTTATGCACAGGTCAACCCTGTGGCGTTCGAGCCCGCCATCGCTCCGCATCTGGCGGCACGGGAGGCCGGTGTGGCATTGACGGTGCAATCATTGTTGGCGCCCATGCGGGAAATTCTCAATATGCAGGCGGATTTTACCTTGATCGAAGGTGCTGGCGGCTGGCGGGTGCCTTTGGCAGATCAGGATAATCTGTCGGACCTGGCGATGGCGCTGGATCTGCCGGTGATCCTGGTGGTGGGTGTGCGCCTGGGTTGCATCAACCATGCGCTGCTGACGGCTGAGGCAATTGCTCAGGACGGTTTGCAGTTGGCGGGGTGGGTGGCCAATATCATTGATGCGAAGACTTCACGTCTGGAAGAAAACCTTGCGACCCTGGCCGAGCGGATCCCGGCACCGTGCCTGGGGCGGGTGCCGAAACTCAAGTTGGTGACCGCCGAGGCGGTGGCCGAGCATCTTCAACTGGATTTGCTGGACTGAAATTTTTTGGGTGGGCTTTAACTATGACAAGGCACTGTGCCATTAGTGTTTTTGTCGGGCCTTTTGCCGGCGGGTCTGGTTCAATGGCTGCTGTTGATCCTTTGCAAGGACGAGTTCCCCCATGGAAATCTCAGGAAACACCGCTTTTTATGCCGGTCTGAGCACTATTCAGACAGGGCAGAACCGTGTCGATCAAGCCTCTGGCCAGATCGCCAACACGACGATCGAGCGCTCGGTGACCAGCCAGTCTTCCGAGGCTCAGGTTGATCGTCTGCGTTCGGTAGATCGCAGTCAGCAGTCGGACCTGGCCAGTAACATGGTCGAGATGTCCCAAGGTAAATTTCAGGTTGAGCTGGGTGTCAAAGTCGCCAAGGCATCCGACGAAGTGCTCGGTACGTTGATCGATACGTTCGCCTGATCCCTCGCTCAATCCGCTTCTTCGACGCCGCGACTTTTCGCGGCGTTTTTCTGCGTAAGTCTTTCTCGCTCAACTAATCTTTCCTGCACAGCGTGTTGCTCAGTCAACGGTGTTGCCCTGCGCTGTGCCCGGTATTCCCACGGCGTGATGACGAATGGCAAAAGATCGGCGCTTGACAAGATTTAGGCGTAAACGTATGTTTCAAACAACTGTTTGACCGTCACAACAAATCAACACGGTCGTTCATTCCCGGTTACATCAGCAGAGGTTTATCGCTATGCCTGACTACAAGGCCCCCTTGCGTGATATTCGCTTCGTTCGTGACGAACTGCTCGGCTACGAAGCCCACTATCAGAGCCTTCCGGCTTGCCAGGACGCAACTCCAGACATGGTTGACGCCATTCTCGAAGAAGGCGCCAAGTTTTGTGAGCAGGTGCTGGCTCCGCTGAACCGCGTGGGTGACACCGAAGGTTGCACCTGGAGCGAGTCCGGCGTTAAAACCCCGACTGGCTTCAAAGAAGCCTACAAACAATTCGTCGAAGGCGGCTGGCCAAGCCTGGCCCACGACGTAGAGCACGGTGGCCAGGGCCTGCCGGAGTCTCTGGGTCTGGCTGTCAGCGAAATGGTTGGCGAAGCCAACTGGTCGTGGGGCATGTACCCAGGTCTGTCCCATGGCGCGATGAACACCATTTCCGAGCACGGCACGCCTGAGCAGCAAGAGGCTTACCTGACCAAACTGGTTTCCGGCGAGTGGACCGGCACTATGTGCCTGACCGAACCGCACTGCGGCACCGACCTGGGCATGCTGCGTACCAAGGCTGAACCTCAGGCCGACGGTTCCTACAAAGTATCCGGCACCAAGATCTTCATCTCGGCCGGCGAACATGACATGGCCGACAACATCGTCCACATCGTGCTGGCACGCCTGCCGGATGCACCGGCTGGCACCAAAGGCATTTCGCTGTTCATCGTTCCCAAGTTCATGCCGAACGAAGACGGTTCGATCGGCGCTCGCAACGCCGTGACCTGTGGTTCCCTGGAACACAAGATGGGTATCCACGGTAACGCCACGTGCGTGATGAACTTCGACGCGGCGACCGGTTTCCTCATCGGCCCGGCAAACAAAGGCCTGAACTGCATGTTCACCTTCATGAACACCGCACGCCTGGGGACTGCGCTGCAAGGTCTGGCTCATGCCGAGATCGGCTTCCAGGGCGGCCTGAAATACGCTCGCGATCGTCTGCAAATGCGCTCCCTGACCGGCCCGAAAGCACCAGAAAAAGCCGCTGACCCGATCATCGTTCACCCTGATGTACGTCGCATGCTGTTGACCATGAAAGCCTTCGCCGAAGGCAACCGTGCGATGGTTTACTTCACCGCCAAGCAAGTCGACATCGTCAAATACGGCGTGGACGAAGAAGAGAAGAAGAAAGCCGACGCATTGCTGGCGTTCATGACGCCAATCGCCAAAGCCTTCATGACTGAAGTCGGCTTCGAGTCCGCCAACCACGGCGTACAAATCTATGGCGGCCACGGCTTCATCGCCGAGTGGGGCATGGAGCAGAACGTTCGCGACAGCCGCATTTCGATGCTGTACGAAGGCACCACCGGTATCCAGGCACTCGACCTGCTGGGCCGTAAAGTGCTGATGACTCAAGGCGAGGCTCTGAAAGGCTTCACCAAGATCGTCCACAAGTTCTGCCAGACCAACGAAGGCAACGAAGCGGTCAAAGAGTTCGTCGAGCCATTGGCGGCGCTGAACAAAGAGTGGGGCGAGCTGACCATGAAGGTCGGTATGGCTGCCATGAAAGACCGCGAAGAAGTCGGCGCGGCGTCGGTGGACTACCTGATGTACTCCGGTTACGCCTGCCTGGCTTATTTCTGGGCTGACATGGCGCGTCTGGCTGCCGAGAAACTGGCTGCCGGTACTACCGAAGAGGCGTTCTACACCGCCAAGCTGCAGACTGCGCGCTTCTACTTCCAGCGCATCCTGCCGCGTACTCGCACTCATGTTGTCACCATGCTATCGGGCGCCAACAACCTGATGGACATGAAAGAAGAGAACTTCGCGCTGGGCTACTAAGCCCCACGCTGTCGCTTCATAAAGCCGCTGTTTCCTCGGGAGCAGCGGTTTTTTTGTGCGCGATATCAACGCGTAAATATTCCTGACTAAAACGCTAAGAAGAACGCCTTTGCTGCCGTTAAAGAGGATGGCGATGTGACATGCTGCTCAAGGAGCAGGCACAATGCCATCCTGTTTGCCGGGTTGGAGCTTTACCCTTGCCGCGTTCTTCCGCTGTGCGTTACAGCCATTTCCTGCCGTCATTAGTGCTTTTGCTTGCGGGGCTTGCGGCTGCGTACGTGAAGGATCTGAACGTCTTTTTCACCTCGCTGTTCAACGTACTGCCAACGCTGGTGTTGTTGCTCGGCGGTGCTTACTGCGCGGTTTACCGACGTCAGCGTGAGCTGTTTCTGATGGTCACGGTGTATATCGCCTACTTCCTGCTCGACACGCAGACGGATTACTACCGCGACAATGGCAAAGTCCGTGAAGACGCCGCGGTGGTCTTCCATCTGTGCTGCCTGTTGCTGCCGCTGCTCTTTGGCGTGTTCGCCGCCTGGCAGGAGCGCACCCACCTGTTCCAGGACATGGTGGCGCGCTTCGCGGTATTGATGGCCTTCGGTAGCGTAGCGTTGGGGCTGGAACAAAGTTACCCACAAGCGCTGTTGATGTGGCTGTCGCAGATCCGTTGGCCAGCCTTGCATGGCGCCTGGATGAGCTTGATCCAGTTGTCTTATCCAGTGTTCATCGCCTCGTTTGCGTTACTGGCCTGGCAATACTGGCGCAACCCGAGACCCTTGCATGCTGCCCAATTGGTGGGCTTGCTCGGGTTGTTCTGGATGTTGCCGAAAACGTTCATCCTGCCGTTCACCCTGAACATCATGTGCAGTCAGGTGATGTTGATGATTGCCGCAGCGGTCGCCCATGAGGCCTATCAAATGGCCTTCCGTGACGAGCTTACCGGTCTGCCGGGCCGCCGCGCCTTGAACGAGCGGATGCAGCGGTTGGGGCGCAATTACGTGCTGGCAATGAGCGACGTCGACCACTTCAAGAAATTCAACGACACCCACGGCCACGATGTCGGCGACCAGGTGCTGCGACTTGTCGCCAGCAAACTGTCGAAAATCGGCGGAGGCGGTAAGGCATATCGCTACGGCGGTGAGGAATTCGCCCTGGTGTTCGCGGGCAAGACCCTAGAAGAGTGCATGCCGCACCTGGAAGTCATCCGCGAGTCCATCGCCACCTACAACATTCAGCTGCGCAATCAGGACAGCCGCCCCCAGGATGACCAGCAAGGTCGCCAGCGCCGGGCGGGTTCGGGCGCCTCAAGTGTGTCGGTCACCGTCAGTATTGGTGTCGCCGAACGACTGGAGCAGCGTACCCCCGAAAAAGTGCTCAAGTCCGCTGACGAGGCGCTCTACAGCGCCAAGGGAGCGGGGCGAAACTGTGTGGTGGCGTTCGGTCAGAACCGCCGTGGCGCGGTGCGCATGGACGCCGCTAATGATTGAGTGATGATGACGCATTCAGCGTCTGGACTGTGATTGTGAGGGCGGGTGCGCGGCAGTAGGTTTGGGGAATCTGCTGCCGGAGAAATGACCATGCCTGAGTACAAAGCTCCCCTGCGCGACATGCGCTTTTTGATCGACCACGTCTTCGATTTTCACAGCAACTACGCCGCGCTGGGCGCCACCGATGCCAGCCCGGACATGGTCAATGTGATCCTCGAGGAAGGTGCCAAATTCTGTGAGAACGTTCTCGCACCGCTGAACCGCAGCGGCGACGAAGAAGGCTGCCATTTCGACAATGGTGTGGTCACGACGCCTACAGGCTTCAAGCAGGCATTCGCACAATACGTTGAAGGCGGCTGGCATGGCCTGGCGGCTGATCCGGTTTACGGTGGCCAGGGTTTGCCGAGTTCACTGGGGCTGGTCATCAGCGAAATGGTCGGCTCCAGCAACACCTCCTGGGGCATGTACCCCGGCCTGACCCACGGCGCGATGTCGGCAATTCACGCCCATGGCACTGAAGAACAAAAACAGACTTACCTGAGCAAACTCACTGCAGGCCAATGGACCGGCACCATGTGCCTGACCGAAGCCCATTGCGGCACCGACCTGGGCATCATCAAAACCCGCGCGGTGCCTGCGGCCGATGGCAGTTACGCGATCTCCGGCAGCAAGATTTTCATCTCCGCCGGCGAGCACGACATGAGCGACAACATTATTCACCTGGTGCTGGCGAAACTGCCGGATGCTCCGGCCGGCACCAAGGGCATTTCGCTGTTTATCGTTCCTAAATTCCTACCCAATGACGAGGGTGATGCTGGCGAGCGCAACGGCGTTTCCTGCGGCTCGATTGAACACAAAATGGGCATCAAGGCTTCAGCCACCTGCGTACTGAATTTCGACGACGCCAGGGGTTTCTTGATCGGTGAGCCGAACAAGGGCCTGAACTGCATGTTCACCATGATGAATCATGCGCGGCTGGGTACCGGCATGCAGGGTTTGTGTCTGGGGGAGGCGAGCTTTCAGGGCGCGATCAAGTACGCCAACGACCGTCTGCAGATGCGCTCGCTGACCGGTCCGAAAGCACCGGAAAAAGCCGCTGATCCAATCATTGTTCATCCTGACGTGCGCAGGATGTTACTGACCATGAAGGCCTTCAACGAAGGCAATCGGGCGCTGACTTACTTCACCGCGCAGTTGCTGGACGTGGCGCATTTGAGCCCGGATGAAACGGCGCGTCAGGAGGCCGAAGACCTGCTGGCGTTCCTCACGCCGATCTGCAAAGCCTTCATGACCGATACCGGACTGGAAGTGACCAACCACGGCATGCAGGTGTTTGGTGGTCACGGATTCATCCGCGAGTGGGGCATGGAGCAGTTGGTTCGTGACTGCCGGATCGCACCGATCTATGAAGGCACCAACGGCATTCAGGCGCTGGACTTGCTTGGAAGAAAAGTCCTCGGCAGCCAAGGGAAATTGCTGCGCGGGTTCACCAAAATCGTCCACAAGTTCTGTGCGGCAAACGCCGGGCATCCGCAACTCGCCAGCTACGTGGCGCAGCTCAACGACCTGAATCAGCAGTGGGGAGAGGTGACCGCCAAGGTCGGCATGGCCGCGATGAAAAATCCGGATGAAGTGGGCGCGGCCTCGGTGGATTACCTGATGTACAGCGGTTACATCATCCTCGGCTATCTGTGGCTGCGCATGGCGTTGGTCGCTCAGGCACAGCTCGATTCGGGCAGTGATGATGCCGATTACTGCCAGGCGAAACTGGCGACCAGCGAGTTTTACTTCAAACGTTTGTTGCCACGCACGGCTGCTCATCGCGCGGCCATCGAAGCGGGCAGCGATTGCCTGATGAAGCTGCCTGCGGAGTTGTTCGCGCTATAGTTTTTCAAACCGTCGGAAAAGAGCCCGCCTAGCTGCGGGCTTCTTTAATGGTCGAATTATTGGTGACTAAAAATAACAAAACGGTCACGTGCTGACCCTATGTGTCGTAAAAGTTGTTGGGTTACACTCGAACCCAACGAAAGCAACATTCCTACGAATCACCTGTTTAGATCTTGCGAGGTTTGCCATGGCTGACTACAAAGCGCCCCTGCGCGATATGCGCTTCGTCCTCAATGAAGTGTTCGAGGTCGCTAAACTCTGGGCCGAACTGCCTGCGCTCGCCGAGACTGTCGATGCGGAAACGGTTGAAGCCATTCTTGAAGAAGCCGGCAAGGTCACCAGCAAAAGTATCGCGCCCCTGAGCCGTGCGTCTGACGAAGAGGGTTGCCATTGGGCCGATGGTGCCGTCACCACGCCGGCCGGTTTCCCACAGGCTTATCAGACTTACGCTGAAGGCGGTTGGGTCGGTGTCGGTGGCGATCCGACCTACGGCGGCATGGGCATGCCCAAGGCGGTTTCGGCTCAGGTCGAAGAAATGGTCAACTCCGCCAGTCTGTCGTTTGGTCTGTATCCGATGTTGACCGCCGGCGCCTGCCTGTCGATCAACGCCCACGCCAGCGAAGCGCTGAAAGCCGCGTACCTGCCGAACATGTACGCCGGCGTCTGGGCCGGCTCCATGTGCCTGACCGAGTCGCACGCCGGTACTGATCTGGGCATCATCCGCACCAAGGCCGAACCGCAGGCCGACGGTTCCTACAAAGTCAGTGGCACCAAGATCTTCATCACCGGTGGTGAGCACGACCTGACCGAAAACATCATCCACCTAGTGCTGGCCAAACTGCCGGATGCACCCGCAGGCCCGAAAGGCATCTCGTTGTTCCTGGTGCCCAAGTTCATGGTCAATGCCGACGGCAGCCTGGGCGCGCGCAACCCGGCTAACTGCGGTTCGATCGAGCACAAGATGGGCATCCAGGCGTCCGCGACCTGTGTGATGAACTTCGACGAGGCCGTGGGTTATCTGGTCGGCGGGCCGAACAAAGGCCTGGCGGCGATGTTCACCATGATGAACTACGAGCGTCTGGGTGTGGGTATCCAGGGCCTGGCCACCGGCGAGCGCTCGTACCAGAACGCCGTCGAGTACGCCCGCGACCGTCTGCAAAGCCGTTCGCCGACCGGTGCGCAGAACAAGGACAAGGTCGCTGACCCGATCATCGTCCACCCGGACGTGCGTCGCATGCTGCTGACCATGAAAGCCTCGAACGAAGGCGGCCGTGCCTTCTCGACCTACGTGGCCATGCAACTGGACACCGCCAAATTCAGTGAAGACGCCACGACCCGCAAACGCGCGGAAGATTTGGTGGCCCTGCTGACTCCGGTGGCCAAGGCGTTCCTGACCGACCTGGGTCTGGAAACCACGGTTCACGGCCAGCAGATTTTCGGCGGTCACGGTTACATCCGTGAGTGGGGCCAGGAGCAACTGGTGCGCGACGTGCGCATCACCCAGATCTACGAAGGCACCAACGGCATTCAGGCGCTGGACCTTGTAGGACGCAAGATCGTCGGCACCGGCGGGGCGTTCTACAACCTGTTCGCTGACGAGATCCGTCATTTCACCGCGACCGCCAGCGCTGACCTGGTGGAGTTCACCAAGCCGCTGAACGAAGCGGTGACCACCCTCGACGAGCTGACGGCCTGGTTGCTCGACCGTGCGAAAAACAACCCGAACGAAATCGGTGCGGCCTCGGTCGAGTACCTGCAAGCATTCGGTTATGTGGCCTACGCCTACATGTGGGCACTGATGGCCAAGGCGGCCTTGGGTAAAGAAGCGCAGGACGATTTCTACGCAAGCAAGCTGGGCACGGCGCGGTTCTATTTCGCACGCCTGCTGCCGCGTATTCACTCATTGAGCGCGTCGGTGAAGGCCGGCAGCGAGTCGTTGTTTCTGCTGGACGCAGGACAGTTCTGACAATGTAACGTCGTGTAAGCATTTTCTTACATGACGTGCTGCTCTTCTCCCATAGAAGAAAATTGGATCCACAGCTAATCTACTTTACATGGACGTCGCGCAGGAAGCGCAAAGCAACAACACGGACACGTAGGATTCTGCCAGGACGGTGGAGTGAAATGGATGTCAGGGAAACAGTCTGTAAAGCCCCGCTTCGGCGGGGTTTTCTTTTACCTGCAGAAAAGTGTTCAGCCTATATCATCCAGTCTTGCCGGGCTGTTCAAACGCCCTCCGAGCCATTCATCACTTCTTCCAGCAGCGTACGCCATAACGCCAGCGAGGCTTGTTGTCTTAAACAATGGGAAGCGGGAGACAAGCACCCCAGTGGCATGGCGCTGAAGTTGCTGAGCATCGTTCAGAAACACGGTCTTGAGATACTGGCCTGAAGAACCGCACTGAACCCTGACGAACGGTACAGGTCGATTAGCTGTAGGCTCACACGAGCCAACTTTAAATCAGGAGCTACCCCATGGACTTTATTCGCATCATCATCGCCATTCTATTGCCGCCACTGGGTGTGTTTCTGCAAGTCGGTTTCGCCGGCGCGTTCTGGCTGAATATTCTGCTGACGTTGTGCGGTTACATCCCTGGGATCGTGCATGCGGTGTACATCATCGCCAAGCGCTGAGTTTCGCGGGCAAGGCTTGCCCGCGAATGGAGCGCTGCGATTTCATTCCGACAGCGCCATCACCCTTCGATAAAACAACCACTCCTGCTCCAGTGCGTGGGCCTGATTGCCGGCCTTGCGAAAGCCATGGCGTTCGTCAGCGTAATAATGCGCTTCAACCAGAATGCCGTTGTCCTGCACCGCCGTGACCATGTCGCGGGTCTGTTGAGGAACCACCACGGCGTCCAGTTCACCCTGAAAGAAAATCACCGGCACACGGATGTTGCCCGCATGCAGCAGTGGTGTTCGTGCAGCGTAGCGTTCGGCATCCTGCACCGGGTCGCCGATCAGCCAATCCAGATAATCGCCTTCGAACTTGTGGGTCGTCCGGCCCAGTGCCGCCGGATCACTGACGCCATACAGGCTGGCGCCAGCGCGGAAGACTGTGTGAAAAGCCAGCGCACACAGTGTGGTGTAGCCGCCGGCACTGCCGCCGCGAATAAACGCCTTGTTACCGTCGATCAGTCCGCGTCCGGCAAGATGAGCGACGACTGCGCAGGCATCCTCCACATCCACTTCGCCCCAGCTCAAATGCAGCGCTTGTCGATAAGCCCGGCCATAGCCACTGCTGCCGCGGTAGTTGAGGTCGGCCACAGCGAAGCCGCGTTGTGCCCAATACTGGATGCGCGGATCGAGCATCGGGTAGCAGGCCGAAGTCGGGCCACCGTGGATAAACACCACCAGAGGCGGTTTTTCCTCACGGTTCATCGCGGGATAGAAAAAGCCGTGTGCCTCGCCCGAACCGCTCGGGTAGCGCAGGGTTTGCGGGACGCTGATCTGTTCGGCGGGCAACGGTGCAACACCGCCAGCCAATGTTTTGACCTGCCGGGTTTGGCGGTCGATGGCAATGACTGCCGACGAACTGACTGGCGAGGCGGCGATGCAGTAAATGAACCGCTCATCCAGCGCGAGATGGCGGAACCGGCTGTAATCGCCAGTGAAATCTTCACGGGAGTCACCACAAAGACCCAGTCTGCCAAACCCGTTTTCGGTCCAGCTTGCCAGATAGCTGCCTTCGCTCAGCGGCAACCAGGTGCTGCCACCCAGCTGCCATGGCGCTGGCCCATGATCGGCAGCGGCACTCGGTAGCGGTTTCAGACCGTCTGTCGATTCCACCCAAGGCTGCCAGTAGCCGCCGCGATCAGTCAGGCAAAACAGGCGGCTACTTGCATCGAACCTCGGTTGTTGCAGCGATTCCTCAGCGTCTGCGCCAGCCACGCAACGCGGCAGAGCAAAACTGCCATCGTTCTGGCGTTCGGCAACCATCAGGCGAGTCGCGGTCCATGGTTGATCCGGACGACTCCACTCAATCCACGCCAGTCGTTGCGCGTCGGGACTCAACGTCGGCGCGGCATAGAAGTCGGCGCCTTCGGCCAGCAGATGACGTGCGCCGTCAGCCACATCAATAGCCACCAGGCGATGCCGATCGCGGTTTTCTTCAACCGCCAATACCTGCCCATCAGCGAACTGCAGATCGCCGTATCGGCATTCGCCTGAGCTCAGCAACTCAGGTGTTTCGCCTGCCAGCGATTGCCGATACAGCTGTTGGTCCGCCTCGTTGACGAACACGATCCCGTCATCGGTCAGACAAAACGCTCCACCGCCATATTCGTACACCCGACTGCGCGCACTGAAGCCCGCTGGCGTCAGGCAATGCGCCTGGCCATCACGCCAATGCCAGATCCGGCAGGCGGCGTCCTCGGGTCGGTACTCGTTCCAGAACAAGCCGTGCCGGCCGACCTGCAACTCGGCGAAGTCGATGCCGGCCGCGACAGCCCTGGCAGCGCTGAAGGGTTCAACTTTTAGCGATGAGTCGTGAATTTCGTTCATTGCGAAAGGCCAGTTGTTCGATGGTCTGGGTCGCGTGCTCGGCTTCTTCGCGAGCCTTGAGGATCACGCCGTGATGTTCCGACTTGCTGCACACCGGGTCGGCATTGCTCGCGTCCCCCGTGAGCATGAATGCCTGGCAGCGACAGCCGCCGAAGTCCTTTTCTTTCTCGTCGCAGGAGCGGCATGGCTCGGGCATCCAGTCGTAGCCGCGGAAGCGGTTGAAGCCGAACGAGTCGTACCAGATGTGCTGCATGCTGTGGTCGCGCACGTTGGGAAACTGCACCGGCATCTGTCGGGCGCCGTGACAGGGCAGGGCGGTTCCGTCCGGCGTGACCGTCAGAAAAATACTGCCCCAACCGTTCATGCAGGCTTTCGGGCGCTCTTCGTAATAGTCCGGGGTGACGAAAATCAGTTTGCACGGATGCCCTTCGGCTTCCAGTTTGGCGCGGTATTCGTTGGTGATGCGTTCGGCGCGGACCAGTTGTTCCTTGGTCGGCAACAGACCGACCCGATTGAGCTGGGCCCAACCGTAAAACTGGCAAGTGGCGAGTTCCACAAAGTCCGCCTCAAGGGCGATGCACAACTCGATGATCCGGTCGATCTTGTCGATATTGTGCCGATGGGTTACGAAATTCAGCACCATCGGATAGCCATGGGCTTTCACTGCGCGAGCCATTTCCAGCTTCTGGGCGAAGGCCTTTTTCGAGCCGGCCAGCAAGTTGTTCACGTGCTCGTCGCTGGCCTGAAAGCTGATCTGAATGTGGTCCAGACCGGCCTTCTTGAAGGCGCTGATTTTCTGCTCGGTCAGGCCGATGCCTGAGGTGATCAGGTTGGTGTAGAAGCCCAGCTTGCGCGCCTCGGCAATCAGCTCGGCGAGGTCCTGGCGCACCAGCGGTTCGCCGCCGGAAAAGCCCAACTGCGCCGCGCCCATCTCCCGTGCTTCGCGGAACACCTTGATCCACTGTTCGGTGCTCAGTTCTTTACCTTGCTCGGCGAAGTCCAGCGGATTGGAGCAATACGGGCATTGCAGCGGGCAGCGATACGTCAGCTCGGCGAGCAGCCACAAAGGCAGACCGATTTCGGGCTTGGGCGGTAACTTGTCTGACGCGGAATCAGGCAAGTTCGATCCAGTGCTGAGCACGGGCGACCTCCATGAATTGCTCGATGTCTTCACCGA
Organism: Pseudomonas sp. AL03; assembly: GCF_029960815.1. GTDB lineage: Bacteria > Pseudomonadota > Gammaproteobacteria > Pseudomonadales > Pseudomonadaceae > Aquipseudomonas. The sequence goes on from NZ_JASBRE010000030.1 coordinate 35,429, forward strand.
GCTCAGGCACGCCGGGGAACTGCGCGCCCAGTTCGGCGATGATCGCCGCGACATCACGCTCGCCATCGATCAAACCGCCGATCAGCGCGGCGCTTTCGTTGAGTTTGATCATGCCTTCCGGGTACAGCAGCACATGACCTTTCTGCGCCGGTTCGTACTGGAAGCGGTAGCCGGTACGCCAGGTTGGGGTCTTGCTGCGATCGAAACTCATAAGGTGATTCCTTTGTGCCAAACCCGTTGTTCGGTCACGCTGTGGTACGGCGGGCGATTCAATTCGTAGGCCATGCTCATGGCATCGAGCATGCTCCAAAGAATGTCCAGTTTGAACTGGAGAATTTCCAGCATGCGCTCTTGGCCGACCCGCGTCGTGTAGTGCTGCAAAGTGATTGCCAAACCGTGTTCTACATCACGGCGCGCCTGACCCAGGCGGGTGCGGAAATACTCGTAACCGGCCGGATCGATCCACGGGTAATGCTGCGGCCAGCTGTCCAGGCGCGACTGGTGGATCTGCGGCGCGAACAGTTCGGTCAGCGAGCTGCTGGCGGCTTCCTGCCAACTGGCCCGGCGGGCGAAGTTGACGTAGGCGTCCACGGCAAAGCGCACGCCGGGCAGTACCAATTCCTGAGAGCGCAGCTGATCCGGGTCGAGGCCGACGGCCTGGCCCAGACGCAGCCAGGCTTCGATGCCGCCGTCTTCGCCGGGGGCACCGTCATGGTCGAGCAAGCGCTGAATCCACTCACGACGGATTTCTCGATCAGGGCAGTTCGCTAGAATCGCGGCGTCTTTCAGGGGAATGTTCACCTGATAATAGAAACGGTTGGCGACCCAGCCCTGGATCTGTTCGCGCGTCGCCCGGCCTTCATACATCGCCACGTGATACGGGTGATGGATATGGTAGTAGGCGCCCTTGGCGCGCAGGGCGGCTTCGAATTCGGCGGTGGACATTGCTGTGTCAGTCATTTCGGTTCTCCGGGAACAACCGGTTGATTCTGAGGTGTCAGTTCGGACGCCTTCGCGGGCAAGCCTCGCTCCTACATTTGGAAGGCATTCCTCTGTAGGAGCGAGGCTTGCCCGCGAAGGGGCCATCCGCTACAACACAATACTCATGCCGTCGTAGGCCACTTCAACATTGCGCCGAGTCAGTTCTGCACGCTCAGGCGAATCCTCATCGAGAATCGGGTTGGTGTTGTTGATGTGGATAAGCACTTTGCGCTGCTTGGGCAGTTGTTCCAGCACTTCCAGCATGCCGCCGGGGCCGTTCTGCGCCAGGTGGCCCATTTCCCGACCGGTACGAGTGCCGACGCCACGGCGCTGCATTTCGTCGTCATCCCACATCGTGCCGTCCACCAGCAGGCAATCGCTGCCGGCCATGATCTCCAGCAGCGGTGCGTCGACCTTGCCCAGGCCCGGTGCGTAGAACAGTTTGCCACCGGTGTTGAGGTCTTCGACGATCAGGCCGATGTTGTCGCCCGGGTGTGGGTCGAAGCGGTGCGGCGAGTACGGCGGTGCGGCGCTGCGCAGCGGCAAGGGGGTGAAGCGCAGGCTCGGACAGGCCGGGATGGTGAAGCTTTGGTCAAGTTCGATGCGGTTCCAGGTCAGCCCGCCGTTCCAGTGGGTCAGCATCGGGAACAGTGGGAAACCGGTGCTCAAGTCTTCATGGACCATGTCGGTGCACCAGACCTGGTGCGGGCAACCTTCGCGCAGGCTGAGCAGGCCGGTGGTGTGATCGATCTGGCTGTCCATCAGGATGATCGCATTGATGCCGGTATCGCGCAGGGCGCGGCCCGGTTGCATCGGGGCGAAGCTCTGGAGCTGGGCGCGGATGTCCGGCGATGCGTTGCACAACACCCAGTTCACGCCGTTATCGGAAATCGCGATGGACGACTGGGTCCGCGCCTTGGCCCGCAGGCTGCCGTTGCGAAAACCTGCGCAATTCACGCAGTTGCAGTTCCACTGGGGGAAACCGCCCCCGGCGGCGGAACCTAGAATCTGGACGAACATGGGTGCTCCATCATTTCAACGCTGAAAACAAAAACGCCTCGGCAAACCGAGGCGCTGAACCAAGCTTTCTACCTAAACGGCAGAACTTAGCGGCTTGCGAAGTACATGGTGACTTCAAAGCCGATACGCAGGTCGGTGTAAGCAGGTTTGGACCAGGACATAGGAGCGCTCCTTCAGGTGATGGGACAGTTGAGATCTATACATATAGTCCACCTCCCGCCGGAGATGTTCAGATAGTTAGGTGGCTATGTTACTCAAAATTACAGGGCGATTGGCCGGGAATCTTTGAGAAAGCTAATTGCAGCACCGGTAATGATCATTTTACCGCTTGCCAAAGCGAGGCTGGGCACGGTCCGCTGGCCAGGCAGCGCCAACCACCTTCTGCCTGATTCAGTCGATGGGCTGCGGCCAGTAACATTTCACGGTCGATCATCAGAATCGTCTGCGGCAGAAGCTCCAGGTAATCCGACGAGTGGCCAGCCAGTTTGCTTTGCCAGAGCAGTTCGGCAACCTGGGCATCGGGTAGTGCCGCACTATCGAATTGATCGGCCAGTGCCTGGCGTTGGTCGATTAAGGTCACGTCATCGATGTCGTTGATCATCCCGGCCAAATCGCTCAGGAAATGTTCAATGTGTTCCAGCAGGTCCAGAGGCGCGACACTTGGAGATTGCACGCCGAACAGTAGCGCGGTCTGTCCATGGATCTGCCGCAGGGCGCTGAACACCGCATAACCGAGCTGCAGTTCGACCCGCAGGCGTTGGTAAAACGGCGTCTGGCAGAGGTGAGCCAGCAAGCGCCAGGCGGCTTCGTCAGCGATGTCCTGGGTTGCGGTCGGACAGAAGAGCAACAGCGCGTGTTCGCTGGACTCGGTATCGACAGCGCTCCAGAGACGCTGCGTGCTTATCGGGGAGGGCGGCGTCAGTTGATTGTCCGCAGTGCCGGGCACACGACTCAAGACAAGGCCTATCGCCGCTTGTGTCTGGGCGGACAGACCGGTCGCCAGACCATCCCAGCGCGCGCTCGACCAAAGCTGCATCAAATCGCCCGAATCGGCAGTGCGCACAAGGCAATGATCGGGCAGCGCTTTAAGCAGCTGTCGAATCGGCATCAGCGCAACGCTCGTCGGCTCTTCTTGCGAGAAATCGTCATCAGGTTTTGTCAGTTCTTTCAGCGCATGTTCGAGGACGGTCGGCATCGGCTCCTGTAGCCCGGTCATTTTCAGTAGCCATTCATTGCCTGATGCGCTGAAGGAACAATCGACACCTGCCTGACGAGCGTCTTCACGTAATGGCTGAAGACGGTTTTCCAGGCTCGCCTGAAGGTTGCTACGAGGTGCCGAGTGCAGACGCCAGCGCAGGTAAACGGCACCTTCGGCAGTGTTATCCGGCAACGCCTGACTGAACTGCATGGGCGAACGTTCGCGACGGCCTCTCGAACGATCCTGGGCAAAGGTCCGCAGGCCTCGGTGTTTACTGGTCTGGCCGCGGATCAGTCCGGCACTCGGTGCCGGGGCCTCGGCGCGCAAAAACGGATTGGGTGTTGGCAGTTGCCATTGGCCGGTGAAGTTATCCACAGCGCCGATTTGTTTCAGTATTTCCTTGAGCGCTGTAACGCCCGATTCGGATAACCCGGCTTCGCGCTGTTCGCTGTCCAGTCGGGCCAGTTGCAGGGCGCCCCTGACTTGCTGCTGGCGTTGCAGCAGGGCGGCGTATTCTTCGCGCAACCTGGTCCAGGGTTGCTGCGAGGCAAAGAATCCAAGCCAATCCAGTAGCTGCTCGCGGATTCCGGTGGGCGTCGCTTTGGCAGGCAACGTGAGTTCAATGTGCAACAAGGCCTGACCGGCGAACTGATACAGCGGCGCGGCTTTCAGGCTGTCAGCCAGCCCGCGCTCACGCAATTGCGCGAGCAGGCCACCGGGTTTCGCGGCGTTCAGCCAATGACACAGAAACGCCAGCGCTTCGGACGATGAATCCGGCAACGCTTCGAAGGTAAACAGCTGATCCAGTCGGCGCGCTCCAGCTTGTTGATAACTTTTGTCCGTAAAATCCATCAGCGATGGAGGCGCTTGTTGCGGGACCTTTTCCCCTATGGGAATAGCAGCGCTAAAGCTCTCAGCCATCGCCCTCAACTCATCGAAACTCTGCGGCCCGGCCAGGCTCAAGGTCATCTGCCCGGTCTGGTAAAACCGCTGATAGAAATCCTGCAAGGCTTGCTGAAACTCAGGTTGCGGGACCGGCAGGCTGTAGCGGTTGCCGGCATGAAACGCCCGCAGTGGATGCGCCGCTGAAAGACCGTCGAACAGCGCGAATTGCTGCTGAGCGGCCGTATCCCGAGACCATGCGACAAATTCTGCGTGCAGCACTTCCCGTTCCCGCAATTGATCGTCCGAAGTCATACGCGCATGAGCGAGCATATCCGACAGACGCTCCAGTCCCCCGGAAAACGCCTGAGGCGGTAATTCGAAAAAGTAGTCCGTGGTGCGTTCGCTGGTCTTGGCATTCACCTGACCGCCATGACCCTGGACGTAGGCCATCAGCCCAAGGCCAGCGGGAAAGCGCTCTGTACCGAGAAACAGCAAGTGTTCGAGAAAGTGCGCCAGCCCGGGCCATGCCAGCGGCACGTCATGGCTGCCGACAGCGACTCGTAACGCAGCAGCACTGCGCTTCAAATCGGGCACATGACGCAACGTCACCCGCAGACCGTTGGCCAGGGTTTCAGTGTGAAGGTGGGGGTGGTTCAGCGCAGGCATGAGCACTTCCAGAACAGAGAAGCGCTAATGCTAGCGGATCAGCGCTTGTTCAGCTCGCTGTAAAGCTCGGGACGACGATCAAGCAGATAGCGATTGGCAGCGCGGGAATTGACCATCAACTGTCGATCCAGCTCGCCCACAATCAACGCTTCATCCAGCCCGGCCTGGGCGATACGGCTGCCATCCGGTGCGGCGATGCTGCTCTGGCCGCAATACTGGATCTCGCCTTCGATGCCGCAATAGTTGGCGTAAGCCACATAGCACTGGTTTTCGAAAGCCCGGGCACGGACGGTGACATCGGCAACAAAATCGAAGGGAATCATGTTCGCCGTCGGCACCAAAATCAGCTCGGCACCGGCCAGGGCCAGGCGCCGGGCGTTTTCCGGGAACTCCATGTCGTAACAGATCAGGAAACCGAGCTTCCAGCCATTGAGCTCGACCAGCGGGAAATCATCCCCTCCGGCGCTGAACATCGAGTGATCGAGGTCGCCGAACAGGTGAGTCTTGCGGTAGTTGCACAACCGCTCGCCATGAGCGTCGATCAACTGTACGGCGTTGTAGATCTGCCCGTCCTCCGCACGCTCGGGGTAGCCATACAAAATGGCGATCCCGGCCGTCTTGGCAATGCGCGCGATCTGTTGCGCCGACTCACCGTTGTGCACCTCCGCCAGCACGCTGACCGCGTCGTGGCCGATGTTGTAGCCGGTCAGGAACATCTCCGGCAGCACCAGCAAATCGGCGCCTTTGGCCTCCAGCGCCAGTTGATGCAGACGTTGCAGGTTGCCAGCAACCTCCAGGGGCAGCGGTGGACATTGGTAAAGGGCTACGCGCATTTCGGATTCCTCTTACTCGGGCAAGGCGATCGGACCGATTTCGTTGAACACATCTCCTGGACCCGGATTCTCGGCGTGAGTTTCACCGCCGAAGTGTTTCATGATGCCCCACACCGCGTTAAGCGAGGTCTGCACCGCGCCTTCGACCCAGGCCGGCGTCCACGAAACGTCGTCGCCGGCGATGAAGATGCCGCGCTGCTCGGCCGGCATGTCGGTCTGCATGAAGTGCGCGTACATGCGTTGGTTGTAGCGGTAATGGCCGGGCAGGGCGCCTTTGAAAGCACCGAGGAAATGCGGGTCGGCTTCCCAGGACACGGTGATCGGATCGCCGATGATCCGCGCGGCGATGTCGACTTTCGGGTAGATCTTTTTCAACGCATCCAGTGCCAGCTTCACGCGCTTTTCCACCGGGTGCGGGAGCATTTTCAGCGCGTCGCTCATCCACGAGTACGACAGGCAAATCACGCCGGGCTTGTCGTCGCCGTTGTCGAAGAGGTAAGTGCCGCGGGTCAGGCGATCGGTGAGGGTCATGCTCATCAGGTCGCGGCCGGTTTCCGGATCCTTGTCCTTCCAGAACGGCCGGTCGACCATCACGAAGGTTTTCGACGATTGCATGTAGCGCGTGCGGTCGAGGGCCATCCACATTTTTTGCGAGAACAGGGTTTCGTCGCATTCGATCTGGGTGGTCAGCAGCCAGCTTTGGCAGGTGGTCAGTACAGCCGCGTATTCGCGTGTGTCGCCGTAGTTGTCAGTGACCGTAAAACGGCCGTTCGGTGCGTGGGCGATTTTTTTCACACCGGAACGCGGTGCGCCGCTGTGCAACGAGCTGAGACTGGTGCCTTCAGGCCAATGCACGCAACGCTCCGGCACATGACGCCAGATGCCCAGCGGCACTTGTTCCACGCCACCGACCACCAAGTGCTGGTGATCGTCACAGTTGGTCATGACCACACGGAAGATTTCCAGCATCGAGTTCGGGAAGTCCGAGTCCCAGCCGCCGGTACCGAAACCGACCTGGCCGAACACTTCGCGATGATGGAAAGAGAGCTTGGCGAAGGCTTTGGAAGTGGCAACGAAGTCATAGAACGTGCGGTCGTCCCACAGCGGAACGAGGGTGTTCCACAGCTCTTTGAGGCGCGGTACATCGCGGTCGCGGATCGCTTGCTGGATGTCAGAGAACTGCGAACCGGCTTCCAGCGCATCAGCCCAGGCATCGGCGACTTCCTGGAACAGTGCAGGAAGATCCGCCAGTTTCTGTGCGTAATGGGTCTGGCCTTCGAGGTCGATCACCGTGCTGCCCGAGGCAGGTGTCAGCGGGTTCGGGAAGGGTTTGGTTTGCAGGCCTAGCTTGTCGACGTAGTGATAAAACGCGGTGGACGACACCGGGAAACGCATGCCGCCGAGCTCGGCGACGATGCCTTCAGCGCCGTTGAATGCCTGGGAGCGCAGACGACCGCCCATCTTCGAGGCTTCGTAAACGACGGGTTTGAGGCCCAGTTTCATCAATTCGTACGCCGCCACCAGGCCGGCGATGCCGGCACCAACAATCGCTACCTCGGCGCCGTGATTGTGCGAAGGAATGCTGCCCAGGCCGGCCGGGTGTTCGATCCAGTCGTCGAAGGCGAAAGGAAAGTCCGGGCCGAAAATGGTGACTGGTTTTTTACCGTCTGCAGGATGGCGATTGTTCTTGTTCATGGCTGACCTTGCTGGCGACCCGACGCGGGATGCGCATCTGAGTATAGGAAAAGATGGCAGCCATTCTAGAGAGCTTAGAACACGTTAATAAGACGCAATGTGTCGTCGTTTTGCTTGTAAATACTGCAATTTGACGAGCGCAACGAGCAAATTGGATTAAACCGGCTGGCCGCGATCAATCTTGCTGCTGAGAATGATTGAGGTCGTGGTCTTCTCTACGCCATCCACGCTGCCAATTTGATCGAGCAACTGATCCAGCTGCTCAGGTGAATCGGTGCGCAACCACGCCACATAATCAAATTCGCCACTCACCGCACACAACTGCTGCACCTGAGCCATCGCACTGAGACGTCGCAACACTTCCTTGCCCGAGCGCGGTTGCACCGTGATCCCGACATACGCCTGCAAGCCGCCATCCACGACACGTTGACCCAAGCGCACGCCGTAACCGGTGATTACTCTGGCCTTTTCCAGCCGAGACAGTCGCGAAGTGACGGTGGTGCGAGCGATGCCCAATTGTCGCGCGAGCATGGCGACGCTCTCGCGGGCATTGATTTGCAGGGCTGCAATCAACTGGCGGTCGATTTCGTCAAGAACGGGTGGGCGAGTGTCAGGCAAAGGTCGTCTCCAGCGGCACAGATCAATGGGTTGGCATGTTACAGGCACAGCCCGCGCAGCGCTCGGGGGGGGGTGAAACAGGTGTAAACCTATTTCAGGACTAGACATGGACACCACCAGAGCACTCGTAGTCGAATGCGACATCAAGGGATGCGAGGCGATTGAAATGACGAACAAGATGCCCCCCGCTATACGGGACCATGCATTGCAGATTGCCCATCACGAAATGGGGCATTACGTCATGGCCCGAGCCCTGGGGTTTGTAACGGGCGGCGTGACCCTGACAGTGACCATGGACTTAAGGCATCAAGGGGGCGCTTCCATCACCTTGGTGCGATCCATTTCGTCGATAGACGCGATGAAGGAGCATTTGGAAGCCCGGATGATGGTCCTCCTTGCAGGCGCTATGGGGCAGACATTACCTTCAAAACATTCGGCCGAAAAACGCGTCGATAAGTCGAAAGTGATAGCCATCCTCAAAGGAGAGCTTGGGGCGGAACAGGACTACGCAAAAATAAGGGAATTAAGGCACTTGCTGCGCAATATTGCCTACCCCAATACGGATCTGGCGTCGTCTGATCGCGTAACGGCTGAGCTGAAAGAGATTACCGATCGCGTGTGGTTTCGGACTCAAGAAATCGTAGAGGAATTGGCCGATACGATTATCGGATTGGCAGGAGCACTGGTGGACGGCATGGTCATCGTGGAGCAGTGGGGTAGGGCGGCGGATACGTATGAGGTCGTGTTGACGGGGGAAATGCTTGAACGGATGTGGCCCGTGCAGGCTAGCTGATAGGGACGCCGCCGCGGACGTTGAATAGCGCTTGGTTCGAGCGATAAATCAAAGGGGTGAAGCCGATGGTTTCAGTTCTGAAGGTTGGGACGAGTCTGTTTTGCTCATGGTGTATCTCCTAAGCTTGAGGAGCTGCCACGTTCGTTTCCAAGCGAATGGGTGGCAGCTGTGCGCAGGTTGGAAACCGGGAGCCTAGGAAACCGGCACGTCCGAAGACGTCCCACGCACAGCCGCCATGACACAGGGATTGCAGCCGTAAAACGTCTGCGGTCATGTTGGGCGCGTTGTTGCGATTCGCTCGTCGGGTTTCCAAGCCCGATCGCTGAATGGTCAGCGACGTCCGGAGAGTATCCCGTCGAAGAAAAGCACAACATGGCAGCAAAGCGCCAAAATGCAAGTTTCAGAGCTTGCCTACAAGGTCTGCGGGCGTCATCCGACTTAGCGACACGCGAAGCAAACTGAATTAAAACGTCAGGTACGAAAAAGCCGCGCATTGCGCGGCTTTCTTGTTTGGTGGGCCCAGTAGGACTCGAACCTACGACCAAGGGATTATGAGTCCCCTGCTCTAACCAACTGAGCTATAGGCCCTCAGTAGGCCGCGGATTATAGCGACGGTTTCTCCGCTGTGCTATCCGAAAAGTCTGAAATGGCTATACGAAGAAACGTCGCGGAAAATTCGTCGGGTGGCAAGGGCAGGCTGACGATGTAGCCCTGGATCTGTTCACAGCCTTCGGCAGCGAGAAATTGCTGCTGCGCGAGGGTTTCGACGCCCTCGGCAATGATGGTGAATTGCATGCTGCGGCCCAGGGCGATGATGGCGCGAACGATGGCTGCGTCGTGGGGATCATCCGGCAGGCCGCGGACGAAAGACTGGTCGATCTTGAGAATGTCCAACGGCAGACGTTTGAGGTAACTCAAGGACGAGTAACCGGTGCCGAAGTCGTCGATCGCCAGTTGCACACCCAGGTGTTTGAGTTGGTGCAGTACTGCCAGTGCTTCTTCAGCCTGGCTCATGATGAAGTTTTCGGTAATTTCCAGTTGCAGGAAACCGGGCTTGAGGCGGTTGTCCTTGAGCAATTGTTCGATCCGGCCGAGCAGGTTCGGCTGACGCAACTGAGCGCCCGCGAGGTTGACCGACAGCGGGCCGACGGGTTCGTACACCTGATTCCACTCAAACATCTGCCGGCAGGCGGTTTCGAGAACCCAATCGCCGATTTGCAGGATCATGCCGTTTTCTTCGGCCAGCGGAATGAAGTGCTCCGGCGGCACATCGCCGAAGGTCGGGTGGCGCCAGCGAATGAGCGCTTCTGCCCCGACCAGGCGATGGTCGACCAAGCTGATCTTCGGTTGATAATGAAGGTGCAGCTCATTGCGCTCGATCGCGCGTCGCAGTTCATGTTCCAGTGCCACTCGCTCGCTGGCTTGAGCGGTGAGGTCGCGGGTGTAGCTTTCGACCCGGTTGCGACCCTTGGCCTTGGAGCGGTACATGGCCGCATCGGCGTTTTTAACCAGCGTGGCGACGTCGCAGCCATCCTTGGGATACAGGCTGGTGCCGATACTGGCGCTGATAAAAAACTCATGTTCGCCGGCCTGGAACGGTGCGCCGAAGCAATTGAGCAACTTGGTCGCGATGTTGTCGGCGTCACTGGATTGCTGCAGGCCGGGCAGCAGGATGATGAATTCGTCGCCGCCCAGGCGCGCCACAGTGTCGATGTCGCGCAACTGTTCCTTGAGGCGCACGGCAATGCCCTTGAGCAGCAGGTCGCCGACAGGGTGACCCAAGCTGTCGTTGATGTGTTTGAAACGGTCCAGGTCCAGGAACAGCACCGCGCCCTGGCCGCCGTTTTCCTGTTGGTTGTTGAGCGCAGTCAGCAATCGGCTCTCGAACAGCGTGCGATTCGGCAGGCCGGTCAGCGGGTCGTGGTGTGCCTGATAATCGAGCTTGGCCTGGGCGTGTTTGAGGCTGGAAATGTCCGCGAACACTGCGACAAAGTGGGTGACAAATTTGTCCCGGTTGCGCACCGCACTGATGGTCAGCCAGCTCGGGTAGAGCTCGCCATTCTTGCGCCGGTTGGAAATTTCGCCCTGCCAATGACCTTCGGCGGTCAGCTGATGCCACATGGCGGCATAGAACGCGCTGTCGTGCAGGCCCGAGGCGAGCAGGCGAGGGGTGTGACCCAATGCTTCGCTTTCGCTGTAGCCGGTGATTTCGGTAAACGCACGATTGACCGCGCTGATGTGCTGTTGAGTGTCGGTGATCAATACACCCTCGGCGGTGCTCTCGAATACTGTGGCGGCCTGTTGCAGTTTCTCCTGCATCAGGTGTCGCTCGGTGATGTCCCGGGCGATGGTCAGCATGCAGTCTTCATCGCCGATCGGCAGCGGACGGCTGGACACCTCGCAAAGGCGGATCTGCCCGTCGCTGCGGCGTATATGGCAACTGAAGTCGCGGACGAAACCGTCCCGGTGAAGCAAATCGAGCATCTGTTTGCGTTCGTTGAGGTTGACCCAGATCCCCAGCTCGAGGACGGAGCGATCCACGGACATCGCGCTATTGAAACCGGTAATGCGACTGAAACCCTCATTGACCTCAAGCAGTAAACCGTCGCTCTGTCGGGACAATAGCAAACCGTCGGGGGAGGCATGGAAGGCCTTGGCGAATTTCTCTTCGGAGGTCTGCAGCTGTTGCTGGGTTTCCTTGAGTTGGCTGATGTCCCGCACGACCACCACCAGCGCAGGGGTTGTATCGAGGTCGAAAGGTTCTGCGGAGATCAGGCCGGTAAATACCTGGCCATTGTTGCGGCGAAAGGGCATCTCCAGGTTACGGATGCTGCCGGCCTGCAAACGCTGCAACAAACCCGGCCCGACGCCGGGTATGCCCCAGATGTTCAGGTCGGTGGCCGTCTGGCCGATGACGTCTTCGGCCTTGAGGCCGATCTGTTCTTCGAACGCTTCGTTGACCTCCAGCAGGCAGCCGTCGGAGAGCCGCGCGATGACTAGAATGTCCGGGCATTGCTGGAAGACCGAGGCAAACTTCTGTTCCGACAGGCGCAACGCCTCTTCAGTGCGCTTGGCTTCGCTGATGTCGATCATCAGCCCGCGCATCACCGGTTCATGGCCGTGCTCAATCAGGCTGACGATATCGCGTACCCAAATGCAGCGGCCATCGGCGGTGATGACTCGGTAATCGAGGCTGTGATCGCGCCCGGCCAGTACTTCGTGATCGCAGAAGGTCTGGGCGCGAGTCAGGTCGGCCGGGTGAATAATGTTGCGCCAGAAGCCCGGAATCAGCCAGTGAGACAGGGGGTAGCCGAGTAGATCCTCGGCATGGGGCGACACATAGCTGTAAGTGAAATCGCTGATCCGCGCTTCCCAGGCGATGGCCGAAAGGCTCTCCACCAGCCCGCGGTAGTGGTATTCGCTGCTGCGCAGTTCTTGTTCCAGATCGACCCGACGGGCAATTTCTGAACTCAGTCGGCGGTTGATCCGGAGAACTACTGCCAGCACGATGATCAGCACCAGCAACCCCGGTAGACCGTAAACCAGCAGATCGGTCCAGAAGGTTCGATGATCGAGAACGTTGCCGACCCAATGCTCCTGAATGGCATTGATTTCGTCCGGGGTCATGTCGGCCAGGACTTTATCCAGAATGCCGACCAGCAATTTGTTGTCCCGAGGCACGCCCATGGCCAGTTGGTAGCGATAGGGGGTTTCGCCGCTGACGTAGAGCCCGTCGAGCTTGAGCTGGCGCAGGCTCCAGACGCTGGAGGCGAGATCGCCTACCACTGCGTCCACTTCATCGGTTGCCAGCGCTTGCAGCGCTGAGCTGACATTGGGCATCGCCACCAGATTCAGGTCGGGATTGTGGGTGCGCAACAGCTCGTGGGGGGCGTAGTTTTCCACCACGGCGATTTTCAGGCCGTACAGGTCTTCGAGATTGCGTGGTTGGGGGCCTCCGACATGGGCAAGGATGACAATCGGAAAGTCCAGGTAGGGGCGGGTAAATGACAGGTAAGTCTGGCGCTCCGGTGTCGACATGATGCCCGGCAACAAGTCGAGCTTGGCTTGTTTGGCCTGCTCCAGGACGACTGTCCAGCTAACGGGCTCGATGGGCGTCAGCTTGATGGCCAGGCGTTGGCGAATCAGGTCGATATAGTCTGCCGCAAGGCCCTGATAGCGGCCTTGATCGTCGCGAAACTCGAAGGGAGGCCATGACGCATCGACACCCAGGCGTAAATCCGGGTGTGCCGCCAGCCAGCTACGTTCTTCGTCGGTCAGAGTCAGCGCGCCAGCCGTTGCGGTCCAGGTCAATAGCGACAGCAAAAAAAGCACGGTCGGCAGTCTGGGCATAACGGTCTCGTTATGGCTCGGGGAGTGTTTCGAGTGTAGACGGGCAATTCGGCGGGAGCGAAGTGCGGGGGATATTATCTGCATAAAGCAAAACCCCCGGCCTGGGCCGGGGGTTTAGTTATTACTCGTCGAGGAAGGAGCGCAAATGCTCGCTTCTCGTCGGGTGGCGCAGCTTGCGCAACGCCTTGGCTTCGATCTGACGAATCCGTTCACGGGTCACGTCGAACTGCTTACCAACTTCCTCGAGGGTGTGGTCGGTATTCATGTCGATACCGAAGCGCATGCGCAGAACCTTGGCTTCACGGGCAGTGAGGCCGGACAGAACTTCGCGAGTCGCTTCTTTAAGGCTCTCAACGGTGGCGACATCGATTGGCGACTGCATGGTCGAGTCTTCGATGAAGTCACCCAGGTGGGAGTCTTCGTCATCACCGATCGGGGTTTCCATGGAGATCGGCTCTTTAGCGATCTTCAATACCTTGCGGATTTTGTCCTCAGGCATCTCCATGCGTTCGCCCAGCTCTTCCGGGGTCGGTTCGCGACCCATTTCCTGCAACATCTGGCGAGAAATGCGGTTGAGCTTGTTGATCGTCTCGATCATGTGCACCGGAATACGGATGGTGCGGGCCTGGTCGGCGATCGAGCGAGTGATCGCCTGACGGATCCACCAGGTGGCATAAGTCGAGAATTTGTAGCCACGACGGTATTCGAACTTGTCTACCGCTTTCATCAAGCCGATGTTGCCTTCCTGGATCAGATCGAGGAATTGCAGACCACGGTTGGTGTACTTCTTGGCGATGGAGATCACCAGACGCAAGTTCGCTTCTACCATCTCTTTCTTCGCGCGGCGGGCCTTGGCCTCACCGATCGACATGCGACGGTTGATGTCCTTGATCTCGGCGATCGTCAAACCAGTTTCGGTTTGCAGCGCGGTCAGCTTCTGCTGGCAACGAATGATGTCCGGTTGCAGGCGACCAATGGCTTCAGCGTATTTGCTTTTGCCTTTGGCCAGTGCGTCGGTCCAGCTTTCGTCGACTTCATTGCCCGGGAACTGGCGCAGGAAGTCGGCACGCGGCATACGAGCATCACGAACGCACAGTTGCATGATCGCGCGCTCTTGCTGACGCAGACGATCCAGGGCACTGCGAACACGCTCGACCAGGCCTTCGAATTGCTTCGGAACCAGTTTGATCGGCATGAACAGCTCAGCCAGGAGCACCAGCTCGGCAATTGCCAGCTTGTTGCCACGGCCGTGCTTTTTCAGCGCCTTGCGGGTGACTTCCATCTGATCGGAGACAGCACCAAAGCGCTGTGCAGCGATGACCGGATCCGGACCGCTTTCGGCTTCTTCTTCGTCATCAGTCGTCGCTTCGGCGTCATCGTCTTCGGTGTCGTCGTCCGCTTTCACGGCTTTCGGATCGACAGGCGGTGGCACTTCCGCTGCAGGCGGCGCAATGCCGTCGTCCGGGTCGATATAACCGCTCAGGACGTCGGACAGGCGGCCACCTTCGGTGGTGACGCGAGTGTACTCGGAGAGAATATGGTCAACCGTGCCAGGGAAGTGCGCGATTGCGCCCATCACTTCACGGATGCCCTCTTCAATACGTTTGGCGATTTCGATTTCGCCTTCACGTGTGAGGAGCTCTACCGTACCCATTTCACGCATGTACATGCGCACTGGGTCGGTGGTGCGACCAATGTCGGTCTCGACCGCTGCCAACGCTGCCGCTGCCTCTTCGGCCGCGGCTTCGTCGGTATCGGCGTCGGCCAGCATAAGGGAATCCTTATCTGGCGCAACCTCGAATACGTTGATCCCCATGTCATTGATCATGCGGATGATGTCTTCCACCTGTTCCGGATCTGAAATATCCTCCGGCAGGTGGTCGTTGACCTCCGCGTAAGTCAGGTAGCCCTGCTCACGACCAAGTGTGATCAACTCTTTGATACGAGACTGCTGTTGCGCTTTTCCGGACATAACACCCTATCCACTGAAGGTCTTGGCGGGCAAAAAACAAGCCGAGGATTATACCTGAGCTATGACCTCACGCGCCAGTTGAGGTCGGGTCTGATACAGCCATATTGCGTTTTAATAGGTCGCGCATCTGATTTGCGATCTGAATTGCTTCCTCCGCAGTCAATCCTGGCTGCCTTGCTTTTCTGATAAGTACTTCCAGGCTATCTGTGTGTTGACTTGCCGATAACCTAGTAATGGTGTCTAAAAACTGTTGTTCAAGGTTGTCGCCTTCAATCAGCCACTCCTTTTCCGCTAAAGCCTTAAGCAGGCGCCCCTGTTCAGTCCCATGCCAGCGCGCCATTAGCTGGATAGAGTTTAGCTTAGGATTTTTCTGCACGGCCCCGATGAGGGCTACCAGCAGTTGCGCGTACGTGTTGCTCTCATTCGCGAAGTGATCGGCGGTTTCTACCTTGCCCGCCAGCTCCGGATGATGAATGAGGGTGCGCAGCGCTATCAGCGTTGGGGCTTCGACTGCAATCGGTGTGCGTGGGGCGCTGTGTTGGTCGCGATCACCGCCACGTTTACCGTTCTTGTCCCACGGTTTCTTGTCCCACTTCTTGCCGCCCGCACCGGGTTTCTTCGGCGTCCAGTCCTGCTGCGGCCCGTACATCTCTTGTGCCTGCGGCTGATGGTAATCGCTGTAATCCGACATGGCGTCGTAATCGATACCCGGATCGTAAGCCGGTGGCGCTTCCTGAGGCGCGCTGTGCACCAGTTGGCTCACGGCCTCACCGCTGAGCCCGGTAATTTCGGTCAGGCGCTGACGCATCAGGATTCGCAGGTTGGCGCCCGGGACTTTGTCGATCAGCGGCGCGGCGAGGGTGGCCATGTGGGCCTTGCCTTCGAGCGAGCGTGGGTCTGATTCCTCGGTCAGCTGTTGAAAAAAATAATCCGCTAACGGTTGGGCGTGCTGGTTAATCCGTGCGCGGAAGGCGTCAGTGCCTTCGGAGCGGACCAGTGTGTCCGGGTCTTCGCCCTCGGGCAGGAACAGAAAGCGTGCGCGCCGCCCATCCTGCAAGCTCGGCAGTGCCGCCTCCAATGCCCGCCAGGCGGCATTTCTGCCTGCCTGATCTCCGTCGAAACAGAACAGCACGTTGGGCACGACGCGAAACAGCCGCTTCAAGTGTTCTTCGCTGGTGGCGGTGCCCAAGGTCGCGACAGCATTGCGCAGGCCTTGCTGTGCGAGGGCGATAACATCCATGTAGCCTTCGACGACGATGATTTCGTCGAGGTTGCGGTTGTTCTTGCGCGCTTCATAAAGGCCGTAGAGCTCCTGGCCTTTATGGAAAACCGGGGTTTCCGGTGAGTTCAGGTATTTCGGTTTGTCGTCGCCCAATACCCGGCCGCCGAAAGCGATGATTCGTCCGCGGCTGTCACGGATCGGGAACATCACGCGATCGCGGAAGCGGTCATAGCGTTTGCCGGTTTCGGCATTCTCGATCAGCAGACCAGCATCGATCATGGCTTTTTGTTGCAGGGTATCGCTGCTCAAGTGCTTGAACAGGTTGTCCCAGCCGGGCGGGGCGAAACCGAGGCCGAAGTCCCGGGCGATCTCGCCGGTCAGCCCGCGTCCTTTCAAATAATCCACAGCTGCTTTGCGCGACGGATGGCTTTTCAGGGCCTGGCGGTAAAAGTCGGCGGCGGCGGTGAGCAGCGGGTAGAGCGGCGAATCGGTCGGCTGCCGCGGTTTGTGCGGCCGTCCGCTTTCTTCGCGGGGGATTTCCATTCCGGCGGCTTTGGCCAGTTCTTCGACAGCCTGGACGAAATCCAGGTTGTCGTGGTCCATCATGAAGCCGAGGGCGTTGCCGCCAGCGCCGCAGCCAAAGCAATAATAAAACTGCTTGTCGGGGCTGACGCTGAAGGAGGGGGTTTTCTCTTTGTGAAACGGGCAGCAGGCGGTGTAATTCTTGCCAGCCTTTTTCATCTGCAAGCGCGAGCTGACCACATCGACGATGTCGGTGCGGTTCAGAAGGTCGTCAATGAAGCTCTGGGGAATTAGCCCGGCCATGGCGTTCTCGTCATCTGCGCTGCAATGAATCCGAAACGAAGAGCGGCTGAGCGCGGGTCGTTGTTTGAGGCGCGCAAAATATGCGGCTCGACCAGTGTCGTCTGCGTAATCGCTGTCGGGAAGTGTATCTGCCGAAAATCCACTGACGTTAGTACCAATCAGTATTCGACTATTTGAAAGTGTTGCGCTGAATCCGGCTGCGGCCTGTCGATGGCCTCGGATAGCTCATAAGCTGGCACGCAAGAAGGTGCCTTGGGCTGATCGTCGTTAGAGGAATCAGTGGGTGTGCTCGTCAGTAGCCTTGGAAGGCTCGTCAGAAAAGACGTGCACTGCTGGCAAAAGAGCCAGGTCTGACGCTGTGAAGCAGATTTGTCTCGGTCGCGTGTGCGGCTTTGACGGTGAAGCATCGAGCGTTGTCCGCAAATGCCATTAGCCCGGCTGAGGGCCGGGCTTGGCAGAAGCTTGCTACGAACGTCTGTGTATTAGTACAGACGAACGGCGCGGCGCTGTTCGCGCTGAACTTTCTTGGCGTGACGCTTAACAGCGGCTGCTGCTTTGCGCTTACGCTCAGAAGTAGGCTTCTCGTAGAATTCGCGGCTACGAACTTCAGCCAGTACACCGGCTTTTTCGCAGGAGCGCTTGAAACGACGCAGAGCTACGTCGAAGGGTTCGTTCTCTTTTACTTTGACGGCTGGCATCCAGAGCTACCTTCATTCATTACCGGGGTCAACATCCTCGTGGCAAAAGAGCACTTGAAGACGTCGGTTTTTAAGGGTTGCGGATGTTAACCCCTCATCGCTCGGAATGCAAAGCCTCTGATCGAAAACCGCTAGTCGGGGCATCCCATGGCGACTATTATGCGCGCCTTCGAACTTAGCCTAAACAAGGCGCAAACCCATGCTAGTACTGGGATTAGAAACCTCCTGCGACGAAACCGGTGTCGCATTATATGACAGTGAACGCGGCCTGCTGGCCGACGCGCTGTTCAGCCAGATCGACCTGCACCGCGCCTATGGCGGGGTAGTGCCGGAGCTGGCCTCGCGTGACCACGTCAAACGCATGCTGCCCTTGATTCGTCAGGTGTTGGCCGAAGCTGACTGTGTGCCGACCGAGATCGACGCCATCGCTTATACCGCGGGTCCTGGCCTGGTCGGTGCCTTGCTGGTGGGCGCCTCCTGCGCGCAGGCGCTGGCCTTCGCCTGGGGCATTCCGGCGCTGGGTGTGCACCACATGGAAGGTCACCTGCTGGCGCCCATGCTGGAGCCGCAACCACCGCAATTCCCGTTCGTCGCTTTGTTGGTGTCGGGCGGTCATACGCAGCTGGTTCAGGTCGACGGGATCGGTCAATACACGCTCTTGGGCGAGACCCTCGACGATGCCGCCGGTGAGGCTTTTGACAAGACCGCGAAGATGATGGGCCTCAATTATCCGGGTGGCCCGGAAATCGCGCGCCTCGCGGAGCAAGGGGTTGCAGGGCGTTTCGTCTTTCCGCGCCCGATGTGCGACCGTCCAGGGCTGGCTTTCAGCTTCAGTGGCTTGAAAACCTTCGCCCTGAACACCTGGCAGCAAAGCGTCAGCGCCGGGGACGACAGCGAGCAAGCCCGTTGCGACATCTCGCTGGCGTTCCAGCAGGCCGTGGTGGAGACTTTGACCATCAAGTGCAAGCGTGCCCTGAAACAGGCGGGCATGAAGCGTCTGGTGATCGCTGGCGGCGTCAGCGCCAACAAGGCACTGCGCACTTCACTGGAAAAAATGCTCGGCGACATGAAGGGCGATGTGTTTTATGCCCGTCCGGAGTTCTGCACCGACAACGGCGCGATGATCGCGTTTGCCGGCTGCCAGCGCTTGCAGGCCGGTCAGCACGAAAGCCTGGCGATCAGCGTGCAGGCGCGTTGGCCGATGGAGCAATTGTCGGCACTGTGATGACGTGCGGGATGAGCGGCGCTCATGCCCGGTATTTAAAAATGCCGTTCGCGCCCGGCAAACAGGTCGCGTAGATTGCCGCGATGGCGCCAGACGATCAGTCCCGTGAGTGCGCTCATGGGCAGCAGTGCCGCCGGTTCTTGCCAGGCCAGCAGCGGCAGGGTCAGCGGTGTGGCGATCAATGCGGCCAGTGAGCTGGTGCGGGTCAGGTAGAACGTCAGCAGCCAGGCGCAGACCGCCAGCAGTGCAGCAGGCGGGTAGAGGCCCAGCAGCATGCCGGCAGCGGTGGCGACACCCTTGCCACCGCGAAAGCGAAAGTACAGCGGGAACAGGTGGCCGATGACGGCGCTGACGCCGATCCAGGCCTGTTCTTGCAGCGAAAGGCCCGCGATGCCTGCGATCAGCACCGGCAGCAGGCCTTTGCAGAGGTCGCCGAGCAAGGTCAGGACGGCAAGTTTCTTGCCGGCCAGGCGCAACATGTTGGTGGCGCCGGCATTGCCCGAGCCACTCATTCGCGGATCGGGGTTACCGGTCAGGCGGCTGAGCAAAATGGCGAAGGACAGAGAGCCGAGCAGGTAGGCGAGGATCGCCAATAACCAAAACATGCTAACTATTCCGGGCGAGGACGCCCTGATTCTAACGGCGCAATGCGCCCTTGTCGTGCAGCGGAGAAAAGTGCTTGGACAGAGTGTTTATCGAGGGCCTGGAAGTCGACACCGTGATTGGTGCCTACGACTGGGAGCGAGGCATCCGACAGTGCTTGCGTCTTGATCTGAGCTTCGCTTGGGATAATCGCCCAGCCGCCGCCGGTGATGACCTGACGCTGGCGCTCGATTATGCGAGCGTTTCGTCGCGCATCCAGGCTTTTTCCGAGCAGGCGCAGTTCCAGCTGGTCGAGACCTTCGCCGAACGTCTGGCTGAAGTGCTGATGAGCGAATTCAAGATCACCTGGATGCGCCTCAAACTGACTAAGCCAGGTGCGATCCCGGCTGCCACGGGTGGTGTGGGCGTGGAGATCGAGCGCGGATGTCGCTGACTCAGGTGTATCTCGGGCTCGGGAGCAATATCGAGCGTGAATCCCATTTGCAGGCTGGCCTGGAAGCCTTGGCAGGTTTCATGGTGGATATACGCTGCTCGGCGGTGTTCGAAAGCCAGCCGGTGGGGATCAAGAGCGGGCCGTTCTTCAATTTTGTGGTGTCGGCGTTTACCGATTTACCGCTGATGGAACTGGATCGCCGGTTGAAATTCATCGAGGCGGACAACGGCCGTTATGCACCGGACCGCAAGGGTTTGCCGCTGGATATCGACGTGCTGCTGTTCGGCGATCTGGTGGGCAACTTTGATGGTTTGATTTTGCCGCGGGCAGAAATTCTGAAAAATGCCTTCGTGCTGTGGCCGTTGTCGCTGATTGCACCGGATCGAGTGCATCCGGGGGTAGGTAAAAGCTTCGCTATGTTGTGGCGCGAGGCGCAGATTGATCAGGTGTTGGCGCCGGTGGCGTTTGAGTGGCGCGGTGAACAATTGACCCCTTCAAATCTGCGTTGACC
>NZ_JASBRE010000031.1 GCF_029960815.1 Pseudomonas sp. AL03
GCCATGGATGGCCGATGGCGGCGGGCCCACGGAGCAGGACCGGAGCGAGGGCATGGCGAGCCTAGGCGAGCCACCGAACGAAAGGGGCAAAAGCCCTTGGTTACTTGGGGCTCTTCCAAGTGACCCGCCGTAAGGGCGGAACCAATAGCCGCCGTTACCGCAGAAACGGATAAGTACACCATCAACAAAAGACAGGTCGGCCGCCTCGCTTTTGCTCTTGTTCCACCGCCCATCGCTACGCATGTGTGTGTGCCTGGAAACACCGAGCTTAAATGAACAGCATTACCGCAATGCGGGGCGTTTTCGTTAATCTGATCCGACGCTCGACGCAACCATCGCCCCGCCACTCACCCGACCGAGGCCTCATGATCATTTCATCCGCATCTGACTATCGCGAAGCAGCACGCCGAAAACTCCCGCGTTTTTTGTTTGATTACATTGATGGCGGGGCTTATGCAGAGCATACGCTGAGGGCCAATAGCGCTGATCTGACGGGTATCAGCCTTCGTCAGCGCATTCTGAAAAACGTCGAAACCCTGAGCCTTGAAACCACCCTCTTCGACCAACGACTTTCAATGCCCATCATATTGGCCCCGGTAGGACTGACGGGCATGTTCGCGCGTCGTGGTGAAGTGCAGGCTGTCAAAGCGGCGGAAAATAAAGGCATCCCACTCTGCCTATCAACGGTATCGGTGTGCTCGATCGAAGAGGTCTCAGCTCAAACCCGACAACCCATCTGGTTTCAACTGTATGTGTTGAAAGACCGGGGCTTCATGAAAAATGCACTGGAACGTGCGAAGGCCGCCGGGGTGCAGAACCTCGTTTTTACCGTAGATATGCCCACGCCCGGCGCCCGATACAGGGACGCACACTCGGGCATGTCAGGCCCTTTTGCGGCATCGCGGCGAATGCTTCAGGCCATGACCAAACCCGACTGGGCATTCAACGTTGGCGTCATGGGACGTCCACACGACCTGGGTAATATCTCGAATTACCTTGGTAAAGCCGTGACACTCGAAGACTACATGGGCTGGTTGGCCAATAACTTCGACCCTTCGATCAGTTGGAGTGATCTGGAGTGGATTCGTGATTTCTGGAAAGGCCCGATGATCATCAAAGGCATTCTCGATCCTCAGGACGCCAGAGACGCGGTCAGCTTTGGCGCGGATGGCATTGTCGTGTCGAACCACGGTGGGAGACAGCTGGACGGCGTGCTTTCCACCACCAAGGCATTGCCGCCCATCATGCAAGCCATCGGTAATGATCTGACGGTGCTGGTCGACTCGGGAATCCGCTCGGGGCTTGATGTTGTACGGATGTTGGCGCTGGGAGCAAAAGGCGTATTGCTGGGGCGTTCCATGGCCTATGCATTGGCCGCCGATGGTCAACGCGGGGTGGAGAATATGCTGGATATCTTCGCCAAGGAAATGCGCGTCGCCATGACCTTGACCGGGGTGACCTCGATTAGTCAGATTGATGAATCCACGCTGGTGGATGCTGCCCGATGAGCTGAACACCTGACCTTGAAAACGCCGCGCCAATGCGCGGCGTTTTCGTAAATGTCTGAAAAGCGGCCATCACTCGACGTCTTTGAGAACCTCAAAGATCACTTGATCGGGATAAAACGCCATGTAGCCGCGAATCTGTTCTACCGACACTTTTGGGTCTTCATAGCTCCACACCGCATTAGCGCCTTCATGTCCCGGAATTTGCAGGCTGAAATAGTTGGCATCGCCCTTGTAGGGGCAATAGCTCGTGTGATCGGTGCGGGCATAGTACTTTTCATCGATGTCCTCGCGCGGTACGTAATACACCGGAGGATAGTTGGCCTCGAGCAACACCAGCGCCCGTGCGGACGCGGCCACCTGAATACCGTGAAACTTTACAAGCAGGCAGCCCGGCTGCTCTGCGATGGTGATGACAGGACTAGGACCGGAGGTTTTCATCGGATTCTCCTGGATTATCGGGAGCGCCCACGCTCCTGTGGCGAGGGGGCTTGCCCCCGATGGCTGCGAAGCAGCCCAAAAAACTGCGACCGCGATTAATAGGTATACCTCATGTTTCCGTACCGCGACTGCTTCACAGCCGAACGGGGCGGTGCGGCGTTCCAAAAGCCATCAGCGGGAGTTAAACCATGACCCTGGGGAACGCGTCAGCGGCATGTGCGCCGCCACCAACTCAATAAACACCCGCAGCTTCGGCGGCACCTGCCGCCCGGAGGGCCAGAGCAAATTGAACTGGTTATCTGTATATCCATACAGATAAAGGTTGCTCCAATCTCATTCCCTGCGCATTCTGTTCACCTCTTCAAACCGACTGAACGATGGTGGTTATGCGGCTGTACCTCTGTGAAAAACCTTCCCAGGCCAAAGACATTGCGGCCGTCCTCGGCGCCAAACGTCGCGGCGACGGCTGCTGGCTGGGAACGGACGTCACGGTGACCTGGTGCATCGGCCATCTGCTGGAAACCGCGCCGCCGGACGCCTATGACGCGCGTTACAAGCGTTGGGTGCTGGCGGATCTACCGATCATTCCAGAGAAGTGGAAAATGACCGTCAAACCGCGCACGGCCAGCCAATACAAAGCGGTCAAGCGGCTGCTCGGTGAGGCCACCGAACTGGTGATTGCCACCGACGCCGACCGTGAGGGCGAGATGATCGCCCGAGAACTGGTGGAGCATTGCCGTTATCGCGGGCCGATCCAGCGGCTATGGCTGTCGGCGCTGGACGATGCGTCGATCCGCAAGGCATTGGCAGCCCTGAAGCCGGGGGCCGAGACCTTTAGTCTTTATCATTCGGCACTCGGACGTTCCCGCGCCGACTGGCTGATCGGGATGAACATGAGCCGGCTGTTCACGTTGCTGGGGCGTCAGTCCGGTTATCAAGGCGTATTACCGGTCGGTCGGGTACAAACGCCCACCCTGCGCCTGGTGGTGGATCGCGATCGCAGCATCGCCGATTTCGTACCGGTCGCCTATTGGGCCATCGATGTGCAACTGCTGCACGACGGTACCGCGTTCACCGCCCAGTGGCGCGCGGCCTCCGAGGTTTGCGACGATCAGGATCGCTGCCTGAATCAAGCGTTGGCGCAGCAAGCAGCGGCGGCGATTGGCAGCGCGGCGAGTGCTCGGGTCATCAAACTGCGCACCGAGCGGATGCGCGAAGTGGCACCCCTGCCCTTCGATCTGGGCACCTTGCAGGAAGTCTGCTCGAAGAAACTCGGGCTCGGCGCTCAGGAAACCCTCGACATCGCCCAGGCCCTGTACGAAACCCACAAAGTCATCACCTATCCGCGCAGCGACTGCGGTTATCTGCCCGTAAGTCAGCACAGCGAAGCACCGGGCATTCTTGCCGCGCTGAGGCAGGCTGATCCGGCACTGAACGCCTTGAACGATTTCCTGGAGCCTCAGCGCCGCTCACGGGCCTGGAACGATGCCAAGGTCAGCGCTCACCACGGCATCATCCCCACCGCTGCGGCGAAAAACCTCGAGCGACTGGCGGGCAAGCAGCGGGCGGTCTACACCCTGATCCGCGCGCGTTATCTGGCGCAGTTTCTGCCCAACCATGAATACGACCGGACCCAGGCCGACTTCGACTGCGCCGGTGAAGCCTTGCGTGCCGTCGGCAAGCAAATCGTCGAGCCCGGCTGGAAGCGCGCCCTGCCCGAGGCCCTCGCCCCGGCCAGGGGCCGCGAAGTACCGGCGCCGCAAACACTGCCGGCATTGGCCCAAGGGCGTGACTGCGCGGTGGCCGACGTAAAGCTCAAGGACCTCTGGACGCAACCGCCCAAACCGTTCACCGAAGGCGATCTGATCAAGGCGATGAAGAACGTCGCCAAACTGGTAGAAGATCCGTTACTGAAGCAGAAACTCAAGGACACCACCGGCATCGGCACTGAAGCGACCCGTGCCTCGATCATCCAGGGCCTGCTCGACCGTGGTTATCTGATCAAGAACGGCAAGGCCCTGGCCGCTACCCCGGCCGCTTTCAGCCTGATCGATGCCGTGCCGCGTGCCATCGCCGACCCGGGGACCACGGCGATTTGGGAGCAGGCGCTGGACATGGTGCAGAGCGGCGAGATGAGCCTGGAAGAATTCGTCACCAAGCAGGCCGCGTGGATGAGCAAACAGGTCGCCCGTTGCGCCGGCCTGAGCCTGACCATCAGCGGGCCGGCAAGCCCCGCCGGGCGCGGTGCCACGCCGTGGAAAAACAAACGCAAGCCCGCCAAACGCAAGCCCTCGACGGGCACTAAACGTGTGGTAAAACCGGCAAGCAAGGCTTGACGGCACTTCGAGCGAGCTAAAAAGGTCTACTGTTCTTCAAGCCCAGCGACAGCCCCACTTTCTGATAAGGCATCGACCATGATTATCGTGCATCACCTGAACAACTCCCGTTCCCAGCGGATTCTCTGGTTGCTGGAAGAACTGGCGATCCCTTACGAGCTGAAACGTTATCAGCGCGACCCGAAGACCAACCTGGCACCGCCGGAATTGAAAGCGATCAATGCCCTGGGTAAATCACCGGTCATAGAAGATGGCGCGCAGAAGCTGATCGAGTCCTCCGCGATCATCGACTACATGATTCGCCGCCATGGCGACGGGCGCCTGCAACCCGATCCGTCCACCCCCGCCTATGATGAATACGTGCAGTGGCTGCATTTCGCCGAAGGTTCGGCCATGTTGCCACTGATGTTGAACCTGTACGTGGGGCGTCTTGGTGACGCCGGCGCGCCGTTGCATCCGCGGATCGACTCGGAGGTGGCCAACTACCTGGGCTACCTCGACACGGCGCTGAGCCAGTCCGATTACCTGCTGGGCGATGAGTGCAGCGCCGCCGACATCCAGATGAGTTTTATCGGCGAGATCGCCAGAGCCCAGGGCAAGCTCGGCGACTATCCTCATATAGCGTCCTGGATTGCACGCTTCCAGGCTCGCCCGGCCTATCAAGCCGCACTGAAAAAAGGTGGGAAATACGATTTCGCCCCGCACTGAGTGCCTCAGGAGCCCCCCGCATGCCCTTGATAGAACTGCACGCTGCCCAGCGCGACGAACTGGAAACGATTGAAAACCTGATGCAGTTCTATCTGTATGACTTCAGCGAGTGGCTGCCGCTGAAGCTCGGGGAGCATGGCTTCTTCAATGCACAGCCTAAACCGGGTTACTGGCGCAAGCCCGCAACCAGACCGTTTCTGATCAAGGTCGACGGCGAATTGGCCGGTTTCGTGACCGTGGACGACGAAATCCATACCCACGGCGCCGAGCACAACATTGGCTACTTTTTTGTCAGTCGACGCTTTCGTGGCCAAGGCGTCGCGAAATTCGTCGTTTCCACCCTCTCGAGCCGGTTCCCCGGTCAATGGCAAATTTTCCACCTCGACGCGAACCAGCCTGCGCGGGCGTTCTGGGCCCGGGTCATAGCTAATCTCACCCATGGCGAGTTCACCCTGCATCAGCTATCGGTAGACGGTTATCCCTGCACCTTTTACCGATTCCAGATATCGCCGCCATCGTCCTGACTGGCGCCTTCCGATCGCGCTTTTTAATTCCAAACGACTTTGTCCGACAATATGTAGTGACCAAAAATAATCACTACAAAACCGTTGACGCGTCCGATTTGCCCTTGCATGATGCAGACATCTCCCCGATCGGGAGTACAGGCAACACGTTTGAACAAGCTCGTCTGACCGCCGAGCTGTTTTTCCCGGATACACGCTGCCCACAAGGCAGATTGAAGAAGCTGACCTGGCCTGAACGTCCAGTACAAGGACGAGAAACGCTGGCGATCAATCCTCATGAAGCTTGTGGCCGACCCTGAAAATGTCGGCAGTGGCCTGAAGGTTTTCGCTGCTTCTCCTCGTTGTGACGCTATTGCGTAGCAGTTATTCAACACGACTACATGCAACAGATGCGTGACCCCGTCAATTTGGCGGCCGACCGCTGACGTCCTGGTTTCGGTGCCAGGGATCAACTAACCGATGGGCTACCTGTATTAGCGAATCAACTTTGAAAGATCACCAAATGGTCAAGGGGCTTACTATGAATCTGAACAATCAACCCACTATCGATGAACTGGCTCATCTGTTCGCTGCGCAAAAAGACAGCCATGACAGCCATATTCTGTGGATCAGCAAGTCGGGCCAGGTGCATATCGACTGCCTGTCGCCTCACGCCCATGAAGCGGAGTTCGACAAGAACAACCAGAACCTGCTCGCCCGACTGAAGATGTACCGTCGCGGCCAAGGCTATGTCGGCAAGAAAGCCGCGGCCGACAAGGACTTCATCGGTCATGTTCTGCAAACGCTGAAACAGGCGTGGGCATCGATGCAGTACCAGAACGAAGTTCGGGTGATTGATCGGTTCTCCTGATACCTCCCAGGGTTTTATTCCACACCCCTCCATAAAAAGGCCCCGCTCGTCACATCGAGCGGGGCCTTTTTGTTTGTCTCGTGCGCACCAAACAACGCTATCGTTAACCGTGCGCACTGGATCATTGGAGGTTTGCGATGAAAAAACATCTGACGGGCTTGCTGTTGCTGGTGATGGCCAGTGCTGCCCATGCAAACAGCGTCCCCGGAGTTCCCTCATTCAATATGGACTGCCCCGGAAACATCGTCGTCCAGGCGGATCAGGACGGGCCGGTATTAATCAACAGCAAGGAAGCCGCCACCAAAGCCATCAACGATCGCCGCTTCGAAGCCAAGGGTTCGGGCTACACAATCTCGATCATCCTCGCCGATGATGAATCGGTCACGGTGTCCTCCACTGGCAAGACGCCCAATGGCATGTGCCAATCAATGGATGACTGACGTCGTCGACTCACCGGTAGCCGCACCCAACACCAGCTCCATAAACGCCACCGACGCCGCACTGTGATAGTTGTTTTTGCGTCGAAGCAGCGCGGCCCCTCTTTTGGGCGCTTCACCCAGCAACGGGATTTTGCGCAACGCGCGGTCCTGGGTGGCAATGGGCTCCGGAAGGATAGTGGCGATGGCCGTGTGCCGAATGACTTCCAGCAAGGTGCTCACCGAGTTGACCTCGATCACCACGCTCGGCGTGATCTGCTCCTGGGCAAAGTACGCGTCAATGCGGGTGCGGGTAACGAAGTCCGGAGCCAACAGCGCGAATTGCAGTTGCGCCACCTCTTCAGCGGACAACGCCACCTGGCTTTCGTATAACGGGTGATCGCGCCCCACCATGACGCCCAACGTTTCGGTAAACGCCGGGATGGACTCGATGTCGGCATTTCTGACCTGGGTAAACGCGATGGCGATGTCCAGTGAGTCATCCACCAGACCGGCTTCGATGTCATCCATCGACAGCTCGAAAATCTGCAGATGGATGTTCGGAAAGCGCGCCACGTAATCGCGCACCAACGGCCCCACCAGGTACGCCATGAACGTTGGCGTCATGGCCAGCCGCAAGGTCCCGCGAGATAAGTCCTTCACGTCATGCAGCGCACGTTTACCTGCCTCCAGTTCCACCAGCACCCGACGAGCGCATTCGATGTAGGCCTGTCCCGCATCGGTGGGTTTCACCCTGCGCGAGGTCCGGTCAAACAGGCTCACGCCCAGGGTTTCTTCCAGTTGCCGAATCTGTTGGGACAGGGTCGGTTGCGAGACGTGAAGCGCCTCGGCGGCACGGGTGAAACCGCCGCGGTCGGCCACCGCCAGCAAATAGCGCAAATGTCGTAGCAGCATGGGGAATTACCAACTATAGGCTGTGCTTATGCGTTGCATTGTATATCGGTCTTGGACGCTATGGATCGATCGACAGAAGATTGCTCCACACCCAAGCCATACCACCCCTACAGGAGAAACCCCATGCAACAGTCCCACGCTTACAACGACCCAAGTCTGGCCCTGACCACGTCTATCCTCGATGCAAAAGCGCGTAAAAACCTGTCCTGGCAGGACCTGACCGACGGCACCGGCCTGGGTCTGGCCTACGTCACCGCCGCCCTGCTCGGTCAGCACCCACTGCCGGAAAGCGCCGCCAAAGTCATTGGCGAAAAACTGGACCTGGACGCCGACGCCGTGGCCCGCCTGCAGATCATCCCGTTGCGCGGAAGCCTCTCGGGTGTCCCGACCGACCCGACCATCTATCGCTTCTACGAAATGATCCAGATTTACGGCACCACCTTGAAAGCCCTGGTTCATGAACAATTCGGCGACGGCATCATCAGTGCGATCAACTTCAAGCTCGACATAAAGAAAGTCGAAGACCCGGAAGGCGGGTCCCGCGCAGTGATTACCCTCGACGGCAAGTTCCTGCCACTGCGTCCTTTCTAAGTTCTGCGAGGACTTCGTCCGAACGCGGCCCGCCTCGGACGCAGCCTCGCGGGCTCGGCAGCTGCTACAAAATATTCATTCGACTCACGCATGAGGACATCGCCATGAAAGCGCTCATCGAAGGTTTTTTGAAGTTCCAGAAGGAAGCCTTTCCGCAACGCACCGACCTGTTCAAACACTTGGCCACCACCCAGCATCCGGGTACGTTGTTCATCACCTGTTCCGACAGCCGTGTCGTGCCGGAACTGCTGACCCAACAAGAACCCGGTGAACTGTTTGTGATCCGCAACGCCGGCAATATCGTGCCCTCTTACAGCCCGCACCCCGGCGGTGTATCGGCCACGGTCGAATATGCGGTCGCGGTGCTCGGCGTTACTGACATTGTGATCTGTGGGCATTCAGACTGTGGCGCCATGACTGCCGTCGCGACGTGCACCTGCATGGACCACCTGCCCGCTGTCAGCGGCTGGTTGCAACATGCCGAGTCGGCGAAAGTCATCAACGAATCCCGTCCTCACGCGAGTGATGCGGCGAAGGTGAGTTCAATGGTTCGGGAGAATGTCATCGCGCAACTGGCCAATATCCAGACGCACCCAAGCGTGCGCCTGGCTCAGGAGAAAGGCCTGTTGAATTTGCACGGTTGGGTCTACGACATCGAGACCGGTTCGGTCGACGCCCGGGATGCCAACAGCCGCCGTTTCGTGGGGCTCGCCGAGTATCTGGACACCTGCGCCCTTCAAACTCGATCCGTAGAAGCAGCAGCCTGAAGCTTAATCCACTTGCCGCGAGATGATCGATGCAGCGCTCCCGGCTAACGGGAGCGCTGCGCTGACTCGATCGACGGGGTCATTTATCGTCCATCTTGGTTGACGATTGAGGCCGAATCTCAGTGCTCTCTTCGGCGTTGGGTGGCTCTGGAAAAGTGCCAGGCGTGAACACGTGAGTCAGCAAGTCTCTGGCATCGACTTCGACGACTCCCTGAACCGAACGGGCCAGAGCAACAGCCTGCTCACACTGTTTGTGGGTGTTGACGCGACCGCTCAACGCCACCGTGCTCCCATGGGTTTTGACATGGATTTGCAGGCCGAGGCTTGGTTCGGCCATTGCCAGGGCTGACTTCACCCTGGCGGTAATCCACGTGTCGTGAACGCCCCTTTCCAGATCCTGGGAGTAATGTTGAAACGAATGAAGTTTCATGGTGCAACCCTCTTCACGTAATCAGATGCGCTGTCCGTCCTATTTGCTATACAGCCCTCTGCCTCTCAGGCGAGCGTTAAGGGACATCTGATTCGTTTTGGAGTGCTCGCCACGCCAATACAGACGCACATTAAGTATAGTGCGGCCGTCGCCTGGGGTCGGGATGCCGTCTCAGCGTTTGACCGACAGATCCGTCTGGGTCATGCGACTGCGGATCGTAAACACCCCATCGCCCGAGAGAATCGCGCTGCGAGCAAACAGTCGACCGCTCTCCCAGTTCGAAAGACCCAGTTCTGGCTTGTTCAGCGCGTACTGCCCGTCGACCCAACGGGTAATCCCGTTGCCGACAAAAGGTGCGTTGACCGCGTTGTAGAAGCGTTCCTGAGCCTCGGCGTCCTCACTGATCAATGACACGGTGAACTGCGGGCTATAGCGATTGAACAACGCGATGGCGCTGTCCAGGTCATCGACGATCTTCAGGCTGACTTCCGGGGTTTCTTCCCATTCCCACTCGCGGCCCAACTGATCCTCGGGCAGCGGTTCGGCCAAGGCTTCGGTTTGATAGCCTTCGGCGCGGTACACCTCAACGCTTGCGGTCTGCCACTCGGTCGGCAAGTACTGCTCGCTGCCTTCGACGATGTGCAATTTGCAGCCCTGCCCCCGTGCGGTGCCGGCCTGCTGCAGCGCGTCCAGGAACAGCGGCAGCAACTCGGCGATACGGTCACGGTGGATCAGGCAGACGTTCAGGGTGTTGCAGACTTTGCGATCCAGCGAGTTGCGCACCACCGCGGCAAAGCGCTTGGCGTCCGCTACCTTGTCGGCGATCAGCCAGGCGCCACCAGTGCCGTGCAGGCTGACGGCGGTGCCGGCCTGTTGGGCGATGCTACCCAGTTGGCTGACGGCACGACCCGAACCCCGGGCCACCGCCAGCGACAGGCGCCGGTCGGCGAACATCGCCCAGCCGGCGGCGTGATTGACGCTTTCCACCAGCGACACCGCGCCAGTCGGCAACCCGGCGTCGCTCAGTGCCGGATTCAGCGCGTGGGTGACGATGGCTTGCGCCGTGCCCAACGCATCGCTGCCGATGCGCAGCACCGCCGTGTTACCCGTGCGCAACACACCGGCGGCGTCGGCAAAGACGTTCGGTCGGCCCTCGAAGACGAAAGCGACGATGCCCAAGGGCGAGACCACTTGCTCGACTTTCCAGCCGTCATGCTCGACGCAACTGACCACTTTGCCGCGCGTGGCCGACGCATCACGCCAGGCCCTGAGGCCGGCGATCATGTCGCGGCGCATGCGTTCATCCGCCAGAAGCCGTGTGGTGGAACGTCCGCGGGCCTTGGCCCGCTCGATGTCGGCCAGGTTGGCGGCTTCGATCAAAGCCCAGCAGTCAGGATCTTCCAGGCGTTGCGCGAAGCGATCAAAGAACTCGCTGATGGCTTGATCCGAGACCGCGGACATTGCGCTGAAAGCCGCTTCGGCACGCTCGATAGCAATGGCCGCCGCTTGCTGGTCAGCCACCGGGATCAGCAACAACTCGCCGCTGACCTGCTCCACCAGCAAATGGTCCCCGGGCTTAAAGCGCGCGGCCAGTTCGGGGCTGACCACAGAGACACGATTCCCGGCGAAAGGGATCGGCGTGCCAGCGACTAGACGTTCGAGCGCAAGGGACATGAAGCGGTTTCACCATGCAATGGGCGGCCGGAAAATGTATAGGAAAATCCCTGGAGCGTCATTAACCGCACGCCTGACCGGTGATCGAAAACCCAGAGGCCCGTCACCCCCTACGCTAAAAGACCGCTGTGACCCGGCACCACCGTGTCTAGAACACCGACCAGCCAATCCGCTGACTCAGCAACTCCAGCGCGGCCATGCCCGCGAGGGAGTTGCCGGCGGTGTTCAACTCCGGTGACCAGACGCACACCGTGAATTGCCCCGGCACCACCGCGACAATTCCCCCGCCCACACCACTTTTGCCGGGCAAACCGACGCGGTAGGCAAAGTTGCCGGCTTCATCGTAGAGGCCGCTGGTGGCCATGATCGAGTTGACCTGCTGGGTCTGGCGGGCGCTGAGGATCTGTTCGCCGCTGTGTTTGCAGAAACCGTCGTTGGCCAGAAAACAGAACGCCCGGGCCAGATCCACACAGGTCATGCGTAGCGCGCAATGGCTGAAGTAACTGCGCAGCACCGCTTCGACGTCGTTGTGAAAATTGCCGAAAGACTGCATCAGATAAGCCATCGCAGCGTTGCGCGCGCGATGCAGGTATTCGGACTCGGCGACCTTGCCATCCACCATGACTTGCGGGTTGCCGGACAGCCGGCGGACAAAGTCGCGCATGGACAACGCTGGCGCGGCAAAGCGCGACTGGTTGATGTCGCAAATCACCAGCGCACCGGCGTTAATAAAGGGATTGCGCGGGCGCCCGCGCTCAAACTCCAGTTGCACCAGCGAATTGAACGGTTGGCCGGAAGGCTCGTGACCCAGGCGTTCCCATATGGCTTCGCCGGAATGTTCAATGGCCTGCACCAGGCTGAACACCTTGGACATACTCTGCACCGAGAACGGCGTGTGGGCATCGCCGGCGCAATACAGTTCGCCGTCATTGCCATACACCGCAATGCCCAGTTGATCGGGTGGCACCGTGCCAAGGGCGGGAATGTAGTCAGCCACCTTGCCCTGGCCGATCAAGGGGCGTACCGCGTCAAGGATCTCGTTCAACAGCGCTTGCATGCCAGGTTCCGAAGTCTCGCCCCATGGGATTGCGGGGACACTGACGCTAGACGCCACTGGTCGGGGCCGGATCACAGTTTTGTACCATGCCATCGGCCAAACCCCTAGCAGCTCTGCGATCGGCTCTGTAGCAGCTGTCGAGCTCCAGCGAGGCTGCGTCGGCTGCGTCGGCTGCGAAGCAGTCGTAAACCCTATTTACGCGATTTACCTGAACTACCAAGTCGATCGATTTCACGACTGCTTCGCAGCCGAACGCAGCCTCGCAGGCTCGGCAGCTGCTACAGGGCTGCGGTCTGGCTGAGAAATTTCAGGGGTTACGTATCAGAGTGTGTACAGCCGCGCCCCCGACACACCCCGCCCCTAAAACCCCGCGCCAAAGACACATCGCAGATACACCTGCTTGATGAAATGTGACTGTCGATTGGCTTCGCCGATCAAAGCGCTCAACTCACTCAATGCTACGGAGTATCACCATGAAACAACTGGCCCACGGTTACAGCCAGGCCCAGGCTGACACGGCAGAAAAACCGGCGGAAGGTAAATGTGGCGAAGGCAAGTGTGGCGCCGGCGAGTAACCCCCGCGTGGGGCACGCCGCTGCCCCACTCCCCTGACTGAACGGAGATCAAGCCCATGACCACCTCACTCTCATCGGCCGTGAAAGGCCTGCACCTGAACCTCGACCGTGCCGGCAGCTGGATCGCACCGCTGACTCTGCGGGTGTTTCTCGCCTGGGAGTTCTTCGAGTCCGGCCTGGAAAAATTCAATGGTGAAAACTGGTTCGCCGATATTCAGGACAGCTTCCCGTTTCCCTTCAACCACGTTCCGGCCACGCTGAACTGGGAACTGTCGATGTGGGCCGAACTGATCTGCGCCCTGGCCATACTGGTCGGCCTGGGAACGCGGATCTCGGCAATCATTTTGACCGTGGTCACGGTCGTCGCGACCGCTGCCGTTCACTGGCCCGCCGATTGGTCTACATTGAGTGAGCTTGCTCAGGGTTACGCCATCAGCAACAAGGGTCACGGCAACTTCAAACTGCCGCTGATCTACCTTGCGGCCTTTACGCCGCTGTTGCTCTCGGGTGCCGGCAAGCTCAGCCTCGATGCGCTGCTGGCTCGATTTTTCTGGCGTCGTGATAATCGCTAAACACCAGCACGTCGATAATGCCTCGAACTCCACAAGAACGGAGCAATCGTAACGTATGCAGGCACTCCCAAGCTTCCAGGCCACACAACCCCAATAAGCTTCACCCCACTCACATGCGAAGACAGGAGCCACCATGAGCGTGACCACCCAATGGATCGAGATCGACAGCCCCGACGGTAAATTCGGCGCTTACCTGGCAATTCCGCACACCCGCAAAGGCCCGGGGATCGTGTTGATCCAGGAAATCTTCGGCGTGAATGAACACATCCGCTCGGTCGTCGAGCAATACGCGGCCGACGGCTACCTGGTGATTGCACCGGACCTGTTCTGGCGCAGCGGCCCGCGCATCGAACTGGGCTACGACGAAGCTGGCTGGAAACGCGCCGTCGAATTGATGAACGCCACCGACATCGGCAAGGCGCAGAAAGATATCGAACTGGCCATCGACGCCTTGAAAGCCCAGCCCGGCCTGGACGGCGGCATTGCTTCTATCGGTTTCTGTTTCGGTGGCTTGCTCTCGTACCACACCGCCGCCAATGGGCTGGTGGACGTGGCAATCGCCTACTACGGCGGAGGGATCCAGAATCAACTGGACCGGGTCGATGAAATCGAGGTGCCGCTGCTGATGCACTTCGGTGAGCAGGACAGCCACATTCCGTTGGAGGCCGTGGAAAAAATCGCCGAGCGTTTCGATACCAACGATAACGTGGAGATTGTCGTGTATCCGGAAGCCGAACATGGCTTCAACTGCTCGCACCGCGACAGCTACAACCAGCGCGCAGCGGCTGAGGCACATGGCAATACGCTGATCTTTTTGGGGATGGAACTGTAAGGCCGACACAAACTAGCGAGAAACCTGTGGTCAGGGAGCTCGACTGTGGCGAGGAGGCTTGCCCCCTCGCCACAGAGTGTTCACCAGGCTCAAGATCTACGTTAACTGACAGGCATTAGCCTATGAGTAGCTATGCTTGATGTGTGGCCAGCCCCTGGTAGCAACATCGTGAAAGGAGGCGTTTGAAATGCAACTCATCACGTTGAAAATCGATAAACCGGAAGCGACGAATTTCATTTTTGGTCAGACGCACTTCATCAAGTCCGTCGAGGACATCCACGAAGCATTGGTCAATGCCGTGCCAGGTATCCGCTTTGGCGTGGCCTTTTGCGAAGCCTCCGGCAAATGCCTGGTAAGGGGGTCTGGCACCGATAGCGCCATGATCGAACTGGCCCTGAAGAATGCGCAAGCCATCGCCGCAGGGCATAGCTTCATCATCTTCCTCGGCGATGGTTTCTATCCGCTAAACGTGTTGAACACCGTCAAAATGGTGCCAGAGGTGTGCCGTATTTATTGTGCAACGGCCAATCCGACTGAAGTGATTCTCGCCGAGACGGAACAAGGGCGAGCGATTCTGGGCGTCGTGGATGGCTTCTGTGCCAGTGGCATTGAAGACGAGGAGGACATCCTGTGGCGCAAGAACCTGTTGCGACAGATCGGCTATAAACTTTGAGCACGCTCCGTTAAGTAGTTCTACCGCGCCGACCCACCACGCGGCTTATAAAAGAGGAACATCGAGGTCTCGGTGGTCTTGATGTACTTCCTGGCCCAATTGGGTTTCACATTCCGGTCGTGGAAATAGATCGCGCCGTGGGTTCGGTCGTTCAGTTGTTTGTTGAGCGCTTTGCGCGCGATTTCCTTGCCGGTCGCGTATTGGGTTTCTTCCTGGACCTGATCCGAGCGTCCATCACACCACCACGAAAACTGACAATTCTTGGTTTCAGACCCCTGCTTGACCACGGCGCACACCGTGGCCGGAAATCCCTCATGGCCCAGTCGATTCATGACGACGCTGGCGACGGCTTCCATGTCGGCGGACGATTTGCCTTTGGCTTCCCAGTAAATGGAACGGGCCAGACAGGTAATTGCATCGTCCATAGGCGACTGACCGGCCGGATCGACCGCCTGAACTTCGGACGTGGTGATTGTTTCGGACTGGGGTACCGGTACATCGGTGCCCTTCTCCGCCGCTTTATGTTCAAGGGCCTCGGCCTTGTCTTCAGCCACTTCCTTTTTTTGCTCCTGCTCAGATGCAGTGGCGTGGCCGAAGAGAAGGGTTATTGCGAAGCAGGCGGCTATCCAGATAACTCGCATGACCAACCCTTCCGACTGAACCGGGAGCACGCCACGCTGGCGACTTTGCTTGATTGTAGTTGCGAAAAATCATTCCTACAGACGGACAAAAAAAACTGTATTTGGGCGCGAAAGGCATTGCGCTCGCGGGGGTGAAATCGCGCATCATGGGCGCAGTCAGCTCAAGGGGATTTCCATGCGTTTCAAATCATCCGTTACGCGTTTTGCCACGTTGTCACTGGGTCTGTTGTTCGCCGTGAATGCGTTGGCGGCCGACGAGAAACAACTGATTGATTCGATCAACGTCTACCGCAGCCAGGTGCAGCGTTGCGCGGGTCAGGTCTCGCAGGAACTGCCACCGCTGGCAGCCGACCCACGGCTGGCGCTGTCCGCCACCAGCATC
Source organism: Pseudomonas sp. AL03 (assembly GCF_029960815.1). Taxonomy (GTDB): domain Bacteria; phylum Pseudomonadota; class Gammaproteobacteria; order Pseudomonadales; family Pseudomonadaceae; genus Aquipseudomonas. The sequence continues at coordinate 15,890 of NZ_JASBRE010000031.1, forward strand.
GGCAATCTGCAGCAGGCGATGGCGACCGCGGGTTATCCGATGAAGAACGTACAGGCGATCAGCCTGTCCGGGCCGCGCGATGCGCCGTCGGCGATGAAAGCCATTCAGGAAAGTTTTTGCCAGATCGTGTTGGACCCACAGTTCGTCGATGTCGGCGTGAGCCACCAGGACCGCGAGTGGCGCATCGTGCTGGCACGACCGCTGTTGAGCGCTCGCCTGGGCGACTGGCAGGCGGAAGGCCAGAAGCTGCTGGCCGAGCTCAACGCCGCGCGCACCCAGCCGCGCCAGTGCGGCACGCAATCCTTTGCCGCCACCACGCCACTCACCTGGAACGTCACGCTCGCGACCGCGGCCGAGGAGCACTCCCGGTCAATGGCCAACAACAATTACTTCGATCACAAGGACCGCGATGGTCGTACGCCGGGTGACCGGGCTGAACTGGCGGGTTACAGCGGCGGGCAGATCGGCGAGAACATCACTGCCGGGCAAGACTCTGTGCGCAAGGTGGTCGATGGCTGGGTGTCCAGCGCCGGTCACTGCGCGAACCTGATGAACCCGCAGTACCGGGAGTTGGGGGCTGCGTATGCGGTAGATCCGAAGAGTGATTCGGGGATTTACTGGACGGCAATGTTCGGGACGCCATAAACGCCCGGTTTTTTTTGCAGGCAGAACCCGGAGCTCCCTTTTGGGCTCCGGACAGTAAAAACCCGTCATGGATTCTTCACACCTCCACCTGCACCACCTCGATCCCGAGCTTTTGATAGTCCTCGACATTGCCCGACGCCACATGACGCTCGGTGATCAGGGTATGGATGCGCTGACACGGTGCGACCACGAACGGCTCCATCGCCCCCAGCTTGTCGGCGGTGGTGACGGCAACGACATGGGAGGCACTGGCGAGCATCGCCTGTTTGACCGGCACCTCGTCGAAATGCAGGGAGCTGATACCGACTTCCGGGTGAATCGCGCAGACCCCGGTGAACAGCAGATCAGCCTTGATGCCCTCGATCAGCCGCAGAGTTTCATGCCCGCTGGCTGACATAGTCGCGGGATTGAGTTGCCCGCCGGCCAGAATCACCGTGATGCCTTTGTATTCGGCCAGGGTGATCGCGATCATCGGCGAGGCGGTGACGGCCGTAATGGAAATGTCCGACGGTAGCGATCGGGCGATCTGCAGCGTCGTACTCCCCGAATCGAAAATCACAATCTGGCCGTCCTGTACCTGGCGTGCGGCGAGTTGCGCCAAGTGTGTTTTCACTTCATCGGTTTCGCTGACGCGGGTGAAAAAATCCTTGCCGGTGTCCTTGGGTCGCGGCAGTGCCCCGCCGTGCACTCGCTGCACCAGCCCGGCGGTGGCCAGCTCCGCCAGATCACGGCGAATGGTGTCTTCGGACACCGCGAAATGCTGGCTCAGCTCGGAGGCCATGACCTTGCCGTCACGTTCGAGGATCAGCAGGATTTTTTGCCGGCGCAGATGAGGGAGCTCGGCGGCTGAGTGTTGGGCGCGCATGTTTTTGCCTGTTTTTGCGTGAAATTGCGTGTTTGTGCGAGACTAGTCAATGCGCGGGATAAACACAAACCCACCGGACATCAATTCTTTTGATGATTCAAATCATGAAGCCGAATTTTTTATTTTTATGTGACCTGTTCAAGATGGCGCCATCACACATGCTTTGGATGAAAACTTCATGAATCTAAACTTTGCCTTTGCGTGCATGATCGTGGTCTCGTTTGCGATTGCGTTGGGGCACGCCTGATCAGCGCAAGCCAATGGCGATACGCACCTTCCTCTCTCCAGAGTCAACTGATGCTTTTTTCCCTTGTATCGAACGGCTCGCCTCTCACGCCTGAACAGCCTGCGCGGTGGCAGGCGGCCTGATCTTGAGCGGACACACCGGCGGCGGTCCGGGCAGCGTAGTGGCGGTCTATCGCTGCGCTTATGGCGTCGACGCGGCGAGTAGAAAAACCATAACCCTTGCCAAACATGGTCTATAACCAGTGTCGACATGATTTGGATCAGGGGACCTTGAAGGCTCCCTCGGTAAATTGATCTCTTGAAAAACAGCAGACAAGTGAGTGTCCGCTAGGAGATTCCCCCGCATGAAAGCCCTGAAAATAGCCGCCAGTGATTCCGCGTTCGATTGTTTCCACACCTCCCGAGAAGTGATTTCACTCAATCAAACTGACTACACCGACGTCGCGGTTGCGGTGTTCTCTGTCGAGGATGTGATGGCGGGCGCCCTGGACGCCCTGCAGCGAACCGGTTTCGATATCCCCATTTTCCTCGTCGCCTCTCCTGGTTCCGGCAACCGCGCTCGGGACGTCTACAAGCACCTGCAGGACGTATTGCTTCAGGTGAATGGCATTTTTGACCCCTCGCGCAACAACGCCGAATACCATGGCAACCAGCTGGAGACAGCGGCAAAAGCCTATGAGGAAAGTCTCCTGCCGCCCTTCTTCGACGCGCTCAAGCACTACACCGAATCGGCCAACGCTACGTTCGCCTGCCCTGGCCACCAGGGCGGCCAGTTTTTCCGCAAACACCCGGCTGGCCGGCAGTTCTTCGACTTCTTCGGCGAGACCCTGTTTCGCGCCGACATGTGCAACGCCGACGTCAAGCTCGGTGACTTGCTGATCCACGAAGGTCCGGCACTTCTGGCGCAAAAACACGCGGCGCAGGTGTTCAACGCCGACAAGACCTACTTCGTACTCAATGGCACATCGGCCTCCAACAAGGTAGTCACCAACGCGTTGCTCACGCCTGGCGACCTGGTGCTGTTCGACCGCAACAACCACAAATCCATTCATCAAGGTGCATTGATCCAGGCAGGGGCTACCCCGGTTTACCTGGAAACCGCGCGCAACCCCTATGGGTTCATCGGCGGGATTGACGCCCATTGTTTCGAAGAAGATTACCTGCGCGAACTCATCAGCGAAGTCGCACCGGACAAGGCCCAACTGCCACGGCCGTTTCGCCTGGCGATCATTCAGCTGGGAACCTATGACGGCACCATCTACAACGCCAGACAAGTCGTCGATCGCATCGGCAAACTGTGCGACTACATCCTGTTTGACTCGGCGTGGGTGGGCTACGAACAGTTCATTCCGATGATGAAGGATTGCTCGCCGCTGCTGCTTGACCTGCATGAAAACGACCCCGGTATCTTTGTCACGCAATCGGTGCACAAACAGCAGGCGGGATTTTCCCAGGCTTCGCAGATCCACAAGAAAGATCGCCATATCAAGGGCCAGGCCCGTTATTGCAACCATGCACGGCTGAACAACGCCTTCATGTCCCAAGCGTCTACCAGCCCTTTTTACCCGCTGTTCGCCTCACTGGATGTGAACGCGCGTATCCATTCCGGGCGCAGTGGCCAGCGGCTGTGGGAAGACTGCGTGAAGTTCGGTATTGATGCGCGCAAGTTGATTCTGGAAGCGTGCACCATGGTCCGCCCCTTCGTGCCGGACACCATTGACGGACGCCCATGGCAGGACCATCCGACTGAGGTCATCGCCAACGACATCCGGTTTTTCGAGTTCCATCCGAAGGATCGCTGGCACGCGTTCGGCGGTTACGCCGACAAGCAATACTTCATCGACCCCTGCAAGTTGCTGTTCACCACGCCAGGCATCGACCCGGTCGATGGCAGCTACACCGACTTCGGTATCCATGCCGGCATCCTCGCCAACTTCCTGCGGGAAAATGGCATCGTTCCGGAAAAATGCGACCTGAACTCGATTCTGTTCCTGCTCACCCCGGCCGAAGACTGGGCGAAGATGACCCACCTTGCCTCTCAGATCGCGCGTTTCGAACGCTTCATCAGCGATGACGCGCCGATGAGCCGGGTGTTGCCGGCCATCTATGCGCAGCACCAGGAGCGCTATCGCAACTACACCATTCGTCAACTCTGCCAGGAGATGCACGACCTCTACCGCACCCACAACGTCCAGCAATTGCAGAAGGCGATGTTCCGCAAAGAACACTTCCCGAAAAAGGCCATGAACCCTCAGGCAGCACAGTTCGAATTCATCCGTGGCAACGTCGAACTGGTGGCGCTGGCAGACGCCGAGGGTCGCATCGCTGCCGAAGGCGCCCTTCCCTATCCGCCCGGCGTGCTTTGCGTAGTGCCCGGGGAAATATGGGGGGGTTCAGTGCTCAAGTACTTCCTGGCGCTGGAGGAAGGTATCAACTCACTGCCTGGCTTCACGCCGGAACTACAGGGCGTGTACTTGAAACAGGAAGGGGGTCGCATTCGCGCCTATGGGTACGTGATCAAGACTTGAGTCTTCACGCCTCCAGCGGCGTGTCACCCTGGGGTTAAGCGTGATGACGAGTGGATATCTGCGCGAAGCCAATTATGCTTCAAGAAACCTTGCAGCGATGCGAGGCCGTCAGCCTGTGTGCATGCTTCGCGCAATTCGTCATCCGACGACATCAGCCCCAGGGCCTGGGTGCGGCAAAAAGGTAGTGAGGTACTCCGGCCTACAACAAGAGCAAGACGGAGAAGACTCATGGCCGCAATCGACAACACTCCCACGGGCAGCGCGCCCCGCCACGGGATGACCAAGGAGGAGCGCAAGGTTATTTTCGCTTCGTCTCTGGGCACCGTGTTCGAGTGGTACGACTTCTACCTTTACGGCTCTCTCGCCGCGATTATTGCGAAGCACTTCTTCGCCGGCGTCAATGAGACGACGTCCTTCATCTTCGCGCTGCTCGCATTCGCCGCGGGGTTCGCCGTACGCCCCTTCGGCGCCATCGTGTTCGGCCGACTGGGCGACATGATCGGGCGCAAGCACACCTTTCTCATCACCATTGTGATCATGGGTATCTCCACGGCCATCGTGGGCTTTTTGCCCGGCTATGCGACCATCGGCGTGGCGGCGCCGATCATCCTGATCACCCTGCGCCTGCTGCAAGGCTTGGCCCTGGGCGGTGAGTATGGCGGCGCGGCGACTTACGTGGCCGAACACGCGCCGAAAGGCAAGCGCGGCTACTTCACCTCGTGGATCCAGACCACCGCGACCCTCGGCCTGTTCCTTTCGCTGTTGGTGATCCTCGCCTGCCGCACCATCCTCGGCACCGAAGCCTTCGAGGCCTGGGGCTGGCGGATCCCCTTCCTGCTGTCGATCCTGCTGCTGATCGTCTCGGTGTACATCCGCCTGCAACTCAGCGAGTCGCCGGTGTTTTTGAAGATGAAAGCCGAAGGCAAGTCCTCCAAGGCGCCGCTGACCGAATCCTTCGCCCGCTGGGACAACCTTAAGATCGTGATCATGGCCCTGCTCGGCGGCACTGCCGGCCAGGCCGTCGTCTGGTACACCGGGCAGTTCTATGCGCTGTTCTTCCTGCTGCAGACGCTGAAGATCGACCCGCAGACCGCCAACTTGCTGATTGCCGGCTCCCTGCTGATCGGCACGCCGTTCTTCGTCATATTCGGCAGCCTGTCCGACCGCATCGGCCGCAAAGGGATCATCATGGCCGGCTGCATTATCGCAGCGCTGACTTACTTCCCGATCTTCCATGCGTTAACCCAATACGGTAACCCCGACGTGTTCATCGCACAGGAGAAGAACCCGGTCACGGTGATCGCCGATCCTGACCAGTGCTCGTTCCAGTTCGACCCGGTGGGCAAGGCCAAATTCACCAGCTCCTGCGACCTCGCCAAGACGGTGCTGGCGAAGAGGGCCATCCCCTACAAGAACGAGAAAGCTGAGCCTGGCGCCGTCGCGCAGGTCCGCATCGGCGACAAGGTGATCCCGAGTTTCGAGGGCACCGGCATGCCGGCCGCCGACTTCAAAGCCAAGAACGACGCCTTCGCCGCCACCCTCGGCACCGCCCTCAAGGACGCCGGCTACCCCGAGAAGGCCGACCCGGCCAAGACCAACTATCCGATGGTGCTGCTGCTCCTGACCATCCTGGTGATCTACGTGACCATGGTCTACGGCCCGATCGCCGCCTGGCTGGTGGAGCTCTTCCCGGCGCGCATCCGCTACACCTCGATGTCGCTGCCGTACCACATCGGCAATGGATGGTTCGGCGGCTTTCTGCCCACGGTGGCATTTGCCATGGTCGCGGCCACGGGTGATATCTACTACGGGCTGTGGTACCCCATCGTCATCGCCGTAATGACGGCCATTCTTGGCACGTTCTTCCTGCCGGAAACCAAGGATCGGGAAATTCATCACACCTAGGCAGGCACCCGCCCTCTCCCGCAGGGGAGAGGGAAATGGGGACGGACGGAAATGGGGACCGGAAATGGGGACAGATCTATTTGTTCGGCCCGTTACGAGCGCAACACGCCAATCGCCCGTCGATACTTTTCAATATGCTCCAGGTCTTCCCACAACGGCTGCGCGATCCGCGACAAGTCGCTGTTTTCTTCCAGGTCCGCCGGGCGCGGTGGCGGCGATGGCAATGGCGCGTTCCAGTGTCTGGTGCATGTCGCTCTCCCTGGGTAATCGGCGTCCGCATTGCGACGAGGGGGTAAGCCTCCTCGACGCAATGCCCGTATAAATCCGGACTTAACCCAACAGATGCAGTGAGATGAGTTTCGAAATCTCGACCATCGACGTCTTCCCGGTGAATTCAAACTTCACTTTGCCCAGCGCCGAAAAGTAGATTTCCAGTTCAGAATCCAGGTCGAAGGTGCCCGAGGTTTCCACGGAGTAGGCGACGATGTTTTTGTAAGGCAGTGAGGTGAAGTCTTTTTTGCTGCCGGTGATGCCTTGTACATTGACCGCGATGATTCGTTTATTGGTAAACACCACGCCGTCGCGCATGGATTTGTAGGCATCAATGACGTGCTCGCCGTCCAGCAGCAGCGCGGTGACTCGCTCTGCATACTCGTTGTTTTGCTTGAGCTTGAAAAAGCCTTTGTTGTTGAAATCAATCATCCGCCATTCCTTTCCTTAAAGAGTGTTCCCTGGATTGCCAGCGCGTGGCGTGGTGAGCATACCATCGGGTTTTCGCTTTTTGCGCCCCCTCCCGCAGCGGGCCTATAAAACGAATTGAACCCCGCGCCTCATCGCGTTTTCGAAACCCTATAAGCGCGATTCTTGATCAAGTAAGGCGCCACTGGAGAGGAAATTCCCGATGAACAGTAGACTGCTGTTTCTGCTTGCCAGCCTGAGTCCCACCCTGGTCATGGCTGAAGGCTGTGACGTGCTGACCCGCTCTCAAAGCCCTTCCGTTCCGGTGGTGGAATCTCATAGCTGCTATGAGTACGAAGGCATGCCGGTGAACGCCATCGATTGGTCATGCAGCAACGAGAGTAAAGACATGCTGGCCAGCACCAAGAAAAAAGTCGAACAGTGCGCCGATCGTTATCAGGCCACGTGTATCGCGACGTTGACGCAAGAATCGCTGGCCAACCCTCACTCAACCAGCAAGGACAAGAACAGCAAATCGCTCAACATTCCCGACAATGCTCAAGTGACTACGTATTACTACAACGCTGAGCATTTGAGTCAGGCGAAGATTGATTGCGAGTCGGGCGGTGGTCACTGGAAAGCGAAGTAGCTGTTCAAGAACGCAACAGCCCCTTCACCATTGGAATGCGAGCGAGTTGCAGGCCGGAGGGCGACGGGTAAATAGCCGTCTGCTCACCGACGAAACCGCACCGCCGGTAGAACTGAGCAGCGTTCAACGTAGCGTCCAGTTTAACTTCCACCAGCCCCAAATCCCGTGCCAGACATTCAAGGTAATCCAGAATGCGCTTGCCAATGCCTCGCTGCATAAAGCCAGGCAGGACAAAAATCGCGCCGATTTCGCGCCTCTCCAGATCAAGCATTCCTGTCGCCACCGGTTCTCCCTGAATACACCCCAGATAAAAGTGTTTTTCCATCAGGTCGCAATATCCGTCCTCAGCGGCTCCTGCCGTCCAGACTTCCCGTTGCGCCGGGGTATAGGCGCCGATGCATTGATGCCGTATCGCTTGAAAGCGAATGTCGAATGCCGTCCGGCAATCACCGTGATGGGCTCGTTTAATCTCTAACATTTCAATCTCCGTTAGCCAGTGGCGGACGGCGTTGGTGGAGGGCTGGCTTGTCCAATGTGAAGCGGAGGTAGAAAGCACCAAGCGATCACCTAAGCTCTAAGGGGAGACTTGCGCTGCGACACATTGATAGCACCACACTATGGAACACGCTCCATTAATGCGATTCCATGAACTGGTAAAAAGTTAGCCATTAACCAAAAAGGAGCCTCCCATGTTCAAGCCCGGTCACCTGAATCGTACTAATACTCCTGGCATTCCCGGAGTCCCGGAATACAACATTGATGTCTTCTATGAAGTCCGCCGCAACCCCAAGGAAGGCATGCTGATGCACTTCAAAATGGTCGGAGAGGTATCAGGTAAAAGCTTCACTGAAGAATTCGATATGCACCGCGACACGGCCTTCAACTTTGCCAGCCGCGTGGCAAAGGCTGCGATCAAGCATGGAGTGCCGGCGAATGCCAGCCTCATCATGCGCGGGCACAAAGAATACGACGCGATGTACGAGGATATTCGCGAAAACCTCGGCGTCAAACCGGGTGATCCAGTCAATCGGGATAACGCTGAGAACGACCGTCGCTGAGTGACTCCAATGCCACTTAACGCGCCTCGTCCTGTCGACCCGCCCCATCCACCGGATGGATCAAGAGATAGCTGTCGACTGCATCGTCTATGGTTGGAAAGAACGCCGTTTCGCCAAGCCGTGCGAAAAGACCGAATCGTTTCAACTTGTCCTTGACCGGGTCCTTCATCTCGGCCACGCACAACTTGATGCCCACGGCGTGCAAGGTGTCGTCCAGCTCAGCCAGCATGTCGGCAGAGGTCACGTCTACACTGGTGACGGGTTCCGCCGCAACGACCAACCAGCGCACTGGCGTAGGCGATGCCGCCACTGCGTCGAGCACTCGGTCATTGAACAGTTCGGCGTTGGCGAAAAACAACGGCGCATCCCAGCGAAACAGTACCAGGCCGGGTATAAGGCGCGCGTCAGGATAGCGCTGGGTGTCGTGATACCCCTTGACGCCATCGGCCCGCCCCAGTACCGCGGAATATGGCCGCCAGCCATCCCACAGAAATTCGATGACGGCTATCACAATGGCCAGGCCGATACCCTCGATCGCACCCAGCACGGCTACGCCGACGGTGCAGACAATCGACAACCAGAACTCCCAGCGCTGGATACGATAAATACGTCGCAGGTCGGCGACTTCAATCAGGCCGATAGCCGACGCGATCACAACCGCTGCCAGTGCGCTGCTGGGTAAACTCTGCAACAGGTTCGGCGCCACCACCAACAGCAGTGCAACAGCCAACGCGCCAACAACGCCGGTCAACTGGGTTTTGGCGCCTGCGGCTTCGGCCACGGGGGTACGTGAAGAACTGCTACTGATTGGAAAGCCTTGGAAAAATCCAGCCGCCAGATTGGCAAAGCCGAGCCCTGCCATCTCGTGGTTCGGATCGACATAGGTACGGGTCCGTGCCGCATAGACACGAGAGAGCACGCTGGTATCGGCGAACGACACCAGGGCGACGGCGCAACCGCCGATGAGCACGGGGACAATATCGGCGCGGGTGATCCAAGGGATGGCGAACGCAGGTAAACCTTGTGGAAGAGCACCGAGGACCGACACACCCGCGCGTGCGGCAAGGTCCAGCACACCGACGGCAACGGTCGCACCTGCCACCGCGATCAAGATGCTCGGCACGCGTTTGTAGTCCTTGAGCAGCAGGATCACGGCCAAGGTGGCTGCGCCGATCATGAACGCGGTCCAGTTGGTCTTTCCTTCCATCACCGCGGTGACGATAGCCCCTATGTTTCTCAACGGGCCGTCGGACTCAATCGAAATACCGAAAAACTTGGGTAATTGGCTGATCAAAACCGTGAGCGCAATCCCGTTCATGTACCCGTAGCGGATCGGTTTGGAAAGCAACTCCGTAATGAAGCCCAAACGCATGATGCCCGCCAGGATGCACACGACTCCTGAAACGATCGCCATCATGCCCGCAAGGGCGACGGCGCGATGCGGGTCGCCGCCCGACAGAGGCAGGACGACAGCAAGGATAACGGCGGCCAATGAAGAATCCGGGCCCAGCACCAGAATCCGGCTAGGCCCGAACAATGCGTAAGCGACTAGCGGAACGATGGTCGCGTAGAGGCCATAGATGCCGGGTACGCCCGATGCCACGGCGTAGGCGATGCCGACGGGTACCAACATCGTGGTGAGCACCAGCCCGGCCATGATGTCGTGACGCAACCAGGCAACCTGGTATCCACGCAGTGTACGAAGTCCAGGAAGCCAGCGGCCCCAGCCGGTATCGTCGCCGGTATCCCGGCGTGCAATCCGGCCCGGTTCCGGGACGGGAGGCGAAGAATCCGAATGGCTCATAGGACTGTAGCCCTTTGGTGTACTGCGCAGATTCGCTTAAACGTGCCCGTCAGAATTTTTCGGGAACTCGTCGGTGCGGATAATCCGGGTCGCGATAGCCGCCTGGCTTCTGCCGTTTGGGCAGTATCACCTCCTCGCGTGCTACATCCTTGTACGGGATACGGCTAAGCAAATCGGTGATGATGTTAAGACGGGCCCGCCGCTTGTCGTTCGAGTTGGCCACCCGCCATGGGGCATGTTCGGTGTCGGTCGCCCTGAACATGTCGTCACGCGCGCGTGAATAGTCATACCAGCGGCTGTATGACTGAGATCCATTGGGGTTAGCTTCCAGATTTCGCGTCCGTCCTTGATGCGTGCCTCGAGCCGGCGGGTCTGCTCGTCTTCGCTGACTTCCAGCCAATACTTAAGCAGGATCACGCCCGAGTCGACGATTGCACGCTCCACGAGAGGCGTTGTCTTCATGAAACCGGCAACCTGCTCTTTAGTGCAGAACCCCATCACCCGCTCGACGCCCGCCCGGTTGTACCAACTACGATCGAAGATCACCACTTCACCAGCCGCGGGAAGGTAAGGCAGGTAACGCTGGACATACATCTGGCTTTTCTCTCGATCACTCGGCGCAGTTAGCGCCACCCCCCGAAAGACACGCGGGCTGATGCGTTCGGTGAGTGCCTTGATCGTCCCGCCCTTGCCCGCGCCATCGCGCCCCTCGAAGACGATACAGATCTTGATGCCCTTGGCTTTTACCCATTCCTGCCATTTGACCAGTTCGACGTGCAGGTGGCGCAGTTGTTCAAGATAATCCGTGTTCTTCAGTTTCAGGCTTTCACGCTTAGGGGCTTTCTTCTTGTCCTTTGCCATGACCAAGACCTCACCAATACCTCAACCCACTTCATTGTAGTTTGAAAAGACCTGCCACTCCTGTGGCGTCGAATTTCCACTACGGGGCTGAGATGGGAACAGTGTACTGCGCCTTAAACGCTGCTTTCGGCACCCGTGCTTTCTCTGACGCCCACCAAAGCGTTGAACGCGCAAGTATCGAGCGGCCGGCTCAAGAAATAGCCTTGACCTTCGTCACACGACACCGCTTTCAGCAACTTCAGATGCTCGGCTGTTTCAATGCCCTCTGCGGTAACGGTGAGCGATAACGCGCGGCCCAAGCCCACGATGGCCTGGATGATCGACTTGTCATCCTCGCTTTCACCCAGCCTGTTCAAAAAGCTGCGGTCTATTTTCAGGCCATCGAATGGGAAGGCGCGCAGGTAGCTCAGCGAAGAATATCCCGTTCCAAAGTCATCCATGGCTATGCGCACGCCGAGGCGTTTGAGCGTACGCATTATCTCAAGCGCGCCTTCAGCATCTTCGAGCATGACGTTTTCGGTAATTTCCAGCTCTACTCGGGCAGGATCGATTCCTGAGTCGAAGAGTATTTTCTGGAGGCGCTCTACCAAACTGCCTCGCTTGAATTCGATGGGCGAAAGGTTAACCGATACGAACAGACTTTCCGGCCATCGCGCGGCGTATCTGCAGGCGGTATCGATGACCCAGTTGCTCATGGAAAGAATCAGCCCGCTTTCTTCCGCAATGGGGATGAACGTGTCGGGTGATATCAAACCACGCTCAGGATGTTGCCACCGTACCAACGCCTCGGCACCGACCATCTGACCGTCAGCGATGCGATAGCGCGGTTGGAAATGCAACCGCAGCTCTCCGTGTTTGATCGCAAAACGCAGGTCGCTTTCCAAACGGCGGCGCTCAATGATCTTCGCGTTCATATCGCCCGCGTAAAAACGCCATGTATTGCGACCCCCGGCCTTGGCTTCGTACAACGCGATATCCGCATAGCGAAGCAGCTCAGTAGCCTCGCGAGCGTCATTTGGCGCCATTGCGATGCCAATACTGGCGCTGACGAACACTTCCTGCTCATCGATCTCTATAGGTCGCTCGATGGACTCGATCAGGCGGTGACATAGCGCCTCGACTTCTTCCTGGGAGCTCACATCGGTCAGGATCAGTACAAACTCATCACCCCCGACCCGGGCGACAAGGTCCCCGTGGCGCACGCAGCCAGCCAGGCGGCTCGATACTTCGCTAAGTACCCGATCACCTGCCGCATGCCCCAACAGGTCATTCACCGGCTTGAATCGATCCAGGTCCAGGCTGAGCATGACCAGAGGTTGTTTTACCGTTGGCAAAGCCTTGAGTTTACCGTCAAGAAACTCCTGAAGCCGTGTCCTGTTAGGCAACCCGGTCAGCGCGTCATGCTGTGAGAGAAATTCGATTCTTCGACGGGCTTCAACTTCCTCGGTGACGTCAGTTGCAGTACCCCGGAATCCTCCACCGGCCATTTCTCGCGCCGACAGACGCGTGATTCGCTCGTGGCCTTTAGTATCGACGTAGCGGCACTGAACACTGATATCCGGGCGACGGTTCGGGATGCTGAGCCACTGAGATAACGTGCCTGATTCGGTGCTCAGCAGATCATCCATCGCCGCACCAATCCAAGCATCCCTGGAGAGCCCTGTTACATCCCCAAATCGCTCGGATAGATAGGTGTAATGCCAATCAGCGTCTATTTCCCATACCCAGTCCGAGCTGGCTTCAACGACATCGCGAAAGCGCGCTTCGCTGGTGGCGAGGGCAGCCTGACTGCTTTGCAGTGATGTGTAGCTGGCGTCAAGCGCCTGTGCACCCGCGGTCGTGCGACGCAAGATGGCCCAGGTCATCAGCCACACCAAAAGCGCGGTGATGCCGATCAATGGCAACCCTAGTCCCAATAACCGCAGACCTGGCCTGGACGGACTCCAGTGCACACTACCGGCAGTACCGTTCTCGTCCAATGGAAAGACAGACGTTTTGCCGATTTCATCGGAAGTGGCGACGCGCAGGCCATTAACCCCGTAATCCCTGCCTATCGTCTCGAGTTTGACGCTGTCCAGAATGTCGACGAACATCAACACCGACGGCGACCTGTCATCAGGCACCACTGTCGGGTCAGTTCCCGTCGTAATCGCCGCTGCCGCGACCAAGGCTGGTACGCCTCCAACGACAATGAAGGCGGTTGTCGGCGTCTCTGTTTCCGCGCCTTCACGAGCCTTTACGAGAATCGCATCAATGGACTGCTCGAGCCACTCTTGGACTTCAACCGATTTCAACTCACCCTTGACCACAGAGTAAACAGTGCGATTGACGTCATTGATGACAAATACGCCCGGAAATCCAAAATCCGTGTAAAGCGTTGTCCCGACGTTTTGTCGTACGTACGCCCAGTCAGCGTCCATTTCAACATGCAGGTGCTTGTAAGCATCGCCCCAAAATGCGTAATCCTTGACGGTCGACCGCAGCGATTTTTCCAGCGATTGCATGGCCTTCTTCGTGTAGAAAGCACTTTCGACCTCCTCCGTTCGGTCTAAATCATGCGCAAGATAAACCAGTGAATAGCTGGCAAGGAAAAAAACGCCCGCCAAGAGACCCGCAAACTTGAACAGAGAAGCGCGTGCCAGCGATACGCTTGAACGATCGATCGATGTGCGGGGGATAGAAGGGAGATTGTTCGACATAGATTCCCGTTGGTCGTTGAGGCAAGTCGGCTGCATCTCAAGCTATCGGCTGCAGTTGCTGAAGGGTGAGTGACCATGTGTCTTCCCGGGCTTATCTCCCCGCTGCCGGCTACCGTTTCAGTTCAGTTCAGTTCAGTCCAGTCCAGCGCTTAGCTTCAGCACCGGCATCATTCGACCTGCCTGAGCGCCCAGCCCCAAGCCGTGTTGGTTAACTCGGCTTGGTCGTCGGTTGCAACCTGGAACGAAAAAGCCTCGGTATACTTGAACGCCGAGCCGGCGTTCAGTCGGAGACAAGGGATGCCCATCACCGTGAACTCGACCGTCAAGACATCGCCCTGTTTGCCCGCCGGGTAATCGCCAGGGGCGCGATGGACAGCGCCGACAACGCTGTCCGGGAACGTCTCGGCGTAGAACGTCGCAGCGTCCAACGCGGTGCCGTCGTAGCAGAGACAAATCGTGTTTTTGCTGATCATCCTGGTTCTCCAAAATGGGGACTGGTGCGTGCATTTTAGCAGCGCAGTCAGCGGGTGCTTCAGCGCCCAAGTTCCTAATCTGCCAACTCCAGCAGCTGCCCCGCATTGGAGGCGATAACATCCCGGCCTCGCATGGATGCTGCCTGGCAGCGTGTGGATCGCGCACGCACAATCTCGCAGTTTCAACATTGTCAAGCCTGCGGATACAAGGAAGAAGCACCATGGCGCTAACTAGCAAGATTTCCCCCTATGACAGTCGCTGGCCCGCGCTCTTCCTAGGCGCCAAAGGGCAGATCGAGAAGGCGTTTGGCACTGAGCTTGTTGCCATCCATCATGTCGGCAGCACCGCCGTTCCCGAGCTCGCAGCCAAGCCAGAGATCGACCTCCTGGTCGAAGTGACGGAACATCGAAACGAACCCTCCCAAGACAATGTCATGCGTGGACTCGGGTACGCACGAGGCAGCGATCTATCGCCAGGTCACCACTTTTATCGTCGCGATGTTGAGGGTGTGCGAACTCATAAAGCCCACGTTTGTATCTCCGGCCACGGTCAAATCGAAAGAATGCTCCGCTTTCGTGATCTGCTAAGGGACGACCCTGTGATTCGCCAGCGGTATCAAGACTTGAAACTTGAGCTGGAAGCGAGCAACACCGGCGGCATCGGTGAATACTTGGCACAGAAGGCTCCCTTTATCGACGAGCTTATGGGGTCGATCTCGATTTTGGATAACGTTGATAAAGACCGTCGCCGAATACTCCAATGTCGCTTAGAGGTCCTCACCGACTTCCGCTCCATGCGGGAGGCGGCTGAGCAAATCGGCGAGGATGTTAAGGCGGGCCCGTCGCTTGTCGTTCGAGCGGTCCATTAGCCATGGGGTATGTTCGGAGGAGTGCTTCCGCTCGACCCGCCGACGAGCATGAAGCCGATGCCAGCGCCTAGCGCTCTGCATCAGTTATTTATACTCAAATGCCAGCTTAATAATATTTTACCAATACCCGGGTGATCCCTAGTCTTGACCCCAAGAAATGGCAGGCCGTTACCGACCTAAATCCAACTTCGAAGGGTATAGAGATGACCACTGAAAAAATAAAAACAGATACGCTGATTGTTGGCGCCGGTCAGGCTGGCGTGGCCATGAGTGAACACTTGAGCAAACTCGGCGTGCCGCACCTGGTACTGGAGCGCAATCGCATCGCCGAGCGCTGGCGCACCGGGCGGTGGGATTCTCTGGTGGCGAATGGTCCGGCCTGGCACGACCGTTTTCCCGGTCTTGAGTTCGACGACCTCAGCCCCGACGGCTTTGCCCCGAAAGAGCGGGTCGCCGACTATTTCGAAGCCTACGCCAAGAAATTCAACGCCCCCGTCCGCACCGGCGTGGACGTGCTGAAGGTTGAGCGCAATGTCGGTCGGCCGGGCTTCACCATCGAAACCTCTGAAGGCGTGATCGAGGCCAGCCGTGTGGTCGCCGCTACCGGGCCTTTCCAGCAGCCGGTGATCCCGCCCATCGCGCCGAAAGATCAGCCATTCCTGCAGATCCACTCGGCCGAATACCGCAATCCAGCGCAACTGCCTGAAGGGGGTGTTCTGGTCGTCGGCGCCGGTTCGTCGGGCGTGCAAATCGCCGATGAATTGCAGCGTGCCGGCAAGAAGGTTTACCTCTCGGTCGGCGCCCACGATCGCCCTCCCCGCGCTTATCGCAACCGTGATTTCTGCTGGTGGTTGGGTGTGCTCGGCGAGTGGGATCAGGCGGCCATGAAACCCGGTCGGGAACACGTCACCATCGCTGTGAGCGGTGCGCATGGCGGCCGCACGGTGGACTTTCGTGGTCTCTCCCATCGCGGCATGACACTCGTCGGTCTGACCCAATCGTTCAACGGCGCCGTGGCGACCTTCCAGTCGAACCTTGCCGACAACCTGGCACGCGGCGATGAGAATTATTTGGCGCTGCTCAATGCCGCCGATGCCTACATCGAACGCAATGGCCTGGACCTGCCGGAAGAGCCTGAAGCCCGCCACACCTTCGCGGATCCGGAGTGCGTGACGAACCCTATTCTGGAACTCGACCTGACCAAGGCCGGCGTGACTACGATCATCTGGGCCACCGGTTTTGCCACGGATTACAGCTGGCTCAAGGTTGCTGCCTTCGATGACAACGGCACGCCGCAGCACCAGCGCGGCGTGTCGAGCGAGCCTGGCGTGTATTTCCTCGGCCTGCCGTGGCAGTCGCGTCGCGGTTCCTCGTTCATCTGGGGTGTTTGGCACGATGCCAAGTACGTGGCTGATCACATCGCCATCCAGCGTTCGTACCTCGACTACCACGATGCGGCGCAACGCGAGGCTGAATCCGCCCCGGTCGCCCATAAAACCACTGTCAGTGCTTAAGTCTTTTCAGGAGCTTCAAATGTCCACGCCAACCCATACCCGTATTCGCATGTTCAACACCAAAGAAACCTACCCGAACCAGAGCCTGGACAACGACCTGTGTCAGGCGGTCCGGGCCGGTAACACCGTTTATGTTCGCGGTCAGGTCGGCACTGATTTCGAGGGAAAACTGGTAGGCCTCGGTGATCCGCGCGCGCAAACCGAGCAAGCCATGCGCAACGTCAAACAGTTGTTGGAAGAGGCCGGCAGCGACCTTAGCCACATCGTGAAAACCACCACTTACCTGATCGATCCGCGTTACCGCGAGCCGGTGTATCAGGAAGTGGGCAAATGGTTGAAAGGCGTGTTTCCGATTTCGACCGGGTTGGTGGTTTCAGCGTTGGGGCAGCCGCAGTGGTTGATGGAGATTGATGTGATTGCGGTGATTCCTGAGTAAGGAAGTAAGACCGAGGCGCGGCCTTCGCGAGCAAGCTTCGCTCCTACAGTAGATCCCCATTTCATGGACGACCCCGACCATCTGTAGGAGCGAAGCTTGCTCGCGAAGGGGCCCGCACAAACACCCACATCGCCAAGGCTCAACAAGGAGCAAAACCATGACCTTCTCCATCGCCGCCCGTTGCCCCGAAACCGGTCAGTTCGGCATTGCGATCAGTTCCTCGAGCATCGCCGTCGGCGCCCGTTGCCCTTGGCTGCTGCCGGGTGTTGGTGCCGTCTCCACACAAAACATCACCTTGCCGTCACTCGGCCCGGAAGTCCTTGCCCTCATGGAGCAAGGCCTCGCGCCTGCTGAAGCACTGGACAAAGTCCTGACCCGAAACGGCTACAGCCAATATCGCCAGATCACCGCGATTGACCATCTCGGCCGCACCGCGCATCTCAGCGGCTCGCAAACCTTGGGCAACCACAACGCCGTGTCAGGCGAGCAATGCGTGGCCGCCGGCAACATGCTGGCGGATCGGTCGGTGATCGAGGCCATGGTCGAGGCATTCGAACATGGCGAGGGTCAACTGACCGACCGCTTGCTGGCGGCAATGAAAGCGGCCATCGCGGCGGGCGGCGAAGCCGGGCCGGTGCATTCGGCGGCGGTGGTGGTCGTCGGCGAATTGACCTGGCCGATCATCAACCTGCGGGTCGATTGGGCGGATCACGATCCAGTCGGCCAACTTGAGAAACTCTGGGACGCCTATCGCCCACAGGCTCAGGACTACATCGATCGTGCCCTGGCCCCCGACAAATCCCCTGGCTACGGTGTCGCCGGAGACGACCGATGAGCAACAGCCTCGATTTGCTGAAAACGTTGGTGGCGTTCGACACCACGAGCCGCGAATCAAACCTGCACCTCATCGAGTTCGTCCGCGACTACCTCGAACGCTTCGATGTGCCTTGCGAACTGGTCTACAACGAGCAGCGCAGCAAGGCCAACCTGTTGGCGACCATTGGCCCGGCGGATCGGCCGGGCATTGTGCTGTCGGGGCACACCGACGTGGTGCCCGTCGACGGCCAGTCGTGGACGGTTGCGCCGTTTAAACTCACCGAGCGTGACGGCAAGCTGTACGGCCGCGGCACGGCAGACATGAAAGGCTACATCGCCTGCGTACTCGCTCTCGTTCCCTCCTTGGTGAGTGCGTCGCTGCGGCTTCCGGTGCACATCGCGCTGTCCTATGATGAGGAAGTCGGTTGTCTGGGTGTGCGCTCGTTGCTGGTGGAGTTGGAGCAGCGCCCGGTCAAACCAATGCTCTGCATCATTGGCGAGCCGACCGAGCTCAAACCGGTGCTCGGCCATAAGGGCAAACTGGCGATGCGTTGCGATATTCACGGTGAAGCCTGCCATTCGGCGTACGCACCGCTCGGGGTCAATGCGATTGAATACGCCGCCGAACTGATCGGTGAGTTGGGACAGATTGGCCACCGACTCAAAGCGCCTGAGTATCACGATGCTCGTTTCGATCCGCCGTTCAGCACCGTGCAAACCGGCGTGATTTCCGGTGGCAAGGCGTTGAACATCGTCCCCGCCGATTGCCGCTTCGATTTTGAGATCCGCGCCCTGCCCTCGCATGATCCTGTTCTTGTTGCGCAGGAACTGAAGGCCTACGCCGAGCAGCGAGTACTGCCCCGCATGCGCGCCGTGAGTGAGCAGAGCGAGATCCGCTTTAGCGAGTTGTCGGCTTACCCCGGTTTGGCGACCGGTGCTCACAGCGAAGCGGCTGAGTTGATCGCCGCTTTTTCGGGCTCTCGGGAGTTTGGCACCGTGGCCTTCGGCACCGAGGGCGGCCTTTTCAACGCAGCAGGTATTCCGACCGTGGTTTGCGGCCCCGGCAGCATGGATCAGGGCCATAAACCGGATGAGTTTGTCAGCCTTGATCAACTGAACGGCTGCGATGAAATGCTGCGGCGAATGCTGCTATCAATCAGCGAATAACGAAGATTTTGAATACCCCTAAATCCCTGTGAGAGCGGGCTTGCTCGCGATGAGGCCATGACATTCAACATCCATGTCGACTGTCACACCTTTCGCGAGCAAGCCCGTTTTCGCTTTGCCCGCCATCCCCACAAAGCTCCCAAATTTAATGAACCCCGCCCACACCTGCCCACCTAACTGAATGACCCTGAGCATCCGATTTTATAAACCTGACGCCCGAAAATCGTGTAGGAATTTACCTTTAGTGGCGAGGGAGCTTGCCCCCGTTGGGCAGCGAAGCGGCCCCAAAACCTGCCCTCCATTTCTCACGGCACTCCGCACCTCCCGGAATGCCGCGAAACGCCCGCAAACAGTGGCAATCAGCCTTGCCACAACGACCGCAAAAGCGTCCTACAGCCCGGTTGTGAGCACCAAAATGGACGCCTATATTCGACCCGTCGCTAACCGCAGTTAGTGACAGGGTTTCGCAGCCCTCTAGATTGACACCAAAGTACCGTAAGGCATGATGCAGCCGCTTCTGGTTGCATTAGTTTTATGGCGGTTGTGCGTGGGAGACCCTCGGGTCTGCCGGGTTTTTGGTGTGGGTCTCCGGTCTGCGAACCCGCGCACAGCTGCCACCCATTTGTTTCGCAGCAGAAAGGTGGCAATTCTTCTTTTGTGAGGATTTACACCATGTCGACTCAACACCCGTCCCGCCGCTTCACCCCCATGTCCCAATTCGCCACCGACTACCCCGTCCTGCTCATCGACAGCGACGCCCCGCTACGCGAACTCCACAACTGCGTCAGCGAGCGCCTCAATGCCGTCCTCAAATACTTGCATCTGATGGCCTGCACCAGCCTGCCGGACTACGCCGAGAACGATATCAACACCGTCACCAACATCGCCCGGATCATGGTCCAGGATGTGAGTGATGTGTTTCGGATGATTGAGCAGCGTGGGTTTGATACCTCCAAAGGCCAATGATCGAATTTCAACCCAAAAAAACCCGCATTGATGCGGGTTTTTATTACTTGATCATGTGCTGTAGTTCTAGCTTTTGATCTGGGGGGCTAGATACAGATGATTGTGACAGGCAGCAATCGGCCAATTGCTGCCCTTCGCCATGGGCAACATTCGGCCAGGAGTGGACAGTCACAATAGACTCGCGCAAAGCGAATCGTGTAGTGTTTGAGCTGAATTTGCTCGTGCATCTGCGAGAGCAACTGTGGCTTTCCATCCATGGTGTATAACTCCCTTATGTGGTCATCGGACCGCTGCAAGGTCCAGCCTATGCAGGAGTAGCAAAGAGGACAAGGAATGTTAGCCACCAAGCTCGTGAAGCGTTCCCCCCACGCTTAGGGTTTATTTGTAGTTATGCCGGATCTAAAGACATGAAACGCAAGCATCTGAAGATAATTTTATTTTCACTTTCAATATTTACTTACAATGCATCAGCGGATCAAAAAAACTTGAGTCTTGAGCCTCTTGCAATAGCTAACACAAACTGCGCCGCGTTTTATGCGACCGCACAAGTTTTGATTAAGCCAGAAGCGAAGAAAGAGTATGAGTCAAAATTCACAACACATTATGCCCTATCACACCAGCTCAGCTCTTCATATGAAACACTAGCAAAAAATCTGAACGAAGAAATTCAACACCAAGCCACTGAGGCTTTATCTTTAAAAGAGCAGGCGCAAGCTGTAGATTTCTTAACCAAAAACTCAATTAAGTGTAGCGCAATCGAAGTTCAATCTACTGCAGCAATTAAAAACCACATCGTCTATCATGAATAAATCACTAACTAAATGCTCAGCCATAACAACTCTATGGGTCGCCCCCATTTTCGTAGACTCCACGAAGAGCCGCTCCTCGCCGGCTGCGGTCTGTTGCAATCGGCAGGAGCCGGCCAAGAGCCGACATTCGAAGCGATTCGAGCACCGGGTATGATTCAGCTTGCGGGGAGGCGAATCCGCCTGAAACAATTGCGGATTTGACGATGGGATTCTCCTCCACGCTGTATGAGAGGTACGGAAAATCAATCGGAGCAGTCATTTATTTTTTGAAGGTAAGGCTTGTGCATTGAGATAAACTGCGCCTTTTTCCACCAGCTACATAGCCCAGATCTCTGACATCAATTCAAAAAATTCAGCTTCACTTAACTCAAACTCCGCGCCCTCTTCCATTGCCATTAAGATTAGCAAGGCTCGATCCATTGACGACATAAGTTCTAAACCATGCTCTTGATATATCTCAAACGAAACTTTCGATATCTTTTTCACGTCAAAGCCGTCAACCAAGGTTTTTTCGAGTTCTATAGCCAAATCAGTTCTTGAGAACATTACTTCCAGCTCTCCGGTTCAATACCTGTAGGAGGATGATACTGAGCACTGACCCGCTGCTCATTTTGCTTTCGGGATGGACACGTATTACTGCTCCTGAATGATGTAGCTTTTCATCCATTGCCCAGTCGAACCAGTATGGATTGTACTTTGTTAAGAACGACGCGCCCAGCGTGGCGCCCTCTTGTGACTTACCCTTGTTTCGTAGATTCCTCGACAGGCCGCTTCGGGTCGATTACTGCCCGTCATGACAGGCAGTAATCGACCCTTAGCTGCCATTCGAGGGGCCGGATGCAGGGTCCAGTCATTAAGTAAAGTCTATTTACTTTGAAAAAAACCTGTGCCGCGGTTTCCATTGGGAATTGGTGTTGGCCGCGGACGCAGCCTTCGGCATCTGCTACAGGTTGGCGTCCGTTGTTGAGATCAGAAGTTAGCCGGGGTGTTGGAGCTGATGATTTCCGCCTCATCCGCCCCAATATTCCGAAACCGATGCGGCAGCGTCGTCGGAAAGTAATACCCATCCCCAGCATTCAGCACACTAATCTGCCCATCAACCGTCAGCTCAACCGTGCCACGGGTGACGAGCCCACACTCCTCCCCTTCCGAGTGCACAATCGGCTCTTCCCCCGAACTCGCCCCAGGCGCGTATTGCTCGCGCAAAAGCCGCATCTGCCGACTCGGCACCGAAGCGCCAATCAGCAGCAACCGCAGCCCATGACGGCCGAGATCCGGCTGTTCATTGGCGCGGAACACGTATTGATGCTCGCGGGGCGGTTGGTCGAAGGTGAAGAAGTCTGCCAAGGACATGGGGATGCCTTCGAGCAGTTTTTTGAGGGAGCTGACGGAGGGACTGACGCGATTCTGTTCGATCAGAGAGATGGTGGCATTGGTGACGCCGCTACGCCGGGCCAGCTCGCGCTGGGACAGTTTGTAGCTTTCGCGTACTAATTTGAGTCGTGAGCCCGTGTCCATGACAGCCTTATGCGAAGAATACTTAAGGGTTATGGGGGTGGATGGCGGGCGACTTTTGGCCGTGAAAGTACCGCTTCCCTGTCCCGCAAATGTGAAAGGCGGGTATTAAATCACGTTTGGTGGTGTTGCTCAGCAGGTTCGATGAGTGGGTGAGTGAAAAGGTTTTTTGGAGCTGAAATAAGCGCATCGTTGGGCGAGTCGCCGCCTCGCAGATCGCCCATTTCATTAGTTGATCAGTGTTGGTCATCCTGCCGCCAAGCCCTTCCCCGCCCGCTCCAGATTGCGCCACAGCCACACAGGCAAGACATCAGGATCAAGGCTGTCGATCAGGTTCTTCAGCGCCAACCCCAACTCCGTATCGCCCTCGATCACCAGGCGTCTGCGAAAGAACAGCGTGTCCGGGTCTTCCTGACGGCTGGCCAGCAATAAAAACTCTCGCCAGTTGCCGCTGATGGTCACGTGCGCCGTGGCGTGCTCGGCAATTCGCAACCCCTCACGGCTCAGGGTCAAGTACCAGGACAAGCCGAGATCCGGGATCCGCAGGCATAACCAGCGCCCGCGCAACACTTCAAATTCGCCATCGCGCAACGGCTCGGCGAGGCAGCGATTGAGCGCCTGCTGCAACGCCAGGCGCTGCACCGCAAAGGGCACCCGGCGTACCAACGGCAGTAACCGGTCGGCGCCCTTCAACAGCCACTTTTTTCGGTTCAACACAGGCCGACCTCCTCGACGCGCAACATGCCGGCCTGGCCATGCCAGTAGCCATTGCAACCGTCGACGAACAACGGCGGTGTCTCGCCCAGTCGAACCCGCTGATAGGCGGCAATGACCTCGGCCATGCCCTGAGCGCGGGGGCTCAGACGCAACACGTCGGCACCGCAAGCTACCAACCCGGCGTAATCCGCCAGCAGATTGGTCACCTCGGCCGACATCGTTTGAATACCGTTAATGGTGAACAGCGCCTGCCCTTCCTGACTGGTCAGTGCCAGGCCGTCGGGGTAGTTGAGGCAGCAAAACCGGCAGTCGTCCTTGGGCAGGTTTTCCGCCCGGGCCGTAAAGCAGCGTGCGGAATAGGCCAAGGGCAAATGCCCATAGGCAAAGATCTCGACTTCCGGAACCTCACGGCCCAGTTCGCGCACCTGTTCGAGTACATCGCCAATCAGCGCCGCCGAACATTCCACGGGCGGCACCCATCGCGTCATCCCGCAGTCCAGCAGCTGCGCCAGCGTATGACCGTTGTACAGATTAAGAGCAGGACCACCCACGAAAGGCAACTTGCGCTCGGCCATAAACTGCACCGCGCCCATGTCGTTGGCTTCCACCAGCAACTGGCCGTTGTCGCAGAGCCGACGTAGGCTGGAGAGTTCGGACGCCGCTTCGATCAACGTCAAGCTGGAGAGCACCAACTGTGCCTGGCTGCATTCCTGTAACTCGCGCCCCAGCCCTAGCCATTGATCCAGTGAAAATGCCCGGCGTTTCGAGCACACGGTTTCCCCCAGATAAATCACATCCAGGGGCAAGGCCGACATCTCGGCGTAAAAGTGACTGAGTTGCTCTTTGTCCCAATAAAACAGGACCGGTCCAAGGCTGAGCTTCATGTCGCCTCCCTCATTGCCATGATCGATGATAAGCACCCAGGGTGGTCTGGCTGCCTTCGGACAAACCGGCCAGCACCCGCCGCCATTCCTCCTTGACCCGAAAACTGTCCGGCGAGCCACGATGGGCATCCAGTGCCGCGCGCCAGACACGGGTGACTTGTTCGACGTAGGCCGGACTGCGTTGGCGGCCCTCGATTTTTACCGCTTCGACGCCGACGGCCGTCAGTTCCGGCAGCAAGTCCAGCGTGTCGAGGCTGGTGGGTTCTTCCAGCGCATGAAAGCGTTTGCCGCCGACCAGGAAGCGGCCTTTGCACAGGGTTGGGTAACCCGCGGGTTCGTCAGGGGTGTAGCGGTCGATCAGCACTTCACTGAGCCGTGCGCTCAAGCCATCAGCGTCATCACTCCAGCGCACCGCCTTGGCTGGCGAACACACACCGCACAGGTTCGGCGACTCGCCGGTGATGTAGGAAGACAGATGGCAACGCCCTTCAGCCATGATGCACAAGCTGCCGAAGCCAAAGACTTCGATGGGCACCGGGCTACTCGCGGCGACCTGGCGCACCTGCGCCAACGACAACACCCGTGGCAGCACCGCGCGACGAATCCCGTAGCGCTGCGCATAGAACTCCAGCGCCGCGGCATGGGTTGCCGAGCCCTGCACCGACAGGTGCAACGCGAGTTGCGGATGCCGCTGGCTGGCGTAGTTGAGCACCCCAGGATCAGCGGCAATCAGCGCATCCACGCCGAAATCGGCGGCCCGATCGACCGCGCGTTGCCAGCGCTCCCAGCCCTTGGGTTGCGGGTATGTGTTGACCGCGACGTAGAGTTTGCGTTGATGCTGGCGGATGTGGGCGACCGCGGCGTCGAACTGTTTGTCGTCCATGTTCAGCCCGGCGAAATGCCGGGCATTGGTGTCATCGCGAAAACCGACATAGACGGCATCGGCGCCTTCGCGCACCGCCGCTTTTAGCGCAGGCAGGTTCCCTGCCGGGCAGACCAGTTGCATGGGTAATCCTCATGGAAAAACGCGTCTCGACCATCAATCGATGCCTGTGGCGCAGCGATCGAAAAAGGCGCTGCCAGTCTAGCGAGACCGGCAGGCCCAGCCTTGACGGCAATCAATTGCCATCAATGCATCAGGTCGGCGAAGGACAGGAACATGACCTTGTCGTGCTTGAGCACTTGCTGCTCGCACTCGATCACCGCCAGCCCGTCAGCCCAACACGCAGCGCTCAGCATGGCGGAGCTTTGCTGAGGGTGCAGCTCCACGCTTAACTGGCCGTTAGCGTCAGGAGTGAGCCTTGCCCGCAGGTACTGCCGGCGCTTGTTGCGCTGCAACCAGTCGAACCCGGCGGACACGGCCATTGGCACCGGCAACACGTCTTTCACGCCTTGAGCCCTAAGCAGGAACGGACGCACCACCACCAACGCGGTAATCAGCGCCGCCGAAGGATTGCCCGGCATACCGATCCAGGGTTTGCCGGCCACTTCGCCAAAGGCCAGCGGTTTACCCGGCTGAATGGCCAGTCGCCAAAAATTCAGGCTGCCGAGTTCCTCAATGGCCTGTTTGAGGTGATCTTCCTCACCGACCGAGACGCCACCGGAACTCAACAGCAGGTCGCACTCCGAAGACGCCAGGCTCAAGGCATGCCGGCTGGCCGCCAGCTCATCGGCCATGACGCCATAGTCATGCACCTCGACGCCCCAACCGCTCAACAACGCCGCGAGGCAGTAACGATTGCTGTTGTAAATTTGTCCGGGCGCCAACGGATCGCCCGGTTCACGCAGTTCATTGCCGCAGCTGAGCAAGCACACCTGCAACGGTCGATAGACCTCGATCCGCGCAATGCCTGCGCCGGCCAGCAACCCCACTTCCTGCGCGCGCAGCCGCTTGCCGGCCTTGAGCAATAGATCGCCTCGACGAACTTCCTCGCCTTCCTTGCGCACGTGATCGCCAGCGTTTACGGGCGGGAACCAAACACGCTCGGCCTCGATTCGGCAACGCTCTTGCGGCACCACCGTGTCGGCACCCGGTGGCAATGGTGCGCCGGTAAAAATCCGCACCGCCTGCTGCGCGAGCAAGGGCGAGTACGCCGAATCTCCTGCCGCAATTCGTCCGCCAATCGACAAATAGCCACCTTCCGGTGACAGCTCAGCGGCCCTGAGGGCATAACCGTCCATGGCACTGTTGTCCCAGGCCGGCAAGTTCACCGGGGAATGAATGTCCGCCGCCAGAACCCTCCCCAAGGCTTGATCCAGACCGATCTTTTGCATCAGGGGCGGCGGCGGTGCCTGCTCCAGCAGACGGCTGATGGCCTCGTCCACGGGCATCAAGTGGCCGAGGTCGCACACCCGCCCGGTCATGAGCGTGTCTCGCAGGCGTCAACGACCCGCTGCTCCTGCGGTTTCAAATGCGGGGCGAAGTTGCACGGGCCGGTGCGACTGTCCAGTTGTTCGAGCAGGATCTGGTTCCAGGCGGTTCGACACGCTCCCGGCGAACCGGGCACGCAGCACACCAGCACGCCGTTGCTCATCCCGGCCAATGCTCGTGACTGCAGACTGGACATGCCGATTTCCGCCAGGGATACCTGACGGAACAGTTCGCCGAAGCCTTCCACGTGTTTGTCCAGCAACGGCAGGACCGCTTGTGGCGTGTTGTCGCGAGCGGTGAAACCGGTGCCGCCGGTCATCAACACCACTTGCACCTTGGGGTCGGCAATCCAGTGGGAGACCTTCGCGCGAATCTGATAAATGTCGTCCTTGACCAGATCACGGTCGATCAACACATGCCCGGCCGTTTGCAGCAAATCTGTCAGGGTCTGCCCCGAGGTGTCGGTGTCAAAGGTGCGCGTATCGCTGATGGTCAGCACGGCAATGTTCAGGGGTTCAAACGTGCGTTGCGCCAAATGGGCCATATCCAAGCCTTCCCGTAGATGAGGGTATGGCCCAAAGCCTGAACCGGAATGGCGAGCGAGCCTATTCCTCCAAGGAGGTACCTCGTCGGGGCAGTATCCCTCAAGGCGCCAAGCGGTTGCGTTGCCATACGCCATCGCGCAAACGGTAATCGAGACGGTCATGCAAGCGGTCGGCACGGCCCTGCCAGAACTCCAAACGGTCGGGCTGCAGACAATAACCGCCCCAATGTTCGGGCCGCGGGACGGTCTTGCCGGCGAAGCGTTGGGTGGTTTCCCTCAACAGCGATCCAAGCGCGGCCCGATTGGCCAACGGCTGGCTCTGCGGTGAAGCCCAGGCGCCCAAACGACTGTCCAGCGAACGGGAGTCGAAGTACGCATCCGACAGCGTCGGGGCGAGCCTGGACACCTGGCCTTCAATACGCACCTGACGCTCCAGCCCCGGCCAGAAAAAGGTCATGGCGGCATTCGGGTTAGCGGCCAGCTGCTGGCCCTTGTCACTTTGGTAATTGCCGAAAAAGGTAAAGCCTTCATCGCTAAAGCCCTTGAGCAGCAGGACCCGGCAGTGCGGGCGCCCTTCACTGTCGACCGTCGCCAACACCATGCTGTTGGCTTCGACAGGCGGGCACTCGAGGTCGCGGGCCAGTTGCATCCACTGCCGGAACATCGCCAGCGGGTCGTTCAGCGCAGACTCGTCTTGCAGGCCAAAAAGGGTGTAGTTGCGGCGCATTTGTGCCAGGGAAAGGGGCATAACGGTGATCTCCAGAAGGTTCTGCACAGTGTGCAAGGCACTGCGCAACACCACCTTGACCACCATCAACACTGAGCATGCCCACCTTTATTTGAGACGCAGACGCCGAGCCAGTTTGTGCAGGTTGCTGGGATCGATTTCCAGCAACCGCGCGGCGCTGGCCCAGTTTTCCCCAGACAGGCTCAAGGCCTGAAGAATTTTCTTGCGCTGGTAATCGTCAACCGCTTCGCCCAAGGGCTGGAACGGCGTATCAGCCGTATCCTCCAGGGGACTTTCGACCTCAGCGCCCTGCCCGCCCATGGCACTGTCGAGATCCATAATCTCGGGTTCCAGCGTCATGATCAGGGTACGACTCGTGCCGCGACTGAGCTGCTTCAACGCGGCTCGACTGATCACATGTTCCAGCTCTCGCACGTTGCCGGGCCAGCTATAAGCCAGCAGCGAGCGCTCAGCCGACGGCGACAGACGCAAGCCGCGCAGGCCGAGCCGCGCCCGATTGAGCTCAAGGAAATGCCCGGCCAGCATCAACACATCGTTGCCCCGCTCGCGCAGGGGCGGAATCGGCACCGGATACACCGAGAGCCGGTGATACAGATCGGCCCGAAACAAGCCGTCGCGGATGCTGTCCGGCAGGTGCCGGTTGGTCGCTGCAATAATTCGCACATCGACATGCAACGGCTTGTCGGCGCCGAGGCGCTGGATCTCGCCGTTCTGCAGGGTGCGCAGCAGTTTCGCTTGCACGGCCAATGGCAATTCACCGACTTCATCGAGAAACAGCGTGCCACCGTTGGCGGCATCGAAACGTCCGGCACGGTCACTGGTGGCGCCGGAAAAGGCGCCTTTGACATGGCCGAACAATTCACTCTCTGCCAGAGACTCCGGCAAGGCAGCGCAATTGACTTGAATCAGCGGCTTGTGGCTGCGACGTGAAAGACGATGCAAGCGCCGGGCGAACAGCTCTTTGCCGACGCCCGTCTCGCCCAACAGCAACACCGGCAAATCGGAGTCGCCCAATACGTCCAGCTCATTGAGTAACTGCCGCAACACTTCACTCTGCCCCAGGATCTCACCTTCATCGACGGGCATCCGCAGGTCTTGCTGGTCGCTGCGGGACAAGCGCAGGCTGCGGTTTTCCTGCTCAAGCCGGGTCACCCGCACGGCGGCTTCGATCTGCAAGGTACAGCGCTTGAGCTCTTCCCGCGCACGGCTGTCGAAGGTCCCGGCATGCAGCGCATCGAGGGTGATAGCGCCCCAGATCCGACCCTCCACATACAGGCTCACGCCCATGCAGTCATGCACCGGCAGCGGTTCGCCGACGTGGTTGTCGAGCAAGCCGTCATAGGGGTCCGGCAGGCGACTGTCGGGCTCGAACCAAGTGGGTTCGCGCGACGCCATGATCGCCGCCAGCCGCGGATGCTGGGCGATGACGAACCGGCGCCCCAACGCTTCATGCACCAGCCCCACCGTCGCGACCGGCCTCAGGCTGTCGTCATCCAGACGCAGCAATCCCACGGCGCCACTGTTGAAGTACTCGCGCAGGGTCTGGACCAGTCGTTGCAACCGCACAGCATTGGGCAACTCGACAATCAGGTCGGCCGCCAGGCTTTCACGCAGCATGGTAGTAATTACCCTCTATGGTTGGATTCACCCTAAAGCGTCAGGGTGTCCATCACCACAACTAAAAATTAATCGATATTTTTCAATACGTTAAATATGGCATGCCGGATGCAATAAGCCTGGGGAACCGTTGAAATCCAAACAAGGAACCCTGATGAGCCTGACCCTACTGGAACAAAGTCTTGGCCAACTGGCCTGCGACATTCCCGGCGCCACCCGGATTTTCCACACCTTCAAACTGGACTTCTGTTGTGGCGGGCATAAAAGCCTGCGTGAAGCGGCCCTTGGCAAAGCGCTCGATCCGGTGCTGATTGCCGATGCGCTG
This sequence comes from Pseudomonas sp. AL03, assembly GCF_029960815.1. Taxonomy (GTDB): domain Bacteria; phylum Pseudomonadota; class Gammaproteobacteria; order Pseudomonadales; family Pseudomonadaceae; genus Aquipseudomonas. The sequence continues at coordinate 45,599 of NZ_JASBRE010000031.1, forward strand.
CACAGGCTGCAAGACACTGGCGAAACGCAACACGACTGGCGCAACGAACCGTCGGAGCTGTTGATCGCCCACCTTCTGGCGCGCTACCACGCCCGCCACCGCGAGCAGCTACCGGAACTGATCCGCCTGGCCCGTCGTGTCGAGCAGGTCCATGGTGCGCGCAGCAGCTGCCCCAACGGACTGGCCGACCTCCTGACGGACATTCAGCAAGAACTCGAAGGCCACATGCTCAAGGAAGAACAAGTGCTCTTCCCGATGCTGCAACAGGGCATCGGCGCTCAGGCCGCACCGCCGATCCAGGTGCTGCGTTTTGAACATGATCAACATGGCGAAGCGCTGGAGAGGCTGCTCGCGCTGACCCACAACATCACCCCGCCTGCCGATGCCTGTAACACCTGGCGTGCCCTTTATCGTGGGCTGCTGGAGTTTCGAGATGACCTGATGCAACACATCCATCTGGAAAACAACGTGTTGTTCATTAACGCCCTGAACCCTCGCCATTGATCGATTGCCGGTCACACCCAACCCGCGCCAGCCAACCGGTTGACGCGGGTTTTGTCTGTCAGGGACGGCGTGCGATCAAACGTGCCAATAAAACATGGCCTTGGCCAGGATCACGATCAACACCATGTGCCCGAGGATGCTGCGGCGAATCCAGCGGGCGCGGGTCGAGGTCAATCGTGCGCTTTTCAGCCAATACGCCAGCAGGAAGTAATGGCCGATGATGCTCAGGGCCAAGACGATCTTCAGGCTCAGCAACGTGCCGAAGCTGCTGGCCAGCGGCTGACTCAATACGCCACGGTGCTGCCACGCCAGGCTGATGCCGGCGCCATACAACAGCAACACCACGCCATGCAGCACCTTGCGCGAACGCACTGCGATTGCCTGATCCGCCGTCGTTTGCGCGGTAGCCGCCAACGGCTGGCGGGCGTGGTGCCAGATCACCACCTCGAAAAACAGCGTGCCGATGAAGGCAATCGCCGCCAGCAAGTGGGTGACCAGTAAAAAGGGATACATCACCGGCAGCCTCCATCAGTTCGCGTGCTTATCCCGGATGACCGTCCACCCGGGCCTGCAGCAGCATCGGCCCGTAGCGCCAGGCGTACAGCGCAAACGCCAGCGCCCAGCACAGACCGGCCAGCCACAACGCAGGCAAGGGAAAGAACAAGATCAACACGACCCGGCTCAGGCACGCCAGGTTGAGCAGAATGAACGCCAGGGTCATGCCCGACGGCGGCTCCAGCGCTCGGCCGGTATGCCCCAGGCTAACCCGCGCGATCATCGCCAACACCAGTCCGCCCATGGCACCGATCGTCAGGCAATGCACCGCCAGACTCGGGTTCATCGGCACGCCGAAATGCCACAGCGCCATCCCGAGACAGGCCACCGCCAACCAGCCATAAGCCAGGTACAACGACCACAGCAACGGCACGCGCCAGAGTGCGCGATCATGCCAGCGCACCAGACGCACCAGATGCGCTGCGGCCAACACGGCGAACAACAGGCCCACCCAGAGAGTGGGCTCAAGCGCAGGTCCGGCGGCATATAACAAGGCCACGAGGGGTGAACCAACCAGCAGCAGCCAATCCAGCCAGGGCCAAGGAGCAACGCCCTCGACCTTGCCGAGGCCGCGCTGGATGAAGAACGGAATGACCCGCCCACCGATCAACCCCATCATCGCCGCCACCAGCCAGAGACCGGTGAGCACGCCTTGACGCTGCCAGCCTTCATGACCTTCGACCAGGCCGTACAGGGACAATCCGTCGGCCGCCGCTAACAACAGCAACACCACTGCAATCGGGTAGTTACGTGTCTGCCGCACCTTCCACAAGGTGAACCCCATGAGCGCGGCCACCGCCAGCGGAAACGCCAATTCCAGCACCGCAAGCACCGGCCACGGTGCATTGACCAACCAGGCTACACGCGCCAACAACCACAGCAACGCCAGCGCGGCCAGCGGTTGCCCGCTGAGGCCGGGGCGACCGGTCCAGGTCTGCACGGCCGTCAGCAGAAAGCCCGCGATGATCGCCAAACCGAATCCGAACAGCAATTCGTGTCGATGCCAGCCCAGCCAGCCACCGGCCGGCTGCCAACCGGAAAGCGCACCACTGAAGGCGGCCAGCCAGAGCGGAATGGCCAGCACCGCCAGAACGCAGCCCGCGAGAAAAAATGGCCGAAAGGCCAGACGTAACAGCGGCGCGATTGCCATCGCTTTACGGCGGTCAAGCACTTGCATAAAGCCACTCCTTTACCTTGCTGCTGACCTGGCGCTCACCCGCAAGCGCCGAGGTCAATACGTGGGTCAATCATCGGGTATCAGCGATCAATTGCCTTTGTCGCAGATCAAGTGTGCAAGGGGCGTGCCCCGCTGACGCTCTGCGCCGGGGCAGGCTCTCATCCCCCGTAGCGGTCATCCACTCAGGGTTCAAATGACCATTTAGTGGTCATTTGAACCCTAACGCTCATGGTCTTTTTTACCCTTCTGTTTAACAACCCCACTAAACAAGGACTTCCAGGCATGGCCCGCGTTTTGCTCAAGCTACGGGAATCAAAGAAACCTTGCTCCCTCTCGATCCTTAGGAGTCATCATGAAAAAAGTCATCCAGCCACTGGCCTGGTTTGTGGTGCTGACCTCGGTCCTGGCGTTGGCCAGCGGCGTCTCTCTAGGCCTCGTTTGACTTGATAGCCGCCCCCTTCTCAACCTTTAGGATGAATTCTTATGGTGCTTCATCGCGTCCATCACCAGATTCTGCGCAGTCATCATTTGTTCGAGCCGTTGAACGAAGAACAGCTGGATGAATTAATGAGTACCAGCCACTTGCTGAGTATCGACAAAGGCGAGCCGTTGTTCCGCCAGGGTGAGCCGGCTGACTCGTTTTATTTCATAATTGCCGGGGCGGTGAAAATCTACCGACTGACACCGGATGGGCAGGAAAAAGTGTTTGAGGTCATCAGCGATCGGCAAACCTTCGCCGAGGCGATGATGCTGATGGACACCCCGAACTATGTGGCCTCGGCCGAGGCGATCTGCCCCACTCAGCTCTACCGGTTATCCAACAACACCTACATGCGCCTCCTGCAGAGCAATAGCCGACTGACCTTTGCACTGCTCGGCAAGCTCTGTGTTCGCTTGCATCAGCGGGTCAACGAAATCGAAACCCTGTCACTGAAAAACGCTACCCACCGGGTCGTGCGCTATCTGTTGACTCAATTAGTGCGCCAGCAAACCGTTGACAGCCAATTCGAACTGCCGATGGCCAAGCAACTGATTGCCGGGCATCTGTCGATCCAGCCGGAAACCTTTTCGCGGATCATCCGTCGCCTGATCGATGAAAACATCATCACGCAGGACGGTCGCCAGATCGCCATTCTTGATCGTCTGCGCCTGGAACAGTTCGAGTGAGCGCCATGCCCGTCTGTTTGTATTGCCAACACGCCAACCCACCACAGGAATCCGAATGCAGCCAATGTGGCATGCCCCTGCCGGTATTGGCCGCACATGCGGCGCAGCGTCGACTGCGCCGATTCATGGGGTTCTGCATCGGTTTGACGATCTTCTGCGTGACGATGTTTTTCTGGCTGCCACGCAGCATCTCCTGAAGACTGCACAAATCCCCTGTAGCAGCTGGCGCAGCCTGCGTTCGGCTGCGTAGCAGTCGTAAATCCTGAGCCCACGGTATTCCTGAAACACCGCGGTGAATGGTTTTTACGACTGCTTCGCAGCCGAACGCAGCCTTCGGCAGCTGCTACAGGGGAAGTCTGCCTCAAGGTTGCGTCAACTGGCGATACAACTGTGGCAAGCGCAGGGGTAATTGCTCGGGCTGGCGGATCAAGGTGTAGCCATTGGCGCCGAACATGTACGGCAGGTAATCCCCGGCTTCGCGATCAATCGTGATACAGAACGGCGTCAACCCCTGACGCCGCGCCTCCAGCACCGCCTCGCGGGTGTCTTCAACACCGTAGCGTCCCTCATACAGATCCAGATCATTCGGTTTGCCATCCGTCAGCAGCAGCAACAGTTTGCTGCGTCGTTTGCTCTTGCCCAACAGTTGGGTGGCCTGGCGAATGGCGGCGCCCATGCGCGTGTAATAACCCGGTTTGAGCCCTTGAACGCGACCTCGGGTGTTGTCGTCATATCGCTGGGTGAAGGACTTGAGTTCCTGCATGCGCACTTGCTGACGACGCAGCGAGGAAAACCCGTACAGGGCGAAATCATCGCCCAGCACCGACAGGGTTTCGCCGAACAGCAGCAAGCTGTCGCGAATCACATCAATCACCCGGTGCTCATCGTTCAAGTGGGCGTCGGTGGACATCGATACGTCGGCCAGCAACAGGCACGCCAGGTCGCGGCGTGTCTGTCGTTGTTCCATGAACAAACCTCGTTCCGCACACTGGCCATGCTCGCGTTCAACGTGAAAGTCCAGCCAGGCCTGCATGTCCAGTTCAGACCCTTGAGGTTGCTGGCGTAACCATTGACGGTCATTGCGCAAATGCTCGAACTGGCGGCGCAGACGGAGCGCCGAAGCCTTCAGTCGTGGCGGCAATGGTTGTGCCTCACTGTCGCGGGGCACCATCATTTGCAGATTGACGAAGCCGTCCTGCATCTGCTGTTTGCGATAGTCCCACTCCGGCAACTTGATGCCCTCGCCCAGGGGAATATCGTCGACATCGGCGGGCGGCAAATCCAGGTGCAGCTTGAGACCGCCGCCCTTGCGCAGACGGGTGCGCGACAGCGTCAATTCGTCCAGGTCGTCGGCGACCCTGGCGGCGTCCGGGTCTTCGCTGTCGTCCGACCAGCGATCCAGATCGACGTGTTCGCTCCAACTGAAGAGGTTTTCCAGACGCACTACCAGCAGCCCTCCTTTGCTGGTGCTTTCATCGATCCGCGTGGCGCGCTTGCGTCCGCTTTTCTGTTCGCCGGGAGGGGTGGCCAGATGATCTTCCGCGTCTTGCGATTCTTCGAGATCCCCCGCTTGGGGGCTTGCGAGGTGCAGCGGCGGATACAACCACAGCGGCAGCGGCCAGGCCGCCCGTTCGCTGCGGGGAAAATGTTCGACACTGCCGGGGTCGCACAGTGCCTGGCGCAAGGCCCGCTCCAGCGCCGCTTCGCCGCCCTTCAACGAGGCGGGATCCGGGCGCAATTGCAGATGAGCATCGACCAGCCGTTCGTAGCGCGAACGCAACGCCGGGTAACGTTGTAAAAGGATTTGTGTCCAGCGTTGATTATCTCGCCCCCAGTGGCGCATCTGCCCGGCCTGGGCCGCCAGCAGCGCCAGCCAGCGATACAGCTCTTGATTCAACGCGGCATCCGGGTACACCGCGAGGCTCGACGGCAGGCGAAGGTTCGTCTCGTCGCACCACGCCAATGGCACTTGTTTGCAGGTGCCGGCGATCTGCTGCAGCACGTTGCGCCGCAGCAACAGATCGCGGTCGCTGGCGGCTTCGACACCGATGCCACTGGCGCCGCCCATGGCGCGAAACAGCAGCGCCAGCGGTCGCTGCTGGTTGATCAGTTCGACGCGGGCCTCGGGAAAGTCCGGGCTGGCGCGGCGGGTGATGAAGCGATGCCAGACACTGCCGACCCACTCTTCCAGTTCGACGGTAAAGGCCATGGTTTTTCCCCTCTGAAAACCAATGTGAAACGGCCCGCTGTACCAGCCGGGCCGTCCTCCTCCGGGATGTTATTGACTCACGAACGAACAGCGGAGGCGGCAGTCGCAGTGATCCCCACTGGCACCCGTCGCTTGAAGCTGAACAGGTAGCAGAGCAGCCCTGCGAAGAAACCGAGACCGGCGCCCAGACGAGCCCAGAACAGCACTTGCAAATGATCGACAGTGGCCATGAACGGTAACGCGACGCCATCCACCGGCCAGCGTTGCAGGTAGATCTGCACGACACCAGCAGCGGTGAGTAACAGCGTGATCATCACCATCGACAGAGTCATCAGCCAGAAACCCCAGATCTCGAGTTGCTGCGAACGCTCGTCCGCTGCCTCGCCAAGCCCGCGCAGTTTCGGCATGGCGTAGCTGATCAAGGTCATCACGATCATCGCGTAAGCACCGTAGAAGGCCAGGTGACCGTGAGCCGCCGTCAGTTGCGAACCATGGGTGTAGAAGTTGACCGGAGCCAGGGTGTGCAGGAAACCCCAGACGCCGGCACCGAAGAACGCGGTGACCGTGGTGCCCTTGGCCCACAGCGTGGCAGCGCGGTTCGGGTGGTCCCGGCGCCGGTTCTTGACCATGCTGAAGGCGAAAATCACCATCGCCAAGAAGGGTAGCGGCTCGAGTGCCGAGAAGATTGAACCGACCCACAACCAAACCTCAGGCGCACCGATCCAGAAGAAGTGGTGACCGGTACCGATGATCCCCGTTATCAGCGCCATGGCGATGATCACGTAGAGCCATTTTTCCACGACCTCCCGGTCTACACCGGTGATCTTGATCAGCACAAAGGCCAGCATCGACCCCATGATCAGTTCCCACACGCCTTCTACCCAAAGATGCACCACCCACCACCAGTAGAACTTGTCGCGGGCGAGGTTGCCGGGGTTGTAGAAGGAGAACAGGAAGAACACCGCAAGCCCGATCAACCCGGTCATCATCACCATGCTGACGGTGGTCTTGCGCCCTTTGAGCAAGGTCATGCCGATGTTGTAGAGGAAGCCCAGGCACACCACCACAATGCCCATCTTGGAAATGGTCGGCTGTTCGAGGAACTCTCGACCCATGGTCGGCAGCAGCTCGTTGTGGGTCAGCTTCGCCAGGCCGGCATACGGCACCAGCAGGTAACCGAGAATCGTCAGCACCCCCGCGGCGGCGAACACCCAGAACAGGATGATCGCCAGCTTCGGACTGTGCAGTTCGCGGTCGGCCTCTTCCGGAATCAGGTAGTAGGCAGCCCCCATAAAGCCGAACAATATCCAGACGATCAGCAGGTTGGTGTGCACCATCCGCGCCACGTTGAAGGGGATGATCGGAAAGAGAAAGTCTCCGATCACGTATTGCAGGCCCATGATCAAACCGAACAGTATCTGACCGAGAAACAGGATCAGGGCAAACACGAAGTACGGTTTGGCCACGGCTTGCGAGGCGAATTTCAGATGCGGATTAGCAATGCTCATCGCTTAGCCCTCCTTGTTTGGCGGCCAGCCATTGGTGTTGATTTTCGAGCTCCATTTGAGGAACTCGGCGATGTCATCCACCTCCTGGTCACTCAATTTGAACTGAGGCATCGCGCGCCGGCCCGGTACGCCCAGTGGCTGCATTTTCATCCAGGCATGCAGGAAGGGTTTGAAGCCCGCCTCCCCGCCGCGCCGCTGGAACACGTTGCCCAGCTCAGGCGCGAAGTAGGCGCCCTCACCCAACAACGTGTGGCAGCCGATGCAGTTGTTTTGCTCCCAGACCAACTTGCCCCGCTCCACTGATTCGGTTAACAGCGCTTCATTGCTGCGCTCTGGAAAGGTCTGTTCCGTGTGATAGGTCAAAGCCAGGAATATCAGGAAGAAGAAGATGCTTCCCCCAAAGTAAATATTCCTGGCCATGCCTTTGGTGAAGGTGTCTGACATGGTCGCTTCCTCTTTGCTAGGCGTGTCCATGATAGGAAGCGAAGGGTTGAAACCTGCTTGATGGCGATCAAGAAAGCCAGATGGTTCTGGTCGGGTCTTCGTTTCAAGAAGCCGGGCGCCTTACCTGTGGCTAAGGAACGTGTTCCCCTCGATCCGGATTACCGGAAGCGTCCTACGCTAAATATCGATTCGTCTGACTGCGCCGATTGGTAGATCC
>NZ_JASBRE010000032.1 GCF_029960815.1 Pseudomonas sp. AL03
ACCTCTCTCGTTGGAATCAGGGTCAACATACAAGGAGCGAGGCTTGCCCGCGAAGCTTTTAGGCTTCACTCCCGCTGCTCAAACCCTTCCCCGATACACCCCAGACACCGCACGAACGCCGCTTTCGCCGGGTCGACCACCAACGCCTGCCCCGCATCGCCAACGCCGCCACCCAGCGCGGTAAACGGCAATGACACCACAAACGCCCCCGCACCGATCACCGTCGCCACGACCAGCAAGGGTCGGGCAATCAGCAAATCGCCGAGCATGGCGTACGCCGGGGGATTCTGGATGGTGTAACGCGGGTCGCCGCTGCCGGTGTTTGCCGCCAGCACTGGCGCGCCGATACTCAGCAGCAACGCGACGACAAGGGTTCGAAACAGGCTCATGACACGGTCCTTCGGCTAGGCAGTGAGCACTGACTATAGACCGCGTGAGGTATCAGCTCTGACAGCGCGGGCAAAAGACGCTGGCGCGCTGCCCGAGTTTCACGTCCCGCAGCTCCGTCCCGCAGACCTTGCACGGCTCACCGCCGCGGCCATACACGAACAGTTCCTGCTGGAAATAACCCGGCTGACCATCACCGCCGATAAAGTCGCGCAACGTGGTGCCGCCGCGTTCGATAGCGGCAGTCAGGATGCGTTTGATCTCGATCGCCAATTTCAGATAACGCGCCCGAGAGATGCTCTTGGCCTCACGACGCGGGTCGATACCTGCCGCGAACAACGCTTCGGTTGCGTAGATGTTACCCACGCCGACCACCACCGCGTTGTCCATGATGAACGGTTTGACCGCCATGGATCGACCGCGGGACTGCTGGAACAAGCGCTCACCGTCGAACAGGTCAGTCAACGGCTCCGGCCCCAGGCGAATCAGCAACTCGTGGTTGAGCGGGTCGAGGCTCCAGAGCATCGCACCAAACCGTCGCGGGTCGGTGTAACGCAAGGCCAGGCCGGATTCCAGCTCGATGTCCACATGCTCATGCTTGGCCACCGGCGTGCCGACTGCCACCAGACGCAGATTTCCCGACATGCCTAGATGGCTGATCAGCGTGCCGACTTCGGCATTGATCAGCAGGTACTTCGCGCGTCTTTCCACCAGCACGATGCGCTGACCCGACAGCCGCACATCCAGGTCTTCGGGAATCGGCCAGCGCAAGCGGCGGTCACGCACGATCACCCGGCTGACGCGCTGGCCTTCCAGGTGCGGCGCAATTCCGCGGCGAGTGGTTTCGACTTCAGGCAGTTCCGGCATGGTGCTCTCGAATCAGGCTGTGCACGCTCAGCGGTGAGTGCCAAGGTCGCGAATCGTTTGTTTGAGGGTCTCGAAGTCGTAGTCCGAGAGGCCGACATAATCGAGAACCAAAGGCCCGATGCTGTTCCACTCATGATCCTCGGTCTGATTGCCCAGTACTCGATAGGACCCACAAATGTGCTCGGCCATCTTCAGGATCGCCAGCAGATTTTTCAGCTGGCTGTTGCGCAACGACTCATCGCTGAAGATCGCCAACGCATTGTGGTGATTGGCGATGGCGGCGGTTACAGGCTCCGGCAGGCGCCAGGATTTGGCGGTGTAATAACCCACCACCGCGTGGTTGGTATTGAACACCCGATTCTCCGTGTCCACCACCCGGCATTCAGCGCTGGCGCTGGCATAGGCCTCTTCCAGAACGGTCATGTAGTTGGGAAAACGCTGGAGCATCAGTGGCACCCCGCAGTCATGGAACAGACCCAGGGCGTATGCTTCATCGCCGGCCTGGGCACCGATGCGCTTGGCCAGGGTCAGGCAGGTCATCGCCACGTCCTGAGCGGTGTCCCAGAAACGATTCAAGGTGACGATGGTGTCGTCATTCATCTCGCCCTTGATCGACTGCGCGTTGATCAGGTTGATGATCGAGCGGCTGCCCAGCAGATTCACCGCACGCTGAATCGAGGCAATCTTGTTGCTCAAGCCGTAATACGGCGAGTTGACGATTTTCAACAAGGCGCCAGAGAGGCCCGGGTCCTGGGAGATCAGCTTCGCGATCACCTCCAGATCCGGATCGGGCATGTACTGCTCCATCTGCAAATCCACCATGATCTGCGGCTGGGCCGGCACGCTGATGCCTTGCAGGGACTGTTGAATCTGTTCGGAAGTCAGCTCTTGGGCCATAAGTACACACTCTGGGACAGGCGGCGATTCTAACCCTTCTAAAGTTAGATCCGACACCTTGGCCGGTACATCGTCTGAAGTTTCATCAAAGCCCGGGCGTTCCTCACCGCATGTCTATCCGCCAAACCGTGGCCTTGCGCAACACGCTATACTCCCGCTCTTTTTTCCGGAGCGACGTCATGTCCCTGCCTAGCCTGCGCCTCAAAGCCAACGCCGACCGTCGCCTGCGAAATGGCCATTTGTGGGTCTATAGCAACGAAATCGATGTAGCCGCTACTCCTTTGCACGGTTTCAAGGCCGGCGACCAGGCGATCCTCGAAGCTGCCGGCGGCAAACCGCTGGGCATCGTTGCCATGAGCCCGAACAACCTGATTTGTGCCCGTCTGCTGTCGCGCGACATCAAGTTGCCGCTGGACAAGTCGCTGCTGGTGCATCGCCTGAACGTTGCCCTGTCCCTGCGCGATCGTCTGTTTGACAAGCCGTTCTATCGCCTGGTCTACGGCGACTCCGACCTGCTGCCAGGCCTGGTGGTTGACCGTTTCGGCGACATTCTGGTGGTACAGATCGCCTCGGCAACCATGGAAGCTCATAAAGAAGACGTGATCGCGGCCCTGACCCAAGTGCTCAAGCCTAGCGGCATTCTGTTCAAGAACGACTCCGCTGCCCGTGATGCCGAAGGCCTCAACCGCTACGTCGAGACCGTGTTCGGCCTGGTGCCGGAGTGGGTCGCGCTGGAAGAAAACGGCGTGAAATTCGAAGCGCCCGTCATCCAGGGACAGAAAACCGGCTGGTTCTACGACCACCGCATGAACCGCGCGCGTCTGGCACCTTATGCCAAAGGCAAACGCGTGCTGGACCTGTACAGCTACATCGGTGGCTGGGGCGTGCAAGCGGCTGCGTTCGGCGCCAGTGAAGTGTTCTGCGTCGACGCGTCGGCCTTCGCCCTCGACGGCGTGGAGCGCAACGCCGCGCTGAACGGTTTTGCCGACAAAATGACCTGCATCGAAGGCGATGTGTTCGAAGCCCTGAAAGAGCTGAAAGCCAGCGAAGAACGCTTCGACGTGATCGTTGCCGACCCGCCGGCATTCATCAAACGCAAGAAAGACATGAAGAACGGTGAAGGCGCCTACCGTCGCCTGAACGAGCAAGCCATGCGCCTGCTCAGCAAGGACGGCATCCTGGTCAGCGCTTCGTGCTCGATGCACCTGCCCGAAGACGATCTGCAAAACATCCTGCTGACCAGCGCCCGTCACTTGGACCGCAACATCCAGATCCTGGAGCGCGGCGGTCAGGGCCCGGATCACCCGGTTCACCCAGCCATCGCCGAAACCCGCTACATCAAGAGCATCACCTGCCGTCTGCTGCCAAACAGCTGATTACGCCGGTTTGACGGGGGGCCAACCGGCTCCCCGTTCTATTTCCGTTATTGAATTTTCCAACTTCCTACTCCCGCCGTCTTACTGACTTGCAGGACGTTTCGCGCTGTCTTTTATTTTAGCGGACAAGACTTACAAGATTCATCCAGCCCCACGATTGATCCGACAAAATTACTGGAACATTCCTACCCAATATCCCCTTGATAAGAACTCATTACAAACTATGATTAAGGTGTCACAAAGGAGTGACACTCACTATCAATTACAAGGAGTTCAAAACATGAAAGCAATTACTCTGGAAGCAAACAAAATCGCCAACCTGTCTTTTCTGGTTGCTCCAAAAGCCCGCTAAGTAAATGAGACGCTGGGGAGTGCCGGCTACCCAGCGTTTTCTAGAGTACGGACCAGAGTGAGTTGCAAAATATGCAGATTAACCCTTATATATTCATACTGCCTCGTTCGCCCGGCCAAATAGTCTGGGATTACAAGAATCACAAACAGTTCGAATTGAACCTGGAATATTCAACCCGCCTCGCACACCTTATCGACAAGCCTGAAAAGTTTGACAATAACAATACAATAGACAATCAATTTGTAAGCGCAGGAATACTAACACCCTTAATGCATGAGCCTATTGAATGGGGCTGGGATGAACTGTCGAAAATATTTCATATCGGCACCAAGAACATCCCGTGTGAATATGTTCCCCAAGATATTAATGAATGGTCAAGACACTATATGGACCATTGCGCCGAAGTACTGGCCACCCCTACTCCAGAGAGCAGCCTCACGGAGCGCCCGACAAGCGCGCGGATTACCCTGCCCCAACCTTCCTGCTTCCCGGTAAACGCTCTTGTAAAGACGTTGATCGAGCGAAAGACCTGTCGCACCTTCACGGGCGAAAGGGTTTCCCTCGATGATTTGAGCACTCTCCTGTATTTGTCCCTTGGCTATCTGCGTGAGCGCGAAAACGATATCGACGAAACCATCGCAGAAGGTCATGGCGCCCGGCGTAGCAGTCCATCCGGTGGCGGGCTGAATGCCTGCGAAGGTTTTCTTCATGTTCAGAACGTCAGCGGCCTGAATCCCGGGCTCTACGCCTACCACCCCACCGAACACGCATTGAGCTTCGTCAATCCGCTGCCTGACTCGCCTTTGGGGCAGTTGTTGTGTGGGCAGCATTTCATCAACAATCTGCCAGTCGGCCTGTTCATCACCGCTCGCTTCGACAAACTGTGGTGGAAATATGAACACTCGCGGGCGTACCGAATGGCCTACGTGGAAGCCGGTCATATTTCCCAGACCTTTCAACTGGTGGCCACCGCACTTGGGTTGAACACCTGGCTGACCGGTGCGTTGGCAGACGATCAGGTCGAAACGTTGCTGGGGATCGAGGACAGCGCCGAACAGCCGTTGTTTTTTGTTGCCTGCGGCCAGAGTGACGGACAAGCAATGTGCAAAGAATTGAAAGCGCTGCTGAACAACCGAGGCTCACACCAATGAGCGAGCCCCGCACAGACGACCTTTCCCTTCCCGACGCCTGGGCCCAGCGCTTCACCCTCGGCGACTGGAACACTCGAGCCTCGGTACGAACCAGCCAGCACTGCTATCAATTGCCATCAGACCTGGAACGGCAACTGGAAACACGACACTGGTTCCCGCCGGCCTTCCTGCCCTACCTGAGCCACCCGGCAATCGAAGCAGCAGGCAGCGCGATCGTCCATCGATTATCGGCCAATCATCTGGTGTATTTCCTCGACTACACCACCCGACTCGAACATCGGATCGTCAACCGCTCCGTGGAAACCATCGTCCACGATGAGCTCGGTGCGTCCATCCCCCGACGAATGAAAACGGCCGCCCTCCAGCTCTATACCGATGAGGGTTATCACGCCCTGTTTTCCAATAGCCTCGCCGAGCAGATAGCCGACCTCTACGGCATGACCCAACGCCCAGCGATGCCGCACCGCATTACCCGACTGAACGCCCTCATCGACCACACCCCCGACAGGCATAAGGCGCTGGCCTGGTTTCTCGTCGGCTTCGTGTCCGAGACAATCATCGCCAGTGAACTGCTCGAGGTTTGCCGCAACGGGCTGGTGTCCAGCGTCCAGGAAATGCTCAGGGACCACCTCACGGACGAGGCCCGACACAGTCGCTACTTTTCCGAAGTGTTTCATTATCTGTGGCTGACACTGAACAGCAGCCAACGCACCTTCGCCGCAAAGTTGCTGGTAGACGTCATCCCGATGTTCTTTGGGGTCGATGAGCGATGGCTGAAGGAAAGCCTGAACAGTGTGGGACTCGGCGAGAATTGTGTCGCAGAAATCCTCAATGCCCTGACAGGCCCGCAAGCCTGCCTTCAGCGCTCCCGATCGGGCGCAGGCGCGACGTTTCAGGCAATGGAAAAGGCAGGTTTTTTCGACCTGCCTTCCAACCAGCAGCTCTTCGTAAAGGCAGGACTTGTCGATGGATGAAGGAAAATCCGCAGTCAGTTTCAAAAACCGTCGAGCCACGGTCATTCTGTTGATGACCATGACACTGCTCGGTGTCTTCCCCCTCGATGTGGTGCTCCCGTCCTTTCCCGTTCTTTCTGACTACTTTCAGACTTCACCGTCCGAGATTGCCCTGTCCGTCAGCGTGTTCGCCATGGGTCTGGCGTTGTCCGTGGTGCTGGTCGGACCGTTGTCAGATTTGTGGGGGCGCAAGAAGCTGCTGCTGGCAGGTATCGCAATCGCGGTGGTCGGTGCGACGGGTTGCCTGGCTTCCAGCGAGTACAACTGGTTTCTGTTCTTTCGCGTGATCCAGGCGGTTGGTTGCGGATCGTTCGTGCTGTCACAGGCACTGGTTCAGGATTTGTTCGTCGGCAAGGAACAGGAGCGAATCAGAATCTGGATGGTGACGGGCGGCGGGGTGTTCATATCGATTTCGCCCCTGCTGGGGGCCTGGTTGCAATCGCAGCTAGGCTGGCAGGGCAGCTTTTATGTGTTTATCACGCTGGCCGTCATTGTCTGGCTCAAAGCCTGCTTTCTGTTCAAGGAAAACCCGCACCGTCATACGGCGTCGCACGGACGATTTTTCAGTGCCTATTGGCGGGTGTGCTCGGATCTACGCTTCATGGGTTACTGGCTAATTTCAGCGTTGGCCTTTGCCTGCCATTTTTCGTTCATCGTCATTTCACCGATCATTTTCATGGAAAGTCTGGCGTTTTCGTCATACGAATTTGCCTGGGCGTTATTGCTGTATGGCGTGGCCTATGTGTTCGGCGGGATTGTCGCCAGCGCCCTGCATCGGCACCTGCAAGCCAACACGCAGATAGCTATCGGTCTGGGTCTGATCGCGTTGTCAGGGTTGATCATGCTGTGGTTGGCGGATCAGTTCGGCCTCTCTGCTGCCGCGATACTGATACCCATGCTGATTTGTACAGCAGGCACCACCATCGCCAGACCTATCGCCAATTCCAAAGCCATGAGTCTCTACCCACAGAACGCCGGAACGTCTACCTCGGTCGGCGGCGTGCTGATTTTCATGTTCGGTGGCGTGATCAGCGTGGTGATCAATCTTGCGTACGACGACCTGACCACGGCGCTTGCCTTGTGTTTCCTGACCTTGAGTGCCGCGGGTCTTGGCTTGAATGTACTGATCACACGGCGGCATCTGGCGCTGAAGGTGGGCTGACACCTGCCGATCGTCATTCCGTACGTTGTGTCAGTACTGGATCAACACTTCCCGGCATTCCCTCCTGACGCCAGCCGTGTAGAATCGCGACATTCATCGCCAGTCATCCCCCGGCGGGTTTATGAGCTCAAGCTGAAGCGCGCGGCGATCCCGCAAAGTTATCGGCAACTTCCGGACACACGGCCATTTCTGAGTGTTCCAGACGTCAATAGAAGCTCACTTCCCTTTTGATACCTGATTAGCCGCCCGGAGTGCTTCATGCCTGATTACCGCTCGAAAACATCCACCCATGGCCGCAACATGGCCGGCGCCCGCGCACTGTGGCGTGCCACGGGGATGAAGGATGACGACTTCAAAAAGCCGATCATCGCCATTGCCAACTCCTTCACCCAGTTCGTACCGGGCCACGTCCACCTCAAGGACCTGGGCCAACTGGTCGCCCGCGAGATCGAACGCGCCGGCGGTGTAGCGAAAGAATTCAACACCATTGCCGTGGATGACGGCATCGCCATGGGTCACGACGGCATGCTCTATTCGCTGCCGAGCCGCGAGATCATCGCCGACTCCGTCGAATACATGGTTAACGCCCACTGCGCCGACGCGATCGTCTGCATCTCCAACTGCGACAAGATCACCCCTGGCATGTTGATGGCGTCCCTGCGCCTGAACATCCCGGTGATCTTCGTGTCCGGCGGCCCGATGGAAGCCGGCAAGACCAAGCTGGCCAGCCACGGCCTCGACCTCGTCGACGCCATGGTGATCGCCGCCGACTCCAGCGCTTCTGACGAGAAAGTCGCTGACTACGAGCGCAACGCCTGCCCGACCTGCGGTTCGTGCTCCGGCATGTTCACCGCCAACTCGATGAATTGCCTGGTCGAAGCCCTCGGCCTGGCATTGCCGGGCAACGGTTCGACCCTGGCCACCCACAGCGACCGCGAACAACTGTTCCTGCAGGCCGGCCGCACCATCGTCGAGCTGTGCAAGCGTTACTACGGCGAGAACGACGAGTCGGTGTTGCCGCGCAACATCGCCAACTTCAAGGCGTTCGAAAACGCTATGACCCTGGACATCGCCATGGGCGGTTCCACTAACACCATCCTGCACTTGCTGGCCGCGGCCCAGGAAGCCGAGATCGAGTTCGACCTGCGCGACATCGACCGTCTCTCCCGTCTCGTGCCGCAACTGTGCAAAGTTGCGCCGAACATCCAGAAGTACCACATGGAAGACGTGCACCGTGCCGGCGGGATCTTCAGCATCCTCGGCTCGCTGGCCCGTGGCGGCCTGCTGCACACTGACCTGCCGACCGTGCACAGCAAAACCCTGGCCGAAGGCATCGCCAAGTGGGACATCACCCAGACCAGCGACGAAGCGGTGCATCACTTCTTCAAGGCCGGCCCTGGGGGCATCCCGACGCAAACCGCGTTCAGCCAGTCGACCCGATGGGAGACCCTGGACGACGACCGTGAAAACGGCTGCATCCGCAGTGTCGAACACGCCTACTCGAAAGAAGGCGGCTTGGCCGTTCTCTACGGCAACATCGCGCTGGACGGCTGCGTGGTGAAAACCGCCGGCGTCGACGAGTCGATCCACGTCTTCGAAGGCAACGCAAAGATCTTCGAAAGCCAGGACAGCGCCGTACGCGGCATCCTCGCTGACGAAGTGAAGGCCGGCGACATCGTGATCATCCGTTACGAAGGCCCGAAAGGCGGCCCGGGCATGCAGGAAATGCTGTACCCGACGTCGTACCTGAAATCCAAAGGCCTGGGCAAAGATTGCGCCCTGCTCACCGACGGCCGTTTCTCCGGCGGCACTTCGGGCCTGTCCATCGGCCACGCTTCGCCAGAAGCGGCGGCGGGCGGCGCGATCGGTCTGGTGCAGGATGGCGACAAAGTGTTGATCGACATTCCGAACCGCTCGATCAACCTGTTGATCAGCGACGAAGAAATGGCTGGGCGCCGTGCCGAGCAAGATCAGAAAGGCTGGAAACCGGTGGAAAAACGTCCACGTAAAGTGACCACTGCACTGAAAGCCTACGCCCTGCTGGCGACCAGCGCCGACAAGGGTGCTGTGCGTAACAAGGCAATGCTCGACGGGCTGTAAGCGTCAGTCGCAGTAACAAAAATGCCCCGCCAAGTGCGGGGCTGATCGTTCCCACGCTCCTGCGTGGGAATGCCTCAAGGGACGCGGAGCGTCACGGGCTGCATTCCCACGCAGAGCGTGGGAGCGATCATCGAAGGGGTTACTGAATCTCTTCAGGCTTGACGATCACCCAGTTCTTGTCCGCCGTCACCGGCAACCCTTCCTTGGCCTGGGCCGCAGCGTGCTTGGCCATCATGCCGTTAATCTGGGTCATGTATTTGTCTTTGCGGTTGACCCACAAGTGGATGCCACCCTTGGCCACGTCTACGCTGTGGAACAGCATGAAACCATCGCTGGTCGGTGTATCGCCGCCGACCAGAACCGGTTTTTTCCACTCATCGATGTAGGTCAGAATCGCCGCGTGTTTGCCGGCCATCCAGGTCGCCGGAGTCCACAGGTACGGAGTCAGTTCGAGGCCGAGGTTAGCCTTCTCGTCATACTTGCCCGCGGTGATCTGTTTGCGCGCCGTGGTCAGCTCGCCGGTCTGGCGGTCCTTGAGTAGCATGGTCACGCCGATCACGTTCTGCGGTTTCACGTTGTAGCCGTACTTCGGATCGGCGGCGACCATCCGCACCAGTTCTTCGGAAGCGGCGGTCATCACGTAGACCTCGATGCCGTTCTCCATCAGCTTGTTGTAGAGCTCTTTCTGGCCGGTGAAGATTTTCGGCGGGTTGACGTCGAGGTTCTTGACCACGTCGCCTTCGTAGTAAGTCGCCGGCACCGGTTTACCGGACGCCATCAACTCATCGACGTAGCCTTTGAGTTCCTGGAGGGTGAAGCCGGAAAACACTTGGGCGACCCATGGGTAGCAAACCATGTCGTCGAGTTCGCAGAGGCGATAGTAGTAGCTGAACAGGCTTTCCTTGTGGTCGGCGGTGTCTTTGAAAGGCATCAGTTTCAGGGAAGGGTCGAGTTTCTCGCGGGTGATCAGGCCTTTGTTTTCCATGTACGGCAGCAACGACTCTTCGAGATCGTAGCGGTAACTGGTGTTGTCCATGTCGAACACCGCGTAGTTACCCTTGTTGGCGTTGGCGGCGATCATCGCGTCCAGCGCCTTGGCCTGATCGGCTGGCCAATGCTTCAAGTCCGTGGCGAATACCTGGCCGGCGAGGCTCAGGCCCAAACTCAATCCCAGTGCAGCAACCAGAAATTTCGGTGCGAGCTTCATCGGCATGCTTTCCTTATTAAAAGACCCTGATTCAAAGAGATCGACGCTAACAAATTAATGTGACAGTGCTCGCCTGCCCGCGACCGCTTGCGTCCCTATTGCGCCAGCTGCATCCCTGACAGCGACAGCTGCTTATTCCAAAAACGACAGTAATCAGATGTTTTGGATATTAATTCATTAGATATCAGCCTGTTACGCTCGCCGGTTCGCGGCTGCCCCGATCGTGATCCCGCTGGTGTTTTCCTCGATCCTCAGCGCCGTGGCCCACCGCACGCCGGTACTGACATTTGCCTTCACCAGCCGCTCCAGCGCCGCGACGATTCCGCTGAGCATCGAAGCGCAGACCAGCCGTTTGGGTATTCCACAGTCCATCGCCAGTTTCGCCGCGTCGTTCGGCGCGACCATTGGCCAGAATGGCTGTGCCGGTCTGTACCCGGCGATGTTGGCGGTGATGGTTGCGCCGACGGTGGGCATCAATCCGCTAGACCCGTTGTGGATTGCGACGTTGGTGGCGATTGTGACGCTGAGTTCGGCTGGTGTGGCCGGCGTCGGTGGTGGCGCGACATTTGCCGCGTTGATCGTGCTGCCGGCGATGGGGTTGCCGGTGTCACTGGTGGCGTTGCTGATTTCGGTCGAGCCGCTGATCGACATGGGCCGTACGGCGTTGAACGTGAGTGGTTCGATTACGGCAGGGGCGATTACCAGCCAGATGATGCAGCAGACGGATAAAGAACTGCTGGATGCGGATGAGCATGCGCAGTTGGCTCACGCTTAAGTCTTTCAGCGACTGAGCGGGCCTCTTCGCGGGCAAGCCTCGCTCCTACGGGATTACTGTCGAACGCAATTTTCGCAATCGACCCAATTCCTGTAGGAGCAAGGCTTGCCCGCGAAGCTTTTCAGGCCTTCTCCCAAACCTCGAAGTTGTACGCCGGCTTGTCATCCACAGCCGGATTCTCGGTGTTCGACACCAGTTTCCACGCCTTCAAATCAAACTCCGGAAACCACGCATCCCCGTCCGGACTCAACGCCACGCGCGTCAAATACAACCGATCAGCCTGAGCCAACCCTTGGGCATACAACTGCGCCCCGCCAATCAGCATCAGCTCATCGACGCCCTGCTCGCTCGCCCATTCCTGCGCCCGAACCACCGCCGCTTCAAGCGACGGATAAACCTCCGCGCCTTCCAGTTGCAGATCCGCCTGACGGCTGACCACGATGTTCAATCGGCCCGGCAGCGGACGACCGAGCGAATCCCAGGTCTTGCGACCCATGATGATCGGCTTGCCGAGGGTGGTGGCCTTGAAGTATTTGAAGTCCCCCGGCAGGTGCCAGGGCATGCTGTTGTCGACGCCGATCACACGGTTTTCACCGAGGGCTGCAATCAGGCTGAGGGGGAGTGATTTAGTCATGCCGGCGAGGATACCAGAGCCTCCCGTACCCCGATAAGCGCCACAGCGGTTATGCTCACCGTTCAATTGAGCGACGGGATGGCGCGTGACTGAACTGACTCCACTGCAAAACCTCTGGCTGACCGAGACGGTGCGCCTGCGTGAAGAACACGCCGGGCCCCTGGATGATCTGGAAGCCAACCGACTGGCCCGCAGCGCGGGCGGCGATCTGCCGACACGTATTGCGCGCCGCGCCCTGTGGCTGGCCGAACGCGATGGGCTGACCAGCGCCCTCAAACATTGGCTGCAAGGTGCGCGGCTGGCACTGTTGGTGCTGGCTGTTCTCGCCGTCGCCAGCGGCGCCGGCCTGGCGTTTGCCGCGCTGGGCGACGGACAAAACCCGGTCAATGTGTTCTGGGCCTTGGGCAGTTTGCTCGGGCTGAACCTGATTCTATTGCTGAGCTGGGCATTGGGCCTGGTCTTCGCCGGCGAACACGGCGCCACCCTCGGCCGCTTATGGTTATGGCTCAGCGAAAAGCTCGCTCGCGATGCCAAAGCCGCGCAACTGGCCCCGGCCCTACTGCTATTGCTGCAACGACAGAAACTCAATCGCTGGGCGGTCGGTGTGCTGGTCAACGGTTTGTGGTTGCTGGCGATGCTCAGCGCCCTGGTGATCCTGTTGATGCTGATGGCGACCCGGCGTTATGGCTTCGTCTGGGAAACCACCCTCCTCAGCGGCGACACCTTCGTCGT
Organism: Pseudomonas sp. AL03; assembly: GCF_029960815.1. Classification (GTDB taxonomy): domain Bacteria; phylum Pseudomonadota; class Gammaproteobacteria; order Pseudomonadales; family Pseudomonadaceae; genus Aquipseudomonas. The sequence goes on from NZ_JASBRE010000032.1 coordinate 12,654, forward strand.
CATGACTCAAGCCCTCGGCGCCCTGCCGGCCGTGCTGGGTTTCAACGTACCGACCGTGGAAATGATCCGCGCCAGCGGCGATGCCGCGCTGAATATCGAGAGCGCCCGCCAGGCCTGGGCCACATGGCTGGTCGGCGTGTTGGTGGTCTACGGTGTTTTGCCACGGCTGTTGCTGGCGCTGTTTTGCCTGTGGCGCTGGAAAACCGGCCAGGCGGCATTGCACCTGGATTTGAACCTGCCCGGTTACACCCAGCTGCGCGAACGGCTGATGCCCACCAGCGAACGCCTGGGCATCAGCGACGCTGCGCCAGAGCAACTGCATCGTATTGAAAAGGGTGTCAGCGACCTGCCAAGCGATGGCGCGCTACTGGTGGCCATCGAGCTGGACGATCAACGCCCGTGGCCGCCGCCACTGCCGAAAACCGTGAGCAACGCCGGCATTCTCGACAGTCGCGAATCACGGCACAAACTCCTCGAACAGCTGAGCCGCTTCCCTCCTGCTCGTCTGGCCATCGCCTGCGATCCGCGACGCTCGCCGGACCGCGGCAGTCTGGCACTGATCGCCGAACTGGCGCGCAGCGCCAGCGCCACCCGCGTCTGGCTGCTGCAAGCACCGCCGGGCGAAGCGCTGGATGCCCAAAGGCTGGGTGACTGGCACGTGGCGCTGCAGCAGCTGGACTTGCCGTTTGCCGATTGCGCGCCGTTGAACTGGCTGGAGACCGGTCATGACTAATCCCTGGAAACCGCCCTTGAAGCTTGCGGTGGTCGGCCACACCAACGTCGGCAAAACCTCGTTGCTGCGCACCCTGACCCGCGATGTCGGTTTCGGGGAGGTGTCTCATCGCCCCAGCACCACACGACACGTCGAAGGCGCGCGATTGTCGGTGGACGGTGAGCCTTTGCTCGATCTCTACGACACCCCCGGTCTGGAAGACGCCATCGCTTTGCTCGACTACCTCGAGCGTCTGGAACGACCGGGTGAACGCCTCGACGGCCCGGCGCGTCTGGCGCGATTTCTTGAGGGCAGCGAAGCCCGGCAACGTTTCGAACAGGAAGCCAAGGTGCTGCGGCAACTGCTGACCTGCGACGCCGGTCTCTACGTGATCGACGCCCGGGAACCGGTGCTGGCCAAGTACCGCGACGAACTGGAAGTGTTGGCCAGCTGCGGCAAACCGCTGCTGCCGGTACTGAATTTCGTCAGCAGCGCCAACCACCGCGAACCGGATTGGCGTGAAGCGTTGGCACGCCTCGGTTTGCATGCGCTGGTGCGTTTCGACAGCGTCGCACCGCCGGAGGACGGCGAACGTCGGCTCTATGAAAGCCTCGCGCTGCTGCTGGCAAACGCCCGCCCACAACTGGAACGCCTGATCGCCGATCAGCAAGCCCAACGCCAGGCCCGGCAACAGAGTGCGGCGCGGCTGATTGCCGAATTATTGATCGATTGCGCCGCCTGCCGGCGCAGCGTGGTCAGTGAAGCCGAGCAAGAACAGCAGGCCATCAACGAACTGCGCAAAGCCGTTCGACAACGGGAACAACGCTGCGTCGAAGCGCTGCTCAAGCTCTACGCCTTCCGTCCACAGGATGCGGCGGCCAGTGATCTGCCGCTGCTTGATGGCCGCTGGGGTGACGACCTGTTCAACCCCGAAACCCTGAAACAGCTGGGCGTGCGAGTCGGTGGCGGTATCGCTGCCGGTGCGGCAGCCGGGGCCGGCGTCGACCTGTTGGTGGGCGGGCTGACCCTTGGCGTAGCAGCATTGGCCGGGGCCATTGCTGGCGGAGCTCTGCAAACCGCCCGCAGTTATGGCGGCCGGTTGCTGGGCAAGATCAAAGGCCAGCGGGAGCTGACCGTCGATGACAGCGTGCTGCGGCTATTGGCATTGCGTCAGCGGCAACTGCTGCAAGCGCTCAATGCGCGTGGGCATGCGGCGATGGACAGCATTCAGGTGGCCACGCCCCATGACAAAACCTGGCGCGAAGGCAAACTGCCCGAGCCACTGAACAAGGCGCGGGCGCATCCGCCGTGGTCATCGCTTAATCCTCATCCGAAGCTGAGCCAGGCAGAACGGCAGGAGCAGGTTGAGGCGTTGGCTGAGAAAGTGATTGAGTCTTAGCCCCCCTGTAGCAGCTGCCGAGCCTGCGAGGCTGCGTTCGGCGGCGGAGCCGTCGTAAAACCAGACAACGCGGTCTTTCAGGCAAACCGTGTACACAGGATTTGCGAGGACTTCGGTCGAGCGCGACCCCGGCTCGAACGCAGCCTCGCAGGCTCGGCAGCTGCTACAGGACCGCTACCTGCCGAGCTTCAAAAACTCCCGCGCCATCGAGGCGACTCGTCGCCGATCCGTGCGATCCGCCCGCCCGTCATTGTCCACATCCGAGCTCAATATCACTTCCAGTCCGCCATCATTATCAAGATCGTGAGCTGCTGCTTTGTAGTTAATCGTCGGCCCTTCATGAAAATGCAGGCGTACGGTTTCTGGCGTGCCGTCAGCGGATGGATTCTGCGAGAAGATTCGCAAGTGACGGTCCTCACCCTCCCCCCTGTTGTACCAGGCGCATTTCAAATACGTTTTGCTGAAAGACTTGAGCCGCTGTCGATCCGCCTCCGTCGCCTTGCGCTGCAACTGGTCATCTTCATAGAACTCAAAATAAACGATATCCGCCGCCCCCTGACCGCTTCGATCCTGTGCAATCACTTTCAAATAACGCATCCGTGCGCTTCCTTGGGAAAAGCCCAGACTGGCCCAATACTGCAAGGCAATCCATCCACCGTTTCCCTATTGCCTGTGAGACAACTCAACGCGCCTCGCCGGACAAGACAATCGCGGCCTTGCGCTTCAACACCTCAAGATCCATCACCGGCACCCCCATCTCCTTCGCCAACTCATCCCACTGCCTCATCCGCAAACTGACCGCACACAACGGATCTTGCTCGAAGGCTTCAGCCTCGGATTCGGTCATCTCCCCACCCTGATATTCCAGGGTCCGGCGACTGGCTTCGCTCAATCTCTCGTAATACCCAGGCTCTTTGAGCGTCAGGTAACGCTTGGCCTGAACGTGGTATTCCACAAGCCGCGCCATGCGCTCGCTGAAACCGGCGCGGCGCAAATAGTCCGCGCCCAACCGCTCGTGACTGACCACGCCGAAGCCGCCCATGTTCTCGGCACTCTCGGCGCAGATATGTCCGATGTCGTGGAAGAACGCCGCCAGCACCACTTCATCATCGAAACCCTCGGCCATCGCCCGTTCGGCCGCCTGTGACATGTGCTCGATCTGCGACACCGGCTCGCCGATGTAATCGCTCTCGCCAAAGCGCTCGTACAGCGCGAACACCTCGGCGACCACTTGCTCATTGCGGTCCATCAACGCTCTCCCAACACCGTCGCGACGTTACGTTCAGCCATCGCCGGCCCGACGCTCATGCCGACACCCGTGTGCATCAGTGCCACGCTCACACCCGGCATCGGACGCAGGAACGAGAACGGCCCCGGTCCCCGAGAACCATAGACACCCTGCCAGCGTTCCACCACTTGCACCTTGCAACCCAGGGTGTGTTCTGCGAGCTCAATCATCCAATGGTCCACCTGCTCGGCATTGAACGGCGACGGATCGCGGCCGTAATGGTGGGAGTCGCCGATGATCAATTCACCGTGAGGCGTCGGGCTGATCAGCAGGTGAATGCCGTTTTCATGCAGATGCGGTTCCTCTCGCAGGATTTGCGCGTGCACCGCCGCCGCTTCCGGCAGATCGGCGAAGGCGCCGTAGTGCACGCAGCTCAAACCGGTGAGCAAAGCGTGTTGCAGGTTCAGGTTGATTTGCGGTCGGGCGCGAAGCATTTGCAGGCGACAGATTTGCGGATTGAGTTCGGCGATCGGCTCGGCCAGCAGTGTCTGATAATCGTGACCGGAACAGACGATGATCTGTTCGGCGCTGAAGGATCCGGCGGTGCTGTGCAGGCGACCCGGCTCGACGTCACGCACCAGGGTGGAGAAGTGAAACGCGACGCCAAGCTCGCGGCGCAGGTAGTCGATCAGCGCCGGAATCACTTCGCGCGAATACAACTGCTGATCGTCCATCCCGAGCAACGCCGCGCGATGATGGCTGAACTGACCGCCGTAGACATCGCGTAACGCCGCACCGCGCAGCAGGTCGACGCGGTAACCGTGTTCCACGGCGCGACCCGCGCAGAAGGCTTCCAGCAGGTGTTCTTCCGCTTCGGTGCGGGCAAACAGGTACGAGCCGTTGCGCTTGAGTTGCAGACCGGCGAGCTGCGCCCATTGGCCCCAGATCTCGCGGCTGGCCTTGGCCAGTTCGAGCATCGGACCCGGTGGCTGGCCAGTGACCAGTGCCTGGCCGAAGTTACGTACCGAGGCGCCCAAAGGCGTTTCGCTGCGCTCGAAAACCGTGACTTTGAGACCGCGTATGGCGGCGGCGTAGGCGTGGGACAGGCCTAAAATTCCTGCGCCTACGATCAGCATGTCGTTGTGTTGTGTCATGGAGTTTTGTCCTGAATTCGAAGCCGCCTTCGCGGGCAAGCCTCGCTCCTACAGGGGAACGCGTATCCCTGTAGGAGCGAGGCTTGCCCGCGAAGGGGCCCTCACAGCCGATGAAGATCTTACTTGGCAACCACTTTCTCGGACTTGCCGTCATAGCGCTTGCGCCATTCGGTGAGGATTTCATCGCGATTCTTCGACGCCCAGGCGAAGTCGTTCTTGATCAAACGTTGCTCATAATCCGCCGGCAATTCGGTCTGCGGCTTGGCAATACCCGGCTGAGCGAGCACGGCGAAGTTCTCTTTGTAAAGCTCCATCGCCGCCGGACTGGCGGAGAAGTCAGCCAGTTTCTTCGCCGCCTCTTCATGCGGTGTGCCCTTGATCACGGCGGTGGCTTCGATCTCCCAGCCCAAACCTTCTTTCGGCAGGATGATGTCCAGCGGCGCGCCTTGGCGTTTCAGCTGAACGGCGGGGTATTCGAAGGAAATACCGATCGGGAATTCACCGGCCGCCGCCAATTTGCACGGCTTGGAACCGGAGTGAACGTACTGGCCGATGTTCTGGTGCAGGTCGTCCATGTACTGCCAGCCCTGCTTCTCGCCGAAGGTTTGCAGCCAGGCGCTGACGTCGAGGAAACCGGTGCCGGACGAGGCCGGGTTCGGCATGACGATCTTGCCTTTGTACTCAGGCTTGGTCAGGTCCTGCCAGCTCACGGGTTTGCTCAAACCCTGCTTCTCGGCCTCAACCGTGTTGAAGCAAATGGTCGCGGCCCAGACGTCCATGCCGACCCAGGCGGGCGGGTTAGCAGCATCGCGGTAGTTGCCGCCGATCTTGCCCAGGTCCTTCGGCGCATAGCTTTGCAGCATGCCTTGCTGATCGAGGATCGCCAGGCTCGAGGCCGCCAGGCCCCAGACTGCGTCAGCCTGCGGACGGGCTTTTTCGGCCAGCAACTTAGCGGTGATGATGCCGGTGGAATCGCGCACCCACTTGATCTCGACGTCCGGGTTGGCCTTTTCGAAGGCTTCTTTGTAGGTCTTCAGTTGTTCGGCTTCGAGGGCGGTGTACACCGTCAACTCGGTTTTCGCAGCGTAAGCGTTCAGGCTGAAAGCGGTGAGAACAGCAGCGGCCAGGGCCAGGGGCTTGAACATGTCGTTTTACCTTTTGTTTACCGGACGTTGAGTTGAGGGTGTGAATCAGTGACCGGGCGCGGTCTGCCGCCAGGCCTGGGAGCGGCGCAGCAACCCGCGCGAAGCCCAGGCCAGCAGCAGGGACACGCCCGCCGAGGTGAACAGAATCAGGGTCGACATCGCCGCCGCGCCGCCGACATTGCCGGCGTCGTCCATGTTCAGCACCGCCACTGCCGCGAGGAGGGTGTCGGGGCTGTAGAGGAAGATCGCCGCCGAGACGGTGGTCATGGCCGAGACGAACAGGTAGCGCACGATGTCCAGCAGCGCCGGCAGGCAAATCGGCACGGTGACGCGAAGGTAATGCCGATACAGCGGCGCCTTGAGCGACAACGCGGCAGCTTCGAACTCAGCATCGAGCTGACGCAGCGCGGTGGTGGCGGTCATTTGCGCGGTGGTCAAATAGTGCGCAATGGTGCAAACCACCAGCAGAGTCATGGTTCCGTAGAGCACATGCAGCGGGTTGCCGGTAAGGTTGAAGAAGAAAACGTAACCCAAGCCCAGCACCAGACCCGGCACCGCCATCGGTATGAAACTGAGCATGCGCAGGATCAGATTCAGTCCGCGCTGGCCCTTGGTTTTTTCCATCAGGTACGCGCCGGTGAAGATCAGCACGCTGCCGATCAACGCCGTGCACAGGGCCATCTTCACGCTGTTGCCATAGGCCAGCCAGCCGCCACCCGCCGTGTCGTTGAACTGGTAATGGTTGAGTGACAGCGACAGGTTGTACGGCCAGAATTTCACCAGCGACGAGTACACCGCCATGCCGAACACCAGCAGCAACACCGCGCAGATCAGCAACACGATCGTCAGGTAGCAGCCGTCCCGCAGTTTCGACGGCACCGGTTGAAAGACCTGCGCCCTACCGCTCATGGAATCGCCGTGACGCCGACGCAGCCAGGCGTCGACACCGAAGCTGAACAGCGCCGGCAGCAGCAGGACCATGCCGATCAACGCGCCGCGACCGAATTGTTGTTGGCCGACCACGGCTTTGTAGGCTTCCAGCGCCAGCACCTGATAATCGCCACCGACCACCACGGGCACGCCGAAGTCGGTGATGGTCAGGGTGAACACCAGACAGAACGCCGCGAACACCGCCTGACGCGTCGCCGGCCAAGTGATGCTGCGGAAAGCTTTCGCCGGACTGGCGCCCATGCTGGAGGCCGCATCGAAGAGCCGCGCATCCGCCAGGGAAAGCGCCGACAGCAAAATCATCAAAGCGTGTGGGAAGGTGTAGATGACCTCGCCCAGAACAATGCCCCAGAAGCCGTAGATGTTGTCCGAGAGCAAACCGCGCAGCATGCCCTGGTTGCCGAACAGATAGACCAGCGCAATCCCCGGCAACATCGATGGCGCCATCAGCGGCAACAACGACATGCCGCGCCAGATAGCTTTGCCAGGAATCAACGTGCGTTGCAGCGCGTAGGCAAACAGGTAAGCCAGCGGAACGACAATGGCCGCAACGCTGAGGGAAACTTTCAGGCTATTGCCGAGCAACCAGTGGAAATTCGCGCTGGTCACCAATTCACGGGCGGCCACCAGACCGCCGCCCTGCCCGGCTTCCGAACTGAAACCGCGCCAGAAGATCGCCAGCAACGGCATCAACACCGCAACGCCGAGCAACACCAGCAACAGGACTTTGCCGCCGACCACGAACACCCGGTCGCCGATCTCGGCACGGGAGGTCTGCCGAACCTGCTTGTGCGGTATCGGCAGCGCGAGGTTCGCGCTCATCAGGCAAACACCTGCAAGCTGCGCGGAGGCAAGGCGACCATGATCTGCTGCGCGCCAAGGCGCGGCATGGCTTCTGGCGCCAGTTCCGCGAGTAATGCGTGGCCCGGCAGTTGATCGAGCTCGAAGCTCATGCGGCAACGGTTGCCGAGGAAGGTGATCTCGCGAACCTTGGCCGGAAACAGGTTTTCTTCATGCACCGGCGGGTTGACGTTGATCGCTTCCGGACGGCAGAACAGACGACCCGATGCGGCGTTGCCCGAATCGGCGGCCAGGCGCATGTTCATCCCGCCGACCTGAGCGTGGCTGTCGCTGCTGCGGCGGAACGGCAGCCAATTGCCCTGGCCGACGAACTCGGCCACAAACGGTGTTGCCGGACGGTCGTAGATTTCCTGCGGCGTGGCGTACTGCTCAACCTTGCCGTTATTCATCACGGCGATGCGGTCGGCCATCAGCATGGCTTCGTCCTGATTGTGGGTGACCATCAGGGTGGTAACGCCAAGGTTGCGCTGCAGTTGGCGCAGTTCGGTGCACAGATGCTCGCGGACCCGGGCGTCGAGGGCCGACATCGGTTCGTCGAGCAGCAGCAACGAAGGTGCCGGCGCCAATGCCCGAGCCAGCGCGACACGCTGCTGTTGGCCGCCAGACAATTGGCCGGGGTATTTTTTCTCACTGCCGATCAGGCCGACCAGTTCCAGCATCTGACCGACGCGCTGGCGCACTTCTTCGCGACCAGTGCCAGCGAGGCCGTAGGCGATGTTCGCTTCGACAGTGAGATTGGGGAACAGCGCGTAGGACTGAAACAGAATGCCGTAGTCCCGAGCCTGAGGTGCCAGGTGGGAAACGTCGCGATCACCGAGGTACAACTCGCCGCTGTCCTGCTTCTCAAGACCGGCGATGCAGCGCAATAAGGTGGTTTTGCCGCAGCCCGACGGACCGAGCAAACACACCAGTTCACCGGCCGCCACGTCGAGGGAAACGTTATCCAGCGCGGTGAACGCGCCGAAGCGTTTCTGCACGCCGCGCACTTTCATCGGGGCGCCGGGGTTGGTCAGGGCAGTTGCGATCGAGTGGTTCATGGACAGGCCTCATCAAGCAGATGAAGGCCATCCTAGATTTGTAATGCGTCCGTGATGTGGCAGTGAGGCAAAAACGGCTGATAGTGGTATTCAAGGATTTGGGTTCATGTTCAAGAGGTGCGCTGCCTGAGCTGGCGCCTTCGCGGGCAAGCCTCGCTCCTACAGTTTTATCGCATTCCCCCGTAGGAGCGAGGCTTGCCCGCGAAGAGGCCGGCACAGTCACCGCAGGACCTAAGCAGGGGCCATTTCCTGCGCCAACCCCAGAAACGCCGCCGGCAGCCGCGCGCCTTTTCGTTCCTTGAGGCAGTACAAATACTCCGGAATCTGCGGCGCATTCTCGATGGTCAGCACGCGCAATTGCGGATCATGCGGCACTTCCTGCCGGGCAATAATGCTGATACCGATGTTGCGCAGCACCGCCTCACGGATCGACTCACGGCTGCCAATCTCCAGCAACGGCCCGAAACTCACCCCGGCACTGGCCAACAATTCTTCCGTCAAACGCCGAGTGGTCGAGCCCGACTCACGCATCAGCAAGGTATGCCCGGCCAACGCACTGAGCGGCACAGGGTCGTGGACCGCCAGCGGATGATTGCGATGCACCGCCAGCACCAGCGGATCGCTGCCGAGTACGCGGCGGATCAGCCGCGCATCGTCGAGCAACTGCGACGACGCCGCGATGTCCACACGGTACTCCTCGAGCGCCTCCAGCACTTGCTGTGAGTTGCCGATTTCTACCGATACCTCTACGTGCGGCAAGCGCTCGCGAAAAGTCTTCACCAGATCGAGGATGTAATAAGGCGCCGTGGCCGCAATGCGCAACGTGCCCTGGACCTGACCGCTGTTACGCAGGAAAAACTCGATGTCGGCTTCCTGCTGCAACAGCGCCTTGACCATCGGCAGCAACCGCGCGCCGTCATCGCTGACGCTGAGGCGACGGCCGCCACGGTAGAACAACTCAACCGAGTACTGACTCTCCAGATGCCGAATCTGGGTCGTCACCGTGGGTTGGCTCAGGCCGAGTTTTTTCGCCGCCAGGGTAATGCTGCCCAAGCGGGCCACCATGTAAAACGCCTTCAGCTCGGCACTCAGCACACCCGTCCCTCATCGTCTATTTGCGCAACAGGCGCAAACCGTTAAACACCACCAACAGGCTCACGCCCATGTCGGCGAACACCGCCATCCACATAGTGGCGATCCCAGCGAAGGTTACTCCAAGAAAGATCGCTTTGATGACCAATGCCAGGGCAATGTTTTGTTTGAGGATGCGGGAAGTCTGCCGTGACAGCCGGATAAAGGTCGGGATCTTGCGCAGATCGTCGTCCATCAGGGCGACATCGGCCGTTTCGATCGCGGTATCCGTACCCGCCGCCGCCATGGCGAAACCAATCTCGGCCCGCGCCAGCGCCGGTGCGTCGTTGATGCCGTCGCCGACCATGCCGACGTGATGGCCCTGTGCATAAAGGTCTTCGATGGCTTGCAGCTTGTCGGTCGGCAACAGATCGCCCTTGGCCTCGTCGATGCCCACTTGCGCGGCAATCGCCTGAGCGGTGTGGACGTTGTCGCCGGTGAGCATCAGGGTTTTGATGCCCAGATCGTGCAGTTGCTGGATCGCCTCGCGGCTGGACTCTTTGACCGTATCGGCGACGGCGAACAGTGCCAGCGGGCCGGACTTGTCGAGCAACAGCACCACGGACTTGCCCTGTTTCTCCAGCGCGAACAGCTTTTCCTCCAGCGCTGGAGAGCACAGGCCCAGTTCTTCCACCAGGCGGTGGTTGCCCAAGTGATACGTCTGACCGTTGATTTCGCCACGTACGCCGCGGCCGGCCAGCGCCTCGAAGTTATCCACAACGAGCGGTGCGAGTTGTTTATCCACAGCCGCATTGGCGATGGCCAATGACACTGGGTGATCCGAGCGACCAGCCAACGCCGCCGCAATCGCCGGGGCTGATTCTTCGACGGTCGGATCGAGGGACAAGTAATCGGTCTGCACCGGTTTGCCGTGAGTGAGGGTGCCGGTCTTGTCCAACGCCAGATAATCGAGTTTGTGACCACCCTCCAGGTACACGCCGCCCTTGACCAGAATGCCTTTGCGCGCCGCTGCTGCCAGGCCGCTGACGATGGTTACTGGCGTAGAAATAACCAGTGCACAAGGGCAGGCGACCACCAGCAACACCAACGCCCGGTAGATCCAGTCGAACCATACAGCGCCCATGAACAGTGGCGGAATCACTGCAACGGCGAGGGCCAGGATGAACACCGCCGGCGTGTAGATTTTCGAGAAACTGTCGACGAAACGCTGGGTGGGTGCCCGCGCACCCTGAGCCTGTTCCACGGCGTGGATGATCCGCGCCAGGGTCGAATTGTTGGACGCCGCGGTCACGGCGTATTCCAGGGACCCGGCCTGGTTGATGGTGCCGGCAAATACTTTGTCGCCGACTGTTTTCTCAACCGGCAGGCTTTCACCGGTGATCGGTGCCTGATCGATGGTCGAACTGCCCGAAACCACTTCACCGTCCAGACCAATCCGCTCGCCGGGACGTACCCGCACTCGCGCGCCCAGCTCAATGGTTTTGACGTCCCGCTCGATCCAACTGCCGTCGGCTTGCTGCACCGTGGCCTGCTCCGGGGTCATCTGCATCAACCCGCCGATGGCGTTGCGCGCACGGTCCAGCGACTTGGCCTCTATCAACTCGGCCACGGTGAACAGGAACATCACCATCGCCGCTTCCGGCCACTGGCCGATCAGGATTGCGCCGGTCACCGCGATGCTCATCAACGCGTTGATGTTCAGGTTGAGGTTCTTGAGCGCGATCCAGCCTTTCTTGTAGGTGGTCAGGCCACCGCTGAGGATCGAAATCAGCGCGATGATCGCCACCACCCAAGTCGGTGCGGCGTTAGTGAAGTGGATAACTTCGGCGGCCAGTGCGCCAACACCGGCCAGCGCCAAGGGCCACCAGTGCTTTTTCTCGGGGATTGGCGCGGGCGCTTCGGTGCCCTGCTCCATCGACTCGGCTTGCATGCCCAGGGATTTGATCGCGTCGATGATCGGCGCGGTGCTCGGCAGGTCATGGGTGACGCCCAATACGCGGTTGATCAGGTTGAATTCCAGTTGCTGCACGCCCACGAGTTTGCCGAGTTTGTTCTGGATCAGCGTTTGTTCGGTTGGGCAATCCATGGCGTCGATGCGGAAACTGCTCAGCCGCGTGCCGGCGGTCGGCTTGTCATTCAACTTGATCAGCGATGGCGCCACCACTTTGGAAGAACAGCAGGAATCACCATGTCCGCCATGCTCGTGGCTTGCATTGTCATGCTGGGGCACAGGCTGCAGTTTGTGGCTGTGATCGTGATCGTGATCGTGATCAGCCTCGGGTTTGTGCGTGTGAAGGGAATCGCTCATTGGGTCGCGTCCAGAAAGGTGCCTGTTGCCAAGTAAAGACCCTGTAGCCACTATAGGGTCAAGCACCCTTTTGGAGATTGCCGTCATGAAGATCGGAGAACTGGCCAAACTCACCGACTGCGCCGTGGAAACTATCCGCTACTACGAGCGCGAAAACCTGCTGCCGGAACCGGCCCGCAGCGACGGCAACTACCGCGTCTACACCCAGGCCCACGCCGAACGCCTGACCTTCATCCGCAACTGCCGCACCCTCGACATGACCCTGGAAGAAATCCGCAGCCTGCTGGCATTGCGCGACAGTCCGCAGGATCAGTGTGAAAGCGTGAATGCGTTGATCGACGAGCACATTTATCACGTGAAGGCGCGGATTGATGGGTTGCTGGCATTACAGGTACAACTGCTGGACCTGCGCCAACGCTGTGGCGAGGGGCCGGAAATTGATCAGTGCGGGATTTTGCAGCGGCTTGAGGTGAGCGGTGGGGTGGTGGCGACGGAGGTTGAGCATACTCATGTGGGCCGCAGTCACGGGCATTAAGGGCCTATGATCGTTCCCACGCTCTGCGTGGGAATGTATCCCGTGACGCTTTGCGTCACAGTGGACGCGGAGCGTCCATGGCGGCATTCCCACGCGGAGCGTGGGAACGATCAGATTGCGTTACGGCTTAAACCGCCATCGGCGCGGTCATTGGGGCGTGGTGCTCGTAGCCCTCAAGCGAGAAATCGCCCGGCTCGATCAACTCCAGCCACTCCGGCTGGTACACACCGGTCTTGGCAAACTCCGGCACACGCTCGGAAATCACCAGTTTCGGCATCGGGAACGGCTCGCGCTTGAGCTGTTCGTTGAGCATGTCCAGGTGGTTTTCGTAGACGTGGGCGTCACCGATGAAGTAGGTGAACCAGCGTGGCGTGTAGCCGGTCAGGCGACCGATCAGGCTCAGCAGCGCGGCGCCTTCGGTGAGGTTGAACGGCGTGCCGAGGCCCAAATCATTGGAGCGGATGTAAAGGGTCAAAGAAATCTCTTTGGTCTCGACATTCGGGTGGAACTGATACAGCAAGTGGCACGGCGGCAGGGCCATTTCATCGAGCTGGGCGACGTTCCAGCCGTGGAACAGGATGCGGCGGCTGCCCGGGTCTTTGATGATGGTGTCGACGCACTGGCGGATCTGGTCGATCGCCTTGTACAGCACCACGTAAGCCTGACCGTCCTCTTCGCCTTCAGCAATCTGGCGATACCCCTGGCTCAGGGTCTGCTCGATGGCGGCCTTGTTGCTGACCGGGATCTGCTTGTACGCCGGCCATTTGCGCCATTGCACGCCGTAGATCTCGCCGAGGTCGTCTTCGCCCTGACGGAACGGATTGGCCAGCCACTGGGCGTTTTCGTTAGCGTTCTGATCCCAGACCTTGCAGCCCAGCGCACGGAATTCGGCGGCGTTGTTCACCCCGCGCAGAAAACCACACATCTCGCCGATGGCCGATTTGAAGGCCATCTTGCGCGTGGTGATCGCCGGGAAACCTTCCTTCAGGTCATAACGCAGCATCGCGCCAGGGAAACTGATGGTGTTCACGCCGGTGCGGTTGGCCTGTTTGGTGCCGTTCTTGATGACGTGAGCGACCAGTTCGAGATATTGCTTCATGAATTACCTGTGTCCTTGAACCCGGGACCGTCGCCCCGGGGTTCGAATTTATACAGCCGCCGCTGGAGCCACCGGTGCACGGTGATACGCCAGCCAGATCAGGAACAGACCGCCGACGATCATCGGTACGCACAGTACTTGACCCATGGTCAGCCAGTTCCAGGCCAGATAGCCCAGTTGCGCGTCCGGCACCCGGACGAATTCAACGATGAAACGGAAGATGCCATAGAACAGCGCAAACATCCCGGACACCGCCATGGTCGGCCGCGGCTTGCGCGAGAACAACCAGAGAATGGCGAACAGTGCTAGGCCTTCGAGCGCGAACTGATACAGCTGTGACGGGTGACGCGCCAGTTGCGCCGGATCGGTCGGGAAGACCATCGCCCACGGCACGTCGGTCGCCTTGCCCCACAACTCGGCGTTGATGAAGTTACCGATGCGCCCGGCACCCAGGCCGATCGGCACCATCGGTGCGACGAAGTCCATCAGTTGGAAGAACGACTTACCGTTCTTTTTACCGAACCACATTGCTGCCAGCATCACGCCGATAAAGCCGCCGTGGAACGACATGCCGCCCTTCCAGACCTCGAAAATCAACGTCGGGTTGGCCAGATAAGCATTCAGATCGTAGAACAGCACGTAGCCCAGACGCCCGCCGACGATAACGCCCATCGACATCCAGAAGACCATGTCGGAGAGTTTCTCTTTGCTCCAGGTCGGGTCGAAACGGTTCAACCGGCGGGACGCCAGCAGCCAGGCGCCGCCGATGCCGATCAGGTACATCAAGCCGTACCAGTGGATTTTCAGCGGACCGATGGCCAATGCCACCGGGTCGATTTGCGGGTAAGGCAGCATTGCGACTCCTTGTTAGAGTTGAAACCAAAATTCCCGGGCGACGCTGCCACGCCAGGATTAAGCCAGGATTGCGGTACGCGTCAGAGCAAAAAGCTCAGGCCCACGCAGAACAGCAAAGCGGCAAACAGTCTTTTCAGCAACTTCGGCGACAGGCTGTGGGCCAGTCGCGCGCCGAGGCGGGCGAAGACCATGCTGGTCAGGGCGATCCCCAGCAGCGCCGGCAAATAAATAAAACCGAGACTATGGGCCGGCAGCAATGGATCGTGCCAGCCCAGAATCATGAAAAATAATGCACTGGACAAGGCGATCGGCAGACCGCAGGCGGATGAAGTCGCCACCGCTTGCTGCATCGGCACGCTGCGCCAGGTCAGGAACGGCACCGTCAGCGAACCGCCGCCAATCCCGAAAATCGCCGACGCCCAGCCAATCACACTGCCGGCCACGGTCAGACCGACTTTACCGGGCACCGTTCGGCTAGCCTTGGGCTTGAAGTCCAAGGCGAGCTGAACGGCGATGATCAGTGCAAATACGCCGATGATTTTCTGCAAGTTTGGCCCGGAGATCGCCTCAGCCGTCAACGCGCCGAAACCGGCACCGATGAGAATACCAAGGGTCATCCAGGCAAAAATTGGCCAACGCACGGCGCCGCGGCGGTGATGTTCGCGGATCGCATTGACCGAGGTAAAGATGATTGTCGCCAGGGACGTGCCGACCGCCAGGTGCGTGAGGATCGACGCATCGAAACCCTGCAAGGTGAAACTGTATACCAGCACCGGAACGATAATGATCCCGCCGCCGACCCCGAACAGCCCGGCCAGCACACCTGCACAGGCGCCGAGTGCCAGATAGAGAAGAAATTCCATGCGCATCCCCAAATGAGAGCGGCATGGTAACGGATGCATGGCCTCAAGCTCCACTGGATGGCGATGGATACCCGCACGATGACTGAGTAGAGTGGGCAGAAAACACACAAGGACCACCTTATGTGCCTGATTGTTTTCGCCTGGCGACCGGGTCACGCCCAGCCGCTGATCGTGGCGGCCAACCGCGACGAGTTCTACGCCCGGCCCAGCCTGCCTCTGGCGCAATGGCCCGAAGCACCGCACGTTCATGCCGGTCGCGATCTGGAGGCTGGGGGCACCTGGCTCGGTGTTGGCGCCAATGGACGCTTCGCCGCGCTGACCAATATCCGCGATCCGCATCAGCCACCTGCGCGCACGTCACGAGGAGAGCTGGTGGCGCGGTTTCTTAGCGGGGGTATGCCGATAGATGACTACTTAAGCGACGTTGTCGCACGTTCGCTGGAATATGCCGGATTTAATCTGTTGATCGGCAATGCCAACGAACTGTGGCACTTCAATGCCCGGGAGACTGAGGCGGTGATGCTGCCACCGGGGGTTTATGGGTTGTCGAACGCGGGACTGGATACGCCGTGGCCGAAACTGCTCAAGGCACGGGCAGCGCTGGAGGAAGTGCTGGAAGATCCGCAGCCCCAGGCGCTACTGGCGTTGCTGAATGATCCGCAGACGGCGACGTTTGCCGAACTGCCGGATACCGGGGTCGGGTTGGCAACCGAGACGCTGTTGTCGAGTGTGTTTATTGCCAGCCCGACTTATGGGACCCGGGCGAGTACGGCGTTGATTGTTCAAGCGGATGGGACGCGGTGGATGGTTGAACGGAGTTTCGGGCCGTATGGGGGGCATTTGGGGGAAGTTGAGGTCAGGGTTTAGATTTGTGGCGTATTCGAGGACGCCTTCGCGGGCAAGCCTCGCTCCTACAAGGATCACCTAATCCCTGTAGGAGCGAGGCTTGCCCGCGAAGAGGCCAATGCAGGCTTAGAGAGTTTTAGCCGAAGCCGGATTGATCATCCGCGCCAACCCAAGGTTCTTCAGCGCCAACTGCAGCGAGCTGTGGATAACTTGCGGGTTGTCGATGGTCATCAGCTCGGCCAGTAATTCCGTGGCCATGCTCAGGTTGATCTGACGCAGCATCCACTTCACTTTCGGCAAGTTGGTGGCGTTCATCGACAGGCTGTCGAAGCCCATCGCCATCAACAGCACCGCCGCCGCCGGATCGCCGGCCATCTCACCGCAGATACTCACTGGCTTGCCTTCGGCATGAGCGTCACGCACCACGCTCTGAAGGGCTTGCAGCACCGCTGGGTGCAGGTAGTCGTAGAGGTCGGCTACACGCGGGTTGTTTCGGTCCACCGCCAACAGGTACTGGGTCAGGTCATTGGAGCCGACCGACAGGAAGTCCACTTGCCGCGCCAGTTCCTTGGTCTGATAAACCGCCGCCGGAATTTCGATCATCACGCCGATCGGCGGCATAGGCACGTCGCAGCCTTCGTCGCGGACTTCACCCCAGGCCCGGTGAATCAGGTGCAGGGCTTCTTCCAGTTCGTGGGTGCCGGAGATCATCGGGAGCAGAATCCGCAGGTTGTTCAAGCCCTCGCTGGCCTTGAGCATGGCGCGAGTCTGGACCAGGAAGATTTCCGGGTGGTCGAGCGTGACGCGAATACCGCGCCAGCCGAGGAACGGGTTGTCTTCCTTGATCGGGAAGTACGACAGCGACTTGTCACCGCCGATGTCCAGGCTGCGCATGGTCACGGGTTGCGGGTGGAACGCGGCGAGTTGCTCGCGATAGATCGCCAGTTGCTCTTTTTCGCTCGGGAAGCGCTGGTTGATCATGAACGGCACTTCGGTGCGGTACAGACCGACACCCTCAGCGCCACGCTTCTGCGCCCGCGCCACATCCGCCAGCAGGCCAGTGTTGACCCACAGCGGCATGCGGTGACCATCGAGGGTCACGCACGGCAAGTCCCGCAGTGCGTCCAGCCCGAGGGACAGTTGCTTCTCTTCCTCGACCACTTCGGCGAACTGCTTGCGCAGCACTTCGCTGGGGTTGGTGTAGACCTCGCCGTGGTAGCCGTCGACGATCATCTGGATGCCGTCGACTTTCGAATACGGCAGGTCGACCAGGCCCATCACCGTCGGAATGCCCATGGCGCGCGCAAGGATCGCCACGTGGGAGTTGCCGGAACCGAGTACCGAGACCAGACCGACCAGCTTGCCTTCCGGCACCTCGCCGAGCATCGCCGGCGTCAGTTCTTCGCTGATCAGAATGGTGTTGTCGGGGTAAACCAGGGTCTGTTGACGCTCTTCCTGCAAATAAGCCAACAAGCGGCGACCAAGGTCTTTGACGTCGGAGGCGCGCTCACGCAGGTAGGCGTCGTCCATCAATTCGAAACGGTTGACGTGTTCGGTGACCACTTGACGCAACGCGCCCTGGGCCCACTGACCGGTCTTGATCACCGTGGTGATTTCGCTGCCGAGCGAGGCATCGTCGAGCATCATCAGGTAGACATCGAACAGCGCGCGCTCTTCCGGGCGCAACTGGTTCGCCAACTTGGCGGACAAGGCGCGCATGTCGGCGCGCACGCCTTCGATAGCCGTCTTGAACAGACCGAGTTCCGCGGCAATGTCGGTGATGGTCTTGTCCGGCACCACATCCAGATCGGCCGGCGGCAGCATGACCACCGCAGTACCGACCGCCGCACCCGGCGAACCCGGTACGCCGACGAACTTTGCTTCCTGAATACCTTTGCCCTGACGGCCCAGGCCACGAATCGAACCGGTGGCCTCGGCGTGAGCGATAACGCCGGCGAGCTGTGCGCTCATGGTCACGAGGAAGGCTTCTTCGCCCTCATCGAACTGACGGCGTTCTTTTTGCTGGATGACCAACACGCCGACAACGCGGCGGTGGTGAATGATCGGTGCCCCGAGGAATGAGGCGTAGCGCTCTTCACCCGTTTCGGCGAAGTAACGGTAGCGCGGGTGATCCGCAGCGTTTTCGAGGTTAAGGGGTTCTTCACGCGTGCCGACCAGGCCGACCAGACCTTCGTTGGGCGCCATGCTGACTTTGCCGATCGAGCGCTTGTTCAAGCCCTCGGTGGCCATCAGCACGAAGCGGTTGGTCTCGGGGTCAAGCAGATAGACCGAGCAGACCTGGCTGCCCATGGCCTCTTTGACGCGCAATACAATAATGCCCAACGCCGCCTTGAGATCCTTGGCGGAGTTAACTTCCTGGACGATCTTGCGCAGCGTATTGAGCATGGCTCGGGGTCGAACTCCGTCGTCAGTCGCGCGTTAAAAGGCGCGGGGCAAGCTCTTTGAGAGCGCGTCGATACACCTCGCGCTTGAATGTCACCACCTGGCCCAACGGATACCAATAACTGACCCAGCGCCAGCCATCGAATTCCGGTTTACCGGTCAAATCCATCCGCACCCGCTGCTCGTTGGAGACCAGGCGCAGGAGAAACCATTTCTGTTTCTGGCCGATGCACAGCGGTTGGCTGTGTGTCCTGACCAGACGTTGCGGCAAACGATAGCGCAACCAGCCCCGGGTGCAGGCGAGAATTTCAACATCTTCGCGCTCAAGACCCACTTCTTCGTTCAACTCGCGGTACAAGGCGTCTTCCGGCGTCTCCTGGGGGTTGATCCCGCCCTGTGGAAACTGCCAGGCATCTTGATTGATACGGCGAGCCCATAGCACCTGTCCGGCATCATTCGTGAGAATGATCCCGACATTGGGGCGGAAACCATCGGGGTCGATCACGGCAACAACCTCGCAAACGCATGTCGCCGCATTGTTCCACAAAGGTTGTGATAGCAGCAACGAACCGGTCTACCTTATGTGCACTCTTGTGAAAAGTCCGTATTCTGGACGCCTTTCTACAGACTTTTCAGCGAGTAACTGCAATGCGGCTGGCTTTATTCGACTTGGACAACACGCTCTTGGGCGGTGACAGTGACCACGCCTGGGGCGATTACCTGTGCGAACGCGGCTTCCTCGACGCCGTCGCCTACAAGGCGCGCAACGACGAGTTCTATCAGGATTACCTGGCCGGCAAGCTGGATAACGATGCCTACCTGAACTTCTGCCTGGAAGTCCTCGGCCGTACCGAAATGGCCACGCTGGATCAATGGCATCTTGATTACATGCGCGATTGCATTGAGCCGATTGTGTTGCCCAAGGCTATCGAACTGCTGGCCAAGCACCGTGAGGCCGGCGACAAACTGGTGATCATCACCGCCACGAACCGCTTCGTCACCGGACCGATTGCCGAGCGCTTGGCTGTCGAAACCCTGATCGCCACCGAATGTGAAATGGTTGATGGCCGCTACACCGGGCGCAGCACCGACGTGCCGTGCTTTCGTGAAGGCAAGGTGACGCGGTTGAATCGTTGGCTGGAAGAGACTGGGTATTCGCTGGAAGACAGCTATTTCTATAGCGACTCGATGAATGATTTGCCGCTTCTTGAGCAGGTTGCGAATCCGGTTGTGGTTGATCCTGATCCGAATTTGCGCGCCGAAGCCGAGAAGCGTGGCTGGCCGGTAATTACTCTGCGCGGCTGATACCGCCTGTAGCAGCTGCCGAGGTACGAGGCTGCGTTGCGGTCCGCAGGACCGCCCATGGGGCCGCTTCGCAGCCCATCGCAGCCTCGTGCCTCGGCAGCTGCTACCGATTCTGCGCTAAACCGGCTTCGCGCCCATCAACCCCGCAATCGCGATAAAACAGACGAAGCTGAACAGTGCGAGGGCAAAAGTGAATTTGCCGTTTCCACCAGGCGTCTTGCGCAGCTTGTTAAGCCGCACCAACAGCCAGAACCAGCCCAACGCCGCGACGGTGTAAAGCACACTGGACGCCAGCAACCAGGTCTGCCCCAGCGGCCAGCCCACCAGATGCACCATCCACCAGCCGGTAAACGGCATGCTCAGCAGCGCCAGCCCCATCACCAGCCAGATAAACACTCGCGGTCGCTGCAACGTGCGCGTGTGAGCCGTCGCATCACCGTTACGGCGCGTACGCCAGACCCAAATCGCCAGACCCAACGCGCTGATCAACAGCAGCACTGTTGCCACGATGTGAGCCACTTTCAGGGCGGTTAACGTTTCCATTGTTCGATTTCCTTATGGCTTGCCCATCAGCGTAGCCGCTCAGCCGAGAAACAACTGATAGGCCGGGTTGTCGCTTTCGTCCCAGTACGGGTAGCCGATTTCTTCCAGTGCTGCGGGCACCAGATGGCGTTCATCGTGAGGCACTTGCAGGCCCGCGACCACACGGCCATCCGCCGCGCCATGGTTGCGGTAGTGGAACATCGAGATGTTCCAGCGCCCGCCGAGCTTGTTGAGGAAGTTGAACAGCGCGCCCGGACGCTCCGGGAACTCAAAGCGCAGCACCACTTCATCGACCACATGGGCGGCACGCCCGCCAACCATGTGGCGGATGTGCAACTTGGCCAATTCGTTGTCGGTGAGATCAAGCACCGGAAAACCCTGCTCGGTCAGGCTGGCAAGCAGCGCACTGCGCGGGTCGGTTTCCGGATGCGTCTGCACGCCCACGAAGATGTGCGCTTCGCTGCCGGTGTTGTAGCGGTAGTTGAATTCGGTGATCTGGCGCTTGCCGATGGCTTCGCAGAACGCCTTGAAGCTGCCCGGTTTCTCGGGGATGGTCACGGCGATGATGGCCTCGCGACCTTCGCCCAGCTCGGCACGCTCGGCGACGTGGCGCAGGCGGTCGAAGTTGACGTTGGCGCCAGAGTCGATGGCCACAAAGGTGTGACCGGTGACGCCGCGTTGCTCGACGTATTTCTTGATCCCGGCCACACCCAAGGCGCCAGCAGGTTCGGTGATCGAGCGGGTATCGTCGTAGATGTCCTTGATCGCCGCACAGATCTCATCAGTGCTGACGGTGATCACTTCATCAACATAGTCTTTGCAGATATCGAAGGTGTGCTGACCAATCTGCGCCACTGCGACGCCGTCGGCGAAGAGGCCTACGGTCGGCAAGATCACGCGCTCGCCAGCGGCCATGGCCGCTTGCAGGCAGTTGGAATCATCCGGCTCGACGCCGATGATTTTGATTTCCGGGCGCAGGTACTTCACGTACGCCGCGATCCCGGCGATCAGCCCTCCGCCGCCCACCGGGACGAAAATCGCATCCAGACGCCCAGGGTGCTGACGCAGAATCTCCATCGCCACCGTGCCCTGCCCGGCAATGGTGTGGGGATCGTCGTACGGGTGGATGTAGACGTAGCCTTTTTCGTCGACCAGTTTCAGCGAGTAGGCCAGGGCTTCCGGGAACGAATCCCCGTGCAGCACCACTTTGCCGCCGCGCGAGCGCACGCCTTCGACTTTGATTTCCGGGGTGGTCTTGGGCATGACGATGGTCGCTTTCACGCCCAACACCTTTGCCGCCAGGGCCAGGCCTTGCGCATGGTTGCCCGCCGACGCGGTCACGACACCGCGAGCGCGCTCTTCATCGCTCAGCTGGGTCAGCTTGTTGTAGGCGCCGCGAATCTTGAACGAGAACACGGGCTGCAAGTCTTCGCGCTTGAGCCAAATATGATTGCCCAGCCGCTCGGAGAGCTGGCGGGCAGTCTGCAATGGGGTTTCTACGGCAACGTCATAAACGCGCGAGGTGAGGATCTTTTTGACGTACTGTTCGAGCATCGGAAAGCATCACTGAGCGGGTTGGGCAGGGCCAAGGAGTCTAACCCGGCTTTCGGGCGGGCGACCACACGAATCAAGAGGTTTTAGCCCGGCATGGGGCTATAATGCCGGCCTTTCCGTTCTCCCCTTGCCCGCTTCGGAGCCCGCATGACCCAGGATCAACTCAAACAGGCAGTGGCTCAGGCCGCCGTCGACTTCATCCTCCCGAAACTCGACGACAAGAGCATCGTCGGGGTCGGCACCGGCTCCACCGCCAACTGCTTCATCGACGCGCTGGCCCAGCACAAGGGCGCATTTGACGGCGCGGTCGCCAGTTCCGAAGCCACCGCCGCCCGCCTCAAGGGCCACGGCATTCCGGTGTATGAGCTCAATACCGTCAGCGACCTGGAGTTCTACGTCGACGGCGCCGATGAAAGCGACGAGCACCTGAACCTGATCAAGGGCGGCGGCGCAGCCCTGACCCGCGAGAAGATTGTGGCGGCCGTGGCCAAGACCTTCATCTGCATCGCCGACGCCAGCAAACTGGTGCCGGTGCTCGGTGCGTTCCCGCTGCCCGTGGAAGTGATCCCGATGGCCCGCAGCCACGTGGCCCGCGAGCTGGTGAAGCTCGGCGGCGACCCGGTCTACCGTGAAGGCGTGCTGACCGACAACGGCAACATTATCCTCGACGTTTTCAACATGCAGATCACCAACCCGGTGGAGTTGGAGACGCAGATCAACGCCATCGTCGGCGTGGTCACCAACGGTTTGTTCGCGGCACGTCCGGCGGATCTGTTGCTGCTGGGCACCAGCGAAGGCGTGAAAACCCTCAAGGCCTGAACCCCTGCACTTCCGTAGGAGCAGAGCTTGCTCGCGAAGAGGCCGTAACAGTCGACAGAGATGTTGAATGTTACGGCCTCTTCGCGAGCAAGCTCTGCTCCTACAGGGATTTGGGGTGTTGGTTAGGGTTGTGGTGGTTTTTTGAAGGTGTAAAACAGGTTCGGCTCGCTCACCAGGTACATCGTACCGTCGTCATCCATGGCGATCCCTTCCGCTTGCGGCACCGTCTTCTGCAACCCCTGACGGCCCTTGCTCAGTGACAGGGTGCTCAGCGGTCGCCCGTTCACATCCAGTTCCAGAATCAGTCGCGACTCATCCGACAACGCCAGCAGATGGCCGCTGCGCTCGTCGTATTGCAGGCTCGACAGGTCCGTCACGAACATCCCGGCATCGCGCTTGGGGTTGTTCACCACGTGCACCGCGTAGGATTTTTCCGGGTTGTAATGCGGAAAGCCCTGCACTTCATAGATCAGCATCGGGTCGCGTTCCTTGGCGACAAACAACCGCTTGCCCACCGAGTCGTACGCCAGACCTTCGAAGCCCTTATTGCTGCTCATGTGCACGCCAAGGGTCATCTGCTCGGCATCCGCTGCGTCGAGGAACGTTGTGTCCTTCTCCAGATGGATCTTGATCAGCCGCTGCTCGCGCTCGTCAGTGATCACGTACGTGTCGGCGCTGATGAATTCTACGGCTTCCGGATCGCCAAACCCGACCAGCGCAATGCGTCGAAGAATCTGGCCGTCCAGAGACAGCTCGATCAGCTCAGAGTTTTTGTTGGTGACGGTGAACAGGCTTTTGCGCACCGGATCGAAGGTCAACGCCGAAACATCGTCATCCAGCCCTTCAATGACTCGCGCCTCGACCGTTACCTGATAGTGATCCAGAGCGATGGACTGATCGTTCGTCGGCTGCCAGAGCGTGTGCAGATTGAACCAGCCGCGCTCGAACAGGCGCAGGTACTGGCCGACCGCAATCAGCGCGATCAGGGCAATCACCGACAGGATCAACATCAGGGGTTTGGGGCGGGCAAGTCGGCGCATTCAGGCAAGCTCGAGAACAGAACAGGCGGATGAAATACCACGCCAGCCTGAATTGAAGCTTAATGGCCAGTGGCCGCGGCCCCGCAGGTTTACCCCAACAAGCGACCGCGCGCCACCCTCACGACGGGCTTATTTCTGTTTTTCGAAACGGTAGAACAGGTTCGATTCGCTCACCATGTACAGCGTACCCGCATCGTCCATGGTCACGCCTTCGGCGCGAGGGATGGTTTTCTTCAGACCATTGAAGCCGCCCAGCAGGGTCATGAAGCTGACCTGCTCGCCCTTCTCGTCCAGCTCCAGCAGCAAGTGGGAGTCGGCGGACAACACCAGGGTGTGACCGGTGCGCGGGTCGATGGCCAGGGCCGAGAGGTTGCGGATGTCCAGTTCGTCATTGGCGAGTTTCTGCTTGTCGCCGGTGAGTGTCTGGCCATCGTTGCTTTTCCAGGTAAACAACGCCGGTGGACGCTCTTCACCCAGCAACATTTGCTGATTGCGCGAGTCCCAGACAATGGCTTCGAAGGCCTTGTTCTGGTCTTTCGAAGGGCCCAGGTCGTATTTCGGGAAGTTGGCGATATTCAGCTCGCGGGTGTCGGCGTCAACCTTGACGATGGAGAGCATGTGTTCGCGCTCATCGACGATGGCCAGCAGACCGTTACCCATCGCGGTCACCCCTTCCGGATTGCTCCAGCCCACCAGCGGCATCTTGCGCAGCACGTCACCCTGCAAAGTCAGTTCGACCAGGAACGGATTTTTGCCCATGACCGAAAACAGGGTTTTGGACTGCGGATCGTAGGCCAGGTCCGACGCTTCGTCCTTCTCCATGCCCGGCAGCACTTTGGCGTCGATCACGGCCCGGTAATCCGGCAGCCAGATGCTCTCCTGACGTTCGGTGGGGCTTTCGAAACGCTCCAGCACCCAGAGCACACCACGGTCATCCCAGTGCATCGCAAACGCGAGGCCATATGCGGCAGCGACCCCCAGCAAAAGCCAGGAATACCAACGCATGACAAAGCGCGAGCGGCGGGCAGTTTTAAGCGTGGGCAGCGGTTGGGTGACCATCGAGGGATGCGTTCCAGAAATTCAGGCTAAGGGTAATAGCATAATTGGGACCGGCTCAGACGCCGCAGGTCCCGGAATTATCCAGACGAGATGTGAAAAAAACGGGAAATGACGGGAAAGCCCTTTTACTGCCGATCACAAAAACCAATGTGGGAGCGAGCTTGCTCCCACAGGGTTTTGCGGTGTCTTGACTAGCGGACGCTGCTGGTGAAGCTGCTGGCGCCTGGCAATTCCAGCACCAGCTCATCACCGACATTCAGCGGACCGACGCCAACCGGCGTACCCGTCAGGATCACGTCACCGGCCTGCAGCGAGAAGCAGCCGGCCATGTGCTGGATCATCGGCACGATCGGGTTGAGCATCGCGCTGCTGTTGCCGTCCTGGCGGACTTCACCATTGATGGTCAGGCGGATGCCGATGTCGGTCAGGTCAGCGAACGTGCTGCCGGACACGAAGGGCGCAATCACCGCCGCACCGTCGAAGGACTTGGCGATTTCCCACGGCAGGCCCTTGGATTTCAGCTCGGCCTGCTTGTCGCGCAGCGTCAGGTCCAGAGCCGGAGCGAAGCCGGAGATAGCATCGAGTACTTCTTCACGGTTTGGCTTGGTCGACAATGGCTTGCCGATCAACACCGCGATTTCCGCTTCGTAATGCACCGAACCCCGTTCGGCCGGAATGCTGAAACCGCCTTCCAGCGGCACGACGCAACTGCCCGGCTTAATGAACAGCAGCGGTTCTGTAGGCACCGGGTTGTCCAGCTCCTTGGCGTGTTCGGCGTAGTTGCGGCCGATGCACACCACCTTCCCGAGCGGAAAGTGAATACGCGTACCGTCGACATACTGGTGCTGATAGCTCATTACCGACTCCTGTTTCGTAGCTCTTAAATTCAAAAGTCAAACAGCGAAAATCTTGCCCGGGTTCATGATGCCGTTCGGGTCGAACACCGCTTTGACGGCTTTCATGTACTCGATCTCAACCGGTGAGCGGCTGTAGGTCAAGTAGTCACGCTTGGTCATGCCCACGCCATGTTCGGCGGAAATCGAGCCGTTGTACTTCTCGACGGTTTCGAACACCCACTTGTTGACGGTCGCGCACTTGGCAAAGAACTCGTCCTTGCTCAGGTTTTCCGGCTTGAGGATGTTCAAGTGCAGGTTGCCGTCGCCGATGTGGCCGAACCAGACGATTTCGAAATCCGGGTAGTGTTCGCCGACGATCGCGTCGATTTCCTTCAGGAACGCCGGGACTTTCGACACAGTGACCGAAATGTCGTTCTTGTACGGCGTCCAGTGCGAGAGGGTCTCGGAGATGTATTCGCGCAGCTTCCAGAGGTTCTGCAGCTGGGTTTCGCTCTGGCTCATCACGCCGTCCAGCACCCAGCCCTGCTCGACGCAGTGCTCGAAGGTTTCCAGGGCGTGGTTGGCCACTTCTTCGGTGGTCGCTTCGAATTCCAGCAGCGCGTAGAACGGGCAATCGGACTCGAAAGGCGCCGGCACGTCGCCGCGCGCCATCACCTTGGCCAATGCTTTGTCGGAGAAAAATTCGAAGGCGGTCAGGTCGAGCTTGCTCTGGAACGCGTGCAACACCGGCATGATCGAGTCGAAATCGGCCGTGCCGAGGACCATGGCGGTGAGGTTTTTCGGCGCGCGGTCCAGACGCATGGTGGCTTCGACCACAAAACCGAGGGTACCTTCGGCGCCGATAAACAACTGACGCAAGTCGTAACCCGTGGCGTTCTTGATCAGGTCTTTGTTCAGCTCCAGCAGATCGCCTTTGCCGGTGACGACTTTCATGCCCGCGACCCAGTTGCGGGTCATGCCGTAGCGAATGACCTTGATCCCGCCGGCATTGGTGCCGATATTGCCGCCGATCTGGCTGGAACCTGCCGAAGCGAAGTCCACCGGGTAGTAAAGGCCTTTTTCTTCGGCGACGTTCTGCAGGTGTTCGGTGACCACGCCTGGCTGGCAGACCGCTGTGCGGTCGGTCAGGTTCACGTCGAGGATCTGGTTCATGTAGTCGAAGGACACGACGACTTCGCCATTGGACGCCACGGCAGCGGCGGAAAGCCCGGTGCGACCGCCGGACGGCACCAGCGCAATTTTATGTTCATTGGCCCAACGGACAATGGCCTGAACCTGCTCGGCGGTCTTGGGGAACACGATGGCGGTTGGGGCCGGGGCGAAATGCTTGGTCCAATCCTTACCGTAAGCATTCAGGGAGTCGGCATCGGTCAGCACCTTGCCAGGCTCAACCAGGGTCTTCAGCTCTTCAATCAGGGCAGGATTGGTCATCGACAGAACTCTCGAACAATTCATGGTCATCCTGAGAACGCTTCACGTCGCAGGAATGAGTGTTTAGCGGGGTGCATATGCTAGCATACCGACCCCGCAGCATAGTGCCCAACGGCTGTTCTGCGGCGACGGCATTCTTGTCGTCCGGGTCAGCGTTCTGTGCCCTGTTTTATACGTACGTTCCTCTTTTGACGAGTGGCTGTTGCCGTCAAGCAAGGCGCCGCGACGAGTCATAGCTGGCTATGGCGAGGAGCGGCAACGCAGCATGACGACAACAGACGCCGTCAAAAAGGAACAGTACGTATAAGACAGGGCACCCTGACTATTTCCTGCCATTTTTCTCCGGGATACAGGTTTACGCAGATGAGCAAGACTTCTCTCGATAAGAGCAAGATCAAGTTCCTTCTTCTCGAAGGCGTCCACCAATCGGCTGTCGACGTCCTCAAGTCGGCGGGCTACACCAGCATCGAGTACCTCACTGGTTCTCTGCCGGAAGCCCAGCTGAAGGAAAAGATCGCTGATGCGCACTTCATCGGCATTCGCTCCCGCACTCAACTGACCGAAGAGATCTTCGATCAGGCGAAGAAACTGGTGGCTGTCGGCTGTTTCTGCATCGGCACCAACCAGGTCGACCTCAACGCGGCTCGCGAACGCGGCATCGCGGTGTTCAACGCACCGTACTCCAACACGCGTTCCGTAGCGGAGCTGGTGCTGGCAGAGGCGATCCTGTTGTTGCGCGGCATTCCTGAGAAGAACGCTTCCTGCCACCGTGGCGGCTGGATCAAGAGCGCAGCCAACTCCTTCGAAATCCGCGGCAAGAAGCTCGGCATCGTGGGTTACGGTTCGATTGGTACTCAATTGTCGGTCCTGGCTGAAGGCCTGGGCATGCAGGTGTACTTCTACGACACCGTGACCAAGCTGCCATTGGGCAACGCGACGCAAGTTGCCAGCCTGACCGAGCTGCTGGGCATGTCCGACATCGTCACCCTGCACGTTCCGGAAACCGCTGCGACCCAGTGGATGATCGGCGAGAAGGAAATCCGCGCGATCAAGAAGGGCGGCATCCTGATCAACGCTGCTCGCGGCACCGTGGTCGAGCTGGACGCCCTGGCGGACGCAATCAAGGACAAGCACCTGATCGGCGCGGCCATCGACGTATTCCCGGTGGAGCCTCGCTCCAACGATGAAGAGTTCGCAAGCCCGCTGCGTGGCCTGGACAACGTGATCCTGACCCCGCACATCGGCGGTTCCACCGCTGAAGCGCAAGCCAACATCGGTCTGGAAGTGGCAGAGAAGCTGGTCAAGTACAGCGACAACGGTACGTCGGTTTCGTCGGTGAACTTCCCGGAAGTAGCGCTGCCGGCTCACCCTGGCAAGCACCGTCTGCTGCACATCCACGAGAACATTCCGGGTGTGATGAGCGAGATCAACAAGGTCTTCGCCGAAAACGGCATCAACATTTCCGGTCAGTTCCTGCAGACCAACGAGAAAGTCGGCTACGTCGTGATCGACGTCGACGCCGATTACTCGGAAATGGCGCAAGAGAAGCTGCAGCACATCAACGGCACCATTCGTTGCCGCGTGTTGTTCTGATAGCGACTTGAGTGACAAAAAGGGAGACTTTCGAGTCTCCCTTTTTCATGCGCGCGACAACGTTACTTGACGTTGACGGTGATTTTTTTTGAAACGATTGGCGGATCGAACGGCAGGTGACCGCTGTCGCCCAACTCGAGCTGCAAGGTGTGCTTGCCCGGTGTCAATTTGACTTCAGCCTGGGTCTGCGCCTTGCCGAAGTGCATATGGTTGGCATCATTCGGAATCGGTGCGTCTTTGGCAGGCAGCTTGTCGACATCGATCAGCAAATGGTGATGGCCGGTGTTTTTGGTGACATCGCCCGCGGGCGCCAGCGCGACGTTCTCGACGGCGAACTTGACGATGAAGGTTTGCGGGACCGTGGCACCGTCCGCGGGAGAAACGATGGACACTTCTGCACCCTTGGGAGCCGGTGTGGCAGCCGTTGCCAGCATCGAAGCCCCCAGCAACAGGCCAGCCAATGCTGCTCGTGACATAAAGGTTTTCATTCTCTTCTCCAGTTTTTTCGTAAAATCCGCGTGACCATGACAACTTCACGGCCATTCGTTGTCGAAGGTATTCGACAACCATAGCAAAGCGAGCCTGAACCAGAGCATCGCGATAATGAATCCAAAGGAGTGACCATGCGTTTTTTGCCTGGCCTGATCTGCCTGCTACCTCTTTTGAGCCCTTTGGCTCATGCCGAACTGATTGACGATGTAAACGACCGTGGCGAATTGCGCATTGCTCTTGAGGCTAATACACCGCCGTTCAATTTCAAGGATGATGGCAAACTAACGGGCTTCGAAGTCGAATTGGGCCAACTGCTGGCCAACGAATTGGATGTACGGGCCGACTTCGTCATTACCGACTCCAGCGATCTGTTGCAAGGCGTTGAAACCGGCAAGTACGACGTCGCCATCAACCACATAGCAGTGACCCCGGACCTCAAGGATCGTTTCGACTTCAGCGAACCTTACAGCTACACCCATGCGCAATTGATCGCGCAGAAGGAAGAGCAACCGCGCTCGATGCTGCTGGTGCAAGCCTTGACCGAAGAGAAGCCGAAAGTCGGCCCGACCGTGAGCCTGGCGATTCCGTTTCAGAAGGGTAACCCGGCGTTTCATGCCAGCCTGGAAAACGCGCTGCAGCGGATCAAGGCGGATGGGCGACTGGAAGCGTTGTCGCAGAAGTGGTTGGGGGCGGATACGAGTGTGGCGCCCAAACCCTGATTTCAGGCTGGCTCCCACAGTGGTTTGTGCAGGTTGTTAGCTGAGTGTTGCCAGAGCCTGCGACGCTTCAGCCAACTCCAGCTCGCTGAAAACCTGGACACCGTGACGCTTGAGCAACGCCGCAGTAACACCTTCACCACTGACCTTCACACCACTAAACGTCCCGTCATAGGTCAACAAGTTCCCGCAAGACGGGCTATTGGCCTTGAGCACGGCGATCCTGATGCCGAGCTTTTGCACCCGTTCCAACGCCTGATAAGCCCCCGAGAGAAACTCGGCGCTGACGTCCTCGCCCTCGGTGGTGATCACAAAGGCGTGGCCATCAAGCACTTCACCACCCTGCCCGCCCGGAATCTCCGCCGCCGCCCTTGGCGTCGGCAAGCCACCGGCCACCTCCGGACACAACGGCACCACCCGACCTTCATCAAGCCACTGCTGAAGTTGATCGAAAGGCCCGCTGGCGCCGCCGTCGTAACGTACGCGGTGGCCCAGCAGACAGCGGCTTACCAGAATTTTCTGCATGATCAGAACGGCTCGTTGCCACGACGCCGGAACCAACCGGTCAACGACAGGCGATCTCGGATCGCGGGCAGGACTTCGTGGGGCACCTCGCCCGACAGGAACACCACCAGGCATCCGCCGGTAGGGACTACATCGTATTCGACACCTTCATCAAGGTACAGGCGCAACTGGCCGCCGTGCTCGGGCAGCCAGGCGTCATTGAGGTAAACCACCGCCGACACCCTGCGCCGGTCATCGTCACGAAAACGGTCGACATGCTTGAGGTAGAAAGCGCCGGGCGGGTACAGGGCGAAATGGCTTTCGAAATCTTCCAGGCCCAAAAACAAACCGCGATTCATCGCCTCGCGCAGGCTGTCCATCAACTCAAGATAGCTGTCGCAAGCATCGGCCTGGCCGGGCTCGATCCACTGGATATGGTCACCGCGAATCCCCTCGCGAATTTCGGTTGTCGGCCCGCGCCCCACGGCGGCCGGGACCAATTCACCCTCGGCAGCACGTTTACGGCACTCAGCCGCCAATTCCAGGGTCAGAGCCTTGGGCAGGAAAATATTCTGCTGCGACCAGCCGTGTTCAGCCAGGTCGTCGACGATACGTAACAGCAGCGGGTGATCAGAGGGTATTGGCATGGCGCGCATAGTATTCCTGTGCCCGAAAATCCGACAGAGCCGCGCAGCGGCTTGATACGAATTCTCGACAAGTCCGTATGCCGCACGGAGAATAGTCGCCTGCTGACAGGAGTCCCTATGCGCCGTTTGCTTTTTTCAATGCTGATGTTCTGCGTTATGCCTGCTTGGGCAGACGGCCACGACCAGTTGTACAAGGTCGCCGGTTGGCCAGAACAACGCGCGCATTTCAACGACGCTCTCTCGGCCGCTCAGCAGCGGTATCAGAACAGCCTGCCACCGGCCGTTTTCCAGGCGTTGGTGAACAACAGTAATCAGCGCTTTGCCCCTCAGGCCGTGGACCAGCGCGCCGAGGCGCAATTGCGCAAGACCCTTGCCGATCCAAAACCCGCGCTGGCGTTCTTTCAGTCACCCCTGGGCAAGAAAATCGTTGCCGCCGAATTGCTCGCGACCCGTCGTGATCAGCTGGCAAAAAACGCCAAGGGTTTACCCAAGATCCAGGCCAGCGACAGCCGCCTGTTGATCATCGGCCATCTGGCACAGGCCCTGCCCGCTCGCGAGGCTGGCGCTGAAGTCAGCCTGGCGATTGCTGGTGTCGCGGCCGACAGCCTCAGTTCGATGATCCCCGGCCTGCTCGGCGGTGGTCAGGCTCAAGGCATGTTGAACGGCCAGCGCCAGCGCTTGATGGACCAGATTGGCAGCGACCTGAACAACACACTGTTGTATGTCTATCGCGACCTGTCGGATGAAGAACTGGAAGAGTTCGCGACCTTCGCCGAGTCCACCGAGGGCAAGGCTTATTACCAGGCAGCATTGGCGGCGATTCGGGCGGGGCTGGCGGTGGGGCAGAGTACGCCGAGCCTCACCCAGTAATCTGCAGCGCCTTTGAGATTGCTTTCGCGGGCAAGCCTCGCTCCTACAGGGAAATGCATTCCAATTGTAGGAGCGAGGCTTGCCCGCGAAGAGGCCATAACTGCCGCTAGAGATTCCGGCCTTTAATTCGTTTAGTCAAAAACCCGAAATACTCCCGCCGCAACGCCAGCGTCTCATTCGCCAGGTGATGCCGCGCCTCGGGCAACATCAGCACCTGCGGCCGATCGAACTTGCCCCGCAACACCTCAAGGTTATGCCCCCAATCCACCGTCATGTCCGCCTGCCCCTGAACAATCAACGGTCTCCGCGGACTGTTCGGTGCAGCTTCGATGCGTTTGATCCACCGCGCCAAAGCACCGACCCAGGCAGTCGGCAGACGTAGCGGCTGCAATGGATCGGCTTGCAGGAAGGGCAAAAAATCCGGGTCGTTGGAGTTCTCGCTGAAGCGCCGGGCGATGGCTTTGACGAAAGGTTTGAGCAGGTAATAGCTGAGCTGCGACCAGCCCCAGGCGCGCGGCCTCACCAGGGGTGACAGCAGGATGACTTGCCCCTGGGCCGGACTGCTGGCGCCCTGATTGAGCACATGATCAATCACGATCGCGCCGCCAGTGCTTTGCCCGCACAGGTGCCACGGTTGCGGCAGATCAAGGGATTGCGCCTCGGTGAACAATCTTTGCAATGTGTCCTGATACTCGGCGAAATCCTTGATGCTGGCCCGTTCGCCACTGGACAGCCCGTGTCCCGGCAGGTCGCAGGCAATCACCGCAAAATTCTGATCCAGCGCCCACTCGATCACATGCCGGTAAAGTCCGGTGTGATCGTAAAAGCCGTGGAACAAAAACAGCGTCGCCTTCGCCCGCTCGGGCCACCAGACCTGGCTGACCACTTCATAACCATCGACCTCGAAACGCCCAAGGCCACTGCGCACGCTACGCCCGGCAAAATCCAGCCCGTAGAAGCGCTGGTAAGCCAGCGCTTCTACCGACAGCGGCTGCCTGTCGGACAGTGGCCGCAGGCTGGCACGCAGATGATCGGGGTCGAAAGTGGCAGACATGAGCAATTCCAGAACGTGAAACGGACTTTATGGGCCTGCGATATTCATCTGTCGCGGCAAGCATGGCAAGCTAGCGCACCTTCGAGGACCGAAATCCATGCGCTCGCCCTACCGCGCCACACTGCTTGCCAGCCTGCTCGCCCTCGTGTGTGCCGGCGTGCTGTGGGTTGCTTACGACTGGTTTCAGGGTCGCTACCTGCGAGCGTTTAGCGAGCACACTGCGGTGTTCTCCGGTGACCCGCTGCGCCTGCCCGACAACCTCGCCGGCCCCGGCGCCATCCGCCTCGTGCACTTCTGGGACCCGGCCTGCCCGTGCAATGTCGGTAACCAACAGCACCTGAGCGAACTGGTTGAGCACTATGTACCGCAGGGCGTGGAGTTTTATGCGGTACAAAAGCCTGGCAGCCACGGTCAGTTACCGAGCACTTTAAGCCGCCTGAAAAGCATCACCATCCTCCCAGGTTCCGAACAGATCCCCGCCAGCCCGGCCGTGGCGATTTGGGATCGCAGCGGCAAACTGGCGTATTTCGGCCCGTACAGCGAAGGCCTGACCTGCAATTCGAACAACAGCTTTATTGAACCGATCTTGCAAGCGTTGAACCAAGGCCGCGCGGTGGATGCCACGCATACATTGGCGGTGGGTTGTTACTGCCCGTGGCCCGTCGACACAACGAAGTAAGGCTGACTGGAGACGCGAATCCCTCCTAAGTGCGATGGCCATACCGGCAAGCCGTGTTAAACAGTGCAGCCAGGGAACTGCTGCCACTTATAACAACAAGGAATCACCATGAAACGTAGCCTGACTGTTCTGGCCCTGCTGATTGTCGCGCTCGCCGCAGGTGCAGGTTGGTACGTCTACAGCAAGCAACCGACACGCCAGGGCATGGTGGAGCTGCAACACCTGCAAGGTTCGGTCACCGTGCGCTACGACGGGCGCGGCATCCCGCACATCCGCGCGGAGAACGAAACCGACCTGTACCGCGCCCTCGGGTACGTGCACGCCCAGGACCGGCTATTTCAGATGGAAGTCCTGCGCCGCCTCGCCCGCGGAGAGCTGGCCGAGGTACTGGGCCCGAAACTGCTCGACACTGACAAGCTGATGCGCAGCCTGCGCATTCGTGAACGCGCCGACACCTACCTGGCGAATCTGGACAAACAATCGCCGGCCTTTATCGCCATGCAAGCCTATCTGGACGGCATCAACCAGTATCAGGACAGCCATCCAAAACCCGCAGAGTTTGATGTTCTGGGCATCCCCAAACGCCCATTCACGGCTCAGGACACCATCGGCATCGCCGGCTACATGGCCTACAGTTTTGCCGCGGCGTTTCGCACCGAACCGTTGCTGACCTACGTGCGCGATCAGCTGGGACCCAACTACCTGACTGTCTTCGATCTCGACTGGCAGCCCAAAGGTGTGCTCAACGGCAGCACGCTGCCCCTCGCCAGTACCGACTGGAAAGACCTCAACACCCTCGCCCGCCTTAGCGAACAGGCACTCGCCGACAACGGTTTGCCGCAGTTCGAGGGCAGCAACGCCTGGGTCGTCTCTGGAGGCCGAACCAAAAGCGGCAAACCGCTGTTGGCCGGCGACCCGCATATCCGCTTTTCCGCGCCGTCGGTGTGGTATGAAGCGCACCTATCGGCGCCCGGCTTTGAGCTCTACGGCCACTATCAGGCGTTGATGCCGTTCGCCTCCCTCGGGATGAACCGCGATTTCGGCTGGAGCATCACCATGTTCCAGAACGACGACCTCGATCTGATCGCCGAGAAGGTCAACCCGGACAACCCCAATCAGGTCTGGTATCGCGGCAAGTGGGTGGACATGGTGACCAGCGAACAGCAGATCGCGGTCAAGGGCCAGGCGCCGGTAACACTGGTGCTGCGCCAGTCGCCCCACGGTCCGATCGTCAACGATGCGCTCGGCAGCAGCGTCGGCAAAACACCGATCGCCATGTGGTGGGGTTTTCTCGAAAGCCAGAATCCGATCCTTGAAGGCTTCTACCAGCTCAACCGCGCCGACACCCTAGCCAAGGCGCGCAGTGCCGCGGCGAAGATTCAGACGCCGGGTCTGAACATCGTCTGGGCCAACGCCAAGGGCGACATCGGCTGGTGGGCAGCAGCGCAACTGCCAAAACGTCCGGCGGGTGTGCGTCCGGAGTTCATCCTCGACGGCAGCACCGCCGAAGCGGACAAGGAAGGTTTCTACCCGTTCAGCGCCAACCCACAGGAAGAGAACCCGGCACGCGGTTACATCGTTTCGGCCAACTTCCAACCGGTGTCGCCAACCGGCATGGAGGTTCCCGGTTATTACAACCTGGCCGATCGAGGTCAGCAGCTTAATCGCCAGCTCAGCGACAAAACCATCAAGTGGGATCTGGACGCCAGCCAGAAGCTGCAACTGGGTACCACCACCGCCTACGGCCCGCGCCTGCTGGCGCCACTGCTGCCGATATTGCGCGAAGTAGTGAGCGATCCCGCCGAGCTTAAACTGGTTGAGCAACTGGCCCAGTGGAAAGGCGACTACCCGCTCGATTCCACCAGCGCCACGCTGTTCAACCAGCTCCTGTTCAACCTGGCTGACGCGACGATGCACGATGAGCTGGGCAATGACTTCTTCGAAACATTGCTGTCGACCCGGGTGATTGATGCGGCATTACCGCGACTGGCCGCGACCCCCGATTCGCCGTGGTGGGACAACCGCAACACCCTCGGCAAGGAAACCCGCGCCGATACGGTCAAGGTTGCGTGGCAAGCGAGCATCGCTCACCTCAAGACCACCCTCGGCGCCGATTTCGCGCAATGGCAGTGGGGCAAGGCGCACACGCTGACGCATGGCCATCCGCTGGGGCAGCAAAAGCCTCTGGATCGTCTCTTTAATGTCGGCCCGTTCGCGGCGCCAGGCACTCACGAAGTCCCGAACAACCTTTCGGCCAAGATCGGTCCGGCGCCGTGGCCGGTGACGTATGGTCCGTCGACCCGCCGCCTGATCGACTTCGCCGACCCGGCCCACAGCCTGACCATCAACCCGGTCGGCCAGAGCGGCGTGCCGTTCGACAGCCACTATGACGACCAGGCTGAGGCGTTTATCGAAGGGATCTACTACCAGGCGCATCTCAATGATGAAGAAGTCACGGCCAATACTCGCAGTACGTTGAAGCTGTTGCCGGCGCGGGCGGCACCCTAAAAATCAAACCATCGCCGCAAAGTTCAACCTGAACTGCTGCGGCGTCACCCCCAGCCTGCGGTTGAACACACTGCGCATGTGCTGGGCATCGCGAAACCCGCACTGATAGGCCACGGTTTTAAGCGGTGAATGTGTGCTTTCAAGCAGCACCCGCGCTGCATCCACCCTGGCCCGTTCGACGAATTCCGCCGGGGTGATTTTCGCCTCTTTGGTAAACACCCTGGAAAAGTTGCGGGCACTCATGTTGGCGGCGTTGGCCAGGTCGGCAATCGTCAGGTCGCCCGTCAGGTTGGCCAACACGTAGAGCTGCACCAACGCAACGGCAGAAGTGGGTTCGGCGTGTGGCGTGAGGAATGGACTGAACTGTGACTGCCCGCCGGAGCGCTGAGTGAACACCACCAATCGTTTTGCCACACTCAATGCGACTTCCGGCCCGTGATCCCTGGCCAGCAAGTACAGCGACAGATCAATCCCCGCCGTGACACCCGCCGAGGTGTAGAGCTCGCCGTCCTGCACGTAAAGGCGATCAGCATCGATCTGAGTCGACGGGCACAACTGCGCCAGCGCCGCGGCGTCGCCCCAGTGGGTGGTGACCGTTCGCCCTTCCAGCAACCCGGCCCGGGCAAGCATGAACGCGCCGTTGCAGATCGAGCCAAAACGCTGCGCCAGCGCGCAGGCATCGCGCAGCCAGGCATCGAATGCCGCACCGAAATCCATGAACGGCAACTGCGGCCCACCGGCCACCAACAGCAAGTCATACGCCGCCAGCGCTTCGCTGAAATGCCGATGGGCATTGAGTGTCAAACCGTTCGAACACGGCATCACCCCGCGCTCGACGCCGATCACCTCCAGTCGATAGTGATCGCGCGGTTCGAGGAAACGATTGGCTTCTGAAAACACATCCATGGGACCGGTGACGTCCAGGGACTGAACGCCTGCGAACACCACGATGGCAACGGTTTTACTCATGGCAAGATTCGCCTTCCAAGTATTGAAATGAAAGTCGGCCATCACACGATCTGTAATTGGATGGACTCGCCCAAGCCGAGGCGTCAATGCGCCACGGTGGC
>NZ_JASBRE010000033.1 GCF_029960815.1 Pseudomonas sp. AL03
CTGCCACCGTGGCGCATTGACGCCTCGGCTTGGGCGAGTCCATCCAATTACAAGGACAGTGGTGCTCAGGGTTGCAGGCGACAGCCTTGACGCTCGTTGATCCATTGCGCGCTGTTGCTGCGACCCAAGCCGCTGACTGTCACGCGCCTACTGGCGGCGTCATCGGTAAAGCCACTGGTCGGCAACCACTGTTTCACATAGCTGTGGCAGTACTCGGCCGGGTTGTTCATCACGTAACGGCACGAACAATATTCCTTGGCGGTGTAGGCGCTGATGATGTCCGGGAACGCCCACAGCGCGACGCGTTCCTGCCAGACCCAGCCGAGCAAGGCGATCAGCAGGATCAACAACAGCGTGCGAAACGGGCGGCGACGAACAAGGCTGCGGCGGTTCATGGCTGCACCTTCGCGGCAAATGCCTTGAGCGCGAGTTTGAGCAACTCGTTGTGCTGGTAGCTGGCGTCGCGGTCATCGCCATAGCGCACGATTACCAGGTTTTCGCCGGGAATCACGTACATCGCCTGACCCCAATGCCCCAGCGCGGCGAAGGTGTCGTCGGGTGCATCGGGCCAGGGTTTTGCCGCGCCCTCCACCGCGCGGTTAAGCCACCAATGGCCGCCGGGCACGGCGTCGTCCTGACTGGCTTGATAGTGGGCGAACGGTTCGCGGTTGAAAGTGGTCCAGTCCCTGGGCAGCAATTGGCGCTCGCCCCAACGGCCGTCGCGCGCCATCAGCAGACCGACTCGGGCCAGATCCCTGGCGGTGAGATAGGCATAGGATGACGCGACGAACGTCCCCGTGGCATCGGTTTCCCAGACAGCGTGACGAATCCCCAAGGGTTCGAACAGAGCGGTCCATGGAGAGTCCGGATAGCGGGTCGGGCCGACGATGTTTTTCAGCGCGGCGGACAACAGATTGCTGTCGCCACTGGAGTAACGGAATGCCTGACCGGGTTTGGCGTATTCAGCGTGATCAGCGGTGAACGCGGCCATGTCCTGGTGACCACGGGTGTAGAGCATCGCGACCACCGAGGATTTCAACGGCGCGTATTCATAGTCTTCCTGCCAGTCCAGGCCCGAGGCCCAGTGCAGCAGATCGGCCATGGTCATCGTCGGGTGCTTTTCCAGCGGTGGATAAAACTTCAGCACCGGGTCCGTGAGTTTGAACAGGCCCTCGCCATAGGCCACGCCGAGGACCGTGGCCATCAGGCTTTTGCTGATGGACCAGGTCAAGTGCGGGGTGTCGGCGGTGGTGGGGTCGGCGTAGCGCTCGTAGATCAACTGACCGTCGCGGATCACCAGCAAGGCGTCGGTGCGGATGCCTTTTCGGGTGGCCTCATCACGGGGTGAGAAGGCGTAAGTCTCCAGGGCTTGAAGCGCCGGCCCGGTGACTGTCGGGGCGGTCGACCATTGCTCGGCAGGCCAGTTTTCGGCGTGGGCCGTGAGGTTGAGCAACAGCCCGAAAATCAGCGACAAGCCTTTGATCATGGTGGCTGCTCGGAGGGATGGACCTGCTGAGCCTAGTCGCGGTTGATGACAGTTCCGGGATTTGTGTTCCCCATGAGGCCCGTCAATTCAACGAAGATCCAGCGAGTGCCTTGGCCAATCGCTTCCCCCGCGCACCCGCCGCCAAATCCATCACCCCCTGATCGCGCTGCCACATCGCGGCCCAATGCTGCGGCCCATCGGCCAGTGCTTGAGTCACCTCAGCCTTGAGCCCATCGAACTGCGCGAACAAGCCACCGAGCAACACATGCCCGAACGGATTATTCGGCGCCTGCCGGCTGACTTCCGCACACCCGGCCAGCAGCGCCAGCAAACGCAGTTGCAAGGCTTGCGGCCAGTCGCTGTCCTGACCGATGCCGTACAGCCAAGCGGTCATGGCGCTCAACACATAGATGTCCTCAAGGGTGCGGAACGGCTTGATGTAAGCCTCCCAGCCATCCCCCGCCAACAGTTCGCACTGAGCGTTATCGAGAAACAGCCGACCGTGGCTGATGTCCGGCATCAACGCGATTGCCGGGAGTTTTTCCACGCGCACGCCCGGTTCATCGGGATAGACCACCGCCAGGCTCAGGCGCGGTTTTTCGTCAGGTGCTTCACTGCGAGCAGCGATCAGCAGCCAATCGGCGGCATCGCCTGCGGTGACAAAATCCTTGCGCCCGCTCAGACGCAAATCGCTGAGACGGGTCTGCATGTCCGCCACCCTCAGGCTGCG
The DNA here is from genome assembly GCF_029960815.1 of Pseudomonas sp. AL03. Lineage (GTDB taxonomy): Bacteria > Pseudomonadota > Gammaproteobacteria > Pseudomonadales > Pseudomonadaceae > Aquipseudomonas. The sequence goes on from NZ_JASBRE010000033.1 coordinate 2,217, forward strand.
TTGTTCGGTCGCGCATAACGCGCCGAGGCTCAGCGGCGCGCTCGGCCAAAGCATGCGCAACGCCGCCTGATACCCCACCAGAAACGCCAGCCCCGGCGTCGACATCAAACGCCCGCCGGCCACCGCCAACTCGAACGGCGTGACGTTGCCCAACGGGTGCAATAAGGTCGCGAACCCCTCGCCCAGGTCCGGGTTGGCGGGCAGACGATCGCGGCGGCGCAACAGGTTTTGCCAGGGCATAGGGGGCTCCTCGTGGGCTGTCATACAAGCATCACCAAAGCTTCATGGCGATGACACCGGGGCTACATAGCCTGACTTTGCACAACACGGCTGCATAAAGAAAGTCGATCGGCTGCAACCCAAGACGGGTGACCGGCCCGTACGGAGATTCGCAATGACTCAGATCGCCCGCATCAGCGACACCGGCAATGAACGCCGCCTGCAAGCCGAACGCCTGGTGGGCGCCGAGGCCTTGCAGGAAGCCCAGGCCCTGCGCTTCAACGTGTTCAGCGGCGAATTCAACGCCAAGCTGAAAGGCGCGGAGCTGGGTCTGGACATGGATGACTATGATGTTCACTGCGCCCACATCGGCGTGCGTGACTTGAACACCGGACGTCTGGTGGCGACCACCCGTTTGCTCGACCACACGGCCGCCAGCAGCCTGGGCAAGTTCTACAGCGAAGAAGAATTCAGGCTGCACGGCCTGGTCCACTTGAAAGGCCCAATCCTGGAAATCGGTCGCACCTGCGTCGACCCCGCCTACCGCAACGGTGGCACCATCGCCGTACTGTGGGGCGAACTGGCCGAAGTGCTGAACCAGGGTGGCTACAGCTATTTGATGGGTTGCGCGAGCATCCCGATGCGGGATGGCGGCATTCAGGCCCACGCGATCATGCAGCGCCTGCGCGAACGCTACCTGTGCACAGAACACCTGCGGGCCGAACCGAAAAAACCGCTGCCGAGTCTCGACATCCCGTCCAACGTCATCGCCGAAATGCCACCGCTGCTCAAGGCCTACATGCGCCTTGGCGCGAAGATCTGCGGCGAACCGTGCTGGGACGAAGACTTCCAGGTTGCCGACGTGTTCATCCTGCTCAAGCGCGACGAACTCTGCCCGCGCTATGCCAAGCACTTCAAGGCGGCCGTGTGATGAGCCGGTTACGGGTTTACGCGCGGATTGCGCGAGTGCTTGTGGTCGTGGCGCTGGGGTTGAGCATGGCCGGAGTGTTCGGGATGTTCGAACGTTTGGGGATCGCTCATTCGATGGTCCGCCGCCAACGCTGGTCGCGGTTCTTCATGGCGCGGTTGAGCAATGCCCTGCCCTTTCGCATGACCGTGCACGGTGAATTGCCGAAAGCGCCGATGCTGTGGGTCAGCAACCACGTGTCCTGGACCGACATTCCACTGCTGGGCATGCTCACGCCGCTGTCGTTCCTGTCCAAGGCCGAAGTGCGCACCTGGCCGGTGGCAGGCTGGTTGGCGGCCAAGGCCGGTAGCCTGTTCATCCGGCGCGGTTCAGGTGACAGTCAGTTGATCCGCAAACAGATGACCCGTCATCTGGAGCAGGAACATCCGCTGCTGATGTTCCCGGAAGGCACCACCACCGATGGCCGTTCGCTGCGTACTTTTCATGGTCGCTTGCTGTCTGCGGCGATCGATTCCGAAGTGAAGTTGCAGCCGGTGGCGATTCGTTATCTGCGCGACGGTGAGCTCGATTCGCTGGCGCCGTTCATTGGCGATGATGATTTGCTCTCGCACTTGATGCGCTTGTTTGCCAATGATCGGGGTGAGGTGGAGATTCATCTGCTCAAGCCGATCGCTTGCGAAGGTCGCGAGCGTGCGGCGCTGGCGTTCGAGGCACAGCAGGCGGTGCAGAAGGCGTTGTTTGGGGAAGTGGCGAAACCTGCAGAACCGCGACGTGCCGGCGAACTTATCGCCGCGTAACCCTTTTGTAGAAGCGAGGCTTGCCCGCGAAGGGAACGCCGCGGTGTACCTGAGACACCGCGTTATCGTTCTTCGCGGGCAAGCCTCGCTCCTACAAGGATCGTGTCAGCGGTTCTGGGCAAAGTCCTGAAGCTGCGGATAGAACAACCGAAAGTCATCACTCAACGGCTCATACAACACCCGCAACTCCTGCATCGCTGCGGCCAGTTCCTCCGGCCGCGTCAACCGCCGCGAAATCCCCCGCAGCACCTGCTCCAGCACCGCGAACTCCCGGTAAGAACCCAACCAGTCATTGGCCATCATGTGCGGCGCGATCTGCGCCAGACGTTCCGGCAGTTGCGGCTCGGCGGACAAAACCCGGTACACGTCCGAAGTGAATTGCTCCAGCGGCCTGTCGGCGTACAGCGTCCAGTCACGCGCCAGGCAATGGTCGAAAAACACGTCGAGCACGATCCCGGCGTAACGCCTGCGGGTCAGGGAAAAACGCGATAACGAAACGTCCACCAACGGATGGCGGTCGGTAAAGACATCGATGCTTCGATGCAGCTGGATGGCCGCTTCGATCTCCAGATCGAACTGCCCTTGCAGCCGCCCTTTGACGAAATCGCCATACAGACTGCCGAGCAATTGACCGGGGCGCTGGCCACCGAGGTGCAGATGTGCGAGATAGTTCATGCGCGCAGCTTAGCACTGCGCCGTTGTATCGTTACACCCAGCATATCGTTATAACTCGATATACCGAATTAAGCGGTCATCAGACCAAAATCATATTGGTATATCGCGAACCAACGATTTAAAGTTCGCCTCATCGCGATATAGCGTTTTAATCATCACGAGCCCACACCATGACTATCAATCTCGACGAAATAATAAAAGCCCTGGCACACCCAGTACGGCGAGACATCCTGCACTGGCTCAAAGACCCGACCGTCGAATTCCCCGACCAGTCCCACAGCAACGAGCACGGCGTCTGCGCCGGCCAGATCGATCAACGTTGCGGTTTGTCGCAGTCCACGGTGTCCGCACACCTGGCGACCCTGCAACGCGCCGGCCTGATCAGCAGCCGCAAAGTCGGCCAGTGGCATTTTTTCAAACGTAATGAGGAAACCATTCAGGAATTCCTCAGCACCTTCAGCAAAGAGCTCTGACCCTTTACGTCAGTACGCCGATAAGGAATCAACAATGCCCCTCTCGCTACTCATTCTGGCCTTGAGCGCCTTCGCCATCGGCACCACCGAGTTCGTCATCATGGGCTTGTTGCCCGACGTGGCAGCTGACCTCGGCGTGTCGATCCCTGGCGCTGGCTGGCTGGTGACTGGTTACGCGCTGGGCGTGGCCATCGGTGCGCCGTTCATGGCACTGGCCACTGCCAAGTTACCGCGCAAGGCTGCACTGGTAGTGTTGATGGGCATCTTCATCATTGGCAACCTGCTCTGTGCAATGGCGACCGACTACAACGTGCTGATGTTTGCCCGTGTGGTCACCGCCCTCTGCCACGGTGCGTTCTTCGGTATCGGTTCGGTGGTGGCGGCAGGTCTCGTTCCGGCGAACAAACGCGCTTCGGCGGTAGCTTTGATGTTCACCGGCCTGACCCTGGCCAACGTGCTCGGCGTTCCGCTGGGCACCGCGCTCGGTCAGCAAGCCGGCTGGCGGTCGACCTTCTGGGCTGTGACCGTGATGGGTGTGATCGCATTGATCGGCCTGATCCGCTTCCTGCCGGCCAAGCGCGATGAAGAGAAACTCGACATGCGCGCCGAATTGCGCGCCCTCAAAGGCGCCGGGATTTGGCTGTCCCTGAGCATGACCGCACTGTTCGCCGCGTCGGTCTTCACGCTGTTCACCTACGTCGCACCTCTGTTGGGCGAAATCACCGGTATCTCGCCCCGCGGCGTGACCTGGACCCTGATGCTCATCGGCCTGGGCCTGACGGTCGGCAACATCATTGGCGGCAAGCTGGCAGACAAAAGCCTGGCTGCAACGCTGATCGGTGTGTTCATCGCCATGGCGGTGGTTTCCACCGTGCTGACCTGGACCAGCGTTGCAGTGATTCCGACCGAAATCACCCTGTTCCTCTGGGCCACCGCGTGCTTCGCCGCCGTACCCGCCCTGCAAGTGAATGTCGTGACCTACGGCAAGGCCGCACCGAACCTGGTGTCGACCCTGAACATTGGCGCTTTCAATATCGGCAATGCACTCGGTGCCTGGGTCGGTGGCAGCGTCATCGCCCATGGTTTCGGCTTGACCAGCGTGCCGCTCGCGGCCGCTGTACTGGCGGTACTCGCCCTGCTGGTGACCCTGATTACTTTCCGTCAGAACGGTGATCCCGAGCTGGCTCCTGCTACCCACTGATCTCTACAAGAGCGCTATTTCATGACGACTATTTTCGATCCGATCACACTGGGCGACCTCGAATTGTCCAACCGCATCATCATGGCGCCGCTGACTCGCTGCCGCGCCGACGAAGGCCGCGTGCCAAACGCGCTGATGGCCGAGTACTACGTCCAACGCGCCTCGGCCGGCCTGATCCTCAGCGAGGCCACTTCGGTCACGCCGATGGGCGTCGGCTACCCGGACACCCCGGGCATCTGGTCCAACGATCAGGTGCGTGGCTGGGCCAATGTGACCAAAGCAATCCACGGCGCGGGCGGCAAGATTTTCCTGCAACTGTGGCACGTTGGCCGTATTTCCCACGGGTCGTACCTGGGCGGTGAAGCGCCGGTCGCACCAAGCGCCATTCAGCCAAAAGGCCATGTCAGCCTGGTTCGCCCACTGGCCGACTTCCCAACCCCACGCGCCCTGGAAATCGCTGAAATCGCCGACATTGTCGAGGCCTACCGCGTCGGTGCCGAGAACGCCAAGGCGGCCGGTTTCGACGGCGTGGAAATCCACGGCGCCAACGGTTACCTGCTCGACCAGTTCCTGCAAAGCAGCACCAACCAGCGCACCGACAACTACGGCGGCTCCCTGGAAAACCGGGCGCGCCTGTTGCTGGAAGTGACCGATGCCGCGATCGAAGTCTGGGGCGCGGGCCGCGTCGGTGTGCACCTGTCACCACGTGCCGATCTCCATGACATGGGCGACGACAACCTGTCTGAGACCTTCATCTACGTCGCTCGCGAACTGGGCAACCGTGGCATCGCGTTCATCTGCTCCCGCGAGAAAGATGCCGGCGACAGCCTCGGCCCACAATTGAAAGAAGCGTTTGGCGGCCCGTACATCGTCAACGAACGCTTCACCAAAGACAGCGCCAACGCCTGGCTCGCCAGCGGCAAGGCTGATGCCGTGGCCTTCGGCGTGCCGTTCATTGCCAACCCGGATCTGCCGGCACGCCTGAAGGCCGACGCACCGCTGAACGAGGCGCGTCCTGAGTTATTTTATGCCAAGGGTCCGGTCGGTTATATCGACTACCCGGTGATGTAAGCGTCAGCAGTTTGAAACAAAAAAGCCCCAACTCGAAAGAGCCGGGGCTTTTTTGCGCCGGGTCACTCACAAAATCCCTACAAATCAGGTAGCTCACTACCTATCAACCTGGCGAGCGTCCGTATATAAAAGCATCGCATTGCAATAAGGCGAGCATTGAAGGGATCAACGCCCGCCTTAATTGTTGACACAACCGGATCCAATTACGCATTTTGTTTCATTTGCGCAGGCTGGGGCTCAAGCCCAGCATGTCCAACCCTGTATCGACCCAGCGCTCGGCATCGATGTGCAGTTCAAAGCTGTCGGGCGCCAACAGCCACTGATACAGGATGCCGTCGATGTAAGCATGCAGGCTGATGGCCGCGCGGGCCGTATCGAGGCTTTCCGGTAACTGTCCCCGATTGACCGCATTACTCAGGGCCAGGGCGATTCGCACATTGCAATCAAGACTGACCGCTCGGCGCTGCTGTCGCAGGTCGCACATTTCATCGGTGAATTCGCACTTATGAAACAGAATCTCATTGATGCGTCGGGTTTTCGGGTCCAGGGCAACTTGATGAAACAAATGAATCAGCAGCTTGCGCATGCAGCCCAAGGGGTCGAGTTCATCTTCGCTTTCACTGGCCTTGGCCATTTCATCCAGCGGCTCTTGCAAGGTATCAAGCATGGCCTGCACCAGATCCGCCTTGTTGCTGAAATGCCAGTAGATGGCCCCGCGAGTGACGCCAGCCAGTGTCGCGATGTCCGCCAGTGTCGTGCGCGCCACGCCCCGCTCAAAAAAGGCTTTTTCTGCCGCTTCGAGTATCTGGCTACGGGTTTCTTGAGCTTCCTCTTTGGTACGACGAACCATGGCAGTACAACCTCAATCAGGATGCTTCAGCGATTTCTGACTATTCGCTGAACAAAAGTGGGGCAAGCGCTCTTAGGCGTAGTCCCCGGCCTACAATTCGGATCTTTGAACAGCTTTCGTAACGGTGTGGATACACAGTCAAGGTGTTTACAAACAACCATGAACGTAAGTATATTGCTTAGCAAGCTACTTATCCACTCAGCGCACATTTTTTACCTTTCCACATTTCTAGTGCGCAATTTGCGCGCCTGACCCGAGGATTTTCATGCAATTCAAGCCAGCTGTTACCGCTCTGGTCGCTACCCTCGCCTTGGCATCGCTGCTCAGCGGATGCAAAAAGGAAGAGGCGGCACCTGCCCCACCACCCCCTCAGGTCGGCGTCGTTACTCTGCAACCTCAAGCCTTCACCCTGACCTCCGAGCTTCCGGGCCGTACCAGCGCGTACCGCATCGCCGAAGTTCGCCCTCAGGTGAACGGCATCATTCTCAAGCGCCTGTTCAAGGAAGGCGGCGACGTCAAGGCTGGCCAGCAGCTGTATCAGATTGATCCGGCTGTTTATGAAGCCACTTTGAAAAGCGCTCAAGCCAACCTGCAACAGACCAAGTCGATTTCGGATCGCTACCAGCAACTGGTCAAAGAGCAGGCCGTCAGCCGCCAGGAATACGACACGGCCTTGGCCAACCGGTTGCAATCGGAAGCTACCCTGCAAACCGCGCAGATCAATGTGCGTTACACCAAGGTCTACGCACCGATCTCCGGTCGCATCGGCCGCTCGAACGTGACCGAGGGCGCGCTGGTCAGCAACGGCCAGGCCGATGCCATGGCGGTGATCCAGCAACTCGACCCCATCTACGTCGACGTGACCCAGTCTTCCGTGGAGCTGCTTGAATTGCGCCGCGAACTGGAAAGCGGTCGTCTGCAAAAGGCCGGCGACACGGCGGCAGCGGTCAAACTGACCCTCGAAGACGGCAGCCAGTACAAGCAGGAAGGCAAACTCGAGTTCTCCGAAGTCTCGGTGGACCAGACCACCGGTTCCGTGACCTTGCGTGCGGTATTCCCCAACCCTGATCACACCCTGCTGCCAGGCATGTTTGTACACGCCCAATTGCAGGCCGGGGTAAACAGCGCGGCGATCCTCGCTCCTCAACAAGGCGTGACCCGCGACCTCAAAGGCACCCCGACTGCGCTGGTCGTCGGTGCGGACAACAAGGTCGAACTGCGTCAGCTCAAGGCCAGCCGTACTGTCGGCAGCCAATGGCTGATTGAAGACGGTCTGAAGGCAGGCGATCGCCTGATCACCGAAGGCTTGCAATTCGTCAAACCTGGCGTCGAAGTCAAGGCAACCGAGGCGACTAACATTGGCGCGAAGAACCCGGCTTCCGCACAGGCAGCTAGCAAGGCTTCCAGCGGCAAAGGGGAGTAAACCATGTCGAAATTTTTTATCGACCGTCCGATTTTCGCCTGGGTAATTGCCCTGGTGATCATGCTGGTCGGGGCACTATCGATCCTCAAACTCCCGATCAACCAATACCCGAGCATTGCGCCTCCGGCCATTGCGATCCAGGTGACCTACCCGGGCGCGTCCGCACAAACCGTGCAGGACACCGTGGTGCAGGTGATCGAGCAACAGCTCAACGGTATCGATAACCTGCGTTATGTTTCCTCGGAAAGTAACTCCGACGGCAGCATGACCATTACCGCGACGTTCGAACAAGGCACCAACTCCGATACCGCGCAGGTTCAGGTCCAGAACAAGCTGAACCTGGCCACCCCGCTGCTGCCGCAAGAAGTGCAGCAACAGGGTATCCGCGTCACCAAGGCAGTGAAGAACTTCCTGATGGTGATCGGCGTGGTCTCACGCGACGGCAGCATGACCAAGGACGACTTGGCCAACTACATCGTGTCGAACATGCAGGACCCGGTCTCGCGGACCGCCGGTGTCGGTGACTTCCAGGTCTTCGGTGCCCAGTACGCGATGCGGATCTGGCTCGACCCCGCCAAGCTGAACAACTACAACCTGACCCCTGGCGACGTGAAAACCGCCATCGCTGCGCAAAACGTGCAGATTTCCTCCGGTCAGCTCGGTGGCTTGCCTGCAGTGGCCGGTCAGCAGTTGAACGCGACGATCATCGGCAAGACCCGCCTGCAAACCGCCGAGCAGTTCAAGGCGATCCTGTTGAAGGTCAACAAGGACGGCTCGCAAGTGCGTGTCGGCGATGTGGCGAATGTCGGTCTGGGCGGCGAAAACTACTCGGTCAGTGCCCAGTTCAACGGCAGTCCGGCCTCCGGTCTGGCGGTGAAACTGGCCAACGGTGCCAACGCCCTCGACACTGCAAAAGCCCTGCGCAAGACCATCGAAACCCTCAAGCCGTTCTTCCCGCAAGGGATGGAAGTGGTGTTCCCGTACGACACGACTCCGGTGGTGACCGAATCGATCAAGGGTGTGGTTGAAACCCTGGTCGAAGCGATCGTACTGGTGTTCCTGGTGATGTTCCTGTTCTTGCAAAACTTCCGCGCCACCGTCATCACCACGATGACCGTGCCAGTGGTATTGCTGGGTACCTTCGGGATCCTTGCGGCGTTCGGTTTCAGCATCAACACCCTGACCATGTTCGGTATGGTGCTGGCCATCGGCTTGCTGGTGGACGACGCCATCGTCGTGGTGGAAAACGTCGAACGGGTCATGAGCGAAGAAGGCTTGTCACCCAAGGAGGCCACCAAGAAATCCATGGGGCAGATCCAGGGTGCGCTAGTCGGTATTGCGCTCGTACTGTCGGCGGTACTGCTGCCGATGGCATTCTTCGGCGGTTCTACCGGTGTGATCTATAAGCAATTCTCGATCACCATCGTCTCGGCCATGGCCCTGTCGGTACTGGTCGCGCTGATCTTCACCCCGGCACTCTGCGCCACCATGCTCAAGCCGATTCCGAAAGGCGAGCACGGCGTTCCGAAACGCGGATTCTTCGGCTGGTTCAACCGCAACTTCGACCGTAGCGTGAAAAGCTACGAACGTGGCGTTGGCATTATTCTGCGCAACAAGGTGCCGTACCTGCTGGTCTACGTGATCATCGTCGTCGGCATGATCTGGCTGTTCATGCGCATCCCGTCCTCGTTCCTCCCGGAAGAAGACCAGGGCGTACTGTTCGCCCAGGTGCAAACCCCGGCCGGCTCCAGTGCCGAGCGCACGCAAGTGGTCGTGGACGAAATGCGTGAGTTCCTGCTGCGTCCGAGCAAGGATGGTGGTGAAGGCGACGCGGTGGCCTCGGTGTTTACCGTGACCGGCTTCAACTTCGCCGGCCGTGGCCAGAGCTCGGGTATGGCGTTCATCATGCTCAAACCGTGGGGCGAACGTAACGCCGACAACAGCGTGTTCAAACTCGCGGCCCGTGCCCAGCAGCACTTCTTCACCTTCCGGGACGCCATGGTGTTTGCCTTCGCCCCACCGGCGGTACTGGAGCTGGGTAACGCCACCGGTTTCGACGTGTTCCTGCAGGACCGCGCCGGTATCGGTCACGACAAGCTGATGGAAGCGCGCAACCAGTTCCTCGGCATGGCGGCGCAGAGCAAGGTGCTGTCGCAAGTCCGTCCGAACGGTCTGAACGACGAACCGCAATACCAACTGGAAATCGACGACGAGAAGGCCAGCGCCCTCGGCGTGACGCTCACCGACATCAACAGCACCCTGTCGATTGCGCTGGGCAGTAGCTACGTCAACGACTTCATCGACCGCGGTCGGGTGAAAAAGGTGTACGTGCAAGGCCAGCCGGGTTCGCGCATGAGTCCTGAAGACGTCAAGAAATGGTACGTGCGCAACAGCGCCGGCACCATGGTCCCGTTCTCGGCGTTCGCCAAGGGTGAGTGGATTTACGGTGCACCGAAACTGTCGCGTTACAACGGCGTAGAAGCGATGGAAATCCTTGGCACCCCGGCACCGGGTTATTCCAGCGGTGAAGCCATGGCCGAAGTCGAAGCCCTGGCGAAGAAACTGCCGGCCGGTGTCGGTATTTCCTGGACCGGTCTGTCGTATGAAGAACGACTGGCAGGCTCTCAGGCACCGGCGCTGTTCGCGTTGTCGATCCTGATGGTGTTCCTGTGTCTGGCGGCGTTGTATGAAAGCTGGTCGATTCCGATTGCGGTGGTGCTCGTGGTACCGCTGGGGATTATCGGTGCGCTGATGGCGACCAGCCTGCGCGGTCTGTCCAACGACGTGTACTTCCTGGTGGGTCTGTTGACCACCATCGGTCTGGCGGCGAAAAACGCCATTCTGATCGTCGAGTTCGCCAAAGACCTGCACGAACAGGGCAAGAGCTTGCAGGAGGCAGCCATCGAGGCTTGCCGCATGCGGTTGCGCCCGATCATCATGACGTCCCTGGCGTTCGTCCTCGGCGTGGTGCCCCTGGCCATTTCCAGCGGTGCTGGCTCGGGCAGCCAACACGCCATCGGTACCGTGGTCATTGGCGGTATGATCACCGCCACGGTACTGGCAATCTTCTGGGTCCCCTTGTTTTTCGTCACCGTATCGGCCATTGGGCAGCGCAAAACCGCTGACCAGGACGACGTTATTGAACCTTCTAAAGAGGCTGGCTAATGAGCAAGTCGCTACTCTCCCTGGCTGTTGCCGCCTTCGTGCTCGGCGGCTGCTCGCTGATACCCGATTATCAGCAGCCTGAAGCACCGGTGGCGGGCCAGTATCCGCAAGGTCCGGCGTATTCGTCGGCCCAGGCGCCTGCCCAAGCTGCCGCCGAACAGGGCTGGAAGCAGTTTTTCCACGACCCGGCGCTGCAACAGCTGATCCAGGTCGCCCTGGAAAACAACCGTGATCTGCGTGTCGCGGCGCTGAACATCGACGCCTTCGCGGCTCAATACCGCATCCAGCGCGCCGATCTGTTTCCGGCGGTGTCGGCCAACGGCACCGGTAGCCGTCAGCGCGTCCCGGCACGCGCCTCGCAGACCGGCGAAGCGGGTATCACCAGTTCCTACTCGGCCACGGTCGGCATCAGCGCCTATGAACTCGACCTGTTCGGTCGGGTTCGCAGCCTGAGCGAAGAAGCGTTGCAGAAATACTTCGCCACTGAAGAAGCGCGCCGCAGCACCCAAATCAGCCTGGTGGCCAGCGTGGCCAATGCCTACCTGACCTGGCAAGCCGACAAGGAGCTGCTGAAGCTGACGCAGGACACCCTTGGTGCATTCGACGAGAGCTACAAGCTCACCGCCCGCAGCAACGAAGTGGGTGTAGCCTCGGCCCTGGACCTGGCCCAGTCGCGTACCTCGGTGGAAAACGCCCGCGCGCAACAGGCCAAGTACACACGTCAAGTCGCCCAGGATGAAAACAGCCTGGTGCTGCTGCTCGGCACCGGTATCCCGGCCAACCTGCAAACGCCCAAGCCATTGGCTGACGACCTGCTGAGCGACGTGCCCCCTGGCCTGCCATCGGACTTGCTGCAACGTCGCCCAGACATCCTCCAGGCCGAATACAACCTGAAAGCCGCCAACGCCAACATCGGCGCGGCACGGGCTGCCTTCTTCCCGAGCATCAGCCTGACCGCCAATGCCGGGAGCCTGAGCCCGGACCTGTCCGGTCTGTTCAAGGGCGGTTCGGGCACCTGGTTGTTCCAGCCGCAGATCAACCTGCCAATCTTCAATGCCGGCAGCCTGCGCGCCAGCCTGGATTATTCAAAAATCCAGAAAAACATCGGCGTGGCGAACTATGAGAAGTCCATTCAAACGGCCTTCCAGGAAGTCGCCGACGGCCTGGCCGCCCGCCAGACCTACACCGATCAGTTGCAGGCCCAGCGTGATTTCGTCACCGCGAACCAGGACTACTACCGTCTGGCCGAGCGTCGCTACCGCATTGGTGTCGACAGCAACCTGACCTTCCTCGATGCCCAGCGTCAGCTGTTCAGTGCCCAACAAGTACTGATCACCGACCGTCTGGCGCAACTGGTCAGTGCCGTCAATCTGTACAAGGCACTGGGCGGTGGCTGGAACGAGCAGACGGCGAAGAACGAGCCGTTGAAAGAAGAAGCGCCGAAGCTGAAGTTGTTCTGATAGCGCTGTAAAACAAGAAGCCCACCGATTGGTGGGCTTCTTGTTGCGTCGGATAAGATATTTTGCCGTTCGATAATCGCCCAAAACCCGCATTACCCGATTGAACCATCGAGTACATCCCCCGCACCATTCGTGGCACAAGACCAATAACACAGGTTCGACACCATGCCACCGCGTCGCCCGGGCCGGCGAGCTGGAAAACCAGACCTGGTCTGGCATGTTCTCGGCCAAATACGGCGGCAACACCTTCTATGTCGGCCTGCAAAAACTCACCGGCGACAGCGCCTGGATGCGGGTCAACGGCACCAGCGGCGGCACCTTGGCCAACGACAGCTATAACTCAAGCTATGACAATGCCAAAGAAAAATCCTGGCAATTGCGCCACGACTACAACTTCGTCGCCGCGGGCGTACCGGGCTTGACCCTGATGAACCGCTACATTAACGGCGGCAACGTCCACACTGGTGCCCTCACCGACGGCAAGGAATGGGCCGCGAAAGCGAACTGGGCTACACCGTGCAGAGCGGCACGCTCAAAGACCTGAACGTCAAATGGCGCAACTCGACCCGCCGCCGCGACTTCAGCAACAACGAGTTCGATGAGAACCGATTGATCGTCAACTATCCGATCAGCTTGTTGTGAGCCTTTGGTTAGACGACCGTTGAACCCAACCGAATAAGCCACACGGAAGCGGCTGTGTTTACGCAGTTATAACAAAATGAAAGTAGTTCTATTATCAAACCAACTTATCACCTGTTAGTTCTACCAGTAGACGCCTGCCCATCCGGCTTCTAGAGTCTGACCTTCGAAACATCCAACGGCTTTTTAACCAAGGAAGGTAGACACTATGAATTGGTGGCAGATCGATACGCTGATTATGGTTTCTTATGGACTTGTCCACTCTTGCCTGACAACCCGACCCGCAATGAGTCTTTATGAAGCATTCTTTCCAGCCTGGAGCTGGAATGTCGGCATGTGTGTATTTTCTGCGGGCACGCTGATCCTGGGCATTCTTTATTGGCAACCGTCCGGGCAATACATCTATGTGTTGATACCGGGCAGCCCACTGTTTCATTTCGCTGCATTGTCGATGGTGACGTTGTTGGGCCTGACCATTTACTGCTTCCGTTACACCTCGACGTTTTGGCAATGGCTCGGTGCTCACCAACTAATTGCGCGCCTAAGAGGGGAAAAAATCCCCCTTCCCTATCGCCTACACGTACAAGGCATCAAACGTTACATACGCTTTCCCCATCATACGTTCTTAATGTTGTTTTTCTGGGCTCACCCCATCATGACGTACGACACCCTGCTCTTTTCGGTCGGGGCGACGGTTTATATGTACTTGGGCACATGGCACATGGATAAACGCCTTGAAGCGATATTTGGCGATGAATGGCGGATCTATAAGAAAGATACCGGGCTCATGCTGCCGTCGCCAAAAGCATGGTCACGGCTCTTCACAGAACTTCGCCAGCTGCGCAATGCCATCTAATAGCCCGCCCTCCCAAACCCCTTTATTGCAAGGATGCAAACCATGTTTGAAACAGAACTCGAACCCTATCAATGCCGGCTGGCCCAACATCCACTCTATGCTGCCATTCGTTCGATCGAACACGTCAGACTGTTCATGAGTCGCCATGTGTTTGCGGTATGGGACTTCATGAGCCTGGCTAAACGACTGCAACGTGATCTCACTTGCACACAAATCCCGTGGATGCCGGTGCAGCATGAGGACTGCGCCCGTCTCATCAATGAAATCATTACCGGTGAGGAGTCTGATATTGGCCTGAACGGCCAGCCTGTCAGTCATTTCCGTTTGTACCTGGATGCAATGGCTGAAGTCAGCGCGCCCACTGAGAGAATCGAGACATTCATACGTCAATTCACACACTCTTTTTCTCTACCGCAAGCCCTTAAGCAGGCCCATGTTCCGGCGTACGTTCAGACATTTGTCAAACACACCCTTAAAACGGCCCGCAAGGCCTCCACCGCCGAAGTCGCCAGCAGTTTTCTTTTTGGCCGCGAAGATCCGATACCCGACATGTTTCAGACACTACTGCGAAATTGGGGTGTCACGAATAGCCAGGCCCCCACGTTCATTCATTACCTTAATCGGCACATTGAAGTGGACAGTGGCGACCATGGGCCCGGCGCGCAAAAAATGTTGTCTCGATTAATCACCACGCCAGACATGAGGGAAAAAGCGTTGAGCGCAGCCATTGACGCTATCGAACACCGGATCAGGCTTTGGGACGGCATCTATCGCGAGATAAAAAAGTCGGACATGGGTCGATAAAAATCTCCGCGATAGTTTGTCAGTCTCATGGACAGAGAGGACCACCTCATGATCACGCGACGAAAGCCAATGGCTCCCGAGAGCACCCACTGGGACGCCAAGGCCTACCAGCAATTCTTCCGCCTTCGACAACGCCCGGTTAACGAGTTACTCGACCGCGTCGAACTCAAAAAGCCCAAGCGCATCTATGACCTGGGTTGCGGCACCGGCATCGCCACGCAATTGCTGGCCAAGCGCTGGCCCCGGGCACATTTGCAGGGCATCGACAGTTCCGAACAAATGCTGCAGGAAGCCCGGTGCCTGCCGATCAAGGCACTGTGGAAGCACTGTGATCTGCTGGACTGGCAGCCAGAACAATCGGCCGATCTGCTGTTCGCCGCCGCCGTGTTGCACTTCATCAGCGACCATGAACAACTCCTGCCGCGCCTGCTCCGTCAGCTCAACCCCGGCGGTTGTTTGGCGGCGCACATGCCCGACTGGCGAGACGCGCCGTGGTACCAATTGATGCTCGACACCCTCGGAGACGCCGGCCCCGGCGGCGCCCCCTTGGGCACCGCGCAACTGCGCCAGGGCATGGCGGCGAGACCGTTGTTGTCGCTGGAGGACTATTACCGCTTGCTGGCGCCACTCACCCATAAACTGGAGATCTGGGAGACCGAGCAATTGCAGGTCGTCGAGGGGCGTTCGCCGATCTACGACTGGGTCAAGGTTTCGGCCCTGCGGCCGGTATTGATGGCATTGAAGGATGATGAGAAAGCACGGTTTATTTACCACTACCTGATGCGCGTGCATGCGCATTACCCGCCGGAGAGTGACGGGCTTACGTTATTTCCGTTCAAGCGGATCTTTATCGTCGCGACAGTTTGACGCTGCGAATACAAACTTTGTGGGAGCGGGCTTGCTGTGCAACATAGAATCTCCCACAGGGGTGTGATGGACAGTTACTCCCGGGATTCAACCCCCAACTCATCCCACACCGACTCGGCCTGGTGGAACGTCGCGGGTCCAGATGTCGCCCCAAGCGTGGCGGGTGATCATCTCCTGGAGCTCCGAGTTGAACTCGGTCAGTACGTTCAGGCTGCGGTCGACATGGGCATCGCCGAGTATTGCACGTCGGACTTTCAGGCCTTCGTCGTAACGTTGTTTCTCGTCCACAAAAAAACCCTCAATGGCCTGACAAAAATGCCAGAACCCGTTCGCTGAACGCAGCACCGGCCTGGACGTTGGACAAGTGCGCCGCATAGAACTCGGTGTACTCGGCGCCCTGCACGTGTTCCTGAATGAAGTGCCCGCCGGACGGCGGCGTGACCGCGTCTTCGGTGCCCGTGACGACCAGCAGTGGCACCTTGATCGAGGACAGTTGACCGCGAAAGTCTGCATCGCGCACGGCGGCACAGTTCGCGGCATACCCTTCAGGCGAGGTGGCGGCCAGCATGTCAGTAATCTTCTTCGCGGCAGCAGGATTCGCTTCAGCAAAGTCCGGGGTGAACCAACGTGCAATCGACGCATCACGCAATGCAACCATGGCTGGCGGACCGTCACGCAGCACGGTTTCGATCCGCGGATTCCATACCGATGGGTCGCCGATTTTCGCCGCGGTGTTGCACACCACTAATTTATGCAGACGCTGGCCGGCGTTGATCCCCAGCCATTGACCGATCAAGCCGCCCATGGACAGACCGCAGAAATGCGCGCGCTCGATGTGCAACGCATCCAGCAGCGCCAGCACGTCATGGCCCAGTTGCTCGATGCTGTACGGACCCGGCGTCACCAACGACTTGCCGTGACCACGGGTGTCGAAACGCAGCACGCGAAAATGCTCGGTGAACGCCGCAACCTGCGCGTCCCACATGTGCAGGTCGGTCCCCAGCGAGTTGGACAGCACCAGCACCGGTGCACCTTCGGGTCCATCGAGCTGGTAATGCAGTTCGCCCTCGGCGAGTTGTACGAATGCCACGGCAGTCTCCTTCAGACAGTCAACGCAAAATGTTCAGCCACCGCTCGCTCGACCCAGGTATGGGCCCGATCGAGATAGTGAGCGGGGTCCAACAGATGATCGAGTTCAGCGTCCGACAGCTCGGCGGTCACTTGCGGCTCGTCGCCGAGTACCGCGCTGAACAAGGTCGAAAGCAGACCCGGTACTCGCGTCGCTGCACCAATCAGCACCGCCGCGCCCACCGGGTTGCGCTTGTGCGGCATGGTCGAGGAACCGCCCGTCCCCGGCGCCGCCGGTTCGAACACTTCGCCGGCTTCGGTCTGCATCAACAGACTGATGTCGCGACCGAGTTTGCCGAGGCTGCCGGCGATCAATCCAAGCACGGCGCAGTTGCAACACCAGGCCGGTGTCCATCACGTCCTGGCTGGTCGCGCCCAGATGCACATAGCGCTCGGCTTCGGCATTGTTGGCCGCGATCTGTTTACCCAGCGCCTTGACCAACGGAATAGCCGAATTGCCGGCCGTGGCAATCGCCTCGCCGAGGGCGGCGAAGTCGTAGTACCCGGCCTGACATGCCGCCTCAATAGGCGCGACAGCTGTTTGCGGAATCAACCCGACCCGCGCCTCGGCCTGGGCCAATGCCGCTTCAAAATCGAGCATGGCCTGAACCCGGCCCCGATCGCAGAACACCTCACGCATGTCCCGTGCCGTGAAGTAGGCATCGAATAATTGATTGCCCGGTCGCTCGTTCATAAACAGTCCTTGCAGGCGTGGGCCAGTCAGGCCTACGCGTAGAAATCAAAGGTCGTTGTGCAATACTTCGCCTGGCAATGCAATCTCTGTGGCGAGGGGCAAGCCCCCTCGCCACAAAAGCTCCCTGACCAGCAGAGCCTTCATCACTCAATAATCAAAGAACACCGTCTCCGCGTCGGTCCCCTGCAGAATCACATTCCGCTGATAAACACCCGAAGCATCCTGCTTCGCCAGCAAGGTGCCGCGGCGTTCGGCAGGCACGCATTCCAACAGCGGGTCTGCCGCGTTGGCCGGCTCGCCATCAAAGTAAATCCGCGTCAGCAAGTGCTTCACCAACCCGCGAGCAAACACCAGCACCCGGCCAAAGCCTTCGAAGTTCGGGTTCAGGGGTTTGTCCTGATCATTTTCGGGGTGGTCGTACTTGCCGGCGGCGTTGGCTTGCCAGATCTCCACCAGAATGCCCGGCACCGGCAAACCCTCTTCATCCAGCACGCGGCCGTGGATGATGATGCGCTCACCCAGTGGCTCGCTCTTGTGTTGGGCAGTCAGGTCGTTGTCCTTCTCCTGCACACGCTCGGCGCCGATGGTCGGACCGGTAATTTCCGACAGCGAATGGGGCAAAAACACCAACGGCCTGGACGGCGAGCGACGGTTGGCGGATTGATAGGCCGGGTGCAGGTATTCCGGCTGGGTGCCCTCTTGCGGACGGCGGTAACCAGGCTTGTCAGTCATGAAACATTCCTCAGTTCTTATTAGTCGACGCTTCTTTTTTCACAACTAAACGCGTCAGACCCGTTCGATCGCCAAGGCCAGACCCTGGCCCACGCCGACGCACATGGTTGCCAGACCTTTCTTGCCACCGGTCTTTTCCAGTTGATGCAGCGCGGTCAGTACCAGTCGGGCGCCGCTCATGCCCAACGGATGGCCCAAGGCAATGGCGCCACCGTTCGGGTTGACCTGGGCAGCGTCGTCCGCCAGTCCCAGTTCACGCAGCACCGCCAAACCCTGGCTGGCGAACGCTTCGTTGAGTTCGATCACGTCGAAATCGCTGACGGCCAGACCGAGGCGCTCGATCAATTTGCGCACCGCAGGCACCGGGCCGATGCCCATGACCCGTGGTGCGACACCGGCGCTGGACATGCCCAGCACTTTGGCGCGGGCGGTCAGACCGTGTTTCTTCACCGCATCGCCAGAGGCCAGAATCAATGCCGCCGCACCGTCGTTCACACCGGAAGCATTGCCGGCGGTGACTGTTTTGTCGGGACCGTTGACCGGTTTGAGTTTGGCCAGGGTTTCCAGCGTGGTGTCGGCGCGAGGATGTTCATCCTGACTGACGACACTTTCACCCTTCTTGTGGGCAATGCGCACTTCAACGATTTCTTCCGCAAAAAATCCTGCAGCTTGCGCGGCTGCCGTCCGTTGCTGACTGCGCAGTGCGAAAGCGTCCTGATCGGCGCGGGAAACCTCGTAATCGTCGGCCACGTTATCGGCGGTCTGCGGCATCGCATCCACGCCGTATTGGGCTTTCATCAACGGGTTGATAAAACGCCAGCCGATGGTGGTGTCTTCCAGCGTCATGTTGCGCGAGAACGCCGCATCAGCCTTGCCCATCACGAACGGTGCGCGGGACATCGACTCGACGCCGCCAGCAATCGCCAGCTCCATCTCGCCACTGGCGATGGCCCGGAAAGCGGTGCCGATGGCATCCATACCCGAGGCGCAGAGGCGATTGAGGGTCACGCCCGGAATGGTGTCCGGCAGGCCCGCCAGCAACAACGCCATGCGCGCTACGTTGCGGTTGTCTTCGCCGGCCTGGTTGGCGCAACCTAGGAACACCTCGTCCACCGCGTTCCAGTCTACCGACGGGTTGCGCGCCATCAGCGCCTTGATCGGCACGGCGGCCAGGTCGTCGGCGCGAACCGCCGACAGGCCACCGCCGAATCGGCCGATGGGGGTGCGAATCGCGTCGCAGATATAAACGTCACGCATCAGGCTTCTCCGGGTGCTTGGCCGTGGGCCGCGGCAGTGCGGGCTTCCAGATCCCTGAGTGCGGTCAGTTCGACGACCGTCGGCTCTGCGGTGTTTTCAACCGTCTCGGCAAAACGAATCGCCCAACCGGTGGCAGCGACCACTTGCTCACGGGTCACGCCTGGGTGCAGCGCGGTGACCACGAATTCATGGGTGTCGGCTTCCGGTTCCATGATGCACAGGTCGGTGATGATGCCGACTGGACCGGCGCCCGGCAGCCCGAGACGCTTGCGCGAATCACCGCCCTCGCCATGGCCAACCGAGGTAATGAAGTCGAGTTTGTCGACAAAGGAACGCGCCGACTGCTTGAGAATGATCAAAACGCTTTTGGCCGAACCGGCGATCTCCGGCGCACCACCGGCACCCGGCAGGCGGACTTTCGGCTGATGGTAGCCGCCCACCACGGTGGTGTTGATGTTGCCGAAGCGGTCGACTTGCGCGGCGCCAAGGAAACCGACGTCGATGCGCCCGCCCTGCAACCAATAGCGAAAAATCTCACCGGTCGGGACCACGGTATCGGCGGTTTCCGCCAGCTCGCCGTCACCGATAGACAGCGGCAGTACGCTGGGCTTGGCACCCATCGGACCCGATTCGTAGATCAGGACCACATCCGGTGAGGACGTCAGACGCGCCAGGTTGGCGGCTTTCGACGGCAGGCCGATACCCACGAAGCACACCGAACCGTTCTTCAAACGGCGGGCAGCGGCGACGGTCATCATTTCATTGGTCGTGTAAGTCATTACTTGGCCTCCGAAGCAGCGGCCAGCTTGGCCTGGAACTCGCTGAAGTCAGCGCAGCCGTGGATGTGCTCGTTGATCCACGCGGTGAAGGTTTCACGGTCGCGGGCAATCGGGTCCCAGGCCTGGTAGAAACGGTTATCACGCTCGTTGTAGCCGTGAGCGTAGGACGGATGCGCACCGCCAGGGACGTGGCAGACCGCGCTCAACGCCCACGTCGGCAGAACGCAGGAGTTCATCGGTGCATTGAGGTCGTCGACGATTTCTTCGACGGTAACGATGCAGCGCTTGGCGGCCAACGCCGCTTCTTTCTGCACGCCGAGAATGCCCCAGAGCAGCACGTTGCCTTTGCGGTCGGCTTTCTGCGCGTGAATCACGGTGATGTCCGGGCGCACCGAAGGCACGGCCGCCAATACTTCGCCGGTGAATGGGCAGGTAACGGCTTTAATCAGCGGATTGACCTTCGGCAGGTCGGAACCGGCGTAGGCGCGCAGCACCGCGAACGGTAGGCCGGATGCGCCAGCGACGTAGGCATTGGCCAGGTCGGCGTGGCTGTGCTCTTCGATTTCCAGCGCGTGTGGCCACTGCTTCTCGACGGCGTCACGCAGGCGGTGCAGCGAACCGACGCCCGGGTTGCCGCCCCATGAGAAAATCAGCTTGCGAGCACAACCGGCGCCGATCAACTGGTCGTAGACCAGGTCAGGCGTCATCCGCACCAGGGTCAGGTCTTTCTTGCCCTGGCGAATGATTTCGTGACCCGCCGCCGTAGGGATCAGGTGAGTGAAGCCTTCGAGCGCGACCGTATCGCCGTCGTTAACGAATTGCTTCACCGCGTCGTGCAGCGAAAGGATTTCAGCCATGGGGCAGGCTCCTGTTTTGTTATGAACCGACAGTCGAAGAAAAAGGCGCGATGCGCAGCGCCGGAATGACTGAAGAGTAAGCCTCTGAAAAACGGCAAACAATCCGATAATCGACTGAGTGTTCGTTTATCGAACAGATTGTTGTCTGGCTACCGATCTTCTGCCCCCTGGACTCAGGTCGCATCCGCATGACTGACCATGCCCTTGATCACCACCGCCGTGGTCGCCAATGCCGCTGGAATCACCCGCGCTGTCAGCACCTGCTCGAAGTTCCAGCCAAGGCCCAGTCGTGTCGCGCCCATCCAGGCACCGAGAATCGCGCCGAAGCGACCAATCCCGAGCATCCACGACACCCCGGTCGCCCACCCCTGGGTCGGATAAAACCGCGCCGCCAGTGAAGGCATCGCCGATTGCGCGCCGTTGACACACATCCCGGCCACCAGCACCAACGTCGCCAGCCACGTGATGTTGCCCAGGCTTTGCCCTACCGCGTAGGCAAACACCCCGGCGAGTAGATAGAAAATGCCAATAACCTTGTGCGGATTGAACCGATCCATCGCCCAGCCCACGCCCACCGCGCTCAATACACCACCAAACTGGAACAACGCACCAATGAACGCCGCGTTCTCCATACTCGCGCCACTGTCACGCATCAGCGTCGGCAGCCAACTGGTCAGCAGATAAACGATCACCAGCCCCATGAAGTAAGTCAGCCACAGCAACAAGGTGCCGGTGCTGTAGGTGCCGGAGAAGATCACTGCGAAAACGTTGCGGGCCTTCACGGTTTTCTGGTCCGGCACGCTGAAGCTGGAAGCCTGGGCAACGACCGTCGGGTCGATGGGCGCCAGAGTCTTGCGCACCTTGTCAGTGCCGCGATTGCGGACCACGAGGTAGCGCGCCGATTCCGGCAGCCAGAAGAACAAAACGACTGCGAGGATCAACGGCAGAATCCCGCCGATCAGCAGCAGGCTCTGCCAGCCAAAGGCCGGGATCAGCGTGGCGGAAATGAAACCGCCGCCCGCCATGCCAAGATTGAAGCCGCAGAACATGCTGGTCACCAACAGGGATTTCTTACGCTCCGGGGTGTACTCGGACAGGAGCGTCGTGGCGTTCGGCATGCCGGCGCCAAGGCCCAGACCCGTGAGAAAACGCAGTACCAGCAGCTGATCAACGTTGGTGCTGTAAGCCGAAGCCCAGGCTGAAAGCGCCGAACAACACCGCGCCCACCAGTACGACTTTTCGCCCGAAGCGGTCAGCCAACGGGCCAGAACCCAGTGCGCCGAAGACCATGCCGATCAGCGCAGCGCTCATCACCGGCCCAAGGCTGGCGCGGTCGATACCCCAATCCTGAGACAGGGTGGGCGCGATGGAGCCCATGGCCGCGGTGTCGAGGCCATCGAGGAAAACAATCAGGAAACACAGGATGACCACTCGCCACTGGTAGCGCGAAATGGGTTGAGCAGGCGCTGCCGCGACATTAGTGATCTTGGGGAAAGAGCGTCAATTCGATAAACGCGACTCTGGGCGTTTATCGAACAACTTAGTGGACGGTTCAGGCGAAGAGTTGTGCGCTAAGGTCGCGGCTGGCGCTCAGAAGGCCCGGAAGAAAGCGCTGCTCCAGCTCGTTGCGGCTGACCCGGCCAGCGTGGGTACTGACGTTCAGCGCTGCGACCACTTGACCGGAAGCGTCGTACACGGGAACGGCAATCGAGCGCAGGCCCTGTTCCAGTTCCTGATCGACGATGCACCAGCCTTGTTGCCGCACCTCTTGCAGGCATTCGAGCAACGCCTCGGGGGTGTGCAGGGTTCGGCTGGTCTTGGCTTGCAGCTCTGCATGATCGAGGTACTCGCGCAGTGACGTATCGTCCAGCGCCGCGAGAAGAATCCGACCCATCGAAGTGCAATAGGCGGGCAGGCGTCCTCCCACCGACAGGTCGACGGAAATCAATCGCTGAGTGGTGGCCGAACGAGCGATGTACAAGATGTCATCGCCTTCCAGAGTGGCCATGTTGCAGGCTTCATGGAGTTGCTCGCTCATGCGGTCCAGGTAGGGCTGGGCAGAAACCGCCAGCGGAGTCGAAGACACATAGGCATGGCCGAGCGTCAGCACTTTGGGTAACAGCGAATAGGTGCGGCCGTCGGTGGTGGCGTAGCCGAGTTTGATCAGCGTGTGCAGGCAACGTCGCACAGCGGCGCGGGGAATTTCGGTACGGTGGCTGATCTGGGCAATGGTGAGGTGACGTTTGCGTTCCTGGAATGCTTGCACCACGGCCAGGCCTCGGGCGAGGGACGTCATGAAATCGGGGTCGCCGGTCAGTGCCTGGATCCGCTTGGCGGGCGAGGCAACGATCGGCGGCGCCACTGAAGCGAAGGCATTGCGCATTTGATCGTTCATATAAGGTCCTTTTCCCGCACTGATCAGCGGCTATTACAAGCGGCAGCCGGCCTCTCACACAAGCCCTAGCAACCAAGACTGTTCGATTATCGAACCATCGACCGATAATCGCAATCGACTATCATCTGGGCCAACCGACTATTGAACGGGTGTGCACCCCCTATTACCTATCTTTACACTGGCTCGGCCGCAGACTAAAAAGGGGTCGATGTAATTACCGTAACTTATTCGACTGAATGGCGTCAGAAAAACATCACTGTAAAGTCGGCGACGCGGAACGACCTAGTTAGCCGTAAAAGTTGCGAGTACCCAAACAATCACACATCAAGACCTACTTTTAACTCTTTGGCGATAGTGTTCTTCGAATCGACCGCTATAATGCAAATCAGTGGCGACCGGTTTTTAATTGCCGATTCGCCTCCTGGTAGCGCGATGTTCCATTGCCGCTGCCCGCAGCAAGCGCCTGACGCTCATTTATAGTTCGCCAAAGCGTTCGCTGAAACAGGAAACTGATGCTACGTCAGCTGTTTATCTCTGGTGCCGTGGCCGCCTGCAACATGGAAGTACTGATCACAATGCCGTAAAAACGATGCCTTCACCGGCCTTGTCCTTTCGGCGAGCGTGGTCAATACGTTTGATGTAGCGCGTTTCACCAGAATTAATCTCAACTCAATCAGGTAGCACTGTGACGAAAGACGAACTGCGCGCGGAACTTGAGCGCCAGGAACAACGTTACAAGGAAGTTTACGGCGGGGAAGTCACCACCTACGCCGCTCAGCCCGAACCAGAGCGCAAACCCTGGCGTAAACGCGCCACCGTTCAGGATCAGGCTTTCACTCAGGAATTGCAGAAAATGGAAAAGGAACTCAAGGCCGAAGAGCCATAACGGCCTTGGCCTGAGTTCTTTCAAGGGTCTGCGTCTGCACCCGTTAAAAGCGGGATGTATCGATGATGCCTTTCGCGCCCGCTATGAGCGGGCAGCGGCCACCTCACCTGTCGGATGAGGCAAATGGCTCGTGTCTGGCCCTCTTTTCAGATATTTCGCACAAGCGTACAAGCCTCTTCTCCCTACGAGAGGAATCCTTGTGGGTGCGGCCTTTTCAAAGATTTCAATGACTTGCAAAACCCCGTAAAAACCTGGGGCTTAGGCTGTCGTCACAAACTAATTCATTGAAGAATGTTACCGATGAGCACCTTGTGCATCGATTAGCAGTCTTTTCTGGCATAATCGCGCCCCCTTACGACCGGGTCAGAAAACCTTCATGATCGATTTATTCAGCGGACTGGATGCTTGGGTGCTTGTGAGCCTCTTGCTCGCCCTGGCCTTTGTCCTTGCCTTCGAGTTCATCAACGGCTTTCATGACACCGCTAACGCGGTGGCCACTGTTATCTACACCAAAGCCATGCCGCCCCATCTGGCGGTGTTCTTTTCCGGTGTGTTCAACTTTCTCGGCGTGCTGCTGGGCGGTGTCGGCGTGGCCTATGCCATCGTCCACTTGCTGCCGGTAGAGCTGCTGATCAATGTGAACACCGGTCACGGGCTGGCCATGGTGTTCTCGCTGCTCGCCGCCGCTATCACCTGGAACCTGGGCACCTGGTACTTCGGTATCCCGGCTTCCAGCTCCCATACGCTGATCGGGTCGATCCTCGGTGTCGGACTGGCCAACGCCTTGATCAACGATATTCCGTTGGCTGATGGCGTGAACTGGCAGAAAGCGATCGATATCGGTGCGTCCCTGGTGTTCTCGCCAATGGCCGGTTTCCTGGTCGCTGCCCTGATATTGATCGGCCTTAAATGGTGGCGTCCACTGTCGAAGATGCACAAGACACCGGAACAGCGCCGCAAGATCGACGACAAGAAACACCCGCCGTTCTGGAACCGCCTGGTGCTGGTCATTTCGGCAATGGCCGTAAGCTTTGTGCACGGCTCCAACGATGGTCAGAAAGGTATCGGCCTGATCATGCTGGTGCTGATCGGTATCGTTCCGGCGCAGTTCGTACTTGACCTGGGCAGCACCACCTACCAGATCGAACGGACCCGCGATGCGACCTTGCACCTGAGTCAGTTCTACAAGCGCAATGCCGCAACGCTGGGTGACTACCTGGCCCTGGGCAAAAGCGTGGAAGGCGATCTGCCGGAGAAATTCCGTTGCAACCCGCAACAGACCGAACCGACCATCACCGCCCTGCTCGGCACCCTTAAAGGTGTAGCCGACTACCACTCGCTACCGTCGGAAAGCCGCATCGAAGTGCGTCGTTATCTGCTCTGCCTGGACGACACGGCGAAGAAAGTCGGCAAGCTGCCAGGCCTCGATGCCCGTGAAAAGGCTGACCTGAACAAGCTGCGCAAAGACCTGACCACCACCACCGAATACGCCCCGTTCTGGGTGATTCTGGCGGTCGCACTGGCCCTCGGCCTGGGTACCATGGTCGGCTGGAAACGCGTGGTACTGACCATCGGCGAGAAGATCGGCAAGCAGGGCATGACTTACTCCCAAGGCATGTCGGCACAGATTACGACCGCGACCCTGATCGGCATGGCCAACATCTTCAGCCTGCCGGTGTCCACCACCCACGTTCTGTCATCAGGCGTGGCTGGCACCATGGTTGCCAACAAAAGCGGCCTGCAAGGCGGCACCGTCAGAACCATCCTGCTGGCCTGGGTCCTGACCCTGCCAGCCACAGTGGCCTTGTCAGCCGGCCTGTTCTGGCTGGCATCGAAGGCACTGGGCAGCTGATACATAGCCGCACAAAAAAGGCGCGCTCCGTAAGGTTCGCGCCTTTTTTATGGCTGCTGGAAAGTTGATCGTTCCCACTGCGTGGGTACGATCAGGCAAATCGCACGCAAAAAAAAAGGGCAACCGAAGTTGCCCAAAATGCCTTGCGTGCTCATTGCTTCCAGAAAGACCTACGGCTTGCGCTTATGCGAATCCTTCCAGATAAAAAATCCAAACCCTGCAAAAAACATAACCATGAGGCCGACAGTCAGCACTCCGGCGATCACCACGTTGTCGAAAAACATGACTGGCCTCCTGCGGTTGCCTTGTTGCGATAGGGCTAAGTTAACCAATCAGGCAGGAGAAAAAATTGACCGGGATCAATGTCGCCCGAGACTGGGCGTAAAGGAGGGGGAATAACTGACCTGCATCAACCAATGCAGGGTGTTTCAACGCTTTTTCGGTTTGTTCTTCGGCTTCTTCTTCGCTTTACCCAACGGCAGGGCTTGCTCGAACGCCTGGCGGACTTCGTTCAGGCGCTTTTCATTAAGGTCATGAACCCGCTTGGCGCGTTCGGAGTTGAGGTCGATCAGCTTGTCGTCTTGGCTCATGGTGCTCAGTGCATCGCGTGTAGTGAAATTCAGCTGCCGTATCGTCAGGCAAGGATATGCCAATAATGCGGTCTGATGGCAGCGCTGACCAGCCACCACCTCAAATCTGGATATCGACCCACAAACCCTGCCGAGGCTGATCTTCCATCAATGGCGCCACCGGCACGGTATTGTCGGCGTTGAGCTCGTCCCCGGGAATCGCCAGGTGTTCTTCGGGATCTTCATCGGCTTCACGGCGACGTCGGTCACGTTCCTGCTGCCGGCGCTGCTCCTCGCGTAGCTGCACGCCCGCTTCTTCGGGGTCGCGCTTTTGCAGGTCGATAGTGCTTTCGTTGGAGCTTTCCTGCACCGGCACCACGGGTGGAATATCCGGCCGCTGGCGAATCGGATCCTGCTGTGAGGTGATCGGCACGGCACTCAAGGGGAGCATCGGTGGCAGCATAATTATTAGTCTCCTGTCAGCAAGCTGTCGGCTGCGGGGATGGTGACTTGAGCCATCGGTCGCAAATTGTGACCCGGCTCGCACTGTAGGTGCTGCCGCCAGCCGCGATCTTTCATCGGACAACGCAGAACTCAAGTGTTCCCGAAGATCAAAAGATCGTCCGACATCGGCAGCGCCTACGCACGTAAACCTTTGGTCTGCAGGCCCGATTCCGTTAAGATAGCCCGCTTTTTCAAGGTGGGAGTCAGGCAGCATGGCGCAGCAGTATCAACCGGGGCAACGCTGGATCAGTGACAGCGAAGCCGAGCTGGGTTTAGGCACCGTTCTGGCACAGGACGGCCGCTTGTTGACCGTGCTCTATCCGGCCACTGGCGAAACTCGCCAGTACGCGCTACGGAATGCGCCCCTCACCCGCGTGCGATTTTCGCCGGGTGACTCCATCACTCACTTCGAAGGCTGGAAACTAACCGTCCAGGAAGTCGACGATGTCGATGGCCTGTTGGTCTACCACGGCCTCAACGCTCAAAACGAAGTGGTCACCCTGCCGGAAACCCAGCTGTCGAACTTCATTCAGTTCCGTCTGGCCAGCGACCGTTTGTTCGCCGGGCAGATCGATCCGCTGGCCTGGTTCTCCCTGCGTTACAACACCCTGGAACACACCAGCCGTCAATTGCAATCCTCCCTTTGGGGCCTGGGTGGCGTGCGTGCGCAACCGATCGCGCACCAATTGCACATCGCCCGTGAAGTCGCCGACCGCATCGCGCCGCGGGTTCTGCTGGCGGACGAAGTGGGCCTGGGTAAAACCATCGAAGCCGGCCTGATCATCCATCGCCAACTGCTCTCGGGCCGCGCCAACCGAGTGCTGATCCTGGTTCCGGAGAACCTTCAGCACCAGTGGCTGGTCGAGATGCGCCGCCGCTTCAACCTGCAAGTCGCGCTGTTCGACGAAGAACGCTTCATCGAAAGCGATGCCGCCAACCCATTCGAAGACACCCAGCTCGCGCTGGTTGCACTCGAGTGGCTGGTGGACGACGAGAAGGCTCAGGACGCGCTGTTCGCGGCAGGTTGGGACATGATGGTCGTCGACGAAGCGCACCACTTGGTGTGGCACGAAGAAAAGGCCAGTCCGGAATACTCGCTGGTCGAGCAACTCGCCGAAGTCATTCCCGGCGTGCTGCTGCTGACCGCGACCCCGGAACAACTGGGCCAGGACAGCCACTTCGCGCGTCTGCGCCTGCTTGACCCTAACCGTTTCCATGACCTGCACGCCTTCCGTGCCGAGAGTGAAAACTATCGCCCGGTGGCCGAAGCCGTCCAGGAGCTGCTGGACAAGGGGCGCCTGTCGCCTGAAGCGCACAAAACCATTCACGGTTTCCTCGGCAACGAAGGCGAAGCCCTGCTAGCGGCGGTTAACGATGGCGATATCGAAGCCAGCGCCCGCCTGGTCCGCGAACTGCTGGACCGCCACGGCACCGGCCGCGTGCTGTTCCGTAACACCCGCGCCGCCGTGCAGGGTTTTCCGGAGCGCAAACTGCACCCGTACCCGCTACCGTGCCCCGACGAATACCTCGAACTGCCATTGGGCGATCACGCCGAGCTGTACCCGGAAGTCAGCTTCCAGGCCCAGCCAGACGCCAACGAAGAAGAGCGCTGGTGGAAATTCGACCCCCGCGTCGAGTGGCTGATCGACACACTGAAGATGCTCAAGCGCACCAAAGTGCTGGTGATCTGCGCCCACGCCGAAACCGCCATGGACCTGGAAGACGCCCTGCGCGTGCGTTCCGGCATCCCGGCCACGGTCTTCCACGAAGGCATGAACATCCTCGAGCGTGACCGCGCCGCTGCCTACTTCGCCGACGAAGAGTTTGGCGCACAAGTGCTGATCTGCTCGGAAATCGGCAGTGAAGGTCGCAACTTCCAGTTCTCGCACCACTTGGTGCTGTTCGATCTGCCGTCGCACCCGGACCTGCTGGAGCAGCGTATCGGTCGTCTGGACCGGATCGGCCAGAAGCACATCATTGAAGTGCACGTGCCGTACCTGGAAACCAGCCCGCAAGAGCGCCTGTTCCAGTGGTACCACGAAGCATTGAATGCATTCCTCAATACCTGCCCGACCGGCAACGCCTTGCAGCACCAGTTCGGCCCGCGCCTGCTGCCGTTGCTGGAAAACGCCGACGACGGCGAGTGGCAAGCGCTGATCGACGAAGCCCGCGCCGAGCGCGAGCGCCTGGAAGGCGAGTTGCACAGCGGCCGAGACCGCTTGCTGGAACTCAACTCCGGCGGCGCGGGTGAAGGTGATGCGCTGGTCGAGGACATCCTCGAGCAAGACGACCAGTTCGCCCTGCCGATCTACATGGAAACCCTGTTCGACGCGTTCGGCATCGACAGCGAAGACCACTCGGAAAACGCACTGATCCTCAAGCCGAGCGAAAAAATGCTCGATGCCAGCTTCCCGCTGGGCGACGACGAAGGCGTGACCATCACTTACGACCGCAACCAGGCGCTGTCTCGCGAAGACATGCAGTTCATCACCTGGGAGCACCCGATGGTTCAAGGCGGCATGGACCTGGTCTTGTCCGGTTCCATGGGCAACACCGCCGTGGCGCTGATCAAGAACAAGGCGCTGAAACCTGGCACCGTGTTGCTGGAACTGCTCTACGTCAGCGAAGTGGTTGCCCCGCGCTCGCTGCAACTGGGCCGTTACTTGCCGCCGGCGGCCCTGCGCTGCCTGCTCGATGCCAATGGCAACGACCTGTCGACCCGGGTCTCGTTCGAAACCCTCAACGATCAGCTGGAAAGCGTACCCCGCGCCAGCGCCAACAAGTTCATCCAGGCTCAGCGCGATCAGCTGACGCCACGGATCAACGCCGGCGAAGAGAAGATCTTCCCGCGTCACGCCGAGCGCGTGGCTGAGGCGCAACGTCGTCTGGCCGCCGACACCGACGAAGAACTGGCGCGCCTGACCGCTTTGCAAGCGGTCAACCCGACGGTGCGCGACAGCGAACTGGTTGCCCTGCGCAAACAGCGCGAGCAAGGGCTGGCCATGCTTGATAAGGCTGCGTTGCGACTGGAAGCGATTCGGGTGTTGGTGGCGGGATAACCCCTCCTCTACACCGCTAAAATAAAGAAGGCCCGCAGCGATGCGGGCCTTTTTTTATCCACTCGTTCCCACGCTCCACGTTCTGGCGATCATTACGCGGTGACCGCCGGGATTTGCGGCTCGACCACCGCCACCAGCCCGTCCTTCATCCGCTTGGCATCGCGCACAAAACACCGTGAAGCCAGGAACAGAAACACCATGGTGAAAAACAGCGCCACCGGGATCAAATACATCGCGTCATGCAAGCCGACTGCCTTGAACGCCTCGGTCATCTGTTCGGCACCGGCCGAGAGCATCGCCGTGTGCGCAAAATGGTCGGACAAGCCGCCCACCACCACCGGCCCCAAACCGCCACCCAGCAAATACAACCCGGCAAAGAACAGCGCCATGGCCGTAGCCCGCAAGCGCGGCTCGACTACGTCCTGAATGGCGGTGTAAACGCAGGTATAGAAGTTGTAGGCAAACAGCCAGCCCACACTGAACACCGCCACAAACACCCCGATCTCGATCCGCCCGGAATACAGCGCCCAAGCGGTACACACCGTCGAGATGATCAAGCTGAATGCTGCAAACAGCAGACGACCACTGGCCACCCGCTGGTGAATCTTGTCAGCGACCCAACCGCCCAGTGTCAGGCCGAACAACCCGGTCACGCCGACGATCACCCCGGTCGCCACCGCCGCTTCCTGCAACGGCATCAGGAAGTAACGCTGCAACATCGGCACCAGAAACGAGTTGCAGGCATACGTGGCGAAGTTGAAGCACAGCCCCGCCATCACCAACCACAAGAAAGTCGGCACCGCCAGCACCCGACGGATCGGCCGGTCTACGCGTTCCTGCGAAACTTGCACGCTTTCCGCAGCGCCGCGTTTCGGTTCCTTGATGAAGAACATGAAGATCGCCAGGATCAGCCCCGGCACCGCCGCGATGAAGAATGGTGCGCGCCAGCTGTCGAAGGCCTTGACCATCCAGCCGATGGTGAAGAACGCCAGCAGCAACCCCAGCGGCAGACCAAGCATGAAAATGCCCATCGCTCGCGCCCGGCGGTGGGCCGGGAACAGGTCGCCGATCAGCGAGTTAGCGGCCGGTGCGTAACTGGCCTCACCGATGCCGATGCCCATGCGCACGATCAGGAAACTCCAGAAACTCCCCACCAATCCGTTGACCGCTGTCAACCCGCTCCAGGCCGCCAGGCCCCAGCCCATCAATTTGCTGCGCGAACCGGTATCGGCCATCCGCCCCAAGGGCAGGCCGGCAATGGCATAGACGATCGTGAAGGCGGTACCGATGATCCCCAACTGAAAGTCGCTGAGGTGCCATTCCATGCGAATCGGCTCGATGATGATGGCGGGGATGGTGCGGTCGAAGAAGTTGAACAGGTTGGCGAGGAACAGCAGGAACAGAATGCGCCAGGCATTCGCCGCTTGGGTCGAGTTCTGCATGGGTCCGTCTCTTTTATTGTTATTGGGGCTTCACTGCCAGCGCATCCGAGCCCGGAACCTGCAATTTAGTCAGGCCCGCCAGAGCTGTCTGTCATTATTTGTAAAGCTGATATCCGCCCATGGAAGATGTCGCAGCCTGTGCAACAGTTTATTTCCAAACACTCTAACGCTCATTCGAAAATGGTTGCGGCCAATGTGCCACTATCGCTTGCACTCTTTACACGCCCTCTATACTCCAAAGCATTCGCCAGCGTTCATGGCGCAGCCAGGATGACAAAGACGGGGCATGCTATGGAATGGCTTGGTTTGCTTTTCATTACCGAGCCTCCGAGAAGCGGGCAGGTAATACTCAATGGCGCACATGACCCTTTTCTGGTGTTCCTGGCTTATTTGGTCGCCTGTGTCGGCAGCTTTGCCACACTGGACATGGCCGAACGGGTGGGTCACGCCGAAAAAATCGCTTCGAAACGGCTCTGGCGCTGGGTCGGCGCCGGTTGCCTGGCGGGCGGGATCTGGGCCATGCATTTCATCAGCATGCTGGCATTCCAGGCGCCGGTCGAAATTCATTACCAACTGCCCATCACTCTGCTCTCGCTGTTATTCGCCCTGACCGCTTCGTGGTTGGCGATGCACACGCTCAGTCATCCGGACCTCAATTTCTGGCAGTACCTGCGGGCCGCGGTCTGGATCGGTCTGGGCATCGCGACCATGCACTATGTGGGCATGGCGGCGATGCGTTCGGTTGCAACGGCCTATTACAACCCCGCCTGGTTCGTCCTCTCCATCGTGATCGCGATTGGCGCCAGCCTTGCCGCCCTGTTGATTTCCAGCCACCTGCGCGATGGCACCGGTTTGTATCACCCACTGATCAAATTCACCGCCAGCCTGGTGCTCGGGGCCGGTATCGTCAGCATGCATTTTACTGGCATGGCGGCGCTGACCCTGGTACTGCCCACCGGCAGCCTGCCGATGCTGCCCGCTGAAAACAACCACCTGCAACTGGGGCTGACGGTGGCGATCATGGCCCTGTTGATCATCGGTAGCTGCATCAGCGCGGCACTGGCCGACAAGAAACTGCAAAACAAGGAACACGACCTGCGACGGGTCAATGCACTGCTTAGTCAACTGGATCAGGCGCGCATGTCGCTGCAACAGGTGGCGCACTATGACGCCCTGACCAACCTGATCAACCGCCGCGGCTTCAATCAGATCTTTGCCGAGAAACTGATCGAGAAAACCAACGAGGGAGGCATGCTGGCGGTGCTGTTCCTCGACATCGACCATTTCAAGCGCATCAACGACAGCCTCGGCCATGACGCCGGCGACGAATTGCTCAAGGTCCTGGCCAACCATATCAAAAGCTCGGTACGCAGCCACGACGACGTGGTGGCGCGCTTCGGTGGCGACGAGTTCTGCATTCTCATCGGCCTGCACGACCGTGAAGAAGCCCGGCACATGGCCCAGCGCATCATGCTGAAAATGAAAGACCCCATCGAGCTGTCCGGCCGGCGCATGGTCATGACCACCAGCATCGGCATCAGCCTGTTCCCCGAAGACGGCAAGACGTGCGAAGAACTGCTGAAAAACGCCGACCTGGCGCTGTATCAGTCCAAAGGCAGCGGCCGCAACAGCCTGCATTTCTTCAGTTCGAACCTCAGGACCCGGGCTACGATGGAGCTGCAGCTGGAAGAAGAACTGCGCCATGCCCTGCGCGAAGACACGGGGCTGATGATCCATTACCAACCGATCTACGACCTGAAAAGCGGCCAGGTCACCAAACTGGAAGCGCTGATTCGCTGGCAACACCCGATTCACGGCTTACTCACGCCGGAGCGCTTTATCGGCATCGCTGAGGCCAACGGGTTGATCGCTGAACTGGACAACTGGGTGCTGCGCAAGGCCTGTGAAGACCTGGGCGAGTTGTCCCGCCACGGCTGTGAAGCGCTGAAGATTGCGGTGAACTGCTCACCGCTGAACCTGGCGCGCGAGGAACTGGCTGACGAAATCGAATACGCCCTGCGCGTGGCCGGGGTTGCGCCCGAGCGCCTGGAACTGGAGGTCACGGAGAACGCGCTGATGGGCAACATCGCCAACACCCTGATGCTGCTGCGGCAGATCCGTGCCCTCGGGGTTTCATTGTCGATCGACGACTTTGGCACCGGCTACTCATCCTTGGCCTACCTCAAGCGCCTGCCGCTGAACACACTGAAGATCGATCGCTCATTCATTCAGGACATTCCCAAGGCAACGCAGGACATGGAGATCGTCCAGGCGATCATCGTCATGGCGCACACCCTGCATTTGCAGGTGGTCACCGAGGGCGTCGAGACCTTCGAGCAATATGACTTTCTCGAACGCCAGGGCAGCGATTTCGTCCAGGGTTACCTGCTCAGCCGCCCGGTGCCACTGGAAGAATTACGCCCGGTACTGAACGAAATCAACCAGCGCAAGCACCCGCACACGGTCAGTCCTTTGAGCCTGGCTCGCGGTACAACTGCACTAACGTCGACGGATCTTTTTCCAAAAAGCCCTGGCCCCCATGCAGGCGCATCAATTGTGCGGCCAATCCACTGATCGGCGTGGCTGAACCCTGTTCGCGGGAAAATTTCACCGCTGTGTCCAGATCCTTGAGCAGCGTGCGCACGTGCCATTTCACCGGTTCGAACCGGCTCTCGGCCATTTGCGGGGCGAGGATCTGTAACGGTTTTGAGTCGGCGAAACCGCCGGCCAGCGCATCGGCGATCAGACTAGCCTCGACGCCTGAACGCTCGGCCAACGCCACCACTTCGGCGATCACCAACGCATTGCAGGCGACAATCATCTGATTGCACACCTTGGTCACCTGCCCTGCCCCGACTGCCCCCATGTGAGTCACGCGCTGGCCGACGGTCAACAACACCGGGCGCACGCGCTCAAGATCTGCCGTTCTGCCGCCCACCATGATCGCCAGGCTGCCAGCCTCGGCACCGGACACACCGCCAGACACGGGCGTATCCATCCAACTCATGCCGGTGGTGTTGATCAGCGCCTCGGCCATTTCCCGGGTCGCCGTGGGTTCCAGACTGGAAAAGTCCACCAGCACTTGACCCCTTTTCGCCCCCTCAGCAATGCCAGCCGAGCCAAAAATCACCTCTCGAACCACCGAAGTATCCGCCAGGCACAACATCACCACGTCGGCGTGCTGACACAGTTGCGCAGGCGTGGCGACTTGCCGGGCGCCGGCCTCGACCAGCGGCGCGCACTTTGCCGGATTGCGGTTCCACACGGTCAGCGGATAGCCCGCGGCCAGCAGGCGCAGACACATCGGCAAACCCATCAGGCCGATCCCGGCAAACCCGAGCGAAGGTAACGTTGCCATCATTTGGCCTCCTTTTGATTAAAGATCGTCGAATATTGGCCGATTCATCATGACTTAGGAAAGGATTCCCCCGAGCGATGCGCAGGCCAAGGCCCTGACGCTTGGGCCAAATACGCGCTGAAAAAAGACGCGAGATCCCATCCGTGATGGTTCGACGACCGCTTGTCGCCCAACCAACCAGCCCAGGTATATGGCGCACAATGAATTCTAAAAACAATCCGGCCGCTGCGATATCCGATCTGACGCTGAGCCCGGCGGCGAACAGCCCCGCACCGTCGAAGTCATTGACGCCATCGCGCCCGTTGGCGACTCAGCAATACCTGTACTTCACCGAAACCAATACCGACCGCATCCTCGATAATCTCGACGGCCTACGCGACATGGTGTTCCCGCGCCCACCGCATCTGGAAGGCGACAGTGAACAGCACAGCGATCAGGAATTCCCGTCGGTCTGCCTGATCGGCCTGGGCCGCTGCGGTTCGAACATCGCGTTGGACGTGGCGGAGTTGGTATACAACGCCCGCAAGTTCTACCTCAACGAATTCAATAACGAAGACCGTCTTTCGCCGGACAAACGCTACGCCGAAAAGGGCTACAGCCCGGCACAGTGGATTCGCAACAATCTGCGTCTGGGTCCGAACAAGGCCCCAAAACCGGTGTTCCTGGTTGAACCACTGGTCATGCTTGGCGACCTGGACAAAGACATCGCCGGTCGTATCCGCTTCTCGCGCAAGGGCGAAAAAAGCGGCTTTTTGCGTGACTACAGCAAAATGAAAATCATGGACTTGTCGGAAGTCCACGCCGGTGGCGCCGGTAACGCGCCGATCCTCGGTCAGTACTTGGCCAAGATCATCCTGAACAAGGACACCCAGCGTTTCTCCAGCCCTGACTGGAAGATGATTCACTCGTACCTGATCGACAGCTGCGGGATCAAGGCCAACCAGTCGCGCCTGTACTTCTCGATTTTCAGTGCCGGCGGCGGTACCGGTTCGGGCATGGCCTCGGAATTCGGCCTGGCCCAGCAGCACTCGTACATGAACAAGACGTTCGATACCAAACCGATGGACGAACACGACAGCAAAAGCGGCCATGCTTTCGTCTTCGAGCCGATCTTCACCAGCGGTATCTGCGTGCTGCCGAACATTTCCGATCACCGCAGCGAAATGTCCGAGGCGCTGCACATCAACGCCGGTCGCCTGCTGTGCAAGTACCTGTCGGAAGAGTGGGACTTCTCCTACAACTTCGACAATGAAGACAGCAGCGAAGCCAGTGTCATGGGCCGGATCCGTCCATGGAACGCGATGATGCTGATCTCCAACGACATCATGCGTTATGCCGAAGAAAGCGATGACGGCAACATTCAGAACATCGACGTCAACGCGATGGAAAAGCACGCCAACCAATACATCTCACAGCAGATCTTCAACATTCTGACGGCTCAAGCGGTCACCACCGACTATGACCAGAACTATTTCCGTCGGGCCGGCATCGACATTGGCGAAACCATTCGCCTCGACGCCAACGACCTGTTCATGAGTCTGGCCGGCCCCGTAGCGATTGCCTACGCCGAGTCTGTTGTGCCGGAAACCCCGCCGCCGAGCAGCGACAAATTCAAGGTGTTCGAGAAAGAGCCGCAACGCCTGAACATCGATGACTTGTTCTTCCGCTCCATTGACTTGCCGCACTTCAACAAAGTGACCCAGGCGATCGAAGGCATCAGCCTGTTGCCGATCGAGTCCAAGCGCTATCGCGCCTCGCTGGAGCAGTACAAGAATTCGGGCTATGACGCGGCCGCATTGCACGACCTGCACTTCTTCAAGAATTGCTCGTCGGTGGTCTCGATTGTTTCGTTGCCCAAAGACTACAAGTTGTCCTACATGGACCTGAACCGGTTGAAGACCCACCTCAACAGCCTGTTCCCGAACACCACGCTCAAGCGTTATGCGCTGGTGATCGGCGCCTCGGCCAACCTGTCACTGACCACCCTGATCGCCAAGAGCCCGTGCCTGTCGGACGACTTCCTGACGCTGATCGTGGCCTTCATCAAGCGTTGCTTTGCGAAAAACCCGTACCGCTTTGACGAGACCCTGGATAACTCGATCCTGGACTTCATCATTAACGAAGATTTCGACGAAGACCGGATCGACGAGCTGCTTAATGAATTTGAGAACCCGGCGAAGATCCTCGACACCAATTGGTACGCGATCAAACCGATGTACGAGAAGAAGTACCGTGAGCTGATCAATGACAAGGACAAGTTCGTCTCGATCAACGACATTCGTTTGTCCCGGGATTGCGTGAAGAAGGCGATCAAGTACCTGCGTGAGATCTACCGTCACCGGATTGGCAAGACCAAGGTTATTTCCCTCAATAACCACACCGGCAAGACCTTCTAAGACTTGGTCACGATCGTTCCCATGCTCCGCGTGGGAACGATCACATTCAGAAACAATTAAGCAGCCATCAGGCTGCTAACAAAACTGTTCCCGTTACGTTTACGTCACCCTCGCCAAGACCCTGCTGTGGCCTTTCTCTACGGCAACATGCCATCACGCTACTCGGCTACACACTTTTGTCCGATAAAGCCGCGCACCAATCAAGTGCACGGCTTCAGCTCGTCGTCCTTTCCTGGATCAGAATCCACGGCGAAACGACCACTGCCCACAGCTCTGGATCGCGTTCAAAAAGATCCAGCGCCCGTGTTTCAGACAGCTTGGCGACTTTGTCGGCGGCCAGCCAGGCAGCCACTTTCTCGCCTTCATCAGTCGCCACTGCCTGCGCTGCAGCGATCAAATCCAGACCGGGGTCGACCCACAATAGGGCACCCTTGGCGAAGAACGGCTCCAGCTCTTTCCAGGTAATAGATGCGGTTTCACCAAGCAGCTTGGCATAGAGGGTGCTAGGTTCTTGAGTCATGGGTCCTGTCCGGAAAATAAACTGACGCAATCATAACGTCGGTGGTCTGGCAGAAAAACCCGGATGCAATTGAGTCACTGATTGAAAAGTGCAGGAAAGCCAAGGATTGCTGTTAATTCAGCCTGAACCCCCGCCGCAATTCTGTCTTTTTCTTTCAATAAAGCGACACCTTCAGGTTTTGCCCCCTGGCGCCAGCTTCCCAGGCTAACAATTGGCGCTCTACACTGTACCGGTACAGTTGCCGGGGGCATTTTCCGGAGGATATCGACGATATCTGACCCGGTTCTGCTGCTACGGCGCCAGGACTATAAAAACTACAACAGTAAGAGTGGAGCACTATGACTAAGGCTACTAAGCAGATTTCCAAACTGTTTGCCGCTATGGTTCTGGCCGGGGTTGCCAGCCATTCGTTCGCAGCTGACACCATCAAGATCGGCATCGCCGGCCCTAAAACCGGCCCTGTAGCCCAATACGGCGACATGCAGTTCAGTGGCGCCAAAATGGCCATCGAACAGATCAACGCCAAAGGCGGCGTAGACGGCAAGAAACTCGAAGCCGTTGAATACGATGACGCCTGTGATCCAAAACAAGCGGTAGCGGTCGCGAACAAAGTCGTCAACGACGGCGTCAAGTTCGTGGTCGGTCACCTGTGCTCCAGCTCCACCCAACCGGCTTCGGACATTTACGAAGACGAAGGCGTGATCATGATCACCCCGGCTGCCACCAGCCCGGACATCACTGCCCGTGGTTACAAAATGATCTTCCGTACTATCGGTCTGGACAGCGCCCAAGGCCCTGCCGCCGGTAACTACATCGCCGACTTCGTAAAACCGAAGATCGTTGCTGTTTTGCACGACAAACAGCAATACGGTGAAGGCATCGCCAGCGCCGTCAAGAAAACCCTCGAAGGCAAAAACGTCAAGGTTGCCGTGTTCGAAGGCATCAACGCCGGCGACAAAGACTTCTCTTCGATGATCGCCAAGCTCAAGCAAGCCAACGTCGACTTCGTCTACTACGGCGGCTACCACCCGGAGCTGGGTCTGATCCTGCGTCAAGCCCAGGAAAAAGGCCTGAAAGCCAAGTTCATGGGCCCGGAAGGCGTGGGTAACGACTCCATTTCGCAGATCGCCAAGGACGCTTCCGAAGGCCTGCTGGTGACCCTGCCGAAATCCTTCGACCAGGATCCGGCCAACGTCGCCCTGGCTGATGCGTTCAAAGCCAAGAAAGAAGACCCAAGCGGTCCGTTCGTGTTCCCGTCCTACTCGGCTGTGACCGTCATCGCTGACGGTATCAAGGCTGCCAAGAGCGAAGACACTGCCAAAGTGGCTGCTGCCATCCACGCTGGCACTTTCAAAACGCCCACTGGCGACTTGAGCTTCGATGACAAGGGCGACCTGAAAGACTTCAAATTTGTGGTTTACGAGTGGCACTTCGGCAAACCTAAAACTGAAGCAAAACCTCAGTAAGGCGTTGCCTGACTGACTGCCAATAAAGCCCACGGCGTGCCGTGGGCTTTGTTTTACGAATGTATTGGGCCGCGCTGGCGTGATCCGCCAGTCTCCCCACCTGAAAATCTCAAAACCGTCATCAGCGGTTCGCTGGCAAACCTCGCGTTCGAAGTGGATGCAGATCCACGGGGCTCGAGCGGGAAAATGACTCCACCAGTGAAATGCGTATCAGGTTTTTAGGAGCGCTGTAATGCCTGACATCTATCACTTTTTCCAACAGCTGGTTAATGGTCTGACCATTGGCAGCACATATGCCCTGATCGCCATCGGCTATACGATGGTTTACGGCATCATTGGAATGATCAACTTCGCCCACGGCGAGGTGTACATGATCGGTTCGTACGTGGCGTTCATCGCCATCGCCGGGCTGGCCATGATGGGACTCGACAGTGTCCCGCTATTGATGACCGCTGCTTTCATCGCGACCATCGTTGTTACCAGTGCCTACGGTTACAGCATCGAACGGATCGCCTACCGCCCCTTGCGCGGCAGCAACCGTCTGATTCCGCTGATTTCCGCCATCGGCATGTCGATCTTCCTGCAGAACACGGTTCTGCTGGCGCAAGACTCCAAGGACAAATCCATCCCCAACCTGATCCCCGGCAACTTCTCCATCGGGCCAGGTGGCGCACATGAAGTGCTGATTTCCTACATGCAAATCGTGGTGTTCGTGGTGACCCTGGTCGCCATGCTCGGCCTGACGCTGTTCATCTCCCGCTCTCGTCTGGGTCGCGCCTGCCGCGCCTGTGCCGAAGACATCAAGATGGCCAACCTCTTGGGTATCAACACCAACAACATCATCGCCCTGACCTTCGTCGTCGGTGCCGCACTGGCGGCCATCGCGGCCGTGCTGCTGAGCATGCAATACGGCGTGATTAACCCGAACGCCGGTTTCCTGGTCGGCCTCAAGGCCTTCACCGCAGCGGTACTGGGCGGTATCGGCAGCATCCCCGGAGCCATGCTCGGCGGGATCGTGCTGGGGGTGGCGGAAGCCTTTGGTGCCGATATCTTCGGCGACCAGTACAAGGACGTCGTGGCATTCGGCTTATTGGTTCTGGTGTTGTTGTTCCGGCCAACCGGCCTGCTGGGCCGTCCGGAGGTTGAAAAAGTATGACTAGGAATCTTAAACAGGCGTTGTTCAGCGCCTTGCTGGTGTGGGCCGTTGCCTACCCGGTACTCGGTCTGAAACTGACCATTGTCGGCATCAACCTCGAAGTCCATGGCACCAGCACTGCAACACTGATCACTATCGCCGTGTGCTCGGTGCTGATGTTCCTGCGGGTGCTGTTCGATCAGCAGATCAGCGCAGCCTGGAAATCCTCGCCCAACATGCCGGTGATGCCGGCCAAGGCCAGTACTTTCCTGACCCTGCCGACCACCCAGCGCTGGCTCATCATTGCGTTGATCGTCGGTGCGCTGGTCTGGCCGTTCTTTGGCTCTCGCGGCGCGGTGGATATCGCCACCTTGGTGCTGATCTACGTGATGCTTGGCCTGGGCCTGAACATCGTGGTCGGTTTGGCCGGTCTGCTCGACCTCGGTTACGTCGGTTTCTATGCCGTCGGTGCCTACAGCTATGCGCTGCTCTCGCACTACTACGGTTTGAGCTTCTGGATCTGCCTGCCGATCGCTGGCCTGATGGCAGCCACTTTCGGCTTCCTGCTCGGCTTCCCGGTACTGCGTCTGCGCGGTGACTACCTGGCGATCGTGACCCTGGGCTTCGGTGAAATCATCCGTCTGTTCCTGCGGAACCTGACCGACATCACCGGCGGCCCCAACGGCATCAGCAACATCGAGAAACCGACGTTCTTCGGCTTGACCTTCGAACGTAAAGCCGCTGAAGGCCTGCAGACTTTCCACGAGTACTTCGGCCTGCAATACAACTCGATCAACAAGGTGATCTTCCTTTACCTGATTGCGCTGTTGCTGGCACTGTTCGCCCTGTTCGTCATCAACCGCTTGCTGCGCATGCCCTTGGGCCGTGCCTGGGAAGCACTGCGTGAAGACGAAATCGCCTGCCGTGCGTTGGGCCTTAACCCGACAGCAATCAAGCTCTCGGCCTTTACCCTGGGTGCGTGCTTCGCCGGTTTCGCCGGCAGCTTCTTCGCCGCGCGTCAGGGCCTGGTGACACCGGAGTCCTTCACCTTCATCGAGTCAGCGACCATCCTCGCCATCGTGGTGTTGGGTGGCATGGGCTCGCAATTGGGCGTCGTACTCGCCGCCACGGTGATGATCCTGTTGCCGGAAATGATGCGTGAGTTCAGTGAGTACCGCATGTTGATGTTCGGCGCCTTGATGGTGCTGATGATGATCTGGCGTCCTCAAGGTCTGCTGCCCATGCAACGCCCTCACATGGAGCTGCGCAAATGAGCCGCGAGATCCTCAAAGTCGACAATTTGAGCATGCGCTTCGGCGGCTTGCTGGCGGTCAACGGCGTAGCCCTGACCGTAAAAGAAAAACAGGTGGTGGCACTGATCGGCCCCAACGGCGCGGGCAAGACCACCGTGTTCAACTGCCTGACCGGATTCTACAAGCCGAGCGGTGGCAGCATCCTGCTTGACGGTCAACCGATCGAGGGCCTGCCTGGCCATAAGATTGCCCTCAAAGGCGTGGTGCGCACCTTCCAGAACGTGCGGCTGTTCAAGGACATGACGGCGGTCGAGAACCTCTTGATCGCCCAGCACCGCCACCTGAACACCAACTTTCTGGCTGGCCTGTTCAAGACCCCGGGGTTTCGCAAGAGCGAGCGCGAGGCCATGGAATTCGCCGAGTACTGGCTGGATAAGGTCAACCTCAAAGAGTTCGCCAACCGCACCGCCGGGACCCTGGCCTACGGTCAGCAACGTCGTCTGGAAATCGCGCGCTGCATGATGACCCGTCCGCGGATCCTCATGCTCGACGAACCGGCCGCCGGTCTGAACCCCAAGGAAACCGAAGACCTCAAGGCGCTGATCAGCATGCTGCGTGAAGAGCACAACGTCACCGTGCTGCTGATCGAACACGACATGAAACTGGTCATGAGCATTTCCGACCACATCGTCGTGATCAACCAGGGCACGCCTCTGGCCGACGGCACGCCGGAACAGATCCGCGACAATCCTGAAGTGATCAAAGCCTACCTGGGGGAAGCGTAAATGCTGCAATTCGAAAACGTTTCCACCTTCTACGGCAAGATCCAGGCGCTGCACAGCGTCAACGTGGAAATCCGTCAGGGCGAAATTGTCACCCTGATCGGCGCCAACGGCGCGGGCAAATCCACCCTGCTGATGACCCTCTGCGGTTCGCCGCAGGCCCACAGCGGCAGCATCCGCTACATGGGTGAAGAGCTCGTGGGGCAGACCTCGGCGCAGATCATGCGCAAGAGCATTGCCGTGGTTCCGGAAGGTCGTCGGGTGTTTGCCCGTCTGACCGTGGAAGAAAACCTCGCCATGGGCGGATTCTTCACCGACAAGGGCGATTATCAGGAGCAGATGGACAAAGTCCTCGGACTTTTCCCACGCCTGAAAGAGCGCTTCGCTCAGCGCGGCGGCACCATGTCCGGCGGCGAACAGCAAATGCTCGCCATCGGCCGTGCGCTGATGAGCAAACCCAAGCTGCTGTTGCTCGACGAACCTTCCTTGGGCCTGGCACCGATCATCATCCAGCAGATCTTCGACATCATCGAACAGCTGCGCAAGGATGGCGTGACGGTGTTTTTGGTTGAGCAAAACGCCAACCAGGCGCTGAAAATTGCTGACCGTGCGTACGTTCTGGAGAACGGCCGGGTGGTGATGACAGGCACCGGTGAAGCGCTGCTGACTGATCCGAAAGTGCGTGAAGCGTATCTGGGTGGTTGAGCCTTTGCGGTAAACAAAAAACGGCCTTCGGGCCGTTTTTTTGTTTTTACATTCAACGACGATCATTTTCTAGCGCAGCCGATCCAGTGCCTCGCCACTGCGCTTGAACCAGCCAATCAGATAATCTGCCAGCACTTGCGTACGTTTCGGCAATCCACCCTGATACGGATGCACCAGGTACATCGGCATTCTGCGCGTCTGATAGTCACGCAGGAGCCAGCGCAAACGGCCGTCAGCCAAATCCGCTTGCAGTAAGTACGACGGCAACCGCGCAATGCCGGCGCCGGCCAGTGCCGCTTTCTTCAGCAGGCTGTAATGATTGCTGGCGAACGGCCCCGAAACCCGTACCCGCAACAACTCGTGTTGCTGGTGATAAAGCCACTCTTCGCGACCGCTGTAATGGCTATTGAGCAGGCAGCGATGTTCAGCGAGTGCCTGCGGCGTCAGCGGTTCACCGTATTGCTCAAGGTAGGCCGGGCTGGCGCAGGTCATTTCATGCCAGGCCAGCAGCGGTCGGGCGACCAGGCGCTCGTCATTGCCCACCTCGGAGCGAACCGCCAGGTCAAAGCCGTCGCGGGACAAATCACGATAGCTGTTGCTCAGGTCCAGCTCGATCTGCACCTCAGGGTACTTGCCGGAAAACTCCAGCAATAGCCCATCGAAGAATGTTTCCCCCAGCGACACCGGAACCGTCATACGCACCGGCCCAGCCATATCATCCTTCAACCGCGCCAATGCCTGACGCGCCCTCTCGACCTGGACTACAAGCGCCTGGGCTTGCGGCAACAGCGCCGCGCCCGCTGCCGTCAAACTCAAGCGGCGGGTGGTGCGTTGCAGCAAGACCACGGAAAAGCGCGTCTCCAGCAAACTGATACGCTTGGAGAGCTGGCCCTTGCTGCAACCCAATTGCTGGGCCGCCAAGGTAAAACTCCCGGCTTCGATCAACACGGCGAACGCCGCCAGATCATCCATTTCACTCATGGATTGTTTCCATTTGAAAACCAAAGGTTGCCTATTAGCGCGCTTATCAATGGAAAAAACCACTCTAGACTGAGACCTCATTCAAACCACTCAAGGATCAGCATGATGAAAATTCTTTTGATAGGGGCAGACGGCACCATCGGTTCGGCGGTCGACAAGGAGCTGTCCGAGCGTCACGAGATCGTCCGCATCGGCCGCAACAGCGGTGATTTCCATGTGGATATCAGCG
Source organism: Pseudomonas sp. AL03 (assembly GCF_029960815.1). GTDB lineage: Bacteria > Pseudomonadota > Gammaproteobacteria > Pseudomonadales > Pseudomonadaceae > Aquipseudomonas. Next base: position 46,624 of record NZ_JASBRE010000033.1, read on the forward strand.
ACAGCGCCTCGATTCGCAAGCTGTTCGAACAGACTGGCAAGTTCGATGCTCTGGTCTGCGCCGCCGGCAACGTGACCTTCGCGCCCTTGGGCGAAATGACCGAAGAAAGTTTCGCGCTGGGCCTGAAAGACAAACTGATGGGCCAGGTCAATCTGCTGCTGGTCGGCCGCGAGTACGCCAACGACGGCGCCTCGTTCACCTTCACCACTGGCGTCCTCAGCCACGATCCGATTCGCAGCGGCGCCTCGGCAGCGCTGGTCAATGGTGCCCTGGACAGCTTCGTCCGCGCCGCCGCCATCGAACTGCCTCGTGGTCTGCGCATCAATTCGGTGAGCCCGAACGTGCTGGTTGAAGCCATGGGCAAATACGCGCCGTACTTCCGCGGCTACAAGCCAGTTCCGGCAGCCGATGTGGCATTGGCCTACGCCAAAAGCGTAGAAGGCTTGCAAACAGGTCAGACCTTTCACGTGGGCTAAGCCCTTGTGATGAACGGTCAGGCTGCGTAACGTGGCGGCACTTGTCAGGAGACTCAAAGATGCGTGTTGCCCGTTACTTAGTCCTCGTTGCCCCGCTTCCGCTGTTCACTGCTTGCCAGTTGCTCGATGGCCCGCGTGAAAGTGCGTCCCACGTGGGCCAGACCCGCATGCAGGGCCAGTTGACGGCGGCCGATGGCAAGCTGTTGTTCCAGCCGTGTAATGAGCAACGTAGTTACGTGGTCATCGACACCGGCGGCACCAGTGTCCTGCAAGAGGCCGCGACCCTGGCCGATGCCCAGGGCAAGCTGTTTGCCGACGTGCGTGGCCGGATTGTTGCCAGTGGTGTCGACAGCCGCCTCGATCTGGAGCAGCTGTACCGCGTCGAGCGCTCGGGCACCGCGTGCAACGATCCGAATTTCAAACTGCTGATTCTGCGCGCCGCCGGCCATGGGCCGGAATGGAACGTGAAAGTCAGCGGCAAAGGCATGGTCATCGACCGCGCCGGTCAGCCGCCATTGGCCGTACCTTACGTTGAAGAGCAACTGGGCGATGGCCGCTTCAATCTCAGCACTGAAGCCAATAACCAGCACATCGAATTGTGGGTTGCGCCACAACGTTGCGTCGACAACACCACCGGCAGCGTCCAGCACATGAGCGCCGAACTGCGCGTCGACGGCCAGGTTCAGCGCGGCTGCGGGTATTTCGGCGGATCGCGTAACGACTGATCGTTTTAGCCTCACGGGAATCATTCTTTGAGGCTTATAATCGCGGGCTTCAAACGCCTTGGCGCAGTTGTGCGCCCCGCGAAACGGATCCTGTCATGTTACGAATCACCGAACTCAAGCTGCCGATCGACCATCCCGATGAAGACCTGCGCCCTGCCATCGTGCAGCGCCTGGGCATCACCAGTGATGACCTGCTCGATTTCACCTTGTTCAAGCGCAGCTACGATGCGCGCAAAAAGTCCTCCGAACTGTGCTTCATCTACACCATCGACCTGAACGTTCGCGATGAGGCGGCGGTGCTGCACACGTTCGCCGATGACCGTAACGTCAACGTGGCGCCGGATGTCAGCTACAAAGTGGTCGGCCAGGCGCCGGCTGATCTCGAGCAACGTCCTGTCGTCGTGGGTTTTGGTCCGTGCGGGATTTTCGCCGGGCTGCTGCTGGCGCAAATGGGCTTCAAGCCAATCATCCTCGAGCGCGGCACCGAAGTGCGTCAGCGCACCAAGGACACCTGGGGCCTGTGGCGTAAAAGCGTGCTTAACCCGGAATCCAACGTGCAATTTGGCGAGGGCGGCGCGGGGACATTCTCCGACGGCAAGCTGTACAGCCAGATCAAGGATCCGAAGTTCATCGGACGCAAAGTCCTGCATGAGTTCGTCAAGGCCGGTGCGCCGGAAGAAATTCTCTACGTCAGCAAACCGCACATCGGTACGTTCCGTCTGACCGGCGTTGTGGAGAACATGCGTGAGCAGATTCGCGCGTTGGGTGGCGAAGTGCGCTTCCAGCAGCGGGTCACCGACGTGTTGATCGAGGACGGCCAAATGGTCGGCGTAGAACTCAATGGCGGCGAGCAGATTCATTCGAAACACGTAATTCTGGCCCTCGGTCACAGCGCCCGGGACACCTTCCGCATGCTGCATGGCCGTGGCGTTTTCATGGAAGCCAAGCCGTTTTCGGTGGGTTTCCGCATCGAACACCCGCAGTCGCTGATCGACCGCGCGCGTCTGGGCAAGTACGCCGGCCACCCTAAACTCGGGGCTGCCGACTACAAACTGGTGCACCACGCCAGCAACGGACGTTCGGTCTACAGCTTCTGCATGTGCCCGGGCGGCACGGTAGTGGCGGCGACGTCCGAGCCGGGCCGTGTGGTCACCAACGGCATGAGCCAGTACTCGCGTAACGAGCGCAACGCCAACTCTGGGATCGTCGTCGGGATTACCCCGGAAGTCGATTATCCGGGCGGCCCGCTGGCGGGTATCGAGTTGCAGGAACGCCTGGAATCCCACGCCTTTGTGCTGGGCGGCAGCAACTATGAAGCGCCGGCGCAACTGGTCGGCGACTTCATTGCCGGCAAGCCGTCCACCGCGTTGGGCAGCGTAGAACCTTCCTACAAACCGGGCGTTGCCTTGGGTGATTTGGCGTTGGCCTTGCCGCCGTTCGCCATCGAAGCCATTCGTGAAGCGTTGTCCGCGTTCGAGAAGCAGATTCGCGGTTACTCACTGCACGACGCCGTGTTGACCGGGATCGAGACGCGTACATCGTCGCCGCTGCGGATTACCCGTAACGAGTCGATGCAAAGTTTGAACGTGAAGGGCCTGTTCCCGGCGGGTGAAGGCGCGGGTTATGCGGGCGGGATTCTGTCGGCGGGTGTCGATGGGATTCGGATTGCCGAAGCCGTGGCCCGCGACATCCTCGGCCTCGAGGCCTGACACAAATCCCACAGACAACACAAAACCTGTAGATACTCTGTTCACGGTCAAGCTTTCGCGAGATGTTTTTCGCTAAAA
>NZ_JASBRE010000034.1 GCF_029960815.1 Pseudomonas sp. AL03
TGGGGCGAATTATAGACGTCCAGAATCTGCCGTCAACACCTAATTACGCTTTTCTCGCAGAAGGCGCCTTTTTAGCAATTAAACGGGGGATTCGGCGGGTTACAGACGGTATCCGCAACACCAATAGCAATGCACCTATAGAGGCGTAGACCGCCCACTCCTTTAGATCGGCGCGAACAATCCACAACATGTGCAGCAAACCAAGCCCGAGAACCACGTAGAAAAGACGATGTAATTTCTTCCAGCGAGAACCCAACCGCCGCTGACTATAACGATTTGAGGTCACCGCCAATGCCAATAAACAGAGAAACCCCAGCGTCCCGACAATAATGTACGGCCGCTTACGTAACTCGACGCCCAACTGCGACCAATCAAAGCCAAGGATGAATGCCGTATACCCACTCAAATGCAAAACCACATAAGCGAAGCACCACAACCCCAGTTGCCGCCGGACAGCAATCCACCCCGCCCAACCGGTAAGCTTCTGCAAAGGTGTAATGGTTAAAGTAATGAGCAGCAGGACAAGCGTCCCCAGCCCCAGCCGGTCAACCAGTACCTTGCCCGGGTCAGGCCCAAGTACATCCTTCCAGGCCTGGTACAGCCAAAGCAGTGGCCACACCCCTGCCGAGATAAAGACGCCCATTCGCCAAAACGGAAATCGCATCAATAGTTCTTCCGCAAATCGAGCCCTGTGTAGAGAGAGGCGACTTCATCCGAGTAGCCATTGAACATCTGCGTGTCCCGCACATTGGGCTTGAACAGCCCGCTCGGCAAGCGCCGTTCACGCGCCTGAGTCCAACGAGGATGGTCGACCGCAGGATTCACGTTCGCGTAAAAACCATACTCATCCGAGGCAATGCTCTGCCAAGTGGTTTTCGGCTGCTCGCTCACCAGACTGATCCGCACGATAGATTTAACGCTCTTGAAACCATACTTCCAAGGCACCACCAAACGCAGAGGCGCGCCGTTCTGATTAGGCAACTCCCGCCCATACATACCCACAGCAAGAATCGCCAACGGATTCATCGCCTCATCCAGACGCAGCCCTTCCACATAAGGCCAGTCGATCAAGGCAAAACCGGAACGCTGCCCGGGCATGCTCTTGGGGTCCTCCAGGGTTTCGAAGCGAATGAATTTGGCTTTGGAAGTCGGCTCGACCTCCTTGAGTAACGCCGAGATGGGAAAACCGATCCATGGAATGACCATCGACCAAGCCTCTACACAGCGAAGACGGTAGATGCGTTCCTCCAATTGATAAGGCTTCATGAAGTCTTCCAGTGCGTACCGTCCCGGCTTGCCTACCTCCCCGTCCACCACCACGCTCCAAGGCTCGGTTTTCAGCGCGCCAGCGTTGGCAGCGGGATCACCTTTATCGGTGCCGAAATCATAGAAGTTGTTGTAATGGGTGGCGTCCTTGAATGGCGTGATCGCCTCATCCTTGACGTTGACCGCACCCCACTTCGTAGAAGGAAGTTTTTCGGCAAACCAGGAAGGCGCCTTGCCAGGCTCGACATCAGCATAACGCGCAGCATCGTCGGCAGAGGCCCAACGTGGCAGGCTGCTCACGGCCACACCGGCAACGGCGGCGCCAAGAACATCGCGACGAGATAGATAGAAGGATTCAGGCGTGACGTCCGACTCATGGCAGTCAGACGCTTTGGAGACTTTGATCAGCATGGCAACTCCGCAGCATTGGAGGACAGATGTACCAATAGACTGCGGAGTATGAGGGAAATTACATCACTCGGCGCTTTTGTGCCGACGAAGACGCAACAGGTACTGCACCGGACCAGAAGCCGCATAGGCAAGGAAAACCAGCAGCAGGATGCGCGGCGGATCACTGAAAACCACGGCAAACACCAACACCACGGCGAGAATCGCCACGAAAGGTACGCGCCCTTTCAAGTCCAGCTCTTTGAAGCTGTTGTACTTGATGTTGCTGACCATCAGCATGCCCGCAGCCGCGACCATCAGCGCAACCAGGAAGGACATCTTGGAGCCCTGGATACCGTAATCACTGAATGCCCAGACTATGCCTGCGACCACACCAGCAGCAGCCGGACTGGCCAGGCCGATGAAGTAGCGTTTGTCCGCGGTGCCGACCTGGGTATTGAAACGCGCCAGGCGCAACGCCGCGCCAGCGACATAAATAAAGGCGACCATCCAGCCGACCTTACCCATGTCGCCCAACGCCCAACCGAACGCCAACAATGCCGGCGCAACACCAAAGGCGACCATGTCCGACAGCGAGTCGTACTCGGCACCGAAGGCGCTCTGGGTATTGGTCATACGGGCAACGCGACCATCGAGGCCGTCGAGCACCATCGCAACAAAAATTGCAATTGCTGCAAAAGCAAAATACTTGCTCGCACCCACTGAATCACCGGCACTCAAGGCGCTCTGGGCGCTCATGGAGTTGATGATGGAATAAAACCCTGCGAACAGATTCGCAGTGGTGAACAGATTCGGCAGAAGATAGATACCACGATGCCGGACTTTACGACCTTCAGCGTCATGCCCTTCCTCGATGTGTTCATCGATGGGCAGCAGACTTTCGGCGTCAGAAGCCTGGTTTGGCTCTTCGGGACGTTCGCTCATGGACATTACCTTGCAACGGGGTGGAAAGTTTGGACAGGTGTCTGGGACGACGGTTCGGCCGCAAACGATGCAGCTTTATACCAGAACCGGTCACCCAAACGAAAAAACGCGGCCTAGGCCGCGTTTTCCGTACAAGTGCGCGACTTAGTTTTTAGCTTTGTCGACGATCTTGTTGGCACCGATCCACGGCATCATAGAGCGCAGTTGCTCACCGATGATTTCGATACCGTGAGCGGCGTTGTTACGACGCTTGGCGGTCATCGAAGGATAGCCGGTAGCGCCTTCGCTGATGAACATCTTCGCGTATTCGCCGTCCTGAATACGTTTCAGGGCATTGCGCATGGCCTGACGGGATTCGGCGTTGATCACTTCCGGACCGGTCACGTACTCGCCGTATTCAGCGTTGTTGGAGATCGAGTAGTTCATGTTGGCGATACCGCCTTCGTACATGAGGTCAACGATCAGCTTCAGTTCGTGCAGGCACTCGAAGTAAGCCATTTCTGGCGCGTAGCCCGCTTCGACCAGGGTTTCGAAACCGGCTTTGACCAGTTCAACGGTACCGCCGCACAGAACGGCTTGTTCGCCGAACAGGTCGGTTTCGGTCTCGTCCTTGAAGGTGGTTTCGATGATGCCGGTACGACCGCCACCAACGCCAGCGGCGTAGGACAGTGCAACGTTCTTGGCGTTGCCCGAGGCGTCCTGATAGATAGCGATCAGATCAGGAATACCGCCGCCCTTCACAAACTCGGACCGCACGGTGTGGCCCGGAGCTTTCGGCGCGATCATGATCACGTCGAGGTCAGCGCGCGGCACAACCTGGTTGTAGTGGATCGCGAAACCGTGGGAGAAGGCCAGGGTGGCGCCTTTCTTGATGTTCGGCTCGATTTCGTTTTTGTACAGAGCGGACTGGAACTCGTCCGGGGTCAGGATCATGACCAGGTCGGCAGCCGCAACAGCGGAGGCAACGTCGGTCACTTTCAGGCCGTGAGCTTCGGCTTTGGCAACAGTCGCCGAGCCTTTACGCAGGCCAACGGTAACGTCAACGCCAGAGTCTTTCAGGTTGCACGCTTGAGCGTGACCTTGGGAACCGTAACCGATGATGGCAACTTTCTTGCCCTGGATGATCGACAGGTCGCAGTCTTTTTCGTAATAAACTTTCATGAAATTCCCCTATATATCCAGGCCGTTCAGGCCATTCGCTAATTTGGTTTAGATGCTGAGTACTTTGTCGCCGCGGGCGATACCGGTTACGCCGCTGCGGACGGTTTCCAGAATCGAGGCGGTGCCGATGGACTGAATGAAGCTGTCGAGCTTGTCGCTGGTACCGGTCAATTGAACGGTATACACGCTAGCGCTGACATCGACGATCTGCCCACGGTAAATATCGGTGGTGCGCTTGATCTCGGCGCGCTGGGCACCGGTGGCCTTGACCTTGACCAGCATCAGTTCGCGCTCGATGTGAGCACTCTCCGACAGGTCGACCAGTTTGACCACTTCGATCAGCTTGTTAAGGTTCTTGGTGATCTGCTCAATCACTTCATCATGACCGACCGTGGTCAACGTCAGACGCGACAGGGTCGGGTCTTCGGTTGGCGCCACGGTCAGGCTTTCGATGTTGTAGTTGCGCTGCGAGAACAGGCCGACTACACGAGACAGAGCGCCCGGTTCGTTTTCCAGAAGCAAGGAAATAATGTGCCGCATGATTAAGTACGCTCCGTCTTGCTCAGCCACATATCGCGCATGGAGCCGTCTTTGATCTGCATCGGGTAGACGTGCTCGCTGGTGTCGACCGAAACATCGATGATCACCAGACGATCTTTCATGGCGAACGCTTCCTCCATCTTCGACTTCAAATCTTTCGAGTCGGTGATGCGCATGCCGACGTGACCATAGGCCTCCGCCAACTTGACGAAGTCAGGCAGCGACTCCATGTAGGAATGCGAGTGACGGCTACCATAGCTCATGTCTTGCCACTGGCGAACCATACCCAGAACACCGTTGTTCAGGATCACGATTTTCACCGGCAAGCCATATTGCAGACAGGTGGACAGTTCCTGAATGTTCATCTGGATGCTGCCCTCGCCCGTTACGCAGGCGACGTCGGCATCCGGGAAGCTCAACTTTATGCCCATGGCCGCCGGAAAACCGAAGCCCATGGTGCCCAAGCCACCGGAGTTGATCCAGCGGTTCGGCTTGTTGAACGTGTAGTACTGCGCCGCGAACATTTGGTGCTGACCCACATCGGAGGCCACAAAAGCATCGCCCTTGGTCACTTCGCACAGGGTTTCGATCACGGTCTGCGGCTTGATGACGCTGCCGTCGCCCTTGTCGTAAGGGAACAGGCCGCGGTCACCGCGCCACTCATCCACTTGCTTCCACCAACTGGCCACGGACTCCTTGTTCGGGGTCTCGCCGATTTCCTTCAAGATCGCGACCATTTCGGTCAGGACACTTTCCACCGGACCAACGATAGGTACGTCGGCCTTGATGGTCTTGGAGATCGAAGCCGGGTCGATGTCGATGTGAATGATCTTGGCGTTCGGGCAGAACTTCGCCGGGCCGTTGATCACTCGGTCATCGAAACGCGCACCGACTGCAAGGATCACGTCGGCATGGTGCATCGCCAGGTTAGCGGTGTAGCTGCCGTGCATGCCGAGCATGCCGATGAACTGACGGTCGGTGCCAGGGTAGGCACCCAGGCCCATCAGGGTGTTGGTCACTGGCAGGTTGAGCATCTTCGCCAATTCGGTCAGCGGCGCGGAGCCACCACCGAGGATCACACCGCCGCCTGCGTACATCACCGGACGCTTGGCCGCCAGGAGCATTTCTGCTGCCTTGCGGATTTGCCCCGAGTGACCGCGAACGGCTGGGCTGTAGGAACGCAGCTTGGCTTTTTTCGGGAAGATGTATTCGAACTTCTCGGCCGGGTTGGTCATGTCTTTCGGGATATCGACCACGACCGGACCCGGACGACCGGATTGCGCAAGGTAGAACGCTTTCTTCATGACTTCCGGGATTTCCGACGCGTGCTTGATCATGAAGCTGTGCTTCACGATCGGCCGGGAGATACCGATCATGTCGGTTTCCTGAAACGCGTCAGTGCCTACCATGTTGCTAGGCACCTGGCCGGAAATGATCACCATCGGAATGGAGTCCATGTAGGCCGTGGCAATACCGGTGATGGCGTTGGTTGCGCCCGGGCCGGAAGTGACCAGTACCACACCGGCTTTACCGGTGGCACGAGCATAACCGTCAGCCATATGGGTCGCAGCCTGTTCGTGACGAACCAGGATGTGGGTCACTTCCGGTTCTTTGAACAGGGCATCGTAGACATGAAGAAGAGCACCACCCGGGTACCCGTAGATATATTTGACGCCTTCGTCACGCAAAAAGCGGACGAGCATCTCACCGCCAGATAAAAGCTCCACGTTGTTCACCTCTAAAACGCCAGAATACCGCCCACATAAAAGAGGACGGGTCTTAATAGGTTTACTTCTCAGCAGAGCATGAGCGACGGTGGTCGCCGACTACGTCAGCACTGACTGAGCAAGTATTGGGATCGTCCCAAGTGTTGCGGGCCTTTCCCACCCAGCGCGAGGTAACGCGTTGCGGGTGTAACAGGTCGGCGCGGATGTGCGCCTCATGATCTGCTGAGCGGGCCTGCTTCTGGCAGTCCCTCTGCAGCGGACTTTGGATTCTTCTGTTTCGTCCTCTCCAAGTCAAGTCGTCTATGTGCTTTATTGAACTAAGCACATGAGAAAGCAAGAAAAAACCGCTAAACAGCAACTGTGTTAGCTTCAATTGCGCAACCCATGACAAGGAAAAGGCATGCGAACGATCTTCTTCATGGTCACTCTGCTGATCAGCCCTTTATGCATGGCAGGCCAGATCTACAAATGGGTCGACGCTCAGGGCATTACCCACTTCGACGCCCAGCCGCCCCAAGGCCGGGAAGCCACCACTGTGGTCACGCCCTCCGCGCCTGCCAGCAACCAGGCCCCACCGCCACGCAGCGGTGCCATTGGCGATCAACAGGCCATCGACAAAAAAGTGAAAAAGCAGGTCAACGAGCAGCAAGCCCAGCTGAAGGTATTCTGCGAACAGGCGCGAACGAACCTGGCTCAACTGCAGAACAATCCGCGAATACGGGAGGATGTCGACGGTGAGATGCGCCGTCTGACCGATCAGCAACGTCAGGAGCGCATCACCGAAGCACAGAAACAGATTGCGGGTAACTGCCGGTAGACACCTGTAGGAGTCAACGGGAGGCGGTAATCAGTAGATCAAACTCTTTGAGCAGCACCTGCAGCTGCCGATCCTTGCCCTGGAGATTACGGGCGGCGAAGACCATTTCGGCCATCTCCTGAATTCCCGACGCGTTTGGCAAGGGCAGATCCTGCTCGAGGATCGCCTTCATCCGCGGAAGGAAGATCCATTGCAACCACTGCTCGAAATCCAGCGTGTCGACCGAGAATGGCTCGACGCTGGAAAGCGCTTCAGCGGATGGCGAGACTTCGTCCCACCAACCCTGAACCCGCAGCTCACGCTCGATCAACAGCAACTGTTCGGCAATTTTCGGAAAGCGTGCATCCATCACAGCGAAACCTTGGCCTTCTGACGGGCCAATGCTGCGCCAGCGGAATCACCCTGTTTCTCACGCGCCTGAGCGATCAATTGCCACAGGCTGGCCTGAAGCGCCGGACGACCATTGGCGAAAGTCAGGCCACGACGAGCAAACTGTTCGGCTTGTGGCGCATCGCCTTGAGCCATGCGCACCTGAGCCAGACGATAAAGCACTTGTGGCTCACGCGGTGCGACACGCTGGGCGCGCTCAAGACTCGAGGACGCACCGTTGAGATCACCGCTTGCCTGTTGCTGCTGAGCGGTAGTCAGCAAGGCCAGAACCGGACCGTCCAATTGCTCGTCGGCAGACAAGCCACCGGAGTTCGCCGAAGGAATCCCGCTCGGCGTCGACGGCATGCTGTAGCTGCCCTGATTGACCGGTGCCGACTGGACCGGCGCGGTATCGATCGGCCCCGGGGTAATCGGGCCTGGCGTGATCGGCGAAGAGCTGATCGGTGCGGACGCCACTGCACCGCCACCTGGCACCATCACGACGACGCCGGTATCACCTTGTGGAATTGCCTGAGTCTGGGCTTGCGCAGGACGTTTTGTCGTCGTCTGACGGAAACCGCCTTTCGCGGACACTCGCTCACTGTTGGAGACAGCACTGCCGGAATCCACAACTGGAATCGAACCGCGTTGTACGGAGGAGCAACCGCTGAGCAAAGCCACGGCGGTAACCGCTGGAATCAACCACTTGTTCACTTGAAACCCTCTTTGCTTAATTCATCCAGCCTTTGACCCAATCCATCACCGTTTCGCCGGAAACAGGGCTTTCGCCACCGCAAGCGGCACCGGGAGGCGGTTCGCTGCCGCGAATATACGGCATCTGCACGGCACCTGGGCAGTTGGCATCAGAGCCTTGTCCTGTGCGCGAATCAACCCAGGCCTGAACAATGTTATCTGGCTGCGGCATGTCCAGCGGCAACGGATCGGCCTTGCGCATAAAACTGGTCCAGACTTGCAATGCACCGGTGGCACCGGTGAACGGTGTCTTGCCGTTGTCATCGCGACCCAGCCAGACCACTGCCAGCAGGTCCTGACTGAAACCGGCGAACCAGCTGTCCCGCGAATCGTTACTGGTGCCGGTCTTGCCGGCCAGCGTCAGGGTTTTCGGTAACACGTTGTAAACCGAACTGCCGGTGCCTTCACGCATGACCCGCTGCATGGCGCTCTGGATCAGGTAAATGGAGGCCGGATCGAAGCGCTGCTGAATCTGGAACGGATAACGCTTGAGCGGTTCGCCTTCGGCGGTCAGTACGCTACGGATCCCGCGCATCGGTGTATTGAAACCACCGTTGGCCAACGTCTGGTACATGGTCGCCACTTCGATCGGGGTCAGACCGCCAGCGCCTAGCAACATCGACGGGAACGCCGGGAATTCGCGACTCACACCGAGACGCGCCAAGGTCTTGAGGACATTCGGTACGCCCACCGCTAACCCGAGACGCGCGGTCGACAGGTTGTAGGAATGCGCCAGGCCCTGATAGAGAAATACGGTGCCGTGGGAACGGCGATCGTAGTTCTGCGGTTTCCAGACTTGACCGTCCGCGCCTTTGATAGAGAAGGAATCGTCCGACAGCCAACTGGTCAAGGTGTACTGGCTCGGTTTCTCAAGGGCTGTCAGATAAACCGCCGGTTTGATCAAGGAGCCGATCGGTCGTACAGCATCCAGTGCACGGTTGAAGCCGGCAAAACCGGCCTGACGACTGCCAATCATGGCCTGCACTTCACCGGTTTCCGGGTTGGTCACGACCATGGCCGCTTCAACCTCATCGGAGCCCTTGCGCCCGGACAGACGTTTGAAGGTGTCGTTGACCGACGCTTCGGCTTTCATCTGCAGGATCGGGTCGAAACTGGTAAAGATCCGCAGACCTTCTTCGGTCAAGTCTTCGTCGCGATAGTCTTCGCGCAACTGACGTTTAACCAGATCGAGGAATCCCGGGAACGAGCTGTCCGCCAGACTGCCGCGCTTGGTCACGCCCAACGGCATCTTCTTCGCGGCTTCGACTTGCTCGGCAGTGGCGACGCCCTGCTCCAGCAATACGTCGAGTACCAGATTGCGCCGCTCAAGGGCACGTTCCGGATAACGACGTGGGTTGTAGGAAGACGGCCCTTTGACCATGCCCACCAGCAACGCCACTTGATGCAGCTTCAGTTCGGCCAACGGCTGGCTGAAGAAGAACTGGCTGGCCAGACCGAAACCGTGCACCGCACGTTGACCGTCCTGACCGATAAACACTTCGTTGAGATAAGCCTCAAGGATTTCGGGTTTGTCGTAGTGCAGCTCAAGCAACAGCGCCATCATCGCTTCGGTGAGCTTGCGGCTCAGGCTGCGTTCATTGGTCAGGTAGAAGTTTTTGACCAACTGTTGAGTCAGGGTACTACCGCCCTGGCGCATCCGACCGGACGAACCGTTGACCCAGATCGCCCGAGCGATCGACTTCGGTGAAACGCCAAAGTGGTGATAGAAGTCGCGGTCTTCAACAGCCACCAGAGTCTCGAGCAAGTACGGCGGCACCTGATCGATCTTGATCAGGATCCGGTCTTCAAGGTTTTTCGGGTACAGGCCACCGATCAGCAGTGGCTCAAGGCGAACGACCGAAAGCTTCGAACCGTTGGTCGCCGAAAGTTCGGCCACGTAGTCGCCAGAGAAACGCACCCGTACCGGCTGCGCTTGCTCCATGCCTTCATAGAACTGAAAGCCACGGGTATTCAGATCGACGGTATTGCCGTTGACCGAGGCGGCACCGGGGCCGTTGGCCGCGCTTTCGCGTCGATAACCCAAGGCATCGAGCTCGGTTAGAAAGTCGTCCTTGCTGAGCTTTTGTCCGACGAACAGCTCGAGCGGGCGCGCATACACCTTCGCCGGGATGGTCCAGCGCTTGCCGGAGAACTTCTCCTGGACGATGGCGTCGAGGTAAACCGCGAACCCAGCGAGCACCACAAGGCCGACCAGACTGAGTTTAATGGCCCAGCCCAGCCAGGGGCGCAGGCCCTTGGAAGGTGGTTTTTTGGGGGTACGGGGGGATCGAGTACGAGTCATGGCGGCGGATTATACGCACTTTATTCATACTCAACAGGAGCCCTCCGAGGTTTGCGTCAGGCGGACTTACGGCCATAATGGCGGCCGTGAATTTTTCCCCAGACTCTGAAGGATCGCCTGTGAGCCAGTCCCTGATCGCTGCCCTGCAAAACCCGGCCCTCTACCCGCATCCCGTAGACGGATTCCAGGTCATCGAAACCCATATTTCCTGGGTAATCCTCACCGGCCCCTTTGCTTATAAATTGAAGAAACCAGTGAATTTCGGCTTCCTGGATTTCACCAGCCTCGACGCTCGCGAGCATTTCTGCGGTGAAGAGCTGCGTCTTAACCAGCGCCTGACCAACGATTTGTATCTAGAAGTGTTGCCGATCACCGGCAGCGCCGAAGCACCCCAACTGGCCGGCGAGGGTCCAGTCGTCGATTACGCACTAAAAATGCGTCAATTCCCGCAGAGCCAGCTGCTCAGCACGCTGCAAGCCAACGGCGAATTGACCACTGCGCACATCGACGAGATGGCCGCGCAGATCGCCCAGTTCCACCTCACCGCACCGAAGGTCCCTGCCGAACACGAAGCCGGCACCCCGGACAGCGTGATGGCGCCGGTACGCCAGAACTTCGAACAGATCCGTCCGTTTCTAAGCGACAAGGCCGATCTGCTGCAACTCGACGCCCTGCAAGCCTGGGCCGAAAGCAGCTTCGAACGCCTCAAGCCACTGTTCGCCCAGCGCAAGGCCGAAGGTTTCATCCGCGAATGCCACGGTGACATCCACCTGGGCAACGCCACCGTGATCGACGGCAAAGTCGTGATCTTCGACTGCATCGAGTTCAACGAACCGTTCCGCTTCACCGACGTTTACGCCGACACCGGTTTCCTGGCGATGGACCTGGAAGACCGTGGTCTGAAGAGTCTGGCGCGTCGCTTCATCAGCCAGTACCTGGAACTGACCGGCGATTACCAGGGCCTTGAGTTGCTGAACTTCTATAAAGCCTACCGCGCACTGGTCCGCGCCAAGGTCAGCCTGTTCAGCATGCCGGCCGAGGCCGACCCGGTGCAGCGAGCCACCACCCTGCGTCAGTACCGCAATTACGCCAACCTGGCGGAAAGCTACAGCACCATTCCTTCGCGCTTCATGGCCATCACCCACGGTGTTTCTGCCGTCGGTAAAAGCCACGTGGCCATGCGTCTGGTGGAAGCGTTGGGCGCCATTCGCCTGCGTTCCGATGTAGAGCGCAAACGTCTGTTCGGCGAGCAAACCGTACCCAACGACCCCCAGGCCGGCATCTATAGTGCAGACGCCAGCGCCGCCACTTACACCCGCCTGCATGAAATTGCCGGGGTAATCCTGCGTGCTGGTTTCCCGGTGGTGATCGATGCGACTTACCTCAAGCGCGACCAGCGTGACGGCGCAGCGAAAATCGCCGAAGCCACCGGCGCGCCATTCCTGATCCTCGATTGCAATGCGCCGCAAGCGGTGATCGAGAGCTGGCTGGCCCTGCGCCAGGCAGACAAAAAGGACCCGTCCGACGCCAACCTGACCGTTATCGAAGCCCAACAAGCCACGCGTGAGGCCCTGACGCCAGCAGAGATTCTCTGCAGCAAACGCGTTCAGACCAATGAAAGCGGAACCCTCGACACAGTCGTTGCACAGATTCGCCAGCGCCTGCCGGGTCTGTAAGAAACTATTTCAGCCGTGAAGCCTTCGCCGGCTTCACGGCTGCCAAATAGTGGCACTATACTGGCGTCATAAAACCAACAGGTGATGTGACATGAGCCAGCCGAAACTACTCGACACCCCGCTTTATGCGTTGCTGCACAAAGACGACATCACAGGTTTCAACAACGAGCGTCCCAAAGACGGACCTATCGACATGGTCGGTGGCGATTTCCGGGGTTTGGACCTGCGTGAGCTGAACGCCGACGGTGTCGACTTTACCGATGCCTATTTCCGCTCCGCCGACTTGCGCGGCATCGACTTTCGCAACGCCTCCCTGGAAGGCGCGAGCCTCGCTCATGCGCAGATCTCCGGCGCCTACTTCCCGCCAGAGCTGAGTGCTGACGAGATCCTGATGTCAATGAATTTCGGTACACGCCTGCGTTATCGCACTCGCTAAAAGCGACCTTTGACTGCCACGTTCAGCGCCCCCGCTTTGCGCTGAACGCTGGGCATATTTTGCCTGGAGACCTGATTCCACCCCCCTCTCTTCCTACCGCGCTCGCGGACGTTCACGCCGCTTGGGGAGTTCGCCGCTTAGAAGCTTTTGCGTCGAAACCGACCAAACAATCACGCTTTTCCTACTGATGGCTACACTCCTGAGAAGCTCGCCCACGCACCGTTCGGCCGTCGCAAGGAGGCTTGATGAATGATGAACTGCAGCACCTGAAGAATCTTGGCAAGACGTCGGCACAGTGGCTGCACGCCGTGGGCATCCACAGCGCTTCGGATTTGCGTCGACTGGGGGCGGTGGATGCTTATCGGGCCGTGCGCACGCGCGGGTTTCGAGCATCCAAGGTGTTGTTGTATGCCATCGAAGGTGCCCTGATGGATGTGCACTGGAACGACATTCCCGCCGAGCGCAAGGAAGCCTTGAACAAACAGCTGGAGGCTATTTCGTCACGTCACAAGAACTGAACGGACGCAGCAACCATGTACCTACTTGGGGAACAACCGGCTTACGCCGATGCGTTGATCAATCGACTGCAACATATTCCCGTCCGCCTGCTGGAAGGTTTGACACCTTGTGGACCGCCCCTGGCGTTTTCAGCCGTCGATGATCTGGCGGCCCTATTACCCGGCAATCAACTGTTTGTATTGGACAATGGCCTGCTGCATGGATGCATTGACGAGCGGGCACTGTTCTATCTGCACGAGGGCGATCTGATCGGCCTGCGTCAGGGCACGGAACTGCCGCGCTGCCGCTTTCGCAGCGATAGCCCACTGGCATTGACGCCTTACCTGCGATCCGAGGTTTTTCAGCATATCTATGCTGTCCCGGAGCGTTCGGAGCTGTTCCTTCAATACATCGCCGGTCAGTCCGCCCTGCTGTCCGACGCCGTCGCCCGCCTGAAACAACCCGAGTTTCGAAGCACCAATGGCTTTCAGCGCGTGGCCAGTGGCGAAGTGTTAATCCGTCAGGGCGATGAGGCGGATCACGTATTCGTCATCATTGATGGTCATGCCGAAGCCTTTGTCGACGGGCATAAAGTCGGTGATGTACCCAAGGACGAGATTTTCGGCGCCATGGCGGTGTTCACCGGCGAGAAGCGTAACGCCAGCGTGATCACCAGCGAACCCAGCACCATCATGCTGATTCCCAAGGACCAGTTTCTCAGTCTGACCCAAAGCAACCCGAAGATCGCCCACAGCCTGATCGAGAGCATGGCCCGACGCATCGACCTGTTGAACAAGCAGGTCACTGAGCTGAGTTCGCTCAATCGTACAGGCTGAAGAGCAATGATTACGGGCGTTTCCCGCCATTGAACAGCGTAGTTCAAATAATTGAGAAATCAGCGGTTGACTTGGTAATGCGAATCGCTATGATTATCACAACTGGTCGCGAGACTGGTCGATATTTGAAAAGCCCTTGGTTCGGACTCTCAGATATCTCCTCATCAGGCTAATCACGGTTATTTGACCCGGCTCTTGCCGGGTCTTTTTTTGCCTGGAGAAAAGTCGTTCGGTCACTTGCCAAATTGCTTACGCATTTGCGCGCAGTAATCCTGGGGGGGTGTGGCAGGCGTGTACCAGACGTAATCAGCCATGGCCGGTGTGACCTCGCTGCCCTGCTCCGCCAGCACCACCACCACAGGCGCCTGAGGCTCTCCCAGATCAAGCACATGGATCGGCACGCCGACATCCTTGCGCGCATGGTAAGCGCCGGCAAACAACAGTGAAGGCGTAGGCGCCACGAGCAAGCGCTCGGCCATCCGTCTGTCACGTTGCTGTTGGACCGCCAGCATCGCCGGCATCTGCGATTCAGGCAGCAGACCACAGTGGGAGTCGCTGATTTGCTCCAGCAATTCGTCCTTGACTGAAGCAGCGCTGGAGCGCGACCCGCTCAATGTCGGGGGATTGGCGTAAACGGTACGGACTTCAAGCGTGTCCAGATTGGCTGCCAGCAGCGGGTATGGCTGGGCCAGCGCGAAACGAACGACCGGCCCGTACACATTCCAGTCCCAGCCAGATTGCCAGGCCAATGCACCGGGCAAATCCGCCGGTGGCGGCGAGGTGCGGCGAACGTCGTCGACGCGCCGCTGTTGATCAGGCGTGAGCATTTCCAGCAACAGACTGCCTTGAGTTCGCCGCTCACTCAGCGACTGCAATAACCACAATTGCAGTTGATGGTGATCGCGATTGTCATGCTGTTCACCCACGATCAGCCGCAAAGGCTTCTCCAACCGCGCAACCAGCTCCTGAGCCGTGAGGGTCTGGCCGCTGCGCAAGTCCCGAATCTCGCCGACCACCGACGGCGGATTCGAAACATGCTGGCAGGCACTCAGCATCAGCAAAGCCAGCAGCAAAAACTTACGCATGTGTTCACCCCCATAAAAAGCTCAGCGGGCGATGATCAGCGGATGCCCACGCTCCGGGTGCTGCTGCACCAGCACTTCCAGCCCGAACACGGCCTTGAGTGGTTCCGGGCGCAACACCTGCTCCGGTATATCGAGCGCCACCGGCCGCCCACTTTCGAGCAGTAACAGGCGATCACAATAGCGCGCCGCCAGGTTCAGATCATGCAGGATCACCAGCACCGCCGCGCCGCGATGGGCGAACTCGCGCACGGCTTGCAACGTCGTGTGCTGATGAAGTGGGTCGAGCATCGATGTAGGCTCATCGAGTAACAACGTTTGCCCTGCTTCGCCCGGCCAGAGCTGCGCCAGAACCCGAGCCAGATGCACCCGCTGACGTTCGCCACCGGACAAGGCCAGATAGCTGCGCCCACTCAAATGCCCGGCATCGGCAGCGTGCAACGCGGCGGCGACGATCTCGTCATCGCGAACCCGGCCGCTTTGATGGGGCAAGCGGCCCATGCCGACCACTTCTTCGACACGAAAGGCGAAATCCAGGGTCGACACCTGCGGCAATACCGCCAAACGCTGCGCTCGCGCCGTTCCGGTCCAATCGCTCAACGCGCGCTCGTCGAGCCAGACGCTGCCGTGATCAGCCTTCAATTCACCGCACAAGGCGCCGAGCAAGGTGCTTTTACCGGCACCGTTAGGTCCCAGCACACCGAGGACTTCGCCCGGTTTGAGCTCAAGCGTGATGTCCGTCAGGACACTCTTTCGACCCCGACGGATTTGCAGATTTTGCGTTCGCAACATCAGGCACGCCCCCTGAGCAATAAATACAGAAAGAACGGCGCACCGATAAAAGCCGTGACGATCCCTATCGGCAATTCAGCCGGCGCCAGGGCCAGTCGCGCCACCAGATCGGCAAACAACAACAGACTGGCACCCGCCAAGACTGACGCTGGCAACAACACCCGATGATCGGGACCGGCCAATAGTCGCACCAGATGCGGCACCACCAGACCGACAAACCCGATCATCCCCGCCGCTGCCACCGCTGCACCGACACCCAGCGCCGTGCAGAACACCAATTCACGCTTGAGCCTTTCGACGTCGATGCCCAAATGACCGGCCTCTGACTCACCCAGCAATAACGCATTCAAGGCCTTGGCCCGACGCGGCAGCCACAATGCCACGCCGGCACTGATCAACAGCAACGGCCAGAGCCGCGAATAACTGGCGCCATTGAGGCTGCCCAGGTTCCAGAACGTCAGGGTGCGCAACGTCGCGTCATCCGCCAGATAGGTGAACAGCCCCACGGCGGAGCCGGCCAGCGCAGTCAACGCAATACCGGCCAGCAACATGGTCGCGACGTTGGTCTGCCCGTTGCGCCGGCCCAGTCGATACACCAGCGCCGTCACGCCGAGCCCGCCGAGAAACGCGCACAGCGATAACAGGTAAGGCCCGAAGGCTTCAGGCAGACCGCCGAACACAGAACCACCGACGATCGCAATGGCCGCGCCCAAGGCCGCCCCGCTGGAGACACCGACCAGCCCCGGATCGGCCAGAGGATTACGAAACAACCCCTGCAT
This sequence comes from Pseudomonas sp. AL03, assembly GCF_029960815.1. Classification (GTDB taxonomy): domain Bacteria; phylum Pseudomonadota; class Gammaproteobacteria; order Pseudomonadales; family Pseudomonadaceae; genus Aquipseudomonas. The sequence goes on from NZ_JASBRE010000034.1 coordinate 16,367, forward strand.
CGCCACGCCGGACAGTGCCAACACCCCCCCCACGGCCAAGCCCAACAAGGTTCGCGGCAAGCGAATCTGCCCGAGGATCAGTTCAGCCTGCTCCAGTCCGTCGGGCGCGATCGGTACACCCACCAGCCGCAGGGCTGCACGCAAGGTGTCGAGCAACGGCAAGCTCACTGGCCCAAGCGCCAACGACAGCCAGATGGCCAACACACACAGCAGGATCAGACCAATGAACAAAGCGCGGGGTTTAACCAGAATGGTCATTGGCCGGCAGTACCGGGGTAAAAAGCGTCAGACAGTTTTTTCAGCGCATCGGGTAGCCGCGGCCCCAAGCCCCCGACCAACAACGTCGGATCAAGCTCCATGACTCGCCCGTCCTTGGCTGCGCGGGTCGAGGACAGCATCGGGTTCTCCTTGAACAACGCCGCACGGGCCGCATCGCCGGTCAATGCACGATCGGCAAACACCAGCACCTCGGGATCCAGACTGATCAGGGATTCGACAGAAAAGGGTTTATAGCCGGTATGCGTGGCCAGATTGTGCCCACCAGCCTGTTGCAGCAACCAATCGGCGGCGGTGTCCTTGCCGGCGATGAGCGGTTTGCCGCCCGCGTTGCCAAGCAACAACAGCACACCCGGCGACTTTTGCTTCAACTGTGCCCGCGTGACCCGGACCTGTTGCTGATCAAGTTGCTGTTGATACCTCTGAAACAATTGTGAGGCCTGATCTTCAGCGCCGAGCAACGTGCCCAGGTGCTGCAAATTGCCCTGCAAGGTCGGCAGATCCGGCTGCGCCGAGAACAGTTCGATTTGCACACCCGCGCTGCGAATCTGCGAAAGCACCGGTGGCGGCCCCATTTCCTCGGTGCCGACCAGAATCTGCGGACGTAAGCTCAAGATGCCCTCCGCCGACAACTGCCGCTGATACCCGATGCTCGGCAATGCCTTGAGCGATTCCGGGTGCTGACTGGTGGTATCGACACCGATCAGTTTCGATTCACCGCCCAGTGCGCTGATCCACTCCGACAAAGCACCACCGGCACTGACCCAACGTTGTGGCAACTCGGCCGCTACGGCGTAGTGGCTGACGAGGAGTCCGACACAGAGCGCAGCAACGCGGGTACTCAGGCGCATAAACAGCTTCCTTTAAGGGTTTTCCCGGGCATCGAGATGACAGGCCAAGTATCCTCGGCCTTTGGCACCTGAACCCGACAGACAAGGCGGCCATTTGATAATTGTTTGCATTTGAACGTCAAGCTCGGACATCTCCAGTCACGAGCCGCCGGACTTGAGGATAGACATGAAGTTTCTTTGTGCAGGCGTTGAACTGGCCGATGCCAGCAGTCGCGGTTTCGACATCGACGGCCAGAAGCTCTTTGCCGTGCGCCGTGGCGGCCAGGTTTACGTCTACATCAATCGCTGCCCGCACCGTGGCGTCGGACTGGAATGGAAACCCGACCAGTTTCTCGACCCCAGTAACAGCCTGATCCAGTGCGCGACACACGGTGCACTGTTTCTGATCGAAGACGGGGAATGCGTCGCCGGCCCTTGCGCCGGGCAGTCCCTGACCACCGTCGCTTGCCACGAAGACGAGCAAGGGATCTGGGTCAGTCTTTAGCCGTTCAGCAACACCTCCAGACGCCGATCGACCACCATCTCTTCGTGGGTCAAGTGCACGCCATAGGCCAGCACCTCGACCCCACACGACACCGCCTCACTCAACGCTGCGGCGTAGGCCGAATCGATTTCTCCTGCAGGACGCACGGCGTCGATGCCAGTGAGATTGACGCAATACAACTGCACCGCACGAATTCCGTCCCGAGCCAAATGCGCCAGTTCGCGCAAATGCTTGGCCCCGCGCTGGGTCACAGCATCGGGAAACGCCGCCACTGAAGAACCCTCGAAGCCCAGGGTGACGCTTTTGACTTCCACAAAAGCCGGCCCGCTCGGGTAATCGAGACGAAAATCGATGCGGCTGCTTTCCTGACCGTAGGCCACTTCACGTTTCAGCTTGGTAAAACCGTTCAGTTCGGTGATGACACCTGCCCGCAGCGCCTCTTCGATTAAGCCGTTGGCCCGTCCGGTGTTTACGCAAAACAAGCGTCCCTGCGGCGTTTCGCCGATTTCCCAAGTGCCAGGCAACTTGCGCTTGGGGTCGTTGGAACGACTGAACCAGACCTGCCCGCCCTCCACCTGGCAATTGAGCATCGAGCCGGTGTTCGGGCAGTGAATGGTCAGCAATTCGCCGCTAACGGTTTCGATATCGGCGAGAAAACGCTTGTAGCGACGAATCAAACGGCCTTCTTCGAGGGGAGGATGAAAACGCATCAGCCTTGCCAGCTCTTCAAGCCGCGAGCAATCCTCTCGACCGCTTCCTGCAAGCGCGGCAGGCTTTGGGTGTAGGCAAACCGCACGTGATGCCCAGCCTGATAACGGCCAAAGTCCAGACCGGGGGTAATCGCCACATGCTCGGTTTCGAGGAAATGCCGACAGAACGCGAAGGCATCGCCGCCAAACTTGCTGATATCGGCGTACAAGTAGAACGCGCCTTCGGGTTCCACAGCAATACCGAAGCCCAGCTCCCGTAGAGCTGGCAGGAGGAAATCACGACGACGACCAAATTCGGCGCGACGCTCTTCGAGAATGGCAATGGTCGCAGGTTCGAAGCACGCCAACGCGGCGTGCTGGGCCATGCTCGGGGCGCTGATATAGAGGTTCTGGGCGAGTTTTTCCAGCTCACCGACCGCCGCTTCCGGCGCCACCAGCCAACCCAGGCGCCAGCCGGTCATGCCGAAATACTTTGAAAAACTATTCAGCACAAAGGCGCTGTCATCGACTTCCAGAACACTGGCGGCATCAGTGCCATAAGTCAGACCGTGATAAATCTCGTCCACCACCAGATGACCGTGGCGTACCTTGATCGCGGCAGACAGGCCTGCCAATTCATCGTGGGTCAGGATCGTCCCGGTCGGGTTCGCCGGCGATGCCACCAACGCCCCGACGCTGTCGTGATCCCAATGGCGTGCAATCAGGTCCGGCGTCAGCTGATAACGCACGTCCGGACCTACAGGGACAAGCTGCGCTGCGCCTTCCACCAACCGCAGGAAATGCCGATTGCAGGGATAACCCGGGTCCGCCAGCAGCCAGTGCTTGCCCGGATCCACCAGCAAAGCGCTGGCCAGCAGCAACGCGCCAGAACCGCCGGGCGTAATGAGAATTCGCTGCGGATCGATGTTCAGACCATATCGCTGCTGATAAAAGCCCGAAATGGCCTCACGCAACTCGGGAATACCCCGCGCGGCGGTGTAACGGGTCTTCCCCGCCGTCAATGCGGCCTGGCCGGCCTGAATGATCGGCTCGGCGGTGGTGAAGTCCGGTTCGCCGATTTCCAGGTGGATCACGTCGTGGCCAGCCGCTTGCAATTCATTGGCACGCGCCAGCAGCGCCATGACATGGAAAGGTTCGATCGCACGACTGCGGGCACTGTAGGGCTGAGCCATTAGCCTTCCTTCAACGGGAAAAAAATTGATTCTACCCAAGCGCAGGAACGAGCGAGAACCTAAAGCGGTCAGACGCCTTATAATCCTGGCCACAAACGACTCGAGCGTGTGCCCCAGGTTTGACTAAAATCAATATTTGATCAGGTCTCCAGCACCGCCAGACAAGGCTTTGCAATCATTTGCAAGCACTGCGGGCCACTACCTCGACATCCGGGAGTAGCGCGGTCCGATTTGATCTGGTAAGTTCGCCCGCTTGCAGCCGCAGGGCCGGCAGGTGTCGGTGATGGAGCAATCCTGCGCAATGGATTACAAGAGTAGAGGCGGTCCATTTCATGCCCACCCAAGCAAAGCAGCAAAACCAGTCGATCAGCGGCTTCGAACCCTACCAGGCAGTAAAGGGCGAGGAGTACATGGGCAAACCCATGCGCGCTCACTTCACCAAGATCCTGAATAAGTGGAAACAGGACTTGATGCAGGAAGTCGACCGCACGGTTGATCACATGAAAGACGAAGCGGCCAATTTCCCGGACCCGGCAGACCGTGCCAGCCAGGAAGAAGAATTCAGCCTCGAGCTGCGTGCCCGTGACCGCGAGCGCAAGTTGATCAAGAAAATCGACAAGACGCTGCAATTGATCGAAGACGAAGAATATGGCTGGTGCGAGTCCTGCGGCGTCGAAATTGGCGTCAAGCGACTGGAAGCCCGCCCTACCGCCGACATGTGCGTTGACTGCAAGACCCTGGCGGAAATCAAGGAAAAGCAAGTCGGCAAGTAATCTCGACTTGAACGAAAAAACGGAGCGTGCGAACGCTCCGTTTTTGTTTCTGATGTTTTTTGACTTTAAATAGCCGCCATGACCGCCATCACTTCCCCCACCTACATCGGGCGCTTCGCCCCCACGCCCAGTGGACATCTGCATTTCGGTTCGCTGGTCGCAGCGCTGGCCTCGTACCTCGATGCGCGTTCGGTGGGGGGCCGCTGGCTGATGCGCATGGAAGACCTCGATCCACCCCGGGAAGAACCCGGTGCTCAAGCGGCGATCCTTAAAGCCCTGGAAAGCTACGGCTTCGAGTGGGATGGCGAAATGGTCCGACAGAGTGACCGGCACGCTGCCTACGCCGAAGTCCTCAACCGCCTGTTCAATCACGGTCTGGCCTACGCGTGCACCTGTTCGCGCAAAACACTTGCGCCCTATCACGGGATTTATCCGGGACTGTGCCGCAATGCCGGCCACGGCACTGAAGATGCCGCGATTCGCCTGCGCGCCCCCGAACTGGAATACCACTTCATCGACCGGGTGCAAGGCGAATACCGCCAACACCTGGGCCGGGACGTCGGCGATTTCGTGATCCGCCGCCGCGACGGGCTCTACGCCTATCAGCTGGCCGTGGTGCTGGACGATGCCTGGCAAGGTATCACCGACATTGTTCGTGGCGCCGACCTGCTCGACTCCACACCGCGCCAGCTCTACCTGCAGGAACTACTCGGCCTGCCGCAACCGCGCTACCTGCATATCCCGCTGATTACCCAGCCCGATGGCAACAAACTCGGCAAGTCCTACCGTTCGCCGCCGTTGACCGAAGATCAGGCGACCCCCTTGTTGCTGCGTGCGTTGCGCGCGCTGGGGCAGAACCCCGGTGCCGAGCTGGCTTACGCCACACCACGGGAAGTGCTGGACTGGGGCATTGCCCACTGGGATGCATTATTGATCCCGCGCACACTTAACCTGCCCGAAGCGCAATTACAGTGATCACCCTTGCAGTGGCGCGCCCATCCGTTACCATCGCCGCACGTTTTCGGGCACGCGCATAAAAAAGAGAGGCCGGGATGTACATCTATCGCTTGGTCCTGCTCCTGGTAGTGGGGATTTATCTGTTCTCCCCGGCCATCATGGATTGGTGGATCGACGCCACTGGCGCCTGGTATCGCCCTTATCTGCTCTGGCTGATTCTGATCGTCGTGACCTTCATCCTGCAGAGCCAAAAAGATGCCGATGAGCTTTAGCCTGACCCAGATGATCCTGATCAGCGCCGCGTACCTGGCGGTGCTGTTCGGCGTAGCCTGGGTCAGCGAACGGGGCATGATCCCCCGGGCGATCATTCGCCACCCGCTGACTTACACCCTGTCGCTGGGCGTTTACGCCAGTGCCTGGGCGTTTTACGGCACGGTGGGCCTGGCCTATCAATACGGCTACGGTTTTTTGTCCAGTTACCTTGGGGTGTCCGGTGCGTTCCTGCTGGCGCCGGTGCTGTTGTATCCAATCCTGAAAATCACCCGCACGTATCAGCTGTCGTCGCTGGCCGATCTGTTCGCCTTCCGCTTTCGCAGCACCTGGGCCGGCGCGCTGACCACGATCTTCATGCTGATCGGCGTGCTGCCGCTGCTGGCCTTGCAAATTCAGGCGGTCGCCGACTCCATCGGCATCCTCACCCGTGAGCCGGTGCAGCATCGCGTGGCGCTGAGCTTCTGCGCACTGATTACGCTGTTCACGATTTTCTTCGGCTCGCGCCACATTGCCACCCGCGAAAAACACGAAGGCCTGGTGTTCGCGATTGCTTTCGAGTCGGTGATCAAATTGATCGCCATTGGCGGCGTCGGCCTGTATGCCCTTTATGGTGTGTTCGACGGCCCGCAACAGCTGGAACTGTGGCTGCTGCAAAACCAGACCGCCCTCGCCGCCCTGCACACACCGCTGCAGGAAGGTCCATGGCGTACGTTGCTGCTGGTGTTCTTCGCCTCGGCGATCGTGATGCCGCACATGTACCACATGACGTTTACCGAAAACCTCAACCCGCGCTCGCTGGTCAGTGCGAGCTGGGGCTTGCCGCTGTTCCTGCTGCTGATGAGCCTGGCGGTACCGCTGATTCTCTGGGCCGGACTGAAACTTGGCGCCACCACCAACCCGGAATACTTCACGCTGGGCATCGGCATCGCGGCCAACAGCAAGGCCCTGGCGCTACTGGCCTATATCGGCGGGTTGTCGGCGGCCAGCGGGCTGATTATCGTCACCACCCTGGCGCTGTCCGGGATGGCGCTGAACCACCTGGTGCTGCCGCTCTATCAGCCGCCGGCCGAAGGCAACATCTATCGTTGGTTGAAGTGGACCCGTCGGGCGCTGATCGTTGCGATCATCATGGCCGGTTACGGTTTCTATCTGTTGCTGGGTGCGGAACAGGATCTGGCGAATCTGGGCATTGTCGCCTTCGTCGCCACCCTGCAATTCCTGCCGGGCGTACTCTCCGTTCTGTATTGGCCGACCGCCAACCGTCGTGGCTTTATCGCCGGTTTGCTGGCGGGGATTCTGGTATGGCTGGTGACCATGCTGCTGCCGCTGGTGGGCAACCTGCAGGGTTTCTACATTCCGCTGCTGAACATGATCTATGTGCTGGACGACACCAGTTGGCACATGGCGGCGATCGCGTCGCTGGCCGCCAACGTGCTGATGTTCACCCTGATCTCGCTGTTCACCAACGCCAGCAGCGAAGAGGCCAGCGCGGCGGAAGCCTGCGCCGTGGACAACGTGCGCCGGCCGCAACGCCGCGAACTGCACGCCGCCTCACCCCAGGAGTTCGCTACGCAGCTTGCAAAACCATTGGGCGCGAAAGCAGCACAGAAAGAAGTCGAACAAGCCCTGCGCGACCTCTATCTGCCGTTCGATGAGCGCCGGCCTTACGCCTTGCGCCGATTGCGCGACCGCATCGAAGCCAACCTCTCCGGCCTGATGGGGCCGAGCGTGGCTCAGGACATGGTCGAGACCTTCCTGCCTTATAAGGCCGGGGGCGAAAACTACGTCACCGAAGACATCCACTTCATCGAAAGTCGCCTCGAGGATTACCACTCGCGCCTGACCGGGCTTGCCGCCGAACTCGATGCCCTGCGCCGCTATCACCGCCAGACCTTGCAGGAATTGCCAATGGGCGTTTGCTCGCTGGCCAAGGACCAGGAAATCCTCATGTGGAACAAAGCCATGGAGGAGCTGACCGGGATTGCCGCGCAGCGTGTGGTCGGTTCGCGCCTGAGCACCATCGCCGATCCATGGAAAGAGCTGCTGCAAGGCTTCATCAATCTGCCGGACGAGCATTTGCACAAACAGCACCTGGCCCTCGACGGCCAGACCCGCTGGTTGAACCTGCACAAAGCGGCGATCGATGAACCGCTCGCTCCGGGTAACAGCGGCTTGGTGTTGCTGGTAGAAGACCTGACCGAAACCCAGCTGCTCGAAGATAAACTGGTGCATTCCGAGCGTTTGGCCAGTATCGGCCGACTGGCCGCCGGCGTGGCCCATGAAATCGGCAACCCGATTACCGGCATCGCCTGCCTGGCGCAAAACCTGCGCGAAGAGCGCGAAGAAGACAGCGAACTGAAGGAAATCAGCGGGCAGATCCTGGAGCAGACCAAACGCGTGTCGCGTATCGTTCAGTCGCTGATGAGCTTCGCCCACGCGGGGAGTCATCAGCACAGCGACGAGCCCGTCTGTCTGGCGGAAGTGGCCCAGGATGCGATAGGCCTGCTGGCTCTGAACCGACGTAATTTCGAAGTGCAGTTCTACAACCTGTGCGATCCCGATCACTGGGTCGAAGGCGACCCGCAGCGACTCGCACAAGTGCTGATCAATCTGCTCTCAAACGCCCGCGATGCCTCGCCTCCCGGCAGTGCGGTGCGCGTCAAAAGCGAAGCCGGCGAACACACGGTCGACTTGATCGTGGAAGACGAAGGCAGCGGTATTCCGAAGAACATCATGGATAGATTGTTCGAACCTTTCTTCACCACCAAGGATCCTGGCGAAGGCACCGGTCTGGGCCTTGCACTGGTCTATTCCATCGTTGAAGAGCATTATGGACAAATCACCATCGACAGCCCGGCTGATGTTCAAAGCCAGCGCGGCACCCGTATCCGGGTGACCTTGCCGCGTCATGTCGAAGCGACGTCCGCTGTGAACTGAGACCGTCGAGAGTATCGAATCAATGCCGCACATTTTGATCGTCGAAGACGAAACAATTATCCGCTCCGCCTTGCGCCGCCTGCTGGAACGTAACCAGTACCAGGTCAGCGAAGCCGGTTCAGTGCAGGAAGCACAAGAACGCTTCACCATTCCCACGTTCGACCTGATCGTCAGTGACCTGCGCCTGCCCGGCGCGCCTGGCACCGAGTTGATCAAACTCGGCCAGGGCACTCCGGTGCTGATCATGACCAGCTACGCCAGCCTGCGTTCGGCCGTCGACTCGATGAAGATGGGCGCGGTCGATTACATCGCCAAGCCTTTTGATCACGACGAGATGCTCCAGGCCGTCGCGCGAATTCTGCGTGACCGGCAATCCGTGCAAGCCAGCGGTGAACCGGTCGTCGGCAAAGCCAGCAATGGCGCAGCCAAACCGGGTGCCAATAACAGCAACGGCGAAATCGGCATCATCGGCTCCTGCCCGCCTATGCAGGATCTGTACAGCAAGATCCGCAAAGTCGCGCCAACCGACTCCAATGTGCTGATCCAGGGCGAATCCGGCACGGGTAAAGAACTGGTCGCGCGTGCCCTGCACAACTTATCCAAACGCGCCAAGGCGCCGATGATTTCGGTGAACTGCGCGGCCATTCCGGAAAGCCTGATCGAGTCCGAACTCTTCGGCCACGAAAAAGGCGCATTCACGGGCGCCAGCGCCGGGCGTGCCGGCCTGGTGGAAGCGGCAGACGGCGGCACCTTGTTCCTCGACGAAATCGGCGAATTGCCACTGGAAGCCCAGGCCCGCCTGCTGCGCGTGCTGCAGGAAGGTGAAATTCGTCGTGTAGGTTCGGTGCAGTCACAGAAAGTCGATGTGCGCCTGATCGCCGCGACTCACCGGGACCTCAAAAGCCTGGCGAAGATCGGCCAGTTCCGTGAAGACTTGTATTACCGCCTTCACGTGATTGCCCTGAAACTGCCGGCCCTGCGCGAGCGCGGCGCGGACGTCAACGAAATTGCCACCGCGTTCCTGGCGCGGCAGAGCGCGCGGGTCAACCGCACCGACCTGAAGTTCGCCCCGGATGCCGAGCAGGCGATTCGTCATTACGCCTGGCCGGGTAACGTGCGAGAGCTGGAAAACGCAGTAGAACGTGCGGTCATCCTGTGCGAGAGCCCGGAAATTTCTGCCGAGCTGCTGGGTATCGACATCGAACTGAGCGATCTGGAAGACGATGACTTCATCGGCCTGGCGCCCCAACAGGGCAACAACACCAGCAACTCCAGCCACGAGCCGACCGAGGACCTGTCACTGGAAGACTACTTCCAGCACTTCGTTCTCGAGCATCAGGACCACATGACCGAAACCGAGTTGGCGCGCAAACTCGGTGTCAGTCGCAAATGCCTGTGGGAACGCCGTCAGCGCCTGGGCATTCCACGACGCAAGACCGGGGTGGCCAGCGAGAGCTGAACCTCGCCTGTCTGATGCGCGGGTAACACGTGACAGTGTGAAAAAACTGTTACCTCAGCTTTTTCACGTAACAGAAGCCGGGGCTTACGGTAACGAAGCCCCGGTTTTTTTTGGCCTCTGAAAACCTCATCAGCCGGCCTGATCCCTTGTTTTACTGGGCCTCACAAAAGTTGGCACGCACCCTGCTATATGTTTGGTACAAGAACAATAACAAGCAATGCACAAGACAATAAAAATAAGACGAATCGACTCACGCACAATAAAAACAAGACGGCGAGAGGCGCAGCTAACTGATTCTTTTGGAGAGGCGTTGTATTGGGGGCTTGCCCCACGACCAGGCCGAGAACAATAAAAACTGTCATAAGACAGAGCCTGCACTGGTTGGATCGTAAGATCACTGCAACACAGCGACCAAAGCAATCCGTTTGCTCTTGGCTCCCGATTGGGAGGGTCATGAAGGAAAAACTTCATGGCGAGGGCACTCAACAAAAACAAGAAGCCCGAATAAAAAATAAAAATAGAGCACGCAACTACTTTCTTGGGGAGCTTCGGCTCCCCTTGTAGTTTCTGTGATTCGGCATTCACGCTGCCCCTGTAGCAGCTGCCGAGCCTGCGAGGCTGCGTTCGACTGCGGAGCAGTCGCAATACAGGCACCCAGTTTCTTCTGACACACCGCAATCTCTGGTTTGACGACTGCTTCGCAGCCGAACGCAGCCTCGCAGGCTCGGCAGCTGCTACACAGAGCCAATCCGCACTAACAAGCCGCTCCTTCAAGCGCTTGCGCAGCTTCCTACACCATCCCCCGACTAAATGCTAGAATCCCCGCCCATCATGCGGTCATTCTTCGTTTTGGCCGAACATTCCTTCAAACAGTGCATCCCATGCTGAAGAAGTTGTTCCAGTCATTCCGTTCTCCCAAGCGTCATACGCAACACATTCGCAGTACGCCTGAAGTGCTCAACAGCGGCCAACATTCGCTGCAAAAGGCCCAATTCAGTCGCTACGCGGTGAACATTGTCGAACGCCTGCAGAACGCCGGTTACCAGGCTTACCTGGTCGGCGGCTGCGTGCGTGACATGCTGCTCGGCATCACGCCAAAAGATTTCGACGTCGCCACCAGTGCCACGCCTGAGCAGGTTCGGGCCGAATTCCGCAACGCGCGGATCATCGGTCGACGCTTCAAGCTGGTGCACATCCACTTTGGCCGCGAAATCATTGAAGTCGCGACCTTCCGCGCCAATCACCCGCAAAACGATGAAGAGGAAGACAGCAACCAGTCCTCGCGCAACGAGAGCGGGCGCATCCTGCGCGATAACGTCTACGGCACGCTGGAAGAAGACGCGCAACGCCGCGACTTCACCATCAACGCCTTGTATTACGATCCGGTCAGCGAGCGCATCCTCGACTACGCCAACGGCGTACACGACATCCGCAATCACCTGATCCGCCTGATTGGCGATCCAAAGCAACGCTACCAGGAAGATCCGGTACGGATGCTGCGGGCCGTGCGCTTCGCCGCCAAGCTGAATTTCGGCATCGAAAAGCACAGCGCCGCGCCAATCCGCGAGCTGGCGCCGATGCTGCGCGAGATTCCGTCGGCCCGCCTGTTCGAAGAAGTGCTCAAGCTGTTCCTCTCCGGCCATGCCGCGGACACCTTTGAGATGCTGGTCGACCTGCAGCTGTTCGATCCGCTGTTCCCGGCCAGTGCCGAGGCGCTGGAATACAACCCGACGTACACCCACACGCTGATCAGCGAAGCGTTGATCAACACCGACCTGCGGATCAAGCAGAACAAACCGGTGACCCCGGCGTTCCTGTTTGCTGCCCTGCTCTGGCCTGCCCTGCCGGCCCGCGTACTGCGCCTGCAAGAACGTGGCATGCCGCCGATTCCGGCCATGCAGGAAGCCGCTCATGAGCTGATCGCCGAACAGTGCCAGCGCATCGCGATTCCGAAACGCTTCACCCTGCCGATCCGCGAGATCTGGGACATGCAGGAACGTCTGCCACGCCGCAGCGGCAAGCGCGCCGACCTGTTGCTGGACAACCCGCGGTTCCGTGCCGGTTACGACTTCCTGCTGCTGCGCGAAAGCGCTGGTGAACAGACCGATGGCCTGGGCGAATGGTGGACGGACTATCAGGACGCCAACGACAGCGAACGTCGCGACATGATCCGCGACCTCAGCGGCAAGGATGACGGCACCGGCGCTCCACGCAAACGTCGCCGCAGCGGTGGCGCCAAGCGCAAACGCACCGCAGGCGCACCGAGCACCACGGGCGAGTAATCCATGGAACGCATCTACATCGGCATGGGCAGCAATCTGGCTGACCCCGCCGACCAATTGCGCAGCGCTGTCGAGGCGCTGGCGCAGTTGCCGCAGACCGAACTGATCGGGGTGTCCGCGTTTTATCAGAGCGACTCGCTGCTGCCCGGCCAACCGCGTTACACCAACGCGGTCGCCGCCCTCGACAGCACCCTTGCGCCGCTGGACCTGCTGGATGCGCTGCAAGCCATCGAGAACGAACAGGGCCGCGAGCGTATTGAACGTTGGGGCCCACGCACCCTTGATCTCGACATCGTGCTGTTCGGTAATCGGCTGATCGATGAACCTCGCCTCAAGGTGCCTCACTACCACATGCAAGAACGAGCTTTCGTTCTCTATCCACTGGCCGAGCTGGCGCCTGCGGATTTACGTTTGGCCGATGGTCGCAGCCTGAGTGATTTGCTTGCCGCCTGCCCGTTCTTCGGGCTGGAACGCCTGCCCCCCGCTTGACACTCCCACATTGGTTTATGTTGCTCTCGCAGAATCTGCTGAAACGCATCAGTTACCCCGGTAACACCCCTGGCGTAACAACGCGGTAACACACGCAATTGACTTCCCGAGTTCTCCTCACGACTATAGGCGTCCCGCTGCCGCCAACACGGCATTGAAGGGCGCAATCCAGGCCTTAAAAGCACGACAACAGACCGTGCGCCTGTATTTAACGAAGAATCACGCGCGTTACTCGCAGTAGTTTCCACAGCGCCTGAATGAGGAACTTTTCATGCCAGCCATCACCCTGACCACTCTGCAAGGTCTCAAGCTAAAAGGTGAAAAAATCACCATGCTGACCTGCTATGACGCGACCTTCGCCCACGCCTGCAATGAAGCGGGCGTCGAGGTGTTGCTGGTGGGCGACTCCCTTGGCATGGTTTTGCAAGGTCACGACAGCACCCTGCCGGTCACCACCGCGGAAATGGCTTACCACGTGGCGGCCGTCAAACGCGGCAACACCGACGCTTTGATCCTCGCCGACCTGCCCTTCATGGCCTACGCCACCACCGAACAAGCCATGACCAACAGCGCCCTGTTGATGCAGGCCGGTGCGCACATGGTCAAAGTTGAAGGTGCACTGTGGCTGGCGGACTCGATCCGTCTGCTGGCCGAACGCGGTATCCCGGTGTGCGCGCACATGGGGCTGACACCGCAATCGGTGAACATTCTGGGCGGTTACAAAGTCCAGGGTCGCAGCGAGAACCAGGCGCGGCAAATGCGTGCCGACGCCATCGCACTAGAGCAGGCCGGTGCATCCATGTTGCTGCTCGAGTGCGTACCGAGCGAACTGGCTCAGGAAATCACCCAGGCTGTGGGCATTCCGGTAATCGGCATCGGCGCCGGCAGTGGCACCGACGGCCAGGTATTGGTTCTGCACGACATGCTCGGCCTGTCGATCACTGGCCGTGTGCCGAAATTCGTGAAGAACTTCATGGCCGGGCAACAAAACATTCAAGCGGCGATTGGCGCTTACGTCACTGAAGTCAAAGCGGCGACTTTCCCAGGTATCGAACACGGATTCTCTGCATGAACACCGTAAAAACCGTACGCGAATTGCGGGCCGCCGTGGCCCGTGCCCGTGGCGAAGGCAAGCGAATCGGCTTCGTGCCGACCATGGGCAACCTGCACAGCGGTCATGTTGCACTGGTTACCAAAGCCACCCAACGGGTGGATTTCGTGGTCGCGAGCATTTTCGTCAATCCGCTGCAGTTCGGCGCCGGCGAAGACCTCGACAAGTACCCGCGTACCCTCGCGGCCGATCAGGAGAAACTGCTCCAGGCCGGTTGCCACTTGCTGTTCGCGCCAACTGCTGAAGAAATGTACCCCGACGGCATGGCCGGGCAGACCCGCGTCAGCGTTCCACAACTTTGCGAAGGCCTCTGCGGCGCCAGCCGTCCCGGGCATTTCGAAGGTGTGGCGACGGTGGTCACCAAGCTGTTCAACATGGTCCAGCCGGACCTGGCAATCTTTGGCCAGAAAGACTTCCAGCAACTGGCGGTGATTCGCGCCCTGGTGCATGACCTGAACATGCCGATCCAGATCATCGGCGAACCGACGGTACGTGCAGCCGATGGCCTGGCGCTGTCGTCGCGCAATGGTTTCCTCAGCGAAGAACTGCGGGCCGTTGCGCCGGTTCTGTACCGCGGTTTGAACCAGATTGCCGACGCGATCAAACAGGGCGAGCGGGATTTCCCGGCCTTGATCGGCGCACAGATCAAGCAGCTTGAAGCGGCTGGTTTGCGTCCTGACTATCTGGAAATTCGTCATGCGCCGACGTTGCGTCCGGCCACCCCGGAGGATCGGGACCTGGTGATTCTGGTGGCGGCATTTCTGGGTACTACGCGGTTGATCGATAACCTCCATCTGAACCTCGACGCGCCCGCCTAAACACCACAGATCCCCTGTAGGAGCGAAGCTTGCTCGCGAAGGCGTCGCGTCATTCGACATCTGCATCGACTGACATGACGCCTTCGCGAGCAAGCTCCGCTCCTACAGGGAGTTGCGTTGCCTCGCACCCTGTATTGCTGCCCACATTGGCTTTGGGCACAATGCCCGCCGTTCGATTCCGACCTGGGAAAACACTCATGCACGCCATCATGCTCAAGGCCAAGCTGCATCGCGCCGAAGTCACCCACGCTGTACTCGATTACGAAGGTTCTTGCGCCATCGACGGCGAATGGCTGGACCTGTCCGGCATCCGTGAATACGAGCAGATCCAGATCTACAACGTCGACAACGGCGAACGCTTCACCACCTACGCGATCCGTGGTGAAGAAGGTTCGCGCATGATCTCGGTCAACGGTGCAGCCGCACACAAGGCCAAGGTTGGCGACCGCGTGATCATCTGCGCCTACGCCCACTACAGCGAAGCCGAACTGCTCAACTTCAAGCCACGCATGCTCTACATGGCGCCGGGTAATGAACTGAGCCACACCAGCAATGCCATTCCGGTTCAGGTCGCCTGATCCCGTCTTAGTCCATCCCCCTTCCGTTTATCGGACCGTTCCCTGCTTGATGTATAAAAAAGTACCGGGAACGGGTCAGACAAAGTCAAGACAGATCGCAGCGCGAGGTTTACTGTATTCGCCCTGTGTCATGAAATCGTGTCGACGCAGTTGACCGGACGCCCACCCACAGCGCTCCGGGATTTTTTGTGTTCAAAAGGCCGTTCAAGTAAAAAGGAAACCCGCAGCGATGGCGTATTACCGCACCCCTCACGACGTTACCGCTCTGCCCGCCTGGCAAGCGTTGAATGATCACCGCCAAGCCATGCAAGATTTCAGCATGCGCGAAGCCTTTAATGCCGATCCGCAGCGCTTCACCCAATTCACCCTCAGCAGCTGCGGCCTGTTTCTCGATTATTCGAAAAACCTGATCAACGCCGAGACCCGCGATCTGCTGGTGGGCCTGGCCAACGAAGTCGATCTCCAGGGCGCGATCAAAGCGCTGTTTGAAGGCGAAATCGTCAACGCCTCCGAAGGCCGCCCCGCCTTGCATACCGCGCTACGCCGCCCGGTTGGCGACAAGCTGTCGGTGAACGGCGTCAACGTGATGCCGGAAGTGCACAAGGTCCTGAACCAGATCACTGACCTCGTGGGCCGTATCCACGACGGTCTGTGGCGCGGTTACACCGAGAAGCCGATCACTGACGTGGTAAACATCGGCATCGGTGGCTCGTTCCTCGGCCCGGAGCTGGTCTCTGAAGCACTGTTGTCCTACGCCCAGAAGGGCGTGCGCTGCCATTACCTGGCGAACATCGACGGCAGTGAGTTCCACGAACTGACCCTGAAACTGCGTGCCGAAACCACGCTGTTCATCGTTTCGTCGAAATCCTTCAACACCCTCGAAACCCTGAAGAATGCCCAGGCCGCACGCGCCTGGTACCTGGCTCAGGGGGGGTCGGAAGCCGAGCTATATCGTCACTTCATCGCCGTCTCCAGCAACAATGCAGCGGCTGTGGCATTCGGGATCCGCGAAGAAAATATCTTCCCGATGTGGGACTGGGTTGGCGGCCGTTACTCGTTGTGGTCGGCCATCGGTTTGCCAATTGCCCTGGCCATCGGCATGTCGAACTTCAAGGAACTGCTGTCCGGTGCCTACACCATGGACCAGCACTTCCAGAGCACGCCTTTCGATCAGAACATGCCAGTGCTGCTGGCCTTGCTCGGCATCTGGTATGGCAACTTCTGGGGCGCGCAGAGCCACGCGATCCTGCCGTACGACCATTACTTGCGCAACATCACCAAGCACTTGCAACAGCTGGACATGGAATCCAACGGCAAGAGCGTGCGCCAGGACGGCACTCCGGTGTCCACCGACACGGGTCCTGTGATCTGGGGTGGCGTTGGCTGCAACGGTCAGCATGCGTACCACCAGTTGCTGCATCAGGGCACTCAACTGATCCCGGCCGACTTCATCGTGCCGATCGTCAGCTTCAACCCGGTGTCCGACCACCATCAGTGGCTGTACGCCAACTGCCTGTCCCAAAGCCAGGCGCTGATGCTGGGCAAGACCCTTACCGAGGCCGAAGCCGAGTTACGCGACAAAGGCATGAGCGAAGAAGACGTGCAGAAACTCGCGTCACACAAGGTGATCCCGGGTAACCGTCCGAGCAATACGTTGGTGGTCGAACGCATCAGCCCGCGTCGTCTCGGCGCATTGGTGGCGATGTACGAACACAAAGTCTTCGTGCAAAGTGTGATCTGGGGCATCAACGCCTTCGACCAGTGGGGCGTGGAGCTGGGTAAAGAGCTCGGCAAAGGCGTCTACAACCGCCTGGTCGGCAGCGAAGAAACCCCGGCTGACGATGCTTCAACCCAAGGCCTGATCAACTACTTCCGCGGTCGTCACCGCGGCTAACGCCATCCCTGTAGGAGCGAACGGTGCGGCGATCCGACTTGCTCGCGAAGAAGGCGGCTCGGTGTATCAGGTACACCGAGTTATCGTTCTTCGCGAGCAAGTCGGATCGCCGCACCGTTCGCTCCTACAGGGTTGTGTTTGTTTTCAAGTCTTGAACCCTCTCCCCACTCGGCGCATCTTTAGATCTTGTCGCAAAACAAGAATAAGGAACCGTCATGTTCGATATCAGCACGTTCCCCCAAGCCGATGCCGTCCGCCGGGCCGCACAATTAAGTCAAGACGACTACAAGCGCCTGTACCGCCAATCCATCGATCATCCCAGCACCTTCTGGGCCGAGCAGGCCACACGTTTTCTCGACTGGAGTACGCCGTGGGAGACCGTCCAGCGCTATAACCTGAAAACCGGTGAGGCAAGCTGGTTCGCTGGCGGAACGTTAAATGTCAGTTACAACTGCATTGACCGTCACCTAAAAAAGCGCGGCGATCAAATCGCGATCATCTGGGAAGGCGACGACCCTGCCGAATCCGCGCAGATCACCTACAAAAAACTCCATCACAACGTCTGTCGCCTGGCCAACGTGCTCAAAAGCCGTGGCGTGAAGAAAGGCGATCGCGTGTGCATCTACATGCCGATGATCCCCGAAGCCGCCTACGCCATGCTCGCCTGCACGCGCATTGGTGCGGTGCATTCGGTGGTGTTCGGTGGTTTCTCTCCGGACTCCGTGCGTGACCGGATTCTCGATGCCGACTGCCGCACTGTGATCACCGCCGATGAAGGCGTGCGCGGTGGTAAATTCGTGCCGCTCAAGCAGAAAGTCGACCAGGCGCTGCAAAGTTGTCCGAACGTCAGCACTGTCATCGTGGTCGAGCGCACTCAGGGTGAAGTGGACTGGGTCGAGGGCCGGGACATCTGGTATCACCAGGCGCTGCGCGACGTCAGCGACGATTGCCCGCCTGAGCCGATGGACGCCGAAGACCCGCTGTTTATCCTCTACACCTCCGGCAGCACCGGCAAACCCAAAGGTGTGTTGCACACCACCGGCGGCTACCTGCTGCAAGCGGCGATGACCTTCAAGTACGTGCTCGACTACCGCGACAACGAAGTCTTTTGGTGCACCGCCGATGTCGGTTGGGTCACCGGCCACAGCTACATCGTCTACGGCCCGCTGGCCAACGGCGCGACCACGCTGATATTCGAAGGCGTGCCGAGCTACCCGAGCAGCTCGCGCTTCTGGCAGGTGATCGATAAGCACCAAGTGAACATTTTCTATACCGCCCCGACTGCCTTGCGTTCGCTGATGCGTGAAGGCCCCGAACCGTTGAAGGAAACTTCTCGCGAGAGCCTCAGACTACTTGGCAGCGTCGGTGAGCCGATCAACCCGGAAGCGTGGGATTGGTACTTCAACGTCGTCGGCGAGCAGCGTTGCCCGATTGTCGACACCTGGTGGCAGACCGAAACCGGCGGCATCATGCTCAGCCCACTGGTCAGCGCGCAACGGATCAAACCCGGCTGTGCCACACAACCGATGTTCGGCGTGCAACCGGTGTTGCTGGATGAAACGGGCAAGGAGATAAAAGGCGCCGGCAGCGGCGTGCTGGCGATCAAATCCAGCTGGCCGGCGCAGATCCGCAGCGTCTACGGCGACCCGCAACGAATGGTCGACACCTACTTCAAGCCCTACCCCGGCTACTATTTCACCGGCGACGGCGCCCGGCGCGATGAGGACGGCGACTACTGGATCACCGGACGCATCGACGACGTAATCAACGTCTCCGGGCACCGCATCGGCACCGCCGAAGTGGAAAGCGCCCTGGTGCTGCACGACAGCATCGCCGAAGCCGCCGTGGTCGGTTACCCCCACGATGTCAAAGGCCAGGGCATCTACGCCTTCGTCACCCCCATGAACGGCACCGAGCCCAATGACGAACTGAAGAAAGAACTGCTGGCTCACGTCAGCGAGGAAATCGGCAGCTTCGCCAAACCGGACCTGATCCAGTGGGCGCCGGCCTTGCCGAAAACCCGTTCGGGCAAGATCATGCGACGGATTCTGCGCAAGATCGCCTGCAATGAACTGGACAGCCTGGGCGACACCTCGACCCTGGCCGACCCGAGCGTGGTCCAGGAGTTGGTCGATAAACGCCTGAACCAATAAGCTCATGCTTTAAACTTCCCAGCGCGGCCCGTAATGGCCGCGCCTTTTTTTCGCCACTGAGTCGCCATGGAATTCATTCGAACCCGCATCGAGACCCAGATCATGAGCCTGAGCGGTCTGTCTCTGGGCAAGCTCGACCTGGAAAACCCCAAGGGCGATCCCGGCCTGTTCGGGCCGGATTCAGTGAGCTGGCAAGTTCACGGCGACTTCAGCAGCATGCTGATCGGCGGCATCAGCGCCCTGATGCTGCAAGCTCTGCATCCACTGGCCCTGGCCGGGGTCTGGGACCATTCGAATTTTCGCGAGGACATGATTGGCCGACTGCGCCGCACCGGGCAGTTCATTTCCGGTACCACGTTCGGTTCGCGAAAGGACGCCGACTGGCTGATCGAGAAAGTCCGCACCATCCACCTGCAAGTGGCCGGCACTGCACCGGATGGCCGGCCTTATACCGCCAGTGACCCTGATCTACTGACCTGGGTGCACGTGGCCGAGGTCAGCAACTTCCTCGCCGCGCACCTGCGTTACCGCAATCCGAACCTGTCCCTGGCCGACCAGGACCGTTATTACACGGAAATCGCGCTGGTCGCCAAACGGCTCGGCGCCCGTGACGTGCCGCGTTCACGGCAGGAAATGGCCGATTACCTTGAACGAATTCGCCCACAACTGCTGTGCGACGAACGCAGTCGCGAAGTGGTGCGGCTGTTGCTGAACGCCCCCTCCCCCAGTCGTTTAGCCAGACCTTTCGGCGGTTTGATGATGCAGGCCGGGATTGACCTGCTGCCGGACTGGGCCAGTGACATGCTGGGTGTCCAACAGAGCCCGCTGCAACGCAAGCTGATCCGCGCCGGCGTCAACCGCACCACGCCGATGCTGCGTTGGGCGGTGCGTAACGGCTCGATGCACCGGGCCAGGCGTCGGATGGGATTATTGTAAGTTTGATCGTTCCCACGCTCTGCGTGGGAATGCAGCCCGGGACGCTCTGCGTCCCAAAAGCCGAACGCGGAGCGTCCGTTGAGGTATTCCCACGCAGAGCGTGGGAACGATCAGTGGTTCTCTGCTCAAGCTGTTAAACTCCCGCGCCAAATTCCCTCCTGCAAGGCGCCCAGCATGTCTTCCTTGAATCAGGCGCTGCGCGCCGCCCTCGATCGTCGTCAGGACCTGCTGGCCGAACTGCATCAGCAAGGCACCGATTGCTATCGCCTGTTCCATGGCAGCCAGGAAGGCGCCGGCGGTCTGACGATCGACCGCTACGGCCCGCAATTGCTGGTGCAAAGCTTTCACCAGTCGCTGGAACGTGATGCGTTGCTGCATTTGCACGAAGCCATCAATCAGCACCTGGGCCTCGAAACGCTGCTGGTCTACAACGATCGCTCCCGAGGCAACTCGCGCATCGACCGTGAAGACACCGTCTACCGCGCCGACGAGCCCGCCTTGCAAGACCTGATCGGCCACGAATGGGGGCTCAATTACCGGGTTCGCGGTCGCCATGCCGGCCAGGATCCGCTGCTGTTCCTCGACCTGCGCAATACGCGCGGCTGGGTCAAGCAGCACAGTAAAAACAAAAGTGTGCTGAACCTGTTCGCCTACACCTGTGGCGTCGGCTTGAGTGCGGCGGCCGGTGGCGCGAGCGAGGTCTGCAACCTCGATTTCGCTGAGGGCAACCTGGCCGTCGGGCGTGAGAACGGTCTGCTCAATCCCCAGTTGCCGACCATGGACTTCATCCAGTCCGACTATTTCCCGGCCATCCGCCAATTGGCCGGTCTGCCGATCAGCCAGCGCCGCGGGCAGAAACTGCCAAGCTATCAACGTCTGGAGCAGCGTCAGTACGACCTGGTGCTGCTGGATCCGCCAGCCTGGGCCAAGAGCGCTTTCGGCACCGTCGACTTGCTGCGTGACTATCAGAGCCTGTTGAAGCCGGCACTGCTGACCACCGCCGACAATGGCGTGCTGATCTGCTGCAACAACCTGGCAAAAGTCAGCATGGACGACTGGCGCGAACACGTTTTGCGCTGTGCCGAGAAAGCCGGGCGGCCGGTGCGTGAATGGACCGTAATGAAACCGGGCGGTGATTTCCCGTCGTTGGACCAACAACCGCCACTGAAAACGCTGATTCTGCAGCTCTGAGATACGTCCGGAAAATCAGATAAATCCTATAAAGCATGATCACTTCGGAACCGGAAACGCGTGTCATACTCCAACGCACTCCGATTCAGACAGATGAAACCGCACATGCCCAAAGGATTGATTCGCGCTATTGGCGCTCTGTTGACCGCTCTAGCCCTCTACAGCCTGCTGGGGTTTCTGATTTTACCGGGCATCGCTTTGCGGGTGGCCAACCAACAATTGGCCAGCTACGCGACGACGCCCGCCACGATTTCGCGGATCGAACTCAACCCGTTCAGCCTTGAAGTAACCCTGTGGGGCTTGATCATCGGCGATCCGGGCAAGGAGCAGGTCGGCTTCGAGCGGCTGTATGCCAATCTCCAGATCGACAGCCTCTGGACCAAGGCACTGCACCTGTCCGATATCGAAATAGACAAACCCAAGACCGAAATCCTCTTCGGCAAGGACGGCAAACTCAATCTGCTCGGCCTGTTCAAAATACCCGCCAGCGAGCCGACCCCGGTCGACCCGAACGCCAAACCGTTCCCGCTACGCGTGGAGCGCATCAAACTGGCCGACGGCTATGTGCACTTCCAGGACGCGCGCCCTCGCGAGCCCATCGAGTTCCTCTACGACAAGCTCGATTTCGAGCTGAAGAACCTCAGCACCCTGCCAGAAGATAACGCCGACATGACCTTGGTGGCCGTCGGCCCTTCCGGTGGGCAGATCGACTGGACCGGTAATTTCAGCCTGATCCCGATCGCCTCCGAAGGTAAATTGAAAGTCACCGATGCCAACATGAAAGTCTGGTGGCCTTACGTTCGCGACTCGGTGCCGCTGGATCTGGAAAACGGCACCCTGAACCTGAGCACCGATTACAAGCTGAACCTGTCCAAAAAAACCGAACTGCTGCTGAGCAATGTCGCCGTCAGCATCGCCCCCTTCAACATCAAGGCTCCAGATGGTCGGCCGCTGGCGAAGCTTAAGCGGCTGGACATCAGTGAAACGACCGTAGACCTGGCCAAGCAGCAAGTGGTCGTCGGCAAGATCCGCAGCCAAAAACTGGAAACCTGGGCCGCCCTCGAAGCCGACGGGCAACTCGATTGGCAGAAACTGTTCGCCAGCCAACCGTCCAAACCGGCCGTCAAAGCCAACGCCGAGCCGGCCAGCACCCCGGCAGCCGCCGACTCACCAAAGCCTGAGCCGGCGCCGCCGAGCAAACCTTGGCAGGTGCTGCTCAAAGACGTGCAACTGCGTGATTACCAGGTGCATCTGGCCGACCGCAAGGCGCAACCCGCCGTAGCGCTGGACGTCGGCCCGCTGAACCTGGACCTGCAGAATTTCGACAGCCTCAATGGCTCGCCTTTTAACCTCAAGCTCGACACCGGTCTGGGCAAGCAAGGCAAGATCACGGCAGACGGCGTCGTCAATCTCGCCCCCGTCAGCGCCAAGTTAAACGTGCAGACCAAGGACATCGACCTGCGCGTCGCCCAGTCCTACATCAACCCGTTCATTCGCCTGGAACTGCGCAGCGGCATGCTTGGCAGTGATCTGGCGGTCGACCTGAAAAGCACCGAGCCGCTGGCGTTCAGCGTCACAGGCAAAGCCCAGGTCGATCAACTGCATACCCTCGACACCCTCAAAACCCGCGACTTCCTCAAGTGGCAGCAGTTGGTGCTCGAAGGCCTGAATTATCAACACGGCGACAGCCTGTCGATCAACAAGGTCACCCTGTTCCAGCCTTATGCGCGCTTCATGATCAATGATGACCGCACCACTAACGTCGACGATCTGCTGATTCCGCAACCGCCCGACTCAGGCGCCAAAACGGCTGCAGCCAAACCTGCCGGCAAGGAAAAACCGCTGGGCATCCACATTGGCGGCATTGCCATCAATGACGGCTCGGCCAACTTCGCCGACTTCAGCCTGACCCCGAACTTCGCCACCGCCGTGCAGCAGCTCAACGGGCAGATCGGCACCATCGACAGCCGTCAGGCGAAACCGGCCAGTGTCGACATCAAAGGCAAGGTCGACCGCTATGCGCCGGTGACCATCAAGGGCTCGGTCAACCCGTTCGACCCGATGGCCAGCCTCGACATCACCACCAGCTTCAAACGGGTGGAACTGACCACGCTGACGCCCTACTCCGGCAAGTTCGCCGGCTACCGCATCCGCAAGGGCCGACTCAATCTCGACCTGCATTACCTGATCACCAAGGGCCAGCTCAAGGCCGAAAACAAAGTGGTGGTCGAGCAGTTGCAACTGGGGGAGAAAGTCGACAGTCCGGACGCCGTGAGCCTGCCGCTGAAACTGGCGATCGCATTGCTCAAGGACATCGACGGCAAAATCTCCATCGAGCTGCCGGTGACCGGCGACCTGAACAACCCGCAGTTCAGCATCATGCCGATTGTCTGGCAGACCCTGCGCAACCTGATCGTCAAAGCCGCCGCCGCGCCGTTCAAAATGATTGGCGGGCTGGTCAGTGGCGGGGGTTCGGAGGATTTGGGCACCGTCTCGTTTGCGCCAGGTTCAAGCGACCTGAGCAAGGATGCCGAGGGTTCGTTGGTCAAACTGTCGCAGGCCCTCAAGGAACGTCCGGCCTTGCGCCTGGAAATCGAAGGCACGGCTGCCGCAAGCAGCGATGGCCCGCTGATCGCCGAGCAACGTCTGGAACGGGAATACCAGTATAACTACTACAAAATGCTCCAGCGCCGCGGTGACAAAGTGCCGGCGCAGGCCTCGCTGCTGCAAGTGCCGGACAGCGAGAAAGGTTCGCTGCTGGAAGGGATCTACCGCACGCGCCTGAAGACGCAGCCGCCTGCCGAATGGAAGGACCTGGGCAAGGAAGAACGCACCGCAAAAATGCGCGAGGGCGTGATCAAGTTCTGGAGTTCCAGCGACGTTCTCTTACGCCAGCTGGGTCAGGAACGCGCCAGCAGCATCAAGGACTATCTGGTCGACAAGGGTCAGTTGGCCGATGACCGCGTGTACTTCATCGACGCTAACCTTGGCGAAGCGGAAAGTGACGGCCGGGTGGTTACACCGCTGCATCTGGATGCCGAGTGATGGGCGCGAAATGGCTGATGAGCCTGGCACTGGCAATGGCCGCCAGTCAGGCCTCGGCCGCCGATACCCTGCGCTGTGGCAGTCAATTGGTCAGTGTCGGGGACCGGTCCAGTGAAGTGCTGCAGAAATGCGGTGAACCGGTCAGCCGTGATCTGTTGGGCTACAAGCGCAGCGCTAACCGACGGGAAGAGTTTCAAGTCGAGGAATGGACCTACGGGCCCAGCGGCGGGATGTACCAGTATCTGCGTTTTGAAGGTAATCGTTTGAAGCAGATCACCAGCAAGCGTGGCAACTGAGAATTAACCTTCACCTGCCCGCATGCTCTTTGTAGCCGCAGGCTTCGCCAGCTGCTACACAGATTTTTACCAATCCACAATAGAACAGGCCCCGACACGAATGCCGGGGCCTGTAATGGCCACATCCTTATGGCCTTCGCATGAACTCTCCAGAGGAGGCAGGCGTATTGCTCGGCCCGCCTGCCGCGCCTTCTCCCAGTCCAGGCGAGAAGTCTTGCCTTACTCGGCTTTCAGGCCGTCAGCGGAGACCGCTTTGACGCCTTTGATTTTCTTGGTGATGGCCACCGCGGTGGCTTTCTGAGCGTCTGTCACCGCAACGGTGGACGACAGGGACACAACGCCTTTGTTGGTTTCAACCTTGATGTCAGTACCAGGAATGCCTTTTTCAGTCACAAGGTCTGCTTTGACTTTGGTAGTGATCCAGGTATCGGAAGTAGCTTCTTTAGCTTCGGTCACTTCACCGGCGGCCAGAACCATGGGTGACTGGGTAGCCTGGGTCTGAGCAAATGCAGCGTTGGCCATGGTCAGGGTCAGCGCGGTAGCAGTAGCGGCAGCGATAGCGAACTTCTTCATACGAGTAACTCCTGTTTTTCTATAAAGTCTGCTGCGTGTCTTGTCAGCAGGGTTACTGGAGATATTGCGAACGCTGTGCCAACTTTGAGACATGAAATAAATCCTTATAAATCATTAGCTTAGTAGAATGACCAATTTTCGGAATCATGCAAATTGCATGACCTCGCTGTTATCGACATGCAAGTTGCGGGTTTTAACGCAGGCCTAAAGCCATGAATTGTCGGGATTTTCTTGCCGGCGTGATGACCATCAAATTCCAGAATCGAGTAGGAGGCGGATTTACATCCGCCGTCCTCTCACACCACCGTACGTACGGTTCCGTATACGGCGGTTCAGGTTACACAGCTAAGCCGATTTATCGTATCCAGTATCGAGACCAGCCCGAGTCGGTCCCACAGCTTCTTCGGCAGCGCCTGATTCATATGAGGCGCTCCCGAGTTCCACCATGGGCCTCGGCCATTGACTGCCGATTTACACGCCCGCGCCTCATTAAGTCCCAAGCGTATCAAGTTGCGCGCCCTCGTAGAGGGCCGCTTCCATTGACGCCAGACGACACAACGAAGCTTGTGACGCACCCAGCCGTCCAGTTCCTCAAGGCCGTTTGCTTTGGCTCAGCTTGAAGTAGCCCGCCCAACCACCCATCTCCCAGGGTAATTCGCGCGACCTACCTGCTTATGCCTGTCGGATCTACGACGTAGCGTTCCGTGCAAGTACTGGACTTTGAAGATTTTGGCCGTCTTACCCCGCTGCGCCGCCTCTATCCGCTTCCTGTTCGTCAGGCCAGCATTTTGCCTCGGGCTTCCTTCAGATTCGCAGTCACCCGCGACACCCTTGCCTCTGGCTAACACTTCCCCTTGCCGGGTGTGTAGAGGACTTTCACCTCCAGGTCACCAGCGTGGCCACCACAGCCCAGCTGGTTGCGCTTGCGCGCAACGCGCCATGCCTGGCGCACCAAAAAAATACCCCGCCATTAAGGCGAGGTAGGGGGCAGCCGGCGCTAAATCAAACGCCTGGGCAGCCAGTAGTCGAATAATCCTTGGCGGCATTGGTTACGCAAGTCCAACCGGCAGTCGCGCTACGAGAAAGGGTAACGGTCTTGCCCAGTACAGGTGCCGGGGCATTGATCAGCGTACATACAATGGTTCCGGTCCCCGCGGCAACAGTCCCCGTCACCGTAAGGTTGCAGTTCTGAGTAGCAGCAACAGTCGCATTGACGTTGGCAATGGTCGGATCGGCGGCCCCTGCGTTAATGACATCTTCATAAGGCACTTTCAGCGCCGAAATTTCGGCAATACCCGCCGTGACTTTGGCCCGCGCCTGGTACTTGGAATATTGCGGCAGCGCAAACGTCGCCAGAATCCCGATGATCGCCACCACGATCAACAGCTCGATCAGAGTAAAACCTTTTTGAGTATTCATAGACAAGCTCCGTGCATGAGTCGAAATCTCATGATCTGAACTAGTCGCAGCACAGCCCATGCCAAGCCCTTCGCCCCGTGTTGGGGGGCGTGCGAGCGTCACACACTCCTTTCCTACCCCCAGAATCCGCACTATCTGACACTTTTTGTCACCTGAACGTCGCTGGTTTGGTTCCTCCGCTTGACTAGGCTATAAGTCATGAACTGTCTGCGTCCGGTATCCCAATGAATGACATCGCCCTTAGCGGTCTGGCCAAGCAATTGGTCCTGGCCGAGCTGCTCACTGACAAAAGCGCGCAACAGGCGTATCAGCAAGCCCAACGCAATCACACCTCCCTGGTCAGCTACCTGGTGCAGAACAAGCTGGTGAAAAGCCGCCAGGTCGCCGAGATCGCGTCGGAACACTTCGGCATGACCTTGCTCGACCTCAACTGCCTGGACAATGACACCCAACCAAAGGGTCTGGTCAGCGAGAAACTGATCCGCCAGCACCGCGCCCTGCCCCTCTGGCGGCGCGGCAACAGGTTGTTCGTGGGCGTTTCCGACCCGACCAATCATCAAGCCATCAATGACATCCAGTTCAGCACCGGGCTGAACACTGAAACCATCCTGGTGGAGGAGGATAAACTCAGCGACGCCATCGAAAAGTTCTTCGATACCCCAGGCACCGGCTTGGAAGACATGGCCGATGTCGACCTTGATGGTGTGGACATCGAGTCGATCGATGACAACAAACAGGACGCCATCGCCGGCCAGGATGCCGATGACGCGCCGGTGGTGCGCTTCGTCCACAAAATGTTGCTGGACGCGATCAAAAGCGGTTCTTCCGACCTGCATTTCGAACCCTATGAAAAAACCTACCGCGTTCGGATGCGTACCGACGGTATTTTGCGTGAAGTCGCCAAACCACCGATTCAACTGGCCAATCGCATCGCCGCGCGGCTGAAAGTCATGGCCAGCCTCGACATCTCGGAACGGCGCCGGCCCCAGGACGGGCGGATCAAGATGCGCCTGTCCAGGAGCAAATCCATAGACTTCCGGGTCAACACCCTGCCGACCCTATGGGGCGAGAAAGTGGTGATCCGGATCCTCGACCCGTCCAGCGCTCAAATGGGCATCGATGCCCTCGGCTATGAGCCCGATCAGAAAGACCTGTACATGGCCGCCCTCAAGCAGCCACAGGGGATGATTCTGGTGACCGGGCCCACCGGCTCGGGCAAAACCGTGTCGCTGTACACCGGGCTGAACATTCTCAATACCGTGGACATCAACATCTCCACCGCCGAAGACCCGGTGGAGATCAACATGGAAGGCATCAATCAGGTCAACGTCAATCCCAAACAGGGAATGGACTTCGCCCAGGCGCTGCGCTCATTTCTGCGACAGGACCCGGACGTGATCATGGTGGGCGAGATACGCGACCTCGAAACCGCCGAAATCGCCATCAAAGCCGCCCAGACCGGTCACCTGGTGCTGTCGACTCTGCACACCAACAGCGCCGCCGAAACCCTGACTCGCTTGCACAACATGGGCATTCAGGGGTTCAACATTGCTACCTCGATCAGCCTGATCATTGCCCAGCGCCTGGCACGCAAGCTGTGCAGCCATTGCAAGAAATCCATCGAGATTCCCCGTGAGGCGCTACTCAAGGAAGGCTTCCCCGAGGAACGCATCGGCTCATTCACGATCTATGAGCCAGTCGGTTGCGATCACTGCAACAACGGTTACAAAGGCCGAGTCGGGATTTATGAGGTGGTGAAGAACACACCGGACCTGCAACGGCTGATCATGGCCGAAGGCAATTCACTGGAAATCGACATTCAGATGCGTAAGGACGGTTTCAACGACCTGCGTACGTCGGGCCTGCTCAAGGCCATGCAAGGCATCACCAGCCTTGAAGAAATCAACCGGGTCACCAAGGACTGAATATGGCGGTCAAAGCAGCAAAAATCAGCGTCTACGCCTGGGAAGGTACAGATCGCAAAGGTACCAAAATGACCGGTGAGTTGAGCGGTCAGACCCCGGCGTTGATCAAGGCCCAGTTGCGCAAGCAGGGCATCAACCCCGGCAAGGTACGCAAGAAATCCACTTCGATTTTCAACATGGGCAAGCGCATCAAGGCCCAGGACATTGCCCTGTTCACCCGGCAGATGGCGACCATGATGAAAGCCGGTGTACCGCTGTTGCAGTCCTTCGACATCATCGGTGAAGGCTTTGATAACCCGGCGATGCGCACACTGGTAGACGAGGTAAAACAGGAAGTCGCAGCGGGTAACAGCTTCGCCGCTTCCCTGCGCAAAAAGCCCCAATACTTCGATGAGCTCTACTGCAACTTGGTCGATGCCGGCGAGCAGGCCGGGGCTCTCGATACCCTGTTGGAGAGAGTGGCGACCTATAAGGAAAAGAGCGAAAGCCTCAAGGCCAAGATCAAGAAAGCCATGACCTACCCGCTGGCGGTGGTGTTCGTTGCGGTCATTGTGACCGGGATATTGCTGGTCAAAGTGGTGCCGCAGTTCGAATCGGTATTCAAAGGGTTTGGCGCCGAATTGCCGGCTTTCACGGTGATGGTCATTGGCTTGTCGGAGTTCATGCAGGCGTGGTGGTGGATGATGCTTGGCGTGCTGATCGCGGTGATCTTCGGCGTGCGCCACGCCTTTAAAACGTCGCAGGGCTTTCGGGACCGGATGGACACCTGGTTACTGAAACTGCCGTTGATTGGCACGCTGATGTACAAGTCTGCCGTGGCCCGTTACGCCCGCACACTGTCGACCACCTTTGCCGCCGGGGTGCCGCTGGTGGAAGCCCTGGATTCGGTGGCCGGCGCGACGGGCAACATCGTATTCAAGCGTGCGGTGCTGCGTATCAAGCAGGACGTATCCACCGGCATGCAGCTGAATTTTTCCATGCGCACCTCCGGCATCTTTCCCAACATGGCGATTCAGATGACCGCCATTGGCGAAGAGTCCGGCGCACTGGACGACATGCTCGACAAAGTCGCGAGCTTCTACGAGGACGAAGTGGACAACATGGTTGATAACCTCACCAGCCTGATGGAGCCGTTCATCATGGTAGTGCTGGGTGTTATCGTCGGTGGCCTGGTGGTTGCAATGTACCTGCCCATCTTCCAACTCGGCTCAGCGATCTGACATGCCCTTGAACGACATTCTGACCCTCTACCCGCCGGCTTTCGTGATCGCAGCCATGGTGGTCGGCCTGCTGATTGGCAGCTTTCTCAACGTGGTGGTTTGGCGCCTGCCAAAAATGCTTGACCGCGAATGGCGCCTGGAGGCCCATGACGTGTTGGGCTTGCCAAGCGAGACACCGCTACCGACTTTCAACCTCCTGCTGCCCCATTCCCAGTGCCCTCATTGCGGCCATCGAATCCGCGCGTGGGAAAACATTCCGCTGCTCAGTTACCTGTTTTTACGGGGACGGTGCTCGAACTGCGCGGCAGCGATCAGCAAACGCTATCCGCTGACCGAACTGGCGTGCGGTCTGCTCTCGGCGTTCATCGCGTGGCATTTCGGTTTCGGCTGGCAGGCCTGCATGGCGCTGGCCCTGAGCTGGGGGTTGCTGACGATGAGCCTGATCGATGCCGAGCACCAACTGCTGCCGGATGTGCTGGTGCTGCCGCTGATGTGGTTGGGACTGATCGTCAACAGCTTCGAGCTCTTCGTGCCCCTGCCTGACGCATTGTGGGGCGCGGTGGCCGGCTATATGGCGTTGTGGTCGGTGTTCTGGCTGTTCAAGCTGATCACCGGCAAGGACGGCATCGGCCACGGTGATTTCAAGTTATTGGCAATGCTCGGCGCCTGGGGTGGCTGGCAGATTTTGCCCCTGACTATCCTGCTGTCATCGCTCGTAGGGGCGATCATCGGGGTGATTTTACTGCGCCTGCGCAACGAGAAAACGTCGACACCGATCCCCTTCGGACCCTTTCTGGCGATTGCCGGCTGGATTGCCTTGCTCTGGGGTGGTCAAATAACCGACTTCTATTGGCAATCTGTCGGTTTGAAATGAATACCCCTGTGGATAAACCCTGGATTCTCGGCATGACCGGCGGCATCGGCAGCGGCAAAAGCGCGGCGGCCCAGCACTTCATCGACCTGGGCGTGCACGTAGTGGACGCTGATCATGCGGCGCGTTGGGTGGTGGAACCGGGGCGCCCGGCGCTGGCAAAGATCGCCGAACACTTCGGCCCCGGCGTCTTGCAAGCCGACGGGCAACTGGATCGCGCTGCGTTGCGCAAACTGATCTTCGAAGTGCCAGAGGAGCGCCGCTGGCTTGAAGCGCTGCTGCATCCGCTGATCGCCAAGGAAATCGCCGATCACCTGGCCAAGGCACAATCACCTTACGCGATTCTGGTTTCGCCGCTGCTGATCGAGTCCGGGCAGTACGCCATGACCCAACGGGTCCTGGTGATCGATGCCCCGGAACAGCTACAGATCGAGCGCACCCTGCAGCGTGACCAGACCAGCGAGCAACAGGTCCAGGCGATCCTCAAGGCCCAGTCCAGCCGACAGGACCGCGTGAGCCACGCCGACGAGGTGGTGGTCAACGACCGCGACCTCGCCTGGCTGCACAGCGAGGTCGAACGCCTGCATCACTTTTACCTTACTTTGCGTGGAGGCCAGTCATGAGCCAAACCCCAACCGTCGAATGCCCAACCTGCGGCGCCCCTGTTGAATGGAGCCCCGAGAGCAAATTCCGGCCTTTCTGTTCGGACCGTTGCAAACTGATCGACCTGGGCGCCTGGGCGTCGGAAGAACACAAGATTCCAGTCAGCCCGGATGCCGAAGATGAACTGTTCAGCGAAGACTTTGACCCGCGCCACTGATCTTCAAGGCCGCATAAAACCGTAGTCCTGGCTGTCATCGAGGTTTTCCGCAAGAAAACGCAACTCATCGGCCAGGTCTTCGGCGCTGCGCACTGCCTTGCTTTGTTGCACCACTGCACTGAGCAAGGCGCGCAGGCTCAACCCCGGATCAAACCCCACTTCCTGCGCCCCATCCAGACTCTGGCGCAACTCCTGCCTTGCCCATTCGTAGACACTCATTTCGATGCTCCTGAAGGTTTTCACCAGCATGGATTCGTGAGCGTTTTTTGCATTTGATGTGGATCAAGATTTGGGATCGTCGTCTTTCCAGGGCGCCGAAAGGTAGCGCGTGCGATTGAACGTTTCCAGCCACTCGGGGCAAAACACCACCAGCGCGCTGACCACCATGCCGTTGATAAATGCTTCCGGGAAAATCAGCAGCCACAGATAACCGACAAAATCTTCCAGCCAATAGGGCATGGCGAAACGTTCGTTGAACCACAGCAACCACAGCGCCAACAGCAGGCACAGCAACGCCGATAGCGCCGCTGCAAAAAAACCGGACACGAAGATATATACGAAGGGATTACGCGGCTGCGCTCGCTCCACCAGGATCGCGCAGCACTCGGTGACCAGCACCGGCAGCAGAATCAGCAGCGCGCCGTTGACCCCCATCGCCGCCAGATCTTGTCGCCCGAGCAGCACTAATCCCGCTTGCGCGACCAACCCGCCGACCATTGCCAGCGGCCAGTCTAGCAACAGGGTGACGGCGGTCATGCCGATAAAGTGGTAGGACACGCCGGTGTCGAAGTCTTGTCGCACCAGCCAAAGCATGAACAACGCGAACACCGTACCGAACAACAGATGTTGGCGGCGGCTGTCGCTGAACAGTTCGACCCAAGGTGCTCGCGCAACGGCCCAGATCAGCACCGGAACATAGATCAACCACCCCGCCGTGAGGGTTTCAGGAGACAGTAATTCGGCACCGATCATGGTAAGGCGCACTCCTTTGTCTTGGTCGAAAGAGGACAGGTTCTCAGTCTACACCGGGCTTTGAGTGCCTTCGATTTCGGGCGTTTACGATGGGGGGCATATCCGTTTCTGCGGTAGCGGCGGCTGGCGGTTTCGCTTTTACAGCGAGTCACTTGGAAAAGCCCCAAGTAACCAAGGGCTTTTGCCCCGCCATTCGGTGCCTCGCCTAGGCTCGGCATGCCCTCACTCCGGCATTGCTCCGGGGGCCCGCCGCCATCGGCC